>NZ_FMCV01000003.1 GCF_900091565.1 Micromonospora marina | reverse complement strand
GGGTGGGTGGGTGGGTCAGTCGGTTAGGAGGATGCCGGTCAGGAGGACGCCTCTCGCCAGGTTGAGAACCTCGTCGCAGCCCGGGTAGCCGACCCGCGCGAGCGCGCCCGACCCGGTGCGGGCGAACAGGTACGGAGCGAGGCTGTACGGGACGTCGGCGGTGACCGTCTCACCGGTCTCGACCTGCACGAAGTCCATCGCCACCCGGTCCGCCTCGTGGTAGCGCTGCAGGATGTGGCCGCCCGCGGCGATCGCCGCGCGAATCCCGTCCGCCCACGCCACCGCTGTCATCTCCCGGCCGATGAGCACGCCGTGCCCGGCCGAGCCACCGGCGGGCTTGGCGACCAGGTCGGCCTGTTCGGCGAGCGCCCGGTCGAACTGGTCGGCGGTGAGCGCGACGGTGTGCGGCACGTACCGCCGGATCAGCGTCCGGTCGTCCTCCGGCAGCAGGTCCAGGTCGTCCCAGAGCCAGGCGTAGTTCAGCTTGTTGCTGAGCAGCCAGGCGGCACTGCTGACGAACATCGGCAGCGTGCCGGCGGCGAGCGCGCCGGCCACCGCGTCCAGCCCGGCACTGGGGGTGACCCGGTTGGGCACGAACAGCCGGAACAGGGCGTCGACCGGGGCACCGCCGACGACCAGCCGGTTCTGCGCGTCCAGGCCGGCGGTGGCGACCGGGGCGATGACCAGGTCGATGCCGAACGGGCGGGCCTGGTCGATCAGCGGGGACAGGATACGGATGAACGTCTCCGGGTCGTCCAGCCCCGGGTAGTCGGCGTCGAAGTCCATCAGCAGCGCCACCCGGGCGCCGTCGGGCAGGCCGAGCGTGTCCCGGATGGCCACGAACCGCTGGTCCAGCAGGGACGGCGCGGGCCGCGCGCCGTCGAGCAGGGCGTGCGCGCGGTACAGCTCGGCGTACCGCTGGATCACGGTGTCGGCGTCGAAGCCGCCGCCGAGGCTGCTGTCGATGTTGTACTCCACGATGCACGGCACGCCGCCGGAGAACAGCACGTCCGGCCGGTACGCGGCGAGCAGCCCCTCGCGCAGTTCCTCGTCCGGGTCGAGCAGACGGGTCTCGCCGTCCAGCACGTCGAGCAGCAGGCGCAGCTCACCGGCGGTGCGTGCGCGACGCCGGCAGGCTTCGAGGATGAGCTGGGCGATACGGTCGCAGACCTCGTTCAGCTCGCGGAACGCGTCGGCGGTGATGACGGGCGGGCGGGCCAGGCGCCACTGCTTGTTGTACGTGGCCCGGCCGTGGAAGACCTCCTCCCACGCTTCGGCGCCGGTGGTCACCATCGCGGTACGGGTGGACTCGGGCAGGTCGGTCCACGCCTGGCCGAGCGGCGGCCACGTGTAGTTCGGGTCCATCGTTCATCCGTCCTTGAGGGTCAGTTGGATGGCGGCGGTGAGCTGGTCGCGGCCGGGTTGCACGGCCCGGTCGAGGGCGGGCGCGAAGGGCAGCACCGCACCGTCGGGGCGGGTGACGCGGCGGGGTGGCGCGGCCAGCCGGACCCGCTCGACCACAGTGGCGATGATCTCTGCGGCGATGCCGCAGGAACGGTTGCCGTCGTCGACGACGACCAGCCGCCCGGTGCGGCTCACCGACTCGACCAGCCCATCCCAGTCGAACGGGTAGACCGTGCGGGGGTCGAAGACCTCCACCGACGCCTGGCCGGCGAGTTCCTCGGCGACGGCGAGCGCGTCGTGCACCAGGTGCCCGACCGCCACCACCGTCACGTCGGTGCCGGAACGGCGGACGACCCCGCGGCCCAGCGGCACCGGTGCCAGGTCGGTGACGTCGGCGCGCAGGTCCAGGGCGCCCGCCGGGGCGAAGACCACCACCGGGTCGTCGCAGCGGATCGCGGAGACCAGCAGCCCGTACGCGTCGGCCGGGGTGGCCGGTACGACTGTGGTCACCCCGACGTGGGCGAACAGCGCGTACGGGTGGTCGGAGTGCTGCCCGGCCCAGCCGGTACGGGAGCCGGAGCCGGGCACCACGTAGGTGACCGGCACCGCACACTGGCCGCCGGTCATCAGCGGGAACTTGTGCGCGTGGTTGACGATCTGCTCGAAGACCAGGAACAGCAGCGACGGGATCTGGAACTCCACCACCGGGCGGGCCCCGGCCAGCGCCGCGCCGGTGGCGAAGCTGGTGAACGCCTGCTCGGACAGGGGGGTGTCGCGGACCCGTTCCGGGCCGAACTTCTTCAGCAGCCCGGTGGTGACGTTCGCGGCGGCCACCCGGATGTCCTCGCCGAGCACCACGACCGACTCGTCGCGGGTCATCTCGTCGGCGAGCGCCCGGGTGAGCGCCCTGCGGTAGGAGAGCCGGGGCATCAGCCACCTCCGGTCCGGGCGGTGAGCCCGCTGGCGTACAGGTGGTCCAGGGCGGTCGCCGGGTCGGGGTGCGGCCCGGCGAGCGCGTACTCGACGGCGGCGTCCAGTTCCGCCTCGACGGCGGCGTCCACGGCGGCCCGGGCCGCCGGGTCGAGCCGCGCTCCGGCGATGTCCACCGGATCGCGGGACCGACCCTCGGCCACCTCCTCCGGCGGCCGGTAGTCGAGGCGTACCTGATGTTCGAAGGTGTGGTGGGCGTCGAAGCGGTAGGTGCGGGCCTCGACCAGCTCGGGGCCGCCGCCGGCGCGCATCCGCGCGACGGCGGCGGCGGTGACCTCACGTACCGCCTCGGGGTCCTGCCCGTCGACGACGGTCGCCGGCATGCCGAAGGCGGCGGCCCGCCCGGCGATGGTGCCGGCGACCGCGCCGTCGACCGGCATGGTGGTGGCGTAGCCGTTGTTCTCGCAGACGAACAGCACCGGTACCCGCCAGAGCGCGGCCAGGTTGAACGCCTCCAGGAGCATGCCCTCGTTGACCGCGCCGTCGCCGAAGAAGGTGGCGCCGACGATGCCGGCGCCGCGCCGCCGCCGCTCCCACACCGCTCCGGTGAGGATCGCGCCGGCGGCCCCGACGATGGCGTTGGCGCCGAGGACACCGACGCCGAAGTCGGCGGCGTGCATCGACCCGCCCCGGCCCCGGTTGAGCCCGGTGACCCGGCCGCACAGCTCGGCCAGCATCCGGGCCGGGTCGGCGCCCTTGGCGAGTACGTGCCCGTGCCCGCGGTGGGTGCCGGTGACCAGGTCCTCGCGGTCCAGCGCCGCGCAGACGCCGGCGGCGATCCCCTCCTGACCGAGGTACGGGTGGATGCCGCCGACGATCTGCCCGGCGTGGACCAGCTCGATCGCGCGCTCCTCGAAGCGGCGGATCAGCCGGACCGTCCGGTAGAGCCGGAGCGGGTCGGCGCCGGTCACGCCGGACGGCCCTCCTTGACGGCGGCGAGGATGTCGTCCCAGAGGCGGGCGCGGGCGGCGAGCGCGGCGTTCACCGTGTCGGCGCACTCCTGCCACTTGGTGTCGTCGTCGCCGCACAGGTCGGCCAGCATCTGCATGGCCATCGGGGTGTGCTGCTCGCCGTCGACCTCGATGTGCCGCTCCAGGTAGTCGACGAACTTGTTCAGCCGGTTGCTGCGCTCGTTGACGGCGACGACCTGGGTGAACATCTCCGGGATGAGGTCCTCGCGGCCGAACGCGAACGCCGCGGCCTGGCAGTGCACCGGGGTGGTCTCGATGATTCGCCAGGTGGTGCCGGCGAAGGCCGCGGACGGCGCGGGGACGCCCGCCGCGCCGAGCGCCTCGGTGACCGGGGTGCCGTCGCGCAGCAGGTCGACGAGCTGGTTCACGGCGGTGGTGTCGGCGCCGGCCTCGGTCATGCCCTGCACGTACAGCTCGAAGTGGCTGATGTAGCCGTCGCCCAGCTCGTCGCTCTCCTCGACCATGACGATGTCGTTGATCAGGCGGCGGCTGCCGGTCGGCCCGGTCGGGATCCACGGCACCGTGACGCAGGTGAGCTGCCGCTGCAACGACTTCAGCAGCGACATGAAGTCCCAGACGGCGAAGACGTGGTGCTCCATGAACGTGACGAGCGCGTCGTGGGTGTCGAGGTTGGCGTAGAGGGGGTGCTTGACCACCACGTCGCGGCGCTCGGTCACCGCCCGCTCCAGCCGCTCGATGCCCGGGTGCGTCTTGCCCCAGTCGTATCGTGACATTGTCAGCCTCCCTGTTGGGCGCGGTCGCGCCAGATGACCGGGCAGTAATCGGGGTCCGCGTAGTCCGGCCGGCCCTCGTGGGTGCGGCGGACCAGCACGTCGTGGTTGTACGCGGCGAGCGCGCCGTCGGAGAGCGGATACTCCCGCCAGGCGTTGTCGCCGTCCTGCAGGTGCAGCGAGACGGCCCGGCGGGGCCGCCCGCTGACGTTCGCACCGCTGCCGTGGTAGGTGCGGCAGTGGTGGAAGCTCATGTGTCCCCTGGGGATCACCATGGGGATCTTGCGGATCTGCGCGCCGTTGTACGCCGCGTTCTCGGCGAGCATGGTTTCGAGCTGGTCGCGGTCCCGGTCGGCGAAGTGCCGCACCACCGTGTCGTCGGCGCCGATCTCCCGCCACCGGTGGGAGCCGTCGACCATGGTGATGGTGCCCATCTCCTCGTCGCAGTCGTGGAACGGGATGAACGCGGTGAGCATGTTCTCCGACGACGAGGACGCCCAGTAGTGCTTGTCGAAGTGCCAGGGCACGATGTTCGACTGTTCACCGGCGATCGGCGGCTTCCAGATCAGCGTGGACTGGAAGATGCGGATCTCGGCGGCGCGGGTCAGCCGGGCGGCTACCGCACCGATCAGCGGCTTGCGCAGGATGCGGGCGATGCCGTCGTGCTCGTGGTGGACGTAGTCGTTGTGCCGCTGCACGTCACCCCGGGACGGCTCCCAGTAGGCCAGCTTCGGCGGCCGTACCGGCAGCAGGCGGTCACGCTCCCCGGCGTAGTAGCTGTCGGTGGCGGCGACCAGCTCGTCCACCTCGTCGTCGGTGAGCAGCTTCTTCGACAGGTACCAGCCGTGCTCGGCGTAGTGCCGGACGTCCTCGTCGGAGGGCAGCAGCGCCTCCTCCTCGGCGGTCAGCCCGGGATCGATGGTGGTCACGCCTTGCCCCCTTCCGCCGCGGCCAGCTCGCGTTCCTTGGCCTCGTACAGCGCCTTGATGTTGCCGCTGCCGAAGGTGCGCGCCCCGCGCCGCTCGATGAGTTCGAGGAAGAGGGTGCGGCGCACGTGCATCGACTCGGTGAAGATCTGCAGCAGCTGGCCGTCGTGGTCGGAGTCGACCAGGATGCTCAGCTCGCGCAACCGGTCCACCGGCGCGTCCAGCCGGCCGACCCGCTGCTCCAGGCCGTCGTAGTACGCGCCGGGCGTCCTGGCGAACCGCACCCCGCGCCCGGCGAGCGCGCCGACGGCGGTGACGATGTCGTCGGTGCGCAGGCCCAGGTGCTGCACCCCGGCGCCGGCGTGCCAGCGCAGGAAGTCCTCGATCTGCCCCGGCCGGGCGCCGGTGTCCGGCTCCAGCAGCACGAAGGTGACCGCCCCGGACGGGCTCTGCACCACCTTGGAGTTCATCGCCTGACCGGCGACCTCGATGTGCTCGGTGAAGATGTCGGCGAAGCCGAACACCTTCTCGTAGTGCGCGACCGTCTCGCCGAGCTGCCCCGGCGGCACGCAGACCGCCAGGTGGTCCACCTCGGCCAGCAGCGTGTCCGTTCCACCGGGGGCGGTCACCGGCTCGATCGCGCCGGGCAGGAACACGCCCGGGTCGCCGCGCCGCTCGACGAGCCGGTGCACCACGTCGCCGAAGCCGCCGACCTCGGCCACCACCACCTCGGCGTCCGCGCCGGTGAAGGTGCGCGGCGAACGCAGCGCCTTCGCGCCCCGGCCCACCAGCTCCGCGTACGCCCCGGCGGCGTCGTCGACGGCGAGCGCCACCACGGCGATGCCGTCGCCGTGCCGGTGCACGTACGTCGCCGCCGGGTGCTCCGCGGACAGTCCGGTCGTGAGCAGCAGCCGGATGCCGGCCTGGGCCAGCAGCAGCGAGCGCTGCCCGTCCAGCCCGGTCTCCGGACCGCCCTGCCCACACAGCCGGAACCCGACCGCGTTGTCGAAGTAGAAGGCCGCCTGCCGGGCGTCCCCCACGTACAGTTCGAGATGGTCTATCCCGTTGATGGTCATGGGCTTCCCCTGTTCCCCCCGTGATCACGCCCCGGACGGACGCCCGGGACTGGAGTCCGGTCAGCCCGCGGCCGGGGTGGCGGCCCGGCGGGCCGGCCCGGAGAGCCGGCGCAGGAGCAGACTGACGTTCTGGCCGCCGAACCCGAACGAGTTCGTCAGCGCGTGGCTGGCCCGGGTGGGCCGGGGCACGGCGCGGACGTGGTCCGCCTCGCACTCCGGGTCCGGGTCGTCCAGGTGGTAGGTGGGTGGGAGCAGGCCGCTGTCGAGCGCCAGCGCGGTGGCCGCGGCCTCCAGCACCCCTGACGCGCCGAGCAGGTGCCCGGTGAGCGCCTTGGTCGAGCTGACCGGCACACCGCCGGTGCCGAACACCCCGGCCAGCGCTGTCGTCTCGGCGACGTCACCGAGTTTCGTGCCGGTGCCGTGCGCGTTGACGTACCCGACGTCGGCGGGCCCGACCCCGCCGGCCGCCAGCGCCCGGCGCATGCAGGCCGCCGCACCGGCGCCGTCGGGCCGCGGCGCGGTCGGGTGGTACGCGTCGGTGTTCGCCCCGAAACCGGCGACCTCGGCGTACCCGCGCACACCCCGGCCGTCGGCGTGCCCGGCGCGCTCCAGCACCAGCAGCGCCGCGCCCTCGGCCAGCACGAAACCGTTGCGCCGCTTGTCGAACGGGCGGCTCGCCTCGGTGGGTTCGTCCCAGCCGCGGGCCAGCGCCCGGGCGTTGCCGAACGTGTCGGCGAACGTGCCGAACAGCGGCGCCTCGCTCGCCCCGCACACCACCACGTCGGCCTCGCCCGCGCGGATGAGGCGTACCCCGTCGGCGACGGCCTGGGCGCCGGAGGCGCAGGCCGTGCCGACCGACGAGCTGTAGCCGCGGATGCCGTGCGCGATGGCGATCCGAGCCGAGGGCATGTTCGGCAGGATGCCGGTGAGCAGGTACGGGCTGACCGCCGCCCGGCCCCGGGCGGCTCGGGCGAGCACCTGACCCTCCAGCGTGGACATGCCGCCGACGCCGCCGACGATCACCGCGACGCGTTCCGGGTCGACGTCGCGGCCCACCTCGATGCCGGCGTCGGCGAGCGCCTCGGCGGCGGTGACCAGGGCGAGCAGCACCACCCGGTCGAGCACCTTCGTCTCCGGTCCGGACGCGACGCTGCGCGGGTCGATGTCCGGCAGCACGCCGGCCACCTCCAGGCTGCCCGCCGCCGGGTGTCCCTCGGGTGGGCGGCGCAGCCCGGACCGGCCGGTGAGCAGGGCGTCGAACGTGTCCGCCACGCCGCGCCCGGCCGGGGTGAACAGGCCCATGCCGGTGATGACGGCGGTCACGACGGCGCCTCGGTCAGGTAGCGCTCGCGCAGCGCCACCTTGCGGACCTTGCCGGTGACGGTGACCGGGATGTCGTCGGCGCGTACCGGGACGACCCGGCGCAGGGTGGCGGCCACGTCCGCACCCAGCGCGGTACGGATCTGCTCGGTGCGGTCCGCGTCCGGGTCGGCGCCGGCGGCCAGTTCCAGCAGCACGTCAGTGGTGACTGTGCCGTCGTCCGCCTTGACGATCACCACGGTGCAGTCGGTCACGTCGGGGCAGGCGGCGAGGATGCGTTCCTCGGACAGCGCGGTGAAGAACCGTTTCCCGTCGCCGGCCTCGACCGAGTCGACCGCCCGGTCCAGGTGGTAGTAGCGGCCGTCGTCGTCGGCGTACACCAGGTCGCCGGTGAGGTACCAGCCACGCAGCCGGAACCGGTAGGTGGTGACCGAGTCGTTCCAGTAGCCGCGGAACAGCGACGGCGAGTCGATGCCGAGCCAGCCGACCTGCCCGGGCGGCAGCTCGTTGCCGTCGGCGTCGAGCACCGCGACCTTGGTGAACCGGTACGGGCGGCCGACGCAGCGGCCGTACCGGTCGGTGCCGGTGGTGTGGGTGATGTGGAACATCGAGTGGCCCATCTCGCTGGAGCCCAGGCCGTCGATGAACACCGAGCCGGGTACCCGGGTCACGCCGCCGCGGGTCACCACGTCCCGGGAGCCGACCGCGACCAGCCGCCGTACGTGCGGCTCGTGCGAGCAGTCGCCGGTGTTGAACCACAGCCGCACCGAGTCCAGGTCGTAGCCGGACAGGTCGAAGCGGGCCAGTTCGGCCCAGGTGACGGAGAAGCCGAACACGCCGTCCGGTCGCCACCGCTGGATCGCGTCGAGCACCCGCTCACCGCCCTGGTCGGAGAGCAGGAACATCTCCGCCCGGTTGCCGAGCGCCTGGTTGACCATGAGCACCGTGGCGGTGTGCGGGGCGGGCAGCGCGTTGAGGATGCGCGTGGTGCCCTGCGCCTGCGGCATGGACAGCAGGTGGCGGGTGGCGGCGAACAGGCTGGCGTGCGAGTGCAGCACCGCCTTCGGCACGCCGGTGGTGCCGGAGGTGTGCGTGATCACGATCGGGTCGTCCGGGTGGTGCCGGTAGTGCGCGGGCGCGGCGTCCGGGTCGCCGGTCCCGGCCCGCGCGGGCGCGCCGAGCATCGGCGCGCCCAGGTCGTGCCCGGCCAGCGCCTGCGCGTGCGCCTCGTCGGCGAGCACACCCGCGGCGCGCAGCCGGCGGACGTACTCGGCGGCGATCTCGGGGCGCAGCCTGCCGTTCATCAGCGCCGGGACGGCGCCGAGGCGGGTCAGCGCCAGGAACGACAGCACCATGTCGGCGGCCGTGCCGGCCCAGACCGCGACCGGGTCGCGGGGTTTCACCCCGCGCTCGTGCAGCCAGGCGGCCCGGGCGGCGACCATCCGGTCGAGCCGGCCCAGGGTCAGCGGGGTCTCGGCCGGGTGGCCGTCGACGCCTGTGTCGAACGTGAGCCCCGGCCCGTCCGGGTCGGCGCCGTGGGCCAGCACCCGGGCGAGCACGTTGCCCGCGCCCAGCTCCGTGTCGGCCGCGAGCGCGCCGCGCAGTCCCTTCGTCCTCATTGACGTGTTCCCTCCCCCAGCAGCACCGCGGTCGCCTCGCCCGGCGTACCGTCCGGTGCCAGTTCGATCAGGATCAGCAACGCCTGTGCGGCGTCGCCGTCGTACAGCAGCAGGTCCGCCTCGGCCTGCCCCTCGGCCCGCGGGTCGCCGGCCGGGCTCAGGCACACCACCGGCCCGTCCAGTCCCCAGCGCGCCGCGACGTGCCCGGCCACGCTGTTCGGCACCGACTGGAAGAAGAACAGCGGCCCGATCCGCCCGCCCGCGGCCACCGTGGCGCGGACGTGCGCCGCACCGGCGGTGTCCCCGCCCGCGCTGACCAGCACCACAGCCGTGCGGTTGCCCGGCGGCAGCGGCCCGGTGCCGTACCGCCGTGCGAGGCACCGCTCGGCGACCGCCGCCACCAGCGGCGCGAACGGCGAGTGCACGAACCCCGCCACCCCCGCCGGTCCCGCGCCCTCGTCCCCCGCCTCGGGCCACCGCGCCTCCGCGAGCACCACCACCCCGTCGTTGCGCCATCGTGCGGTTGCTGCCCCCTCGGCGGGCGTCGTGCCCGTTTCGCCGGGGCCGGACGTGCAGGATCGCGGAGGGCTGGGGACGGAGGCGGTCATGAGGTGCTCACCAGGAGGGCCGTGTCGGCGCCGCCGAACGCGGCGTTGAAGGTCAGGGCGTGTTCGGTGCGCGCGGGACGGGGTGCGTCCCGGATGACGTCCAGCGGGCACTGCGGGTCGGGGCCCAGCCAGCCGGCGGTCACCGGTAGCTTGCCGTGCCGCAGGGCCAGCACGGTGACCAGCAGTTCCAGCAACCCGGACGCCTCCAGCGCGTGCCCGTGCACCGACTTGGTGGAGCTGACCGGCAACCGTCCGGCGTCCCCGCCGAACACCCGGGTCAGCGCCGCCGCCTCGGAGGCGTCGCTGAACGGGGTGCCGGTGGCGTTGGCGTTGACGTAGCCGATCGCCTCCGGGGGCAGCCCGGCCCGCCGCAGCGCCGCCTCGGCCGCCCGGGCCAGCCCGAGCCCGTCCGGGTGCGGCTGGCACGGGTGGTACGCGTCCCCCGCCCGGCCCCACCCGGCGACGCTCGCCAGCGACTCGGCGCCCCGCCGCGCGGCCGCGCCGGCCGACTCCAGCACCACGGCGGCCACCCCGTCGCCCAGCAGCAGGCCCTTGCGGCCGGCGCTGAACGGGCGTACCGCGCCGTCGGCGGCGAGCGCCCGACCGGCGTCGAACAGCGCGTACTGGTCCGGTTCGACCAGATAACCGGCCGCGACCACGACCCGCTCCAGGTCACCCCGGCGGATCAGCGCCGCCGCGTCGGCGACCGCGCTGCTCGCCGACACGCAGGCGGTGGTGTAGGTCCGGGTACGCCCGCGCAGGCCGCACCGCGCGGCCAGGTGACCGGCGAGCGCCGGCACCGTCGGCTCGTCCCACCCCTGCGGTACGGGCAGCGAGTACGGCCCGCCGTGAGTGGCCAGGAACAGCGCCGACCCGGCCCGCCCGGCCCGGTCCAGTCCGGCGGCCCGGACGGCTCTGTCGATCGCGTCGGTCAGCTCGCCGGCGAGCGTGCCGACGTCCGGCGCTGTGGCCGCCACCGTCACCCGGCGGCCGGTGGTGTCGAAGCGGCGCACCGGCGTGAACGCCGGGGTGCCGGTGAGCACCCCGGCCAGCAGCGCGTCGGCGCCCCTGCCGAGGGCGCTGAGCGCGTACGTGCCGGTGATCCGTACGGTCTCCCGCTCAGCCATCTGCGGGAGCGGTCAGAGAGCCACGGAACACCACGAGCGCGTCGTCGACGGTGCGGATGCCGGCGAGGTCGTCGTCGCTCAGGTCCAGCCGGCGGTCGTAGCGCTGCTCGACCATGTGCACCAGCCAGGCCAGCTCCATCGAGCCGAGCCGGTCCGGCACCTGGTCGGCGGGTTTCGCGGTCAGTTCGGCGAGCATGCTCACCAGGTCAGCTCGCCCCAGGTCGGGCTGACCGGGCATCAGGACTTGTCGCTGTTCGCGGCCACCCGGTCGGCGACCATCGTGGTGAACTCACCGACCGTCATCAGCGCCAGCTTCTCCGACTCGTCGTCGGCGAACTTCAGGCCGTATCGGTCCTCGACGCGGACCGCGAGGTCGGCCAGGGCCAGCGACTCCAGGTCGACGCCGGAGGGGCCGAGCGTGGTGTCGTCGTCGAGTTCCTCCACGTCGTAGTTCATGTCGGCGAGCTGTTCGACGACGAAGGTGCGGACCTCGTCTCGCATGATTCAGACCTCTTCTCCGTGTACCGGCTGACGGTGCCCGGTCGGGACACCGCGTGCGTGTGAACCGGCGGGGTCGGGCGCGCGGGTGGCGCGTTGCCCGGCCGGTCCAGGGCGGGATTCGGGGTGGACCGGACGTCCGGCGGGCGTCCGGTGGGTGCGCGGCTCGTAGAGCGGGCCGGTCACGACGCCGCGTCCCGCAGCGCCGGGACGGACCGGACCAGCTTTCCGGTCGTGGTGCGGGGCATCTGGTCGAGCAGGCGCAGGATGCGGGGACGTTTGAAGCCGGCCAGTCGCTCGGCGATCAGCTTGTCCAGCGTCTCCTCGGTCAGCGAGCCGTCGGTCTGGACGTACGCGGTGATGCCGTCGTCCCACACCACCACCGCGGCGACGACGCCGGGCAGTCCGGCGACTGCCGCCTCCACCTCGGTCAGGTCGACCTTCAGGCCGCCCACCGACACCTGCGAGTCCAGCCGGCCCTTGATGGTGACCAGACCGGTGTCCGGGTCGACCACGCCGGCGTCACGGGTGTGCAGCCAGCCGTCGGCCCAGCGGGTCGGGTCGGCCGGGCCGACGTACGGGTTGGCCGGGCAGCTCACCCACAGCTCCCCGTCGCGCTCGCGTACCTCGATGCCGGGGGCGGGCGCGACGGCGGGGCGGTGCCGCCCGTGCAGGTCGGTGCCGATGACGCCGACCTCGGTCATCCCGTACATGTTGCCCAGCGGCACGCCGTAGCGGTCGGTGAACGCGTCCGCCACGGCTGCGGGCACCAGCTCGCCGCCGGTGGTCATGCGCTTGAGCTGGGGCAGCGGCCCGGCGGGTGTGGTGGAGGCGAGCAGCCCGATGTGGAACGGGACGCCGAGCACGGTGGCCGGGGTGTCCTGGGCGGCGACGGCGGCGAGGATCGCGTCGCCGCCGAGCCGCTCCGGCGGGCACAGCTCGACGCCCGCGTGCAGCCCGTAGAGCAGCCCGCCGACCAGGCCGAGCACGTGCACCATGCTGGGCAGCAGGACGATCCGCTCGCCGGGCAGCGCGACGCCGTCGATGCGGGTGTAGCGGTGCACCTCGGCGACCAGGCCGGCGGCGGTGCGGCCGATCACCTTGGACGGTCCGGTGGAACCGGAGCTGAGCTGGATCACCGCGTGCGGGCTGCCGGCCGGGCGGTCGGAGTACGCGCTGACCCCGGCGGTGACGTCGACGAAGACCCGCAGCGCGCCGCCGCCGGTCCGGATCGGGGCGACCACCACCTGCGGGCTGAGCCGGCGCAGCGCCTGGTCCACCTCGTGGTCGGTGAGCCGGTGGTCGAGCAGCACCGCCTGGGCGCCGGTACGCCAGGTGGCGAGCAGGTGCGCCACGTACGCGAGCGAGGGCGGCAGGCGCAGCACGGCGGCGCCTCCGGCGCGCAGCCCGGCCCCGGCAAGCCGGTCCTGCGCCTCGCCGACGAGCCGGCGCAGCGTGCCCTTGTCGACCGGTTCGGGCAGCCGCAGGCAGACGTCGGTGTCGCGGCCGGTGAACAGGATGTCGTCCACCCAGTCCACCGTCGTCGAGGCAGGATCTTCCGCCACGGGATGTGCAGTCACGACCAGCCACCGTTCCACTGAGGAACTGGGCGGATCCGCCCAGCGGGTACGTCGTTCGGGGTATGGGCGAACCCTACGACGGCCCTCTTCCGCATCGCCAGATGCAAATGGCTAGATCCAAAACGGCGGCTGGGTGGATTGCTCAGGCTCGATCGGACAGGCAGGATCGGGGCCACGCCGGCAAGGTAGCCCGCCGGCCGCCGGATGCTGTGCGCTCGCGGTGACCCGCGCGGACGGCCGGGGCGGCTACGCTCACGGCATGTTCCGTGCGGCCCGGCCCGACGACTTCCCGCAGCTCATCCGCCTCTACCGGCAGCTGAATCCGGACGACCC
Organism: Micromonospora marina; assembly: GCF_900091565.1. Lineage (GTDB taxonomy): Bacteria > Actinomycetota > Actinomycetes > Mycobacteriales > Micromonosporaceae > Micromonospora > Micromonospora marina. The sequence continues at coordinate 409,317 of NZ_FMCV01000003.1, read as the reverse complement.
GCACCTGAGCGACGGCTCCGACGAACGGGCCTTCGCGCGGATCCTGGCCGCCGAAGGGCTGCACCTGTTCGTGCTGGAGGTGGACGGCGCGGTCGTCGCCACCACGTACCTCAACGTGATCCCCAACCTGAGCCGGTCGGCGTCGCCGTACGCGGTGATCGAGAACGTGGTGGTCGACGAGTCGCGGCGCGGCACCGGCCTGGGCAGGCGGATCATGGCCGCCACGCTGCGGGCCGCCTGGGACGCGGGCTGCTACAAGGCGATGCTCATGACCGGTTCGCGCTCGCCCGCGACCCACGCCTTCTATCTGGCCTGCGGGTTCTCCGGTGACGCCAAGACGGCGTACCTGGCCCGCCCGTCGTGACGGTCAGCGTCCGCCCGCCGGCGGGGCGCGGCGGTCCGCCCCGAGCGAGCGCAGGCGTGATGCGCTGGCTCTACCTGGCCCTGCTCCTCGTGCTGATCCTCGTTCTCGTCGGGTTGCGGGTGTGGCTCCCCCGGCGTGCCTTCCGGGCCGGCCGCTCCCTCCGGCAGCGCATCGACGGACGCGACCGACCGGGCTTCGTCAGCCCGCCCCGGCCGGCGGGGGCGCTGCGCCGCGCAGCACCAGCGCGCTGTTGAACCCGTCGAAGCCACGCGCGCCGACCAGCGCGATCCGGCTGCGCGGCGGGCGGGGCTGCCGCAGGAACGTCAGCTCGCAACCGGGCGCCGGCTCGTCCGGGCCGGCCGAGGCGGGCAGCATCCCGCGGCGGAACGCCAGCAGCGCGGTGGCCGCGTCCAGCGCCGACCCGCCCTGGTGCGCCCGCCCGGTCAGCGGCTTCTGCGTGGTCAACGGCGGAGTCCGGCCACCGAACACGGTACGCAGCGCCGCCGCCTCGGCCCGGTCGTACGCGGGCACGCCCAGCGCGTCCGGCCAGATCACGTCCACGTCGTGCGGGCGTACCCCGGCGCGCTCCAGCGCCAGCCGCAGCGCGCGGGCGTAGTGGACCGGGTCCGGGCCGGCAGCCGGGTCGGTGGGCGCCGCGTCGTGGGTGGCGGCCCAGCCGGTGACCTCCCCGTAGACGCGGGCACCCCGGGACAGCGCGTGGCCCAGTTCCTCCACCACGAAGACCGCACCGCCCTCGGCCGGCACGTACCCGCTCGCCGTGACGTCGAACGGCCGGTACGCCCGCTCCGGATCGGACACGTCACTGAGCAGGCCGGAGCGGAGCTGACAGGCGAGCGCGTACGGGCTCAGCGGGCACTCGGTCGCCCCGGCGATCACCACGGGGGTGCCCCGCCGGATGGTGCGCACCGCGTGCGCGAGGCTGTCCAGCCCGCCGGCCGACTCGGACACGGTCACCCCGGACGGTCCCTTGAACTGGTGGCGGATCGACAACTGCCCCACGCTCGCGGCATAGAACCAGGCGATCGACTGGTACGCCCCGACGGTGCGGCTCGGCCCGCCCCACAGCCGTTGCAGCTCCCGCTGCCCGAACAGGTTGCCGCCCGACGAACTGGCGAGCGTGACCGCCCACCGGTACGGGTCGGGCGACACCTCGGGCAGCCCGGCGTCGGCGAGCGCCAGTTTCGTGGCGGCGAAGCCGAGGTGGGTCCACCTGTCGGTCTGCACCCGCTGCCGGGTGTCGCTGAACCCGGCCGGGTCGAAGCCGGGCACCTCCCCGGCCAACCGGGCCGGGTACCGCTGCGGGTCGAACAGCGTGATCGGCCCGGTACGCCGGGCGCCCGCGAGCACCGTGTTCCAGTGCGCCTCGGCGCCGATCCCGCTGGGCGCGACCACGCCGATGCCCGTCACCACGGCCCGCGCGCTCACGGCGCCGTCCTTGTTCGCGACTGCGGGGCTCGCAAAACCGGCTCACTCCTCGCGCTCACGGGTACCGTCCTTGTTCGCGACTGCGGGGCTCGCAAAACCGGCTCACTCCTCGCGCTCACGGTGTCACCGCCAGCCGGCGGAACACCATCGCCGACTGGAAGCCGCCGAAGCCGCTGCCCACCGACAGCGCCACGTCCACCGGCACCTCCCGCGCCTCGTTCGGTACGTAGTCCAGGTCGCACTCCGGGTCGCGGGTGGCCCAGTTGGCGGTGGGCGGGACCACGCCGTACTCGATGGCGAGCGCGCACGCGGCCATCTCGATCGAGCCGATGGCGCCGAGCGAGTGACCGACCATCGACTTGATCGAGCTGATCGGCACCCGGTACGCCGCCTCCCCCAGCGCCCGTTTGAACGCGGCCGTCTCGTGCCTGTCGTTCTGCCGGGTGCCGGAGCCGTGCGCGCTGACGTACGACACGGCCGACGGGGCGAGCCGGGCCTGCCGCAGCGCGTCGCTGATGGCCACCGCCATCTCCGCGCCGTCGGGACGCAGCCCGGTCATGTGGAAGCCGTTGCTGCGGCTGGCGTACCCGGCGACCTCGCAGTAGACGTGCGCGCCCCGGCGGCGGGCGTGCTCGGCCTCCTCCAGCACCAGCACCGCGGCCCCCTCGGCGAGGACGAAGCCGTGCCGGTCGGCGTCGAACGGCCGGGAGGCGTGCTCCGGGTCGTCGTTGTCCGGGCTGGTCGCGCCGATCGCGTCGAACGAGGCGACGGTGACCGGGGAGATCGGCGAGTCCGCGGCGCCGGCGAGCACCACGTCGGCCTCGCCGTCGGCGACGAGCTGGTGGGCGTACCCGATGGCGTCGATGCCGGAGGTGCAGCCGGTGGAGATCACCTGCGCCGGGCCGTGCAGGCCGTGCCGGCAGGCCACGTCGGCGGCCAGGCTGCTGGGCACCAGCGCCTGGTAGAGGTACGGCCCGCCGAGCGCGTGGTCGACCAGCCAGTGCCGGCCGGAGTCGCTGACCCGCACGTACTCCTGCTCCAGCGCCATGGTCCCGCCGACCGCGGTGCCGAGCACCACCCCGGCGCGTTCCCGCTGCGCGTCGGTGAGGGCCAGGCCGCTGTCCGCGAGCGCCTCGGCGGAGCAGGCGAGCGCGAACTGCACGTACCGGTCGGCGCGCTGCCGTTCGGCGAGCGTGATCCCGGCGGCGTCCGGGTCGAAGTCGCACTCGGCGGCGATCTGCGACCGGAACGGCGACGGGTCGAAGAAGCTGATCCGGCGGGTGGCGGTGCGCCCCTCGGTGATCGTCTTCCAGAAGCGGTCCCGGGTGGCGCCGCCGGGCGCGACGACGCCGATGCCGGTGACCACTGTGCGCCGGCCGGTCACGACGGCTCCCGTGGCGGCGGGGCCGCGCTCTCGGTGTCGACGTGGCCGAGTTCCGGGCGCGGAGCGAGCGGTCCGAGGTGGAACACCACCTCGGCGGGCTCGTCGCCGGTGTTGCGCAGCCGGTGCCGGACGTCCTTCGGCACGTAGAGCGCCTCCCCGGCGGCGACCGGCACCGGCACGTCGTCCAGGTCGACGGTGATCGCGCCGCAGGCGACGTAGAGGAACTCCTCGCTGTACGGGTGGTAGTGCTCGGCGATCCGCTCCCCCGGCGCGAGCGTGGCGACGCCCATGAATCCGGAGGTGCTGCCGACCGTCTTCGGGCCGAGCAGCACCCGCAGTTCCCCGCCCCGGCGGCGGTCGGCCGGTACGTCGTGGACGGAGACCCGGGCGGTGGTGGTGTCGGTCATCGCGCGCCTCCCGCGTGCACCCGCTCGATCCTGTCCTTGATCACGGCGAGCTGGATCGTGCTGTTGGTGTTGATCCGGTCGGTCATGCCGGCGTTGTCGACGGGTGCGTCGGGCTTCATCGCGAAGTCCTGCGTCCACGTCATCCGGGTGCCGGCGGGCGTCTCGTCGTAGCGCCAGTGGATGCGCATGTACTCGAACGGGCCGGTCTCGACGCGCCGGGCGTGCACCTCGCGGGTGGCCGGGTCGGCGGTGCGTTCGCTGACCCAGCTCCACGCCACACCGTTCTCGTCCGGGTGCATGGTGAGCCGGAAGCGCACGGTGTCGCCGTCGCGGTGCAGGATCTCCGCGGTCGCGTACTCGGTGAACAGCTCCGGCCACCGGGCCACGTCGTTGGTGATCTCCCAGACCAGCGGCAGCGGCGCGGCGATCTCCACGGCGTTCTCGGTGTGCCCGGGCGGGTCCGCCTTGCCGGCCACCAGGTCGGCGACGCCGGCGATGCTGAGCTGCCCGGCCTGTTCGGGGATCTTCACCCGCCACCTGTCGGCCACCACCGCCGACAGTTCGAGCAGCGCCAGCGAGTCCATGCCCAGTTCCTCCAGGCTCGCGGCGGGTGCGGCGGCGGCGGCGTCCGGGTCCAGGCCGCAGTGCGTGACCAGGATGTCGGTGATCTCGCGGGCGAGCGGGCGGTCGGGGGCGACGGTCATCGGTTCCTCCAGGTGGTCGGGCCGGCGGCGGGCACGGCGCTGACGGGGGTACGGTCGCCCGGCTCGGTGCGCGGGTCGGGCACGACGGCCCGTGCCGGGGGCGCCCCGGCCGCGGCTTCGGCGGGCGGGGCATCGTCGGCGGGCGGGGTGAGCAGACGTTCCACCAGGGCGGTGGTGTGCCGGGCGGCGCGGAACGCCGGGTCGTGCAGCACCCGCCGGGCGAACGGGATGGTGGTACGCACACCGGGACCGGCCACGTCGAACTCGGCCAGCGCCCGGTCGAGCCGGTCCAGCGCGGCGTCCCGGTCCGGCGCCCACACCGCCACCTTCGCCAGCAGCGAGTCGTAGTGCGGGCTGACCAGGTAGCCGACGTGTCCGTGGGTGTCGACCCGGGTGAACGGTCCACCCGGCGGCCGGAACCGGTCCAGCCGGCCCGGTGCGGGCGCGAAGTCGCGGTCGGGATCCTCCACGTTGACCCGGCACTCGATCGCCACGCCGTCCAGGCGTACGTCGGACTGGCGCAGCCGCAGCGGGGTGCCGAACGCCACGTGCAGCTGTTCCTGCACGAGGTCGATGCCGCTGACCATCTCGGTGACCGGGTGTTCCACCTGGATCCGGCAGTTGATCTCCAGGAAGTGGCAGCGTTCGGCCTCGTCGACCAGGAACTCCACGGTCCCCGCGCCGGTGAAGCCGACCGACAGCGCGCCGCGCAGCGCCACCTCGGCCACGGTGTCCAGCGTGGCCTGCCGCAGCGCGGGCGCGGGCGCCTCCTCGATCAGCTTCTGGTGCCGGCGCTGCACCGAGCAGTCCCGGGTGCCCAGGTGCACGCCGTTGCCGTGGCCGTCGCAGAGCACCTGCACCTCCACGTGGCGGGCGTCGGCCAGGTAGCGCTCGACGTACACCCGGTCGTCGCCGAACGCGACCTGGGCGGCGGCGCGCGTCCGGGCGTACGCGCGGGGCAGCTCGGCGGCCGAGCGCACCACTGTCATGCCGCGCCCGCCACCGCCCGCCGCGGCCTTCACGATCACCGGGTAGCCCACCTCGGCGGCCACCTCCTGCGCCTCGGCGACGGTGGGCAGCGTCCGGACGCTGCCCGGCGGCAGCGGCAGCCCGGCCCTGCTCATCAGCGCCCGCGCCGTCGACTTGTCCGCCAGCGCGGCCATCACCTGCGGCGGCGGGCCGACGAACACCAGCCCGTTCTCGGCGCAGATCTCGGCGAAGTCGGCGTCCTCGGACAGGAAGCCGTAGCCGGGGTGCACCGCCTGCGCGCCGGTCTGCCGGGCCGCCTCCACGATGGCCGCCGCGTTGAGGTAGCTGCGGCGGCTGGCCGCCGGGCCGATCCGTACCGCCTCGTCGGCCAGCCGCACCGGCAGCGAGTCGGCGTCGGCGCTGGAGTGCACCATCACCGTGCGCACGCCGAGTTCCCGGCAGGCGCGCAGCACCCGCAGCGCGATCTCGCCCCGGTTGGCGATCAGCACCTTGTCGAACATCAGCAGTCCTGTCCGGTGACCGGTTCCAGGGCGATCAGCGGCTGGTCGTACTCGACGGGCTTGCCGTCGTCGACGAGCACCTCGACCACCCGTCCGGCCTGGCCGGCGGTCACCTCGTTCATCAGCTTCATGGCCTCGACGATGCCGACCACCTGGCCCGGACGGACCAGGTCGCCGACCGCGACGAACGGCATCGCCCCGGGTTCGGGGGCGCGGTAGAACGTGCCGACCACGGGTGAGCGCACGGCCGGCCGGTCGGGCGCGGGCGCGGTACGCGCGGCGGGTTCGGCGGCCCGCGCGGGCAGCGCCTCGGCCGGTTCGGCGGCGCGCTGCACCGGCGGCGACGGGTCGTGCCACTCGACCTCCAGCACCGACTCGCCGCTGCGCAGCCGCACCCGGCGTACCGGCCCGGCGAGGTCGGCGACGAGCTTGCGGGCCTGCCGGCGCAGCCCGTCCAGCACCTGCTCGGCCTCGGCGTCGGCCATCACGCCACCTCCGCCCGGCCACCGGCCGGGGACGGGCCGGCGGAGCGGGCCGCGCCGAAGCGGCGGAAGCGCTGCCGGCGGCGGCGGACCAGGGTGGCCGGGGGCACGGTGAGCAGCGGGGCGAGATTCGCCGCGACCGCCGCGCGCAGCAACTCGGCGGCGCCACCCGGATCGCTGTGGGCAGCCGGGCGCGGCTCCGGCACCAACTCGTCGACCACGCCGAGGCGGCACAGGTCGGCGCCGGTGAGCCGCAGCGCGCGGGCCGCCTGCGGAGCGGCCGAGCTGTCCGGCCAGAGGATCGCCGCGCAGCCCTCGGGGCTGATCACCGAGTAGACGGCGTGCTCCAGCATGAGCACCCGGTCGGCGACGGCGAGCGCGAGCGCGCCGCCGCTGCCGCCCTCCCCGGTGACCACCGCCACCACCGGCGTGGGCAGCACGGTGAGCGCGAGGATGTTCTCCGCGATCGCCGCCGCCTGACCCTGCTGCTCGGCGCTCACCCCCGGGTCCGCGCCGGGCGTGTCCACCAGCGTCACCACCGGCAGCCGCAGCCGCGCCGCGAGACGCATCAACCGCAGCGCCTTGCGGTGCCCGGCCGGACTGGCCATGCCGAAGTTGCGGGTCACCAGTTCGGCTGTCGTGTGTCCCTTCTGGTGACCGATCACCATCACCGGCCGTCCGTCGAGGCGGGCGATGCCGCCGACCACCGCCGGGCAGTCCGCGCCGAGCCGGTCGCCGTGCAGTTCGACGAACCCGTCGAACGCCGTCTCCAGATAGTCCAGTGTGGTCGGCCGGCCCGGGTGCCGCGCCGTGCGTACCGTCTCCCAGGGGTCGCGGTCCGGCCGCGCGGTCACGGTCGGCGCGGTGACCGGCGGGCGCGGGGCGGACGCGGTCTCCGGCGGGCGGCGGCCCGCCTCGGCGGCGGCGAGCAGCGCGGCGAGCCGGCCCCGCAACGCGTGCCGGGGCACCACCATGTCGACCTGCCCGTGCCGCAGCAGGTACTCCGCGGTCTGGAAGCCCTCCGGCAACGTGGCACCGGTGACCTGGCGGATCACCCGGGGCCCGGCGAAGCCCAGCCGGGCGCCGCTCTCGGCCAGCACCAGATCGGTGTTGGTGGCGAAGGAGGCGGCCACCCCGCCGTACGTGGGGTCGGTGACCACGCTGACCGTGAGCAGGCCCGCCTCCCGCATCCCGGCGAGGGCCTGGCTGACGGTGGCCATCTGCATCAGCGACAGCGCGCCCTCCTGCATCCGCGCGCCACCGGACGCGGTCACCAGCACGAGCGGGATGCCGTCGGCGAGCGCCCGCTCGGCGGTCCGGGTGATCAGCTCACCGACCGCGCTGCCGAGGCTGCCGCCGAGGAAGCGGAAGTCCATCACGGCCAGCGCCACCGGGTGCCCGCCCAGCCGGGCGGTGCCGCAGAGCACCGCCTCGTCCAGGCCGGTCGCCGCGCGGGCCGCGCCGAGCCGGTGCGGGTACGGCAGCTCGTCGACGAACTCGATCGGGTCGACGCGTACCGCCCGGTCGGGCAGCGGGACGAAGGAGTCCGGGTCGGCCAGCTGCGCCACCCGGTCCGGCGCGTCGAGCCGGGCGTGCGACCCGCACTCGGGGCAGACGTCCAGGTTGCGGCGCAGCCGCTTGCGGTAGAGCAGCGACGCGCATCCGTCGCACCTCGACCAGAGCTGCTCGTCGCGCGGGGCGGTCGTGGTCACCGTGGCCGCCCGGCGGTGTCGTGGGCCGGCGCGTCGTAGCGATAGAAGCAGTGCGCCATCGCGTCGCGCGGCGATCGCCAGGTCGGCAGGTACGGCGAGATGTACGGCCGCAGCCGCTCGCTGATCCGGACGAACTCCGGATGCCCGCGGTTGTCCTCCACCGCGCCCTGCGCGGGCGTCTCCGTCTCCAGCAGATGGACGTAGAGATCGTGCAGCCGGTACAGCGAGCGGTGCCGGACCCCGACCAGGCCGGGCAGCTCGGTCGCGTCGGACTCGGCGAAGATCTCGGCCACCCGGTCCTCGGCCGTCGGCACCACCTTGGCGACGATGAGCGAACGGTCCATTCGCGCCTCCTGCACGTCCCGGTGCGCGGCGAACCGGTCGCGCCGCACGGATCACCACACGGTCGCGCCGATGGCGTCTACCGGGCGTCAACCGGGCCCCATTGCGCCACAAACATGGTGACGCTGCGTTGACGCAAGCTGTGCGTGAGCTATGGGAAGATCGCCTTCCGGTTTCCGGTGACGACACTTATTCGCAGATCACAGGCGTACTACCGAGCCCACTACGGACAGTCAAGTGACCGACCGCCTGTTGACTGAGAGTAACAGGTGTTGATATTCTCCGTCTCGGTCAGCCCGGCCACGGCGAAGCTTCCGGCCGTGGCGGAGGCGTTCCGACACCGGCGTCGCGGGCGGCGGTCCGGGCAACGCGAAACGTCGGGACGAGGGTTCCGGTGCTGGGGGGTGCGCCGTGTCGGGTGGATCGAGAATGCCGACGGCGGGCGAACCCGCCCCACGGGTGTCACTGCACCTGCTCGGCGGTTTCCAGCTGCTGCACGACGACACACCGGTGGTCGTACCCCGGGGGTTGCAGCGCGTCATCGCGTTGATCGGCCTGCGCCCGGCCGCGACCCGCAGCCACCTCGCCGGGCTGCTGTGGTCCGAGACGCCGGAGGAGCGGGCGCTGTCGTCGCTGCGGACCGCGCTGTGGCGGCTGCGGCAGGATCCGTGCTGCCCGCTGCGCACCGACGGTGACACCGTCCGGCTCGGACCGACCGTCCGCCTCGACGTGGACGACCTGGTGGAGACCGCGGCGCTGGTCCGCGAGGGCGCCGTCCCGCGCGGCGCCACCGGTGCCGGCCGGCACGACCTGCTCCCCGGCTGGTACGACGACTGGGTGCTGCTGGAACGCGAACGGCTGCGCCAGCTGCGCCTGCACATGCTGGAGGAACTCGCCGGCAACCACCTCGACGCCGGGCGGCACGGCGAGGCGCTGGAGGCGGCGCTGGAGGCGATGGCCGCCGAGCCGCTGCGGGAGACCCCGCACCGCCTGGTGGTCCGCATCCACCTGGCCGAGGGCAACGCGTTCGAGGCGGTCCACTCCTTCTACGTCTATCGGGATCTGCTCCTGCGCGAACTGCGCCTGGAACCGTCCCCGGCGATGACCGCGCTGCTCGACGACACCCTCGCGCCGATCCGCCGGGCCAGCCGGTCGGACCCGCCGCCGCGCCGCACGGACCGGACCGCCAAACCGGCGCCGCGCGCCCCCGCCGCGCCGTCGCCACCACCATCAATGCCCCGGAGTACGCGGTGACGGCGAGGTGACAGCGCGACCGGCACCGTGAGGCCAGCACCGCGGCGGCGAGAGGGGTCACGATGAGTCGACTGTTGGTGGTCAGCCGGATCGTGCCGGGCGCACAGGGGCGGGTGGCGCAGATCTTCGCCGAGTCCGACGCCACCGAACTGCCCCACCTCACCGGCGTCCGGCACCGGTCGCTGTACTACCTGCACGACCTGTGCGTCCATCTGATGGAGACCGTCGACGTCGCCCCCGGCCTGACCGCGGAACTGCGCGACAACCCGCTCTACGAGCAGGTGAACAAGCGGCTCTCCGCGCACACCTCCCCGTACCTGCCGACCTGGCACTCCCCCCGCGACGCCGTGGCCGGCTGCTTCTACAGCTGGGACGCCGCCGGCTCGCCTGCGCCCGACCGGATCCACTGACCGGCCACGGGCGACGGACGGGGCGCCCCGGAACCACGCACGGCACCCGGGTTCCGGGGCGTCTCCCCGCCCTGTCACGCCGCTCGACCCGGGTTTCCGGCACACGCTCGGTCATCCTCCGGGCACCGGCCGACACCGCCGGTCCCACCGCCGTGGTCCGGCCCCGGCCTGCCTGTCGTGCGCCGCGCGCGTGTGCGAAGCTGCCCCGAGTCTTTCGCCACCGTCGTGCACGTACATACAAGGAGGTTGGCCCATGCCGTCGAGCTTCGGGCAGTGGCTGTTCGTGATACTGGCCCTGCTCATCGGATTCGGTGCCGGCTGGGTGGTCGTCGGCCGCCGCCGGTCCGGCGCCCCGGCGACGCCCACGGTGGAGACCGCACCCGAGGTGACCGCCACCGTCGACGCGCCGCGCCCGGTCGCGGTGGTCGACGAGCCCGCGGCGGCCGCCACGGTCGCCGAGCAACCCGCACCCACCGAGGCCACGACCGCCGAGCCGGCCGTCGCCACCGCCGCCCGTACCGCCGACGAGCCGGCGGCATCGCCCACCGTCTCCGAGCCGGTGTCGTCCCCCGCCGAGCCGGTTGCGGCGCCGGTGGCCGAGGCCGAGCCGGCCGCCGTGGACCGTCCGCTAGACGAGCCGGTGCCGGCCGCCGCGTCGGTCGGTGCGGACGAGCCCGCCGGCACCCCGGCCTCCACCGACACGGACGAGCCGGCCGCTTCTCCGGCGCTCGTCGTCGAGTCGGAACCCTTCGCGGCGGAGCCGGAGCGCGCCCCCGTCGCCGTCCCGGCGCAGTCGACGCCCGCCGACGAGCCGGAGGCGCCGGCGACGGCGTCGTCTGCTGATTCGGCGGCCGCGGATGCGGCTGCTGTGAAGGCGGCTGCTGTGGAGGCGGCGCCCTCGCCGGTCGAGGCCGCCGAGCCGGTCGAGCCGGTCGAGCCCGTAGCCGCCGAGCCGGCCGTCGTGCCCGCGCCGCGGGCCTCGGTCGAGAACGACGCGGCTGCGGACGCGGCCGGGGACACGCCGGACGACTTCCGGCGGATCCAGGGCATCGGGCCGAAGATGGCCGCCGCGCTCCAGGACGCCGGTATCCGGACCTACCGGCAGCTCGCCGAGCTGGACGAGGCCGCGCTGCGGCAGACCGTGAAGGCCGCCGGCCTGCGCGCCGCACCCGGGCTGGCCACCTGGCCGCAGCAGGCCAAGGTGCTGGCGGGTGCCCCCGCCGACGCCGACCGGGCGCTCCCGGCCAGCACCGAGTAGACATTCCGCCACATTCCGGGCCGGTGGTGACGATCGTCGCCACCGGCCCGGCGCCCTTCCCCACCCCGTCACCCCCGCCCGGGTCGGTATGGCGGAAAAGTGACCGTGCGCGGGCGAGCATGACTACGGTCGGTGAAGGGCCGGGACGGCCCGCCGCGCGTACCGCCACCCGCAGGAGCGTCTCGTGCCCACCGCAGCGCCGGAGCCCGCCGGCCGGCGACCGCCGGTTCGCGATCCGGAGGCGCCGCGCCGGGTCACGCTGCTGGAACTCTTCTTCGACCTGGTCTACGTGGTCGCGCTCGCGTTGATCTCGCGCAACCTGGTCGGGTCGGTGACCTGGGAACGGGCCGCCGAGTCGCTGGTCATGCTGATGGCGCTCTGGTGGACCTGGGCGATCACCACGCTGGTCACCGACGTCTACGATCCCGGGCGCACCGAGATCAAGCTGCTGATCGTGGCGGTGATGTTCGGCGCGCTGCTGATGACCACCGCCATCCCGGAGGCGTTCGGCTCCCGGGGGCTGGTGTTCGCCGGCACGTACGTGGCGATCCATCTCGGACGCGGGGTGTTCCTGATGCCCACCGTGCGCCGGGACGTGCAGACGAACCGCCGGGCCGTGCGCATCTTCGTCTGGTTCGCCCTGTCGGCGGTGCCCTGGCTGGTCGGCGCGCTGGCCGCGCACGGCACCGCCCGGTTGTGGTTCTGGGCCGGTGCCCTGGCCATCGACTATCTGGGGTTCCGGCTGGCGTACCCGGTGCCCGGGCTGGGCGCGGTGCCCGACGCTCAGCGCCGGGTCACCGCCGAGCATCTGTCCGAGCGGTACCAGCAGTTCTTCATCATCGCGCTCGGCGACGCCGTGCTGGTCGCCGGCACCGTTTTCAGCCTGCACCACGCCAAGGCGGAGAACCTGGCCGCCTTCACCGTCGCGTTCGCCACCACGCTGCTGCTCTGGCGCATCTACGTGCACAAGTCCGGTGAGCTGCTGCCGGACGCCATCGCCCGGTCGGCGCAGCCGAGCCGGTTCCTCAACACCGCCCCGTACACCCATCTGCTGATGGTGGCCGGGGTGGTGACCACCGCGGCGGGTTTCGACCTGGTCCTGCTGGAGCCGGCCGGCCACACGCCGCCGGCCTGGCTGGCGGTGATCCTCGGCGGGCCGGCGTTGTTCCTGGTCGGCCGGGGCGCCTTCGAGTACGAGGTGTTCAGCCGGGTGTCGACGTCGCGGCCCGGCGGGGTGCTGGCGCTGCTCACGATCGCCCCGGCCGGGTTGTTCCTCGCGCCGGTCTACGTCTGCGCCGGGGCGATGCTGGTGCTGGGCGGGGTGGCGTGCGCCGACTATCGCCGCAGCCGCGGCCGTCCGCCGGAGGAGCCGGTGCCACCGCACTGACGTAATCGGAATCGGCCGTGCCGGCACCGCTGCGCCGTTTGGCGGATCACCCGCACGGGGTACATGGCCTCCACCTCGAAATCCACCACGACCCCAGTGGAGGCAACTGATGCGCGGCACCTCGATAGTCGGCGTCCTGGTCGTCATCTGGCTCATCATCGGCGCCATCGCCGCCGGTCAGCGCGGCTACTACGGCAACGACGACACCAACTGCGCGGAGGCGGGCACGATCCTGGTCACCATCGTGGCCGGCCCGCTGAACTACATCGGCGCCAACCCGAAGGTGGACTGCAAGCTCCCCGAACCGTCGAAGTAGGCGTCCGCTCCCGTACCTCCGGCCCGCGCCCGCCCGGCGAGCGCGGGCCGTTCCGTGTCCGCGGTGCGGACCGCCACCACCCCTACGGCATCCTAGGAGGCTGGGTTTCGCGGAGTTTGCCCGCCGCAGCGGTGGGAACGGCAGCGGTTCGCCGACGACGGAACGGAGAACCGGGCATGCGGATCGGCTACAAGCTCGCCTCGGAGGCGTTCGGGCCCCAGGAACTCATCCGGCAGGCGGTCCGGGCCGAGGAGGCCGGGTTCGACTTCGTCGAGATGAGCGACCACTACCATCCCTGGCTGGAGGTGCAGGGCCACTCCTGCTTCACCTGGAGCGCGCTCGGCGCGATCGCCGCCCGCACCACCACCCTCGGCCTCGCCACCGGCGTCACCTGCCCGTCGGTCCGCTACCACCCGGCGATCGTCGCGCAGGCCGCCGCCACCATGGCGCTGATCTCCGACGGGCGGTTCACGCTCGGGGTGGGCGCCGGCGAGCGGCTCAACGAGCACGTCGTCGGGCAGGGGTTCCCCAGCGTCCGGGGGCGGCACGAGCGGCTGCGCGAGGCGTTGGAGATCATCCGGCTGCTCTGGCAGGGCGGCTACCGCTCCTACGACGGCCGGCACCTGCAGCTGGAGGACGCCCGGGTCTGGGACCTGCCCGAACAGCCGCCGGTGATCGCCGTGGCGGCGAGCGGCCGGCAATCGGCCGGTCTCGCCGCCGAGCTGGGCACCGGCCTGTTCGCCACCGAACCGAAGACGTCGATCGTCGACCAGTACCGCAACGCCGGCGGCCAGGGCCCGTGCTACGCCGAGGTGCCGATGGCCTGGGCCACCGACGAGGAGGCGGCGGTACGCGCGGCCCGGGAGACCAGCCGCTGGGCGGTCACCGGCTGGAAGGTGATGAGCGAACTGCCGAACCCGGTGAACTTCGACGCCGCCACCGCCTGGGTCGAGGACCACCACATCCGGCAGCAGTTCTCCGTCGGCCCGGACGCCGCGCCGCACGTGGAGCAGGCCCGGACGTACGTCGAGGCGGGCTTCGACCACATCGTGCTCCAGAACGCCGGACCGGACCCGGACGGCTTCCTGGACTTCTGCGCCCGCGACCTGCTCGCCCGCGTCCGCGCGCTCGGTTAGTCGCGCTGCCCGGCCGGACCCGCGCTCAGCCGCCCACGTGGATGCCGGGGCGGCGGGTCGGGTCCGGCTCGGACTTGCGGATGATCTCCCGCACCACGGGCGGGGTGTCGCCCCGGCCGAGGATGAGGTAGCGCAGCAGGTGCGCGATCGGGTTCCCCTCCGACCACTCGAAGTGGCAGTGCGGGCGCACGCCCGTCGCGTCGCGCAGCGCCAGCAGGATCGCGGCTATCGCGTTCGGTGCGGCCGAACTGCTCGCGCGCAGGATCCGGTGGCCGCCGGACTCCGTCCCGCGCACCCGCAGCACCTGGCTGAACTGGGACGGGTCACTCACGTCGATCTCCAGGAACAGCACGTCGGCGGCGCCCGGCACCGGGTTCATCGACCGTTGCGCTCGTTCCTTGACCCGGTACTCCTTAACCGACCCGCGCTGCCGTTTGTTGGCGATCAGGTGTAGCCGCCCGTCCCGGGCGACCGATTCGTCGACGAAGCGGCGGGCCGCCTCGTCGAACTCGATCCGCTCGGCGCGAAGCTCGGTGGTCCGGGTGACGCGGGAGATCAGCGACACCGCGATGATCCCGGCGATGAAGAACCCGGAGATGGTGATGCCGTCCGGCTTCGCCACCACGTTCTCCACCAGCGCGTACAGCAGCACGGCGGTGAGGAGCGCGAACCCGGCCGCGGCGGCGCGGCTGCGGGCACGCAGCGCCGCGATGGTCACCGCTATCGCGCCCGAGACCATCATGGCGAGGATGCCGGTGGCGTACGCCCCGGCCTGGGCGTTCACGTCGGCGGAGAAGGCGATCGTGATGGCGATGCTGATCGCGGTGTAGACCAGCACCACCGGGCGCACCGCCCGCCCCCACTCCGGCGCCATGCCGTACGACGGCAGGTAGCGGGGCACGATGTTGATCAGCCCGGCCATCGCCGACGCGCCCGCGAACCAGAGGATCAGGATGCTGCTGATGTCGTAGACGGTGCCGAACACCTCGCCCAGGTGCTCGTGGGCGAGGAACGCCAGCGCCCGGCCGTCCGCCGGGCCGCCGGGGTCGAACGCCTCGGGCGGGATCAGCAGCGTGGTGACGAACGTGGTCGCGATCAGGTAGACCGACATGATCAATGCGGCGGCGGCGAGCAGCCGGCGGGTGTTGCGGATCCGGGCGTCCAGCCGCCGTTGCGCGTCCTCGCCCTCGCCGCGCACCAGCGGCATCATGCTCACCCCGGTCTCGAACCCGGACAGGCCGAGCACCAGGAGCGGGAACGCGAGCACGCTCGTGGCCAGGACGTCGCCGGCGCCGCCGGTGTCGGCCAGCCGGCCGGTCCAGTCGCCGAGCAGACCCGGGTCGGCGGCGACCTCGGCCACGCCGGCGGCCACCACCACCGCGTTCAGCGCCAGGAACGCCGCCACCAGCGGGATGGCGACCTGCACGGCCTCGCTGAACCCGAGCAGGAACACGCCGCCGAGCACGAGCAGCAGCGCCACGGTGACCAGCACCGCCGCCGTGTCGCCGTGCGGGAACGACGCGGGCAGGACCGGGTTCTCCAGCAGGTGCACGCTGGCGTCGGCGGCGGAGAGCGTGATCGTAATGATCCACGAGGTGGCGACGAAGCCGAGCAGCACCAGCACGAAGACCTTGCCGCGCCAGAACGGCAGCAGCCGCTCCAGCATGGCCACCGACCCCTGCCCGTGCGGGCTCTCCCGGGCCACCCGGCGGTACATCGGCAGCATCCCGAGCAGCGTCAGCGCCACGATCAGCAGCGTGGCCAGCGGGCTGAGCGCGCCCGCCGCCACGGCGGCGATGCCGGGCAGGTAGGACAGCGTGGAGAAGTAGTCGACGCCGGTCAGGCACATCACCTGCCACCACGGGTGGGACCGGGTCTGGTGCTCGCGGACCTCCGGGCCGACCGGCTCGACCCGGTGCGCGAACAACCACCGGTGCAGCCGGCCCGCCGGCGGCCTCGGCCGCGCCGGCGCCGCCACCCGTTCCGGCAGCTCCGGCACGGCTCGGCCGGACCGCTCGGCGTGATCGCCGTGCCGGCCGGCCCGGGCCGCCGCGGCCGCGTGCGCCTCCCGGCGCCGCTCCCGCGTGCGCCTGGGCTGTTCCGGCCCGCCCGCCTGCCCCATCTGCTCCCCTTCGTCCCTATGAAGACGGTAGGGGTTGTCCCCGCCCCGACCCGGCCGAACCGGTCAAAGATCCGGTCCGCGGGCCAGCGCGTCGCGCACCGCCGCCGGGTCGGCCACCGTCACGGTGACCGCCGGGTGCCGCGGCCTGGGGCCGGGGGCCAGCGCCGGCACCGGATCGGCGAAACGCAGGCAGAGGCCGCCGGCCACGCTGGTGCCGAAGGTCACCCCGCCGTCGGCCGCCGACAGGTGCGGGCCGATCGCCCGCCACCAGCGGTACGGCCCGCTCAGCTCGGCCCCGGTCACGTTGCCCGGGGTGGTACGCAGCAGCCACGGCCCGAACCGGACGACGAGCGCGTCCGGGCCCCAGCCGAGCCAGGCCGTGGCGGGCCGCACCCCGAGCAGCGCCAGCGGCAGCCGGAACGCCGGGTCGAAGCGGAACGGGAAGCGGCGGACCGGGCCCGGCGGGAGCGCTCCGGGGCCGGCCGATTCGTCTGGCGGCACGACGGCGACGTACCCGGTGCGGCGGGCTCGACACCCGTGGGCGGCGTTCCCGCGTCCCGCGCCCGAACGGCGGGACGCGGGAACCCCCCGTCCCGGCTACTGCAGGAACGCCCCGAGGGGCGACAACAGCAGCCGGCCGAGCAGCGCGGCGTTGTCGTCCAGCCGCGTCCGCTCACACTCACGGGCGTCCGGGTCGTGCCGGCAGCGCCAGATCTTCTGCGCGTTGCGCCAGGCCACGTTCCGGGTGTACTCCACCAGTTCGCCCTGGTACCAGTCGTCGATGTCGCCGTTCACCATGTCGATCATGAGCTGCCAGTTGTCCAGGTAGCCACGGCGCAGCTCCGGGATCCGCTCGGCGAAGATCTTGTTGATCTCCAGGTAGTCGCGGTGCTGGTCGCTGCCGTCGATCGGCTCGGACTCCAGGCTGTCGAACGTGGTCACCAGCGCGAACGGCAGGTCGTAGTTGATGTGCGCGTTGACGCCCGCGGCGGCCGACGGCAACGGCCGGGCGTCCGGGCCGCGCATCCGCTTGAACAGGCACGACCACGCCTTCGGGGTGCTCGGGCTGGAGTCGGTCCAGAACCGCAGCGCCTCGAAGTAGCGGGCCGCGAACTCCACGTCCAGCCGCGCCAGGAAGGCCGGGTCGCAGAACCGGTCGTCGTACAGGCCGTCGAGCACCGTGCTGGTGATGACCAGGTAGAGCTTGTTGAAGTCGGCGAGCGGGCAGCTCTGCTCCAGCGGCGGCAGCCGGACCAGCAGATCCTGCAACTTCGTCAGATGGTCCACGACCGCCGGCACGTCGGCGGGATGGTCGGCGAGCAGGCCGACGATGTCCTGGTGCACAGGACCCCAGACCGGTTCGGTCATCTCTCCTCCACAACGGCCGGCGCCCCCCACGACGCCACCACCGGCGTTCCGCGGGACAGCCTGCCAGCCGCCGTCCACATCGCGGATCCGTCGAACGACGTATTGCCGGCGTACGTCTACTCCGCGCCGTTGCGCAGGAAGATGGCGCTGGCCTGCACCCGCGTGCGGACCTGGAGCTTGTCGAAGATGTGCGAGACGTGGACGCCGATGGTCCGCTCGCTGATGAACAGCCGCTGCCCGATCTCCCGGTTGGTCAGCCCCTCGGCGACGGCGGCGAGCACCTCCCGCTCCCGCGCGGTGAGCGTCGCCAGCTCGTCCACCGCCGGCCCGGCGGGCGCCGCCGCCCGCGGCCGGGGCACCGGCGCGGGATCCGGCGCGGCGTCCAGGGCCACCCGGGCCCGCGAGGCGATGGTACGGATCTCCGCGGTCAGCGGCACCGCACCGAGCGACTGGGCCATCGCGTACGCCCGGTGCAGCAGCTTGCCGGCGGTGGCCACCCGGCTGCGGCGGGCCAGCAGCGCCTCGGCCTGCCGCAACCGCGAGTACGCGGCCGGGTAGGGGTGGTTGCGCCGGTCCCACTCGAGCGCGGAGCGCTCCCACAGCGCGGGGTCGCCCCGGCCGTCGTCGAGCCGGCTCAGCTCGGCGTCGCAGAGCGCCAGGAACCCCTCGGCGACATAGCGCACCGGTGCGCCCGCCTTGGCGCTCTTGCCGGCCAACCGGTCGACCACCTCGCGCAGCCGGCGTACCGCGTTCGGGTCCACCTCGATCGTCCGGCCGGCCGCCGCCTCGGCCTCCGCCCGCAGTCCGTGCCAGGCCAGGGTGGCCAGCACGATCACGTCGTCGGAGCGGCTCTCGGTCAGGCCCCGCTGCACCGCCTGCCGGGCCAGGTCGTGTCGGCCCTGCCACATGGCCAGGCCGGCGCGCAGGATGAGCATCGGCAGCACGTGCCGGGCGCCGCCGCCGGCCAGCACCGTCGCGACCGCCTCCAGGTCGCGGTCGGACGCCTCGACGTCCCCGTACCCGACCGAGAGCCGGCACCGGGCCAGCAGCAGCTCGACCGCGTCGGCCCCGGACGGGCGGTGCCGCAGCGCCGCCGCGACGACCTTCTCCGCCTCGGCCCACTGCCCGACCCGGAACAGCCCGTTCGTCGCCACCGCCAGCAACCGGGTCTCCCAGGTGCGGCCGAGCCCCAGCTCGGCGACCCGGTCGGCGCCCCGGCGGGCCACCACCACCCCCTCCTCGAGGATGTTCAGCGGACCGGTGAGCAGCTCGGCCAGGTGCAGGTAGGCGCAGGCCACGTCCTCCGGCCGGCCGGACCGCTCGGCGGTGTCCAGCGCCCGGCGCATCACCGCCAGCCCGGCGGCCGGATCCTCCAGGAACGCCTCGCTGAACCCGAGCGCGGCGCTGGCCGTCACCACCTCGGAGGTGGTACCCGGAACGTCGGCGGCGAGCGCGAGGGCCTCCCGGGCCTGGTCGCCGGCCTCGGCGTAGCGGCCCAGGTGCAGCAGCAGCTCGGCCAGCCGGGCGGCGGCCGTGCACCGCTCCCGCGGTGTGCAGTCGGGCGCGTCCAGCACCCCCCGGTACTCCTGCTCGGCGGGGGCCGACCGACCGGCCGCGGCCAGGTAGCGGGCCCGGCGGATGCGCAGCGCGCAGACCGGCGGGCCGGACGGGTCGTCGGTCAGCTCCTCCAGCAGGGTCAGGGCGCGCGCGTGCTCCCCGCTGTGGTGCGCGGCCTCGGCGGCGTGGCTGAGCAGCTCGGCCCGGTCCACCTCGACCGGCTCGGGGCGCGCCCCGTCGGGCAGGACGGCGGCCGGCTCGGTGGCCAGGGTCAGCGCGGCGGACCAGTGGCGGTGCGCCTCGGCGTACCCGTGCAGCCGCTCCGCCTCGCGGGCGGCGGCCATCGCGGCGGGCAGCGCCCGGCCCGGCTCGCCGGCGTGCCGCCAGTGGTGGGCCAGCCGGGCCTGGTGCAGCTCGGCCGGTACGGCGGTGAGCGCCTCGGCGTAGCGGCGGTGCAGCGCGGCCCGCTCGGCGGGCAGCAGTTCGTGGGCCAGTACCTCGGCGGCCAGCCGGTGCCTCAGCCGGTAGCCGTCGTCGGCACCGACCAGCAGGCGGTGCGCGACCGCCTCGCGGACCGCGTCGAGCAGTTCCTCCTCGGGCAGCCGCACCACCTGGGCCAGCAGCCAGTGCTCGACCGGCTCGACGCCGACCGCCACCGCGTGCACCACCGCGTGCGCCGGCTGCGGCAGCGCGTCGACCCGGTCGAGGAACACCTCGCGCAGCGTGTCGGAAAGTCCGTCGCGGCCGTCACGCCGGTCGCGGGCCAGTTCCTCCACCACGAACGGGTTGCCGCCGCTGCGCTGCCAGAGCTGGTCGGCGGCCTCCGGGGGCAGCGGCGCGCCGACCACGGCGGCGGCCAGCTCGTCGGTGGCGGACCGGTCCAGCGGCAGCAGGTCGATCACCCGCACCGAGCGCAGCCGGCGCAGCTCGGTGAGCACCCGGCGCAGCGGGTGCGCACCGCGCAGCGACTCGGCCCGGATCGCGGCCAGCACGGAGAGCTGGAGGTCGCCGAGCCCGGCCAGCAGGTAGAGCAGGAGTTGCCGGGTGCTGCGGTCGACCCACTGTAGATCGTCGAGGACGAGCACCAGCGGCCGTCCACCGGCCACCACGTGCAGGCCCTGGGCGACGCGTTCCAGCAGCGCGCCGGCGCCGTCCGGGCCGGGGGTCTCCTCGTCGAAGACCTGCAGCACCCCGCGGATCGCCGACGTGGTGCGCGCCTGCGCCTGCTCGGCGTCGAGCCGGCGCAGCGCCTGCCGTACCGGGTGCAGCGGCGAGGCGTCTCCGATGTCGAGGCAGGCGCCGGTGAGCACCAGCGCGCCGGTCTGCCGCAGCTGCTCGCCGACCTCGGTCAGCAGGCGGGTCTTGCCCACCCCGCTCTCTCCGGTGAGGAACACCGCGCCGGTCTGCCCGGGCCGCAGGTCGTCGTAGAGCGCCGACCGCAGCGTCGCCATGGTCCCGGTACGGCCGACGAGAGGTGCCGTGTCCACGTCGCTGGCCATGGGACGCAGCCTAGTCACAGGTCCCCGCACCGTTCTACGGCCTCGGGGCCGGACTCGTACCTCTCGCGTCGACTACACGACTAATGGTTGCGGGTGCCCGACATACGTCGTCCTACAGATCCGCCGAGAACCCGGTGGTGAAAGTCTGCTGAGGTCATCGGGCACCACGATCGCGAAAGGGTGGGTGCGATGTTGATCACCACGCCCGCAGGGAGTCGGGAAGCCGTCGTCGCGGCGTGCCGGCCGGTGCCCGAGGAACGACGTACCGCGACCGTCCTCTTCGTCGACATCGTCGGCTCGACGCGACTGGTCGAGCGGCTCGACCCGGAGGACGTACGGGCGTTGCAGCGCGCCTACTTCGGCACCGTCGCCTCGGTGCTGCGCCGCTGGCGGGGCGTGGTGGAGAAGTACGTCGGCGACGCGGTGATGGCGCTGTTCGGCGCGTCCGGTTCGGACGGTTTCGACGCGTACCGGGCGGTGCGGGCCGGGCTGGACATCCAGGCCGCGCTCCAGCGGCGGCGACCGGCCGGCGTCCGGCTGCGTGTGCGGGTCGGTGTGGCGACCGGCGAGGTGCTGCTGGACCTGACCGGGTTCCGCGACGGCGGCCACGGCGCGGCCAGCGGCGCGGTGATCACCACGGCGGCCCGCCTCCAGGAGCACGCGCCGCCCGGCGGGGTCGTGGTCTGCCCGGTGACCCGCGCGGCGGTGGCGGGACTGGTCGAGCAACGTCCACTCGCCACCCTGGCGCTCGCCGGCAAGACGCTTCCGCTGGACGTGTGGCGGGTGACCGGGGTGGCCGGGAGCGGGCCGGCCCGGCACGGCGTCCCGCTCGTCGGCCGCGGCCGGGAGCTGGCGAGCGCGGCCGACGAGGTGGCCCGGGCGCTGCGCGAGCGCCGTCCCCGGTGGATCTCGCTGGTCGGACCGCCGGGCAGCGGCCGTAGCCGGCTGCTGCACGAGGTGACCCGCGCCGTGCCGCACGTGGACGGGGTGCCGGTGCGCCGGCGGGTGACGGCCTGCCCGCCGTACCCGTGCGGGGAACTGGCGCCGCTGGCCGACCTGGTCCGGCCACGGCCCGACGGCACTGTCGCGGACGGTCCGGGCGGCGGCGTGCTCGCCGCGTTCCTCGCCGCGCCGGACGACGACACGGTGGCGGCCCGCGCCGTGGGCGCCTGCCGTGAGGCGCTGCTCGGCCTGGCCGCCGGCACGCCGGTGGTGGTGGCCGTGGACGACCTGGACCGGGCGGCCCCGGCGCTGCGCCGGTTCCTGCACCAGCTCCACGTGGCGGCGGGTGAGCGAGGGCTGCCGCTGGCGGTGGTCACCACGTGCGGCTCCGGCTCGGCCGACCCGCTGCCCACCCCGGCGCGGCGGATCCCGGTGGAGCCGCTGGGACCGCCGGACACCGGGCGGCTGCTGCGGCACCTGCTCGACCGGGCCGGGCGGCCGGCCGCGCTCGCCGCGCGCCTGGTCGGGCTGGTCGGTGGCAGTCCGGCGCTCGCGGCCGCGTACGCGTCGGCGGACCCGGCCGGCGAGCCGGGCGGAGTGCCGGCCGCCGCGCGCCGTCTGGTGGACGCCCGGCTGGACCGGCTCGACGGTACGCACCGGGCGGTGCTGCTGGCCGGTGCCGCCGGCAGCGGCCCGGTCGTGGCCGCCTCGGTCGAGGCGATGCTCGGCTGGCCCGCCGGCCGGGCCGGGCCGGCGTTGCGGGCGCTGGCCTCGGCGGGGCTGCTGCGCCCTGCCGCGGCGGGCGGCTGGGCGATCGACGTGCTGGTGGCGCGGGTGGCCGCGCTGCGGCTGTCCCGTGCGGTACGGGCGGACTTCGCCCGCCGCCTGCGCGCCGCGAAGGACACCGCTGCCGGCCGTGCGCCGGGAGCGGGAACCGGTGTCCCGTCCCGGGACGCCGGCGGGCGGGAGGTCTGCCCGCTCGGGGCGGGGCGGTCGCGCCGGTCGGGTGGAGGGGCCCGACCGGCGCCCGACCCGCCGGACCGGCTCGATCGTCGCGGCCCGCTCCGTCGGGTGTCCGGGGATCCGGTCCTCGCACCGCCCGGACGGGCCGGTGCGCTCCGGGCGGTGCCCGGGCCGGCGGGGCAGCCGGCGCGCGCCGGACCGGCGACGGTCGGCGCTCCGGCGCAGCCCGTTCCGCTCCGGCGGGTGGGCCGGCGAAGAACCGGGCCCGGCGGGCACGCACTCGGGCCGGCCGCATGACGTCCGGGCCGGAGCGGGCACGGGGCCGCTCCGGCCCGGACGTCACCGGCCTGCGGGCCCGCGAACACGGGCCGGGCGGGCGGGTCAGTCGCGGGCGATGGTGCGGCTGCGGCCCCGGAACTCGGCCACCACCTCGTCGCCGCGCCGCACCGTCACGTCGTAGATGCCGCTGCGGCCGTGCCGGACCCGCTCGGTGGCGTACGCCTCCAGCAGGTCGCCCTCGCGTACCGGACGCAGGAAGCTGATCTCGCCGCCGGCCGCCACCGTGGCCGGGCCGTGGCTGTTGCAGGCCAGCGCGAACGCGGTGTCGGCGAGCAGGAACACGAAGCCGCCGTGCCCGATCGCGTGCCCGTTGAGCATCGCCGGAGTGACCCGCATCCGGGCCACCGCCGCACCGGCGCCGGCCGAGACAAGTTCGATGCCGAGCCCTTTCGACGCCACGTCGGCGTCGAACATGTCGTGCGCCGCGGTACGGCCGCCGTCGCCCGCCATCTCAGGACTCCCGCCGCCGGTCGACGATGCGGCGCGTCTTGCCCATCGAGCGTTCCACCCCGTCCGGCTCGATCACCCGTACCGCCACCGACACCCCGACGGTGTTCTTGACCTGCTCGACCAGCGTCGCGCCGGCCCGCTCGGCCTCGTCGACGCCGATCCGTTCGACGGGATCCAGCTCGTCCGGACGGGGCGTGCGGTCCTGCACGGGGCACCTCCTGGCACGGGAGTGGCCCGGCACCGCCGCGCCGGGCGCTGCCGCCCACCGTACGCCCGCCACCCCTCCCCCGCTCTCTCCCCCGCGATCTTGCACTTGCCGCCCCTCAGGCGCCCCCGAATGTCCGGTCCCGCCGGGGCAGAACCTGCAAGATCGCGGAGACCGGAGAGCCGGGCGCGAGGGCGGGGTTATGCTCGCGGGTGCTGGTGGGAGGTGTGGTGTCCGATCCCCGCGTCGACCCCGACGTCGACCTGCGCGTACCGGCGGACCGGGCGGAACTGTCCGCGCACCCGGCGGCGGTACTCGGCGTGATCGCCGCCGGTGGTGTGTTCGGGGCGCTCGCGCGGGCGGGCGCCCAGTCGGCGGTGCCGCACCAGGCCGGTGGCTTCCCCTGGGCCACGTTCGCCGTCAACGTCACCGGGTGCCTGCTCATCGGCGTGCTGACGGCGGCGCTCGCCGCCCGTCCGGCCCACCCGCTGACCCGGCCGTTCCTCGGCGTCGGCGTGCTCGGCGGGTTCACCACGTTCTCCGCGTACGCGGTCGACGCGCAGCGGCTGCTGGCCGACGGCGCGGCCGTCACGGCGGGCGGCTACCTGACCGCGACGGTGCTCGCCGCGCTGGCGGCGGTCGCGGCCGGGGACGCGGTGACCGCGCGAGCGCTGGCCGCCCGGGACGGGAGGCGGCGGTGACCGTCCTGCTCATCGCGCTCGGCGCCGCGATCGGCGCCCCGCTGCGCTACCTGACCGACCGGGCGGTGCAGTCCCGGCACGCCGCGCCGTTCCCGTGGGGCACGCTGACCGTCAACGTGGCCGGGTCGCTGCTGCTCGGCGGCCTGCTCGCGGCGCCCGTCGACCCGCGCGTGACCGCGCTTGTCGGCACCGGCTTCTGCGGCGCGCTTACCACCTGGTCCACGCTCGGTTACGAGACGCTGCGCCTGGCCCGCACCGGCGAGCGCCGCGTCGCGTACGCGAACATGGCGCTCAGTGTGGTCGCCGGGCTCGGCGCGGCGTTCCTCGGCTACGTTCTCGTCACCGCGCTGGCCGGCTGACCGCGCGGGTCGGCCGGTCAGCGGGCCCGGCGCTCCGGGTGGGCCCGGTTCCACGCCCGCATCCGCTCCGGGTAGCCGGTGCGGGCCGCCTCGTACAGCGGCACCGCGTGTTTCTGGGCGATCCGGCCGGCGACCCGGGGCGAGCCGGTACGGCGGCGGATCCACTCGCCGTCGTCCGCGATGGCGACGACTGTGGTGTCGGTGGCGGTGGTCTCGGGTTCCAGGTAGAACTCGACCCCGCGCCGGCTGGTGACGAACGCCTCCAGCTGCGCCAGGTCCTCCTTGTTCGCCTCGCGGTCGAGCTTCGTGGGCGTCGTCGGGTCGGCGGCCCGGCGGCTGAACCAGCCCATGCCCGCCTCCTCTCCTCGCGTTCGTTCCAGTGCAGCACGCCCGCCTGGCAGGCGGCTGGGAGCGCGGTGGGAGTCGGCTGGACCGGCTCAGCCGACCTTCGCCGCCGGGGTGCCGGCCGGCGCGGCGGGGCGCTCCCGCAGGACCGGCACCAGCGCGAGCGTGGGCAACAGGAGCAGCGGCACCACGCCGAGCGCGGACAGCACCCCGAAGTGGTCGCCGAGGAAGCCGAGCAGCGGCGGGCCGGCGAGGAAGGCGGTGTAGCCGATCACGGCGACCACACTCACCCGGGCCGGGGCCTTGTCCTCGTCGTCGGCGGCGGCGCTCATCCCGACCGGGAAGCCGAGCGAGGCGCCGAGTCCCCACAGCGCGACGCCGGCCACGGCGAGGGGGCCGGAGCCGGCCAGCACGGCGAGCGCGGCACCGGCGGACGCCATCGCGATTGTCGCGAACAGCACCGGCACCCGCCCCCACCTGTCGATGGCGACCGTGCCGACGGTGCGGCCGAGCGTCATGCCCACCACGAACACGCCGAACACGGCGGCGCCGACGGACTCGTCGACCCCGTACCCGTCCACGAAGGCGACCGCGAGCCAGTCGTTGGCGCTGCCCTCGGTGAACGCCATGACCAGCACGAGCAGCCCGATCAGCAGGGTGCGGGGCTCGCGCCAGGCGGCGAGCAGCGCCCGCCGCCGGGCCGCCGGCTCCCCGTCGCCGGCCGGGTCGGCCGGTGCGGCGAGGAACGCCCGGGCGCCGAGCAGTGTGCCGGCCAGAACGAGCACCGACAGGACCGGCAGGTGCACCCCGACGGGTACGCCGAACCGCGCGGCCGCCGCGCCCAGCCCGGCCCCGGCCACCGAGCCGAGGCTCCAGGCGGCGTGGAACCGGGGCAGGATGGTGTAGCCGAGGCGCTTCTCCACCGTCGCGCCCTCGACGTTCATCGCCACGTCGCACATGCCGGAGCCGAAGCCGAACGCGGCGAGCCCGAACCCGACTCCGACGACCGATCCGGCCAGGCCGGCGGCGAGCCCGGCGCCGGTGAGGCCGAGCATGACGAGCACCACCGACACGGCCACCGTGCGCGCGGGCCCGAGCCGCTGGGTGACCAGGCCGGCGGTCGGCATGGCCAGCAGCGCACCGGCCGAGACGCAGAGCAGCAGGAGCCCGAGCCGGCTCGGGCTGAGGTCGAGCGCCTCCCGGGCCGCCGGGACGCGGGAGAACCAGCTCGCCACCGCGAGCCCGTTGAGGGCGAAGACCACGGCGACGCCGTTGCGGGCGGTCAGCACCGCCTCTGGCGCCGGTGGCCGCTTTCCGGCCGGCGCGTCGATGGTGCTGCTCACGGTGCGTCAGTTCCTTCCCCCGTATGGATCCCGACGACAATCGCACACCTGAGAGCGCTACCACCACAAGCGCCGTTATGGCTTAGCCCGTTCGCGCCGCAGCAGGCATGATGCGGGCATGGGTTCGCCGACCGCACGTCCCGCCACGCTCGACGACGTGGCCCGCGACGCCGGGGTGTCCCGGGCCACCGCCTCCCGGGTGCTCGGCGGCTACGGGTTCACCTCGGCGGACGCCCGCACCCGGGTACGCGCCGCCGCCGAACGCCTCGACTACGTGCCGGATCTCGCGGCCCGGGCGCTGGTGCGCGGCGGCGGGGTACGCCTGGTGGTGGCGGTGGGGGGCCGCGACGACACGGTGCTGGACGACCCGTACGTGCACCGGGTGGTGAGCACGGCGTCGCGGGTGTGCGCGCCGCACGGCGTCGGCGTGGCCCTGGAGTGGCTGCCGCTGGCCGACCCGTCGGGGCTGACCCGGCTCGGCACGGACCGGGGCGTCTGCGGGGCGATCCTGGTCAACACCACCCAGGCGGCGCTGGACGCGGTGCCACCGAGGTTGCGCGGCCGGGTCGCCTCGATCGGTCAGGGCTCGGCGACGGTGCCGTCGTTCGACGTCGACAACGCCGGCGGTGCGGGTGAGGTGCTGCGCCACCTGTACGCCACCGGCCGGCGCCGCATCGTCATGGTCACCGGGCCGCGCTGGCTGAGCTGCGCCGAGCGTTCGGTCACCGCGTACCGGGAGCTGATGCGGGAGACCGGGTCGCCGGAGCGGCTGGTGACCGGCGACTTCACCGCGGCACGGGGCGGCCGGGCGGCGCTGGCGGCGCTGCGCCGGTGGCCGGACGCCGACGCGGTGTACGCGGCCAGCGACGCCACCGCGTTCGGTGTGATCGCCGCGCTGAGCGGGCGCGGTGTGCGGGTGCCGCACGACGTGGCGGTGGCCGGGTTCGACGACCTGCCGTACGCGGCGATCAGCAGCCCGCCGCTGACCACCGCGACCCATCCGGTCGACCGGATCGCCGCCGCGGCGGCCACGGCCGTGCTGGCGCGCGCGCCGGTCGCCCCGAGCACCGCCTTCCCGTCGACGCTCGTGACCCGGCAGAGCGCCTGAGCGCAGCCGTCCGCGGCCCGGCTCGCGGTCGCTGTCGTCACTTCCCGCCCGGCGCACGGCCTCGTCCCGCGGCCCGGCCGGTGGCCCGTCCGGCGGTGGTTCACGCCGCGCCGGACGTGTTCGGGCCGGTCGGCCCTGGCCGCCGCCGCGCCGCGTACGCGACGACGCCGCACCTGGGTCAGGGCGCGTCAGGCGATCGAGGACGCCGTGGTGCTGGGCGCCGTCCGCGCGAACGGCAGGGCTGACCTGGCCGGGGCGCTGGCCGCGTACGACCGGCAGCGGCGGCCGCGCAGTCGGCCGTCGCCCGCGCGACCCTGCGCACCGCCCGGTACGGCCAGCAACTGCGCCTCCCGGTGGCGGTGGCTCTGCGCGACACGACGATCCGGCTGACCCCGTCGAGGACGGCGCTGCGCGGCATGGCCCGTAGCCGACCGGCAGCCGCCGCACCGAAACGCTTCAGAATATCGATCGCTCGCATTGTCGAGGTCGTCCGAACGGGAAAGGGAGCCGGTAAGATCGGCGACAGAACGGCGACCGATCACGGACTGCACGGCGGCCGGCACCGGCTCACACTGAGCGCATGAACACGAGACTCCGCCGCAGCCGGGCACTCGGCCTCGCGGTGTGTCTCGCCCTCGTGGCGATAATGAGCGGCTGCATGCAGCTCAACCTCGGGCTGACCGTGAACGACGACGACACCGTCTCCGGTCAGCTCCTGCTCACCGCGCCGAAATCCCTGCTCAAGCAGCGGAACCCGGACCCGGCGGTGGCGTTCGCCGAACTGCGGCCGAACATTCCCTCACTTCCGCCCGGAGCGGAGACCGGGTACGAGGACGCCACCTCGTACGGCATTCAGATCACGTACCGGAAAACGCCGCTGGCGCAATTCACGAGCGAAAGCGTGAATCTTGTCCGCGACGACGACCTCTATCGCTTCTCGCTCCCGCTGGACCCGAAGAAGTACGGCGGCAAATTCGGGCAGCAGGATCCGCGCCAGCAGCAGGCCTTCATGACCTTGATGGCGTTCGAGATCTCGGTGACGTTCCCCGGCCGGGTGCTCGACACCAACGGCACGATCACCGGACGCTCGGTCAGCTGGAAGGTGGTCGCCAACCAGCCCAAGCCGGCCGAGTTGCGGGCCGTCGCCCAGGCGCCCCCGCCGCCCGCCACCAGCCCCGCCGCCGTGGTGACCGGGGACGGTTCCTTCCCCTGGCTGCCGGTCGTCGCCGGCGCGGTCGTCCTGCTGCTGGCCGTCGCCGTGGCGGTCGTGCTGCTGATACGGCGGCGCTCCCGCCACGGCGCGGGCGCAGCGGCCACCACCGGCCCGGACGCTGCCACCGGCCCGGGTGCGCCCGCCGGACCGGCACCGCCTGCCACCGGGGGCCCGGCCGCACCCGCACCGCCCGCCGGTCCGCCGGCCTGAGACCCACCGACCACCGACGGCGCCCGCGCCGGCGGCGCACCAGCACACCGGGCGGAACCCGGGCAGTGAACCCCGGGCACCGCCGCACCATCCACCCGACCGCACCACCGCACCGTGGAAAGAGGGGGATCGCCGTGAACGATCTCTTCACCTGGGCCGCCCTGGGCAGCCTCACCGGCGCCAGCGCCGCCACCCTGCTCGCCACCAACGTCATCGGCGGGCTGATCGGCCCGAGCGGCGACAAGGCGCGCAAGTGGATCGCGCTGGGCGTCGCGCTCCTGCTGTCGTACCTGACCGCCGCGTTCGCCACCGACGCCGGCCCGGAGAGGTGGGTCATCGCGTTCTTCAACGGACTGGTGATCTTCTCCGCCGCGCTCGGCGTCAACCAGCTCCCCCCGGGCAACCGGCAGGCGACGCAGGCGTCGCCGACCCAGCTCGCCCAGGGGCACGAGCCCCGCTTCGTCCGCTCCTGGGTCTGAGAGGTGACCCGATGATCTTCGGCATGCTCAGCGCGACCGTCCAGGTCGTCTTCGGCGCCGTACTCGGGCACCTCGCCGCCGGCACCGTCGGCCTGCTGGTCGGCGCGGTCGTCGGACTGCTCCTCGGCGCACCGTTCGGCTGGGCGTCCGCCTCGGCCGGCACGTACGGGGCCGATCCGAAGGGGATCTTCCTCTTCGTGGTCGACCACACCTGGAGCCTGCTCAACACGTTCGCCGGGGCGCTGTTCCTGGCGCTGCACCTGGTCTTCGGCCACCAGCTCGACCGGGTCGTCTCGGCCGGCAGCGGCCGGGTCAACGTGGTCGAGGGCGTCTCCCCCCGGTACGCGACCACCATCGGCACCGTGTGCGCCGGGTCCAGCCCCGGCATCCAGCGGCACGAGGACGTGCACGTGTTCCAGGCCCGGCTGCTCGGCCCGTTCTACCTGCCGCTGGTGGCGCTCAACTACGTGCTGTTCACCATCGCCCCGGTGTGGCTGCTCTGGCACGACCACACCAACGCGCCGATCAACCGGTTCGCCCGCTACTTCGAGATCGGCGTCTACCCGCACGTGTGGAACGAGGCCATCGCGTACCGCGTCCAGGGGACGCCACCGCGATGACCGGCGCGATCGAGGCGGCCGTCGCGGACGTCGCGAGCTGGCTGGCCGGGGCCGCGGGTGAACCCGTACCGGTCGGTCCGCCGCGCGACGGCCCCGACGGCGGCCTCACGCTCTGGCCGCTGGAGCTGCGGCCGGCCCGGCAGACCGCCACCGGCGGCGCGACGCGCGAGCCGTACCGGTTCGTGGTCCGCCTGCTGGTCTCCGGCGGCGGGCCGGCGGCGCTGCCCGCGCTGGACCGGGTGCTTGCCGCCGCCACCGCGGCGGGCCGGCCGGAGCTGGTGCTCGCCGCCGGTGACCCGGCGCTGTGGCGGGCGCTCGGCGTGGCGCCCCGGCCCGCGCTGCTGCTCGACGCGCCGGCCCGGGTGGAGCGGCCGGTCCCGGTCGCGCCGCCGGTGCGGCAGCCGCTGCGGCTGCGGCAGCTCGGCATGCGCACGCTCGACGGGCGGGTGGTCGGACCGCAGGACCAGCCGCTCGCCGCCGTCCGGGTGGAGCTGGTGGGCGCCGCCCAGGCCACCGAGACCGACGCGGCCGGCCGGTTCCGGCTGGCCGGCGTCCCGCACGACCCCGACGCGCCGGACGCCCCGGTGCGGATCCGGCTCACCGGCGCGGGGCGCGTCCACACCGCCGAGCTCGACCCGCACGGCGACGGCCTGATCGTCGTCCGCGCCCCCGACTGACGTCCCGAGGAGGACCGATGCCCACCTACTTCTCCCCCGGCATCTACGTCGAGGAGGTGCCCGGCGGGGCCCGCCCGATCGGGCCGGTCGGCATGAGCACCGCCGCGTTCGTCGGCGTCGCGCCCGACCGCGGCGCCCACGTCGGCGAGGCGCTGGCGGTGAACAGCTGGACCGAGTTCCTGCGGCTGTACGCCGACGGCGAGCAGCTGGAGAGCACCCCGCTGGCCCGCGCCGTGTTCGGCTTCCTGGACAACGGCGGTACCCGCTGCTGGGTGGTCAACGTCGGCGAGGGCGGCCGGCTCACCGGCACCGGCGGGCGGCGTGCGGGCCTGCAACTGCTGGAGGCCATCGACGAGATCTCCATCCTCGCCGCGCCCGGCTACCACGACCCGGTCTCGCACGAGGCCCTGATCAGCATGGCCGAGCGGCTGCGCACCATGGTGGCGATCTGCGACCCGCCGCCGGAGGTCACCGACGTCTCCCGGCTCACCCGCGTCGCCACGCCCGGCAAGCCCGCGTCGGCCGCGTCGGTCGGCAAGCCCGCCGAGGGTACGCCGGGCGACGGCGAGCCACCCGGCACCGGCGGCGACCGGCCCCGGCAGACGGACTACGCCACCTTCTACTTCCCGTGGATCCGGGTCCGCGACCCGCTCGGCGGCGACCTCGTGTTCACCCCGCCGAGCGGGCACGTCGCCGGTATCTGGGCCCGCACCGACGCGCTGCGCGGCGTGCACAAGGCGCCTGCGAACGAGCCGGTGCGCGGCGCGGTCGACCTCGCGTACCGGGTGACCCGGCCGGAGCACGACGTGCTCAACCCCAAGGGCGTCAACGTGATCCGCTTCTTCGCCGGGGAGGGCATCCGGCTGTGGGGCGCCCGGACGCTCGCCGCCGAGGCCAGCGAGTGGCGCTACCTGAACGTGCGGCGGCTGTCCATCTCCATCGAGCAGGCCATCGCCAATGGCACCCGGTGGATGGTGTTCGAGCCGAACGACTTCACGCTGTGGCGCTCGATCCGCCGGGACATCGGGGCGTTCCTCACCCGGGTGTGGCGCGACGGCGCGCTGCTCGGCCGTACGCCCGAGGAGGCGTTCTTCGTCAAGTGCGACGAGGAGACCAACCCGGCCGACGTCCGCGACGCCGGGATGGTGGTGGCCCACATCGGCATCGCGGTGGTCAAGCCCGCCGAGTTCGTGGTGTTCCGGCTGAGCCAGTGGGCCGGCGGCACCGAGACCGAGACGATCGGAGGCTGACATGCCCACCGCCGCGACGCCGCAGCCGGGGGCGCCCGTCGACCCGTACCGGGCGTACCACTTCAAGCTGCTGATCAACGGCATCACCAACGGGCACTTCACCGAGGTCAGCGGCTTCGAGGTGACGATACCGGCGCTGTCGTACCGGGAGGCCGGCAACGAGCGCATCCGGGCCGTGCCCGGCCAGGTCGAGTACGCCCCGGTGACCCTCCACTTCGGCCTGACCAGCTCACGCGAGCTGTGGGACTGGGTGAACGCGGCGGCGAAGGGCACCGTCAACCGGCGCAACGTGTCGGTGGTGCTGCTGGACCCGGCCGGCACCGCCGAGGTACTGCGCTGGAACATGATCAACGCTTGGCCGACCCGGTGGCGGGGCGCGCACCTGAACACGCTGTCGCAGGAGATCGCCATCGAGGCGCTGACCCTGGCGTACGAGGGCCTGGAACTGGAGGCCGGCGGTGCCGCCGCCCCGGCGACCGCGTGACCGGCTGGCCCGCGTGCTGCGGGCCACCGCCGACCGCCTGTCCGCGCCGTCCGCGCCGTCCGCACCGGAGTCGCCGGAGTCGCCGGAGTCGCCGGCCGAGGTGCCGCGCCCGCCCGGCGAGCCGCCCGAGCACTGGCGGCGTCTGGTGGCGGCGCACGCCCCGGGTCTGCTGCGCGACCTTCCCCCGCCCTCGTCCCCACCCCAGCACCTGTCCTCCGCCGACCGGCCGCCCGTCGCCTCTTCGCGTGCCGGCCGGCCAGCGGGCGGCGACGCGGACCGGCCGGGCGGCGACGACGCGGACCGGACTCAGACGCGAAGCGCTCAGGTGGGCCGGCTGCGGCGGACCGGCAAAGCGCTGTTGCTCGGTGACCCCCGATCCCGCAGAGGCCCTCTCACGCCCGATCCGTCGAGATCTTGGTACGAAAGGGCCCCCATGGGGGCCGTGTCGTACCAAGATCTCCGGCAGGTTCCGGAGGACGAGACAGGCGTCTCGGGTGGTGGGAGATCCGCGCCGGAGATGTGCGTCGACTCCGGTCATGGTGCTCCGGGGACGGAGGTCGACGCCGGGCCGGCGGAACGGGGCACGGCACCGTCCGAAACAGGATCGTCGCGGCCGGACGACGACGCGGCGCTTTCCATCGCGCCGGCGTGCCGGTCCCTGCCCGAGTCAGGCGGCCCGACGAGAACGCCGCACCTCACGGAACCGGCGCACGTGTCCGGACCAGCAGGCAGAGCCGGCCCGGTGTGCATGGTCGACACAACGGGCACTGCCGCATCGCGCGGCGGTAGACCATCCGGCGGAGCGGAACCACCCGAGCGGCGGTCCGGCCGCTCGCACCTCGCGCCGGCCGACCGCGGCCGGAAGCCGCACCCGGATGACGCGTCCGCGACGGACCTTCCGCCCGGCCGATCGGACGGACGTCCGCTCGTGTTCGCGGCCGCGCCACGGTCGTCGCCGCACGGACCGGCCACGCACACCCCGGGCAGCCCGGTCGGAGCGGCGAACGGTCGCGGCGGGACCGGGGACGGATCCGCCGGCCACTACCCGGTGCGGGCCGCCACCACGCCGTACGGGCACGCCCCCGTGCCCGATGGCGATCTCCGGTTGCGACAGGGACAGCGACACGCGCGGCCAGCGCCCGCCGGCCCGTGGCCGGCCCTGCCGGACGACGCCGCCCCGGCCCGCACGGCGATCACGGCCCCGGCCGCCGCAGGCCGAGCGGCCGGGAACGGCGGAGCACACGCGGATCCCTGGCCGTCACTGCCGGGCGAACCGGCGTGGTGGAACCCGGCGACCCGGGCCACACCGTGGAGTGACACGGCCCGGCTGGACCGGGAACAGGCGGGTGACTGATGGAGCGCGTCGCCTTCCTCGTGGACGAGTCCGGCACCCGGGTCGACTGCCTGCTCAACCCGGAGACGGTGCAGGTGACGCGGCTGGCCGGGGTACGCCCGCGCGGCGGACCGGACGGGCCGCTCACCGGCGCCGGGCTGGCCGACGACCCGCTCGTCTTCACCGGCGGCGGGCGCACCGAGCTGGTCCTCGACCTGCTCTTCGACGTCGACTTCGTGGAGTCCCCGGCCCGGCCCGAGGACGTCCGCGCGCTGACCCGGCCGCTGTGGATGCTGGCCGAGAACTCGGCGGTCGAGCACGGCTGGCTGCGCCCGCCGCTGGTCCGCCTGGTCTGGGGCAAAACCTGGAACGTACCCGGCGTGATCACCGCGATCGCGGAACGCTTCGACGCGTTCACCCTCACCGGCACGCCCCGGCGGTCCTGGCTACGGCTGAAGCTGGTCCGCGTCGCGGAGGGCGCGGAGGCGGCGCGCGCCGGTTTCGAGGAGGAACTGGCCGCGGCGAGCACGCCGAGTGTCGCGCCCGGGTCGGCGGTGGTCGCCGCGGCCGACGGGGCGGCCGAGCCGGGCTGGTCCGGGGTGCGCTTCGACCTGCTCGCCCACGACGCGCTGGGCTCGCCGCTGCGCTGGCGGCTGCTCGCCGAGCACAACCGCGTCACCGATCCGCTCACCGTGCCCGCGGGCACCGCGCTCGCCGTCCCCCCGGCCGGGGCCGCCACCGTCCCACCGGACGCCGTCACCACGGGAGGCACCCCGTGACCCACCACGCCACCAGCCCGGGGCGGCGAGCGGCCGCCGGGAGCACGCCGTGAACCGGGCCGTGCTGGTGACAGTGGACGGACGGCCGCTGGCCGACCCGGCCCGGCTGCGCGGCATCCGCGTCGCCGCCCGGCTCGACCGGCCGGCGCAGTGCGAGCTGACGCTGGCCGCCGCGCCCGGCGCGGGCCCTCTCGACCCACCGGTACGCCCCGGCGCCACGGTCGGCGTACGGCTCGACGGGCGGGCGGAGGCACTGTTCACCGGCGAGGTGACAGCGGTCGAGCGGGAGTACGCCGGCGACGGCTCAGCGCTGGCCCGGATCCGGGCGTACGACCCGCTGCACCGGCTGCGCAAGCGGCAGGAGCTGCGGGTGTTCGAGTCGGTGACGGCCGCCGAGCTGGCCGGTGAGCTGTGCGCCGGGCTGGGGTTGGGTGTGACGGCCGAGGACGACGGGCCGCGCCTGGACCGGCTGCTCCAGCACCGGCACACCGACCTGGAACTGCTGTGCGAGGTGGCCGGCCGGGCCGGGCTGCACCTGGGCGTCGACGGTGACCGGTTGCGGCTGTTCACGCTGGACGGGTACGGGGATCCGCTGCCGTTGACGCTCGGCGAGACGGTGCACGCGCTGCGGGTCACCGAGAACCTGGACCGGGCGGGTGCCCAGTGCGCCGTCCTCGGCTGGCATCCGCAGCGCGCCGAGCCGCTGGGCGAGCGGGCGGGCGAGGCGCGCAGCGGGCGGCGGATCCCGCTGCGCCCGGACCCGGGCGACGTGGGCGCGGACGGCGTGCGCACGGCTGTGGACCAGCCGGGCCGCAGCGGCGACGAGCTGGCCGCGCTGGCCCAGGCCGGGCTGGACGCCCGGGTGGCGGCGCTGGTCACCGCCGAGGGCACGGCCGAGGGCGACCCGGCGCTGCGGCCGGGCCGGCGGATCGCGCTCGCCGGTGTCCCGGAGCCGGTCGCCGGGGTGTACGTGCTCACCGAGGTGGTGCACACGGTGGACGCGGACGGGCACCTGACCCGGTTCTGCACCGCGCCGCCCGGCCCGCCGCCGTCGGCCGCGCCCCCGGCGGCGACAGTCACGCTCGGCACCGTCACCGACGTCGACGACCCGGACGGGCTCGGCCGGGCCCGGGTGACGCTGCCCGCGTACGGCGATCTGGACGCCGGCTGGCTCGCGGTGCTCTGCCCGGGCGCGGGCCGGGGCAAGGGGATCGTCGCGCTGCCCGACCCGGACGACACCGTGCTGGTGGCACTGCCCGGCGGCGAGCCCGCCTCGGGCGTGGTGCTCGGTTCGCTGTTCGGTGCGGCCGAGCCGTACGACGCGGGGATCGTCTCCGGGCGGTCGCGCCGCTGGTCGATGCGGACCGGCACCGGGCAGTCGATCGTGATCGACGACGACGGGCGGGCGCTGCGGCTGGCCACCGACGCGGGCAGCTTCGTCGAGCTGCGGCCCGAACTGACCACCGTGCACGCCGCCGGTGACCTGGTGCTCTCCGCGCCCGGCCGGGCCGTCGTGGTGCGCGGGCGCACCGTCGACTTCCTGCACGCCCCGGCGGCCGAGGACGCGGAGACCGCCGCCGCGCAGGCCCGTACGCTCGCCCGTTCCGCCGGAGGTGGCTGATGCGCTGGATCCACCGCGACTCGCTGATCACCTGCGGGCACGACGGACGGGTGCGCAACCGCCCGTCCCAGCAGTGGGTGACGGTCCAGGACGTGCCGGTGCTGGTGCGGCCCGACCCGGAGGGGCGCGACATCACCGCCTGCCCCAACTACGGCCCGACGATCAAACCGTGCCTGCACACGCTGACCGTGACTGTGGGTTACAGCACGTGGGTGCGGGTGGACCGGCAGCCGGTGGTGCTGTCGCACCTGGACGGCCGCACCGACGGCACCCCGCCGGGCACCGTGCACCACCAGGTCCGCGACGTGCGGCAGGGCTTCCTGGGGGCGGACGCATGAGGGCCTTCCGCTTCGTCGGCGCCGGCTTCGACGCCGGCCGCGCCGGTGGTCTCGCGCTCACCGCCACCGGCGGGCTCGCCATGACCGACGGCGACGAGACGGTACGCCAGGCGCTGTACCTGCTGCTGTCCACCACGCCCGGGGAGCGGCTGATGCGTCCCGGCTACGGGTCGCGGCTGCACCGGCTGGTGTTCGCGCCCAACGACGACACCACCGCCGGGCTGGCGATCCACTACGTGCGGCAGGCGATCCGCCGCTGGGAGCCCCGGGTGGAGGTGCTGGACGTGGACGCCGGCGGAGACCCGGACGACCCGTGGCGCCTGGTGATCCGGCTGGACTACCGGGTCCGGGCCAGCCTCTCCCCCGGCCACCTGGTGTTCTCCGTCGACCTGCTCCCGGCCGACGAGGAGACCGCAGACGAGGAGGGCACGTCATGACGCTGCCGGTGCCGCACCTGGACGACCGCGCCTTCCTCGACCTGGTCACCGAGGCGCGGGATCGGATCGCCCGGTCCTGCCCGGACTGGACCGACCTGTCCGCGCACGACCCGGGCATGGCGCTGGTGGAGGCGTTCGCCTATCTGACCGAGGTGATGATCTACCGGCTGAACCAGTTGCCGGAGAAGGCGTACGTGGCGTTCCTGAACCTGCTCGGCGTCACCCGGCACCCACCGGCGGCGGCCTGGGCGGACGTGCGGCTGACCCGCACCGGCCCGGACCGGGGCCCGGTGCGGGTGCCGGCCGGCACCCGCGTCGCCGCGGCGCGCGGCGCCGACCCCCGGCCGGTCGTCTTCGTGACCACCGAACCGGCGGTGCTGCCCGCCGGGGAGACCACGACGACGGTACGCGTGCACCACTGCGAACCGGTCGAGGCGGAGCTGCTGGGCACCGGAACCGGGCAGCCCGGCCAGGTGTTCCGGGCCGCCCGCGCGCCGCTGACCCGGACCACCGAGGCGCTGGACCTGCTGCTGGGGGTGGAGGTGCCGGCCGGGTCGGTGGAGCTGGGCGCGGCGGCCCGGGAGCACGAGGGGCGCACGTACGAGATCTGGCGTCCGGTGGTCAGCTTCGCCGGGGTCGGCCCGCAGGCGAAGGTCTACCTGGTGGACCGGGCCTCCGGGGTGGTCACGTTCGCCCCGGCGCTGGACCTGCGCCCGGACGTGGGGGCGCCGGCCGTCGAGGGGGCGGCCGGGGCGACCACTGTGGCGGCGGTGCCACCGGCCGGGCGGCAGGTGCGGCTCTGGTACCGCTGCGGCGGCGGGCCCGCCGGCAACGTCGCGGCGGGTGTGCTGACCAGCCTGCGCGACCCGCTGCCCGGGGTGACGGTGGACAACCCGGACCCGGCCACCGGCGGCCGGGATCTGGAGTCGCTGGAGTCGGTGCTGGCGCGCGGGCCGTACGAGTTCTTCGCCCAGCAACGCGCGGTGACCGCCCGGGACTTCGAGATCCTGGCCACCGGCTCCGGGGCGGTGGCGCGGGCGCGGGCGTTCACCCGGGCCGCCGTCTACAGCTTCGCCCGGCCCGGCGAGGTCGAGGTGGTGCTGGTGCCGTACGTGCCGGAGGCGGCCCGCCCCGGTGGGCGGCTGCCGGTAGCGGTGCTGCGGGAGCACGAGGTGGAGGAGGCCCGCCGCCGGGTCGAGGCCGACCTGGAGCACCGTCGCGCCCTGGGTACGGCGGTGCGGGCGGGCTGGGCCCGGTACAAGGCGGTGTCCATCCGGGCGCGGGTGGTGGTGCGCCGCGAGGAGGACGTGGAGGCGGTGCGCCGCCGCATCCACGACCGGCTGCACCAGACGCTCAGCCCGCTGCCGACGCCGCTGAACCCGGCCGGCTGGGCGTTCGGTGAGCCGCTGCGCGCCTCCAACGTGTACCGGATGCTGGAGCACGCCGAGCCGGGCGTGCGCTACGTCGAGTCGGTGCGGTTCGTGGTCGACGAGGCGCCCGACGCGCGGGTGCGCACCGTGGCGGTGGACCAGTACCAGGCCGGCACCTGGTACGCGGGCGGCGGCCCGGTGCTGTTCCGCTCCACCAACGCCGGTGCGGGCTGGGAACCGGCCGGCCGGTTCGACGACGAGACGGTGGTGCGGGTGGTGCCCGCGCCCGCCCCGGTACGCCCCGGCGTGGTCCCCCGGGCCGGCTCGGTGGCGGTGGTGACCACCCGCGACGCCGGTGGCTCCCGGGTCCGGCTGAGCACCGACCTGGGCGAGACGTGGACGCTGCTGACCGACCTCGACTCCGGCGTCCGCGATCTGGCCTGGATCGACCGGGACGGCACCGGCGCGCTGCTGCTGGCCACCGACACCGGCCTGTACGAGGTGCCGCTGCTGCCGGGCGCGGTGCCGTTGCAGATCCTGGTCGACCCGGCCGACGCGGACCGGGGCTTCTACGCGGTGCGCGCGTTCGTCTCCGAGCGCGGCGCACCGGGCGTGGCGGTGGCCGCGCAGGCCGGATTCGGGGTCTATCTGTCCGTCGCGGCCGGACGTCCGGGCACGTTCGCCCACGCCGGTCTCGCCAACGTGGACAACCGGGTGCTCGCCGTGCAGTACGACGGCCCGGCGACGCTGCTGTGGTGCGGCGCGGGCGAGCCGGACCCGAAGAAGCCCGGCCAGGGCTG
Source organism: Micromonospora marina (assembly GCF_900091565.1). Lineage (GTDB taxonomy): Bacteria > Actinomycetota > Actinomycetes > Mycobacteriales > Micromonosporaceae > Micromonospora > Micromonospora marina. The sequence continues at coordinate 370,313 of NZ_FMCV01000003.1, read as the reverse complement.
CCACCGCACCCGGCTGTTCGAGTCGGACGTGAAGTGGCAGTCGATGGCGGCCGGCTGGATCGGCGGCACCTGCCGGGATCTGGCGTTCAGCGGTCCGCTCGCGCTGGCGGCGACGCAGAGCGGCGGCGTGGTCCGCCTCGACCCGCTCGCCGGGCAGCCGCAGTGGTCTCCGGTGATGGTCAACTGCGGCCTGCCGCTGCGGGACCGGACTCGGTTCGTCCCGGTCGACGCCATCGCCGCCACCGCGCCCACCGGCACGTCCGGTGCCGGGCGGCTGGTGCTGGCCGGCGGTGAGCGCGGCGTGTTCCGCAGCGGCGACGGCGAGGACTGGACGGCGAGCGCCAACCAGGCCACCGCCGACGTGGTCACCGTTCCCGGCACGTGGCTGCTCTGCTCCGGCGAGCACGACATCGAGGTGGTGCGGCAGGATGCGCCGAGCGGCGATTGAGCGGCTGCTGCCGGCCGCGTACCAGCGGGCCGCCGGCCCGGGCAGCGTGCTGGGCGCGCTGCTGGACGTGATGGAGGCGCTGCACGCCCCGGACGAGGCGGTGCTCGCCGACGTCGACGCGTTGTTCGGGCCGTACCGGACGCCGGACGGGTTCGTCGCCTACCTGACCCGCTGGGTGGCGATGGACCACGTGGTCGCCGCGCCCCGCGCCGACGCGCCGCTGCCGTTGCCGGTGGGCCGACTGCGCGACCTGGTGGCGCACGGCGCACTGCTGGCCCGGTGGCGCGGCACCCCGTACGGCATGCGGACCGCGCTGGAGCTGGCCACCGGCGTGACCGGGTTCGTGCTGGACGAGCCACCCGAGCGGCCGTTCCACCTGGTGGTGCGGGTGCCGCCGGCCGCCGCCGACCGGCTCGCGCTGGTCACCCGCATCGTCGAGGCGGAGAAACCGGCGGCGGTCACCGTCGAGGTCGTCGCATCTCCGGCCGCTACGGAACCGGCCGGCACGGAACCGGCCGATCCGGTTCCGGCCGATCCGGTTCCGGCCCTCCCGCGCCCGCCCTCCGATGCCGCGCCGGCCGGGCCGGACGCCGCCGAACCCGCCGCCGGGGTGGCGACGGTCCGCGCGGTCGGTCGGGCCCACGTTCCCGCACCCCTGCCCCACGATCCGCCCGAGGAGCCGTCATGACCACCGAATGGACAGTCGTCGCCGCCGCCGAGCAGTTCACACTGGACGCCCGCAACGCCGGCGAGCTGACGTTCACCGTGTCGAACCCGGGCACCGCGCCGGACACAGTCGTCTTCGACGTGGCACCCGGCGAGGGCAGCCAGCGGGCCTGGTTCACGGTGGCCGAGCCGCAGCGGGTGGTGCCCGGGCAGGGGTCGGTGTCGTTCCTGGTCCGGCTCGCGGTGCCGCCCGGCACGCCGCCCCGGCGCTACGACATGACCGGGTTCGCGTACTCGGCGAACACCGCGCCGGAGGAGAGTTCCCGGTCCAGCGGCCGGGTCACGTACGACGTGCGGGCCGTCGTACCCCCGAAGCGCGCGCCGTGGCCGTGGATCGCCGCTGCCGCGGCGCTGGTGCTGGTCGTGGCCGGGGTGGTGGCCTGGCTGGTGACCCGCGGACCGGACACCCCGCCCCCGCCGCGCGCAGACGCGGTGACGGTGGAGGCGGAGACGCTCGTCTCCGGCGCGGCGGTGCAGTCCACCACCGGCGCGAAGGCGCAGGTGGTGGCGCAGGAGAACTGCTGCGACGTGGTGTGGTCCGGCGACGCGCAACTGTTCTTCCTGGGCCGGGGCGTCGGCGACCGGGTGACGGTGCAGGTGGACGTGCCGTCCGACGGCACCTGGCGGTTCTCCACCGTGCGCACCACGTCGTTCGACTACGCGAACACGATCTGGCTGGTCGACGGCCGGCAGGTCGGCGACACGTTCTTCGGGTTCAGCCCGACTGTGGTCCGCACCGACGAGGTGGATGTGGGCACCGTGGAGCTGACCCGCGGACCGCACAGGCTGACGCTCGTGGCGGTGAGCAAGACGCAGGGCACCGACAGGTACTTCGCCGGGGTGGACCAGATCCGCCTCACGCCCGTGGTCCGGCCATGAGTACCAGGCAGAAGGTGCTGCTGGTGGCGGTGGCCGTGCTGCTGGTGGGGCTGTACGTGGTGGCGGTGGCCGGGCGGCGCGACGACAGCGGCGACCCGGCGGCCGAGCTGGGCGCGCTGGCCCGGCTCGGGCGCGGGACCGGGACGGTGGACCCGGCGACGGTGGCCGTGACGTGCCTGCCCCCGGCCGCCGAGCCCGCCGCCACCGCCGACGGGGTGACGCTGGCCTTCGGCACCGCGTGCCGGCTGCGGGTGGCCGACCCGGGCGCGCTGCGCACGCTCGTGCTGCGCGGTACGACGCCGTTCGAGGTGACCGCCCGCGCCCCCGGCGACGCGGACGTCACAGTCACCGACGAGGTCGCGCCCGGCGCGGACGGCCCGGCGGTGGCGAAGGTGGCGGTGGACCGGGTGACCGAGGTGCTCCTGCGCTGTCCGGGAGGTGGCGGATGTTCGGTCACGCTGGCCCGCTCCTGACCGGGGCGGAGGCGCGGAATGGGTGACTTGCGCAAACCGTTCCTGCTGCTGGCCCTGCTCGCGGTGGCGCTCGTGGTCGGCGTGGAACTGGGCGCGGCGGCGCTGACCGGCGGCGGGGACGCGAGCGGCGCGCTCCGCGACAACGCCGGTCGGCTCGGCGTCGAACTGGGCGACGTCGGCGCGGTGTCCGAACCGGCCGGGCGGGGCATCGGACACCTGGCGTTGATCGACGTGGTGGCGCTCTGGACCACCGGGCTGTTCTGCCTGAGCCTGGTGCTGCCGGACCGGGTGCAGGGCCGGGTGCAGGGCGTGGCCACGCTGGTCTTCTCGATCGTGCTGCTGCTGGTGTCGCTGGTCCTGCTGATCGTCGCGTTCGTCGAGCTGACGGTGATGGTGTCGCTGTTCCTGGCGCCGCCGTTCGGCACGCTGGCGTACCTCGCGGTGTGGGGGTTCTTCCCGGTCGGCGACGCGGCGGTGCTGCTCGGGCTGGTGCTGCTGCTCAAACTGGTCTGGGCCGGGCTGCTGCTCGCCGCCCAGCCCCGGTTCCTGCGCAACAAGGGCCTCGTCGCGCTGGCGCTGACCACGTTGCTGTGCACGGTGGCGCTGCAGTTCCTGCACGGCCTGGTGCCGGTGATCCTGGTCAGCATCCTCGACGACCTGGGCGCCGTGGTGTTCGCCGTGGTGGCGCTGATCTGGGCGCTGGTGCTGCTGATCGGGTCGATCCCGGCGATCGTCAAGGCGATCCGGACCACAGCCACCACGTCCGGCCGTACGGTCAGGTGACCGGCTGCCCCGGCCGGTCGACCTGCTCGCCGCGTACAACGCCGCCCACGCCCCCGACCTCGGCGGCGACGCCGGATGGACGCCCACGCTGCGGGCCCCCGGCCGCTGCCGACCCCGGTGGGCCTGTTCGTCGTTGGAAGCCTGGGCGGGCGCCGGCCGGTTGCCGCTCTGACCTGCGCCGGAGCCCTCTCCGGCGACCGGGCCGGCGTCCCTTTGCGGACGCCGGCCCGGCGCCGTCACCGGCCCGCCGGCTGACACGCCGCCCCCGATGCGCAATGATCATGTTTGACGGACACCGCCGCCGGCGGAATGAAACGGCGGCCACCGGGGACAACAGGGTGAGAACCGGGCGGTGACAGCGCGAGTGGGCGCCCAGGTCCGGGGACGGGCACGGGACGGAGGGCCGGACGTGACGGGTGGGACATCCGGCGACGTCGGCCCGGTCCTCGCCATCGACCTGCCGGCCGACCCGGCCCGGCTCGCCGACACCCGGGAGCGGCTGCGCGGCTGGCTGCACGCCCGGGGCGTGAGCGAGTGGGATGTCGACACCGTCCTCATCGCCACCGGTGAGGCGTGCGCCAACGCCATCGAGCACGGCTACCGCTTCGCCCGCGAGGGCATCACCACCCTGCGTGCCGAGCTGCGCGGCGACCGGCTGGAGATCGAGGTACGTGACCACGGCGGCTGGCGCGCGGCCGACGGCGACGACAGCGGCGACCGGGGGCGCGGGCGACTGATCATGGCACGGGTGATGGACGAGGCCACCATCGTCGGCACACCGTCGGGCACCTGCGTACGCCTGGTCAAGCGCCTGACCGGCGACGCGAGCGGCCCGGCGGGCACCGAATCGAGCGAAGATCAGCTATAAGGGACGCATGGAGTTCCCCGCCTACCTGGCCACCATGCCGATGCACGCGATCACCGAGATCCACGGTGAGCCCGGCCTGCTGGCCCGGTTCCGGCTGGAGATCGAGGCGTTCGACGAGACCGCCCGTGACCGGCTGACCGAGGCGCTCGACCTGGCGGCCGAGCTGCACCGCGACGACCGGCGGGTACGCGAGCCCTACCTCAACCACCTGCTGCGGGTGGCGATCCGGCTGATGCACCACTACCAGGTGCGGGACGTGGACGTGATCGTCGCCGGGCTGCTGCACGACGCGGTCGAGGACCACCCCGCCGAGCTGTCCGGGCTCGACAGCGATTCGGGAGCCGACGCGACAGCGGCGGCGCTCACCGCGCTGTCGGACCGGTTCGGCGCGCGGGTCGCCCGGCTGGTCGCGGCGGTCACCAATCCCGCGTACGACCCGGGCCGGGACCGCGACGAGCAGTACCGGGAACACGTGGCGGACAGCCTGGAACGGGAACCCTGGGCGCGGGTGATCAAGGTGTCCGACTTCACCGACAACGGCGTGGGCGTGATCCACACGGTGGGGCCGAAGGTGATCCGCGCCGCCACCAAGTACCGCCCGCTGGTGCCGGTCTTCCGCGACCTGGTCGCCCGGCCGGACACACCGCTGTCCCCACCGGTGAAGCAGCACATCCTCGCCCAGCTCGACCTGGCCGAGGAACGCTTCAGCGCCATCCTCGACCCGCCCGCCTGACCCCACCCGGTCCGGCACGTACCGCCCGGGCCGCCGACGCGACCCGCGCCCTCGCCCCCGGCCCACCTCACCTCGCCACGTTCCAATCCGATGACTGGCCCACCACCACCCCGAAGCAGCGGTATCCCCACCGCCAGACCCCGCCCTCTCGCCGAAGTGGCGGCAATGCTCACCGCACGAGGTCGCCGCTTCGGGGAGGTGGGGGCCACGGCGGCGGGGAAACGGCACCCGGTCAGCCGGTCGCGGGAGGCGGGGCGCCCACCCGCCCGCCGAGTACGGCGGCGACCCGGGCACGCAGGGCGGGCAGCCGGTCCGGGTGGTCGTGCAGCACCACCCGCAGCGTCTCGTGAGCACCGGCGGCGACCGCGCCGAGCACGTCGAGCAGCGTGCCGAGCTGGGCGGGCGGGTCGTCGGCGAGCAGGTCCGCCGCGTCGGTCACGACCACTGTCAGCGGACCGGCGTCGAGGCGGTCGGCAAACGCGTCGGCGAGGGCGTCCCAGTTGCGGCCGTACCAGCCGGGCAGTTCCAGCGCTCCGGCCAGCGTCTCGTGCAGCGCGGCCCGGGTGCGGCCGGCCGCGCCGGAGACGAGCACGCCACCCGGCGACGCTCCGCCACCCGCCACCGCGTCGCCGTCCGGGCCTGCCGCTGACGCGGTGGCGTCCGGCTCGGGCGGCGCGCCGTCGTACACGAGCCAGGCCGGCAGCCGCGTACCCATGATCCGTCCTTTCCCGACGGCCGCCGGCCGGGCGCGGAATGCCCGGCCGGCGCCGAGGCTGCTCAGAGCCGGTAGAAGTTGGCGTAGTGGTCGGGCGAGAACCAGGTCGCCCCGGTGCTCTTGTCGACCACGATCCGGTACGCGTCCCGGGAGGCGTTGCAGGCGCGCGGGTAGACGTCGTACTCGTGGTAGGTGGCGCCCGCGGGAAGCTGTCCCTCGTAGTTGTAGAACCGGCCGCCCGCGAAGTTGCACCGGCCGCCGCTCCACGAGTACCAGCCGCGGCTGGTCGGGAAGCTCTTCGCCGACCAGCCGGAACGGGCGGTACGCGCGTCGGCGCAGCGGGACTGGGTGCAGGAGCCGTACACGGCGGCCGCCGCGGGCTCGGCGAGGCGGGTGGACACGGTGGACGGCGCGACGAGCGCGGCGGCGGCCACGGCGGTGACCAGGGCGGACGCGGCGAGGGCGCGGTGTACGCGGGTGACGGCGGCGCGGAACGGGGTCAAGGGATCCTCCTTGAACGAGCCGGCATGCAATCGATCAGCATCGTTGGCTGGTCGCCGCTCAGTCTGTCGAGGATCCTGCCCGCGGCACAGCCCCGATCCGGCGACGACGCCCCGAACCCCGCGTGAACACCCGATGGCGGGTGCGGACGGACGACCCGAGCCGCCCGTCCGCACCCGCCGCGTGGGTCAGCGCGCGAACGCCTGGAACTCGGCGATCCGCACGTTCTGCGACTGCGGGCTGGCGGTGGCGCAGTCGGTCGCCGCCCGCGGGTCGTCGTCCTGCTCACCGGCGTAGTCCGGCGCGCCCGTGCACTGGTTGGTCAGCACCTCCACGCGCAGGTGCGTGGCCTTGGTGCGCGGGATGTCGAACGACCGCATGATCAGCTCGGGCGCCCGGGGACGTGGCGCCACCGCCGGGAACGCATCCGGCCGGCTGGTGTAGACCGGGTGGAAGTCGGCCGCGTCGGCGCAGGTCACCAGCCCCGCCGCGGTGCACGCCAGGACCCGGAACTGCCGCACCGCTGAATACCGGCTCTGGCTGCCGGCGTCCGCGTCGCCGGCCACCGCCGGGCGCAGCATGGCGCTCACCTGCACCCGGCGTACCTGCTGGACGCCGCCGGCCAGGTCGACGGTGACCTGCCGGCCGGCGACCGGCGCGCCGAGCGAGGCCCAGTTGGTGGCCTCGTCGTCGTCGGCGATCTGCGGCAGGTTGATCCCGTCGCCGGTGACCGCCGCGCCCGCCGTGGCCGAGGCCAGGTTGGGCCGCATCGCCACCGCGAGCGTCCGGTTCTGGCCCGCCCTGACCTTCACCGGGCCGATCCGGGTGTGGCCGTAGCCGGGTGCCCGCACCACGAACTCGTACGTGCCGGGCACCAGGTCCACCCGGTCGGTCAGCGGGGTGGCCACGTCGGTGTCCGCCACCGGGACCGCCCGCGCCTGGTAGCGCCCGACGAACAACTGCGCGCCGGCCACCGGCCCGCGCTCGCCCACCGGCAGGAACCGCAGCGCGCCCTCCCGCGCGTACGGCGAGGTGAAGCCCGGCGTGGGGTCGGGGTCGGTGTGGCCGACGCTGGCCGCGGTCTCACCGAGGCCACGCCCGGCGAACCCGTTCCAGAGCAGGTCCTGGTTGGCCCCGCCGAACCGGATCCGGTCGGCGGCGAGCATCGCGTCCCGGGCGTCGACCATGCTGACCTGGCTCACCGACATCAGCAGGAACGAGTCGAAGACGAGCTGGATCCAGCGCCGGTTGCCCGGGCAGGCGGTCACGTCACGGGCGCCGGTGGCGCACGCCTTCTGGACGGCCGGGGTGCCGCTGCCCCAGCGGCGCATCATCGCCGCGCGGATGTCGGTGTTGGTGGCGCTCCACAACTCGCCGGAGGCGTGCACCTGGAGGCCGGTGAGGTCGTAGTCGACCGAGCTGTAGTTGAGCGGACTGTCGCTCATGTTGTAGTTGCGGATGCCCGCCTTCGGATCCCCGGTGGTGTACTCGCCGATGGTGAAGCCGCGCCGGCCGGGTGCGGCGTACCCGTGCTCGAACAGGTACTCCATGGCGAGCTGGTCCGACCAGCTCTCACTCATGCCCTGCGGTGAGCTGACCCCGGCGCTCGGGCCGGCGATCATGCGGTTGGTGACCGCGTGACCGTACTCGTGGGCGATCACCGACATGTCGAAGTCGCCGTCCACGCAGGGCGCGTAGAACGAGCCCGCCATGGGCTGCCACAGGTACATGTTGGTGGTCGGCGCGACGCCGTCCGGCGGGGTGATCTGGTTGGCGTTGTTGCGCGCCGCGAACGTGGGCGGACCGCCGCTGACGCCGCCGGCCTGGGCGTTACCCTGCTCCGGGTCGTTACCGAGCCCACCACGACCGAGGTTGTCCTGCTGCATGTTCCAGGTCTCCTCGGTGAACCCGAGGTGGTAGGTCCAGTCGTGCATCCGGTTGTGCATCGCGAACAGGTTCGCCCGCGCCGCGTCGATGTCGTTTGCCTGCGGCGAGGTGAATACCTCCGGGTTGCAGCGCTGCTCGTGCCACTGGTTCGTCCACGGGTACGCGTACCTGCGGTCGGGGCGGGGCGCCGCAGCCTCCGTGCCGACGCTGAACGGGTCGTTGCTGTACCAGTTCTCCACCGCGATCGCGTTGTTGCCCTTGGTCGTGGTGGTGGACTGCCCGGTGGCCGGGTCCACGTCCCACGCCGGGTGCCCCGGCACGCCCACCACCTCGGCGCAGCCGCGCGCCGGCACGGCGCACCAGCGCTTGCGGGTGTCGGCGGAGGACTTGTCGACCCGCGGCGAGTTCGGGAAGACCTCCCACGAGGGGTGGTCGGCGTCGTGGTCGATCAGATCCTCACGGACCAGCACCTCGCCGTCGCGGGCGTCCACGTAGGTGGAGTAGGCGACCGGGTCCGCACCTGTGGTGTCCGCGCCGAGGACCACCTCCCACGCCGCGCGCGGCCCACGGTCCGCGGTCGGCACCGCGACCAACGAGGTACGCACGACCCGCGCGTCGGCCCGGCCGGCGTCGGCGATCGCGGCCGTGCGGGCCTGCTCCGCGCTGATCGTGGCGGGGGCCGGCGTACCGGCGTCGCGGGCGAGCGAGGAGCTGACGTGCCACACCGCTCCGTCGCGTACACCGACCGACAGCATGCCGTCGACGGCGGCCGGCAGGTCGCCGAAGCGCTGCCGGAACAGCGCTGCCGCGCCCTGCCCCATCGGCGCCACGGTGAGCAGTTCCAGCGCGGCGGCGCCCTCGGCGGTCAGGCCCAGCACGTCCCGGTTGGCGGCGACATACGCGCGCGCGGCGGCGGCCGGGTCCGCGGGCAGGCCGGTGGCGAGGGGCTTGCCGGTCGAGGTGAGCGTGGCGGGCGTACCGAAGTCGGTCCAGCGCACGCGCGCGCCGAGCGCGGCGGCGCGGTCCCGCTGGCGCTCGCTGGCGGCGACGCGGCCCTTGCGGTTGTCAGTGGCCTTGGTGTCGTGCCGGTCGCCCGGCAGGTGGTCGGGTGGCGCCTGGGTACGGGTCTGTTCCCGGGGTGCCGCCTGGCCGCCGCCAGCGGCGGTCAGGACCAGTCCGGCTGCCATCAGCAGCGCGGTGGTCCCCGTCAACGCACGGGGTGGTGTGCGCACGGTCCCTCCTGTCATCGTCGAACGGCGATGTCCGTTCCGCCATCCGACCAGCACGATCGACGCGCCAACACCATCCAAACATCCATAGTTGTTGCTACATCGATTTTTCGGCGACGCCGGGCGGGCCTTTCGAGACTCCCGCCTCACCGGGCGAGACACGAATAGATCTTGGTACGAAAGAGCCTCATGAGGGCCCTTTCGTACCAAGATCTCCACAGCGTCAGCAGCGTGCCAGGCGGAGGCGACGCCGGCTCACATGGGCGCGCCGAGGAAGGTGGTCACCGCCCGGCGAAAGTCGTGCGGGTTCTCGACCCACGGCAGATGACCGGATCCGGGGAGGCTGACCCGCTCGCACTTCGGCAGCACCTCCTCCAGCGACTGACCCGTCTCGATTGTTCGACCGCGTACCGCAGCGCCAGGCGCCTGCCCCACGAGTGGCCCAGCAGGGCCGTCCGCGGTCCGGCCAGGTGTTCGCGTACCGCGTCGAGGTCGGTGACGATACGGTCGACCGACCCGAGGTGGTCCCAGAGGCCCGGACCACCGGGACAGAGCACCAGCGGCCCTCCGGCGCCGACCTGGTCGACCCACAGGCGACAACCGTCTTCGGTACGCACGTCAGCAGCCATCGCCGACAGCATGCCGAGCCGCACGGCTGCCGGCAGGGCATGCGGCGCGACGGTCGATGTGGCACGTTTGGCGCATGGATGCCGAGGAGGTCCCGCTCTCCGGCGGGAACGTGACGGCGGGTGTGGTGCGGGTCGGTGACACCGTACGCCGGCAGGCCGGCCCCTGGACACCGGCGGTGCACGCGCTTCTCGACCACCTCTGGTCGGTCGGCTTCCGGGGCGCACCCCGGCCGCTCGGGGTCGACGAGAGCGGACGGGAGATCCTCACCTTCGCGGCGGGCGAGGTGCCGTGGCCGCTCCGCTTCGGCCTGCTCGAACCGCTGGAGCAGCTCGCCAGGGTGGGTCGATTGACGCGCGAGCTGCACGACGCGCTCGCGACGTTCACGCCACCGCCCGACGCGCGGTGGAACGTCCTGATCCCGGCTGACCGGGACGAGATGATCGTCCACCACGATCTCGCACCGTGGAACCTCGTGATCGGTGACCCCTGGGTCGTCATCGACTGGGACCACGCCGGGCCGGGATCGCGTCTGTGGGATCTCGCCTACGCGGCGCACGGCTTCATCCCCCTGTCGGCGCACCCCGACTGGCAGCGCGCCGACGCGGGGCGGCGTCTGCGGACCTTGGCGGACGCGTACGGGCTGGACGAGCGGCAGCGCCGCGACCTGGTGCCGCTGCTGACCGTGCGGACCCGGGCGATGCACGACTTCCTGCGGGACCAGGCCGCGCTCGGGATCGAGCCCTGGGCGACCCACTGGCGGACCGGGCACGGCGACGCGTGGCGCACCGACGCCGAGTACACCGAGCGCCACACGGACCACTGGTTCAAGGCACTGCTGGACTGACGCCGGTTACGGCTCTCTCATCCAGGTCTTCGGATCGGTCACGAAGATGCCTTTACCTTGGTGACGCCGGATAACGCCGAGCGCTTCGAGTCGCACGTAGACCATCTGAATGGTCGAGGTGCCGACCTTGTAGTCCGCCGCCATCTGCGCGATCGGCGGCAGCTTGTCCTCTGGCTTGAGTCGCTTACCTCGGACACCAGCAATGATGTCGTCGGCGATGCGGATGTAGTCGGGTGTCGTAGGCATGGCACTCCTTGCGTGGCATGCCAATTCGATCACGAAACGCCCATGAACGACAACAGCCGGTGGTTGACTTAAACGACTAAGCCGTTAGTCTTGTCCCGGGTCGCTCCTCGCGTGGCAACGAGTTCGGCCCATCCCCCGGTCGGGGCGGGTGCGCGTACCCGTCCCGACCCTCCCGACTGCTCCGCCTCCGTACCGCCGATCCGGGCTGCGGTGGCGGAGCGGGCGGGTCGTCCGCGGCCGGCGTGCGGACGACCCGCCCTTCCAGACCCACCGCACCTGTCCCCTGCTGCTTCCGAAAAGGACCGAGATGACGGCACATCGATCCGGCCAGCCCTACCTGACCGCCCCACCGGCCCGGCTGACCCCGCACGAGGTGCGCACCCGCGCCTTCGACGCCCGCAGGCGGGGCGTCGACCCCGATCAGGTACGCGAGTTCCAGGCCCGGGTCGCCGACGAGCTGACCGAGCTACACCGGCAGGTACGCCTGCTCGCGCAGGAGAACGACCGGTTGAAGCGTGCCCTGCGGGACTGGCAGACCATGCACGCGCGCGAGTGCCGCCCGCCGAACGACGGCCACTGGTAGCGGTGCGTCCACAACCCGGCGATCTGCTGCGGGTCGACGGCCGCGCGTCGGTGCAGTTCGGCGGCGACCGAGGGCTGACGTTCCGGGTCGTGTCGGTCGGTCCCGAGGTGCCGCACACCCACTGGATCTGGCTGACCGGATACGTGCTCAACCGCCGGGGCACCGCCACCGCGAAGCGGGACATCTTCGTCCAGACGACCGGCCTGCGCCGAGCCGGTGAGCCGATGCAGGCCCGGCGACCGAGTCAGTCCCGCGTGTCGGCGAACAGGGTCCAGGCGTCGATCTCGGTCGGCGCCAACGGCCGCGCCGGCAGATAGGACGCCAGGTCGCGGAAGTCCGCCACGGCGTTGTGCACGCACACCGCGAGCGAGAAGTGCAGCAACTCTCGCGCCGCCTGGCCGTCGGGCGCCGTGACGTCGTCGAGCAGCGGGTTGCGCACGTCGAGCGCGAACACCACGTGGCAGGCGCTCTGGTCGGACTTCACCACGCAGTAGTAGCGCCCGGCCTCGGCCAGCCGGTTTCTGATGTTCGCCCAGGCCATCGCCCCGGAGATGTCCGGCACGTCGGCGCCGGCCACGCACGCCATCCGGAAGACCCAGCGGGCCGGGTCGTCGGGCGACACCGCGCCGTAGACCAGCACCAGGCCGCCGCGGTGGAAGACGGCGAAGCCCTGCACGTCCGGGGTGAGGTGCAGGAAGTCCGGGGTCCAGACCCGGTCGTACTGCCGCTCGGCCAGAGTTCGCAGGTACTGCACGGTCCGGCCGGCGGCGTGTCGCGCGTCTACGCCCATGCGTTGTGGTCCTCCCCCGAAGGATTGCGGAGCCTCACGCTACGAAGCGCCTCGATCACGGATCAAGGCGTGCCGATCGAGTCTGGATGGTCGGTCCCGTGGACGGGACCGAAACCCCTCTGAGTCCCACGGATAGGACTACGAGGCGGCTCGTCCGATCGGTCAACACCCGACGCGCGGCTGCGCGCGTACACCGGGCGGGGTTGTTAGCGTGGTTCGCGGACCGCACGGCGGTCCGGCCACCCCTCGCCCGGCGGCCCGCGCGTCCCGGTGACGCCGCGGGACGCGGTGCTGCGATCCGGCATGGAGGGGGTGCGATGACCGCGGTGCCGGAGGGGCCCGATCCGGCCGGCGGCCGGCCGAAGCCCGGCGCGCCGGTGGACAGTCGCCGAAGGCGGTGGGCCGGACGGGCAAAGGCGCTGGGCGAGGCGGCACGCGTACGGACCCGGCGGTTCTGGGACGGCGCGCAACCGACGCTACGGCAGCTCTGGTGGAGCGAGGAGCCGGCGACGCCGGTGACCACAGTCGACCGGCGTGTGCCGGAGCCGCTCGCGGTGCCGGCGCAGGGCCAGGTGTACGTGTTCCTGGTCCGGGCCACCTACACCTGGTCCTCGGACTCGGCCCGGCCGGAGCTGTTCGGCTGGTACGTCGACTACTTCCAGCAGCAGGCCGCGCAACGCCTGCACCGGCTGGCCGTCCGGTACGCGGTGGAGGTGCCACCGCACCGCCCGCGCGACCTGCACGCCGCGCTGACCGCGGCGCTCGCCGACGACGACCCGGCACCGTGGACGTACGCGCGCGGTGAGGTGACGTTCGCCTGCGAGCCCGACGTCACGGTGCACCTGGACGAGCGGGTGCGCAAGCTGCTCCAGCCGTACTGGGAGCAGCGCATCGCGCTGGAGTGCGAGCGCGACCTGGCCCGCCGCCGCGCCGAGTACGCCGAGGAACGCGACCGGCGTGACCGCCGGGAACAAATGCCGGGAGAGGCGGGGCGGGCGCGACGTGGATCGCGGCCGGACGGACCGGTGGAGTCGTTCACCCCGCTGGAGCCGCTTCTCCCCCCGCCCGCGCCGCGCCCGGCCCCCGGACAGCGGTCCCGCCCCGGCGAGCCGGAGCCGCCCCCGGTCTGAGCCGGAGCCGCACTCGGTTCCAGCCGTGCGGTCAGCCCGGGACGGTGGCCGTGCCGGGCGGCCTGCTGGACGGCCGATGACGACGCGGGCAGAACTCTCCTACGGTCAGCCGACCAGGGCGGCGTACCGGCCGCGCCGGTCCAGCAGCGCGTCGTGGGTGCCCGACTCGACGATCCGGCCGTGGTCGAGCACGGCGATACGGTCGGCGTCGCGGACGGTGGAGAGCCGGTGCGCGATGGTCACCACCGTGCGGCCCCGGGCCAGCTCGTCCAGCGCCCGCTGGACCGCGCGTTCGGTCTCGGTGTCCAGCGCGCTCGTCGCCTCGTCCAGCACCAGGATCCGCGGGTCGCGCAGCAGCGTCCGGGCGATCGCCAGGCGCTGCTGCTCGCCGCCGGAGAACCGGTGGCCGCGCGAGCCGACCATGGTGTCGTACCCGTCGGGCAGTCCGCTGATGAGGTCGTGGATGCGGGCGGCGCGGGCGGCGGCCTCGATGTCGGCGTCGGTGGCGTCCGGGCGCGCGTACCGGAGGTTGTCCCGGACGGTGCCGTGCAGCAGGTACGTCTCCTGGCTGACCACGCCCACGACGGCCGCCAGGTCGGCCGGGCGCAGGTCGCGCAGGTCGATCCCGTCGATGGTGATCCGACCGGCATCCGGGTCGTGCAGCCGGCTGATCAGCGCGGCGAGCGTGCTCTTGCCGGAGCCGGTCTCCCCCACCAGGGCCAGGCTGGTGCCGGCGGGGACGTCCAGGCTGACGCCGGCCAGGGCGGCGGTGTCGCTGCCCGGGTAGCTGAAGGTGACGTCGTCGATCCGCAGGTGGCCGCGGGCGGTGGCCGGGTCCAGCGGGACCGGGCGGTCCGGCTCGGCCACCTCGACGGGCAGGTCGAGGTATTCGAAGATGCGGGCGAACAGCGCCAGCGACGCGGTGAGCGTGACGCCGACGTCGAGCAGGCCCATCAGCGGCCGGAACAGGTTGCCCTGGAGCGCGGTGAACGCGACGAGCGTGCCGATGGTGAGCGTGCCGGCGGTGCCGGGCAGCCCGGCGCCGAGGTAGATCACCGCGGGGATGGCGGCGAAGACGATGCTCATGGCGGCCATCCGCCAGCGTCCGGCCAGCTCGGAGCGCAGTTCCAGGTCGACCAGGCGGGCCGAGGAGGCGGTGAACCGGTCGACCAGGGCCGGGCCGGTGCCGAGCGTCTTGGCCAGCCGTACGCCGCTGACCGACAGCCCTTCCTCGATGGTCACGGTGAGGTCTGCCAGTTCGCGCTGGCGCTGGGCGGTGATCTCCCGGCGCAGCCGGGCGACCCGGCGGGTGAGCCAGAGCGCGGGCGGCAGCACGACCACCGAGACGAGCGTGAGGCGCCAGCTCAGCGCCAGCATGGCGACGGTCGTGGCCACGACCGTGGTGAGGTTGGCGGCGATCGAGGTGGCGGTGGAGGTGACCACCGACTGCATGCCGCCGATGTCGTTGGTGATGCGGGACTGGACCTCGCCGGTGCGGGTGCGTACGAAGAAGCCGATCGACTGCCGCTGAAGGTGGGCGAAGACGTCGGCGCGCAGCCGGTGCATGACCTCCTGACCGACGCGGGTGGAGATCAAGGTCTGGGCGACGCCGAGCACGGCGGTCACGGCGGCGACCGCGACCATGCCCGTGACCAGCCAGGCCAGCAGCGTCAGGTCACGCTCGGGCAGGGCCCTGTCGATCACCGTACGCAGGAGGAACGGCGTGGCCATCGCGATGATCGAGGACGCCACGATGATCGCCACGACGGCGGCGAGCGGGCCTCGGTGGGCGGTGAACAGGCGGCCGATCCGGCGCAGGGACACTGCACGGGCCTGGGCCTTCTCGGCGGGGGAAACGGTTCGGCCGGCACGGCGGCCGTCGGGGATGCGATCCAACTGTGCTCCTCATGCAGGGAATAATGCTGAGGTTACCTCAACATGAGGGAGCAACACGAAAGCCTGTTACCGTATTCCCCGTGAGCGGCGGCGACGAGAGCCTGGCCGAGATGTTCTGGGCGGTGGCCCGGCGGCTGCGGCACCAGACCAAGCGCGCGCTCGCGCCGTGGGACATCAGCCCCGGGCACGCGCGGGCGCTCGGCGTGCTGATGCGTCACGGCGCGCTACGGCCCGGCGCGCTCGCCGAGCACCTGCGCATCGCCCCGCGCTCGGCCACCGAGGTCATCGACGGGTTGCAGGAACGGGGTCTGGTGCAGCGGCGGCCCGACCCGGGCGACCGGCGGGCCACGCTGGTCACCCCCACCGCCGAGGGCGAGCGGGTGGGCACCGCGATCCGGCAGGCCCGGGCCACCGAGGCGGAACGGTTCTTCGGCGCGCTCTCACCGGACGACCGGGCCGACCTGGCCCGCATCCTGCGCCTGCTGCGCGCGGAATAGCTCCGCCGCTTTCACCCGTTCCGGGTGAGAAGACGGGCTCCGTTGCGGGGAACAATGCCATCGGGAGGGGGTCCGATGGTCGACGCCACCGAAGAGTTCTTCCGGAGCCTGGGCCAGCGCAGGCAGCGCGGGCTGACAGCGCTGCACGAAGGCACCGTCCGGTTCGACATCGCCGCTGGCGGATCGGTCGACCACTGGCTGGTCTCCATCGCCCGGGGCGAGGTCACCGCGGCACGGCAGGCCACCGGCGGGGACGCCGTCGTCCGGGCGGACCGGGCCGTCTTCGACCGGATCGCCCGGGGCGAGGCGTACTTCCTCACCACCGTCCTGCGCGGCGAGGCCGAAGTGGAGGGCAGCCCCCGGCTGTTCGCGACCGTACGCCGGCTGTTCCCAGCCCCGCCCGGCCCACGTCCGGAACGACACCGGGGAGACGACGATGCGTGACAGCCACGTCGGCATCTTCGACGGGACGGTCTTCCTGGTCTGCGACCGGGCGGGCGACATCACCCCGGCGGCCGACGCCACCCACGGCCTGTTCGCCCACGACACCCGTCTGCTGTCCCGGTGGCAGCTCACCATCGACGGCGAGCGGCTCAGCACGCTGTCCATCGACGACATCCAGTACTTCGAGAACCGGTTCTACCTGGTTCCGGGCAGTCAGGACGTCTACGTCAACAGCACACTCGCGGTACGCCGGACCCACAGGCTGGACAGCGGACTCCAGGAAGACCTGCTCCTGGTCAACCACGACCGGCGGCCCGTCGACCTGACCGTGCGGATCGAGGCGGACGCGGACTTCGCGGACCTCTTCGCGGTCAAGGAGGGCACGACCGACCGCGCGGGGCGGCACTACCGGCGGGTCGACGGCCCGCGGCTCGTCCTGGGCTACCAGCGCGAACGCTACCGCCGCGAGACGATCGTGTCCGCGACGACTCCGGCGGAGGTGGACGAGAACGGCCTGACGCTGCGCGTACACATCGAACCGCACGGCCGGTGGCAGACCCGGCTGACCGCCGAGCCGGACCTGGCCATGCCCCGCGGGCTGGAGCGGCTCAGCCTGCCCGGGCGGGCCGAGGGCCACACCCGGGACAAGCCCGCCGAGCTGCGGGAGTGGCTGGACCGGGCACCGCGCCTGGAGACCAGCTGGGAACCGCTGCAGAACACCTACCGGCAGAGTCTCATCGACCTGGCCGCGCTGCGGTTCAGTCCGTTCCTCGCCGGAGCTGGGTGCGTCCTGGCCGCCGGGTTGCCCTGGTTCATGTGCCTGTTCGGCCGCGACAGCATCCTCACCAGCCTCCAGGCGCTGCCGTTCGCACCCGAACTCGCCGCCACCACGCTGACAGTGCTCGCCTTCCGCCAGGGCAGCCGGATCGACGACTTCCGGGAGGAGGAGCCGGGCCGGATCCTGCACGAGATGCGCTACGGCGAACTGACCGCCTTCGACGAGACACCGCACAGCCCCTACTTCGGCAGCGCCGATGCCACTCCCCTGTTCCTCGTGCTGCTCGACGAGTACGAGCGGTGGACGGGCGACGCCGCCCTCGTACGCGCGGTGGAGCAGGAGGCGCGGGCGGCTGTCGACTGGATCGACCACTACGCCGACCGGGCCGGCAACGGCTATGTCTCCTACGAGCGGCGCAACCCGGTGAACGGCCTGGAGAACCAGTGCTGGAAGGACTCCTGGGACAGCATCTCCTACCGCGACGGCCGGCTGCCGGGCTTCCCGCGCGCCACCTGTGAACTCCAGGGGTACGCGTACGACGCCAAGGTGCGCACCGCGCGGCTCGCGCGCGAGATCTGGCACGACCCGGCGTACGCGGACCGGCTGGAGCAGGACGCCGCCGACCTCAAGCGCCGCTTCAACCAGGACTTCTGGATCGACGACGGCGAGTACATGGCGCTGGCGCTGGACGGCGACGGCCGCCGGGTGGACGCCCTGTCGTCGAACGTCGGCCACCTGCTGTGGAGCGGCATCGTCGAGGAGCCGAAGGCCGAGGCCCTGGTGCGGCACCTGATGTCACCGGCGATGTTCAGCGGCTGGGGTGTCCGCACGCTGGCCGAGGGCGAGGCCCGGTACAACCCGGTCGGCTACCACGTCGGGACCATCTGGCCGTTCGACAACTCGTTCATCGCCTGGGGCCTGCGGCGCTACGGGTACGCCGACGAGGCGGCCCGCATCGCGGCCGGCATCCTGGACGCGGCGGCCTTCTACGACGGCCGACTGCCGGAGGCGTTCGCCGGGCACGCCCGGTCCGATACCCGCTTCCCGATCCGGTATCCGACCGCGTGCAGCCCGCAGGCGTGGTCGGCCGGGGCACCGCTGCTGCTCCTGCGGACGATGCTCGGCCTCCGGCCGGTCGGCGACGATCTCGTGGCCCGGCCCGCCCTGCCTGCTAGCCTCGACTACGTGGCCCTGCTCGACGTCATCGGCCGCTGGGGACGCCTGGACGCCTTCGGCAGGAGCACCGCCGCCAGCGGCCCGAGACGTTACGAGCTGGCGCCGCAGCAGCTCTCCGCACCATGACGGGATCGACATGCAGCGCATCGACTGGGCACACACCGCGGTCGTGGGCGTCCACTGGCAATACGAGGTGGTCAGCCCGGACGGCGTCTTCGGCCCGTTCTTCGCCGACCAGGTGGCCCGGCACGACGTGGCGGCGAACGCGGCCCGGGTCGCCGCCGCCGCGCGGGCCGCTGGTGGTCTCGTCGTCTTCACCCGCGTCGCCTACCGGCCCGGCTATCCGGACCTGATCGCCAACACGCCGAGCTTCGCCATGGTCGCGGAGCGCGGGGCGTTCCTGGAGGGCGACCCGAAGACCGAGATCGTCGACGAGGTCATGCTGCAGCCCGGCGACGTCGTCGTCACCTCCACCCGGCTCGGTGGATTCTCCGGCACCGACCTGGACCTGATCCTGCGTGGCCGGGGCGTGCGGACCGTGGTGTTCACCGGCGTCGCGACGAACCTGGCCGTCGCGTCCACCGCCTACCAGGCGGTCGACAACGGGTATCGCATCGTCACCGTCTCCGACGCGTGCACGGCGGCCACCGACGAACTGCACGACACGTACCTGAGCACGCTGGGCCAGCTCGGCGAGATCGCCACCACCGGCGAGATCGCCTGACCGGCCGCCGGGGGCGCTCAGCGCAGGCCGGCGCCGATCGCGTCGACCAGCAGCGCGCCGAACGGCACAAGGCCACGCTCTTCGGTGACCACGCGATCGCCGAGCGGGTGCTCACGGCCGGGCATCCGCACCGGGCCAAGGCGCTCGGCCGGCAGGTCCGCGACTTCGACGAGGCGACCCGGGTGGCCCGCCGCTACGAGATCGTGGTGGCCGGCAGCGTCGCCAAGTTCTCCCGGCACGAACCGTTGCGGCGGTTCCTGTTCGGCACCGGCGGCCGGGTGCTCGTCGAGGCCAGCCCGACCGACCGGATCTGGGGCATCGGCCTGACCGCCGACGACCCGCGCGCCGCCGACCCGTCGACGTGGCGGGGCGGGAACCTGCTCGGTTCGCCCTGATGGAGGCACGCGCCACGCTCGCCGGCCGGCGGGGTGACGCCTGATCTCGCGCCTGGGGTGCGGGTAACGTGCTGCGGCGTGACCGCGTACTCGCACTGCTCGTTCTGCGGCGCGGCCTACCCGGCGGACGCCGGGTGGCCGCGCGTCTGTTCCTCCTGCGGCGAGACGGTGTGGCGCAATCCGCTGCCGGTGGCGGTCGCGGTCCTGCCGGTCCGCACGCCGGAAGGACTGGGCGTGGTGGTGGTGCGCCGCGACATCGAACCGGCCCGGGGGCAGCTCGCGCTCCCGGGCGGCTTCATCGAGTACGGCGAGGAGTGGTCCGAGGCGCTCGTCCGTGAGCTGCGCGAGGAGACCGGGCTGCGGGCCGAGGCGGGCGAGGCGCGGCTGTTCGCGGTGCACGGCGCCCCGGCGGGCGGCACGATGATGGTCTTCGGCGTGCTGCCCGAGCGGCCGATCGGTGACCTGCCGCCGTCGGCGCCGACCGAGGAGGCCACCGAATGGCTGGTGCTCACCGGTCCGGTCGAGCTGGCCTTCTCCACGCACACCCGGGTGCTCGCCGACTTCCTCACCGGTCAGCGCCCGCTCTGACCACATCCGGATCCGGCTTACCGGCGCGGCGAGACCTCCTGCCCGTCGCGGGAGCCGCCACCTGCGATGAATCGACGAAAAGTCCTACTGATTGAATAGGAAAGGCAGCGTCGCCCAACACGGAGGTCAGCCGTGAGTCAGTCCCCGTCCCCCGCCGAAGCCGTCCACGACGCCGACCGGAGCCGGCAGTGGCTCGCCGGGCACGCCCACGGGCCGGGCGTCGACCGCGACCGGCTGCTGGAGGTGGGTGCGGCGATGGCCGCGGTGACCGCCGCCGCCGCGGAGCGCGAGCCGGTCGCGGTGGCGTCCGCGCCGGTCGGCGTCGACCCCGGCGCGCCGATCGTCAAGCCGCTGCCGCCGGAGTTGCTGCGCCCGCTGGACACCAACGCCGAGATGCGCTGGCCGTCGATGGCCGGCCAGGGGTACGTGGTCCCGGTCGACCGCTTCTTCGTCCGCAACCACACGCTCACCCCGCAGCTGGACCCCGCCACCTGGCGGCTGCGGCTGTTCGGCGACGGCCTGCGCGGCGCGCCCACCCGCGACAACCCGGTCGAGTTCGACCTCGACGAGCTACGCCGGCTGCCCGCCGAGGAGCACGCCGCGCTGCTGGAGTGCGCCGGCAACGGGCGGCGCTACTTCGCCGAACAGCAGGACGAGCCCACGCCGGGCGTGGTGTGGGGGCTGGGTAGCGTCGGCGTGGCCCGGTGGCGGGGTGTCCGGCTCGGCACGGTCCTGCGTCTGGCGGGGCTACGTGACGACGCGGTCGACGTGATGCCCGAGGGCCTCGACCCGGACTACGTCAGCGGCGGGGTGAACCTCGGCCGGGTACGCCGCCCGATGCCGGTCGCGAAGGCGCTGGACGACGTGCTGCTGGCGTACGAGATGAACGGCGAGCCGCTGCCCGCCGACCACGGTTTCCCGGTACGGGTCGTGGTGCCCGGCTGGGTCGGCATCTCCTCGATCAAGTGGGTGGGCGCGATCGAGGTCTCCACCACTGCCCTGTTCTCGCCGTGGAACACGCAGTTCTACCGGATGTTCGGCCCCGGCCAGCCGGCCGACGGCACCGTGCTCACCGCCCAGCCGGTCCGCAGCGCCTTCGAGCTGGCCTGGGACGCCCGGGTGCCGGTCGGCGAGGAGGTGCTGCTGACCGGCCGTTCCTGGTCCGGCAACGGCCCGATCGCGCACGTCGAGGTGGACTCCGGCGACGGGTGGCGCCCGGCCGACCTGGTCGCCGCCGACCGGGGCGGCGCCTGGCAGCGCTGGACGGCACGCTGGCGCCCGCCCACCCCGGGCCGGCACGTCCTGCGCGCCCGCGCCACCGACTGCACCGGCGCCGTCCAGCCCGACCGAGCCGCCGTCAACGACCTCGCGTACCTCTTCGACGCCGTGGTGGCCCACCCGGTGACCGCCTGCTGACCGCCGCGTCAGGTGGTGCCGAGGTAGGCCGGCGGCACGGTGTCGGTGAGCCACACCCCGTTCGCCGAGCGGTAGAACAGGTACCCGGCCTCGGCCATCGCCGCGGCGTCCACGGTCAGCACGACCACCGCGCCGCCCCGGCGCGCGCCGACGCGCCGGGCCGTCGCCACATCAGGCGACAGGTGTACGTGGTGGCGCCCGCCCCGGCGCAGCCCCTGCGCCCGGATCGCGTCCAGCACGGCCTCGCCGGTGCCGTGGAACAGCCGGGGCGGCGGCGCGGCCGGGGTCAGGCCGAGGTCGACCGGAACCGAGTGCCCCTGGCTGGCTCGGATCCGGTCGGCCCCGTCCGGGCCGGTCTCCACCGCGAAGCGCTGCTTGTCGTTGCCCGCGACCACGGCGTCCAGGTGGGCGCGGCTGATCCCCAGCCCGGCGAGCACGTCGGCGACCGGCACCCAGCCGGCCCGGTCGAGCCGCAGCCCGAACGCGTCGGGCCGGTGCCGCAACGCCAGCGACAGCCGCTTGCTCACCCGAACAAGATCGCGATGTTCCACCCGCCCAGTGTGATTCCGCAGCCGTCCCCTGTCGACGCAGTTCCCCACCCGCCCTCCCTCACCCCGCCGCGCCCCGCCGCGCCCCGCCGATCTTGCGGTTTCGGCCCCTCGAATGCCCGGTTCGCGCTATTTGCCGGGGCCGGAACCTCTCGATCGGCGAGCTGGGCTGTCCCGCTAACGCTGTTTCCGGCGATCTTGGAGCTGAGGGCGGGCGGCGTGGCCCCGGAGAGGGACGGAAGCGCGAGGACGCGATAGCGCATGTGAGCTTCCTGGTTCGCGCCGCGCCGGCCGGGTGGCGCGCGGTCCGGACACGGTAGGAGTTCGAGTGCGCTGGAGGTCAACCGTCGGCGGCGGGCTCCGCGCTGCCGGCGAGGTAACCGGCCGCCTGCAACTCGAACAGCTCCCGGTAGAGACCGCCCTCGGCCATCAACGTGTCGTGGTCGCCGGACTGCACGAGCCGGCCGTGGTCCATCACGAAGATCCGGTCGGCGTGCCGGACGTTCGCCAGGCGGTGGGTGATCAGCACGACGGCCCGGTCCGGGTGCCGCCGCAGGTGCTGAAAGAGGGCGTGTTCGGCACGCGCGTCCAGCGCGGCGGACGGCTCGTCGCAGATCAGCAGCCGGGCGTCGCGGTAGAGACCGCGTGCGGCCACCAGTCGCTGCCACTGCCCGCCGGACAGGTCCTGACCGTCCTTGAACTGCCGGTCCAGCAGCGTGTCGTACCCGAACGGCAGCTCGCTGATCATGTCGTGCGCGGCGGCGTCCCGGGCGGCGGTCTCCACGCTGGGGCCGGGCCCGTCGGCGCGGTCGTGGCGGCCGACCCGGATGTTCTGCCGGGCGGTGAACGGGAACTTCCACCAGTCCTGGCTCATCACCGCGACCTGCGCGGCGGTCTGCCGTGGGTCCAGCTCGGCGGCGTCCACGCCGTCCCAGCGGATCGTGCCGCCGGTGGGGCGGTACAGGCCGGCGATCAGCTTCGCCAGTGTCGTCTTCCCGGATCCGTTCTCCCCCACCAGCGCGACCACCTCTCCACGCCGGACCGTGAGGCTGACCTCGTCGACCGCCGCGGTGTCGGTGTCCGGGTAACGCAGGCTGACGCGCTCGACGTCGATCCGCGTGAACCCGTCGACCGGCAGGTGACCGCCGGCCGGGATCCGCCGGGTGGCACGGTCGAGGAAGTCTCGGTAGTCCTGGTAGTAGAGCGCGTCCTCGTAGAGCGAGTTGGTGGCGAAGATCGCCGTGCGCAGGCTCGTACGCGCGGACTGGAGCGCGAGCAGCGCGGTGGCCGCCGCCGCCAGCGCCACCACACCGCCCAGCAGCAGCCCGCCCAGTACGGCGTAGACCGCGAACGCGGCCACGCCGGTCACCGACAGGCCGAGCCCCCGGGTGACGGTCTGCGAGCGGGCCAGCCGGAGCTGGGCCTGTGTCTCCACGGTCATCATCCGGTGGTACTCGGCGAGCAGGAAGTCCCGCATCTGGTAGGCACGGATCTCGGCGGCGGTGTGCCGGTCGGCCATCAACCGGGCCAGCATGAACATCCGGCGGCGACGGGTGATCCAGGCGAGCAGCGCCAGATACTGCCGACGCGCCAGCTTGACCGCGGTGACGGCCTCGGGCACGGCGGCGAGCAGCAGGCACGGCAGCAGGACGGGCTGGATGACGGTGACCGCGGCGGCGGTGGCCAGTACACCGACGACACCGGTCACGAGGTTCACGGTGTGGTCCACAATCGACGCGGCCTCGGCCATGCCCCGATCCCGGGCACGGTCCATCTCCTCGGCGAACCCGGCGTCGTCGAACGCGGCGAGCTCCACGGCGGTGGTCGCCTCGAAGAGCCGGAGTTCCACCTGGTAGTTGATCTGCGGGATGAGCCGGGCCTGCGCCCACCCGGCGGCGACCGTCAGCGCTCCCCGGGCCGTCACGGCGGCGGCCGCGAGCAGGAGCGCGGGCAGGGCGGCGCGGATCCGGTCCGGTGTGGGCCCGGCGGCGAAGAGCTGCCGGAGTACGCCGGTGGTGGCGAGCAGGCCGAATGTGGTGAGCAGCCCGGCGACCACGTTGAGCCCGATCGAGGCGAGCGTGTCCCGCCGGCTGGTCGCCCAGGCCAGGCCGATGGCCTCGCGGACGAGGGCCGGCAGCCGGCGCGCCACCGACCAGAAGCTGGTGTGGGCGAACTCGGTGGCGCGGTTCATCCAGTGCCCGTCCGCCAGCTCCGGCAGCGGCGAGTCGTCGGCCGTCGCAGCGGGCTCATCCGGCGAGTTCTCGTCCAAGGGGCGCCGAAGACCGAAAACCGCTGCCATACGCGCCCTCCTCCGCTACACCGACGACTCTGGAGCTTACGTTCCGCAATCGAAAGATGTCAGTGTGTGATCGGCGTGTCGTACAAATGTCCCAACGGCGTGTCCAGCGGCGGCGGACGGAAAGAACCGCCCGCGCGGTGGTCGCCGCCGGGTCGCGTCGCGCGCGACCGGTCCGGGTGGCAGGCTTGTGGGGTTCGCCGGCGCGCGCCGGCCGACCGCCCGTCGCGAAGGAGAAGATCGACCCGATGGCTGTGGACGTCACCACCACCGACGAATGGCAGGCGCTGCGCAAGCACGCCGAGGCGATGCGCGGCACGCACCTGCGCGACCTGTTCGCCGCCGACGGGCAGCGGGGTGAGCGGCTCACCGGCGAGGTCGCCGACCTGCACGTGGACTACAGCAAGAACCTGGTCACCGACGAGACGATCGCGCTGCTCGTCGCGCTCGCCGAGCGGGTCGGGCTGACCGGCCGGATCGCGGCCATGGTCGCCGGACGGCACATCAACGTGACCGAGGACCGGGCCGTGCTGCACACCGCGTTGCGCCTGCCGCCGGACGCGTCACTCACCGTGGACGGCCAGGACGTGGTCGCCGACGTGCACTCCGTCCTGGACCGCATGTCGGCGTTCGCGCAGCGGGTGCGCTCCGGCTCGTGGCGCGGCCACACCGGTGAGCGGATCACCACAGTGGTCAACATCGGCATCGGCGGCTCCGACCTCGGGCCGGTGATGGCGTACGAGGCGCTCAAGGCGTACCGGGACGCGGGCATCAGCTGCCGGTTCGTGTCGAACATCGACCCGACCGACATCCACGACAAGACCGCCGACCTGGACCCGGCGAGCACGCTGTTCGTCGTGGTGTCCAAGACGTTCTCCACCCAGGAGACGCTCGCCAACGCCGACCAGGCGCGGCGCTGGCTGCTCGCCGGACTGGACGCGGACGACGACGCCGTGGCCCGGCACTTCGTCGCGGTCAGCACCAACGAGCAGCGGGTCCGCGACTTCGGCATCGACCCGGAGAACATGTTCGGCTTCTGGGACTGGGTGGGCGGACGCTACTCGCTGCCGTCGGCGGTCGGCCTGTCGGTGATGCTGGCGATCGGGCCGGACCGGTTCCGCGAGATGCTGGCCGGCTACCACGCGGTCGACGAGCACTTCCGGTCCGCGCCGGTGGAGCGCAACGTGCCGGCACTGCTCGGCCTGCTCAACGTCTGGTACACCGACTTCCTCGGCGCGGAGACCCACGCGGTGCTGCCCTACTCGCAGTACCTGCACCGGTTCCCGGCCTACCTCCAGCAGCTCACCATGGAGAGCAACGGCAAGTCGGTACGCGTCGACGGCTCGCCCGTCACGTACCCGACCGGGGAGATCTTCTGGGGCGAGCCCGGCACCAACGGGCAGCACGCCTTCTACCAGCTCATCCACCAGGGCACCCGGCTGATCCCGGCGGACTTCATCGCGTTCAGCCGGCCCAACCACGACCTGGGCGACATGCACGACCTGTTCATGTCGAACTTCTTCGCCCAGACCGCCGCGCTGGCGTTCGGGCGGACCCGGGAGCAGGTGGAGGCCGAGGGCACCGCGCCCGAGGTGGTGCCGCACCGGGTGATGACGGGCAACCACCCGACCACGTCGATCCTGGCGCCGAAGCTCACCCCGGCGACGCTGGGCCAGCTGATCGCGCTCTACGAGCACATCACGTTCACCGAGGCCGCGATCTGGGACATCAACGCGTTCGACCAGTGGGGCGTGGAGCTGGGCAAGGTGATGGCCAACCAGCTCGCGCCGAAGCTCACCGGGCCGGACCCGGACCTGGCCGACGTGGACACCTCGACCGCCGAGCTGATCCGCCGCTACCGGGCCGAGCGCGGCCGGAGCTGACCGCACACCCGTGGCGTCCCGCGCACTCCGGGCGGGCCGCCACGGGTCAGCGGCGCAGCAGGTCGGCGTGCGCGGCGCGCAGCCGGGTCAGCGCCGGGTCGCCGGCCGGGGCGCGGCGATCCAGTTCGGCCCACGCCTCGGCGAGCGCGTCGGCCAGCACCCGCAGCTCGGCGGCGTGCCGCCGGCCGGACTGCCGGTGCAACTCCTCCAGGCGGCGGGCCCAGCCGGCGCTGATCGCGGCGACGCGTTCGGCGTCGGCACGTGCCTGGGCGCCGGTGCGGGCGGCGGTCGCGGGCACGATCGCGGCGACCGGCCGGGGATCGCCGTCGCGGGTGACGAGCGTGACGGTGTCGGTCAGCTCGGCCAGGGAGACGAGCTGGGTGAGCCGGGTGCGGACCTCGCGCAGCGGCAGGGCGCGCGGCTGGGGGGACCGGTCGGCCAGTGCGGGGACTGCCATGGACACATGTTCACGTCCGGGTACGACAATTTCGGCGGTCAGGCGGTCCACTCCGGCGCCAGCACCGACCAGACCTCCAGGTCGGCGCGGCCGTCCGGCACCGGGGCGGCCCCGCGCATGACGCCGTCGCGGCTCATGCCGAGCCGCCGCGCGACGGCGACACTGCGCTCGTTGCCCGCCTTCGTGACCCACTCGACCCGGTGGATGCCGCGCTCCCGCACCGCCCAGTCGATGACGAAGCGGGCCGCGCGGGTGACCAGGCCCTGCCCCTCGGCGCCCGGTTCCAGCCAGCAGCCGGCCTCGCACACCCCGCGTTCGGTGCTCAGCGACACGAGCAGCACGCCGCCGACGAGCGTGCCGCGCTGCCAGATGCCCCAGATGCCGCCGTCGTCGCGGGCCCACCGGTCGGCGTACGCCTGCAGGACCTTGCGGGCCGACTCGGCGTCGGTGGCGACGAAGGACGCGCCGACCCACGGCGCGATGTGCTCGCGGCAGCGGTCGAGGTTGGCCAGGAACTCGTCGGCGTGCCAGGGCGACAGTGGACGCAGCTCGGCGTCGTCGGTGAGGGCATGGGCGAACATCCGAGGACGCTAGCAGGACCGTCGCGGTTTTGTCGGTCGGTCGCTCTACGGTCTGCGCCGTGAACGCCGTCCAGACGTACCGATACCTTCAGCCGTCCGCGCTGCGCTCCGCCGGTCTCGATCTGCAGACCTGCGGCGGCCCGGCGGCCAACCCGCGCTTCTTCACCGGGTTCCTCACCGCCCCGGCCGCCGCGGCGGCCGGGCTGCTCGCCGTCGCCGAGGTGGCCCGCACCCGCTACCACCAGCCGGTCAGCCCGGCCAGCCTGGACCCGGTGGTGACCGGCAGCCGGGGCCGACTGCGCTTCGAGTCGTTCTCGGGCTGCTGCGGGGTGTACGCGCGGATGGACGTGCTGCCGGACGGGCTGAACGGGGAGATCAGCGGCCACGGCACCACGAACGTGGACGTGAACCCGCCGCTGCGGGAGGCGCTGGCCCGGGTGGGCGGCATCGAGCCGCTGCACGTGGCGGTCGGGCCGGACGACCTGACCGTCTCCACCCTGGACGGCTCGGTGGTCGAGCGGAAGGTCCCGCTGCCCGGCCGCTGGCTGCGCGGGTTCGCCGAGGTGCACGTGCTCACCGCCGGTTTCGAACCGCGCGCCGAGATCGCGACGGCGGAGGCGGCGGCGTTCCTGCGCCGGCTGCCCGCCGCCGGCGACCGGAGCGTGCTGTGGGCGGTGCCCGCCGGGCGTACGCTGCGGCTGACCTCCCGCCCGGTGCCGGGCGCGGTCTGCCTGGCCGGCGCGGGAAGGCTCGCGGCGCTGCGCGGCGTGCTGCGGCACGCGCGCTCCCTGCGGGTGTACGGCCCGGCCGTGCGGGCCGGTTCACCGGCCGTGCCGAGCACGTGGGAGCTGGACACCGGGGCGTTGCGGGTGTCGCTGACACTCTCCCCCGAGCCGTACCGGGGGTTCTCCGGCGAGGGGGCGGCCCTGGCGGCGCTCGCGGGCGACGAGGTGGTCGACGACGCGGAGCTGGTGGGCGCGCTGCTCAACTGGGATCCGACGATCGACGTCGCCGCGCTGGCCGACGCCGCCGCGCTGCCCGACGAGCGGGTCCGCGCCGCGCTCGCCCAGCTGGGCACCGCCGGGCGGGTCGGTTACGACGTGGCGGACGGGGCGTACTTCCACCGGGTGATGCCCTACGACGCGGGCCGCGCGGAGCGGGACAACCCGCGGCTGGTCGGCGCGCGGGCACTCGTCGAGCGCGGCGCGGTCGAGCGCGACGGCGAGCACGCGACGGTACGCACCGGCGCCGAGACCTACCGGGTACGCCGGCACCCGGACGGCGCGTACTCCTGTTCCTGCCGCTGGTGGGCGCGGCACCGCGGGCAGCGGGGGCCGTGCCGGCACGCGCTGGCCGTGTCGATGGCCGCGGCGCCGGTGGAGGCGCTGTCGTGACCGGCTTCGTCGAGGCGGTGGCGCGCGGCAGGATGTCGAAGGTCCGGTCGGCTCTGGCCGGGCTGGACGAGCCGGCCCGGCGGGCGCTCGGCGACGAACTGGTCGCCGATGTGCGCCGCCGGCGGGACGCCTGGTGGTGGCAGGGCGAGGCGGCGACGCTGGCGGTGGCCGCGGTGGGGACGCTGAGCACCCCGACGAAGGTCGCCGCGCTGCTGGGCCGCCGGTCGGTCTGGCTGGTCGGCGTCGACGCCGCGCCGGTGGTCGACGTCGCCCGGGAACGCGGGGTGACCTGGCTGGCCGACGTGGCGTACAAGCTGGCCGACCGGCTCCCCCGGGCCCGGATGGTCGCGGGCTGGCGGTTCGTCGCCGGTCTCCTGCTGGCCGAGAAGGCGCCGCCGTCGACCGCTGACGACTTCGTGCGCGGCTGGGCGGCGGCGCAGGGCTGGCCGGACCCGCGCGGTACGCGCCCGCCGACGGTGGACCGGCTGCGTGCCGACCCGTTCCTCGACGCCCTGCTGCCGCGCCTGTTCGAGGTGGACGGTGTGGGCACCGAGCTGGACCGCGGCGACGGCACGGGGACGGAGGCGGTGCCCCGGGCGCTGACGGCGTTGGCGGCGGAGGGCCGGCTCGACCGGGCGGTCCTGCTCAACGGCGTCCTGGGCCGGCTGCTGCGCGGCGACCGGCCGGGCGCGCTGCGACCGTTCCTGGTCCTGCACGACCTGCTGGCGCCGACCCCCGACGAGGTGGCGGTGCGGTCGAGCGCCTATCTGCGGCTGCTCGCCGACGGCCCCGGTCCGGTGGCCAGCGCCGCCCAGCGGACGCTGCGGCAGGCCGGTGACGTCGCCGAGCCGGAGGCGCTGTGGGAGGCCGCCCGGACGGTGCTGGCCCGGCCGGAGAAGGCCCTGGTCCGGGCGCAGGTGTCCTGGCTCGACCGGCTGGCCCGCCAGCACCCCGACCGGGCCCCGCAGATCGGCGCGGTGCTCGCCGTGGCGGCCGACCATCCCGATGCCGGCCTGCGCGAGCGCGCGCTGACGCTGGCGCAGCGCCACGGTCACCGGCCGGTGGCCGTCACCAGAGTGGCCGAGGCGCGCGACGACCTGCCGCCGCCGCTGCCGGCAGCGGCCGCGCCGCCCCCGATCGCCGAGGTGGACGAGTTGGTGGAGGAGGTGGCGGCAGCGCTGCGCGGGCAGTGGCCGACAGCGGTTCTCGAACGGGTCGTGGAAGGTCTGGTGCGGCTGGGCACCCGCGAGCGCGACCGGGTCGCGGCGGCGCTGGCGCCGGTGCTGCGCCGGGCGGGGGTGGCCGAGTGTGACGAGAGCTGGGGCCGGTTCCTGCCCGCGGCGCAGGTGAACGGGTTGCTGCTGGCAGCCGCCGGGATCGGGGACGCCACCCGCCGCCGGGACCACTGGGCCTCGGTGCTGGCGACGTCCCGGTCCGCGCAGGCGGCATCCGGGCGTCCCGCACCGACGTGGCTCTACCGCCTGCGCCTGGCCGAGGCCGGGCAGCGGCTGGCCGGTCACGACGATCCGGGGTTGATGTCCGCGCCCACCTCGACCAGCGGGGCGATCGAACCGGCTGTGCTGTACGAGCGGCTGGCCGCGCTCGGCGACCGGCCGCACTGGCGGTGGGACTGCACGCAGGCCTTCCTGCGGCTGCCGGCCGTCGTCGACGAGCCGCTGGCGGCACGCGCGGAGGCGCTCGGCACGACCGCCGGGATCGAACTGGCGGTCTGGTTGCGTGGCGAGGTCGTGCCGGTGCCGGCGCAGGAGGTGGTGACTGTGGGCCGGCGGGAACGATCCCGCGCGTACGACTGGGCCTACGACTCGTTGCCGGACCGACGCCGGCTGGTAGCGCTCACCCCGCCGGCCGACGTGGACGACCGGTTCGGACTGCTCACCCTGGCGCCTCCGGCGATCGGCACCCGGATGTTCGGCGCCGTCGACCTGTGGCCGGCGGTGCTGCCCGGGCACCGGGGCGTGGTCGCCGCCCAGGTCCTCCCCGAACTGGCCATGGCCGCCCAGGAGGGTCTCGGCGGGCGAGGACCGGTCCTGCTGGCGCTCGCCGAGTGCACGGGCGCGGGCGGGCCCGCGCTGGACCTGGCCGTGGCGTACGGGCTGTGCGCCCGGCACGAGGCGGACCGGGTGGCCGCGCTCGACGCGCTGCTGCTCCTGGCGGCCGCCGGTGACCTGGACGCGCCTCGGATCGGCCGGCATCTGGGCGAGATGGGGACGCAGGGGCAGGTCGTCCTCACCCGGGCGGTCACGCCCCTGCGCGACGCGGTGGCGGCGGGTGCCCCGCTGAGCGCGTGGCGGCTGCTCGCCGAGGCGTTGCCGCCGCTGCTGGCCGCGCCGGCACCGCCCCGGGGCACACCGGACCTGCTGGCGCTGGCGGCGGAGGCGGCGGCCACGACAGGCGTCCGGATCGAGGTGCCCGGACTGGCCGACGTGGTGGCCCGCGGCGGCGGCAGCAGGCTGGTCGCCGAGGCCCGCCGGCTCACCACCGCCCTGGCGGCCTGAACCGGAGCCTCACCGGCCGAACCGGCGCTGTCCCCCGGGCGGTCCCGTCGTCACCCGAGCGGGCCGGCGTGCGGACGCGCACCGGCCCGCCGCACCCCCGGGCACGGCTCGCCGGGACGGACGCACCAGCCGGTGACCCGTGGACGGGCGGCGAAGCTGGCCGTCAGGTCCACCGCGTCCGCGTTGCCCTTGATCAACGACGCGCCGAGGTCGTCGACTGTCACCCGCCGGTCGGCCATCCGCCCATTCTGCGGCCCGTGGGCCGGACCCGCCCGGCAGTCGTCCCGGCCCGGCGGTGCGCCGCCGCGCGTGAGGGTGGTCATAACGGCTGGACGGCGGCCACGGCGGTGCTGCTAGCCTTCCGGGCAGGTCATGAGTGCCAGCGCGAAGCCCCGGCTCGCTGGCCGGCAACCCTCCTCCGCGGTGGGGTGCCCCGGGTGAAGACCAGGCACCGGCAGCCGCCGGTGCAAGCGTGGCCTGGCACCCAGGTCAGCAACAGACCAGGGAGACCGATGATCGCACCACCCTTCACCCCCTCCGACGACGTCGCCGCGTACCCGGCCCGCTTCGCGCTGGTCAAGCGCCGCCACGTCGACCTGATGCGGGTGTGCAGCGACGCCTGTCGCCGCGCGCGCTGAACGAACGCCACCCTCCTTTCCCCGATCCACCCTTCTCCGGCCCGGCCGTCCGTCCGGCGCGGGCCGGCACCGACGCGCGCCGCGCGTCAGTCCATTCTGGAGAGACATCGTGCGTTTCCGTACCGTCCTGACCCGTGCCGCCGCCGTCGGTGCGGCGGCCCTGCTCGCCGCCACCGCGCTCACCGCCTGCGGCGGCGACGACACCGCCGCGGCCGACAACCCGTACGGCCTGCTCCAGCCCGGCGTGATCCGCGCCGGCACGCTCACCGACGCCCCGCCGAACGTCTTCCTGAAGGACGGGAAGTTCACCGGCTTCGACAACGAGCTGCTGCGCGCCGTGGCCGCCAAGCTCGGCCTGAAGGTGGAGTTCGTCGGCACCGACTTCTCCGGCCTGCTCGCCCAGGTCAACAGCGGCAAGTTCGACGTGGGCAGCTCCTCGATCACGATCACCGAGGCGCGGAAGAAGACAGTCGACTTCGGCAACGGCTACGACTTCGGCTACTTCGGCCTGGACGTGCCCGCGGGCTCTGCGATCACCGGCTTCGACCAGCTCACCGGCAAGCGCGTGGTGGTGGTCCAGGGCACCGTGCAGGACGACTACGCCACCAGGCAGAACCTCGACCCGGTGCGGGTGCCCGACTACAACAGCGCGATCAACCAGCTCAAGGCCGGCACGGCAGACGCCTGGATCGCCCCGGCCGAGATCGGCGACAAGTCCGCCGCCGACAGCAACGGCAGGATCAAGGTCGCGGCGAAGCAGCTCAGCCCCACCCCGACCGCGTACGCGGTGGCCAATGGCGACGACAAGCTGCGCGAGGCGCTGAACAAGGGCCTGGACGAGGTGATCGCCGACGGCACGTGGAGCCGCCTGCAGGCCGAGTACTACCCGGGGCGGCCGATCCCGGCCGGCTTCGAGCCGGGCAGCGGGTCGGTGGCGGTGCCGTCGCCGTCGGCCGCCTCCTGAGCCGGTGACCGGGCACGAGCGGGGCGGACGGAGCGGACATGGATCCACTGAACACGCTGTGGGAGACGTTCTTCGACTGGGACTCGATGCGCGAGGCGCTGCCCGAGATGCTCACCGTCGGGCTGCCCAACACGCTGACCCTGGCGGTCTCCGCCGCCCTGCTCGGCTCGGTGCTCGGCATGCTGCTGGCCGTCGCCGGCATCTCGCGTACCCGATGGTTGCGGTGGCCGGCGCGGGTCTACACCGACGTGTTCCGCGGCCTGCCGGCCGCGGCGACCATCCTGCTGATCGGCGTGGGCCTGGCGCCGCTCGGCATGCAGGTGTGGGGGCCGAACCCCTACCCGCTGGGGGTGCTGGCGCTGTCCCTGATCGCCGCCGCCTACCTCGGTGAGATCTTCCGGGCCGGCATCCTGAGCGTGGAGGCCGCCCAGCTGGAGGGAGCACGGGCGCTCGGCTTCTCCTGGGGCGAGGCCATGCGCCTGGTGATCATCCCGCAGGGCGTACGCCGGGTGCTGCCCGCCTGGGTCAACCAGCTCATCGCGTTGATCAAGGACTCCAGCCTGGTCTACTTCCTCGGCCTGCTGGCCAGCCAGCGGGAGCTGTTCCGGATCGGGCAGGACTACGCGGCGAACACCGGCAACCAGTCCGCGCTGCTGCTGGCCGGGTTGTTCTACCTGGTGCTGACCGTGCCGCTGACCCACGCGGTCAACTGGCTGGACCGGCGCCTGCGGCAGGGCCGCCCGGCCGCGCCGCCCGAACCCGAGACCGAGCCGGCCGGCCTCACCCCGTCCGGAAAGGATCCGCGATGACCACCACCACCTCGGTCAGCCTGGCCGTCCGCGACGTGCACCTGGCCTTCGGCGCGCACCGGGTGCTGCGCGGCGCGGACCTCGACGTGGCCCGGGGCCGGGCGGCCTGCGTGATCGGCCCGTCCGGCTCCGGCAAGTCGACGCTGCTGCGCACCGTCAACCGGCTGATCGAGCCGGACCGGGGTGACGTCCTGCTGGACGGGCGCAGCGTGCTGCGCGACGACCCGGACGCCCTGCGCCAGCGCATCGGGATGGTGTTCCAGCAGTTCAACCTGTTCCCGCACCTGAGCGTGCTGCGCAACATCACGCTGGCGCTGCGCAAGCTCAAGAAGCTGAGCGAGGACGAGGCGGTGGCGCTGGCCCGTGCCCAACTCGCTCTGGTCGGCCTGGCCGGCAAGGCGGACGCCCGGCCCGCGCAGCTCTCCGGCGGCCAGCAGCAGCGCGTCGCCATCGCACGGGCGCTCGCGCTGCGCCCGCAGGTGATGCTGTTCGACGAGGCGACCAGCGCGCTGGACCCGGAACTGGTCAAGGGCGTGCTCGCGGTGATGGCGGACCTGGCCGCCGCCGGGATGACGATGGTGGTGGTGACGCACGAGATGGGATTCGCGCGCAGCGTCGCCGACACGGTGGCGTTCATGGACGCGGGCGTGGTGCTGGAGGCCGGGCCGCCGGAGGCGGTGTTCGAGGCGCCGGAGCACCCGCGGCTGCGGCGCTTCCTGTCCCAGGTGCTCTGACGTGCCCGGGCTCAGCCCCTGGCCGCGACGATCGGGGTGACGGTCAGCACCACCACCATCGTATGGTCAACGAACTGATCAAGACCGTGAGCTTGCCCAAGGGCGGATCGGGCGGGACGACGGGTCAGGCCGGGCAGCGGTCGGACAACGCGTAGCGGGTGAGCACCACGTCGCCGATCTGGCGCACCTCGACCACCCGGGCCCGGCGGCCCGGGTGCCACGGGAAGCGGCCGTCCCCGACGAAGCGCGGCGCCCGCCGGTCCCCCACGAAGAACGGGGCGACCACCAGGTGCAGCTCGTCGGCCAGGCCGGCGGTGAGGAACTGGCGGTGCATCGAGCCGCCGCCCTCCACCATCAGGCGCGTCACCCCGCGCCCGGCCAGGTCGGCCGCCACCGCCTCCGCGGTGGCCGGATCGCCCGCGTCGACCACAGTCGACACGGCGCCGACCTGCTCACGGGCCTTGTCCACCACTCCGCTCGGGCAGTACACCAGCTTGAGCCCGTCACCCATGGTGAAGAAGCGCGCCCCCGGATCGAGGTCGCCGCTGCCGGTGACAGTCACCTTCACCGGCGACGGGGGCAGGCCGCGCGCCACCCGCTCGGCGCGCCGTCGCTCGCTGCGGATCAGCAGGCGGGGGTCGTCGCGGCGCACCGTCGCCGCGCCCACGAGGATCGCGTCGCACCCGGCCCGGGTCGCGTCGACCCGGTCCAGGTCGTCGTCGTTCGACAGCAGAAGCCGGTCGGTGGTCGCGTCGTCGATGTAGCCGTCGATCGACATCGCGCAGCTGAGCAGCACGTACGGGCG
Organism: Micromonospora marina; assembly: GCF_900091565.1. Classification (GTDB taxonomy): domain Bacteria; phylum Actinomycetota; class Actinomycetes; order Mycobacteriales; family Micromonosporaceae; genus Micromonospora; species Micromonospora marina. The sequence goes on along the minus strand of NZ_FMCV01000003.1, from coordinate 335,309 downwards.
GGTGGTCACGGCACGAACGGCAGGTCGAGGGCGTGATCGGCGCGGGTCACCTTGGCCGCCAGGTAACTGGCGTTGGCGGGCGACAGGTGCACGCCGGTGGACACCCGGTCGGCCACCGTGACGCCCAGCCGTTCGAGCTGGGCCGCCTTGTCCGGGTTGTTGCTGAGCAGGGCCACCCGGTCCACGCCCAGCGCGGCGAGCATCTGCGCGGCCACCGTGTAGTCGCGCTCGTCCGAGCCGTGCCCGAGCGCCAGGTTCGCCTCGTAGGTGTCGAGGCCGCCGTCCTGGAGGGCGTACGCGTCGAGCTTGGCGTACAGGCCGATGCCGCGCCCCTCCTGCCGCAGGTAGAGCAGGTAGCCACCGGCCTCGGCGATCCGCTCGACCGCCTCGCGCAACTGCGGGCCGCAGTCGCAGCGCTGGCTGCCGAACACGTCCCCGGTGAGGCATTCGCTGTGCGGCCGGACCAGCGGCGGGCCGGCGTCGGCGTGCTCACCGAGCCCGAACGCCAGGTGCTCGCGGCCGTCGACGAGACCGTGGAAGGTGTGCACGCGGGCCGTGGTCACGTAGCCGTCGGGGAACCGGAGCGGAACCGTCACGCGGGTCCGGACCGTCGCGGTGGGCAGCGTCTCGTCCATGGTTCTCCTGTCGTCCGGTCGCCGGGCGGACCCGGCGACGCACACCTCGTTCCCCACCGTAGGCGGGATCACCGACAGTTGCCGGGCTCGCGCCGAGGCATCCGCCGTGCCAGCAGCACCGCGGCGCCGGGCAGGCTGGCCACCAGCACCAGCGCGCCGTACACCGTGCCGGTCGCCACACCCTGCGCGGCGGTCAGCCCGGCCGAGGCGAACGCCCACGCGGCCACCCCCTCGCGCGGCCCGAAACCGCCCACGTTCAGCGGCACCGCCATGGCCAGCAGGGCGAGTAGCGTCAGCGGCAGCAGGTGCGACAGTGGGGCGTCCGCGCCGGCCGTGCGGGCGGCCACCACGAACGTGGCCAGGTGACCGGCGAACACCACTGTCGAGGCGACCACCACACCGGCCCAGGTCCGGCGGCCCAGCACCCCGGAGCGGACGTCGGCGAGCGCGGTCCGGGCCGCCCGGGCGAAGCGGGACGCCCCGGAACGGGGCACCGCGCGGGCGGCCAGCACCAGCACCAGCGCGACCACCGCGAGCGCGGCGGCCAGCGACGGCAGGTACCGGCGAACCGGCGACGGGAACGCGGCGAGCAGCGCCACCGCGATGACCACCTGCACCACCTGCCCGGCGGTGCGCTCCCACACCACCGCCCGGACGCCCCGGGCCACGTCCCCGGCGTCGCGGCCGTGCCGCACCGCCCGGTGCACGTCGCCGAGCACGCCGCCGGGCAGCGTGGAGTTGAGGAAGACCGCCCGGTAGCAGTGCGCCACCGCGGCACCCAGCGGCAGCCGTACGCCCAGCCCGCCGGCCACGAGCGACCAGCGCCAGGCGCAGCAGACGGTGGTGATCACGCCGATGCCGAGCGCGGCGGCCAGCGCCGGCGCGTCGATCAGCCGCAGCCCGGCCAGGAACGGTCCGGTGCCGACCGAGGCGACGAGAACGGCGAGCACGGCGAGCCCGAGCAGCGGGCGTACCCATGCCCGGCCCGCCCTGGCCCGGCGCGGCGGCGCGGGCGTGACGGCCGGTACGGGCCCGGCGACGGCGACGTGTGACAAACGGTCCTCCCTTGTTCCCACCGGTTGTCACGTGCCGACGGCCGGTACGGTTCAGCCGGCGAGCAGGTCGGCGTGGTGCAGCACCACCTCGAGTCGGCCGGCGGCGGCCTCGGTGAGCCGCCATCGGGTATACGTCGCGGCGGGCCCGGACAGATGCGGTCGTTCCTCGACCGCCGCGTCGACCCAGCCGGTGAGCCACTCGGCGGCGAGGTCCGCCTGCTCCGGGCCGAGCCGCCACGGCGTCGGCCGCAGGAGCGTCTCGACGCCGTGGCGGCGGAAGGCGGCCACCGTGACGTCCACGGCGTCCGGTCCGAGCAGGACCCGGCCGTCGACGGTACGGCGCTGGTGGGCGTTGAACGCGGCGGTCAGCTCGGCGTCCAGCGGGTCCGGCGGGGTGAACTCGGCCCGCCCGGTCACGGTGAGCGCGAACAGCGTCGGGTGGCCGGCGCAGGCCGCCGCCATCCGCTCGACCTCCTCGGCGGTGAGCATGTCCAGCAGCGCGGACGCGGTGACCAGGTGGGCGTCGGCCAGGTCGGCGGCGGTCAGCCGGGTGACGTCGGAGCCGCGCGTGGTCACCGCGACGTCGGTGCCGTCGGCGGCGGTGAGCCGTCCGGCGCGGGCCAGCGCCAGCAGGTCCGCGTCGCGTTCGTGCAGCACCCAGCGCTGCGGGCCGGGCAGCCGGGGCGCGAGCCAGCGGGCCATCGAACCGGTGCCGCTGCCCAGGTCGTGCACGACGACCGGCCGACCGGCGGGCAGCCGGTCGCGGACCGCGTCGGCCAGCTCGGCGCTGCGGGCCGCCGCGTCGGCGGGCTCACGCAGTCGCAGCCAGTCCGCGAAGCCGGGCGGGAGTGAGGTGGTCATGCCGCTGTCGCCTCCTTGAGCGCCGTCGCCAGCCGGTCCACGGTGACCGGCCAGCCGGAGAGGGTACGCCGCCGCTGCCGGGCGGCGTGGCGCAGCCGGTCCCGCAGGCGGGCATCGGTGAGCCAGCGGCGCAGCGCCGCGGCTGTCGCGCCCGGGTCGCCCGCCGGCACCAGCAGTCCGGGCCGGGCCCCGCCGGGGGCGTGCCCGAGCGTGGCCGGCAGGCCGCCGGTGTCGCTCGCCAGCACCGGTACGCCCCGGGCGAGCGCCTCGGTGACCACCATTCCGTACGTCTCCCGCCGGGAGGGCGCAACCAGCAGATCGGCGGCGGCGTAGGTGGCGGCCAGGCCGGGGCCGGTGCGCGGGCCGGTGAGCCGGACCCGGCCGTCGAGACCGGTGGCGGTGAGGCGTTCGCGCAGCCGGTCGGCGAACGCCCGGTCCCGGTCCACCGGCCCGACCCAGTTGCAGGTCCAGTCCAGGTCCGCCACCTCGGTGAGCGCGGCGGCGAGCACGTCGTGGCCCTTCACCGGGGTGACCGCGGCGACGCAGAGCAGCCGTCCCCCGCCGGGGGTGCCGGACGCGACGGGCGCCGGGTCGACGCCGGGCGGCGCGACGGTCACCCGTTCGGGGCGCAGCCGGTAGCGGGTGAGCAGCCGGTCGCGGGTCCACTCGCTGGTGGCGACCACGGCGGTGGCCGCCGCAAGCGACCGCGCCTCCGTCTCGCCCTCGATCGGCAGGTGCACCAGGATCACCAGGGGCAGCCGCGCGGCGTGCGGGGTGAGGACGTCCGGCACGGTCGAGGCGACCAGGCCGTCGAGCAGCACCGGCACGCCGTCGGGCAGCCCGCCGAGCAGCCCGGCCAGGTCGGCGCGTTCCCGGTGCCCCGGGTGCGGCCAGCCGCCGGGCACCTGGTGTTCCCGTACCGTCCAGCCGCGTGCCGCCAGGCCCCGGCAGACCTGGCGGTCGTAGGCGTTGCCGCCGCTGGGGTCCGCCGGGTCGTCGATGTCGCCCGGCAGCACCACGTGGACGGCGCTCATCCGGTCAGAGCGACCGCTCGTAGCTCGCCCAGGCGATGTGCGACTCGTGCAGCGTGACGGTGATGCCGGCCAGCCCGCGGGCGCCCTCCCCCAGCCGGCCGGCCGCCACCGCGTCGGCGAGCCGGTCGGCGACCGTCCGCGCGAGCACCTCGGTGGTGGTGTTCACCCCGGCGAAGGCCGGCTCGTCGTCCAGGTTGCGGTAGTTCAGCTCGGCGAGCACGGCCTTGAGCTGCTCGGTGGCCAACCCGATGTCGACCACGATCCCGTCGTCGTCCAGCTCGGCGCGGCGGAACGTGGCGTCGACGACGAACGTCGCCCCGTGCAGCCGCTGCGCCGGGCCGAACACCTCGCCGCGGAAGCTGTGGGCGACCATCATGTGGTCCCGGACGGTCACGCTGAACACGTTCACTCCTCGCCGTAGGTGATGAGATGACACAGCGCCGGCAGCCCGCCCGAGGCGAGCCGGTCCAGCACGTCGGGCAGGTCGTCGAAGCGCGACCGGCCGGTGAGCAGCGCGTCGAACACCGGGTCGGCCAGCAGGTCGAGCGCCAGCGCGAGCCGGGCGGCGTAGCTGCGGCCGGCCCGCCGGGGCGACACGGTGCCGACCTGGCTGCTGCGGATGCCCAGCCGTCGCGAGTGGAACGCGCCGCCCAGCGCCAGCGTGACCGGCCGGTCGCCGTACCAGCTCAGTTCCAGGACGGTGCCCTCCGGGCGCAGCAGTTCCAGTCCGCGTTGCAGCCCGTCGGCGGTGGCACTGGCGTGTACCACAAGGTCGCGCTCGCCGGTGGCGCCGGCGGGCACGGCGAAGTCGGCGCCGAGCGCGGCGGCCACCTCCGCCCGCGCCGGGTCGGCGTCGACCAGCTCCACGCGTACGCCGGGGAAGCGGGCCAGCAGCGCGGTGACCGCGCAGCCGACCATCCCGCCGCCGATCACGGTGACCCGGTCGCCGACCAGCGGGGCGGCGTCCCAGAGCGCGTTGACAGCCGTCTCCACGGTGCCGGCCAGCACCGCGCGCTGCGCCGGCACGCCGTCCGGCACGACGGTCACGGCGTCGGCCGGGACCACGTACGCGCTCTGGTGCGGGTAGAGGCAGAAGACGGTGCGCCCGAGCAGCCGCTCCTCGCCCGCCTCCACGGTGCCGACGCTCAGGTAGCCGTACTTCACCGGTGCTGGGAAGTCGCCCTCCTGGAACGGCGCCCGCATCGCGTCGTGCTGGTCGGCCGGGACGCGGCCGGTGAACACGAGCGTCTCGGTGCCGCGGCTGACGCCGGAGAAGCGCGTGCGCACCAGCACCTCACCGGGGCCGGGCGCGGCGAGCCGGACCGGCCGGATCTCGCCCTCGCCGGGGGCACGGAGCCAGAAGGCGTGGGCGTCGACCGTCACGAACTCTCCTCTTCCCCGCATTCCGACCGAGTTGTCGATCATAGACACGCAAGCGGGGCGTCCACGGTTCGAACCGCCCGTGACCCGATGCTCAGGCGGCGCGCCGGCGCTGCTCCGTACGCCAAATTCCGGGCTCGGCCCGCTCGGCGTGCCGGTCGCCGGCCAGTTCCATCGCCCGGTGGGCAGCGGTCAGCGCGTCACACGGCGCGGCCTGACCGTCACACAGCAGGCTCTCGCACCGGCCGGACCCGTCGGGCCGGTGGGCGACTGCCACGTCGTACGCGGCCCGCCAGAGCAACGGGTCGGTGACTCCCCGTGGCAGGTCGGCGTCCAGACTGGACCTGTTGCGGATCGTGTCGGGCACCGTGTCCCCCTTTGCGTCGTCGCTACCGTCCCAGTGACCGGCTGAGCGCAGATCAAACCTCTCACCTGGGCACATGCCGCGACCAGCGGTGTTTGTCACGCCGGATAGGCGCGCGTCTCGGCCGCCTTGACCGCCGCCCAGACACTCCGGCCGGGGATCAGGCCGAGATGCGCCGCGGCGGCGGGCGTGACGTCGGCGGCGACCTCGACCGGCCCGGTCAGCTGCACGCGCAGGTTGTCGCCGTGGCGTTGCACGCCGGTGACGGTGGCCGCCCAGACGTTGCGCGGGCTGCCCTCGGGCCGGGACGGGTGCAGCGCGACAGCGGCTGGCGGGTACGCGACGAACGCGTCACCGTGGACGGTGTCGGCGGTGGTGAGGGCCAGCTCACCGACGGTCACGGCGTGCCCGTCGGCGCGACCGCGGTGCAGGTTGAGGCCGACCAGCCGGGCCACGTAGTCGGTGCGCGGCCGGGCCGTGACGGTGGCGGCGTCGCCCTCCTGCACCACCCGGCCGTGCTCCACGATGACCAGCCGGTCGGCGAGCACCAACGCGTCGAGGGGATCGTGGGTGACGAGCAACGTCGCGCCGGAGTGCGCGCCGAGGTGGCGCTGGAGTTCGGCGCGGGTGTCCAGCCGGGTCCGGGCGTCGAGCGCGGCGAGCGGCTCGTCGAGCAGCAGCAGCGCCGGGTCGACGGCGAGCGCGCGGGCCAGCGCGACCCGCTGGGCCTGCCCGCCGGAGAGCTGCCGGGGCCGGCGGCGGGCCTGGTCACCGAGGCCGACCCGGTCCAGCCACTCCTGGGCGCGGGCGCGGGCGGCGCGCCTGTCGGCACCCCGGCGGCGCGGCCCGAACGCCACGTTGTCAAGCGCGCTGAGGTGCGGGAACAGCAGGTAGTCCTGGAACACCACGCCGACCGGCCGGCGCTCCGGCGGCGTCCACACCCGGCGGTCCGGCCGGTCCAGATCGGCACCGTCGAGCGTCAGGTGACCGGCGACGAGCGGGTGCAGTCCGGCGAGCACCCGCAGCGCTGTGGTCTTGCCGGCACCGTTCGGGCCGAGCAGCGCCACCACCTCACCGGCGGCGATGCGCAGCCGCACGTCGAGGGTGAACCCGTCCCGCTCGGCGACCAGGTGCGCGTCCAGCAGCATCCTCATGTGCTGCCGATCCACTTGTCGCGCAACGCGGCGAGGATGACCACGGAGACGGTGAGCAGGATCAGGCTCAGCACGATCGCCGCCTGGAGGTCGGTCTCCAGCGCCAGGTAGACCGCCAGCGGCATGGTCTGGGTGCGGCCGGGATAGTTGCCGGCGAACGTGATGGTGGCGCCGAACTCGCCGAGCGCGCGGGCCCAGCAGAGCACCGCACCGGCCGCCACGCCCGGGGCTACCAGCGGCAGCGTGACCCGGGTGAAGGCGGTGAACCGTCCCGCGCCGAGGGTGGCGGCGGCCTCCTCGTACCGGGGATCGGCGCCACGCAGTGCCCCCTCGACGGCGATGACCAGGAACGGCATCGCCACGAACGCCTCGGCCAGCACCACCCCGGCGGTGGTGAACGGCAGCGTCACCCCGAACGTCTCGTCCAGCCACGACCCGATCAGCCCGCGCCGGCCGAAGACCAGCAGCAGCGCCACGCCGCCGACCACCGGCGGCAGCACCAGCGGAACCGTTACCAGCGCCCGGACCAACCGCCGGCCGGGGAACTCCACCCGCGCCAAGAGCCACGCCAGGGGTACGCCGAGCGTCACGCAGAGCAGGGTGGCGACGGTGGCGGTCTCCAGCGACAGCCGCAGCGCGGTGAGCACACCCGGCTCGGCCAGCCGCCGGGGCAGCGTGGTCCAGGGTGCCCGGAGCAGCAGCCCGGCCAGCGGCAGGACGAGGAAGGCCAGTCCGAGCCCGGCGGGCACGAGCAGGGCGACCGGCACCCGCTGCCGGCGTACGCCGCGGCTCATGCGCCGGGCGGCGCCTGGAACCCGGCCGCGGTGAGCACGGCGAGCCCGGCGTCCGAACGGACGAAGTCGACGAAGGCGCGGGCGCCGGCCGGGTTGCCGGCGGCGCGCAGCACCACGATCGGGTAGTCGTTCACCGCGCGCGCGGACTCGGGGAACTCGACCGCGTCGAGTCCCGCGGCGGCGCGGACGTCGGTGCGGTAGACCAGCGCGGCGTCGACCTCGCCGAGGCGCAGCTTGGCCAGCGCGCCCTTGACGTCCTGTTCGAGCGTGGCGGGCGTGAGCCGCACACCCGCGGCGTCGAGCGCGGTGCGCGCGGCGGCGCCGCAGGGCACCTGCTCGGCGCAGAGCGCCACCTTCACTCCGGGGCGGGCGAGGTCGGCCAGGCGACCGACCCGGGCCGGGTTACCAGGGGGTACGGCGACGACGAGCTGGTTGCGGACCAGCACGACCGGGTCACCTGCGGCGTCACCGGCGTCGGTGACCGTCTTCATGGTGGCCGGGGAGGCGGCGGCGAACACGTCGGCGGGCGCGCCCTGGGTGATCTGGGTGGCGAGTCCGGAACTGCCGCCGAAGTTGAACGTGACGGCGTGGCCGGGGTGGGCGGCTTCGTACTCCTTGCCGAGCCGGATGAACGCCTCGGTGAGCGAGGCGGCGGCGAACACGGTCACCGGGCCGGCACCGTCCGGACCGGCCGGGTCGTCGGCGCTGCCGCAGCCGGACAGGCCGAGCGTCGCCACCAGCGCGGCGGCGAACGCGGCGCGGATCCACCGTACGGTCACGGACCGGTCCTTCCCCGGGGGGCGGTGGGGGCGCGCTCGACCACGACGGTGGTCGACTTGATCACCGCGACGGCGACGGAGCCGACCTGGAGGTCGAGGTCGTCGACGGCCTCGCGGCTCATCAGCGACACCACCCGGAACGGCCCGGCCTGGATGTCGACCTGGGCCATCACGGTGTCCTTGACGACGGCCGTGACGATGCCGCGCAGCCGGTTGCGGGCCGAGGACAGCTCGGGGTGGCCGGGGGCGCGGACGAACGCGGCCACGTCGGCGCCGTCGAGCACCCGGTGGCCGTGCTCGTCGCGGCTGGCCGGCAGCCTGCCGGCGTCGATCCAGCGGCGGACCGTGTCCGCGCTGACCCCGAGCAATTCGGCCGCCTCACCGATCCGGAACACCGTCACGCACTCACCCTAGCGGCCCGCAGGTGCGGGCCGGAAGGGGCGGGTTCGCTCGCATCCGCAAGCCTCGGCGCTAATCGGGGCCTGAAACTGCGGCTCAGCCGGCCGGGGCGATCCGGACCCGGCGCAGCAGTTGGGCGTTGAGCGCGACCACGATCGTGGAGGCGGACATCAGCACCGCGCCCAGCGCCGGGCTGAGCGCGATCCCCGCCCAGGCGAGGACACCGGCGGCGAGCGGGATCGCGACCACGTTGTAGCCGGCCGCCCAGGCCAGGTTCTGCCGCATCTTCCGGTACGACGCGCGGGACAGCCGGATCACGCCGCCGACCCCGCGCGGGTCGGAGCCGGCGAGCACCACCCCGGCGGACTCGATCGCCACGTCGGTGCCGGCGCCGATGGCCAGCCCGACGTCGGCGCGAGCCAGCGCCGGGGCGTCGTTCACCCCGTCGCCGACCATCGCCACCGTCAGTCCCCGATCGCGCAGCCCGGCCACCGCCTTGTCCTTGTCGGCGGGGAGCACCTCGGCGAAGACCTCGTCGACGCCGGGCCGGAACCCGAGGTCGGCGGCCACCGCCTCGGCGACCGGGCGCGCGTCACCGGTGATCATCACGATCTTGCGTACGCCGAGGTCGCGCAGCTCGGCCACGGCGGCCCGCGCCTCCGGGCGGACCTGGTCCTCCATCCCGAAGGCGGCGGTCACCTCCGGCGGGCCGTCCTCGGGCAGGCGGACCAGGTGCAGCACTGCCGCGCCGCGGCCCGACCACTCCCGCGCGGCCCGGGCCAGGTCGTCCGGCACCGGGGCGTCGAGTTCGCGCAGCAGCGCCGGCCCGCCGACCGCCCAGTCCACGCCGTCCACCGTGGCGCGCACGCCCCGGCCGGTCAGCGCCCGGAAGCCCCGCGCCGCCGGACGCACCGTCCCCGCGTCCCGGCCACCCGGACCCGCCTCGTGCGCGGCCGGGAGCCGGGCGGGCTCGGCCGGACCCGCCTGCCGGGCGTCGGCGGCGGCGACCAGCGCCCGGGCCAGCGGGTGCTCGCTGTCGGCCTCCACCGCACCGGCCAGGGCCAGGGCGGCGGCCTCGTCCATCCCGCCGGTGGCGGCCACGCCGGTCACCGTGTGCCGGCCGGTGGTGAGCGTGCCGGTCTTGTCGAACAGGACGGTGTCGACGGTGCGCATCCGCTCCAGCGCGAGCCGGTCCTTGACCAGGATGCCGGCGCGGGCCGACAGCGCTGTCGACAGCGCCACCACCAGCGGGATCGCCAGGCCGAGCGCGTGCGGGCAGGCGATCACCAGCACGGTCACGGTCCGCACCACCGCCTGGTCGGGGTCGCCGAGCAGCGCCCACACCGCGAACGTGGCCAGGCCGGCGGACGCCGCCAGGTAGAACAGGAGCGCGGCGAACCGGTCGGCGAGCACCTGCGCGCGCCCGCCGGAGGCCTGCGCCTGCGCCACGAGCCGCCCGATGCCGGCCAGCGCGGTGTCCGCGCCGACCGCCTCGACGCGTACCCGGAGGGTGGAGTCGGTGGCGACGGTGCCGGCGACCACCCGGTCCCCGGCGGCGCGGGCCACCGGCCGCGACTCCCCCGTGATCATCGACTCGTCCAGCTCGGCGGCACCCTCGACGATCCGCCCGTCGGCCGGCACCCGCCCGCCGGGGCGCACCAGCACCAGGTCGCCCACCCGCAGCTCGCCGACCGGCACCGGCTGCAGCCGCCCGGCGTCGTCCAGCCGCTCGGCGTCGTCGGGCAGCAGCGCTGCGAGCGCGCCGAGCGCGCCACGCGCCTGGCCGACCGCCCGCATCTCCTGCCAGTGGCCGAGCAGCATGATGGTGACCAGCGCGGCCAGTTCCCACCAGAAGTCCAGGTCGAACAGGCCGATGCTGGTGGCGGCCGAGGCGAGGTACGCGACCACGATCGCCATCGAGATCAGCAGCATCATCCCGGGGGTACGTTCGCGCAGCTCACGCAGGCCGCCGGTGAGGAACGGCCAGCCGCCGTAGAGGAAGACCACGGTGCCGAGCACCGGGCCGACCCAGCGCACACCCGGGAAGTCCAGCGTGTAGCCGAACCAGTCCATCACCATGTGGCTGGTGGCGACGATCGGCACGGTGAGCGCCAGGCTCAGCCAGAACCGGCGGCGGAACTGCTCCGGGTCGTGCCCGGCGTGCGCGCCGTGCCCGCCGCCGTGGTGGCCGGTGTCGTGACCGTCTGCGTGTTCCATCCGGCCACCATACCCCCTGGGGGTAGCTGCCGTGGCGGCTCGGCCGGGCTCGTCACGCCGCCGCGCACGATCCGGAACTCCGCCATGTGCGGCATGCTGCCGCAGGGGTACGACGCTCAGCGCTGAGGGCGGGCGCCCACGCCCGGCCGCTCCACCGGAGGACGGCCCTGCCAGGGCCAGCGCCCGTCCAGCTCCACCTCCAGCGAGAAGCTGAGGAACGTGCGGACCAGCACGATCAGCGCCAGCACGCCGACGCTGGTGAACGTGGGCGACACCGCGACCGTACGGATGATGTCGCCGCCGACCAGGAACTCCAGGCCGAGCAGGATGGCCCGGCCGACGCCCTGCCGGTACGCCCGGTAGTGCCCGACCACCTGGCGGGTCCGGGCGCAACGCACCGCGAACACCGCCGTGGCGACCGCGACACCGACCGTGATGACGAGCACCCCGGCCAGGTCGAGCAGCGTCCCGACGTGCTGGACGATCTCCTTCGTCGACACCCGGCACCCCCGCGACAAGCCTGACGTACGGCCGGTCGCGGGGGCGGCGTTTCCGCACTCTCGCCATCCGGTGGGCGGGAGCGCGGATCGTGCTCAGTCCCGGGCCTGCCAGCGGTAGAAGGCGGTCGCCACGGAGTCCTGCGGCCCCTGCCACCTCTCCGGCCGGTACGGCTCGATGTACGGGCCCAGGTCCTGCATCACCTTGCCGAAGGCAGGCTTGTCGCCGTGCTGGTCCCGGGTGGCCTCGGCCGCCGACGACTCCTGTTCGAGCAGGTGCACGTAGACGTCGTCGATCGAGTAGAGCCAGCGTCCGGTGACCCCGAGGTCGGCCGGGAGCGACCCGGCGTCGGACTCGCCAAAGACCCGTGCCACGTCCGGTTCCGCGCCCGGCTTGATCCGCCCGACGATCACGGTGAGCGTGGTGTCGGCGGGCGGTTCACCATCGGGTGCCCAGTGGTAGAACTCCTTCGCCACCGAGTCCGACGGGTTCTTCCAGTAGCGCGGGTACGGGGTGACGTACGGGCCGATCTCCTCGGCGATCTTCTGGAAGGCGGGCAGGCCACGAGTCTGCCCGGAGATCCGCGGGTCCTGCTCCCGCTCGATCACGTGGATGTAGAGGTCGTGGTGCGACAGCAGGTACCGGCCGATGACGCCCAGGTCCTGCGGCCGGGTGGCCTGGTCGTAGTGGCCGAACACGCCGCCGACGATCTGCTCGCTGCCGGGGACCATGTGACAGACGATCACGTTGCGGAAGACCATGACTGCTCCTCGATGATTGCGACGGGGGCGGCGGCGCGCGGCGGCGGCGCCGTCAGGCGGTGAAGGTGACAGGCAGTTCCAGCAGGCCGCGGAACGGCGAGGCGGCGGGGAGCCGGCGCACCTCGGCCAGCGGTACGCCGAGACGCAGTCCGGGCAGCCGGCGCAGCAGCGCGCCGAGCGCGAGTTCGGCCTCCATCCGGGCCAGCGAGACGCCCAGGCAGTAGTGGACGCCGTGCCCGAACCCGAGGTGCGGGCCCCGGACCCGGCGCAGGTCCAGCCGGTCCGGGTCGGCGAAGTGCGCCGGGTCGTGGTTGGCCGCGTTGATCGCCACCCCGACGATCGCGCCACGCGGGATGCGTACGCCCTGGTAGTCGACGTCCTCGGTGGCGATGCGCGGGCTGGCCACGGGCAGCGGCCCGTCGAACCGGAGCAGTTCCTCGATCGCGGCGGGCAGCAGGCGGGGCGTGGCGCGCAGCAGTTCCATCTGCTCGGGGTGGGTCAGCAGGGCCAGCACGGCGTTGCCGAGGAAGTCGGCGGTGGTCTGGTGCCCGGCGAACAGCAGCAGGAACGTGGTGGTGACCAGTTCCGCCTCGGACAGCGTCCCGTCCTCGTCGACGGCCGTGATCAGCGCGCCGATGATGTCGTCGGCCGGGTCGTCGCGTTTGGCGCGGACCAGCCCGGCCAGGTAGTGGTGCAGCCGGAGCTGGGCCTCCTGCACGGCCGCCCGCTCCTGCGCGGGGGGCCGGCTGGTGGAGCCGGAGGTGCGGATCACCTGGGTCCAGTCGAGCACCCGGTCGTGGTCGGCGGGCGGCACGCCGAGCAGTTCGCAGATGACTGTCATCGGCAGCGGGATGGCGAAGTCACGCATCAGGTCCGCCTCGCCGTGCGGTGCCATCTTGTCGACGAGCTGGTCGACGATCGACGCCACCCGGGGGCGCAACGCCTCGATCCGCCGGGGCGCGAACGCCTGCGACACCACCCGGCGCAGCCGGGTGTGCTCGGGCGGGTCGGAGTTGAGCATGTTGCGGTTCAGGCCCTCCGAGTTCGGGCCGAAGATCTTCAGGTAGTGCTGCTCCGGGCCGTACAGGTCCTTGGACAGACGCGGGTCGGTCAGCGCGGTGCGCGCGTCGTCGAAGCGGGTGATCAGCCAGGAGTCGAACCGCGGCGAGCCGACTGGGCAGACCGGCCGGTCCGCGCGCAGCCGGGCCAGGGTGGGGTACGGGTCGGCCGCGAACGCGTCGGTGTAGAGCTCGCTCGCCGGCACCACGTCGTCGGTCATCGCCCCTCCCCCGGCTCGCCGGTCACGCTGTGCAGTACCTGGTAGGTGTGCCGGTCGGCGGACTCGCGCAGTTCGCGGATGATGCTCAGCAGCCGGTCCCGGTGCGCGCTGCGGCCGAACGCGTCCAGCCGCTCGCGGTCCGCCCAGTCGCTGATGATCAGGTAGCTGCGCGGGTCGTCGGCGTCGCGGACCAGGTCCTGGTGCAGGCAGCCGTCCAGCGTGCGGATCTGTTCGGCGGCGGTGAGCCACTCCGACTCGAAGCGCTCCTCGCAGCCCTCCCGGGTCCGCATCGACAGCACGGTCCGGACCCGGCTCACCTGGCGCTCCCGAACCCCAGGTGCAGGTGCTTGCGCAGCGCGTCCGGGTCGACCGGCGCGCCCCGGAACCCGATGTGCCCGTCCGGGCGGATCAGGTACAGCCCGGTGCCGTCCAGGCCGTACGCGGCGCGGAAACGGCGCTCGGCGTCGCGCACCACGGGCGGGTCGAGCAGGCGTGGTTCGTCGGCGTCGGGGTCGAGGAGCAGGTACGCGTCGAGTTCCCCGCCCGCCAGCCGGCGCGCGTCGGCGCACAGGGCGGTGAACCCGGCCGGCACCTCCGCGCCGGCCGTGCGGTCGGCGTAGAGCAGCAGCGTGTGCCGGGTGCCCCGGGTGAGGTCCCGCAGCCGCAGCGGGTGGCCGACGCCGCGCCGGCGCAGCCCGTCCACGTCGGGCGCGATGTCGCCGGGGCGGGGCGCGTCACCGAGCGCGGCCGGGTCGGCGACGGTCTCCCCGACCAGCGGGCTGCCGGCGTAGCTGAGCAGCATGGACATCTCCTGGAGGAACTGGCGTTCCAGGTCGGCGCGGTCCACCTCCTCGGTGCCGGCCATCCGTACCGCCCGGCCGACGATCTCCTCGCCCTCCGGCCGCCGCTCGGTCTCGTAGCTGTCCAGCAGGCCGGGCGCGGCGAGTCCGCGTACCGCCAGGGCCAGCTTCCAGGCCAGGTTCCAGGCGTCCTGGATGCCGGTGTTCATGCCCTGGCCGCCGGCGGGCGGGTGCAGGTGGGCGGCGTCCCCGGCCACGAACACCCGGCCTTCCCGGTAGCGGTCGACGATGCCGTGGCTGATCCGGAACACCGACGACCAGCGCAGGTTGCTCGCCCGGGTGCCGGGCGGCGCGAGGCGGTCCAGCGCGGCCTGCACGTCGGAGATGGACGGCTCGTCGAGTTCCTCGCTGAACCCGGGCGGGGCGTCGCGCCCGCCGGTCTGGGCGAAGAACCGGGGCGGGGCGAGGGTGGCGATGCGGTAGCGGTGCGCGCCGCGCAGCGGTACGCAGACGAGCATCCCGTCCATCTTGCCGTCGGTCGTGTGCAGGAACCGCAGCAGGTGCCCGTCCGGCATATCCCAGTCCACGTCGACGTCCACCAGCATGAACAGCTGCGGGAACCGGCCCAGCCCGCCGGTGAAGGTGAGCCCGAGCCGCTCCCGTACCCGGCTGTGCGCGCCGTCGGCGCCGACCAGGTACGCCGCGCGTACCGTCCCGGTGCCGCCGTCGGCGGTGCGGACGGTGGCGGTGACGCCCTCGGCGTCCTGGTCGAAGTCGACCAGTTCGGCGCCGCGCTGCGGGCGGACGCCGAGCGTGGCCAGCCGGGTGGTGAGGATCCGCTCGGTCTCGTACTGCGGCAGGCCGAGGTGGGCGTACGGCAGGCCGGGCAGCTCCCAGCTCATCCGGTGGGTCTGCTCGCCGTTGACGAAGACCATGTTGCCGGTGAGCCAGATGCCGGCGTCCATGGCTTCCCGGACGACGCCCTGCTCCTCCCAGATCTCCATGGTGCGGCAGTGCACACCGATCGCCTTGTCCGCGTGGCCGGGCGGGGTGACCTGCTCGTCGATCACCAGGCAGTCGATGCCCCGCCGGGCCAGTTCGACGGCGGCGGTCAGCCCGGTGGGGCCCGCCCCGACGACGAGTACGTCTGTTGTCCTGTGCACGTCGGCCTCCCAGCCCGTGGTGGGGTGTCGGCGGCCGTCCGCGTCGGGGACGACGTGGAACAGCCGGCGCCGGATGTCGAGAAGGAACGGCGCGATCGGCCCGGCCTGCGCCGAGGCGTGGGCCGGGTCGCCGATCCAGGTGAGGAACGGCGCGGCGCCGTCCCACTCGGCGAAGATGTGGTGGATGTCCGAGCCGGGTTCGCGCAGCAACTGTTCGCGGCGGTAGCCGGGGATCGCGGCCATCCGCCGGACCACCTCGGGGTAGCCCCGGTGGAACTCGGCGAGCCGGTCGAGCGGCACGGTGAGCTCGACGTCCACGTAGACCGGGCCCGTGCCGTCCCGGGTCTCCCGCAGCAGCGGGTAGCCGGGTCCGTCCGCCGGCTCGGTCAGCGGCCGGAGCAGGCCGGCCAGGCGGGCAGCCACCGGCCCGCGCCGGTACGCGGCCAGCGCCGCCTCGTCGGCCCACTCGGTGACGACGACGAAGCCGCGCGGGTCGAGGGCGTCCCGCAGCAGCTCGTGCCGCAGGTTGCCGGTCAGCGCGCCGAGCTGCCCGGCGACCGCCTCGAAGGCCGGCCCGACCGCGGGTTCGCAGCCGGTGCGTGCGCGCAGCCGGAGCATCGTCCTGATCATGCAGCCCCCTGAGAACGGCGCCGTCGTCGTGCCGCGACCCTGCCGCAGCGCGCGTCACCGCCCCGTCACCGCGGCCCCGCCGTACGTCCGGTCCCGGTGACGCCGCCGGGACGGCGCACCGCTTGTTGCAAAAGTTTGGCAACAAGCCTCGACAGGACTGCGTGCCGGTAACTATCGTGAGCGTCATGACTCCTTACGACTTGGATGTGCGCGCCTGGCAGGAGAGCTGGGACCGGCAGCAGGAGGCGTTCATGCCGGACCGGGAGCACCGCTTCGCGGCGATGCTCGACGCCGTCGAGGCGGTCACCGGCGACCGGCCGCCACGCGTGCTCGACCTGGCCGGCGGCACCGGATCGATCAGCCTGCGTACGCTGGCCCGCCGGCCCGACGCCGAGGTGACGGTGCTCGACCTCGACCCGGTGCTGCTCACCCTCGCCGAGGCGGCGCTGGCGGGACGGGCCACAGTGGTGACCGCCGACCTCAACCGGTCCGACTGGGCCGCCACGCTGCCGCACCGCGACTACGACGCGGTACTCACCGCCACCGCCCTGCACTGGGTGGACGGTCCGCGCCTGGCTCAGCTGTACGGCGAGATCCGCGACGTGCTGCGTCCCGGCGGCGTCTTCGTCAACGCCGACCACATGCCCGACGACACGATGCCGTCGCTCGCTGCCCGCCTCGGCGACCTGGCGAAGGCGCGCCGCGCCGCCCGGCACCGGGCCGGCGCGGCGCCGTCCTGGCCGGAGTGGTGGGAGCAGGCCGCGGGTGACCCGGTGCTCGGGCCGCTGGTGGAGAAGCGGCGGCAGATCTATCCGACCGGGCACAGCCCGGAGTGGAGCCCGCCCGCGGCGTGGCACCTGGACGCGCTGCGCGCGGCCGGCTTCACCGAGGCCGGCGTGCTCTGGCGCGGCGGCGCGGACGCCGCGGTGGCCGGGCTGCGCTGACTGCGGCCCGGCCGCCCGCCCCGTCGCCCGGCGTGCCCGCCCTCCGCACGCTGACCGGCGTGGATCTGGAACCGGATCAGCTCCGCGAAGCGGGCCACCTCGTCCTCGGGCACGCCCTGCTCGCTCGCCGTCCGCCGGAATTGATCTCTCTCGTTCGCGATCGCGGAGGGCAGCCCCGCCGTCCGGCCTGGAGCACGGACCGGGTCAGGGCCCGGCGCGCGGCCGCACCGCCGGTGACCAGGTGACGTGGTAGCGCTCGGTGGCCACCGCCTCGGCGAACGCGGTCGCCGCCGCCGGTGAGCCGGCGATGCGCCAGTCCTTCTCCTTGTCCACCTCGAACCAGATCAGCCCGATGAGGCCCGGATAGCGGGGCAGGGCGCGGAAGGTGTCCCGGATCCACCGGGCCTTGTGCCCGGCGGCGTCGGCGGCGCCGGTCTCGGTGACCACGAGCGGCTTGCCGGTGATCTCGCGGATCTCGGCGATCGTCGGGCCGAAGATCTGGTCGAACGACCAGTACGTCTCGGTGAACGCGCCGCTGCCGTAGTAGCCGGTGACGCCGACCCAGTCGACGTACTCGTCGCCCGGGTAGAGACCGGTGAGCCCGGCGGTCGTCTTGTCCCAGCGGGCGTTCGGGCTCCACACCCAGGTGACGTTCGTGGTGCCGGCCTCGGCGAAGACGTCGTGCACGTGCCGCCAGGCCCGGACGTAGTCGCCGGGGCGGTTGCCGTTGGCCCGCTCGCACCAGGGGTACCAGTCGCCGTTCATCTCGTGCGCGAAGCGGATCGCCACCGGGTAGCCCAGTGACCGGACGCCCTCGGCCCAGGAGCGCAGGTAGGCGTCGAAGTCGCCGCGCGCGATGCGGGCCAGCCGGTAGTCCGGCTGGGTGGCGCGCAGCCGGTCGACCTGCCGGTCGGTGAGGCCGGTACGGCGGGCCGCCTGGTCGACCGTGTGGTCCCAGGGCTCCCAGCCGAGCATCGGCATCATGCCCCGCTCGGCGATCCGGTCGAACAGGCTCCGGTCGAACGCGGCCGACGCGAAGTCGGCGCCGAAGAGCATCACCTGCGGCGACCGCCCGGCCGCCTCGGCGAACCGGTCGACGGGCGCGAAGTCGTACGGTCCCTTGTCGGTCATGACGCCGAAGAACGCCTGCCCGGCCGGGGGGAACGGGCCACCGCGAAGGGTCGGCACGACCGCTGCCGGCACGTCGGTGCTCGCCTGCGGCGTCGCCGGGGCGGGCCGCCGGGCCGAGGCGCCCGTGCCCGGGTCGCGCCACGCGACCGGTGCCACCACGAAGGCGTACGCGAGCAGCAGCAGCCCGGCCAGCGCCAAACCCACCCGGGGTAGCGTCGGCCTCAGCACGGCACACCGCCGCCGGTCACGGTCCGGGACACCAGCTGGGGCTCCCGGGTCACGTCTGCGGTCCGGTCCCGGCGTGCCCGCAGACTCTCCACCCAGGCGATCAGTGGCGGCGCGAGCCCGGTCAGCAGCGTCAGCGCCGGCCAGACCCGCAGCAGCGGGTAGTCGTGGTCCAGCGCGAAGCTCGCCGCGAGCAGTCCGGCGGCGGCGAGCGCCCAGCACAGGTGCAGCCGGAACGTGCGCGGCGACTCGACGGTGCGCAGCGCGCCCTTGGCGGTGACCACGAAGCCGAGCTTGCGGCGCAGCAGGGCGCCCACCGCCGCGGCCACGTAGACGGGTCCGGCGAACAGCGCCAGCGCCATGCCGGCCATGCCCACCTCCTCCCGCTCGTGCGGGGCGATGTTGAAGCGGCGCAGCCACAGCCAGAGCAGGAACCAGGTGCCGATGGTGCAACCCCACAGCGTCGCCCAGACCTGCGGGTCGAGCCGGCCCGCGTCGACGCCGGTCAGCAGGTACAGCGCGGTGGCGGCGTTGCCCAGCAGCAGGCTCACCGCCACGCTGGGGTAGTAGAACTGGAGCAGCCGGTACTGCCAGCGGCGGCGGGACGGCAGGTCGCGCGGCGTGCGCAGTTCGCGCCGCAGCAGGATCTCGCAGATCCCGGCCGCCCAGCGCTTCTGCTGGTTGAAGTAGTCCGCCCAGGAGGTCGGTCCCTCGCCGAGCGCCACCACGTCGGGGGTGTAGACGCCCTTCCACCGGTTGCCGGTGGCCGGGTTGACGGCGGCGTGCACACGGATGCTGGTGAGGTGGTCCTCGATGATCGAGTCCTGGTAGCCGCCGACGGTTCGCCAGGCCGCCGGGCGGTAGAGGTGCCCGGTACCGGTCAGCAACGGCGCGTCCAGGCCGTTGCCACCCCGGGCGATCAGCCCGTTGTAGAGGTACTGCTGCACCGAGGCGCCGTGGGCGACGAAGTTCTGGTGCATGTTGCCGTACACCTGCGGGGTCACCACGAACGCGACGTCCGGGTCGCGGAAGTAGCCGAGCGTGCGTTCCAGGAGGTTCGGCAGCGGCACGTGGTCCGGGTCGACGTTCGCGACCACGTCGTAGCGGTGCTCGTGCTCGGCCCGCCAGGCGTTGTGGTTGCCGGACTTGGTGCGGGCCCGGAACTCGCCGCCGGGCCGGTTGTACTCGGGCCGGCCCTTGCGGGTGAAGTGTCGTACGCCCAGCCGGGCGGCCATCGCCCGGACCGCCGGGTCGTCGCCCTCGTCGAGGATCCACACGTCGACGTGCCCGCAGTAGACGATCTCCCGCAGCCGGCGCAGCGTCCGCTCGGCGACCTCGATCGGCTCCTTGCTCGGCACGATCGTGGTGAGCAGGGCGACCCGCAGGCCGACCGGCGGGTCGACCGGCACCGGATCCCGGGCGTGGAAGGCGAAGACCCAGACCACCACGTTCTGCGCCAGGCGGATCAGCTCGACGCCGACGACCACGCAGAACGCGAGCCGGGCGGCGGCGGTCTGCCAGCCGCCGAGCCCGACGACGCCGGGGCCGGCTACGTGCTGGGGCAGCAGCAGCCAGCCGACGAAGACCAGTCCGGCGGCGCTGTTGACGAGCACCAGCAGCGTCAGGACCAGTCGTGCGGCGACCGACGCGGTGGGCCGGAACTCGACCGCCGCGCCGGGGCGCCGGGGCGGGCGCAGCGGGCCCGCGGTGGCGCCGCAGCGCGCGTACGCGAGCCGGGCGCGGACGTTACGCTGCCGGCGGTCCGCGTCGTCCGGCGCACCGGGCGGGACGGGCGCGATCTGGCGAGCACCCGGTGTCCCGGCCGTCGTGGCGCGGGACGGGCGTGTATCGGCGGCGACGGCCACGTTTCCCCCATGGTCTGCATCCGGCTCAGGAGCCGACCGAATGCTAAGCCGACAATAAGTAGCAAAAGGTGCGAATCAGACAGAGGTCGCCCGTTCGTCGACGGGTCACCCGGTCACACGGGAAGCCGGTCGGCCACGGCGAGCAGCGCCACGAGCCCCAGCACGGCGAGCGCACCGGCGGCACGCGCCCGGGACAGGGCGACCCCGCCGAGCACCGCCCAGGCCGGCACCGTGAACAGCAGGTTCTCCGCCGACCAGACCGGCACCGCCTGCGCCAGCGCCAGCAGCCCGAGCGCCGGCACCAGCGCCCAGGCGGTGCAGATCGCGGCGGCGTACCGCAGCGGGAGGCTGAACAGGGCCAGCCCGGCCAGCACGCCGGCGAGGGCGGCGACGCCGAACAGATCCCCGGGCGTGGCCGCGAGCACGGCGGCGCCGGGACGCGCGCCGGACGCGAGGCGCCCGCCGTCGCTCAGGCCGGGGGCGAGCAGCGCGGCGACCGGGAGCAGGCCGAGGGTCACGGCGGCCAGCCACCGGATCGCACCGCGGCGACGGAACGCCAGCACGGCCCAGCCGTGCCCGGCCAGCAACAGCAACGCCACCGGCTGGCACATGCCCAGCAGCGCCACCGCGCCCGCGTAGGGCACGAGCCGGCGGGGACACGGCCGGTCGAGGGCGGGCACCAGCAGCCAGGTGGCGAGCACGGCGGCGAACACCGCCAGGGCGTACGGCTGCGCCTCCTGCGCGTACCTGGCGGAGGTCGGCAGCACCGCGAAGATCACGCCGGCGAGCAGGCCGGTGGCGGGTGTGGCGATGCGGGCGGCGAGCGCGCCGACCAGCGCCGCGGCGCCGGCCATGGCCAACAGCGACGGTACGCGCAGCGCGAGGTCCGACGCGCCGAACAGCGCCGCCCAGCCGCGTACGAGCAGATGGTAGGGCCCGAGCGCGAGGTCGTCGCCGGTCAGCGCGACGCCGATCCCCCGCCACGGCGACGTGGCCGCGCGCCGGGTCGCGAGCTCTCCGGCGCCCGGCCCCGAGGCCGTGATCCGGGCGGCGCCGAGCACGCCGGTCAGGACCGCCGGCACCAGCCACGCCGCGATCCGCCATCGGAGCACGCCGGGCGCGGCGCGGGCGGCGACCCGGCGCGGCCGGTCCTCGCCCCACGGGTCTTCGGCCACGGCGTCCCCGAGCCGGGGCAGGACCATGGTGTCCGCGTCCATCATCGTGACTCACGCATCCCTGTGGGTGCCGGCAACCGGGATCCAGCCGGCCGGGCGGCGGGACGCGACCCGCGCACGGCGGGCGGCACCGTCCCGGCTCACGGGCTGGATGACATCCTGGAGCCTACTGAGTCAAAAACGGCATAACACCGATATGTGTTGAAAGGGCCCGCGGACCGTCCTGTGGACGACCGGCGGACCCGGCTCAGCGGAGATCGGTCGTCGTCCAACGGGGCGAGGCGGTGGTGATCGCGGCGGTGTCTCCGGTCAGCGTCGTCCGCGCCTGGGCGTCGCGCCGGGCGCTCGTACCCACCCAGACGTCGACCTCCCCGGGCTCCACCACCCGGGTGAGCGCGCGACCGGTGAACGCCAGCCTCGTCGTCGGGACGGTCAACTCGACGATCACCGAGCAGCCCGGCTCCAGCCGCACCCGCCGGTAGCCGAGCAGCTGCGCGACCGGCCTGGTCACCGAGGCGACCAGATCGCGGCCGTAGAGCTGCACCACCTCGTCACCGGCGACCGGGCCGGTGTTCGTCACGCGCACCGACACCCGCAGCACCCCGTCGGTCGGCACCTCGGCCGGCACGGTCAGGTCGGTGTACGCGAACGCGGTGTACGACAGCCCGTGCCCGAACGGCGCCACCGGCGTCGCCGGCAGGTTGGTGCCGTTCGTGCCCTCCCCCAGCTCCGGGTGCAGGTACGAGTACGGCTGCGCGCCGGCCGAGGCGGGCAGGCTGACCGGCAGCCGGCCGGACGGGTTGACCCGCCCGGAGAGCACACCCGCGACCGCCCCGGCGCCCTCCTCACCCGGGAAGAACGTCTGCACCACCGCCGCGCACCGGGACATCGCCCAACCCAGCGCGTACGGGCGGCCGGTGAGCAGCACGAGGACGACCGGGGTGCCGGTGTCCAGCACCGTCTCGACGAGCTGCCGCTGCACGCCGGGCAGCTCCAGGTCGTCCCGGTCGCAGCCCTCGCCGACGGTGCCGCGGCCGAACAGGCTCGCGTGGTCGCCGACCACGAGCACTGCCACGTCGGCGGCGGACGCGGCGGCGACCGCCGCCTCGAACCCGGAGCGGTCCGCCGAGTCCACCTCGCAGCCGGCCGCGAAGGTGACCCGGCCGGCGCCGAACTCGGCGCGCACCGCCGCCAGCACGGTCGGCACCTCGAAGCCGGTCTCCACGCCCGGATGGTGGGCCAGCACGTGGTTGAGGAACGAGTAGCAGCCGAACAGCGCGCCCTGCCGGTCGGCGTTCGGGCCGACCACCGCCACCCGACGGCCCGCCGGCAGCGGGAGCACGCCCTCGTTGGAGACCAGGACGATCGACTCCTCGGCGAGCCGGCGCGCGATCGACCGGTGCTCCGGCGAGTCGAGGTCGATCGCGCCCGGCGGCTCGTCGCCGAACGTCGCGTCGAGCAGTCCGAGTTCCTGCTTCTGGCGCAGGACGCGCAGCACCGCCCGGTCCACCAGCGCCTCGTCCACGGTGCCGGCTCGCACCGTCTCGGACAGGGTCAGGTAGGCGTCACCGGTGGGCAGCTCGATGTCGAGGCCCGCGCTCAGCGCCTGCACGGCGGCGTCCGCGTTGTCGGCCGCGACGTGGTGCAGCAGGTTGAGGAAGGCGACCCCGTAGTAGTCGGCCACCACCGTGCCGTCGAAGCCCCACCGGTCCCGCAGCAGGTCGGTGAGCATGGCCGGGTCGGCGGCGACCGGCACGCCGTCGATCTCCGCGTACGAGTGCATGACGCTGCGCGCGTCGCCGTCGAGGATCGCCATCTCGAACGGCGGCAGCAGCACGTCGGCGAGTTCCCGGGGACCGGCGTGCACCGGACCGAAGTTGCGCCCCGCCCGTGAGGCGGAGTAGCCGGCGAAGTGCTTCAGCGTCGCGAGCACGCCCTGGGACTGGAGCCCCCGCACGTACGAGGTGCCGATGGTGCCGACGAGGTACGGATCCTCGGCGATGCACTCGTCGACCCGGCCCCAGCGGGGATCCCGGATCACGTCCAGCACCGGGGACAGTCCCTGGTGGATGCCGAGCGCGCGCATGGAGGCCCCGATCGCCGCCGCCATCTCGGTGACCAGCTCGGGGTCGCACGCGGCGCCCCAGGCCAGCGGCGTCGGGAAGGTGGCCGCCTTCCACGCCGACAGGCCGGTCAGGCACTCCTCGTGCACGATGGCCGGGATGCCGAGCCGGGTGCCCGTCACCA
Source organism: Micromonospora marina (assembly GCF_900091565.1). Taxonomy (GTDB): domain Bacteria; phylum Actinomycetota; class Actinomycetes; order Mycobacteriales; family Micromonosporaceae; genus Micromonospora; species Micromonospora marina. Next base: position 311,919 of record NZ_FMCV01000003.1, on the reverse strand, counting down.
GATCCCGCTGGAACTTCCACAGCCAGGCCGCGCGGGCCGCGGCGTCGACCGGGCGGGTGCCGTAGGCGCGGGTGAGGTGACCCAGCCCGTGGCGGGAAAAGTCCTCCAGCCGGCCGGTGTCGGCGAACTCGCCCTGCAGGGGCGCGACCGCCTCGCCGTCCTCCTTCTCCCAGAACCCGACCAGCTGCGCGACCTTCTCCTCGATCGTCATGCGAGCGAGCAGGTGCCGTACGCGCGTCTCGGCGTCGTGCCCGTCCGGCCGGTCGTGGTCCGGACCTGCCTGAGCCGGTAGCGGCCCGTCCACCACCGCGTGGACCTCTGTCATGGGTGTGCCTTTCCACTGGTTGTGCTGGTACCGCTGCCGCTCAACCCTTGACCGCGCCCTGGAGGCCGCCCACGATCTGCTTCTCCGCCAGGGTGAAGAGCAGCAGCGCCGGCAACATCGCCAGCGACGTGAAGGCGAGGACGCCAGCGGTGTCGGTGGTGTACTGGCTGGAGAAGTTCTGCACACCCAGCGGCAGGGTGAGGTGATCAGGTTGTTACCTGCCGGGGAGCCTTACAGGACCGCAACGCGAAGTCAATCGGTATCGATAACGTTTTCGACATCGTCTTCGATCGCCCCGGAGAGCCCTCTATCATCGTCGGCGTGGTGTTCCAGGAGCGCGTCAAGATGTCGGATGTGGCACGCACGGCCGGCGTCTCGGTGGCAACCGTATCGAAGGTTGTCAATGGTCGCTACGGTGTCGCCCAGGCCACCGTCGAGCGCGTCCAGCAGGTCATCCGCGAGCTCGGATACGAGGCCAGCCTGGGGGCGCAGAGCCTGCGCAGCCACCGCACGAACGTGCTGGGCATCCTGGTCGCCGAGTTCGAGCCGTTCTCCACCGAGTTGCTCAAGGGCGCGTCCCGGGAGGTCGCCGGCAGCGGCTACCAACTGCTCGCCTACTCCAGCGGCGACGGCGAGGGCGCGGCCATCGGGTGGGAGCGGCGCTCGCTGGCCCGGCTGTCCGGCACGCTCATCGACGGCGCGGTGATCGTGACGCCGACAGTGGTCGAGACCAAGCACGGCTTCCACGTGGTGGCCGTCGACCCGCACACCGGCCCGTCCGGCCTGCCCACCGTCGACTCCGACAACTTCGCCGGCGCGGTGCTGGCCACCGACTACCTGCTGTCGCTCGGGCACCGGCGGATCGCGCACATCAGCGGCCGCCCCGACCTGGAGTCGGCCCGTCTGCGCGAGGCCGGGTTCCGCAGGGCGATGGCCGACGCCGGCCTGGCGGTGGACGAGCGGCTCGTCCGGGTCGGCGGGTTCCGCACCGAGAGCGCCGCGAGCACGGCCGCCGAGCTGCTCGCGCTCCCCGACCGGCCCACCGCGATCTTCGCCGGCAACGACCTCTCCGCCATCTCCACCGTCGACGTCGCCCGGGGCCTGGGCCTGCGCGTACCGGACGACCTGTCGGTCATCGGCTTCGACAACATCCCGGAGTCGGCGCTCGTCGACCCTCCACTCACCACCATCCGGCAGCCGCTGCAGCGCATGGGCGCCGAGTCGCTGCGCCTGCTGATCGACCTCATCGCCGGCGTCGAGCGGGACACGCACATCCAGCTCCCCACCGAGCTGGTCGTCCGGGCCTCCTGCCGCCCGCTGCGCTGAGGCGGCCACCGCAACGTCGTCCCCGCGACGGCCGGGCCCCTACGCCCCGGCCACGCAGCGCCTGCGCGACCTGGCCAAGCGTCACGGCCCGTACGTGGGCACCGCCGTCGACTTGGCCGCCCTCAACGACGCCGCCGACCCGCTACCCCGAGCTGGCCGAGTCCGAGTTCTCCACAGTCACCGCCTCGAACCCACCCGCGGCACCTGCAACCGGGCCCGGCCGACGAGCTGATCGGCTTCGCCCGCAAGAACAACCAGCGGGTCCGGGGCCACGTGCTGGTCTGGCACAACCAGCTGCCGGGTACGCCCTCACCTCGCCCGGCGCCGGCCCAGTTCCGACTCCAGCCGACCGATGAGCGTCTTGCGGGCCTTGCCACCGCGCTCCCGGCGCAACGCCGCGTCGAGCTGACGGGTGTCGAGGTCGCGGACCAGCTTGACCGCCTCGGCCACCGGCAACTCGCTGATCTGCTCGGCGGCCGTGGCGTCCCGGCGGGCCCGCTTCGCCGGGCCGGTGTTCGGCACGTACTGGCGGCCGGAGCGCGACGCGCGGCGCTTGCGGGTGTCGGTGGCGCGCCGCTCGGACTCCGACATCTCCTCCCACGCCTGTTCGGGCAGGTAACGACGCGTTTCGCCGCCGTGACGGGCACGCGTGTCACCGCCGCGGGTCTGCCACTTCTCGCCGCCCCAGCGTTGCAGCGAGCGCTGCCGTGCGTCCTTCGGGCCCTCGAATCCCCCGCCGGCCTTCTTGTACTCGTTCGTGAGCAGCTGCGACTTGCGGGCCGACCACTGCCCCGGCCGTCCGCCCTTGTCGGAGGCGCGGATCTCGGCCTTGAGGCGCTCGCGCAGTTCCGGCTCGGTGTACTTCGCCATGACGCAGCCATACCCGGCCCGGCAGCGGCCATGCCGGTCCGGCTACGTACGCCTCCCGGTCGCCGGCGCGTACGCGGGTGACGAGGTCGTCGCCGTCCAGGGCAGCCTCGGCTGTCGGTCCGCATCCATGACACCGCCCGGCACGGCCGGATTCCATCAGGCGTTTGGCCGGGCGCCGGGCCGGAAAGAGTGGCCTCATGAGCTGGGCGAGAAGAGCCGTACCCGCAGCAGCAGCAGCCGCCGTCGCCGCGCTGGCGGCGCGAGACCTGCTGCAACGCGACCACGCGCTGCGACGCAACTTCCCCGTGCTGGGCCGCGCCCGGTACCTGATCGAGTCGATCGGCCCGGAGCTGCGGCAGTACATCGTGGCCGGCAACGACGAGGAGCGGCCGTTCACCCGCGACCAGCGGCGCTGGGTGTACGCCTCGGCCAAGCAGGAGAACAACTACTTCGGTTTCGGCACCGACAACGACATCGAGCACACCTCCGGCTATCCGATCATCAAGCACCGTACGTTCGGCCGGGCGGTCCCGCCGTCGGCGCCGACCGCCGGGCACGACGTGACGCTGCCCTGCGCCAAGGTGCTCGGCGCGGCGCGCGGCCGGGCGCACGCGTTCCGGCCGGAGTCGGTGGTGAACATCTCCGGGATGAGCTTCGGGTCGCTGTCCGGCAACGCGGTGGAGGCGCTCAACCGGGGCGCCGCGCTGGCCGGCTGCCTGCACAACACCGGCGAGGGCGGACTGTCGCCGTACCACCGCAACGGCGGTGACCTGGTCTTCCAGCTCGGCACCGCGTACTTCGGCTGCCGGGACGAGCAGGGCCGGTTCAGCCTGGAACGCCTCAAGGACCTGGTGGCGTCGGCACCGGTCCGGGCGCTGGAGATCAAGCTCAGTCAGGGCGCCAAACCGAGCCTCGGCGGGCTGCTGCCGGCGGCCAAGGTGTCCGCCGAGATCGCCGCCACCCGGGGCATCCCGGAGGGACGCGACTGCGTCAGCCCGTCCCGGCACGCCGAGTTCTCCGACTGCGACAGCCTGCTGGACTGGGTGGAACTGCTCGCCGCCGAGACCGGTCTGCCGGTCGGCATCAAGTCCGCCGTCGGCGACCTGGGGTTCTGGGAGGAGCTGACCACGCTGATGCGCGACACCGGGCGCGGCGTGGACTTCGTGGCAGTCGACGGCGGCGAGGGTGGCACCGGCGCCGCGCCGCTGATCTTCAGCGACTCGGTGTCGCTGCCGTTCCAGCAGGGCTTCTCCCGGGTCTACCGGACGTTCGCCGAACGCGACCTGCACCAGAGCGTGGTGTTCGTCGGTGCCGGCAAGCTCGGCCTGCCGGACAACGCCGTGGTGGCGTTCGCGCTCGGCGCCGACATGGTCAACGTCGGGCGGGAGGCCATGCTGGCGATCGGGTGCATCCAGGCGCAGAAGTGCCACACCGACACCTGCCCGACCGGTGTCGCCACGCAGAACGCCTGGCTGGCCCGAGGTCTGGACCCGGCCCGCAAGTCGGTGCGGGCCGCGAACTACATCCGTACGCTGCGCCGCGACCTGGTCAAGGTGGCCGAGGCGTGCGGCGTGGAGCACCCCGGGCTGATCGGTACCGACTCGGTGGAGATCCTCGACGGCCGGACCTCGTCGACCCCGCTGGACCGGGCGTTCGGCTACCGGCCGGAGTGGGGGATGCCGTCGGCGGCGGACCGGTCGGAGATCGTCCGGCTGATGACTGCCGAGGCCCCGCAGGGCGGTAGCGCGCCGCCCTCCCCCACCGCCGTCGGGTAGCGGCACTCACGCGGCCGGGCGGGCGACGGCCGGCCGCGCACGGGACCGCGCCGGCGGTGGAAACCCGGTCGGCCGCCGCACCGCCGCCGCGTACAGTCCGCCGCATGGCTGTGGACACGAGGCCGGCGGTGCGCGCCGGCCGATTCCGGCTGCTCCCGCTGGGCGTGGTGTTCCTGACCGTCGGCCTGTCCACCGCCGTGGTGCTGCCGTTCCTGTCGCTGTTCCTCGACCGGGAGGTCCACGCCAGTCCGTTGCGGGTAACCGTGTTCCTGGTCGTCGCGCCGCTGTCCGGGGTGGTCGCCTCCGCGCTGGTCGGCCGGCTGTCGGACCGCCTGCCGATCCGGCGCGCGCTGCTCGTCGGCGCCGCGCTGGCCGGTGTGGTGGGCGCGGGGACGACCGCGTACGTCCGCGACTACTGGATCCTGCTGGGGCTCACCGCTACCGCCCTGGCGCTGGCGAACTCGCTGTTCCCACAGTCGTTCGCGTATACCAGGGCACTGTTCGACAGGGACGATCCGGCGCGGGCCGCGTTCGGCGTCAGCCTGATGCGTACCGTGTTCTCCCTGGCCTGGGTGGCCGGGCCGGCGCTGGCCGCGGTTCTGCTCGACGTCGGCGGCTTCCGCCTGGTCTACGGCATGGCCGCCGTCATGTACGCGCTGGCCGCGCTGGTGGCCGCGTTCCGGCTGGAGGAGCTGCCGCTGCCGGCGCGGCCGGTCGCGGCCGATCCGGACGGCGCCGCGCCCGGCCCACCCGGCGCATCCCGGCTGCGGCTGGCGCTGACCGCGCTCACGTTCGTCCTCCTCCAGTGCCCGCTGACGGTCGGCGTGCAGGCGATGCCGCTGTTCATCGACACCGAGCTGAACGACGACCCCTCCCGCGCCGGGCTGGTGCTGGGCCTGTGCGCGGCGCTGGAGATCCCGCTGATCCTCGGCCTGGGCGCGCTGACCGCGCGGGTCCGGCTGCGGACGCTGGTCCTGGTCGGGGCCGCCTGCGGGGTCGCCTACTACGCGACCGCCGCGCTGGTGCCGAGCGTGCCGGTCCTGCTGTTCGCGCAGCCGGTGAACGCGCTGTTCATCGCCGCGGTGTCCGGCATCGGCATCGCCTACGTGCAGGATCTGCTGCCGGGCGAGCCGGGCCGGGCCACCACGCTGTTCACCAACACGTTCCCGATCGGTGCCATGCTCGCCGGGCCGCTGCTCGGGATCTCCGCGCAGGTCGGCTACCGGTGGGCGTACGGCATGAGCACCGCGCTGTGCGCGACCGGGCTGCTGGTGCTGCTGCTGACCCGGCCGCGAACGCGGGCCTGACCGGCGCGGCGGTCAGCGGCGCCGCACCAGCACCACGTGGTCGATCAGCTCGCCGGTCTGGCCGTCCGGCCCGGTGGCGGTGCGACGCGCCGCACCCAGCCGCTCGGTGTCCCAGCCGTCCGGGTCGAGGCTCATCGCGGCCAGGATCTCCTCCGGTTCGGCGAACCGGTGGTGGCCGGTGTCGGGTCCGGCCCAGGGCGGCGGCGCGCCGTGCTCGACGACGAGCAGCCGGCCGCCGGGCGCGACCGCCTCGGCCGCCGGGGGCAGCACCTTCTCCCGGGGCAGGACCAGCGGCGACTGGAAGAACTGCGCGGACACCAGGTCGTACCGGCCGGGCGGGAAGCCCTGGGTGAGGTCGTGCCGGACGGTGGTGATCCGGTCGGCCACCCCGGCCCGCTCGGCCTCCACGGCGAGGCGGTCCAGCGCGACGGACGAGATGTCCACCGCGGTCACCTGCCAGCCCTTGGACGCCAGCCACACCGCGTCGCCGCCCTCACCGCTGCCCAGGTCGAGCACGGTGCCCGCGGGCAGCGGGCCGGCCACCTCGGCCAGGACCGGGTTCACCCGGCCGCTCCAGATCCGGTCCCGCTGGCCGTACCGCTCGTCCCAGAACCGGGCCGGGTCGGTGTCCGCCGCCAGGTGCTCGTGGTGGTGCCCCGTCATGTCCGCCTCCTCGCCGCCGGTCGTCTCCGGACCGGGCCCCGACATCGTGCGCCGCCGACCACCGGACAGCAAGGAACCTTGCCGTTCCGGCAAACCAAGCCGCTGAGCGACCGCAGGATTAGCGCACCGCACCCGTGGGCAGACATTTGTCATCAGACACGCGACAGAGGGGCTGACGGCATGGCGAAGGGCGACATCGACACCTACCAGCAGGACGGGCAGTGGAAGAACCGCCCGGAGGGCAACGAACGCGCGACCAGCCGCCACGACACCAAGGCGGAGGCCGAGGCGGCCGGCCGGGAGATGGCGGCCGAACGCGGCACCGAGCACGTGATCAAGAAGCAGGACGGCACGATCGGCGAGAAGAACACGTACCCCCGCGAGCGCGACCCCCGGGACATCCCGGGCTGAGCCCGGCCGCAGGCACGTCACGGCGCCGGACCCGAGCGGGTCCGGCGCCGTGACGCGTACCGGCTGGTAGTGAGTGGCTGGCTAAAAACTTTTGTTCGGTTCCCACAACGGTCCCCGCTCAGGCTTCGGCCGTTACGACATAGCGCCGCCCGCGCACAGGCGGAAAGGTGAGGCGGGCCGGGGGCATCGCCGCGCCCGGCGCAGGAGTGGGTCAACCGAAGGGGACGGTCACGTGTTCACCCGTGTCGCCATCGTCAACCGTGGTGAGGCCGCGATGCGGCTCATCCACGCGGTCCGGGAACTGGCCGCGGAGACCGGCAGCCGGATCGAGACCGTCGCGTTGTACACGGACGTCGACCGTACCTCCACCTTCGTCCGCGAAGCGGACGTCGCCTACGACCTGGGCCCCGCGTCCGCCCGCCCGTACCTCGATCTGAAGACCCTGGAACGCGCGCTGGTCGAGACCGGCGCGGACGCCGCGTGGGTGGGCTGGGGTTTCGTGGCCGAGGACCCGGCGTTCGCCGAGCTGTGCGACAAGATCGGCGTAACGTTCGTCGGACCGAGCCCGGACGCCATGCGCAAGCTCGGCGACAAGATCGGCGCGAAGCTCATCGCCGAGGAGGTCGGCGTGCCGGTCGCGCCGTGGAGCCGCGGCGCGGTGGAGAGCCTGGACGACGCACTGCGCGCGGCCGCCTCGATCGGCTACCCGCTGATGCTCAAGGCCACAGCCGGTGGCGGCGGGCGCGGCATCCGGGTGATCCGCAGCGACGCCGAGCTGGCCGACGCCTACGAGCGCACCAGCCAGGAGGCGGCGCGGGCGTTCGGCAGCGGCGTGGTGTTCCTGGAGCGCCTGGTCACCGGTGCCCGGCACGTCGAGGTCCAGGTGATCGCCGACGGCCAGGGCACCGCGTGGGCGCTCGGCGTACGGGACTGCTCGGTGCAGCGGCGCAACCAGAAGGTGATCGAGGAGTCCGCGTCGCCGGTGCTGAGCCCGGAGCAGACCGCGGAGCTGAAGGTGTCGGCGGAGCGGCTGGCGGTCGCCGTCGGCTACCGGGGCGCGGCCACAGTCGAGTTCCTCTACCACCCGGGCGACCGGCTGTTCGCGTTCCTGGAGGTCAACACGCGCCTGCAGGTCGAGCACCCGATCACCGAGTCGACCACCGGTTTCGACCTGGTCAAGGCGCAACTGCACGTGGCCGGCGGCGGCCGGCTCACCGGTGAGCCGCCGGTCGAGCGCGGGCACGCGATCGAGGCGCGGCTCAACGCCGAGGACCCGGACCGTGACTTCGCGCCCTCCCCCGGCCGGATCACCCGGCTCGACCTGCCCGCCGGGCCGGGCATCCGGGTCGACACCGGGGTCAGCGAGGGCGACACCATCCCGGCCGACTTCGACTCCATGATCGCGAAGATCATCGCGTACGGCCGGGACCGGGACGAGGCGCTGGGCCGCCTGCGCCGGGCGATGGCGAACACCACGGTGGTCATCGCCGGCGGCGCGACGAACAAGGGCTTCGTGCTCGACCTGCTCGACCAGCCCGAGGTGATCGACGCCAGCGCGGACACCGGCTGGATCGACCGGGTACGCGGCGAGGGCCGTCTGGTCGCGCACCGGCACTCCGCCGTGGCGCTGGCGGCGGCCGCGATCGAGGCGTACGAGGAGGACGAGACCGCCGAACGGCAGCGGCTGCTGTCCACCGCTGCCGGTGGACGCCCGCAGGTGCAGCACCGCAGCGGCCGGCCGCTGGACCTGAAGCTGCGCGGCGTGACCTACCGGATGCGGGTGGCCCGGGTCGGCGCGCACCGCTTCCGGGTCGGTGTCGAGGCCGCTGGTGACGTGCGCACCGCCGACGTGGAGCTGGACCGCTTCGACCGGCACACCGGCCAGATCGCCGTCAACGGCGCCCGGTTCCGCCTGCTCACCGACACCCACGGCCCGGTCCACCTGGTCGAGGTGGACGGCGTGACGCACCGGATCAGCCGCGACGAGGGCGGCGTACTGCGCTCCCCCATGCCGGCGCTCGTGGTCGCCACGCCGCTCGCGGTCGGCGCGGAGGTCGAGGCCGGCGCGCCGGTGCTGGTGCTGGAGGCGATGAAGATGGAGACGGTGCTGCGGGCGCCGTTCCGGGCCCGCCTCAAGGAGTCGTCGGTGGCGGTGGGCACCCAGGTGGAGGCCGGGGCGCCGCTGCTGCGCCTGGAGCCGGTGGCGGAGGAGGGCACCGAGGCGGCGGCCGGACCGGCCGGACCGGCTGTCGAGCTGGACCTGCCCGCGGCGCCCGCGGACGTGCCCGCGCGGTCCCGGGCCGAACGCGGCCAGGAGGACCTCTGCTCGCTGCTGCTCGGCTACGACGTGGACCCGCACGACGAGCGCCGGGTGCTCGACGACTACCTGGACTCGCGGCGGGCGGCCACCGAGGCCGGGCACCGCCCGCTCGCCGAGGAACTGGACCTGGTCAACGTCTTCGCCGACCTGGCCGAGCTGAGCCGCAACCGGCCCGGCGACGACGCGCCGGCCGGGCACGTGCACAGCGCCCGCGAGTACTTCCACACCTACCTGCAGAGCCTGGACGTCGAGCGGGCCGGATCCCCGGAGTCGTTCAAGGCCCGTCTGGCCAAGGCGCTCGCCCACTACGGCGTCACCGAACTGGACCGCTGCGCCGAACTGGAGGCCGCGGTGTTCCGGATCTTCCTGGCCCAGCAGCGGGCCGCCGCCGACGCCACGGTGATCGCCGCGCTGCTGCGCTCCTGGCTGCGCGAGCCGCCGCCGGACGAGGCGCTGCGCGAGCCGGCCGGTCTGGCGCTGGAGCGGCTCGTCGCGGCCACCCAGGTCCGCTTCCCGGTGGTCGCCGACCTGGCCCGGGGCGTGGTGTTCGCCTGGTTCGCCCAGCCGCTGCTGCGCCGCAACCGGGCCCGCGTCTACGCCCAGGTCCGCACGCACCTGCGGCACCTCGACGCGCAGCCGGACGCGCCGGACCGCGCCGACCGGATCGCCGAGATGGTCCGCAGCACCGAACCGCTGGTCCGGCTGCTCGGCCAGCGACTGGTCCGCAACGACGTGGACAACGCGGCCATGCTGGAGGTACTGACCCGCCGGTACTACGGCAACAAGGCGCTCACCGAGGTCCGTACCCGCACCGCCGGGGGTTGCACGTTCGTGGTGGCCGGACGGAACGGGTCGAGCGTGGTCTCGGCCGCCGTCCGCTTCGACGCGCTCGGCGACGCGCTGCGCGGCCTGGCCGAGGTGGCCCGGGCCTGCGACGCCGTCGACGCGGACGTCTACCTGGCCTGGGAGAACCAGCCCGAGGACCTGGACGCCGCCGCCGCCGCGCTGCTGGACGTGGTGAACACGCATCCGCTGCCGCAGCAGGTACGCCGCCTCACCACCACGGTGGCCGGGCGCGGCGGCGCGGTCATGCACCACCACGTCACGTTCCGGCCGGCCGCCGGCGGCGGGATGGCCGAGGAGCGGCTGATCCGCGGCCTGCACCCGTACATCGCGCAGCGGATGCAGCTGGAACGGCTGCGCGAGTTCGACCTGACCCGGCTGCCGTCGCTGGACGAGGAGGTCTACCTGTTCCAGGCGGTCGCCCGGCAGAACCCGTCCGACCAGCGGCTGGTGGCGTTCGCCCAGGTACGCGACCTGACCGAGCTGCGGGAGCAGGACGGCCGCCTGGTGGCGCTGCCGACCACCGAGGACACGGTGGCGGCCTGCATCGACTCGATCCGCCGGGCGCAGTCGCGGCGGCCGTCGAAGTCGCGGTTCCCGACCAACCGGATCGTCGTCTACGTGTGGCCGCCGAGCGAGCTCACCCGCGAGGAGATGGAGCTGATCGCCGGACGGGTGCGCCCGACGACTGTGGGCGCCGAGCTGGAGGAGATCCTGTTCATCGCCCGGCAGCGCGACCGCCGGACCGGCGAGCTGACCAAGGTCGGCGTGCGGATCACGTTCGACGTGACCGGCCACGCCCGGCTCACGGTGGGCGAGCCGCCGGCCGAGCCGGTCGAGCCGCTTGACGACTACCGGCTGAAGGTGCTGCGCGCGGCGGGCCGCAACACGGTCTACCCGTACGAGCTGACCGGTCTGCTGGGCGACTTCGCCGAGCACGACCTGGACGCGGACCACCGGCTGGTTCCGGTGGACCGGCCGAAGGGCCGCAACACCGCGGCGATCGTGGCCGGTGTGGTGACGACGCCGACGCCGCGGCACCCGCAGGGCGTGACCCGGGTGGTGCTGCTCGGCGACCCGACCAAGTCGCTCGGCGCGCTGTCGGAGCCGGAGTGCCGGCGGGTGATCGCCGCACTGGACCTGGCGCAGCGGATGGGCGTGCCGCTGGAGTGGTACGCGCTGAGCGCCGGCGCCCGGATCTCGATGACCTCCGGCACGGAGAACATGGACTGGGTGGCCGCGGCGCTCAAGCGCATCGTCGAGTTCACCCAGGACGGCGGTGAGATCAACATCGTGGTGGCGGGCATCAACGTCGGCGCCCAGCCGTACTGGAACGCCGAGGCGACGATGCTCATGCACACCAAGGGTGTGCTGGTCATGACGCCGGACTCGGCGATGGTGCTCACCGGCAAGCAGTCGCTCGACTTCTCCGGCGGCGTGTCCGCCGAGGACAACTTCGGCATCGGCGGCTACGACCGGGTGATGGGCCCGAACGGGCAGGCGCAGTACTGGGCGCCGAACCTGTCGGCCGCGCGGGACGTGCTGATGGCGCACTACGACCACACGTACGTCGCGCCGGGCGAGGACGCCCCGCGCCGGGCCGTCACAGTGGACCCGGTGGACCGGGACATCTGCGGCTACCCGCACGCGGTGGCCGGCAGCGACTTCGCCTCTGTCGGCGAGATCTTCTCCGCCACCGCGAACCCGGACCGCAAGAAGCCGTTCGACATCCGTACCGTGATGCGGGCGCTCGCCGACCAGGACCACCCGGTGCTGGAACGGTGGGCCGGCATGGCCGACGCGGAGACGGCCGTGGTGCAGGACGCACACCTCGGCGGCATCCCGGTCTGCCTGCTCGGCATCGAGTCCCGCTCGGTGCCCCGGCACGGCTTCCCGCCCACCGACGGCCCGGACACCTACACCGCGGGCACGCTGTTCCCGCGCTCGTCGAAGAAGGCCGCACGGGCGATCAACGCGGCCAGCGGCAACCGGCCGCTGGTCGTGCTGGCCAACCTCTCCGGCTTCGACGGCTCGCCCGAGTCGATGCGCAAGCTGCAACTGGAGTACGGCGCGGAGATCGGCCGGGCGATCGTCAACTTCCGCGGCCCGATCGTGTTCTGCGTGATCTCCCGCTACCACGGCGGCGCGTTCGTGGTGTTCTCCAAGGCGCTCAACCCGGACATGACGGTGCTGGCGATCGAGGGGTCGTTCGCCTCGGTGCTCGGTGGCGCGCCCGCCGCCGCCGTGGTGTTCGCCGGCGAGGTCGCCGCCCGCACCGCAGCCGATCCCCGGGTACGCGAACTGGAGGCGAAGGTGGCCGCCGCGGTGGGCACCGAGCGGGCGACGCTGACCGCCGAGCTGGACGAGCTGCGCACGTCGGTGCGGGCGGAGAAGCTGGGCGAGGTGGCCGCCGAGTTCGACCGGGTGCACAGCATCCAGCGCGCGGTCGAGGTCGGTTCGGTCGACGCGGTGATCCGCGCCGCCGAGCTGCGTCCCCGCGTGATCGAGGCGATCGAGGCGCGCCTGGGCTGACCCGGCGCACCCCCGGACGGGAACAGGTCACCGGCGCTGCGCGACTGCTGACGGCGGCTCGCCGCGGGCGGGTCACCGCCCGCGGCGGCGGCTCAGGCGGCGCAGCGGTCGCAGGTGCCGAAGATCTCCAGCGTGTGCCCGACGTCGGTGAACCCGTGCTGCGCGGCGACCTGGTCGGCCCACCGCTCCACGCCCGGGCCGGCCACCTCCACGGCCCGGCCGCAGCGGCGGCAGACCAGGTGGTGGTGATGGCGGCTCTGGCTGCAGCGGCGGTAGAGGTGCTCGCCGCCGGGCAGCCGGGCCGAGTCGATCTCGCCGTTGTCGACGAGCATCTGGAGCGTCCGGTACACCGTGGTGAGGCCGACCTTCGCCTGCCGCTGGACGAGCATCTGGTGCAGCTGCTGCGCGCTGTGGAAGCCGTCCAGCTCCCGCAGCAGCGCCAGCACCTCGGCGCGCTGACGGGTGTTGCGGGTCGCCCCGGTCGTCGCCTGCGGCACCGTCGCCTCCCTCATCCGGGCGCCCGCCCGGCACCCTCGTCCGGCCGCGCCCCGGCGCGCCACCTGACACCCGGAACCATTATGCCTTCCGGGCGCACCGCCGATCCCGGGCCCGCGACGGCCCGCCGCCCGAGGTGTGACATGCCCGACCGCGGCGGCCGGAACTATCCGGCGTCCCGCACCGACAAACGATACGAACACCGGATCTTCGAGGGGAAGACATCATGCCGCGCACCACCAGCCGCCGGTTCCTGCGCCCGGCCGCCCTGATCGGCGCCGCCGTGCTCGCCGCGTCGGTCACCGCCTGCGGTTCCTCCGGCACGCCGTCCGCCGCCACGCCGACATCGGCCTCGGCGTCGGCGGATGCGGCGGCGGGGGTGCTCACCGTCCGCGACCCGTGGGTGAAGGCCGCCGACAAGGGCATGACCGCCGCGTTCGGCACGCTGGTCAACGACGGCGACACCGACGTCACGATCACCAAGGCGGCCACCGAGGTCTCGCCGATGGAACTGCACGAGATGACCATGAAAGACGGCAAGATGGTCATGCAGGCCAAGGAGAGCGGCCTCGTGATCAAGGCGCGCTCCAGCTCCACGCTGGAGCCCGGCGGCGACCACCTGATGCTGATGGACCTCGCCGAGCCGGTCAAGGCGGGCGACGAGCTGAGCTTCACGCTCACCTTCGCCGACGGCCGGACCCAGACGTTCACGGCGGTGGCGAAGCCGTTCACCGGTGCCCAGGAGTCCTACGCCCCCGGTCACGGTGACTCCCCGATGCCGGAGATGAGCATGAGCCCGGCGTCATGACCGACCGTCCCGCCACGGCCCGCCGGGTGAGCCGGCGTGGCCTGCTCACCGGCGGCGCGATGGCCGCCGGGGGCGCGCTGGCCGGGGCGGGCGCCCTCGCCGCCGCCCGCCCCGGCGACCCGGGGGTACGCCCCGCCGAACCGGTTCCGGTGGCGCAGGTGGGCAGCGCGGTCGAGCCGTTCCACGGCGCCCGCCAATCAGGGGTGACCACCGAGCCGCAGGCACACGCCGCATTCGTCGCCTTCACGCTGCGGCCCGGCACCGACCGGGCGGCGATCGGGCGGATGCTGCGGCTGCTCTCCGACGACGCGGCCCGGCTCACCCAGGGCCGCCCGGCGCTGGCCGACACCGAACCGGAGCTGAGCGTGCTGCCCGCTAGGCTGACAGTCACGTTCGGCTTCGGTCCCGGGCTCTACGCCGCCGCCGGTCTCGACGACCGCCGGCCCGCCTCGGTGGCCGAGCTGCCCCCGTTCGGCATCGACCGGCTGCAACCCCGCTGGTCCGGCGGGGACCTGCTGCTCCAGATCTGCGCCGACGATCCGCTCACCGTCGCCCACGCCCAGCGGGTCCTGGTCAAGGACAGCCGTCCGTTCGCCGTCGTCCGCTGGGTCCAGCAGGGCTTCCGGCGGGCGGCCGGCGCCGAGCCGGGGCACACCCAGCGCAACCTGTTCGGGCAGCTCGACGGCACCGCCAACCCGAAGCCCGGCACGCCCGCGGACACCGCGGTGTGGGTGACTGACGGACCGGACTGGCTGCGGGACTCCACCACGCTCGTGGTGCGGCGGATCAGCATGAACCTGGAGACCTGGGACCTGCTCGGCCGCACCGACCGGGAACTCGCCGTCGGGCGGCGCCTCGACACCGGCGCGCCGCTGACCGGCCGGGCCGAACACGACGAGCCGGACTTCGCCGCCCTCGGCCCGGACGGGCTCACCGTCATCCCCGACTTCTCCCACCTGACCCGCGCCCACGTCACCGACGACCGGCAGAAGATCCTGCGCCGGCCCTACAACTACGACGGCGTGCCCACCCCCGAGGGCGACGCGGACAGCGGGCTCGTCTTCGCCTCGTACCAGGCCGACATCGCCGGCCAGTTCCTGCCCATCCAGCGCCGGCTCGCCGAGCGCGACCTGCTCAACGAGTGGACCACCCCGATCGGCTCCGCCGTGTTCGCCGTACCGCCCGGCTGCCCCGAGGGCGGCTGGATCGGCCGGCAACTGCTCGGCTGACCACCAGAGGAAGGCGCGTCATGCGTACCCGTTCCGTCACCGCGCTGCTCGCCGCGGTCCTCACCGCCCTGCTGCTGGTCCCGGCCACGCCCGCGGCGGCGCACAACTCCCTCCAGGAAGCCACGCCGGCACGCGACGCCCGGCTCACCGCCGCGCCCACGCAGGTCACGCTGAGGTTCCTGCAACGGCTGAACCCCTCCTACACCACCATCACGGTCAGCGACGCCGATCAGCGCAAGGTGCCCACCTCCGCACCGGCTGTGGACGGCGCCACCGGCACGGTGACGATCGACGGACCGCTGGGCAACGGCACCTACACCGTCGGGTACCGGGTGGTGTCCCGCGACGGCCACCCGGTCCAGGGGTCGTACCGCTTCACCGTCGCCGACCCGGCCGCGCCCGCGCCGTCGGCTCCCGCCTCACCGTCGGCTCCCGCGTCGGCGGCGGCTGCCGTGTCGACCGGCGCGGACGCTGCGGGCGAGCCGGACGCCTCCGGGGCGCGGTCCGGCGACGACAGCCCGCCGGTCGCGCTGCTGGCCGGCGGGACGGTCGCCGGTCTGCTGGTGGTCGCCGGGGTCGTGTTGTTCGTCGCGCGCCGGCGGCGCGCTCGTCGCACGACCTGACGACCGGACCGTACGGGGGCGGGCGGGCCGCGACCGGCCAGCGGCCCGGCGGTCCGCGACTCGATCTGCGCCAGCAGCAGGTCGATGCTCGCCGCGGCGACCGCGCCGAAGTCCGGCCGGACGGTGGTCAGCGGCGGGAGGAGGTACGCCGGCTCGGGCACCGCGCCGGCGTCAACCCCCGCCGCCTAGGGATAGACGTCCTCGTGCGCCTTGCGGTAGTCGACGATCTCGTCCAGCCGCCCGGCGGCGGCGTGCCGCACCCAGGCCGGGTTACCCAGCAGCGCGCGACCGAGCGCCACCAGGTCGAACTCCCCGTCCGCCAGCCGCGCGGCCAGGCCCGCCACCGACTCCGGGCCGTCCGGACGCAGGAAGTCCCGCCGCAGCCCGACCGAACCCACGGTGATCGACGGCAGGCCGGTGAGGCGCTTCGCCCAGCCCGCCAGGTTCAACGCCGAGCCGGGGAACGCGGGCTGCCAGAAGCGGCGCTGCGAGGCGTGCAGCACGTCCGCGCCGGCCTCGGCGAACGCGGTGAGGATCTGCGCCAGCTCGGTCGGCGTCTCCGCGATCCGCGCGTCGAACGCCCGCTCCTTGAACTGGGAGAAGCGCACGATCACCGGACGGGGAGCCGGAACCTGCCCGCGTACCGCACGCACCACCGCCGCCGGGAACGCGGCCCGCCGTGCCGGTGAGCCACCGAACGCGTCGGTCCGGCGATTCGTGTACGGCCACAGGAACTCGTCGAGCAGGTATCCGTGCGCGGCGTGGATCTCGATCGCGTCGAACCCGGCCCGCACCGCGACAGCTGCCGCGTCCGCGTACGCCGCCAGCAGCACGTCCGCGTCGTCGGCGGTCATCGCGCGCGGCGCCGGGCGGCCCGGCTCGCGTACCCCCGAGGGGGTCCACGCCGCAGCGCCGTCCACCGGTTCGCGCAGGCTGCCCAGGTGCCACAGCTGCGCGGCGATCCGGCCGCCGGCGGCGTGCACCGCCTCGACCACCTCCCGCCAGCCGGCCTCGGCCGCGCCGGCGGTCATCCGCGGCACGGTGTCCTCGTGACCCGCGCTGGGATGGTCGACCAGCACGCCCTCGGTGACGATCAGGCCGATGCCGGCGGCGGCGCGACGCCGGTAGTAGCCGGCCATCTCCGGTGTGGGCACGCCGCCCGGCGCGCGGTTACGGGTCATCGGCGCCATCACGAAGCGGGACGGCAACGGCAGCCCGGCGACGGTGACGGGTTCCAGCAGCGGCGCCACCGGCGATCCGGTGTCCAGGGTCGCGTTCATGACCCGACGCTAGGAGTTGACACCGGTGTCAAGGGCAAGCGCTCAGGCGGCCGGATCCCGGGTGTCCTCGGTCACTGTCATGTCGGACACCACGTCGTCGAGCACCGCGACGGCGTGCGCGAGCCGTGCCATCTCGGCGGTCAACCGGGCCCGCTCCTCGCGCAGCCGGTCGGTGAGCCACGAGGTGCGGATCTCCGGATCGGTCACGCACGGCAGCAGCTCGGCCATCCGGCGGCTGCTCAGCCCGGCGTCGAACAGCCGCTGGACGAGCCGGACCCGGTCCACCGCCGACTCGGCGAAGACGCGCTGCCCGCTCGCCGTGCGCACGGCGGCGAGCAGGCCCTGCTGCTCGTAGTACCGGATGGACCGGGCACTGACCCCGGTACGCGCCGACAGCTCCCCGATCCGCATCGCGCCTCCCCGCTCGCGCCTCCATCATCGAGCATGCCGCGCCGGTCAGGACAGCAGCTCGACGTACCCGTCGGTGCCGTGCACGCGGATCCGCCCGCCGTCGGGGATCAGCCGGGTCGCGTCCGGCACCGCCACCACGGCCGGCAGACCGTACTCGCGGGCGATCACCGCGCCGTGCGTCATCAGTCCGCCCACCTCCGTCACCAGGCCCGCGACGGCCACGAACAGCGGCGTCCAGCTCGGGTCGGTGTGCGCGGTGACGAGGATGTCGCCCGGCTCCAGGTCGGCGCCGGCCAGGTCCGCCACCACCCGGGCCCGCCCCTCGACGACGCCGGCCGAGACCGCCAGTCCCACCAGGGCGGCCGGTGGCACGTCGTCGCGCCGGTACGAGCCGTCGAGGGCCTCACCGGCGGAGGTGAGCACCCGGGGCGGCGTGAGCCGCTGGTGCGTCCGGAACTCCTCCCGCCGCCTGCGGATCAGCCCGGCGTCGACCCGGCCGGTGGCCGCGACCTCGCGGAACTCCTCGAACGTCAGGTAGAAGACGTCCTCGGCGGCGGCGAGCACACCGGCGCGCACCAGCCGATCGGCCTCGGCCATGAGTGCCTGCTTGTAGACGGCGTAGCGGCTGACGATGTCGTACTTCGGGTACTCCCGGTAGCCGGCGAAGGTCCGTACCCGCTCGATCATGGCTTTCGTCTCGGCGGCCTTGCGCTCACCGTCGGGCAGCGCGCGCAGGTGGTCGAGCACCTCCCGGGCCTTCGCCTCGGCCCGCTCCCGGCCCTGCGCGAACCGGCGCGCGGCGGCGCCCGGGGCGAAGGTGCGGACGTGGTCCAGGATCAGCGGCACGAGCGTTGCCGGGCGCTCGCTCCAGCGGGGCCGGGTGATGTCGATCTCGCCGAGGCAGCGCATGCCGTACCGGTCGAGGTAGCCGGCGACAGCCGCGCGCGCCTGCGCGCCGCCCGGCAGTCTCGGCAGCTCGTCCAGGAACCCGTCGCCGGCCCCGTCGCGCAGGAACGCCACCACCTCGGGGTGCGCGCGGATCACGTCGGCCACGTCGAGCAGCGCCAGCCCCATCTCGGCGGTGACGTTGCCGGGCGCGGACAGCGTGAGCGTGTCGGCCGCGTCGCGCTCGCCGAGCCACTCCCCCAGCTTGTCGTCGAGCCACCAGGCGGCCTGCATCCCCGCCATGATCACCTGAGCGCTCAACGGATCGGCGAGTACCCGCTTGTGCTCGGCGAACGCCCCGGTCAGGAAGTCGAACAGCTCGGGCCCGGACCGGGCGCCGACGTCGCGGCGCAGGGCGGCGAGGGACACCCGGCTGCGCTCGACGAGCGTGGTGACGACCGCCGGGTCGGTGCCGATCGGGGGCGGCGGCCCACCCGCGGGCGGGCCGTCCGGGGCCGGCTCCGGCGCGGCCGGCACGACGTCCCGGGCGAGGACCGTCTCCAGCGCGTCCCGGGTGAGCGGGTCGACCCGGCCGATCATGCCCAGGAACGCGGTACGGCCCGCCGGGGTGGACAGGTGCGGCGTGGCGTCGACGAACAGCCGCCCGCCCGCCTCGTGCATCGGCACCATGGCGGTCAACCGCCACATCGACAGGCCCAGCGGCTTCATCGCGTCGGTCATCATCTGCTGGTGGCCGACCGACAGGTAGACGTGGAACCGCCCGTCGACGGCGGCCGGCACCGGGAACAACGTGGTGATCGGCCGGCTCTGGAGGATGTGGACGTCGTCGCCGGTTACTGCCCACTCGATGTCCTGCGGGCAGCCGAGATGCGCCTCGATGCGCCGGCCCAGCGCGGCGATGCGTACGGCCTGCGCGTCGGTCAGCGCGGGCTGGACCCGCCGCGCCGGGTCGACGGACGTCTCCCGCGTGCCGCCGCCGGGCACCGGGTGCACCGCCACCGACTTCGCGCCGATCGTCCGGCCGACGACCACGCCGTCGCGCACCGTGAAGAGGTCCGGGTTCACCAGGCCGGAGACCAGGGCCTCGCCGAGGCCGAGACCGGCCTCCACCGAGACCACCGTCCGGTCGCCGGTGACCGGGTCGGCGGTGAACATGATCCCGGCCGCGTCCGGGACGACCATCCGCTGCACCACCACCGCCATGTCCACGGCCCGGTCGTCGATTCCGTGGCGCCGCCGGTAGGTCACCGCCCGGTCGGTGAACAGCGAGGCCCAGCAGCGGCTGACGTGCCGCAGCACCTCGGCCGTGCCGGCCACGTTCAGGTAGGTGTCCTGCTGGCCCGCGAACGAGGCGGCCGGCAGGTCCTCGGCGGTCGCGCTCGACCGCACGGCGTACGCGGCGTCCGCACCGAGCCCGGACAGCGCGGCGGTGACCGCCGCCGCGACGTCGCCCGGCAGGGGGGTCCGCTCGACCGCGCGACGGACCTCGGCGGCGGCCGAGCGGAGCGCCGCCCGGTCGTCCTCGTCCGCGCCGGCGAGCCGCGCCAGCGGGCCGGCCAGCGCCGGCGTCCGCGCGACCAGCCGGAAGGCGCCGGTCGTGACGCAGAAACCTTCGGGTACGCGCACCCCGTCGATCCGTGTCAGCGCCCCCAGACCGGCGCCCTTGCCGCCGACCTCGGCGATCCGCGTCTCGTCGGCCTCGTGCAGTTGCCACACGTACCGTCCACTCATGCCGTGCCCCCGTTTTCGCAGCTCAACCCGCATCGACCGAGGATTGTGCGGCATCACCGGGGCCTTGCGGCAAGACCCGGGGTGCGGTATAAGTTGATAGTGGCGAGGAGAGCTGTCTCCTTGCCCTTCTTTGTGGCCGCCCCACCCTTCTCCCTGCCGCCCCGCGGATCCCTGCTCCCACGTGAGCCAGGTCTCCCCTCCCCGGGTGGAGTGCCGAGGGCGCGACGGGGCAAGAAGGCGACCACGAGGCCGTGATGCGGCCCGGACGAGCGGGATCCGACGGGGTGGGGGAGACTCGTGCGATGAGCGGCGCTGACACCGACCCGCGTGCGCCTGCCGACGTCTTCGCCGTCGACGGTGAGATCGGGCCGGACCTGGCGCGGATCGACTGGTCGGCGCACCCCCTGGGCCCGCCGGACACCTGGCCGCAGAGCCTGCGGACCGCGGTGCGGATCCTGCTGTCCTCCCGGTTCTCCATGTGGATGGCCTGGGGGCCTCGGCTCAGCTTCTTCTGCAACGCCGCCTACCGGCGGGACACGCTCGGCCGCAAGTACCCGTGGGCGCTGGGGCGCCCGGCGAACGAGGTGTGGGCGGAGATCTGGGACGACATCGGTCCTCGCGTCGACACCGTGCTGCGCACCGGCGAGGCGACCTGGGACGAGGGCCTGCTGCTGTTCCTGGAGCGGGCCGGCTACCGGGAGGAGACGTACCACACGTTCTCCTACAGCCCGCTGCGCGGCGACGACGGCGGCCTGGTCGGGATGCTCTGCGTGGTCAGCGAGGACACCGAGCGGGTCATCGGTGAGCGGCGGATGGCCACGTTGCGCGACCTCGGCTCCGACCCGAGCGTCATCCGCACCGAGCGGGAGACGCTCGCCTTCGTCAGCCGCCAACTGGCCCGCAACCCGCAGGATCTGCCGTTCACGCTCACCTACCTGTACGACGACGGCGGCGCCCGGCTGGTGGAGGCGACCGGACTGGCGGAGGGCCACCCGGCGGCACCCGCCACGCTGTCCCTGGACGACCCGGCCGCGCCGTGGCCGGCCGGCGCCCTCGCCGACGGCGAGCCGGTGCGGGTCGCGCTCGACGGGCCGGTCTTCACGGACCTGCCCGCCGGTGTCTGGCCCGCGGCGCCGGCCGAGGCGCTGCTGGTGCCGCTGCGACAGCAGGGCGGGGCACCGTACGGATTCCTGGTCGCCGGGCTCAACCGCTACCGGGCGCTGGACGACGGGTACCGCGGCTTCGTGGAGCTGACCGCCGGGCACCTGGCGACCGGAATCGCCAGCGCCCGCAGCTACCAGGCGCAGCAGCGGCGGGCCGAGGAACTCGCGGAGCTGGACCGCGCGAAGACCGCGTTCTTCTCCAACATCAGCCACGAGTTCCGCACCCCGCTGACGTTGATCATGGGGCCGCTCGACGAGCTGCGCGGCCGGTTGCCGGACGCCGACGAGCAGGTCCGCGCCGAGCTGGACGTCATCCGCCGCAACGGGCTGCGCCTGGGCAAGCTGGTCAACAGCCTGCTCGACTTCTCCCGGATCGAGGCCGGGCGGATGCAGGCCCGCTACGAGCCGGTGGACCTGGCCGCGGTGACCGCCGACCTGGCCAGCGCGTTCCGGTCGGCGATCGAACGGGCCGGTCTGTCGTTCGAGGTGGACTGCCCACCCCTGCCCGAGCCGGTGCACCTGGACCTCGGCATGTGGGAGAAGGTGGTGTTGAACCTGCTCAGCAACGCGCTGAAGTTCACCTTCGACGGCACCATCCGGGTGGAGCTGCGCGGCGAGGGCAGCACGGCGGTGCTGCGGATCTCCGACACCGGCATCGGCGTACCCGCCGCCGAGATGCCGCGCCTGTTCGAGCGGTTCCACCGGATCGAGAACGCCCGCTCCCGCTCCGGCGAGGGCAGCGGGATCGGCCTCGCCCTGGTCCGAGAGCTGGTCACGCTCCACGGCGGCGACATCGACGCCGAGAGCACAGTGGGCCGGGGCACCACCTTCACGATCCGGCTGCCGCTCGGCACCGGGCACCTGCCCGCCGACGCGCTCGCCCCGGCGGGCACCGGCCGGACGCCGGCGTCGGCCGAGCCGTTCGTGCAGGAGGCGCTGCGCTGGCTGCCCGCCGACCCGGGCGCCGTCGTCGCCGGGGACGACCCGGCCGGCGGACCGGTCCAGCCGCTGTCCGGCGGGGCGCCGGCCCGCGTCCTGGTGGCCGACGACAACGCCGACATGCGGGAGTACCTGACCCGGCTGCTGCGTTCGGCCGGGCACGAGGTCCACGCGGTCGCCGACGGGCAGGACGCCCTGGACGCCGTCCGCGCGGACACCCCCGACCTGGTGGTCAGCGACGTGATGATGCCCCGGCTCGACGGCCTGCAACTGGTGGCCGCGCTGCGCGCCGACCAGCGCACGGCCGGCACTCCGGTGCTGCTGCTGTCCGCCCGGGCCGGGCAGGAGGCCTCGATCGAAGGGCTGGAGGCCGGCGCCGACGACTACCTGGTCAAGCCGTTCCCGGCCGCCGAGCTGCTGGCCCGCGTACGCGCGAACGTGGAGCTGGCCCGGCTGCGCAACCACCACGCCCGCTGGCGTACCGCGCTCGTCGACTCGTTGCAGGAGGCGTTCTTCGTCTGCGACGCGGACGGCACGGTGGTCGAGATCAACAAGGCGTTCACCGCCATCCTCGGCTACGGGACCGAGGGCCTGCCCTATCCGGCGGTGCACCCGTGGTGGCCGGACCGGGAGGCCGAGCCGGAGGCGCACCGCCAGGTGGCGGCCGCGTTCTCGACGCTCGTGGAGCAGACCCGTGGCACGTACACCGTGCCGGTGACCCACCGCAACGGGCACCGGATCTGGATCTCGGCCGCGTTCAACCAGGTCGACGAACCGGACAGCGGCCGCCGGATGATCGTCGGCACGTTCCGCGACGTCACCGCCGAGCACTACGCCGTGCAGCGGGAGACCGCCCTGGCCGGGCTCAGCATGCGGCTGTCGAAGGCGGACGACCTCACCGACGCGCTGCTCGGGGTGCTGGACGAGCTGCGCAAGCTGTGGCGGGCCGCCGGCGTGCTCACCGCCGTGTTCGGCGACCTGCCCGCCCCCGACGTGACCGCCACCGACCCGGCGGCACGCTGGGACACGTTGCCGCAGGAGCGCCGGCAGGCGTTGCTCGCGCTGCGGGACACCCCGCTGCTGACGCCGGTGGCGACGCGTACGCACGGCGCCGGCATCGCCGTCGAACACCCGCACGGCACCATGGCGCTCTGGATCGACCTGGGCGAGAAGCGGCCCTTCACCGAACAGGACCAGACGCTGCTGGCGCTGCTGGCCGGTCACATCGGTCAGGGGCTGCACCGGGTGCACCAGATCGACCAGCAGCGGGAGACCGCGCTGGCCCTGCAACGGGCGATCCTCGGTCCGGCACGGCTGCCCGCCGGCTTCGCGGTGCGGTACTCCCCCGCCGCGATGCCGCTCAAGGTCGGCGGCGACTGGTACGACACCGTCGAACTGCCGGACGGGCGCATCGGCATCGTGGTCGGCGACTGCGTGGGCCACGGACTCCGGGCCGCGACGGTGATGGGGCAACTGCGCAGCGCCTGCCGCGCGCTGCTGTTGCAGGACCCGAGCCCGGCCCGCACGCTCGCGGCCCTCGACCGGTTCGCCACGCTGCTGCCGGGGGCGTCCTGCGCCACCGTCTTCTGCGGCGTCCTCGACCCGGCCACCGGGCTGATGCGCTACTCCAGCGCCGGTCACCCACCGGCCATCGTGGTCCGCGCCGACGGCACTGCCGAGTTGCTGCGACACGGCCGGTCCCGGCCGCTAGCCGTCCGTCCGGGCCAGGAACGCCCGGAGGCGGAGGCGACTGTGGCCCCGCGCGCCACTCTGATGCTCTACACCGACGGCCTGGTGGAACGACGCCGCCAGCCGATCACCGCCGGCATCGCGCGCGCCACCGACGCCATCCAGCAGGGGCACCACGCCCCGGTCGAGGCCCTGGCGACCGAGATCATGGAACGGCTCACCCCGGACGACGGCTACCACGACGACGTGGCGCTGCTGCTCTACCGCCACCCCGGACCGCTGGAGCTGGAGTTCCCCGCCGAGTCGACGCGGCTGGCCGAGGTCCGCACCGCGCTGCGGGGGTGGCTGGACCGCTGCGGGCTGGCCCCGGCCCACGCCTACAACATCCTGGTGGCGGCCGGGGAGGCGTGCGCCAACGCGATCGAGCACGGACACCGCGACCACCCGGGCGGCCGGATCCGGCTGCGCGCCGCCGCCACCGCCGGCGACCTGCGCCTGAGCGTCACCGACAGCGGCCGGTGGCGGGACCGGGACCAGCCCTCCGGTCCGCACCGCGGCCGGGGACTCGTGCTCATGCGCGCGCTGATGGACAGTATCAGCGTCACCCCGGGAGCCACCGGCACCACAGTCGACATGCAGGCGAGGATCACGCCATGAGCACGTCCCTGAACCTGACCACGAGCGACGGTCCCGACGGCGTGCGCGTGCTGGCCGCCGTGGGCGAGATCGACATGAGCAACGCGTCCGCCTTCGCCGACGCGCTGACCGAGGCCGTACGCCCGGACGGCGAACCGCTGGTCGTGGACCTCACCAAGGTGGAGTACCTGGACAGCGCCGGGCTGGCCGCGCTGTTCCCGCACGCCGACCGGATCGCGCTGATCGCCGGCCCGTTGCTGGAGCCGCTGCTGACCATCTCCGGGCTGGCCGACCTGACCACTGTCCGCAGCGCCTGACGTCGCACTGTCAGGCGACGTTACGCACGATCACCAGCGGCGAGTGGGCGTGGTGCAGCACGGCGTGGCTGACCGAGCCGAGCAGCAGCCCGCCCAGCGCGCCCCGGCCGTGCGCGCCGACCACCACCAACTGACTGTCCTTCGACTTCTCCACCAGCATCCGAGCCGGGGCGCCGTCGGCCACCACGCCGGTGACCGGTACGTCCGGCGCGACCTTGCCGGCCTCGGCGACCGCCTCGGCGACGTGCCGTTCGGCCTGGTTGCGCAGGCCGGCACCGGCGGGCGCACCCGGGGCCGGGGCGAGCGGCGCCCGGGTCAGCGGCCAGATGAACGCGTGCACGACCCGCAGGGGCCGGTTCCGCTCGGCGGCCTCGCGAGCAGCCACCCGGACCGCGTCCAGCGAGGCGGCGGAGCCGTCCACACCCACCACGACGGGGATCTGCGAGTGGATCGTCATGTCGTCCTCCTTCACTCGTCCTCAGCCTGCCCGTCAGGCCGCCGGCCGGGCAGGGCCGGCGGTCCCGGCCTGCGGGTCGTTGGTCCCGCGAAGGCGGCGGGTCAGCCGTAGCACCAGCCCGGGCAGGACTCCGATCGCGGCGCAGGCGAGCAGGTCGAGTGCGCTGAGCGGCGACGTGCCGAGCAGGTCGCGCAGCGGCGGCAGCAGCACGCCCGCCACCTGGAGGACCGCGGAGACCGCGACCGCCACCGGCAGGGCGAGGTTGCGCTCGCGCGAGCCCGGGGTACGGATCGCGCGGACCGCCAGCGCCACACCGAGCTGGGCCAGGCCGAGCACCACGAACACCACCGACTGCCACGGCCGGTCCGCCGCGGCGGCCCACACGCCGGCGCCGAGCGTCGCCGCGGCGATCAGCGCGCCGGTGAGCAGCACGTCCCGGCCCAGGCCACCGCCGAGCACCGACTCCTGCGGCGAGCGGGGCGGCCGGCGCAGCGTGCCCGGCTCGGCCGGTTCCGCGCCGAGCGCCACCCCGGGAACGCCGTGGGTGAGCAGGTTGATCCAGAGGATCTGCGCCGGCAGCAGCGGCACCGGCAGGCCGAACAGCGGGCCGAGCAGCATCACCGCGATCTCGGCCACACCTCCGGCGAGCGCGTACCGCAGGAACCGGCGGATGTTGTCGTAGATCCGGCGGCCCTCGCCGATGGCGGTCGCCACAGTGGTCAGGTCGTCGTCGACGAGCACCAGGTCGGAGGCCTGCCGGGCCACCTCGGTGCCGCCGCCCATTGCCACGCCGATGTCCGCGCGGCGCAGCGCCGGGGCGTCGTTGACGCCGTCGCCGGTCATCGCCACCACGTGCCCCCGGTTTTGAAGGCCGGCGATGATGTCGAGCTTCTGCTCCGGCTGGGTCCGCGCGTACACCCGGGTCTCCGGGTGGGCGCGGCCCGGGTCGCCGTCGTCGCCGTTGGCGAGCGGATCGTCGTCGCGCCAGAGGCCGAGGCGCCCGCCGATGGCGGCGGCCGTCGCCGGGTGGTCGCCGGTGACGAGAACCAGCCGGATGCCTGCTTCCTCGAAGCCCGCGGCGATGCCCGGGGCCGCCGCGCGCAGCGGATCGCCGACCGCGACCAGGCCCAGCGGGCGCAGACCGGTCGGCCGGGCCGGGTCCGGCGGGGTGCCGACCACTGCCGAGGCCACCGCCAGCACCCGCAGCCCTTCGGCGGCGAGCCGGTGCGCGGCGTCGGTCAGCTCGGCCAGTTCCCCGGCGTCCGCGTCCACCAGCGGCGCGGCCAGCAGGTTCTCCGGCGCGCCCTTGCACACCACCAGGTAGCGGCCGTCGCAGCGGCGGTGCACCGTGGTCATCCGGCGCAGATCCTGGTCGAACGGCGCCTCCGCCACCCGGGGCCAGGCGTCGCGGGTGGTGTCCGGGTCCAGGCCGCAGCGGGCGCCGAAGGTGACAAGTGCCGCCTCCAGCGGGTCGCCGATCGCGGTCCACTCCGGCCGCTCGTCGGTCGGCGGCGTCACCGTGGCGTCGTTGCAGAGCAGTCCGGCGCGGGCGAGGGCGCGCAACTCGTCCGGGGCGCTCACCGGCTCGCCCCGGTGGTGCACCTCGCCGTCGGGCGCGTAGCCGGTGCCGGTCACGGCGTAGCGGTCGTGGCCGGGGACGACCGCGTACTGCACCGCCATCCGGCCCTCGGTGAGCGTGCCGGTCTTGTCGGAGGCGATCACGGTGACCGAGCCGAGGGTCTCCACCGCGTGCAGCCGGCGGGGGATGGCCCGGCTGCCGGCCATCCGGCGCGCGCCCAGGGCGAGGGCGAGCGTGACGACGGCGGGCAGCGACTCCGGCACGGCCGCCACCACGAGGCTGACGGCGGTGACCGCCATCTGCGTGACCGGCCGCCCGTCGAGCACGCCGATCGCGAAGACCAGCCCGGAGAGCACCACGGCGGTCAGGCCGAGCACCCGGCCGAGCGAGGACAGGCGCCGTTGCAGCGGGGTGGGTGCCGGCCGGGTCGCCGCGACCAGGGCGCTGATCCGGCCCAGCGCGCTCGCCGCGCCGGTGCGCACCACGGTTCCGGTGGCGCGGCCGGTGGTGACCACGGTGCCAGCGCTCGTCTCATCCCCCGCGACCCGGGCCACCGGCACCGACTCGCCGGTCAGCGCCGACTCGTCCAGGCTGAGGCGTACCGCGTCGGTGAGGTCCAGGTCGGCGGGCACCACGTCGCCGGCCTCCAGCCGGACCAGGTCGCCGCGGACCAGGTCGGCGGCGGGCAGCACGAGGTCGCGGCCGTCGCGGACCACACGAGCGGTCGGTGCCGCGAGCCGGTCCAGCGCGGCGACCGCCCGGTCGGCGCGTACCTCCTGCACCACGCCGATCACCGTGTTGATCAGGACGACCAGCACGATCACGGCGGTGTCCGGGTAGTCGCGCAGCAGCGTGGTCACCACGGCGGCGGCCAGCAGCAACGCCACCAGCGGGTCGGTGAGCTGGCGGAACACCCGGCCGCCCAGTCCGCGCTTGCGGGGGGCGGCCACGGCGTTCGGCCCGTCGGCGCGCAACCGGGCGGCCGCCTCGGCCGAGCCGAGCCCGGCCGCGGGGGCCGGCGAGATCTCGGTGGGCGTCGTCGCGGTAGCGGGCTTGCCGTTGATCACCACATCGTCCTCCATGTCGTCGCCGCCCGCGCCGGGCAGTCCCAGGATGCCGCGCGGGCAGGCCCGGATCGCAGGGCCGAGGGTCTGTCGGACCCGGGACCAACGACCCCCGCGCACGGGGCGGCGCGGCGCCCGGCTCGTCGGTAGCGTCGGCACGGTGAACCGGACACGACGCGCCGCCTGGCCGGAACCGCCGCCCCGTCACCGGTGGATCCGCTGGACGCTCGCGGTGTTCCTCCTCGCGTCGGCCGGGTGCGGGACGGGGCTCGGGGAGGAGAGCGGCGACGCGCTGGCACGCGACGCCGCGGCGGTGGAGGCGAAGCAGCTCAACACGGAACTGGGGCACCGCAACCGGCCCCGCGACGCCGCGTCCATCGCGGCCGCGGAGATCGTCCAGGAGGTGGAGGAGCCCGCGTCGGGCGGTGGTGGGACGGTCCGGCGGGAGGCGCTGGCCTGGTCCGGCCGCACCGCCGGGGACGAGCGGGCCACCGTCGACGTGCGGTTCGTGGTGACGGTGCCGGAGCAGCCGCCGGTGTCGGTCGGCGGCGCGAGCAACAGTGCCGGCGAGGCGGCGCGCTGCTACCGGTACGAGTTCGAGCTGTACCGCTACACGACGTACCACGAGATCGACTGTCCGAGCGGCGCCGCTCCCCCGCCGCCCACCGCCGCGCCGGTGCCGAAGGTGCCCGAGGACGGGCGGGAGCGGCTCACCGCCGTGCTGCGCACCGCCACCCCGGACACCCTCGCCGGCGCGGTGCGGGCGGCCTTTCCGCAGGACTGGATCACCGTCGACACGACGGTGCACGAGGGTGCGCTCGTCGCCGCCGTCGGCGTACCGGCCGAACGGGACTGCCTCCTGCTCGTCCGCACGCCGGCCGGGAAGATCGAGAGTCCCGGGTACGACCGGATCTGGCTGGAGCCGGGCGAGACCGGCTGCCGGACGGGCCTGTACGTGTCGCCGCCGCGCTGACGTTCCGGTTTGCCCCGCGGCCGCCGGGGCACCTCACGGTCATGACGGATCCGGAGCAGTTCCAGCGGCAGCAGGAGGACGCGCTCGAGCGCGGGCAGGTGTTCCAGGACGCCGAGGGGCGGCGTACCCGGGATCCGGGTGCCGGCGCGGAGAACGCGGAGAGCGAGGCCGACCGCAACGCCGAGCACCTGGCGCACGGCGAGGTGGGTCCGGGCCTCCCGGAGGACTGACGCGCTCCGGGGCCGACTGTCAATGTAGCGTTGACGGGTGACCCTGGCCCGCCTGTCCGAGATCACCGCGGCCCGGGTCCGGCTGGACGAGCGCGAACTGGACCTCATCGACCGGGCCCGCCACGACGGTGCCACCTGGGCCGAGATCGCGCGGGCGCTGGGCCTGGGCAGCCGGCAGGCAGCCGAGCAGCGCCGGCAACGCCTCCTGGTGGCACGGCGGGACCGCCTGACCCGGCTCGACCCGGCCGGCTCCCCGGACGTGCCGGCGCTCCGGACAGCCGTTGCCGACCTGCACCGCTGGATCGAGACGGACCGCGCGTGGGACGGCCGCTTCCCCCGCGCGTCGTTGACGCGCCGCACCTGCGCGCTGGCGCTGGACGCTCCCGCCGGGCCGTTGTACGCGCTGGCCACGCACCTCGCCGACGATCTGTCCGGGGCCGTACGCCGGCTGCCGGCTCCGGTACGCGACGCCGCCCGGCGGATCACGGCGGCGCTGTCAACAACACATTGACGTAACACCAGGTTATTGCCAGGCTTCGGCTCAACTCCCGAGGATGAGTCCTCAAGACTCAACTCTCGGGGGATCCATGCGTCGCAACGTCGTCCTGTTCGTGGCCGTCTCACTGCTGTCCGGGCTCGGCGGCAGCGCCATGGCCCTGGTCTCCGGCATCTGGATCCTCGACCTGACCGGTTCCACCGGGTTCGCCGCGCTGGCCGGTCTCTGCGTCTACGCGCCGACGCTGGCCGGACCGTGGCTCGGCGGCCTGCTCGACCGGGTGCCCCGGCGCCGGCTGGTGATCGGCGTCGACCTCGCGCTCGCCGCCGCGTTGCTGAGCCTGCTGGCGGTACGAGGGCCCGGCCAGGCGTGGCTGATCTACGCCGTCTCGCTCGCCTACGGCGTCGGGTACGTGCTCGTCGACGCCGGCGAGACCGCGTTGCTGCCCGCCGCGCTCCCCCCGGCCCGGCTGGCCGACGTAAACGGCTGGCGGTCGAGCGCGCAGGAGGGCATGAAGCTGGTGGCGCCGCTGGCCGGGGCGGGCCTGTACGCGTGGCGGGGCGGGCACGTCGTCGCGGTGCTCGCCGCCGCCGTACCGGTGCTCGCGGCCGCCCTGTACGGCGCGTTACGCCTGACGCGGACCGTCCCCGCCGCCCCGGCGGCACGCCCGGCGGGGGTGCGGGACGGACTCGCCGCCCTGCTGGCCCGGCGGGCGGTACGCGTACCGGTGGCGCTCGCGGCGGTGTCCATCGCGATGTCCGGCTTCACCACGGCGGCGCTGTACGACGTGGTGGTGACGGACCTGGCGCTGCCGTCGACGTTCCTCGGTGTGCTGGCCAGCGCGCAGGGCGGCGGGTCACTGCTCGCCGGGCTGGTCGTCGGCCGGCTCGTCCAGCGCCACGGTGAGGTGGCGGTCGGTGCCGCGGGCGCCGTCCTGTTCGCGGCCGGCTGTCTGGGGCGCTGCCTGCCGTGGTGGCCGGGCACTGTGGCCGCCTCGGTGACGGTCGGTGTGGGTCTGCCGTGGACGCTCGTCGCCGCGGTCACCGCCGTGCAGGCGTACACGCCGCAGGCGATGCTCGGGCGGGTCGCCGGGACGGCGAACACGGCGATGTTCGGCCCGATCACGCTGGCCATCCCGCTCGGTTCGGCGGCGGTCGCCCTCGGCGGGCGGCCTCCGCTGGTGGTAGCCGCCGTGGTGTGCCTGGCCGCCGCACTGGCGGCGACCTTCGGTGGACCTCGTCGGGACGGATCCGCCGCCGCGCCCGAGCCCGGCCGGGCCCGGGTCCGGGCGTGACCGGCTGCGGCCCGTCCCCAGGGGTGACGGGGGCGGGCCGCGGAATGGTCAGCGCCAGGTGTCGGTGAGGGCGCGGGTGCCGCCAGCGGGCGTGGTGAACGTCCGGTTGGCGCCTGATTCCCAGGTCACCGAACCGTCCGGGTTCTTCTTGACGTACTTGTACTCGACAGCGGTGTTCGCGGGCAGGTCGACGGTGGCCCGCCAGACCGGGTAGGCGGCGGACGAGAGGGCGACGGCGGCGGCCGGGTTCCAGCCGCCGAGCGCCGGGATGTTGCCGACCACGAACACGTTCTGCCCGTAGACGGTGGTCGCGGTGGCGGAGAACGTGGTGGCGACCGACGTGGTGACGGTGTCGCCGCGGAACGTCTCGGTCACCGCGTACGTACCGCCGGCCGGGGTGCTGAGCGTCCGGTTCGCGCCGGACTCCCAGGTGACGGCGCCGGCGGCGGTCAGCTTGACGAACTTGTACTCCACCGCGGTGGACCGGGGCAGGCTGACGGTGGCGCGGTAGGTGCCGCCGCCCTGCGCGGCGAGCTTGACGCCGTTCGCGGGCGTCCACGAGCCCAGCTCGGGGATGCTGCCGACGACGTAGACGTCCTGCCCGGCGGCCAGGTTCGCGGTGACGGTGAACGTGGTGGCGATCCGGTCCCCCGGGCTGACGGTGGGCGACGCGGACGGTGAGGCGCTCGGCGAGACCGTCGGGGACGGGCCGGCGCCCGGCCGGGCGTTCACGTGGATCGCGACCGCGTCATTGGCCGGGACGGTCACCGTGGCCCGGCCGCCGGACACGGTCACCGTGCCGCCGGTGCAGCCGCTGCCGGTGGCGAGGCCGGAGATGACGTCGCAGTACCGGCCGTCGGCGAGCCCGGTGGTGAAGGTGGCGGTGGTGGCGGAGCCGGAGTCGTTGATGCCGATCCACGCCCGGTCGCCCCGGTGGAAGCCGATCACGTTGCTGTTCACCGTGGTGAAGTCCGAGACTGTCTTCACCGGGCGGGCGGCGTTGGCCCAGCCGACCATGCCCTTGACACCCGTGGTGCGGGTCAGGCAGTTCCAGGCGGCGCCGCAGACCGTGTCGGTGACGCGTCCGGTGCCGTCGTGCGGCGGGGACTGGTTGCGGTCGGCCCAGGTGAAGCTGTCGTAGACCGACGGCTTGCCGTGCGGGTAGGCCAGCGCGAAGTAGTTCGCCAGGACGTAGTCGGTGCCGTTCTTGTACGACAGCACCACACCGTCGCGCTCCAGGTCGTGGTTGGTGACCATGGCGAAGACGTTGGCGCTCGGCGCGTCGAGGTTCCAGTTCGGCACGTTCGCCAGCGCCGAGACGGAGCCCTGGAACGCCGAGCGGATGCCCTTGGCGTACGCGAAGTCGAGCACGTCGCCGTTGCCGATGAACGCGCGGGCCTGCAACGCCGGGTTGCTGGCCCCGTCGAAGATCTCCTGCGCGACGTACGGCCGCCGGCCCTCGGCGACGGTGTCGTTCAGCTTGCCGAGGATGGCCGCGAAGTCGTCCTTGCGGATGTGCTTGACCGCGTCGACCCGGAAGCCGTCGACGCCGAGCCCGATCAGGTCGTTGAGGTACGCCGCGATCTTGTTCCGGACCGCTTCCTTCTCGGTGTAGAGGTCGGACAGCGACAGCAGCTCACAGCTGGTCACCTGGGCCTCGTTGTTCCAGTCGCTGATCGCGCCGCCGGTCGGGCAGTTGTCGCCGGGGCGGTGGAAGTCACCGGCGCCGTACGGTACGGCCGGGTAGCTGTAGCCGGAGAACTCGGTGCCGGCGTAGCCGCGCGTGCCGGCCGGGTTGTTGGTGCCGGCCATGTGGTTGACCACCGCGTCGACGTAGACGCGGACACCGGCGTCGTGGCACGCGGTGACCATGGCGGCGAACTGCTGGCGGTTGCCGAACCGGCTGTCCAGCTTGTACGACACCGGCTGGTACACCTCGTACCAGGGGTACGCGCCGTCGGCGCCGGCGGGCAGCTTCACCGACTCCTGCGGCGGTGCCACCTGCACCGCGCCGTAGCCGGCCGGTCCGAGGTGATCGGTGCAGGCGGCGGCGACCGAGGTCCAGTTCCATTCCCAGAGGTTGGCGGTCACCTCGCTGTCGTTGAGCGTGACGGCGGCGCGGGCGGGGGCGGCGGCGGGGGCGGCGGCGACGGCCACTGTGCCGCCGGCCGCGACGAGCGCGGCGGCGAGCAGCAGGCGACCGGCGCGGCCACGGGGGTGTGGTCTGGTGGATGGCATGGTCGGGGGACCTCTTCCGTGGGTTCGAAAGGGTGAGCGGGGTGGGGCGGCCGTCCCGGGTAGCGAACACGATGCGCCATCCATGAAAGTCTTTGCAATAGCTTGCGGCAAAGTTTTCGAAACCAGCAGGCAACACGAGTGGCCTCGAAATCCCTTCAAGCAGTGGCGATCCACGCTGGACCGGGCGCTCGGGCGCTGGGGTGATTCCCGATGCTCGGGACGCAGTGACCCGCCTAGCAGGACGACCGCAACTTCCGAGCAGATTTTCCAACGTTTGCGAACCGGGCGCCTCGCCGATCCGGACCTGCCGGAGACCGCTTCCACGTACCGTGTGGGTTGGATCCCGCTCACGCGGCGGCCGGCGCGCGCCGTGCTCGCGCGGGGCGGCCGGCCGGAGGGAGATGCCGTGACCGCGCCCGGTGTCCGCCGGTACGCCGTGGCCGGCGCGCCGCTGCGGTGCGACGCCCGGCACCACGGCCTGCTCGGTGACGGGGTGACGAACGATCAGCCGGCGCTCGCCGCGCTCGTCGACCGGCTCGGCGACGCGTACGACGCCGACGGCCGGGCCCGCGTGATCTACTGCCCGCCCGGCGTGTACGCCATCCGCGACGCCGCCACCGTCTGGCGCTGCGGGGTGTCGCTGGTCGGCGCCGGGGTGGGCGTGACCCGGTTCGTGCTGAGCAACGAGGGCAACCGGGCGCAACCGGTCCCGCTGGCGTTCCACACGGCCGAGCAGCACGGGGCGAGCCCGGACCGGCATCTCGCCCACTGCACGTTCGCCGACTTCGAGATCGACGGCTCTGGCGTCGCGTCGGCGGAATACAACCCGCTGGCCAAGGGCCTGGGGTTGCAGTACGTGATCGGCGGGACGTTCCGCAACCTGTTCATCCACCACACCGCCGCGACGGGGTTCGGCTGCGACTTCCTCCAGGACACCGTGATCGATGGCGTACGCGTGCTGGGGTGCGGCCGGATGGACGACGGCCTGGAGATGGGCGGCGCCGGTATCGGCATCGGCATCGGCGGGTGGGGGCCGGTCGAGCGGCTGACCATCACTGACTGCACGGCCGTCGGCAACGCCACGAACGGGATCTTCGTCGAGATGCAGTACACGGACCGGCCACAGCCCCGGGGTATCCGGATCATCGGTTGCCACGCCGAGGGCAACCGGTTCGGCATCTCCGACTGGGGCGCGGACGGGCTCATCGTCACCGGGTGCACCATGGTCGGCAACCTGGAGGCCGGCTTCCAGGTGTCGGCGAAGGGCACCACGGGCATCCCCGGGCGGGGCGGCCTGCTCACCGACTGTCTGATCGACGGCAACCTGCGCGACGGGGTGAACATCGGCAACACTCCGGGCCCCTACACGGTGCGGGGCAACCGGATCACCGGCAACGGCCGCTTCGGCTACCACCACCAGGATCTCGGGGAGGGCAACCGCGCCATCGCCGAGGAGATCGTCATCGAGAGCAACGACATCTGGGGCAACAGCCTGGACGGGATCCGCTCCGACCGCCCGCTACGGGACGCCGTGATCATCAACAACCGGATCCGGAACAACGGCCGGCAGTGCGCCCCGGCCGCCACCGGCGGTGGCGAGTCGGTGCGCTACACCGGGGACACCCTCGTCGACCAGCGCGCCGACTGGCCCCAGGACGGGCACCGGGGCAAGGTCCTGCGGGTCGGCCGGCGCTTCGCGGTGGTCGCCAGCAACGACGCGACCACGCTCGTGCTCGCCCCGAACCGGCCGGGCGTCTCCGGCGCCTGGAGCGCCGACACCCCGCCGCCCGGCACGCCGTACGAACTGCCGGCGTCCCCGGAGCACCGGGCCGGTGTCACGCTGAACGCCACCTGCGACTCGGTCACCGTGCGCGGGAACCTGATCCGGGACAGCGGCTCCGGCACGCAGACCGACGGCATCTGGATCACCGAGCGCGGCAGCTGCCTGAACTGCCGGGTGCTCGAGAACGACCTCGACGGCAACCACACCGCGATCCGCGCCGACACCCCGGCGGTCGGCGGGCACTGGGAGGGCAACCCCGGCGGCCAGTGACCGCCGAAAGCGTGGCGCGGCGGGTTCCGGGCCGGAGCGGGCGGCCGGCGGCTGAGTCACGACCGCCGGATCGCCAGCCGGTGGGCTTCCTGAGCCACAGCAGGTTCACCGCCCACTACCGGTCGGTGTTCGGCGTCCCACCCAGCCGTACGCTGCACGGCTGACCGGACGCGCCCGGTTCCGCGAACGGGGCGAGCCCCGGTCCGTCGCGGCGCGACGGACCGGGGCTCGCCCGGACACGGCGGATCAGGCCAGGTCGAAGCGGTCCAGCTCCATGACCTTCGTCCAGGCGGCGACGAAGTCGCGGACGAACTTCTCCCGCGCGTCGTCGCTGGCGTAGACCTCGGCCAGCGCCCGCAGCTGCGAGTTGGAGCCGAAGATGAGGTCGACCGCGGTGGCGGTCCACTTCACCTGGTCGGTCGCCAGGTCCCGGATCTCGTACACGTGCTCCTCGGACTCCGCCGCCTTCCACCGGGTGCCCGGGGAGAGCAGGTTGACGAAGAAGTCGTTGGTGAGCACGCCGGGCCGGTCGGTGAGCACGCCGTGCGCGGCGCCGCCGGCGTTGTTGCCGAGCGCGCGCAGACCGCCGACCAGGACGGTCATCTCCGGCGCGGTCAGGTTCAGCATGTACGCGCGGTCGACGAGCAGCACCTCCGGCTGGGTCTTCTCGCCCGGCCGCAGGTAGTTGCGGAACCCGTCGGCGCGCGGCTCCATCCCCCGGAACGACTCGACGTCGGTCTGCTCCTGGGTGGCGTCGGTACGACCCGGGTGGAACGGCACAGTCACCTCGACGCCGGCGTCCCGCGCCGCCTGCTCGACCGCGGCCGAGCCGGCCAGCACGATCAGGTCGGCGAGCGAGATCTGGGCGCCGCCCGCGGCGTTGAACTCCTGCTGGATGCCCTCCAGGGTGGACAGCACGGTGGCGAGCTGCTCCGGCTGGTTGACCTCCCAGTTGCGCTGCGGCTCCAGCCGGATCCGCGCGCCGTTGGCGCCACCGCGCTTGTCGGTGGAGCGGTAGCTCGCGGCCGAGGCCCAGGCGGTGGAGACCAGCTGGGCGGTGGTGAGGCCGGACTCCAGCACCTTCGCCTTGAGCGCGGCGACGTCGGCGTCGTTCACCAGGTCGTGCGCGACGGCCGGCACCGGGTCCTGCCAGAGCTGGGCCTCCGGCACCCACGGGCCGAGGAAGCGGCTGACCGGGCCCATGTCACGGTGCAGCAGCTTGTACCAGGCCTTGGCGAACGCCAGCGCGAACTCGTCCGGGTTCTCCAGGAAGCGGCGGGAGATCTTCTCGTACGCCGGGTCGACGCGCAGCGACAGGTCGGTCGTGAGCATCGTCGGCTTGTGCTTCTTCGACGGGTCGTGGGCGTCCGGGATGATCGCCTCGGCGTCCTTGGCGACCCACTGCTTGGCGCCACCGGGGCTGGTGGTCAGCTCCCACTCGTAGCCGAAGAGGATCTCGAAGAACCGGTTGCTCCACTGCGTCGGGCGGTCGGTCCAGGTCACCTCGAGACCGCTGGTGATCGTGTCGCCGCCCTTGCCCTCGCCGTACGTGCTCAGCCAGCCCAGGCCCTGCGACTCCAGCGGCGCGGCCTCCGGCTCGGGGCCGACGTGCTGGTCGGCGGGGCCGGCGCCGTGGGTCTTGCCGAAGGTGTGACCACCGGCGATCAGCGCGACGGTCTCCTCGTCGTTCATCGCCATCCGGCGGAACGTCTCGCGGATGAAGTGCGCCGCCGCGAGCGGGTCGGCGTTGCCGCGCGGGCCCTCCGGGTTGACGTAGATCAGACCCATCTCGGTCGCGCCGACGCCGGCCACCATGTCCTTCTCGGAGGCGTAGCGCTCGTCGCCGAGCCAGGTGTCCTCGGGGCCCCAGAAGATCTCCTCCGGCTCCCAGACGTCCTCGCGGCCGAAGCCGAAGCCGAAGGTCTTGAAGCCCATCGACTCCAGCGCCACGTTGCCGGCGAGCACCAGCAGGTCGGCCCAGGAGATCTTCTGGCCGTACTTCTGCTTCACCGGCCAGAGCAGCCGGCGGGCCTTGTCCAGGTTGGCGTTGTCCGGCCAGCTGTTCAGCGGCGCGAACCGCTGCCCGCCGTCGCCGGCGCCACCGCGACCGTCCTCGATGCGGTAGGTGCCCGCGGCGTGCCAGCTCATCCGGATCATCAGGCCGCCGTAGTGGCCGAAGTCGGCCGGCCACCAGTCCTGCGAGGTGGTGAGCACCTCGGTGATGTCCCGCTTCAGCGCCTCCACGTCGAGCTTGGCGAACTCCTTGGCGTAGCTGAACTCCGGGCCCAGCGGGTTGCCCTTGGAGGAGTGGGCGTGCAGCACCGACAGGTCGAGCTGGTTGGGCCACCAGTCGCGGTTGCTGCGCGGACGACCGCCGGTCTTCGGGGTCGGCGAGTCGATCGCCGGGTTCTCGCTCTCGCTGCCGTGCGCGGTCACGGAGTCGTGCGCGACCGGGCAGCCGGCCGCCTCCTTGGCGTCCACGCCCTGCGGGCTGACGGGCCGGTTGTCCTGGGTGTCGCTCATCTGCTTCCTTCCGAACTGGCGGATCACTGGGCGGTGGGGTCGGCCGCGCAGCCGGGGCAGGTGCCCCAGTAGACGACCTCCGCCTCGTCCACCACGAAGCCGTGGTCGTCCGAGGCGGTGAGACAGGGGGCGCGGCCGACGGCGCACTCGACGTCGGCGATGGCGCCGCAGGAACGGCACACGACGTGGTGGTGGTTGTCTCCCACCCGCGACTCGTAGCGGGCCGTGGCGCCGGCCGGCTGGATGCGCCGGATCAGCCCGGCGTCGGTGAGTGCCCGGAGCACATCGTAGACCGCCTGGTGGGACACGGTGGGCTGCTCGGCGCGGACCAGGGCGATCACCGTGTCGGTGTCGACGTGCGGGTGGTCGCGCAGCGCGGCCAGCACCGCCAGGCGAGGCCGGGTCACCCGCAACGAGACCGCCCGGAGCTGCGTCTCGAAGTCGGCCGTCATGCGACGACCCTAGCCCGCTCTTCTGGAATGAATCAAGTTTTCGCCTCGGTGTGTCGGCAGTC
Organism: Micromonospora marina; assembly: GCF_900091565.1. Classification (GTDB taxonomy): domain Bacteria; phylum Actinomycetota; class Actinomycetes; order Mycobacteriales; family Micromonosporaceae; genus Micromonospora; species Micromonospora marina. Next base: position 273,899 of record NZ_FMCV01000003.1, on the reverse strand, counting down.
ACATAGTCAGCCGGGCGCGCGAGACGGGGTGCCGCGCCTGGCGCGGCACCCCCGCCCCCGAAAAGGGGCTCAGGCGGCGGAACAGCTCGCCGTCGGTGTGTTGCTGTTGCCGTTCCGGTAGAGCGTGATGCGGAAGTTGTTGCCGTTGCCGTTCGGACGCGCGGTGCTGTAGTTGGACCACAGGCCGAACCGGGTGACGTCGGTGCCGTAGCCGTCGTACACCCGGTTGCGCCATCCGCCTCCTCCGGTCAGCCCGCGCCGGGCGCTCCGGCGTCGGCCAGGAGCCGCTGTCGCATCAGGAACTTGCGTACCTTCCCGGTGGGCCCCATGACCACGTCGTCGTCGGGGACCGTCACCACCCGGCGCAGCGTCGCGGACACCGCCGGGCCCAGCGCGGCCCGGACCCGGCCGGTACGGTCGTGCGCCGGATCGGCGTCGGCGGCGAGCAGGAGCAGCACGTCGGTGACTGTCGTGCCGTCCTCCCCCGCCGCCGCGAGGACCGTGCAGTCGCGGACGTCCGGGCAGTGCCTGAGGATGCGCTCCTCGGACAGCGCGGTGTAGAGCCAGGTGCCGCCGCCCAGGTGGACCGCGTCGCTGGCCCGGTCGACGTGGTGGTAGTCACCGGCCGCGTCCCGGTACATCAGGTCACCGGTCAGGTAGTAGCCGCCCAGCCGGGTCCGGTAGGTGGTGACCGAGTCGTTCCAGTAGCCGAGCGCCAGCGTCGGCGACTTCAGGCCGACGTGCCCCACCTGCCCCGGCGGCACCTCCGCACCGGTGTCCACGTCGAGCAGCGCGATCTCGGCGAACGGGTACGGCTTACCGACGCAGCGGTCGTAGCGGTCGCTGCCGAGCCGGTGGGTGATCCGGAACGCGCCGTGGCCCATCTCGGTGGAGCCGAGCATGTCGACGAACTTGGAGCCGGGGACGTCGACCATGCCGTCGCGGGTGTACGCGGGGTGGCTGCCGACCGCGACCAGCCGGCGTACGTGCGCCTCGTGCGCGCAGTCACCGGTGTTGAACCAGTTGCGCACCGAGCTGAGGTCGCGGGTGGTCAGGTCGACCCGGGCCAGCTCGGACCAGGTCACCGCGAACCCGAAGACGCCGGTGGGACGCCACCGCTCGATCGCGGAGAGGATCGTCTCGGCGCTGCGCTCGAACGGGCCGCCCTGCGCGGACAGGCAGAGCAGCTGGTAGCCGTTGCAGAGCGCCTGGTTGAGCGTGATGATGCCGGCGGCGTGCGCGGCCGGCAGCGCGGACATCTCCCGCACCTCGCCGTACGGCCGGGACTCGGTGAGCCGGACCGCGCGGATCGCGGCGAACAGTCCGTGGTGCGAGTGGACGATCGCGGCCGGCACCCGCGTGGTGCCCGAGGAGTGGGTGACGACCACCGGTTCCTCGGGGTGGTGCCGGTGGTGCGGCGGCGCCTGCGCCGGGTCGCCGGTGCCGGTCTGCGCCGCGTCACCGAGGATCTCCACGCCGAGGTCGTGCTCGGCAAGGGCGGCGTGGTCGGCGTCGACCAGCACCCCGGCCCCGCGCAACCGCCTGACGAACTCCGCGGCCAGCGGGATCGGCATGTTGCCGTTCATCAGCGCCGGGATCGCGCCGAGCCAGGTCAGCGCCAGAAAGTTGAGGAACACGTCGGGCGCGGAGGTCACGTACACCGCGACCGGGTCGGCCCGGCGCACGCCCCGTGCCCGGAACCAGGCAGCCCGGGCCGCGACCCGGTCGGTGAGCGTCGCCAGCGACAGCGGCGTCCAGGCGGGGATGCCGTCGACGTCGGCGTCGAACGTCACGCGGGGGGTCTCCATGTCGGCGCCGTGCTCGGCCAGCCGGAGCAGCACGTTGCCCGCGCCCAGCTCCATGTCGGCCGCCAGCGCCGCCCGGAGGTTGTCGGCACCCAACTCCTCGCCTCCTCAGCTGACACGCGTCACGGCCGCGCCCCGTACCGGCCGCCGAGCGGGGACACGATCAGGCTAGAGCGCCCGCCACGCGCAGACAATGGTCGATGTACACACAGTCAGGAGACATCGCGGTTGAACAGGTGCGACGACCAGAACAGGCTGGCGGCGGCCAGCCCGGACATGATGAGCGCGCCCTGCCACACCACGTTCTGGGTGATCTGGCCGGCGAACAGCGCCCGCATGCCGTCGGTGGCCCAGGCGAACGGGTTCCAGACCGCGACCCGCTGGATCCACATCGGTGCCAGCACGAGCGGGATGAGCACGCCGGCGAGCAGCGACACCGGCTGGCCGACGGTGTTCACCAGCACGCCGAGACTGTTCTCGTTGCGCACCAGCAACGCGATGTCGTACGAGATCGAGGTGCTGAGCAGCACCATCACCGACAGCAGCGCGTACGACACCAGCAGGTTCGCCAGGTGCACCCGCAGGCCGAACGGCAGTGCCACCACGGTGACCACCACCGCCTGGACCACGTTGAGGCACACGTGCATCAGCGCCCGGCCCAGCAGCAGGCCGGTCCGGCTCACCGGCGTCACCCGGCACCTGTCGATGATGCCCGCGCGCAGCGCGCTGAGCAGGCCGTAACCGGCGAACAGGCCGCCGAACAGGCCCATCGCCACGAACAGGCCGGGCACGTAGATGCGGTACGCGTCGGCGTACGACGAGGCGCCCCGGTCGACCATCACCACCTTGAGGAACGGCGCGAACAGGATCAGGTAGGTGATCGGCTGGGCCAGGCTGAACGCCACCATCACCGGGTTGCGCACCATCAGGCCGGCCTCCTGCTGGAAGATCAGCCAGGTGTCGCGGACGAGTTTCACGCCGTACTCCTCTCGCGTCCGGTCACTCGGCGAGCGACCGGCCGGTCTTGGCCAGGAACACGTCGTCGAGGCTGGGCCGGCGGGCCTCGATCGCGCCGGGCTCGATGCCCCTGTCGTAGAGCGCGCGCATGATCTGCGGGATGGCGGTGGCGGCGCTGTCCACGTAGAGCCGCAGCGTGCCGTCGACCGGCTCGGCCGCGTGCACGTACGGCGCCTCGGCCAGCAGCTTCGTCGCGGCCGGCAGGTCGCCGCCGGTCTCGCCCGCGACCTCGGCGGCGAAGTCGACGGCGACCACGTCACCGGAGATCTCCCGTTTGAGCGCCGACGGGGTGCCTTCGGCCACGATCCGTCCGGCGTCGATGATCGAGACCCGGTCGCAGAGGCTGTCGGCCTCGTCCAGGTAGTGCGTGGTGAGGAAGATGGTCATGCCCGCCTCGCGCAGCCGCCGTACCTCCTGCCACATCCGGACCCGGCTGGGCGGGTCGAGCCCGGCGGTGGGCTCGTCCAGGAACATGACCTGCGGTGAGTGGATGACGCCGAGTGCCACGTCGAGGCGGCGGCGCTGCCCGCCCGAGTACGTCTTGATCTTGCGGTCGGCGAAGTCGTCGAGCTGGAACGCGCGGATCGCACCGGCGGCCAGCTCCTGCGCCACCGACTTGGACAGCCCGTGCATCCGGGCCTGGAGCACCAGATCCCGCCGGGCGGTGGAGTCGTCGTAGGTGCCGCTGGCCTGCGCCACGAAACCGATCCGCCGCCGGACCTGCGCGGGCGCGCGCAGCAGGTCGACACCGGCGATGGTGGCCGCTCCCCCGCTGGGCCGGATCAGCGTGGCGAGCATCCGCAGCGTGGTGGACTTGCCCGCACCGTTCGGGCCGAGGAACCCGACGATCTCGCCGCGCCGCACCGCGAAGTCGACGCCGCGTACCGCGTCGACTGTGGTGGCGCCGCGCCCGCGCCCGACCCGGAAGGACTTGCGTAGGCCGGTGGCCTCGATCATCGAGCCTCCTCGTGCGGCACGACGCCTGCGCGGGTGCGTCAGGTCAGGCTAGTTCGGCCCCGACGGCTGGACAACGGTCGATGCGTCAGCCGCCGGAAGCCGTCCGCGCCAAGGCGGCGAGGCGCGCCGCCGCCGCGCGGGCGCCGCCGGCCGCGACGAACGACTCCCCGACCCGGCGCGCTCCCGCCCGGTACGCGGGTTCGTCGAGCACCGCGCTCAGCGCCGCGGTCAGCTCCGCCGGGGTCGCCGACGCGAAGGAGACCTCCAGACCGGCGCCGGCCCGACGCACCTGACGTGCCACCGCCGGATGGTCGTGCCGGATCGGCGCGACCACCACCGGCACGCCGTGGGCCAGCGCCTCGGAGACCGTGCCCAGCCCGCCGTGGGACACCAGCGCGTCCAGCCGGGGCATCAGCTCCAGCACCGGCACCCGCGGCGCGACCAGCACGTGCGGCGGCGGGTCGGGCACCAGGCCGGCGCCGGCGGTGAGGATCACCTGGACCCGGTCCGCGAGCGGCGCGGTCGCCGCCGTCATCCGCCGGTAGAAGTCGGCCGCGAGGTGCTCGGCCATCGTCCCGACGGTGACCAGCACGTGCCGGCGGCCGGGATCCCATTCCTGCCAGGCGAACGCCGGTGCGTTAGGCCGCCGTCCCAGTGCGGGCCCGGTGAGCACGCAGCCCGGCGGCAGCGGCGCCGGGCCGGTCAGCGCCGTCGTGGTCAGCCCGAGCACGAGGTACGGCGAGAAGCGCAGGTCGATCGTCTCGTCCACTGGTACGCCGGTCATCGCCCACACCCGGCGGACCTGGGCGCGCACCCAGTCGGTGAAGTCGGGCATCTGCTCGACCGGCGGCGTCAGCTCCAGCATGCCGACGCAGAACGTCGCCCACGGCAGCCCGCGGCGGTGCGCGGCGAGCGCGCCGGCCAGCGCGTACTGGTCGGCCACCACCACGTCCGGCCCGTACCGCTCGACCGCCGCGTCGGCGGCGTCGCGGATGAACCGGTTCGCGGGCAGCACGTGCCCCTCCCAGAGGCTGCGCACCGAGGCCGGCCCGGACGCGCCGTCGGGGCGGTAGTAGCGCTTGCCGGTCGGGAACAGGGTGGCATCGGGGCCGACGAGCGGGCGCAGGTCGCTGCGCGGCCCGACCCAGGCCACCTCGTGCCCGGCCGCCTCCAGTTCCTGGGCGATGGCGACCGGGGCGTGCAGATGGGACTCCACCGGCAGCACGACGAACAGGAAGCGAGCCACGTCGATATGATCGCACACGCGTTGACATCCACCGGCGTCACTGATCTGATCCGTGGCGTGACGGTACGCGTATGACGGCGATCGACGCCGTCTCGGTGTTCCTGCCGCAGCGCCGGGTACCGGTCGAGAGCCTGGCCGCGCCGCTGGGCCTGAGCGACATGCAGGTCCGCCTGTTCCGCCGCTTCCACGGCCTGACCGAGGTCCGCCGCGACCCCGCGCTGTCCCTGACCGACCTGCTGCTGCGCGCGGCGGCCGGACTCACCGCGCTTCCCGCGCTACGGCGGCGGGTCCGGTTCGTGGTGTACGGGCGGGCGTTCCCGGTGGTCACCCCCTATCCGGTCAACCCGCTGCACGAGGTGTGCCGCACGCTCGGGCTGGGCCACGCGCTCGCGTTCACGCTCACCCAGCAGTCCTGCGCAAGCGCCCTGGCCGCGATCGACGTGGCCGGACGGCTGCTCGCGGCCGAACCGGACACGCCCGACGGCCCGCCGCTCGCGCTGGTGCTCACCGGGGAGAAGGCGTTCACCCGCGACGCCCAGTTCATCCCGGAGACGTCGGTGTTCAGCGAGGGCTCGTCGGCCTGCCTGCTCAGCGCCGGTGGCGGCCGGGACCGGCTGCTCGCGTACGCCTGCCACCAGCGGGGCGAGTTCGACGTCGCAGGCGGCGAGTCTCCGGCGCGGTTCCAGCGGGTGTACCGGCCGGCGCTGGCCGAGGTGATCGGCCGCGCGCTGGACCGGGCCGGCACGACGCTGTCCGAGCTGCGGCTGGTGCTGCCGCACAACGTCAACCTGATGACCTGGAAGCGGCTGTGCCGGCTGATCGGGCTGCCGCTGGAGCGGGTGCTGCTGGACAACGTCACCGGGACCGGCCACGTGTTCTGCGCCGACGCGTTCGTGAACTACCGCACCGCACGGGAGCGCGGCCTGCTCCGGCCGGGTGACCGGTACCTGGTCGCGGCGGTGGGCGCCGGGGACGGAGCGACGTTCGCCGCCATGGTGTTCGAGCACTGACCGGCGGACGGGAGGCCACCATGGACGACGGGCTGCACCTGCTGCGGGCCGCGCGGCGCACGGTCACCGGCCCGGCCGCGCTGCTCGGCGATCCCGTGCTGCGCGAACGCACCGCCGGCTACCTGGCGGACCTGACCCGGCCGTACGGGCTGCGGATCCCCGACGGCCTGTTCGACGCGCCGCCGGGGACGCTCGGGCAGTCGTACGGGGAGATGGCCGCCGAGCTGATCCCGGTCGTCGTGCCGCCGGACGAGCCGGTGGACCTGCTGGTGCTGACGTTCGCCGTGCACGACATGTTGCCAGGGCGGGCCACGGCGGCGTATCTCAGTCACGTCTGCCCCGGAGGGCCGATGTCGTTCGCGCTCTGCGACCAGGGATCGGCTGCGGCGTTCACCGGGCTGCGGATCGCCCGCGGATACGGGTGCCGCCGCGCCCTGCTGGTCACCGTCGAGCAGGCGGTCCTGCCGTACGACGCGGTGGTGCCCGTACCGGCCCGCCACCGGGCCGTCGCCATGCTCTACGGCACCGGCACCGGCACCGGCACCGGCACCGGCGACGGCGCACGGGTGACGGCGCTGCGCCAGCACGCGGGCGTCCGTGCGGACGACGTCGCCGCGCTCGCGGCGGCCGAGGTGCGGGAGCTGACGACCGGACGCGGCGATGCCGCGGTCGTGCTCGGCGCGGACCTCGCGGCGGCGTGGCCCGGTCCCGGCGGCGACGCGGTGACGACCGGTCCGCAGCGGCAGCCGTCGACAGGTGTCTGGTGGGCGCTGCTGGACCGCCTCGCCGCGGACGCGGCGCGGCCCCGGCCGGTGGTGGCGGCCGACTACGAGCCCGGCCTGGGCTACCTGAGCGTGGTCGCGCTGGAGCCGGTGAGCCGGTCAGAGCCCGTCGGCGAGCGCGGCGCGCACGAACGCGCACAGCCGCTCGTTCGCCTCCGGGGAGCCGACGGTGATCCGGACCCCGGCGCCGGGTAGCGCCATCACCAGGATGCCCGCCTCCCGGGCCCGCTCGGCGAACGGCACGGCCCGCTCCCCCAGCGGTAGCCACACGAAGTTGGCCTCGCTGGGCGCCACGGTGAGCCCGAGGCCGCGCAGCGCGCCGATCAGGCCGGTACGCGCCGCCACCAGGTCCGTGCACCGCCGGGTCAGCTCGGCGCCCACCTCCGGCGTCAGACTCGCCACCGCGGCCGCCTGGGCGAGCGCACCGGGGAAGAACACCGCCCCGGTGAGCGCGGCGGCCCGGGTGAGCCGGGGCGGCACCACGGCGTACCCGACGCGCAGCGCGGCCAGCCCGTACGCCTTGGAGAAGGTGCGCAGCACACAGACGTTGCCGTACGCCCGGTACAGGTCCATCCCGTCCGGTGAGCGCGGATCGGTGACGAACTCGCGGTACGCCTCGTCCACGATCACCGGGACGTCGGCCGGGACGCGGTCCAGGAACGCCTCGACGTCGTCGCGGCGCAGCGCCGTACCGGTCGGGTTGTTGGGGTTGCACAGCAGCACGCACCGGGTCCGGTCGGTGACCGCGTCCGCCATCGCCGGCAGGTCGTGGTCGTACCCGCGCATCGGGACCGGCACCGGGCGGGCACCGGCGTTGCCGATGACCAGCGGATAGCCCTCGAAGGACAGGGCCGGGTGGACGACGTCCGGGCGCGGCCCGAGGGACTGCACGAGGTGCTGGCACAGCCCGGCCGAGCCGGGGCCGACGAGGATCGCCTCGGGGCCCACGCCGAGCCGCGCCGACAGCGCGGCCACCAGCGCCGCCGACGTGCGGTCCGGATAGCGCTGGAGCGTCGCGGCGGCGTCCTCGACCACCCGCCGGATCGCCGGCAGCGGCGGGTAGGGCGTCTCGTTCATGGACAGGTCAGCCGGGGGTTGCGTCCCGACGGCGGTGGCAGGCGTCATCATCGCTCACTTTCCGACGGGACCGGTGGGGCCGGGGTGTGCGCGTGCCGGTCGGCCAGCAACCCCAGTTGGTAGAGCCGGTCGACGGCGGACAGCGGCCGGACGTCGGTGCCGGAGAGGTTCCCGGCGGTGAGCCCGAGCAGCCGGGGGTTGGCGGCGGTGCGGCGCATCATCCGCGCGCCGAGCAGCTTCGGCAGCCCGGACACGGCGGTGATCATGCGGGAGGCGTTGTGGCTGACGGTGGCGACGTGGTCCAGCCGGGGCCGCCGCGCCGCCTCGAAGGCCCGCAGCGCCCGGTCCACAGCCACCGGTTCCGGTGTGCCGCCCTCGGCGGCCAGGCAGGCGGCGAGCGTCTCGGCGTCACCGAGTGAGCTGTTGACGCCCTGCGCGGCCATCGGGTGCACCGCGTGGGCGGCCTCGCCGACGAGCGCGAGCCCCGGTACGGCCAGCCGAGCGCTGCGCAGCCGGTAGACCGCGAGCAGCTGGCGCCGGTGCAGGCTCGCGCGCACGGCCGGGCCCAGCGGGCGGACCGCCGGGACGTCGGCGAGCAGCCGTTCGCACCACGCCCCCAGGTCCACGCGGCCCCGGAACTCGTCCGGTGTGACCTGCACGTAGAGGCGGCACCGCCCGCCCGGCAGCGGGTAGACCAGGCAGAGTCCCCGGGGGGTGCGGTACGCGGACACCTCGTCGGCCACCGCGGCCTCCGCCACGTCGAAGGCGACCAGGCCGTGCGGGTACTCCCGGCGCTCCACGGCGATCCCGGCCGCCCGGCGCAGCGGCGAGGACATGCCGTCGGCCGCGACCACCAGCGACGCCGCGATCTCCCGCTCGGCACCGTCCGCGACGACCCGGACGCCGCCGACCCGGCCGTCGCCGTCGCGCCGGACACCCGTCACCCGCACGCCCCGCCGGAGGTCCACCGTGGCGGGCAGCCGGTCGGCCAGCACCGCGCGCAGGTCGCCGTAGTCGGCGCAGAGGATCTGCCGGTACGCCCCGGGCAGGCCCGCGTAGTCCAGGCAGAGCAGCGGCTCGCCGTACGCGTCGCGGATGGCCAGCCGCCCGACCGGGCGCGCGCCGGTGGCCCGCAGGGCGTCCAGCACGCCCCAGGAGTCGAGGATGCGTACCGTCTCGGGCTGGAGGATCTCGCCCTTGGCGATCGGCGCGGGGGCGCGCTGCCGGTCGAGCACGAGCACCCGCAGGCCGAGCGCGCCGAGCGCGTGGGCGCAGGCCAGGCCACCGGCGCCGGCACCGGCCACCACGACGTCGGCGGTCATCGGGCCACCGCCCCGGACGCGGTGCCGGATCGGGTGGCGGCGGCCCCGCGGTACTCACCGAGCGCCCGCAGCGCGAGCGCCTGGGTGATCACCGCGTTCGGGTACCGCATGTGGTGGCGGATGTAGTTGCACACCCGGGCCGCGGGCCAGGCGCCGTCCGGTCCGGCGGCGGCCACCAGCCAGGCGACACCCCGGTCCACCGCGCCGACGGCGGCCGGATCGCCGGTGGCGAGCAGGCCCTGTACCGCCCAGGACGTCTCCTCCACAGTGCCGCCGGTGCCGTCACCCGGGCCCCACGAGCCGTCGGGCAGCTGTGTGCCGCGCAGCCACCGGGCGGCGCGGCGCACCACCTCGTGCCGGGCGTGCCCGACCCGGGACAGCGCGGCGACCACCACAGCGGTGCCGGAGGTGTGGTCGCGGTACCAGAGGTTCTCGAACGTGCCGTCCGGCGCGGCCCGGGTCAGCAGCCAGGCCGCCGCCCGGACGATCGCCGGGTGGTCGTCCGGGTGCCCGGCGTCGTGCAACGCGAGGATCGCCTGGCTGGTGATGGCCGGACAGGGGCCGTCGTTGGCGAGCCGGGTGTCGCGCACCCACAGGCTCCACGAGCCGCGGCTGTCCTGGCGGCCGGCGAGCCACGCCAGTCCCTGGCGCAGCACCGGGTCGGTGCCGGCGTCCGGGAATCCGGCGAGCGCGGAGAGGATCTCGGCGGACTCCAGCGTGACCGGCCAGCCCCGGGCGTTCGAATAGCTCCACCCGCCCGGCGGCACGGCCAGCACCTCGAACGCCTCCGTCTTGCGGGTGGCGTGGAGGAACTCCCGGGTGGCGTGCAGCCGGGGATCACCGGCGTAGCCGGCCGCGATCAGTCCGGTCGCCGCGTACCCGGACCGGGTGAGGTCGAGGTTGGCGACCGCGTCCCAGGAGCCGTCGGGGCGTACCGCCCGGCGCAGCCAGCCGACGGCGGCGCGGGCGATGTCGGGCGCCTCGCCGCTGCGGGCCAGGCCGAGCAGGACGAGCGCGGCCGGCCACGGATCCTCGCTCAGCGCTCCGGTGCGGCCCTCGTGGTCGTGGATGGACCGCAGCAGCCGTACCGCCGCCGGGCGGGCCCGGCGCAGCGTGGCCCGGCGCAGCCGGCCCGCCGGCAGCATGTCGGCCTGCATCAGGGCCAGCCCGACGAACGGTGCGGTACGGAACGACAGGCGCTGCCGGCGTACCCGGTCGAACAGGACGATCTCCAGCGGCAGGCGGCGCAACGGGCCGGCCTCGGCGGTCATCCCGGCCATCGTGAGCAGTTGCCGGCACAGCAGCGAGATGGCCGGATCGGTGATCGTGTCGACGCCGCCGAGGGCGGCCAGCCGGACCCGTCCCGCCGCGATCACGCCCGCGCTGTCGGCGGGCGCGGTCAGGGCCAGCGCCGCGACCGCCACGGCGGTGGGCACCACAGCGGTGCCGGCGCCCACGACGCCGCCCCAGCCGCCGTCGTCGTGCTGCGCGCGGCGCAGCCAGGCGGTTCCGGCGCCGACCAGGTCGGCGCAGCCGGACGGGTCGGCGGCGTGCAGCGCGGCGACCGCGCCGGCGGTGCCGAGCACCGAGGCGGGCGGGTCGTCGCCGAAGGCGCCGTCGGGGCGGCGGCGGCGGAACAGCGCCTCGGCGCCCGCGGTGAGGGCCTTCCCGACGGTCTCGGCGGTCACAGCGGTCATGGCGCGTCCTCCAGCGGCAGTCGACTGCGGGTGGCGAGGGTCAGGCCCGCGACCGGCGGGCCGAGTTCGTGCCGGACGCGCATGCGGCGCTGGGCCAGCCAGGTCAGCAGCACCATCGGGAGCGCGAGCGCGAGTTGCACGGCGACGCCGAGGCCGAGCCCGACCGCCGCCGAGGCCAGCACGACCCGCTCGACGACCAGGACCGAGTGGGCGCGCAGCGCGACCAGGACGGGCATCCCGTCGCGGCGCGCCACCAGCGGGGTCAGCGCGACGACGCCGGTGACCAGGACGACGACCACGGTGCCCAGGTACGCCCCGCGCGTGCCCGCCCCGGCCAGCAGTCCGGCGGTCACCGCGGCACCGATCGTGAGGGCGTAGAGCGCCATCACGGTCCGTACGGCCACCGGCACACCACGCCCCACGGGCAGCGTGCGGTAGCCGCCGGCCCGGTCCCCGTCGATGTCGCGCAGCGCACCGACCAGGTTGGACATCGCGTCGTGCGACCAGAACGCGACGACGAGCGCGAGCAGCACCGGCACCGCCCAGGACCGGTCCGGCGCGAGGCCGGCGGCGAACGCGCCGTAGGCGAGCGCGACCGCGCCCAGCGCGCCGCGGACCAGGTTGCCGGCGATCCCCCGGGCCTTGAACCACCTGCTGTACGCGACGATGCCGCATCCGGCCAGCAGCGCCGCCACGGTGGTGCCCCAGCCGCCGGCCACGGCCAGGACGCCGAGCGCGGCGAAGCAGGCGATGCCGCACCACAGTGCCGTGCCCGCGCCCAGCCGGCTGGACGGGATCGGCCGGTGCGGCTTGCTGCCGGCGTCGAGGTCCCGGTCGAAGTAGTCGCCGAGATAGTGGCCACCCAGCCACCCGGCGGTGGGCGCGGCCCAGGCCGACAGCAGCAGCCACGGATCCCGACCACCGGCCACCGCGGCGCCGGCCAGGCCGACCAGCCCGACGTACCAGAGGGTGTAGGGCCGCCAGGTCTCCACGTGGGCCCGCAGTGCTCGCACGGCCCCGGCCGTGTTCACGCCATCTCGCTCGTCATCCAGGCCGCGATGCCGGTGAGCACGTCCGCGCTCGCGGACGGGGTGAGCACTGTCAGCTCGGCGCGGGCCCGCTCGGCGTGCTCCACCATCCGCCGCCGGGCGCCGTCGACCGCGCCCGCGTCGCGGAGCAGGGCGTTGACCCGTTCGACGTCGCCGGGGCCGGCGCCGCGGCGGTGCAGCACCGCCAGCAGTTCCACCCGGGCCGCGTCGCTGCTCACGTCGTACGCCAGCAGCAGCGGCAGGGTGGGGCGGCCGTTGTTGAGGTCGCTGCTCGCGGGCTTGCCGGTCTGCTCCGGGGTGGACAGGTAGGACAGCAGGTCGTCGCGGATCTGGAACGCGGTGCCGACGTGCTCGCCGTAGCGGGCCAGCGCGGCGGACACCAGCGGGTCGGCGCCGCCGAGCAGCGCGCCGACGTGGCACACGGCGCGGAACAGCGAGCCGGTCTTGAGCCGGATCATCTCCGGGTACCAGCGGGCGCCCGCGTCCAGGTCGCCGACGAGGCGCGCCTCCAGCGCCTGCCCCCGGCACAGGTCCTGGCCCGCCTCGGCGAGCGCGCTGACGGCGGCGACGACCGACGCCGGGGGTACGGCCCGGCCGCCCTCCACGAGGGCCCGGAAGGCGTGGAAGATGAGGTGGTCGCCGGCCACGATGGCGCCGGGGATGCCGTACGCGACCGGGACCGCGGGCCGGCCGCGGCGCAGCGTGTCGGCGTCGATGATGTCGTCGTGCACGAGCGTCGCGACGTGCAGGTACTCGGTGCCGAGCGCGGCCGCGAGGACGTCCTCCGGCGATCCGCCCACCGCCTCGGCGGCGTGCAGCGTCATCATCGGGCGGAGCATCTTGCCCGCCGGCAGCAGCGCGTAGCGCACGATCGCGTCGAGCTGGTCGGGCGTCTCCGGCCACCGCCGCCCGAGTTCGGCGCGCAGCAGCCGCCCCGATTCGCTGCGGGCCAGGTCGTCGATGAAGCTCGGATATCGGGTGGAGCCAGCAACCGTCATGACGCGTCGACCCTTTCGCCAGGGATCGGCTAGCCGCCACGCGAGACGTTACCGGTCGGCTCTCCCGCGAACAACCATTGATAAATGCGCATGAAGATGGGTGGCCGCAAATGTCGTGACAGCATTATCCAGCACATTGACCGATGCACAGAGGAATCCGCCGGTTGACCCATGGCCGCCATCTCGAAACATATGCGTCAATGTTCGGGCGCACGGGACGGCACCGGACAGGTGCGACTCGCCCCGCCTCGCTCAGGCGCCGGCGGCGAACTCCATGAGCGTCAGCCCGTCGGTGCCGTGATAGGTGCGCCGGGGCGCCAGACCCGCGGCGGCGGCCAGCGCGGCGAACTCGGGCAATCCACGCTCGCGACCACCCACGAGCACCAGCATCCGCAGGTCGTACGGGGACAGGTGCGGCACGTGCGGCACCGTCGGCAGCACCTCGACGACGAGCACCCGGCCGGTGGTCCCGGCCGCCTCGGCGCAGCGCCGCAGGATCGCGGTGGCGTGGGCGTCGCTCCAGTCGGTGAGCGCGCGGGAGACCACGTACACGTCGGCGCCGGGCGGCAGCGGGGCGAAGAAGTCCCCGACCACGGCCTCGGCCCGGCCGGCGAGGCCGCACGCGGCGAACGTGGCAGCGGCGGTGGCCACCGGCTCGCCACGGTCGACGAGCGTGCCCCGCAGGTGCGGGTGGGCGGCCAGCACCTCCCGCAGCAGCCCGCCCGCTCCCCCGGCCACGTCGACCACGTGCGCCACCTCCGGCCAGGGGTAGAGCGCCGCGACCTCCGGCGCGGTGAACCGCTGCTGGCTGAGCATCAGCGCGTCGAAGTAGGCCCGATGCTCCGGGTGGGCGTCGAGGTCGGCCCAGAAGTCACGCCCGTGCACCTCCCGGTAGCCGGGCCCGCCGGTGCGGATCGCGTGCGGCAGACCAGTCCAGGCCAGGTCCATCCGCGCACCGAGACCGGCGAGGTCGAGGTAGGCGCCGTGCCCGCCGCCGCCGCGGTCGCAGAGCAGCTCGCCGACGTCGGTCAGGCCGAACACGTCCGGCGAGACCTCGACGAACACGCCCCGGTGCACGAGGTAGCGCAGCAGGCGGCCCAGCGCGGCGGCGTCCGCGCCGCAGGCGCCGGCCAGCTCGCCCAGGCCGGTGACGCCCGCGGCGATCCGGTCCGGCACGCGCAGCGTCACCGCCGTGCGGACCGCGAACGGGGTGGCCAGATCGGTGAGCCGGTCGAGCCGCTCCCCCGCGTCACCCTCGATCGGGGCATCGATCGACACCGGCGCCTCCTCCCGCGTCGCGGGCCGGCACCGCCGCCCCGCCGGTGCGCATGCTTCCAGGCGTACGGCGGGTGAGTCAACGACGACGGCTGGTGAGGACATTCATGGCCGTGGAACAATTCGCGGGCCAGCCGAGGCGCGCAGACCGGAGGGATCATCGATGACCACATCCATCGCGGCCGAGGTCCGGCTCGTCTCCGGCGCGCTGGGCGCCGAGGTCCACGGCATCGACCTGAACACGCTCACCGACGAGGGCTTCGCGCTGATCCACGACCTGTTGCTCAAGCACCAGGTGGTCTTCCTCGCCGGCCAGAGCGGGCTGACGCCGCAGGCGCACGTCGCGTTCGGCCGGCGCTTCGGCGAGGTGGAGCTGCACCCGTACCTGCCCCGGCTGGACGGACACCCGGAGATCGTCGTCATCGACTCCGCCGACGGCGGCAAGGTCGACGTCTGGCACACCGACATGACGTTCCACCAGAGCCCGCCGATCGCCTCGATCCTGCACCTGATCCAGCTACCCGAGGTCGGCGGCGACACCATGTGGACCAACCAGTACCGGGTCTACGAGGCGCTCTCCGCGCCGATGCGGGACCTGCTCGACGGGCTGACCGCCATCCACGTCATCCGGATCGGCACCGAGTTCACCAGCCGCGCCGAACACCCGGTGGTCCGGGTGCACCCGGAGACCGGGCGCCGCTCGCTGTACGTCAACCGGCTGTTCACCTCGCACATCCCGCAGTTGACCCGCAACGAGAGCGACGCGCTGCTGGAGCACCTGTTCACCTTCTCCGAGAGTCCCCAGTTCACCTGCCGCTACCGCTGGCGGACCGGGGACGTCGCGGTCTGGGACAACCGGGTCACCCAGCACTACGCCGTGAACGACTACGACGGCCCGCGGCGCGGGCAGCGGATCACCGTGCTCGGCGACCACCCGGCCGGGAACGAGCCCCGGTGGGAGCACTACGTCCCGGCACCCGGCCAGCGGTACTGGCCGGACCGGGTGAACGCGGTGGAGAGTTACTGACCGGCGGTCACCAGGTGACCGGGAAGGAGGCGATGCCGCCGTTCATCCGGTCGTGCCGCCACGGGATCTCCGCCAGCGGCACCGCCGGCGACAGCGCCGGCATCCGGGTCAGCAGCGCACCGAGCGACAGCTCCACCTGCATCCGGCCCAGCGCCGTGCCGAGGCAGAAGTGCGGGCCGAACCCGAAGGTCAGATGCGGCACGCCGGACCGGCGGTCGATGTCGAAGACGTTCGGCTCGGGGAAGAAGCGGGGGTCGCGGTTGCCGGCCCACGGGATCGCCATCACGCAGTCGCCGGCCCGCATCCCGACCCCGCCGAGGACCAGGTCCTCGCGGACCACCTGCACCCGGAACATGGCGCTCACCGACGTGTAGCGCAGGATCTCGTCGGTGGCCGCGGCGAGCTTGCCCGGCGCGGCGCGCAGCTTCGCCAGTTGCTCCGGGTGCTGGAACAACGCGCGCAGGCCCGCGCTCGTCGAATTGATCTCCAGCCCGCCGAGCAGCACCCCCATGGCCAGCTCGACCAGCTCGGCGTCGACCAGTTCGTGCGCGTCGCCGCCGCGGACCCAGGCCGAGAGCAGGTCGTCGCCGGGCTCGGCCCGCTTGCGCACCAACTGGCCGGCCAGGTAGTCCCGCAACTCGGCCTGCGCGGTCGCGGCGGCGGCCGAGCCGTACGCGGTGACCGAGTTCAGCCCCTCGATCCAGGCGTAGAACCGCTGCCGGTCGGCGGCCGGGACGCCGAGCACGTCGCACACCACGAGCACCGGCAGCGGCGCCACCAGCCCGGCCACCACGTCGGCCGGGCGCGGACCGGCGAGCAGGGCGCCGACCAGCTCGTCCACCAGCCGCTGCACCCGGGGGCGGAACGTCCCGATGCGCCGGGCGGTGAACGCACGGCCCGCCACCCGCCGCACCACCGCGTGCGCCGGGCCGTCCATGTTCAGCTCCCGGGGACCGCCGCCGTCCGGTGTCGCCGTCGCGCCCGGCGGCAGCCGGGAGAAGCGGGGGTCGGCCAGGACGGTGCAGCAGTGCTCGTAGCCGAGCACGAGCCAGGCCGCCCGGCCGTCGGGCAACCGCACCCGGCTGACCGGCTCGGCGACGACCATCTCCAGCAGCTCGGCGGGAAGGTCGCCGGTGAACGGTTCGAACGGATAGGAACGGAGCCCGGAATTGACCGTCACCGGGCCAGCGGGAGGCTGATCGTGGTCCACCTCGGACATCGACCAAGAGTCCATCATCGGTTAGCCCGGCGTCAATATCCGCCGCTTGCGTCCGCGACCTTCCGCGTACCGGTGCCGATCCCCTAGCATCGGTTCTCCAGGGCTGCCGTTTCGCCGTGCGGATTGGTGGGATTTGACTGCGCCGCTGCGAATTCTGATGTCGACGTGGGGCTGGCGGTCGCATTTCTACGGCCTGGTCCCGCTCGGCTGGGCGTTGCAGGCCGCCGGTCACGAGGTACGGGTGGCCAGTCACCCGTCGATGGCCGCCACGATCAGCGCGGCCGGGCTCGCCGCCGTACCGCTGGGTGCGGACGTCGACTTCGCCGAGGCGTTCGCCGGGCGGATCGGGGCGGTGGCGCCGCTGGCCGGTTCCGCGCCGGCCGGCACCGTCGAGCCGGCGATCACCGCCGACGGCGGGGTGGTCCGGTTCGCCGACGCCGTCCTCGACGACCTGGTCTCCTTCGGCCGGTCCTGGCGGCCGGACCTGGTCCTCTGGGAGCCGTTCAACCTGGCCGCCCCGGTGGCCGCCGCCGCGCTGGGCGTGCCGGGCGTGCTGAACCTGTGGGGGCCGGACTCCTCGACCACGCTGCGCCTCGACCCGGATGAGGTGGTCGGGCCGCTGGCCGCCCGGTTCGGGCTCCGCGCCGCCGACGTGCCGCTGGACGGCGTCCTGACGCTCGACCCGGTGCCGCCGCCCATGCAGGTGCCGATGCGGCGCCCCGGCCGTCCGGTGCGGTTCGTGCCGTACAACGGTCCCGCAGTGGTGCCGGACTGGCTGCGCCACCCGGCGGACCGGCCCCGGGTCTGCGTCACGGCGGGCACCATGATGGCCGGCGCCGGGCTGCACGACCGGCTCGACCTGGCCGGGGTGATCCGCGCGGTGGCCGGGCTCGACGTGGAGGTCGTCGTGGTGGTCGAACCGCGCCAGCACGAGGGGCTGGGCCCGCTGCCGGCCCGGGTCCGCCTGGCCGACGGGCTGCTGGCGGTACGCCTGGTGCTGCCCACCTGCGCCGCGCTCGTGCAGCAGGGCGGGGCCGGCACCACCATGACCGCGCTCGCGTACGGCGTGCCGCAGCTCGTCCTGCCCCAGGTCAGCGACCAGCACTTCAACGCGGAACGGCTGGCCGCCACCGGTGCCGGCACCTGGCTGGCGGGTGAGCAGGCCACCACCGCCACGGTGCGGGACCTCGTCGGCGAGCTGGTCGGCGACGGGCCCCGGCGGCGGGCCGCGGCGCTGATGCGTGACCGGGTCCGCGCCATGCCCGCGCCCGCCGACCTGGTGCCGACGCTCGCCGCCCTGGCCCGGGGCGGCCCGATCTGAGGAGTCGCAGATGACGCAGGAGCCACCGGCCATCCCGTACCCGCTCGCGCCGGCTCCGACGATCTACCACCCGTCGCCGGACTACACCCGGATGCGGGAGACGTGTCCGGTGGCCCGGGTGGAGCTGCCCGACGGGGCGTGCGCGTACCTGGCCACGAGGCACGCCGACGTGCGCCGGGTCTTCACCGACCAGCGGTTCAGCCGGGCCGCCGCGGCCGGCCCGAACCGCCCGACCCGGGAACTCGGCTCGCTCGCCGAGGACTCGCTGATCGGGATGGACCCGCCGCGGCACACCACCATGCGCCGGGCCGTCTCGCACGCGTTCACCGTCCGCCGGGTGGAGGAGCTGCGGCCTCAGGTGGCGGCGCTCGTCGACCGCATGATCGACGACCTGGAGGCGGCCGGCCCGCCGGCCGACCTGATCACGCACCTCTCCGGTCCCCTGCCGATCTCCGTGATCAGCACGCTGTTCGGCATCCCCGACCGGGACCGGGAGCGGGTACGCCGGTGGTCGGACGCGCTCGTCGGCGACTGGGACGCCGACCCGGATGCGCCCCGGGCGGCGCTGGAGGCGTTCCGCGAGCTGATCGACCAGCGGCGCCGCGAGCCCGGCGACGACCTGATGAGCGCGCTCATCGCGGTCTGGGACGAGCACGACGACCTGACCGAACGGGAGCTGGTGTCGGTCACCGCGGGGATCTTCGTGGGCGGGCACGAGACCACCACCAACCAGCTCAACCTGTTCCTGCTCGTGCTGGCCCGTCATCCCGAGCAGCTCGCCGGGCTGCGCGGCGACGATCCGGTGGCGGTCGCCCGGGCGGTCGAGGAGCTGTCCCGTTTCATCCAGCTCGGCGACAACGGGGTGCTGCTGCCCCGGGTCACGACCGAGGAGGTGGAACTGGGCGGCGTACGCCTGCCGGCCGGCGCCGCGGTGCTGCCCGCGATCGCGTCGGCCAACCGGGACGCCGCGGTCTTCCCGGGTGCCGACACGCTCGACCTGACCCGCGTCCACAATCCGCACCTGGCCTTCGGCGCCGGCCCGCACCACTGCCTGGGCGCGGCGCTGGCCCGGATGGAGTTGCAGGAGGCGCTGGGCGCGCTGCTGCGGCGGCTACCCGGGCTGCGGCTCGCTGTCGACGAGTCGGAGCTGCGGTTCCGGCCGGGGCTCGTGGTGCGCAGCCTGGAGTCGCTGCCGGTGACCTGGGACCGGTGACCGGTCAGCCGCTCGCCGACCCGGGGGTGACCCGGGTCGGCGCGGCGGGGTCCAGGGCCGCCTCCACCGCCACCTCCTCCACGCCGCGCAGCAGCCGTTCCGCCTGCTCCTCGGTGAAGCAGCCGAAGTCGAAGATCACCTGGAGGTGGACCGTCTCCGGCTGGTCCTCGACGGTGATGAACATCTGCTCGGGCAGGTGGTCCAGCGGGCCGTCCCAGACCAGGAACGTCTCGTCGGCCCGGCGGCGGATCCGCTCGGCGGTCATCGGGTCGTCGTGGAGTCCTCCGTCGGCCGCCTGCCGCGTGGTCACCCGCCGGTCGTTGATGCGGCAGCTGATCCGGGCCGGGTACCCGCGCTCCGCGTCCAGCCGGTCCGAGACCTCGGCGAGCTGGGCCGGGTCGTAGTAGGCGTACTTCCCGGCGGAGACCGCGGCGCGGCGGGCGCGCGCCACCACCTCGTCCACAGTGGTGGCGGCGGTGTCGACGCGCAGCACGCCGTTCTGGCTCAGCGGGGCGATGGCCTCGGCGAAGCCCGGCCGGAACCGGTTGCCGACGATGAGTTTGGCGGTGAGCGGGCTGACGCCGGTGGCCCGGCCGATCGCGATCGCGATGACGGCGAGCAGGACGCGCGAGGTGTCCGTGCGGGTCCGCGCCGCGACGGCCCGCACCGCCAGGTACGCCGCGGGTGAGTCGAACCGGCCGTGCCAGTACCGGTGGCCCCGGCGTCCACCGGCCGCCGGCTCGCCGAACGTGAGCGGCGGGACATCCCGCAGGTGCTCGGCCCAATGGCGCACGGCCCGGTCGCTGACCCGGCGCAGCGGCGGCGTCTCCTCCCGCCGGCCCAGGTCGAGGATCTGCACGGTACGCGGGTCGGCGACCCGGCGGACCGGCCGGCCGGCCAGACCGAGGTCGGCCAGCACCAGGGACGTGGCGGTGCCGTCCACCACGAGGTGGTCGATGGTCAGCACCCGGTGCACCAGGGCGCCGCGGTGCCGGATCACCGCCATCTTCACCGACCAGTCCCGGTAGAGGTCGTAGTGGCTCAGCAGGCGGGCGTGGCCCAGGTCGTAGGCGAACGCGGCCACGTCGGCCGGGTCGGCGTCGTCGGGCACGTCCACCACGTCCAGGACCGTCTCGCCGCTGGCCGACACCACCTGGCACGGGCCGGCCCCGTCGCCGGGGCCGAGCCGCATCCGCAGCGCCGGGTGCCGGGCCATCAGCGTGGCGAACTCGGCCGTCACCTGCTCGATCGTGACACCCGCGGGCATCGGGTGGGCGCCGCTGACGTTGTGCGTCCAGCCGGTCTCCCGCATGTCCTGCATGATGGCCTTCTGCCCCCAGGTCAGGGGTGCGGTGCCGGCGCCGGGCCCGGCGAACGCCACGGGCACCTGGGCCTGGACCGTCTGCGCGAACACCCGTTCATCAGAGCAACGCGCATCGGCGTGTGTCAACGTGACGGCGCGCGGTTACGCTGCCGTCCATGCGGGACGCCGTCCGGGTCTGGATCCTTGCGGCAGCGGTGCCGGCGGACGCGCTGGCCCGGTACCGGGCGGTGCTCGACGCGGACGAGCGGGACCGGGCCGCACGCCTCGGCACCGGGGCGCTGCGGGACCGGTTCACCGTGGCGCACGGCGCGCTGCGCGTCCTGGCCGGGCGGGCCACCGGCGCGCCACCGGCGGCGCTGACCTGGTGCCGGGGGCGGTACGGCAAACCGGCGCTGACCGGCCCGTGGAGCGGCCTGCACACGAGCCTGTCGTACTCCGGCGACCTGGTGGCGGTCGCGCTCAGCGAGGGCCGCCCGGTCGGCGTGGACATCCAGCACGTCGCGCCGGGCGGGGATCCGGTGTCGGCGTCGGCGCGCTTCTTCCATCCCCGGGAGGCGCGGCACGTCGCTGCCGGGCCCGGCCGGGCCGGCCGGGCGCTGCGGTTCGCCCGGCTGTGGGCGCGCAAGGAGGCGGCCGTCAAGGCGGCCGGGGGGCGGCTGTGGCCCAACCTCGGGATGCCGGTGCACCGGGGCGACGTGGTCGAGTGCGTCGACTCGGCCGGCCCGTACCGGCTCACCGACCTGCGCACGCCCGCCGGGTACGCGGTGGCGGTCGCGCTCACCGGCGACCGGCAGTACGCCGTCGAGTGCCGCACCGACCTCGGTGACGATCGGTGACGATCGCCGTACCCGTTGACACCCGACGATGTCCCCTGCTCTGATGACTCCATGCCGACGCGCGTGATCGACTCGTGGGACGCCCGGTGCTAGGACACGACGCGCCGGTCGACACGCCGCCCCGTGACCAGGTCGTGGACCGCCTGACCGTGTTGCTGACCCGCATGCTCCGGCCGGACGCGCCTATCACCGAGCGGACCCAGCTGATGGACGAGCTCGGCCTCAGCTCCTCGCTCGGCCTGGAGTTGCTGCTGGCGCTGGAGGACGAACTGGAGATCCAGATCGACGTCGAGGAGCTGGACGAGGACCGGATGGCCACACTCGGCGACCTGGCCGACTACATCACCGCCAACTCCACCCCGCGCTGAGCAGGCCGAGACGTGGACCGGCCCGGCCTGAGCGTGGTGGTGCCCGCGCACGAGAACGGATCCGCGCTCGACGCGACGCTGCGCTCGCTGACCCGGCAGACGCTGCCGCCCGGTGACTTCGAGGTGATCGTCGGCGACGACGGCTCGGCCGTGGCGCTGGGCCCGGTGGTGGACGCGTACCGGGACCGGCTGCGGATCGACTACGTCCGCAGCGAGCGCAACCGGGGCCGCAGCGCCAACCGCAACGCGGCGGCGGCCCGGGCCCGCGCGGACACCCTGATGTTCCTGGACGCCGACACGGTGGCGCATCCCGGGCTGCTGCGACGGCACCGCGACTTCCACGCCGGGCGGGCCGGCCGGCCCGGGGTGCTGCTCGGCCAGCGGTACGACCTGGACTGGGCCGGCGCCGACGCGCTGCACCGGGACGAGCCGGTCACCCCGGCGATGCTCGACGCCGAACGCGGCGACCCGAGGCTGGAGGACATCGCCCTTCCGCAGCGGACGGCCGACTTCCCGAGCGCACCCTGGGTCCTGGGCCTGACCCACAACGCCTCGGTCGACCACGAGTCGTTCCGGCGGGTCGGCGGATTCGACGAGGCGATGGTCAAGTGGGGCTTCGAGGACCTCGACTTCTTCTACCGGGTGTTCCACCTGCACGGCGCCCCGCCGGAGCTGTTCCGGCTGGACACCGAGGCACTCTCCTACCACCTGCCGCACTTCCGCAAGACGTCGAACGGGCTCGCCTCGATGGACAACATGAAGTACCTGCTGCGCAAGCACCTGCGCTACGACGTCGAGGTGCTGTACGGGCTCAACACGTTCGGCCGGCACCTGGGCCGGATCCGGCTCTACGGCCAGGCGATCGAGGCGTACCGGTCCGGCGGGCTGGGCCGGCCGGACGCGCTGCCCGCGTCGCTGCGCGACGAGCTGGCGGTGAGCGCGGCGCTGGTCGTGGGCAACGGCGTGTCCGCGCTGGACCTGGGCGCCGGGTCGCACACGTTCGACCACGACGCGCCGACCGGCGAGACGAACTCCCATCTGCTCGGCACCGTGCTCCAGCAGTTCAAGACCGGCGCGCTGGACCTGATCGTCAACGTCGACATGTGGCGGTGCCTGCTGCCCGAGGACCTGCCCGCGTTCCTCACCCGAGGGCTGCTCAAGGCCGACCGGATCGAGCTGGTCGCCACCCGCACCGGCCCGGACCAGCGCGCCCTGCTGCCGGTGCCGCTGGTCGCCGACCTCGACTACGTGGCCGACATGCTGCGCCCGCACTTCACGGTGGCCCTCGCCGGGTACGACACCGCCACCGTGATCACGCTGCGCTGAGGCACACCGCTCGGGCGGGCCGGCCGCTCAGGCGGGGCGCGCCAGGACGAGGCTGACATTGTGCCCGCCGAAACCGAACGAGTTGGACAGCACCGCGTCCACCGCCACCGCCCGCGCCTTGTCGCGGATGTGGTCGACCTCCCCGGCGCGCTCCGGGTCGTCCAGGTTGTGCGTGGGCGGCAGCAGGCCGCGACGCAGCGCCTCGACCGCGATGGCCGCCTCGATCACGCCGGAGACGCCGAGCAGGTGCCCGGTCACGCCCTTCGTCGAACTCAGCGGCGGCGGGCCGGTGCCGTACACCTCGGTGAACGCGGCCAGCTCGGCGGTGTCCCCGGCGCGGGTGCTGGTGCCGTGCGCGTTGACGTACCCGATGTCGCCGGGCACCAGCCCGGCGTCGCGGACGGCCATGCGCATGCACCGGGCGGCGCCCGCGCCGTCGGGGCGCGGCGTGGTCGGGTGGTGGGCGTCGGTCGTGGCGCCCCAGCCGAGCACGTCGGCGTGCCGGTGGGCGCCGCGCGCGGCGGCGTGCGCGGCGCGTTCCAGCACGAACACCCCGGCGCCCTCGCCGAGGACGAGCCCGTTGCGGCGCTTGTCGAAGGGGCGGCTCGCGGCGGCCGGGTCGGCCCACCCGCGGGCCAGCGCGCGGGCGTTGCCGAACGCGTACGCGAACGTCGGGAACAGCGGCGCCTCGGCGCATCCGGCGAGCACCACGTCCGCCTCCCCGGCGCGCAGGATGCGCAGCGCCTCACCGATCGACTGCGCCCCGGCCGCGCACGCCGTGCCGATCGACGAGGTGTAGCCGTGGATGCCGAACTTGATCGCGATGCGGGCCGCGCCCATGTTCGGCAGTGTCCCGGGCAGCATGTACGGGCTGACCCCGAACCGGCCCCGCCCGGCGCGACCGAGCACCTGTTCCTCCAGGGTGGACAGCCCGCCGACGCCGGAGACGATGGCCGCCACCCGGTACGGGTCGACGTCGTGGCCGACCCGGAGTCCGGCGTCGGCGAGCGCGTCCTCGGCGGCGCGCAGCACCATCACGATCGACCGGTCCACGACGCGGGACTCCGGGCCGGGCAGCACGCTCGCCGGGTCGATCGCCGGAGCGAACGCGGCGACGTCGAGCACGCCGTGCAGCGGATGGCCGGCCGGCGGGCGGGAGAGCCCGGACCGGCCGTCGCAGACCGCGTCGAACACCTCGGCGGCGGTGGAGCCGACCGGG
Source organism: Micromonospora marina (assembly GCF_900091565.1). Taxonomy (GTDB): domain Bacteria; phylum Actinomycetota; class Actinomycetes; order Mycobacteriales; family Micromonosporaceae; genus Micromonospora; species Micromonospora marina. Next base: position 249,811 of record NZ_FMCV01000003.1, on the reverse strand, counting down.
CTGACCAGGCCGATCCCGGTGACGGTGACCCGTTCGCGCACGCTCACCGGCCCCGGCCCCGGCCCCGGCCCTGGCCCCGGACCCGGTGCCGCGCCGGCATCGCCGGGCCGCGACCCGGCCGGCTGTCGAGTCCCGGCATCGGTCAGTGCGCCGAAGCCGGCGCGATACGCGCCGCCACCGCCCGACTGAACTCGCCGACGGTCATCATCGCGAGTTCCTCCGCCTCGTCGTCGTCGAAGGCGACAGCGAACCGGTCCTCCACCCGCACCGCCAGCTCGGCCAGACCGAGGGAGTCCACGTCGAGCCCGGCGGGACCGAAGACGGTGTCGTCGTCAACGTCGGAGACGTCGTATTTCATCTCGGTGAGTGCGGCGAGGAGGAACGCGCGGATCTCATCGGTCATGTCCGGTGTTTCCCTTCCACGGTGTCCTGGCGGCGCGCTCGACCCGCTCGGCGGAACCTGTGAGGCGCGGAGCGGACACTCCACGTAGCATCGACCTTACTCGATCGGGTTTGTTTGGCAAGACGCCCGGTCGGTCAGCCGTACCGGCAGCCGGTCGTACCCGCGCAGCATCAGCGCGCGGCGCGGCCCGGGTTCGACGGCCGGCGCCGGGAAGCGGTCCAGCAGGCGGGGCAGGACCAGCCGGCCCTCGGCGCGGGCCAGCGCCGCCCCGAAGCAGTAGTGCGGCCCGGCGCTGAACGCCAGATGCCGGTTGTCCGCGCGGGACGGGTCGAACCGGTCCGGGTCGGGGAAGCGGCGCGGATCCCGGTTCGCGGCGCCGGTCAGCACCACCACCGTCCGGCCGGCCGCCACGGGCAGGCCGGCGACCTCGGTGTCCTCGGCGGCGTACCGGACCGCGAAGTGCACCGGCGGCTCGTACCGCAGGATCTCCTCGACGTACGAGGGTGCCAGCGACGGATCGGCGCGCAGCGCGTCCCGCGCGGCCGGCCGCTCCGTGAGCAGCACCAGCCCGTTGCCGAGCAGGTTCGCGGTGGTCCGGAACCCGGCGTTGTACATGATGATCAGGTTGGCCAGCAGTTCGTCGGCGCTCAGCCGGCCGGGTTCGGCAGCCAGGCCGCGCAGCAGCGCCGAGACGAAGTCGTCACGCGGCCGCGCCCGGCGCGCGGCGACCAGATCGGTGAAGTACGCGGTCAGCTCCGCCGCCGCGACGTTGGCGGCCCGGACCTCGCGCATGGACCGGCGGCCGATCTCCAGCACCGCGTCGAACGCGCGGACCCGGGACGGGAACCACTCCCGGTCCGCCTCCGGCACGCCCAGCAACTCGCCGATGACGTCGCTGGGCAACCGGAGCGCGAAGCGGGCCATGAAGTCGACCGGCCTCCCGTCCGCGCCGTCGGCGGCGAGCCCGTCGAGCAGGCGGTCGGCGATGCGCCCGATGGCCGGCTCCAGCGCGACGACCCGGCGCGGGGTGAGCGCCTGGGAGAACAGGTGCCGCGCCCGCAGGTGGTCGCCCTCGGCGGCGTTGAGCATCGACGACTGGAGGATCCGGATGACCTGGTGCTGGCGCCAGCGCACCCCGGCCCGGTCCAGGTAGTCGGCGCCGAGCACCCGGAAGACCGGGTCGCGCAGCACCCCGTTGACCGCGTCGTACCCGTGCACGACGAGCGCGTGCGGGTCGGCGGGCCGCAGCGCCACCGCCTCCCCCGCCTCGTGCAGCCGGGCGTAGAACGGGTACGGGTCGCGCCGCACCTCGTCACCGAGCAGCTCGTCGAGGGAGATGGTCATGCGCATGGCCCGTCCTCGCGTACGCCCGCGAGCATGTCGGCGGTGGTGTGCGCCCGGACGTGGGTCTCGGCGGCCTCGGCCACGCCGTCGTAGACGGCCGTGTCCATCACCTCGGTCCGCGCCCGCACGGCTGCGGCGCCGTCGACGGTTGCGAGCCGCGACACCAGCGGCGTCCACCGGCGCAGGAACGCCTCGTAGTGGCCGCTGATCGCATCGACGTGCCCGGCGTCCACGAGGGCGCGCTGGCCGCGCAGCGCCCGGCGCTGCGTGCCGATCGCTGCGGACGGCAGCGCGGCGCGGGTACGCAGCGTGTCGTCGGTCAGGAGCGCCACCGCGACGCTCCGCGGCGAGGTGCCGGCCTGCCGCCGGGGCAGCCGCGGCGCCGGTCCCTCGTCCGGGTAGATCTCCTCGATGTCGAACGGGCTTGCCACACGCGCTCCGGGCTCGGCTCAGGGACGGTGCACCGACTGTAGACGAACGCCGCCGCAGTTCATCGGGAAACGTCGATGACACTTCGCTGCCCGGCCGGGATCTTGTGCGCCACACGGCGGAGCCGGGCCGGGCGAACCACGTCAGTGGGTGAGGCGCGACACCGCGGCGGCCCGGGTCGCCGGCGCGGGGCGATCGGCGGGCGGCGGCACCTTCCTGTTCACCGCCGACGGCCGGCGGGCCGAGGTGGACGCGGTGACCGGCGCGGGCTTCAGCGCGCTGCCGCTCGGCCTCACCGCCGTCGCCCTGTCCGCTCAGGGTGCCACGAGCGTGCCGGCAGGTGGGCGCCACCCGGCGGGCACCGCGGCGACGGAGCCTGCGCCACCCACCGCCGGATTCGCATTCCACAGCCGGACGTCGCCCCGGATCGCGGCCGGGCCGCCGATTTTCCGGCCGGCATTCCGGCGCGACCGAATCGCGTCGGCCGTTCCGGAACTCGCCGTCGTCGCCCGCTCACCCATTCGACCGGTCCCCGGCGGCACGACCGTGCGCGTATTCGCAGCTGAACACCGTTCTGGCGGGTCTCAACCAGGCGTCGGCACTCGCCGGACCGGAGAGTGAAGAAAGACTTACCTAACCAAGGTTAGCCTTATCTCGGCCGTTAGGAATTCGGCGGGAAAGGGATACGTACGGCCGCGAAACCCGCATTCCCTTGTTAAAGTGAGGCAGATACTCAGTGGCGGCCGAGTGGTTTGAGGACCGGGCCGCCCGGCAAATACCAGATGGCATTCGAGCACCACCGAGGCCGGCCGCCACAGTCCGCCGGCCCGCATGACTTGGAGGCACCATGAAGACCCTGTTGCAGTCTCCGCCGGTACGTGAATGCGCCGCCACCGCGTGCAGCTTCAACGACAACGGCTGTCACGCTCCCGCCATCACCGTGGCGGCGTCCGCCGACGCGGCGTCCTGCGCGACGTTCGTCGAGTCGTCGCTCAGCGGCGGGATCGCGGAGGTCACCGGCGCGGTGGGTGCGTGTGCGCGGGCCGAGTGCGTGTTCAACAGCAACCTCGCCTGCACCGCCGAGTCGATCACGGTCGGTCCGGGCGCCACGGTCAGCGACTGCCTCACCTACCAGCCAGCCTAACGAACCGGACAAAACGCCCGTACGGGTCACGACGGTCACCGTCGTGACCCGTACCGTGTCTGCGGCATCCGACCCGCCGTTGCGAAGGTAAGCCTTACCTACTACCGTCTGACTTCGGCCGACCTCACCCTTCCCGGCCGAGGAGACAGACATGGCGTTGCACCCCGCCGGGCGTCCGACCCCGACGGCAGGCGTCGCACCCGTCGCCGCAGTGCGGTCGGCGGGCGGTACGGGCACCTCCGCCACGCCCTGCGACGCCGTGGCCGCCCGGTGCGTGCTGACCGCCGCCTCCTCGCTGCGGCTCACGCTCGCCGACACCAGCGCCGACCTCCTCTCCGCCCACGCCGTCCTCCCCGACGGCACAATCGTCCTCGCGGTCGACGCGATGAGCCGCACCGGCGGCCTGCTGGTGGCCGCGCGCGGCCACCGCGGCGCGGTGCACCTCGACGTGACAGACCTCGCCCCGGTCGCCGTACGCTCCCGGGTGCGGTCCCGGCTGCGGATCCTCGGCACCGCCCGCCGGTTCGACCCGGCCGCCCTCGACGCCTGCGACCCGGCAACCGTGATGTCGCTGCTCGGCCTGCCGCCGGTGGCGCTGTGGGCGGTCGAACCGGACGAGGTCGTCCTCGACCGAGCCGCCGATCCCGTCGCGGTGGACCTCGGCGCGTACCGCGCGGCCCGGCCGGACCCGATCGCCGTCGACGAGGCCGCCCACCTCGCGCACCTGACGCGCTGCCACCGCGACGTCCTCGACCGGCTCGGCGCGCTCGTCGACCCCGCCGGTTCGGCGCGCGTCGTCCCGGTCGCGCTCGACGCCGAGGGCGTGGTGCTGCGCGCGGAGCGGCCGGGCGACCACATCGACACCCGGCTGCCCTTCACCCGCCCGGTCACCGCCGGCTCCGGCCTGGCCGAGGCGCTGCGCACGCTGCTCGCCCAGGGCGGCCGCGTCGATCTCGGAAGCCGGAGGTCGATCTCGGAAGCCGGAGGCGGTGGCTGCCTCATCAGTGACCTGCACGCTGATGAGACGACCTGACCGGGCCGACGATCGCCCACCGTCCCAGGACGCTGCGCGAGGCGGGCCTGGTGGACGCCGAGCGGCGGGGCACCTGGGTCTACCACCGTGCGCGACCGCTTGACACCCGCCCTCATGGTCGCCCACCGCGCCACTGACGATGGTCCGGTCGTGGATGTACGGGCAGGTGGCGGCCTTTGGTGCAACGATGCAGGCGTGGGAACTGCGAAAACTACCACCCCGGCCATCTCGCCGCTCGCCGGCGAGCCGATCAAGCGGGCCGACGCCGAACGGCTCGCGGGAGTCCTGAAGGCGTTCGCCGATCCGGCCCGGCTTCGCCTGCTCAGCCTGATCCAGTCAGCTCCGGAGGGCGAGGCGTCCGTCAGTGACCTCACCGCGCCGCTCGGGCTCTCCCAGCCGACCGTCAGCCATCACCTGCGGATCCTCACCGAAGCCGGCCTGATCGAGCGGGAGAAGCGGGGTGTGTGGGCGTACTACCGCCTGGTGCCGTCCGCGATCTCGGCGATCGCCGAGTCGTTGACGCCGCCTCGTAAGCGGCCGACGAAGAAGGTCCGCTGAACAGGGACTGCCGGGCTGCCGCGCAGGTCGTGCACCGAAGGGTCAGCCGGCCACCGGGAAGTTGGACCGGACGAGGCCGTGCGGGTCGTAACGGCGCTTGACCGCCCGGAGCCGGGTCAGGACGGCGGGGGTCAGCAGCACGTCCCATGGCCGTTCGGGCTTCCCGCGCAGGTCCGGGTCGGCCTCGACCTGCGCGATGCGGGTCAGCAGGTGGTGCCGCCCCGGGAGGCACGAAGCGGGTCGGCAGGTCGGTCAGGGGGTGCCTCGCCCGGGCGGCGGGCGGTCGGTGGTCATACCGGGACGCGCCAGGATCGCCACAGACGGCCGTACCGGCCGTCGGCGGCCAGCAGCTCCTCGTGCGTGCCCTGCTCCACGATCCGGCCGTGGTCGAGCACGACGATCCGGTCCGCGCCGACCGCCTGGCTGAGCCGGTGCGCCACGATCAGCGTGGTCCGCCCCTGCGTGGCCGCGAGGGCCGCCCGGTCCAGGTCACGGGCCCCGGCGCTGCCCGCCTCGGCGGTCGCCTCGTCCAGCACGGCGACGGCGGGCGCGGTGAGCACCAGCCGGGCCAGTGCGACCTGCTGGGCCTGCGCGGCGGTGAGCCGGTGGCCGCCCTCGCCGACCGGCGTCGCCAGCCCGCCGGGCAGGGCCCGCAGCCAGGTGGTGGCGCCGACCCGGGCCAGCGCGTCGAGCAGCTCGGCGTCGGTCGCGTCCGGGGCGGCCAGGCGCAGGTCCTCGGCGAGCGGCCCGGCGAAGACGTGCACCTCCTGGCTGACCAGCGCCACGTCGTGCCGGGCGGTGGCCTCGCCCGTTCCGGCAAGCGGCACGCCGTCGAGGCGTACCGACCCGTCGGTGGGCGCGATGATCCCGGCGGCGATGCCGGCGAGCGTGCTCTTGCCGGCGCCGCTGGCGCCGACGAGCGCGACCCGCTCCCCCGCCGCCAGGCGCAGCTCGACGTCGGCGAGCACCAGCGGCCCGTCGTCGTAGTGGTGCCGGCGCACCGTGACGTCCAGCGCGGCCGGGCCGCGCGGGCCGGCCGCCGTGGTGGCCGGGCCGGACCCATTGGCCGGGCCGGACGCGGCGGGCGGCGCGCTGTCGGGCAGGTTCGCCACGCCGACCAGCCGGGCGAGGCTCGCGCCGGCCTGCAGCACCGAGTCGGACTCCAGCAGCAGCAGGCCGATCGGGTTGAACAGGCGGTGGAAGTAGAGCGCGGCGGTGGTGGCCGCGCCGACCGTCACCAGGTCGTCGCGGACCAGCAGGAACCCGGCCACGAGCACCGCGGCCAGGCCGAGGAACTCCGACCTGTTGATCCGCAGGCCGAAGCGGGTGTGCAGGTTGAAGATCTCCAGCGACAGGTCGCGCGCCACGCCGGAACGCTCGGCGATCGCCGCCACGTGGGCGTCCTCGGTCCGGTACGCGCGCACCGTCGCCGCGCCACGCAGCGCACCGGCCATCGCCTGCGTCCGCTCGCCGGTGGCGACCCGCTCGCGCGCGTAGTACGGCGCCGAGCGGCGCAGGTACCACCGCAGCGCCAGCGCGTACGCGGGCGCCGCGACCAGCCCGGCGAGGCCGAGCCGCCAGTCCAGCGCGACCAGCCCGAACACGGTGAGCACGACGGACAGCAGCGCGCCGACGAACGCGGGGCCGCTCACCGCGATCACGTTCGTCACCACGGCCACGTCGTCGCCGACACGGGCCAGCAGGTCTCCGGTGCCGGCCCGCTCCAGCGTCGCGGACGGCAGGTGCAGTGCCCGGTCGAGGACGCGTTCGCGCAGCCGGGCCAGCACCGTCTCGCCGAGGCGGGAGGCGAGCGCCGCGCCGAGCGCCGTCAGCAGCCCGGTGAGCACGGCGGCGGCGGCGATCACCGCCACCCGGCCGGCGATCCGGGAGACCGGGGCGGCGGCGATGACGTCGTCGACCAGCCGGCCGAGCACCCAGGGCGCGACCAGGCCACCGGTGGCGGCGGCGACCAGCACCGTCGCGGCGGCGGCGCTGAGGCCGGGCCGGTCGCGGAACCGGGCGCCGAGCGTGGCCCAGGTCTGCCGGGCGGACGCGACCGGAAGCAACGTCCGGCCGGGGGTACGCGGTTCGGCGGTCACCGCAGCGTCTCCTCGCGGTAGCGGGCGTCGGCGGCCAGCAGGTGCTCGTGCGGTCCCTCGGCGGCCACCCGGCCGCCGTCGATCACCACCACCCGGTCGGCGATCCGCAGCAGGGCCGGGCTGCTGGTGATCAGCAGCGTGCCCCGGGGCGCCACCCGGCGCGCTTCGGCCAGCCCGTCGGCGAGCTGCGCCTCGGTGGCCGCGTCGACGGCGGTGGTGGGATCGTGCAGCACCAGCACGGGCGGGTCGGCGTGCAGCGCCCGGGCCAGCCCGAGCCGCTGACGCTGTCCACCGGAGAGGTTCGCGCCCCGCTCGACGAGCCGGTGGTCGAGGCCGCCGGGGTGCGCGTCCACCACGTCCTGGGCGGCGGCGGCCCGGACGGCGGCGTGCAGCCGCGCCCGGTCGGCCGGGGCGCCGGCGGCGACGTTGGCCGCCACCGTGCCCTCGAACAGCGTCACGTCGTGCGGCTCGACGAGCACGGTGCCGCGCAGCGCGTCGACGTGCAGGTCGTCGGCGGGTACGCCGTCGACGCGTACGGCGCCCCGGCGCGCGTCCGGCGGCACCCGCCCGGACAGCAGCGCCACCAGCGCCTCGGCGTCGGCCGGGTCGTACGCGAGCACGCCGACCACCTCACCGGGGCCGACGCGCAGGTTCACCCCGTCCAGTCCGGCGTGCCCCACGTCGTCGAGTGCCAGCCGTGGCCCGTCCGGGTGGGCCGGCAGCGGCACGTCGCCGGGCCGGGTCAGCGGCCCGGCGCCGAGCACGCGCGCCACCCGGGCGGCGGAGGCGCGGGCCATCGCGAACAGCTGCACGCACCAGCCCATCGTCTGCACCGGCTCGGCGACGAACTGCGCGAGTCCGACCACTGTCACCAGCTCGCCGATGGTGAGCCGGCCGCGCAGGGCGAGCCAGCCGGCCACCCCGGCGACCGCCGCGAGGAACAGGCCGTTGGCGGCGGTGGTGAGCCCGAGGTGCAGGCCCTTGGTGTCGGCGGCGCGCAGCGTGACCGCGAGCGCGTTGCGACTGGCGGCGGCGTACCGGCCGGCGGCGTGGTGCTGGGCGCCGATGCCGCGCAGCACGCGCAGGCCGGAGACGAGGTCCACGGCGAGTGCCGTGGTCTCCGCGAGGGCCTCCTGCTGGGACGTGCTGCGCCGGGACAGCAGCGGCGCCATCCGTTGCAGCACGAGCACCAGCACCGGTACGCCGACGAGCACGCCGAGCCCGAGGGGGACGTCGATGACCAGCAGCGCGGTCGCCGCCACGGTCAGCGCGGTCACCGCGGCGACACCGAACCCGGCGACCCGCACGACGAGCGCGGAGAGTTCGGCGTCGGAGGCGGCGACCGAGAGCAGTTCGCCGTCGCGCAGGCCGGAGCGGTGCCCGCGCGGGTCGAGCGCGCGCTCGGCGATCTCGACCCGCAGCAGGTGCGCCTCCCGCTCCACCGCCGCGTACGCCTGGCGGGCGCCGTTGCGGTAGGCGAACGCGAGCACGGCGAACAGGGCGGCGAGGCCGGCGACCGAGTACGCCAGCGCCCACGGGTCGCCGGTGACCACGGCGCGGTCGATGATGACGCCGATCGCCACCGGCACGAGCGCCTCGGCGACCTGGTGCAGGCCGAGCAGCGTCACGCCGACCAGCACCGGCCGTCGCTGGCGGCGCAACGCCTGACGCAGCACGTACCGCGCCGTGACGGCGCCGCCGGGGTGCGGGGACACGAGGGGATGCCTCCAGTGCTCGAAGTGAGGACAGCCTAACCTCAGCCTCGGTGGCCGGGTCGGGTGGCACGGCTCACCACGGCCTCCGCCAGCGGAGCCCGGTGACCGCCGGTAATGTTGATCAGGCCGAGAGTGCGCCCATATGTCCGCTGCCCCGAGGAGCGACCATGCTCGATCACGCGTCCGGCCGCATCGACATCGCCCGCCTTCAGGAGACGCTCGACGGGCCGTGGGCCGAGGTCCGCCAGGCTCACCGCAAACACCTCGACGAACGGTTCCTCCCGGTCTACGGCGAGACCGGCGACCAGGCGCGCGAGCGGATCACCCGGCTGCTCGGCGAGCTCCCGGTCGAGCTGGGCATCGCCGCGGGCTTCCCCGCCGAGTACGGGGGCCGGTCGGACGTGGGCGCCTCGATCGTCGCCACCGAGATGCTGGCGCAGGTCGACCTGTCACTCATGGTGAAGGCCGGCGTGCAGTGGGGCCTGTTCGGCGGCGCGGTCGCGGCGCTCGGCACGAAGCGGCACCACGACGCCTACCTACGGGACATCGTCTCCGGCCGGATGTTCGGCTGCTTCGCGATGACCGAGACCGGTCACGGCTCGGACGTGCAGCAGCTACGCACCACCTGCGAGTACGACCCGCAGACGCAGACCTTCGACCTGCACACGCCGCACGAGGCGGCGCGCAAGGACTACATCGGCAACGCGGCCCGGGACGGGCGGATGGCTGTGGTCTTCGCCCAGCTGATCAGCGGTGAGCGCCGCCACGGTGTACACGCGTGGCTGGTGCCGATCCGCGACGAGCACGGCAACCCGATGCCCGGCGTGACCATCGGCGACGCCGGGCCCAAGGCCGGCCTGCTCGGCGTGGACAACGGCCGGCTCAGCTTCGACCACGTACGCGTACCGCGGGACATGCTGCTGGACCGGTACGCGCAGGTGGCCGAGGACGGGACGTACTCCAGCCCGATCGAGAACGACTCCCGCCGCTTCTTCACCATGCTCGGCACGCTGGTGCGCGGCCGGGTCAGCGTGGGTGGCGCCGCGTCGGCGGCCACCAAGGCGGCCCTGGCCATCGCGGTGCGGTACGGCGACATCCGCCGCCAGTTCAGTGACGCCGAGGGCGACCGTGAGGTGCTGCTCAACGACTACCTGGCCCACCAGCGCAAGCTGCTGCCCGCGCTGGCCACCACGTACGCGCTGCACTTCGCCCAGACCGAGCTGGTCGCCGCGCTCGACGAGATCCAGGGCGGCGACGGGCCGGTCGACGAGCACCGGCAGCGGGAGCTGGAGTCCCGGGCCGCCGGGCTCAAGGCGGCGCAGACCTGGCACGCCACGCGCACCATCCAGACGTGCCGGGAGGCGTGCGGCGGCGCCGGTTACCTGTCGGAGAACCGGCTGCCCAGCCTCAAGGCCGACACCGACGTGTTCACCACGTTCGAGGGCGACAACACGGTCCTGCTCCAGCTCGTCGCCAAGGGGCTGCTGACCGGCTACCGGGACGAGTTCGGCTCGCTGGACGGCTGGGGACGCGCCTCGTTCGTCGCCGAGCAGGTACGCGAGATGGTGCTGGAACGCACCGCCGCCCGGGCGCTCATCGCCCGGCTGGTCGGCGCCGTGCCCGGCCGGGACGACGAGGTCGCCGTCACCGACCGGGGCTGGCAGCTCAAGGTGTTCGAGGACCGGGAGGAGCACCTGCTCGACAGCGCGGTCCGCCGCCTGCGCGGTGGCGCGTCCAGCAAGAAGGACCGTCCGTTCGACATCTTCAACGACGTCCAGGACCACGTCCTCGCCGTCGCCGCCGCGCACGTCGACCGCGTCACGCTGGAGGCGTTCGTCGCCGGTATCGACGCCACCGCCGACCCGGCGGTCAAGGAGCTGCTGTCGCGGGTCTGCGACCTGTACGCGCTGAGCGTCATCGAGGCGAACAAGGGCTGGCTGCTGGAGCACGGCCGGCTCACCCCGGCCCGATCGAAGGCGATCACCGGCGTGGTGAACGGGCTGCTCAAGGAGCTGCGGCCGTACATGCGCACGCTCGTGGACGGTTTCGCCATCCCGGATGCGTGGCTGCACGCCGCGATCCTGCGCGAGGAGCCGGGACGGCAGGAGGAGATGGCCGCCCACGACGCGGCATGACCGCACACGAGCCCGGCGTCAAGACCGATCGTTCTCCCCCGCCGGACCGGCCGGGGAGTGCCGAGCGGCACGCCCGGCCGGTGGGTCACGGGCAGGGCCCGCCCGCATCGAAGGGGCGGGCGCTCAGCCGGTGGCGGCGCGTTCCCTCGGGACCTCCGGCTCCTCCTGCCCGAACTGGGTGCGGTACAGCTCCTGGTACCGTCCGCCGGCGGCGAGCAGGTCACCGTGCCGACCGCGTTCGACGACGCGTCCGCCCTCGATCACGAGGATCTCGTCGGCGGCGCGGACGGTGGACAGCCGGTGCGCGATGACGACGCTCGTCCGGCCGGTCAGGGCCTCGGCGAGGGCGTCCTGCACCGCGGCCTCCGAGGTGGAGTCCAGGTGCGCCGTCGCCTCGTCGAGGACGACCACCCGGGGGCGGGCCAGCAGGAGCCGCGCGATGGTGAGCCGTTGACGTTCCCCGCCGGACAACCGGTATCCGCGCTCACCCACGACGGTGTCGAGCCCGTCCGGAAGGGACCGGATCAGGGCCTCCAGGCGGGTCCGCCGCAGGACGTCCCACATCTCGTCCTCGGTCGCGTCCGGCCGGGCGAACGCGAGGTTGGCCCGGATGCTCTCGTGGAACAGGTGCCCGTCCTGCGTGACCACGCCGAGTGCCGCCCGGACCGACTCGGTCGACAGGTCGCGGACGTCGACGCCGGCGAGCTTCACGGCGCCGTGCTCGACGTCGTACAGGCGCGGCACGAGCTGGGCGATCGTCGACTTGCCGGCCCCGGAGGAGCCGACCAGGGCGACCATCCGCCCCGCCTCGACGCGGAACGACACCTCGTGCAGCACCTCCTCGCCGCCGCGCGTGTCGAGCTTCGCGACGTCCTCCAGCGACGCGAGCGACACCTTGTCGGCCGAGGGGTAGCCGAACCGGACGCTGTCGAACTCGACGGCCACGGGCCCGTCGGGAAGCGGACGTGCGCCGGGCCGGTCGAGGATCAGCGGCTCGAGGTCCAGGACCTCGAACACCCGCTCGAAGCTGACCAGCGCGCTCATCACCTCGACGCGGGCGCTCGCGAGCGACGTCAACGGCGCGTAGAGGCGCGACAGGAGCAGCGCGAGCGCGACCACGGCGCCGGCGTCGAGGCCGCCCCGCAGGGCGTAGACGCCACCGAGCCCGTACACCAGCGCCAAGGCCAGGGAACCGACGACGGTGAGCGCGGTGATGAAGACCCACTGGAGCATGGCTGCGCGGACGCCGATGTCGCGGACCCGCCGCGCCCGGGCCGCGAACTCCGCCGACTCCTCGGCCGGACGCCCGTACAGCTTGACGAGCGTCGCGCCGGGCGCCGAGAAGCGTTCGGTCATCCGGTTGCTCATCGCCGCGTTGTGCTCCGCAGCCGCACGCTGCAGCCGGGCGAGCCGGGAACCCATCCGGCGTGCGGGAAGGACGAAGACCGGCAGCAGGACCAGCGCCAGCACCGTGATCCGCCAGGAGAGGGTCAGCATGACCGCCAGGGTCAGGAGCAGCGTGACGGCGTTGCCGACCACGGTCGACAGGGTGTCGCTGAAGGCCCGCTGCGCGCCGATCACGTCGTTGTTCAGGCGGCTGACCAGCGCGCCCGTACGGGTCCGGGTGAAGAAGGCGACAGGCATGCGCTGGACGTGGTCGAAGACCGCCGTCCGCAGCTGGACGATGAGGCCCTCCCCGATGGTGGCGGACAGGTACCGGGTCAGCAGTCCCAGACCGGCCTCGGCCAGCGCGATCACGGCGATCAGCACCGCCAGCCGCACCACGACGCCGCTGTCGGCGCCGCCGACGATCGCGTCGACCACCCGCCCGGCCAGGACCGGCGCCGCCACGGTGAGGACCGCCGTCACCACGCTCAACAACAGGAAGGCGGCGATCAGGGTACGGTGCGGCCGGGCGAACCCGGCGACGCGCCGTAACGTCGCCCGGGACAGCGGCCGCTCGTCCTGCGCGTTCAGGGCGTGGTGCAGGGACGTCCACGCTGTCACTTCCATGCTCATGCCGTACCTCCACCGGGAGGCTAGAACCTCACGTCCGCTTCAGGTCAAGCCGCCGCACGGCCACCCGCCGCCCCGGAGAAGGAGGTCGGCGCGCCGAGGGCGGCCGACAGGTCCCGCCCGGCCCGCTCGATCCCGCCGGCCACGACCAGGGCGAACACGAACCGGTCCGGTCGCAGCACCACCAGGTCGGCGCCGTGCCGCCGCAGCCACCCGCCGAGCACCCCGTCGGCGTCCACCACGTCGATCCGTTCGTACCCGCAGTCGCCGGACTTCTCCGGCAGGCCGGCCAGCGGCGTACCGGCCGGGTGGACCGCGACGAACCGCACCGGCGGTCCCTGCCACCGCGCGCCGTGCGGACCGGCCACGCCGGCGCTGCCGAGCACCACGAAGCCGTCGCCGAGCGCCTCGTCGAGCAGGCGCCCGCCGGGCGCACCCGGGACGAGGACCCGCGGCTGGGGGAACATCGTCCCGACCACGCCGTCGCGCCGCCCGCCGGCCATCAGGCCCCGCCGGTACGCCGGCACCGGCTTGAACTCGAACCGCTCCACGAACCGCCGTACCCGGGGAACCGTCTGGACCGCCCGCAGCGCGGTGTCACGCATCCACGCGGCGATCCGGTTGCGGGCGAGGAAGACATGTCCCAGCCGGACGCTGGTCCGTGCCATCTCCACCGTGTGCGGGCGCCGCTCGGTCTCGTACGTGTCGAGCACGGCCGGGCCGGCGGCACCGGACAGCACCAGCGACAGCTTCCACGACAGGTTCGCCGCGTCGCGCAGGCCGCTGCACAGGCCCTGGCCCATGAACGGGGGCATCTGGTGGGCCGCGTCGCCGAGCAGGAACACCCGTCCCGCCCGCCACCGCTGCGCGACGAGGTGGTGGAAGGTGTAGACCACCGCCCGGGTGACGGCGAACCGGTCCGGGTCGACGTACGGCGAGACGAGCGCGGCGACGGTCTCCGGCCGCCGCACCTCGTCCTCGGTCTCGCCCGGGCGGAGCATGAACTCCATCCGGTAGCTGCCGGCCGCGCCGGGAGAGACGAACGCCGGTCGCCGCCAGTCGCAGACGAACCTGGTGTCCGGCACCCGCACCGCGTCGGGCGGCACGTCGCCGGAGACCGCGAGCCACGGTTCGGCGTAGCTCGCCCCGGACAGCGGGATCCGGACCGCGGCGCGGGTGGCGCTGCGGGCGCCGTCGCAGCCGAGCACGTACCGGGCCCGGACCGCCCGCCGCCGCCCGGTGGCCACGTCGGACAGCAGCACCGTCACGCCGTCCTCGTCCTGGGTCAGGCCGACCAGCTCGGCGCCGAGCGCGAGCCGGACGTGCGGGAAACGGTCCAGCCCGGCGCGCAGCGTGTGCTCCAGTCGTGGCTGGTCGAAGAAGCGCAGCGGCGCGTGCCCGTACCCGAAGTCCGTCTCGGACAGCTTCATCCGGGCGAACACCCGGCCCGCCCGGTTGACGTACTCGACCAGCGGCGGCGCGATCGTCTCGTCGCGTACCTCGTCGAGCAGGCCGGCCTGCTGGTAGATGCGCAGCGCCTCGTCGTCGCAGGAGAAGGCCCGCGGCTGGCCGTGCGGGGCCGCGTTGCGTTCCACGACGAGCGTGGTGACGCCGCGGGCGCCGAGCAGGTTGGCGGTGAGCGCGCCCACCGGCCCGCAGCCGACGACGGCGACCTCGACCTCCTGGACCTCCTGGTGAGCCGGCGGCTGAACTGATCCCATGGTGGTGCCCCTTCGGAACATGGTTCCCGGACGGCTCCGGCCGTCCGGCACCGGTCAGGGCACCAGGCCGGTGTGGAAGGGGTGTGGAGACGGCGTGGAGGCGGGCCTCCACGCCGGTCAGAAGGCGGCGAACCGGGGCAGCAGCAGACCCGCGCCCTGGTCGGCGGCGATCCGCGCGCCGAGGTTCCACTCCGCGCGGTCGCGCCGGGCCGCGCCGCGGATCCGGTGCAGCTCCGCGACGAAGACGCGCTCGCCCACCCGGTCCGCCACCGCCAGCGCCTCCTCGGCCAGCGTCGCCGCGGTCTCCGGACGGCCGGCGGCCAGGTACGCCTCGGCCATCGCGCAGAGCGTGATGGTCCGGGTGGACCGCAGCCCGGGACGGTAGAACTCCTCGGCGGCGGCGCGCATCGCGTCGAGCCGGCCGCGGTCGCCGCCGCGCGCGGCCGCCCACTCCAGGAAGTACTCGCCGGTCGCGGCCATGTGCGGCAGGCCGGTGACCCGGCCGACGTCCCGGCACCGCCGCCCCGCCGCGTCGGCCGCGGCCACGTCGTGCTCCTGCATCGCCAGCCAGGCGGCGTAGAGCGCCGCGTTGGCCCGGCCGTACGGGTCGTCGAGGGCCTCGGCGAGGGCCTCCGCGGCGGCGATGTCGGCCCGCGCGCCGGCCGGGTCGCCGCGCATCGACCGCACGAGCGCCCGGAAGTTGTGGCAGGCCAGCACCGGACGCCGCCCGGCCTCACGGCGCAGCAGCGCCCGGTCGACGGTACGCAGCCGCTCGATCCCCGCGGTGAGCCGCCGCTCGCTCTCGGCGTGGCGGCCGGTGAAGTAGGCGACCGCGCCCAGCAGGTATTCGCCGGCGACGGGGATCAGCCCGCTGCCGTCGTCGGGTGCCCGCACGAGCCGCCCGGCGAGGTCGGCGCAGATCGCGAACTCGGCCCGGTTGGCGGCCAGTTCGCCGAGCGCCCAGAGCGCGTGGCGGAGGTCGGCGTCCGGCCCGGCGAGTGTCAGCAGCTCGCGGGCCCGGGCACAGACCCGGTCGACCGCGTCGCTGCCGACGCCCACCGTCATCTGGAGCAGCGCCGCGCGGTGCAGTTGGACGGTCAGCTCGGTGGCCGCCGCGCCGGGTGCGAGCCGCGCGGCCGGGGCCAGCCGGAGCGCGGCGCGCTCCAGGTGACCGAGCGCGTCCTCGTAGGCGACCCGGCGGGTGGCGTCGTCGGCGGCGCGCAGCGACCAGCGCAGGTGGTCCTCGCCGTGGCCCAGCCCGGCCGCCTCGCCGTAGTGGTGGGCCAGCTCGGCCGGCGCGGTGCCGGCCGTCCGCTCGTACGCGGCGGCCAGCCGGGCGTGCAGCGCGGCCCGGCGCGGCGGGACCAGCTCGGCGTAGGTGACCTCGGCGATCAGTGGATGGCGGAACGCGACAGCGCCCGGCCCGGTCTCGACCACCAGGGCGGCCGGGTACGCCGGGGCGAGGTCCTCGGCGACCGCCTCGGCGGTGCCGTCCAGCGCCGCGGCCAGCACCGACAGGTCCAGGTCGTGTCCGGCGACGCTGAGCAGGTCGAGGCAGCGCCGGGTGGGACTGGGCAGCCCGACGAGGCGCAGCCGCACGGTGTCCCGGATGCTCGGCGGCAGCTCCACGGCGGCGTCCGCGTCGGTCCGGGACCGCAGCAGTTCGGTGAGGAAGAACGGGTTCCCGCCGGTGCGGGTGACGAGCCGGGTCACCACCGGCTCCGGCGGCGCCACGCCGGTGCGGTCGCGGACCAGGTCGGCGACCGCACCGGCGTCCAGCCCGGCGAGCCGGACCTGAGCGGAGCCGGGTCCGCGCGCCAGGCCGGCGACGGCCGCCACCAGGGCCGGGTCGTCGTCGTACGGCCGGAGCGTGGCGACCACGAGAGCCCGGGACGCCGGCAGGGCGGTGGCGAGGAACCGCAGCAGCAGCAGCGAGTCCGGGTCGGCGGCGTGCAGGTCGTCGAGGACGACGAGCAGCCCGCTCTCCCGGGCCGCCGCGTACACCAGTTCCGCCACCGCCTCGTACACCTGGAACCGGGCCGTGGGGTCGAGACCGCTACCGCTCGGCGCGCCCGCGGCGAAGCCGTCCAACCGGCCCGCCGAACCGGTGACGCGGACCTGCGGCATCGCCGCCAGCGCGCGTACCACCTGGCTCCACAGCCAGAACGGCGGCGCCTGCCCGACGTCCGGACAGCGGCCCCAGACCACCGGGACGCCGGTCGCGGCGGCCCGCGCGCCGAGCGCCGCGGCGAGACTGGTCTTGCCGATGCCGGCCTCCCCCACCAGGGTCAGCACCCGCCCGCCGTGCCCGGTGGCCGCGTCCAGTGCGACGCGCAGCCGCTCCAGCTCCGCGTCCCGGCCCACGAGCGGTCCGCCGGCGCACTCCGGCGGGGCCGGACGTCCGGCCGCCGCCGGGCCGCCGGGCTGCTCCGGGCTGCTCCGGTCCGGCGGTACGGACTGCTCCAGGATCAGCCGGTGCACCGCCCGGACCTGCTCACCGGGGTCGATCCCGTACTCGCCGGCCAGGATCCGGCGCCCCTCGTCGAAGACGGCGAGCGCCTCGGTCTGCCGCCCCGACCGGTACAGGGCCAGCATCAACTGCGCCCGGACGCCCTCGCGCAGCGGGTGCGCCGAGACGAACCGGCGTAGTTCCGGCAGCAGCGCCGCGTGCCGGCCCGCGGCGACCGCGGCGGTCAACCGTCCCTCCTCGGCGTTCAGCCGCAGCTCGGCCAGCCGGGCCGCCTCCGGGCGCAGCACGGCCAGGTCGGCCACGCCCGCCAGCGGCTCGCCGCGCCACAACGCCAGCGCCTCGGTGTACGTCCGTCCGGCGGCCGCCGCCTGCCCGGCCGCGAGCGCGTCCGCAGCCCGGTCCACCAGCGCGGCGAACCGGATCGCGTCCACCGCGCCGGCGTCGGCCCGCAGCTCGTACCCCCCGGGGTGGCCGCGCAGGATGCGCGCCGGCTCGCGGTGGGACCGGTCCGGTTCCACGGCCCGGCGCAGCCCGGCGACGTACGTGCGCAGCGTGGTCCGGGCGCTGGCCGGCGGCCGTGCGTCCCAGAGCGCGTCGACCAGCCAGTCGGCGGCGACGACCCGGTTCGGCCGCAGCAGGAACAGGGCGAGCAGTGCCTGCTGCTTGGGCCCGCCGAGGGGCACCACCCGCCCGTTCCGGACGACCGCCGGCGGACCCAGCACCCGGAACTGCACAGTCACCTCGACGACGACCCCATCGTGCCGAGTATCGCAGCGCCGGGTCCACTCCGGACCCCGACGATCGGTCAGGGGACGGTGAGCGGGGTGCCGGCTCGGCGCACCTCCCCCATGAAGTGCAGGATCTCCTCGTGGTTCGTCGACATGACAGCGGTCATGGCGCCGGTGCGGTAGTAGATGTCGACCCGGACCGGTTCCGGCTCCAGCGACACCGGTTCGTCGGCACGCATCCGCGCCAGGACACCCGGCACGTCGTACGCCAGGGACACGTCCGGGCGGTGGAAGTACTCGACGCCGCCGATCTCGACGACGGAGAGCCCGTCCGGTTCGCAGACCGGCTGGGTCAGCAGGTCGTAGCGGTACACCTCGTCGAGGAACGGGCGGACGTCGGCGGCGAGCTCCCGCGAGACCACCTCCTGCCACCACAGCTCCAGCGCCCGCCGTCCGTCCGCCTCGGTGAAGAGGTAGCCGATGGCGGCCGCGTACGCCGGCGCACCGCCGCCGTGGCCCCGCATCGCGGCCTCCCGCAACGGGATCGCCTCCCGTGCCGTGGTGGTGTCCGCCCAGTCGGCGATGCTGTTGAGGACCCGTGACTGCTCCCACCCGGCGAGCCGCCGCAGCGGCAGCCAGCAGTGCCGCAGGACGGCGTTCTCGGCCATCACGCGGGCCCAGAACAGGAACCGCTGCATCACCGCGTTGTCCTCGAACGTCATGGTGCGGTGGGCGAGCACGTACTCGAAGTCGTCGTTGTCGCCGCGCAGCGCGACGATGCCGTACAGCTCCTTGTTCTCCGCGTACTCGGTGTTCGGCAGCAGCATGATCGGGTAGACGGCGATCCGGGACACGTGCTGGGCGAGTTCGTCGTACCCGGCCAGGAACGACTCGACGGTGTCACCCGGCGCGCCCCAGATCAGCTCGGCGTAGCAGTCCAGCCCCTCCCGGTTGAGCCACCGCACCAGGTCACGCCAGTCGTTGACCTTCATGTTGCGCCGGCGCATCAGCGTCAGGGCGTCCGGGTTCAGCGACTGGAGGGCCAGGGTGAAGGAGCTGCGCAGCCCGGCCTCCTTCATCCGCCGCACGATCTCGTAGAACACCTTCGACTTGTTCTTGGCCCACGAGCTCTCGAACGCCAGCGGGAACCCGTGGCGCCGCTTGATGTCGATGAGGTCGTCGACGAGTTCCAGGTCGATCGGCAGCATGCCGAAGTTGGCGTCGCAGGCGACCACCGTGTGCACGCCGCACCGGGCGAACAGTTCCAGTTCGGCGCGCAGCCGCTCCCGGGAGAACGCGCGTACCCGCTGGCCGACCGCGCCGCCCCAGTAGCAGAACGAGCACTTGTACGGGCAGCCGCGGTTGGTCTCGAACAGCGCGACGTCGTAGCGGAACCGGCCGCCGGCGTCGAGCAGTTCGACGGCTCCGGTGAGGAACGGCGACGGGATGATGTCGAGGTCCTCGATCCGGGGCCGGTCCGGGTTGGTGACCACTGTGCCGTCGGCGCGGTGCCAGGAGATGCCGAGCACCTCGCCGAGGTCGTTCGCGGCCACGCCGGCCAGCCGGGCGCGGAGCAGGTCGAGGAAGGTCAGTTCGCCCTCGCCGTTGACCACCACGTCGATCTCCGGGTAGAGCCGGAACACCCGGTCGGCCTGCGCGCTGACGTGGGTGCCGCCGAAGAGCACCCACCCCTGCGGGTTGAGCTGCTTGTAGGTGGCGGCGAGCGCCCCGAAGGCGCGCTGGTTCCAGCCGAAGACGGAGAATCCGATCACGTCGGGCAGCGGGCCGGCGAACAGCCGGGCGGCCATCTCGCCGTGCGTCACCCGTCCCCGGAAGTTGCAGATCTCGACCGAGACCCGGGCGTCCAGCTCGGCGTCGCCGGACACCATCGCCTTGAGGTACGCCGAGGCCAGCGGCAGCGACTCCAGTGGCATGTCCCAGACGCCCTGCTGCACCAGGACCACCCGGAGGCGCCGGTCCGCACCACCGGCGCTCGTCTGGCTGTGCTCCACCGATCCGCCGCCCTACTTGCGGTAGACGGTGATGTGCCGCTCGTCGGAGTCGCGCAGTGGCCGTCCGTCCCAGTGGCCCCAGCGCGACTCCATGGTGAGCCCGCCGAGGCGGGCCATCAGGTCCATCTCGGACGGCATGACGGTGCGGATGCGCATCGGGAAGAACCGGATGCCGTCGGGCCGCAGGACCGCGAACTGGATCGACGAGCACTGGGAGATCCGCTCGCGCCGGGTGAACGTCATCACGACGTGGTCCTTCTCCACCCGTACGGTCTGGGTGCGCTGGTTGCGGTCGTACCGTGCCGGGTCGGGGATGGACGTCTGGATCACGAACCGGCCGCCCGGTTCCAGGACGTCGGCGACCTTCCGGAAGCAGCGGATCTGCTCCTCCTGGTCGGTGATGAACGGCAGGGTGTCGAAGACCGCGTAGGCCAGCGAGAACTTGTACGGCAGCGTGAAGTCGGTGAAGTCCTGCACGTGCACGTGCACCAGCTCGCCGCCGGGCTTGTCGCGCAGCTGCGTCAGCATCCCCTCCGACGCGTCGATGCCGTGCACCTCGATGCCCCTGCGGGCCAGCGGGACGGCGACCCGGCCGGTGCCGACGCCGAGTTCGAGGACGGGCCCGCCGCCGGCGTTCTCGGCGAGCCACTCGATCGTCTCCTCGGTGTCACCCGGGTCGCCGGCCCATCCCGTCCCGTCGAAGACGTCGGCGACGGCGTCTCCGTAGGTGAAGATCTCGAAGCCTTCCACCGTGTTCTCCTCCACGCCGGTCATTGGGGTACCGGCGAATCGTGGCGGACGAGTGCGTCCGACGCTGCGCTGTTGTGAGCACGAAGTGAGGGCAAGTCGATTGGTGTGACGGTGGCGCCGCCGACGGTTCAGCCGGTATGCTGACCGACCTTCGGGGCCCGCCGTCCATTCGGAACGGTCTAATGAGCGGGCCGGCCGCGACACACCCGGCAACCGTGGCGTGGACGACGGCGGATTGCTAGGCTCGGGCCACGCTTTCGATCGGACGACAAATCTCCAGGAGACACGAATGGCTGTCGGTCGCTTGGCGGCGGTAACACTGGATTGTTCCGAAATCGCCCCGCTGGTGGCCTTCTACCGGGAAGCGGCCGGCCTCGAGCCGGTGCACGAGTCGGAGTCCGGGGCGTTCCTCAGCAACGGCGACGGCGTCGCCGTGGCGTTACAGCGGGTGGAGAACTACCGGCGTCCGGAGTGGCCCGGGCAGTCGGTCCCCCAGCAACTGCACCTCGACCTGGCCGTCGACGACATCGAGACGGCCGAAACCGAGCTGTTGCGCCTGGGTGCGACGAAACCCGCCGACCAACCCGGCGACGCGAAGTGGCGGGTCTTCCTCGACCCGGCCGGTCACCCGTTCTGCGCCTCGGTCTGGGACTGAAAAAGAAGCACGGAAGGAATGAGACAAGGTGAGCACCGCGACCGCTTCATTTACGCTCGACTCCTGGGACGAAGACGAGTGGCAGCAGACCCCCGACGGCATGAAATTCTCGCGGGCCTCGGTCACCAAGACCTATTCCGGTGAACTCGAGGGCACCAGCCGCGCGCAGTTCCTGTTCGCCTATGGCAAGGGCGGCGCCGGATACGTCGGTCACGAAGTGATCGAGGTGTCGATCGGCGGTTCCAAGGGCAGTTTCATGCTCCAGCACCAGGCCGTCGGGTTGATGAGCGACGAGGAGGGCGGCGCCGAGTGGCACATCGTGCCGGGGACCGGCACCGAGGGGCTCGCCGGCATCCAGGGCACCGCCACCATGCGCAAGCTGGAGGACGGCAGCCACACCTTCACGCTCAACTACGAACTCCTCGACGAGATCGTCTGACGCGCTGAGACCGAGGCGGAGGGCCGTTACCGGGAAGCCGGGAGCGGCCCTCCGCCTCGGACGCTCACGGCACGTCCGCCGCCGCGGTGACGGGCCGCGCCGCGTCCAGCAGCATCCTGCTCGCCTCGTGGCGTGGATTGCCGAACACCTGCTCCACAGTCCCCTCCTCGACGATCCGCCCGCCGCTGAGCACGGCCACCCGGTCCGCGTTGCGGGCGATCACACCGAGGTCGTGCGTCACGATGAGCACCGCCAGGCCGAGGGTCCGCCGCAGCGAGTCGAGCAGGGCCAGGACCGAGGCCGCCACCTGGGCGTCGAGGTTCGACGTGATCTCGTCGCAGACGAGCACGTCGGCCCCGGCGGCGAGCGCGCGGGCGATCGCGACGCGTTGCCGCTGCCCGCCGGACAGCTCCCGCGGCAGCCGCGACGCCAGCTCCCCCGGCAGGCCGACGAGCCCCATCAGCCGGCGGGTCTCCGCCGCCACCGCCTCGGCCGTCATCCCACCGGCCAGGCGGACCACCCGCCCGATCGCCGCGCCCACCGGCCGCCGCGGGTTCAGCGACCCGCCGGAGTCCTGCGGGATGAGCTGCATGCGGCGACGCTGGTGCACCGGACGGCGCCCCAGCGTCGGCTCCAGGACCTCGCCGGACAGCGTCACCCGGCCCGAGCTGGGGCGCAGCGTCCCGACGACGGCCCGGGCGAGCGTCGTCTTGCCGCAGCCCGACGTGCCGAGCAGGGCCAGCGCCTCGCCCGCGCGCAACCGCAGGGACACGTCGTCCAGGACGATCCGCCCACCCCGCGGCACGGTCAGCCCGGACACGGTCAGGACCTCCGCGCCCCGCACCGGCGTGGCGGCGCGGCGGCGCATCTCGGCCGGCAGGTCCGGCACGGCGGCGAGCAGGTCCCGGGTGTACGCGGCGGCCGGGCGGGCGAGCACGCGGGCGGTCGGCCCCTCCTCCACCACCACGCCGCCCCGCAGCACGATCAGGCGATCGGTCATCCGGGCGGCCGCGGCGAGGTCGTGGGTGACGAACACGACCGCCAGCCCGCGCCCGGCGGAGAGCCGGTCCAGCTGGTCGAGCACCTGCTTGCGCACCAGCCCGTCCAGGCCCGTCGTCGGCTCGTCCAGCACCAGGCCGCGCGGGTCGCCGGCCAGCAGCCGGGCCAGCGCCAGGCGTTGCTGCTGACCGCCCGAGAGCTGGTGCGGGTACCGGCGCAGGAAGGCCCGGTCCCCCGGCAGGCCCACCTCGACCAGTCCCCGGCTGACGGCCGCATCGGACCGGTCCGCGGCCAGTTCCCTGATCTGCGCCCGTACCCGCAGCGTCGGGCTCAGCGCCGACGGCGGATCCTGCGGCAGGTACGCCAGCACCCGCCGCCGGACCCGGCGCACCTCGGTGCCGGAGGCGGTCAGCACGTCGTGCCCGTCGACCGTGACCGTGCCCCCGGCCACCCGGAGTCCGCGCCGTACCGCGCCGACGAGGGCCATCGCCAGCGTCGTCTTGCCCGCCCCGGACTCGCCGACGACGGCGACCCGCTCACCCTCGGCGACCCGCAACGACAGGTTCTCCAGGACGGCCCGGCCGGCGGTGTCCTCGACCCGCAGCCCACTGATCTCGATCATCGCAGCACCCGCCCGACGATCCGGTCGATGCCGAGGTTCGCGGCGACGGTGAGCACACCGAGCAGGATCGCCGGCACCGCGACGCCCCACGGGGTGAGCTGGATGCCCTCGACGTTCTGGCTGATCATGGCCCCCCAGTTCGGGCCACTGGAGCCGAAGCCGAGGAACGCCGCCGCAGCCGTCAGCGTGACCGCGATGGCGAGGCGGGTGCCGAAGTCGGCGAGCACCGGCCGGACGATGTTCGGCAGGATCTCCCGGACGATCACCGACAGGTGCGAGTCGCCGCCGGCGTACGCGGCCACCACGTACCCGTCCTCGACCGCGCGGAGCGTCTCGGCCCGGGTCACCCGGGACACGAACGGCGTGCCGGTCAGCACCACCACGATGATCATCGTGGTGGCGCTGTACCCCCAGCCGTGCAGCAGCACCAGCAGGATCAGCACCGGCGGCAGGCCCAGCAGCAGGTAGTCCAGCCGGGACACCACGGCGTCGGTGATCCCGGCGAAGTAGCCGCCGAGCAGGCCCAGCACCAGACCGAGCACCGTCGCCAGGATCGTCGCCACCACCGGCACGGCCACCAGCGGACGCCCGCCGGCCAGCACCCGGTCCAGCACGTCCCGTCCGGCGCTGTCGGTGCCCAGCGGGCTGCCCGCCGCCGGAGCGCTGTAGGGCAACCCGACGATCCGCTCCGGCTCGCCGGCGAACAGCGGGCCGAACAGCGCCACACCCAGCACGAACAGCACCACGGCCGCGGCCGTCCCGGCGAGCAGCCACCGCGCGGCCCTCATCGGGCGGCCACCCGTAGCCGGGGGTCGACCGCGAGGACGAGCAGGTCGGCCACGACGAACGAGACGAGGATGATCGCGGCGAGCAGCAGCCCGACCCCCTCCAGGACCGCGGTGTCGTGGTTGCGGACCGCCGCCACCAGCGTCTGCGACAGGCCCGGGTAGTTGAAGACCACCTCGACCACTGTGGTGCCGCCGAACAGTCCGGACAGCAGCCACGCGAACGTCTGCGCGCACGGCGGTGCCGCCGCGGGCAACAGGTGCCGCGCCACGACGACCCGCTCGGGCAGCCCGGCCAGCCGGGCCGCCTCGACGTGGGGCATCGCGTCCGCGTCGATGACTGTCGCCCGCACGATCCGGCTCGCCCACGCCGCGCCGAACAGCGTCAGCGCGGCCACCGGCAGCACCAGGATCTCCGGCCGGTCCAGCGGGCCGCCGCCCAGCGGTGGCAGCGAGATCGCCGGCAGCAGCGGCCACAGGTCGGCGAAGACCAGCACGAGCAGACCGGCGGTGACGAACTGCGGGATCGACACCGCCACCACCGCGACAGCCGACACCACCCGGTCCACCCGGCCGCCGGGACGCAGCCCGGTGAGCAGACCCAGTCCCATCGCCAGCGGCACCGTCACCGCGGCGGTGAGGCCGACCAGGAGGCCGGTGGCGGCCAGCGGCTCGGCCACGACGTCCACCACCGGCCGGTGCATCGAGGTGCTGGTGCCCAGGTCGAGGCGCAGCGCCGCGGTCCCCCACTCGACGAACCGCACCGGCCAGGGCCGGTCGACGCCGAGTTCGGCCCGGCGCTGCGCGACCTCCTCGATGGTGGCGTCGGGCCCGAGTGACGCCGACGCGGCGTCACCCGGGAGCACCTCCGAGCCGGCGAAGAGCACCACCGCCACCGCGAACAGCGTGGCCACCGTCGCCAGCAGCCGTCGGGCCAGGAACCCGAGCGCGGTCACGCCGGCCCGGTCGCCCGGTCGAACAGCTGGACCGACTGCATCGTGCGGACCCCGCTGATCCCCTTACGGGCGGCGTCGAGCTGCTCCTGGAAGCCCCAGAGCAGGTCGCCGCCCTCCTTGTAGAACTCCTCCTGCAACGCCTTGAACGCCTCGGCGCGGGCGTTGTCGTCCACTGTCGCCTGGGCCTTGGCCAGCCGCGCCTGGTAGGCCGCCGACGTGCCGGTGACGTTGAACGGCGCCTTGCCGTGGGTGACCGCCGACAGGTGCACGGCGGCCGGCCGGTTGACGTAGTAGAACGCCTGGAACGGGTGCGTGGCCAGCGTCATGAGGTCGGCGTAGTAGGCGTCGGGCGAGATCTCCTGGAGGGTCAGCTCGACGCCCGCCTCCTTGAGCTGCTGGGCCATCAGCCGGCTGGCGTTGAGCATGCCGGGGACGATCTCGCCGGTACGCAGCGTCAGCTTGGTGATCCCGGCCTCGGTGAACAGCCGCTTCGCCTGCTCCAGGTCCCGGGCGCGCGCCGGCAGGTCGGCGTAGCCGGGCAGGCTCTTGCCGACCACGTCGTCGGCGGTCGAGCCGAGCCCGAGCAGCGCGTTGTCGACGAGCGCCTGCCGGTCCACCGCGAGCCGGACCGCCTGGCGGACCCGGACGTCGTCGAACGGCGCGAGCTTCTGGTTCATCGCGAACGACAGCGCGTTGGCGTTCGCCGCACCGCCGCGGACGACTGTCAGCTCGCTGTTCGCCGCCTCGGTCTTCGCGCCGGTGGAGCTGATGCTGACGGCGTAGTCGACCTGTCCCGCCTTCAGCGCCGACAGCCGGGCGCCGGCGTCGAGGATGCCGACGATCTGGAGTTCGGCCACGCTCGGCTTGCCACCCCAGTACTGCTCGTTGGCGACCAGCCGGGTCGTGGTGCCGTTGCGCTCGGCCAGCCGGTACGGGCCCGAGCCGATCGGCTTGCTGAACTCGGTCATGCCGGCCGGGAAGACCGGTGAGAAGACCACGAGGACGGCCTCCTTGAAGTCGCCGCGCGGGGTCAGCAGCGGGACCGTGACAGTGCGGTCGTTCACCGCTGTCACCTTGGCGAGGTCGACGTTGGCGTAGACGGAGGCCCGGTTGCTGGGCTTGGCGCCGAGCGTACGGATGCTGTGCACCACGTCGGCGGCGGTGACCGGCTTGCCGTCGTGGAACGTGACCCCGGAACGCAGGTTGATCGTCCACACGCTGCCGTCGGCGTTGGGCTGCACCGACTCGGCGAGCTGGTACTTGTACTCGCCGTTGTCGAGCACCATCAGCGAGTCGTACACGTGCCGCATGACGATGAGCGTCGCGCCGATGCTGGTCAGCAGCGGGTTGCCGGCCTCGGCGTCGGTGACCGCGTTCGGCGCGCCCACCTTCAGCACCGCCAGCGACCCCCCGCCGGCCGCCGCCGGCGACGGCTGCTCGTCGTCGTCGCCGCAGGCCGACAGCAGGGGCACGCCGGCCACCGCGGCGCCCGCGACGAGGCCCATCCGGAACAGCGCGCGGCGATTGAAGGGCGAGTCGTACGGGGTGGGCGACATGGTTCCTCCACAAAAGGTCGTGCCGGTGAAATCGGATCGCAAGACGTCTGCGGATCTGACGGTCGCCGATCATCGGCACGGGTGTCTGCTCAATAGGGCGCGGTGTCAGGGGGCCGTAGGGGCGGACATCAGCGCCATCAGGTCCGGGGTGTACAGCTCCCGCAGCGAGACGATGCCGGCCACCGCGTCGAAGTAGCGGGTGGTCAGCTCGGGGCTGCTGCCGACGGCGCGCAGCAGCGCGCGGCGCTTGTCCCGCGCCTCGGCCTGGGCCACCAGCAGGGTCGCCTGGTAGTTCTCCATCAGCCGCTGCTCGCGTTCCCGGTCGTAGTCGGCCAGCGCGGCGTCGAGCCGGGTCCGGTCGCCCAGGTGCTCGCCCACCGTCTCGGCGAGCAGGTCGGCCTGCATGAACGCGTCGGCGATGCCGCGCGCGGTCAGCGAGTCCTTGTGGTGACCGGCGTCGCCGACGAGCGCCCAGCCGGGCCCGTGGGCGCGGCGGAAGAAGTTCTGCTGGTCGCCGGTGCCGTGCAGGCCGCCGATCTGCCGGCCGCGTTCCATCTGCTCGTACAGCCGCGGCGCGTTGGTCCGGACGTTGTCGAGGTAGGCCGCGCGCGCGTCGTGCCGGACCTCGTCGAAGCGCTGCTGCGGACAGTAGGCGGCGATGAGCACCGCACCGTCGTTCGTCGGCACCGCCGACACCCAGCCGGTGTCGCCCTCGTACATCTCGAAGTGCGTCTTCGGGCCGTTCCAGAACGCGTAGTACGCGCAGGTCAGCGGCGGGTGGGACGTCGTCGTCGGCGCGCCGGTGAGCCGGGCGACGGTGGAGCGCATCCCGTCGGCGCCGACGACCAGCGCGGCCCGCTCCTCGCCGCGGTCGGTGCGCACCCCGACGACCCGGTCGTCCTCCCACAGCAGGCCGGTGACCCGGCAGTCGTCGCGGAACTCGGCACCGGCGTCGGCCGCGGCACCGGCCAGCAGCGGGTCCAGGACCGAACGGCGGGGCGCGTACGCCGCGCGGATGCCGTCGATGCCGCTGCAGCAGCCCTCGACGCGCACGTCACCCAGCTCGTAGACGACGTGGTCCAGCGGCGGGCAGCCGCTGGCCCGCAGCGCGCCCAGCAGACCCCAGCGGGCCAGCCGCGCGACGCCCGGCTGCTGGATGTACAGCGTGGAGAGCTTGTCGGCCGGAAAGGCGCTGCGGTCCAGCAGCAGCACCCGGTGCCCCTGGCGGGCCAGGAGCATGGCGGTCGGCGCGCCCGCGCAGCGGGCCCCGACGACGACGACGTCGTACATGATCGTTCAACCTCCATCGGCGGTACGGGCGAGGACCACGGCCGTGTTGATGCCCCCGAAGCCGAAGCCGGTGGACAGGGCGTACCGCAGCCGGGCGGGCTCGGGCCCGGGGCCGGCGAACCGGATCCGGGCATCGATCGGTCGGTCCAGGTTCGGGTTGGGGTGCACGAAGCCGCCGGTGAGCTGCGCGACTGTGGCGACGGCCTCGACCACCCCGGCCGAGCCGAGGCAATGGCCGGTCAGCGCCTTGGTGGCGTTCACCCACGGCCGGCCGGCGGCGGCGCCGAGCACGTCGTGCAGCGACGCGAGTTCCGTCTCGTCGCCCAGCCGGGAACCGGTGGCGTGGGCGTTGACGTAGTCCACCTCGTGCGGGGCCAGCCCCGCGGCGGCCAGGGCGGCCCGGATCACGCGGGCCTGCCCGGCCGCGTCGGGGTCGGCGAGCCGGTTGGCGTCCAGGCCGAGCGCGTACCCGGCCACCGTGGCCAGGATCGCCGCACCGCGCCGGGCCGCGGCGGCCGGGTGTTCCAGCACCAGCGCCGCGGCGGCCTCGCCGGGCACGAAACCGCGCCGGTCCCGGTCGAACGGCCGGCAGGCGGCGGCCGGGTCGCCACCCGGTTCGGCGAGCGCGCCGAGAACGGCGAAGCCCCGATGGTGCATCGGTGTCAGTTCGGTGACCGCGCCGACCAGGACGCAGCAGTCCACCGCGCCGGCCGCGACCAGCCGGGCGGCGTGCACGATGCCGACGTTTCCGCTGGCCGAGGCGCCGCCGACGGTGAACCCCTCGCCGGTCGCGGACAGCACCTCGCTGAGCGTCCCGACGTGGTCGGTGTCCTGGACGTGCAGGGCGAACCGCGCCGGCAGGTACGCCGGCCGCTCCTGCCAGGTCCGGTACAGCTCGTGCGTGTAGCGCGCGGTCAGGTTATGCCCGGCCACCACGATCCCGACCCGGTCGCCGGGGATCCCGGCGCCGGGCAGGCCGGCCCCGGTCCACGCCTGCAGCGCCGCCGCGACCGCAGCCCGCACCGGCTGCGGCGCGCGGGCCGCGGCCCGGACCGCCCGGCGGCGCAGCGGCTCGGGCACGCCGGCCACCGCGTCGTCGAACGACCACCAGGTGATCGGCGCGGCCAGGCCGTCAGCGGTGCCGACGACACCGGTGCGGCCCGCCCGCAGCGCCGTGGTGAACGACGGGACGTCCGCCCCGATCGCGCAGACGATTCCGGTGCCGGTCACCGCGACCGTGCTCACATGTGCGTCCGCAACAGCTCGACGATCCGGTCGAGGTCGTTGACGTCGCGGAACTCGGAGATCGGCACCACGATGCCGAGCCGCTCCATGGCCAGCGTCACGACCTCGGCCCGGTCGATGCTCGTGCAGCCGAGGTCGCTCAACGTGCGCCCGGCGGTGACGCTCGCCGGGTCGACGTCCGGGACGACCTCGACGAGGCTCGCCTTCACGACCTCGAAGACGGTCATGCCGGTGACACCCGCGTCCCGGGGCGGTCCCGCCTGGTGAACCGGTGGCCCCGCGTGGTCCCGGTCGCCATCCGGTTGTGCGGGTTGCCGTTGTGTCCCGCGACGAGCACCGAGCCCCAGCGGTCCAGCGACACGGCGCCGCCGTACTCCTCGATGACGTCGGTGTCCGGGTACACGTCCACCGACACCGGCACGTACCGGCCGGCGAAGCCGAGCCGCATCTCCTCGGTGCGTCCCGCGTGCGGCAGCGACGCGTGCATCAGCGTGGACCAGAACATGATGGCCTCGCCGGGCCGCATCACCATCGACACCGCCTTGGACTCGTCGGGCTTCCAGTCCGGGTCGATCTGCAGCTCACGGTAGTCGTAGCCGAAGAAACCGCGGCGTACGCCGTCCTTGTCGGTGCTGTTGATGGAGGTCGGGTCGTAGTGCATCTTCTTGGTCTCGTCGTAGAACATCGTCCGGTGGGTGCCGGGGATGAACTGGAGGCAGCCCGTCTCCTCGTTGGCCTCGGTGAAGGCCGTCCAGACGGTGATCGTGCCGCCGAAGTCCTTCGCGTCGCCGGGCCAGAGGATCTGCGGCTTGCCGGAGGCGTTGGCGAACGTGTCGGCCTGGTGCCAGTCGGTGCCCTCGTCGCCGGGGTACTTGGGGAAGAACTCCGACCGCCAGCACTGCACGTCCGGTCCGAGCACGCTGACGACGCGGTCGACGATCCGCGGGTGGCAGATGTGGTCGGCCAGGAACTCGTTGTCCAGGTGCCGGTCGTAGTTGGAGATGTTCGTGTTGCCGGACAGCGCGGCCTCGTCCTGGTAGACCGCGTGCGAGCGGTCCAGCAGGCGCAGCCGTTCCCGCCGCCACCGCCGCTGCATCTCCTCGACCTCGTACACCGGGAACGGGCCGAAGTACCCGTTGCGGTGGAAGTCGGCCAGCTCCTCGTCGGTGAGTGTGTAGTCGTCCTCCATGTCATCCTCCTACCTGTTGCAGGGAATGGTGGCGTCGGGACGCGTCCACCACCTCGGCGAGGCACCCGACCGTGGGCTCCTCCATCTCGGCGCCGGTCAGCGCGATGCCGAACCGGTCGTTCACCATGGCCACGATCCGGGTGAGGGCCAGCGACGTGGCGCCCAGGTCGAACAGGTCGCCGTCCACCGGCACGTCGCGGCGCAGCACCTCGTCGGCGATCGCCTTCACCCCGGACACGACGTCGTCGCCGGCCGGGCCCGCCGGGTCGGCCGGGCCGGCAAAGCCGGCCAGGCGGTCCAGGACGGCCACGTCGGCCTTGCCCTGCGCGGTGAGCGGGATGTCGGCGACCACGTGGAAGCGGGACGGCCGCAGGTAGCCGGGCAGGTCCGCCACCGTCGCGGCGAGGTCCGCCTCGGTGAGTCCGGCCGGGTCCGCGCCGGGCGGGGGCGCGACGTAGGCGACCAGGCGTACGTCGCCCTCGCCGAAGTCCTGGGCGGTCACCACAGCGGTGCCGACGCCCGGGTGGGCCAGGACCGCCGCCTCCACCTCGCCCGGCTCGATCCGGTAGCCGCGGACCTTCAACTGCCTGTCGACCCGGCCGAGGTAGACCAGGTCACCGTCGGTGCGCACGGCCCGGTCCCCGGAGCGGTACCAGCGCTCACCGCCGGAGGTGACGAAACGCTCGGCGGTCAGCTCCGGCTGGTGCAGGTAGCCCCGCGCCAGCCCGGCGCCCGCCACGTACAGCTCCCCCGGCGTGCCGTCCGGCACCACCGCGCCGGACTCGTCGCGCAGCTCGATCCGTACGCCGGGCAGGGGCCGGCCGATCGGGCTCACCGACGGCCGGTCGAGGTCCGCCGCGACGATCCGGCGGGCGGTGGCGTGCACGGTCACCTCGGTGATGCCGTACATGTTGACCAGTTCCGGCCGGTCGTCGCCGCGCCGGGCGATCCACGGCGCCAGCACCGCGACGTCGAGCCGCTCGCCGCCGAACACCACCAGGCGCAGCTCGTCCGGGCCCTCGTCGGCCAGGTAGGCGGCGGCGAGCCGGCGGAACGCCGACGGGGTCTGGTTGAGCACAGTGACCTGTTCGCGCCGTACCAGGTCCAGCATCAGCGCCGGGGTCCGGGCGACGCGCCCCGGTACGACGACGAGCCGCCCGCCGGACAGCAGCGCCCCCCACAACTCCCAGACCGAGAAGTCGAAGCCGATCGAGTGGAACAGCGTCCACGTGTCGTCGCCGCCGAAGCCGAACCGCTCGGTGCCGTGCTCCAGCAGCGCCACGACGCTGCGGTGCGACACCTCCACGCCCTTCGGCGCCCCGGTGGAACCCGACGTGTGGATGACGTACGCGGGGTCGTCCGGCCCGGCCTCACCGGCCGGCTCCGGTACCGCGTCCGCGCCGACGGCCCGGTCCGCCGGGCCGGCGCCGGCCGTGGCCCCGCCGTCGCCCGGGTCGCCGTCGGCGTCCTCGTCGTCGGCGTCCTCGTCGTCGGTGTCCTCGTCGTCGGTGTCGTCGTCCTCGCTGTCGTCGGCCCACAGCACCGGGCCCGACCACTCCGCGAGCGAGTCCGCGGTCCGGGTCACCGCCACCGTCACCGGAACCCGGCTGCCGGCCAGCACCGCGGCGACCCGCGCGGCCGGATGCTCGGCGTCCACCGGCACGTAGGCGCCGCCCGCCTTCACCACCGCCAGGACGCACACGACCAGGTCGACCGAGCGGTCGACGCACACTCCGACGTGGACGCCGGGGCAGACCCCGTACCCGCGCAGCCGCTCGGCCAGTTCGCCGGACAGGCGGTCCAGCTCGCTGTAGGACAGCCGGTGGTCGCCGCAGGTCACCGCGATCCGGTGCGGCTGTTCCGCCGCCCGCCGGGAGAAGATCGTGTGCAGGCAGTCAGTCACGGGCATCGGTCACCGCTCCGTCTTGGTGGCGTACATGCCCCAGTGCTGGGGCGTCAGCGACAGGTCGGACAGGCTGGACTGGACGAACATCCGATCCCAGCCGCCGCCGCCCTTCTCCGCCGGGATCCACTGGCGGGTGAACACCTCGCGGGTGGCCGGGTCGCTCATCGCGCGGACGCCCATCAACGTGTAGTACGAGCTGAGCGACTTCAGGTGGATGAAGTGGTGGATGCGGTCGGACCGGCCGAACGCCTCCTCGTACAGGTAGATGGTGGCGTGGCCGGCCAGCGCCCGGTTCCAGCTCTCGCACAGGGCCCGGGCGAACGCGCGTCCCTCGGCCCGGAACTCGTAGCGCAGCTCGCCGGTGCGGTGCATGAGGATGCCGCAGGTGGCGGAGTTGAGCTGCTCCTCGACCGGCACGTCGGTCTGCAGCTGCGCGGTGGGTACGGCGAACGTGGCGGCGCCCTCGGTGGTGCGCACCGAGTCCGGCGTCTCGTCCGACGTGCCGTACATGCCGAAGGCCGACGGGATGAGCACCGTCTCGTGCAGGTCGCCGTCGAGGAACATCCGGTCCCACGTGCCGCCGCCGCGGGCGGGGTCGATGCGCTGGCGCATGATGATGTCGCGCCAGCCGGCGTCCCGGCTGCCCATCTCGATCAGCGTCTCGTACGCGTGCAGCGACTTCAGGTGCATCAGCCAGTGGAGGCGGTCCTTCGTGCCGAAGGTCTCCTCGTAGACGAACACCGTGATGATGCCGGCGTAGTTGGTGTTGAGGTACTCCGACAGCTCCCGGGCGAACTGCCGGGCCTCGGAGCGGAACTCGGCACGCAACTGACCGACCCGCTCGACGATCACGCCGGCGTTGCCCGAGTGCAGGATCGCGGCCGGGTCGACCGAGGTCTGGGCCTGGGCGGTCGGCAACACGAACGGCGGACTCGATGTGGTGGTCATCGGAGACTCCTTCGCTTCGGCTGGTTCGGTGGGCGCCCGGACACGCTAGTCAGCATCGGAGCAGCCGCTCTGCTCACTAATGGCCACGGGCGGACAGTGCCGGCGCAGGACGTCGGCCGCCCCGCGCATCAGCAGTTCGGCGATCACGTCGACGTGCCGCAGCCGCCAGTCGGCCAGTTCGGTGCCGCGCACGTACCTGTTGAAGGCGCCCATCGCCGGTCCGGTGTGGACCTGGAAGTTCGCCCGTTCGGTGGTGTCGCCGCGCAGCGCCACCTCCGTGGCGCGGGCGAAGTACCACTTGAACGCCAGGGCCATCCGCCGTCGCGGGCCGGCCCGCTCCACCTCCGCGGCCCGGCCGGTGGCCCGGTAGTGCCGCTCGGTCTCCCGCCACACCTGCGCGAACGACCGGCGGAAGGTGGTCCGCTCCACGGCGTCGCGGATCGCGGCGGGCACCTCGTCCCAGGTGTCGTAGCGGTGGTAAAGCTGGAGCAGCTGGGTGGCCCGCGCCGCGAACATCGTGCCGCGGCGCAGCACCTGCACGCGGGAACCGAACTCGAACGTGTCACCGGCCGGCGCGTACGCGGTGTCCTGGATCCCGGCGCGCGCCAGCAGGTCCTTGACCTCGGGTGACGTCCCGGCCTCGGGAGTCGCCTGGTTGATCGAACCGGTGACCACGAAGTCGGCGCCGAGCACGAACGCCGCGGCGACCGCCTCCGGGGTGCCCAGCCCGCCCGCGGCGCCGACCCGGATCCGCTCCGGGTAGCGGTGCCGGAGCATCTCCGCGTCGCGCAGCAGGGCGAGGTCCGGCACGAGGGTGAGCGCGGACCGCGCGTCGGTGTGCCCGGCCGAGTCGGCCTCGGCGCACAGGTCACCGCTCACCGGCAGCCGCGCCGCCGCGGCGGCCTCCCCGGCGGACAGCGCACCCTCGGCCACCAGGGCGGCGAGCATCGCCGCCGGCGGCGGGGCCAGGAACGCGGCCGCGACCTCGGGCCGGGACACCTTCGCCACGACGTGCCGGACGGCGACCGGGGTGCCGTCGGCGCTCAGGTGCGCGCCGGCGAAGCGGAACCGCACCAGGGCCGCTGTGACAGCCGTGTACCCGGCCGCCTCGACGTAGCGGACGTCGTGCCGGACGTACAGCTCCGCCAGCGCCGACTCCAGCGCCGGGTTGTCCGGCATCGCCAGCAGGTTCATGCCGAAGCGGCCCGGACCGGGATCAGTCGTGAGCGAGCGCAGGACCGCCTCGACCTCGTCGCGGCGGAAGCCGCCCGCGCCGAAGAAGCCGAGCAGGCCCGCCTTGCCCAGGCGGGCGACCATCGCCACCGAGCTGATCCCGCGGTACATCGAGCCGGCGAGGTAGGACCACGTGACGCCGTAGTCGGCGCGGAAGCGCTGGCAGCCGAGCGCCGCCGGTCCCGGGCCGCCACCGTCCGGCACGGCCGGCGCCGCGGCGAGCACCGGGCGGAACAGGTCCGTCAACACCCGGCCCGGCCCCAGCTCCCGTACCGTGCGCACACCGCGGCCGACCAGGTACGCCATTGTCTCGCGCCACCGCACCGGGCGGCGCAGCTGCACGGCGAGCAGGTCGGGCAGCAGCAGCGGGTCGTGCGGCCGGGCGGTCACGTTGGAGATCACCGGCACCCGCGGCGGTGCGAACCGGACCTGCGCCAGCACCTCGGCGAACTCGCCCGCCGCGGCGCGCATGTACCGCGAGTGGAACGCGGCGGCCACCGGCAGCGGGACGCAGCGGCCCAGACCGGCGGCGGTGACCGCCCGGGCCGCCGCCGACAGCGACTCGCGCGGGCCGGAGAGCGTCACCTGGCCGTCGGCGTTGTCGTTGGCCACGTCCACGTCGTCGACACCGGCGGCGGCGAGCACCCCGGGCAGCCGGTCCATGCGTTGTCCGACGACGGCGAGCATGCCGCCGCCGGCCGCCCGCGCCATGATCTCGCCGCGGCGGCACACCAGGCGCAGCGCCTCCTCGAAGTCCAGGCAGCCGGCCGCGAACAGCGCCGCGTACTCGCCGAGGCTGTGCCCGGCGAGGTAGTCCGGCGGCGGCTGCTCGTCGCGCGCCGCCAGGTAGGCCAGCGCGCCGACGACGAACAGCGCGGGCTGCGCGTACCGGGTGTCGCCGAGCAGGGCGTCGTCGCGGCACAGCCGGGCCACCGGTACGCCGATGATCCGGTCGGCGGCGGCGCACTCGGCCGGGAAGCGGTCGAACAGGTCTCCGCCCATGCCCCGGCGCTGCGCGCCCTGCCCCGGGAACACCCAGGCGGACTTCGGTCGTGAGGACACGTCTTGGACTGTCCGGCCCGCCGGACCGGGCGTGCTGCCCAGAGTTGAGCAGCACGCCCGGTCCGGCGCCGCTTAGGTTGCGGCGAAGGCCGGCCTTCGGAGCGGGGAGCGTATGAACGAGCAGACCGCCATCCCGGACCGCGTCGAGATCGTCCTGGACGTCCTGTCGGGCGTGCTGCCCGCCGGGGTCACCGCCGACGCCGACACGCCCCTGGGCGATCTGGGGCTCGGTTCCCTCGCCGCCGCGCGGCTGCTGCTGGAGGTCGGCGCCGTGTTCGGCACCGAGCTGCCGACCGACGCCCTGCGCCGCTGCGCCACCGCCCGGGAGCTGGCCGAGCTGGCCGCCGACGCCGCGCCCGCCGGTGCGGGGCTGCGTCCCGAGGTACGCCCCGAGCCGGCACGGCGGCACGAGCCGTTCCCGCTCACCCCGCTCCAGGAGGGGTACCTGCTGGCCAAGGCGACCGGCCTGCCC
Source organism: Micromonospora marina (assembly GCF_900091565.1). Lineage (GTDB taxonomy): Bacteria > Actinomycetota > Actinomycetes > Mycobacteriales > Micromonosporaceae > Micromonospora > Micromonospora marina. The sequence goes on along the minus strand of NZ_FMCV01000003.1, from coordinate 213,897 downwards.
GGCTGCCACCTCTACCGCGAGTACGACATCCCCGAGCTGGACGTGGACCGCCTGCGCGCGGCGTGGGGGCGGCTGGTCGGGCACCACGAGGCGCTGCGGCTCGTGCTGACCCCCGACGGGCGCCAGCGGGTGGCCGAGCGGCCGCCGGACTGGACCATGCCGGTCGGCGCCGACGCCCAGGAGGTACGCCGGCGCCTCTCCCACCACTCCTACGGATCGGCCGACGAGCCGCTGTGGTCGGTCGAGGTGACCCGTGCCGCGGACGGCGGCGGCGTGCTGCACCTCAGCGTCGACGCGGCGATCGTCGACGGCGCCGGGCTGGAGCTGATCGTCGAGCAGCTCCGGGCGCTCCACGACGACCCGGGGCACGAGCTGCCCGCCCCCGGCGCCGCGCTGCGCGACCTCGGCGTGGCGCTCGCCGCCCACCGCGACGGCCACGGGTACCGCGCCGGCCTGGAGTACTGGGCCGGCGCGCTGCGCGACCTGCCGCCCGGCCCCGCCCTGCCCACCGCCGGCGCGCAGCCCGGCCCGGTCCGGGTGCCGTACACGGCGGCGCTGACGCGGCGCGAGTGGGCCGCGGTGACCGCGTACGCGGCCGAGCTCGGCGTGTCCCCGACCGCTGTGGTGCTCACCGCCTTCACCGAGGCGCTGCGGCGGGCCGGCGCGGACGGGGCGTTCTCGCTCGTGCTCACCACGAACAGCCGGCTCTGGCTGCCCGCCGAGGCGGCCGCTGTGCCCGGGCCGTTCACCTCGACCACCGTGTTCGTCGCCGAGTCGGCGACCGGGCGGCCGTTCGCCGAGGCCGCCCGGGCGGTCCACGACCGGCTGCGCCGCGACCTCGAACACGCCGACGTGCCCGGCGTGGCCGCGCTCCGCGAGCTGCGGTCCCGCCGGCTGCCGGTCCCGGTGCAGCTGCCGGTGGTGTTCACCAGCCTGCTCGACGTGGGCGGGACCGGCGCCGACGGCCGGTACGCGGTCAGCCAGACCTCCGGCGTCACGCTCGACGCGCAGATCGGCGAACGCGACGGGGAGCTGCGCGTGCGGTGGGACGTGGTGCCGGACGCCTTCGGTCCGGGCGTGGTCGCCGCGACCTTCGCCTGGTTCGTCAACACGCTGCGCTGGCTGCGGCCCGTGCCCGACGGCGCCGGCCGGCCCCTCAACGACCTCCAGCAGGCGTACTTCGTGGCCCGGACCGCGGGTGGCACCGGGCCGTGGAGCGGCTGCCAGGTGGTGCACGCCTTCGCCGTCGAGCGGCTCGACCTGCCCCGGCTGGAGGCGGCCTGGCTGGGCCTGCTCGCCGCGCACGAGCCGCTGCGCACCGTCGTCACCCCGGACGGACGGCTGGTCACCCGCGAGGACGTGCCGGACCGGTGGCACATCCCGGTGACCGGGCCGGACGAACCGGGCGGCGCGCCGTCGTGCGACGCGGTGCAGCGGGACATGGTGGGGCGGGCCTTCCCGCTCGGCCGGCTCCCCCAGGGTGAGGTGCGCGTCCAGGTGGACGAGGCCGGCGCGGCGACCGTGCACGTGGCGCTGGACCTGCTGGTGGCCGACGGCCGCAGCATCCACCTGCTGCTGCGCGAGCTGATGCGCCGCTACGCCGAGCCGGGCACGCCGGTGGCCGGGCCGCCCCGCGCGCCGCAGGCGGCACCGGACCCGCACGCCCGCCGGTACTGGCAGGACCGCCTGGCCGACCTTCCGCCCGGCCCGCCGATCGAGGCGCGCACCGGGCCGCGACGGCGGCGTACCGCCCGGGTGCCGGGCTGGACGCGGATCCGGCGGCTGGCCCGGGAACGCGGCCTCGCCCTCGACGCGCTGCTCATGGCCGCGCTCACCACCGCGCTCGGCACCTGCCACCACGACCGCTTCGCGGTGCCGCTGGTGCGCTGGACGCCGCGGTCCGAGCCGTTCCGGCCCGCCGAGCTGACCGCGCTGAGCTGGCTGGCCGCCGGCGAACCGGGCGAGGGCCTGCTCGACCTCGCCGAGCGCTACGACCGGCAGATCACCGCCGACGCGGCGGCCGACGGCGCGTCGGGCCTGGCCGAGCTGCGGCGGCTGGTGCTGCGGCGGATGCGCGACGGCGGCGCCGGCTACCCGGTCGTGTGCACCGGGCTGCTCGAGCTCGGCGACGTGCCGCTGCCCGACGGCGTGCGCGCCGGCCCGTGGCTGACGTGCACGCCCGACGTGGCGCTGGACTGCATCGCGATCGACGAGGGCGACGGCACGCTGCGGCTGTTCTGGGACGCCACCGAGGACGCGATCGGCGACGACGACCTGGACCGGATCTTCGACGCGTACCGGTCGGCGCTGGCCGAACTGGCCGACCTCAGCGACGTCGTGTACGGGTGGAACGACACCGCCGTCGAATTCCCGCACGCCGGGCCGGTGCACCTGCTGTTCGAGGCCCAGGCGCGGGCCCGGCCCGAGGCGGTCGCCGTACGCGGGCGCGGCGGGACCACGTCCTTCGGTGAGCTGAACGCGGTGGCGAACCGGATCGCGGTCCGGCTGCGCGCCGCGGGCGTCGGTGCCGGATCGGTGGTCGGGATCAGCCTCGCCCGGGGGCCGCTCATGGTCGCCGCCGTGTACGGCGTGCTCAAGGCCGGTGGCGCCTACCTGCCGGTGGAGCCGTCGCTGCCACCGGCCCGGGCCGCGCTGATGCTCGCCGACGGGGGCGCGGTCGCGCTCGTCACGACGAGCGACCTGGACCTGCCGGCGCCGGGCCGGCCGGAGGGGATCGCCGTGGTGCACGCCGACCGGGTCGGCTCGGCGGCCGTACCGGACCCGGAACCGTGCACCGGCGAGGACGACCTCGCGTACGTCATCTTCACCTCCGGCAGCACCGGCCGGCCCAAGGGCGTCGCGGTCACCCACCGGGCCGTGCACAACCTCCTGCACTGGGCGCGCCGGACGTTCCGCTTCGGACCGCAGGACACCGGGCTGTGCGTGACGTCGCTCGGCTTCGACCTGTCCGTGTTCGACATCCTCGGGCTGCTCGGGTACGGCGCCTCGATCTACGTCGCCGACTCCGAGCAGCAGAAGGATCCGGCGCTGCTGCTGGACGTCCTGCTGCGGGAGCCGGTCACGTTCTGGAACTCCGCGCCGACCACACTGGCGCACGTCGTACCGCTGGCCGCCGCGCACCGCGGCGGGCCCGGCACGACCGGCCTGCGGCTGGTGTTCCTCAGCGGTGACCACACGCCGCTGTCCCTGCCGGGCGAGCTGCGGGCCTGCTTCACCGCCGCCGAGATCGTCAACCTCGGCGGGGCGACCGAGGCCACCGTGTGGTCGAACTGGTACCGCGTCGGGACGGTCGACCCCGGGTGGCGCAGCATCCCCTACGGCCGGCCCATCGACAACGCCCGCTACTACGTCCTGGACGACGACCGGCGCCCGTGCCGGCCCGGCGTCGAGGGCGACCTCTACATCGCCGGGGAGGTGCTCAGCGCCGGCTACCACAACCGGCCGGACCTCACCGAGGACCGGTTCGTGCCGTGCCCGTTCGGGCCACCCGGAGACCGGATGTACCGCACCGGCGACCGGGCGGCGTTCCTGCCGGACGGCAACCTGACCTTCCTGGGCCGGGCCGACCACCAGGTGAAGATCCGCGGGTTCCGGGTCGAACTCGGCGAGATCGAGCACCGGCTGCGCGGCCATCCGGGCGTCAAGGACGCGGTGGTGGTGGCCCGCGAGGAGGGCGGCGAACGCAAGCTGGTGGCGTACCTGCTGTCCTCCGGTGGCGTCGCTCCGGCCGTCCGCGACCTGCGGGCCTTCGCCGCCGAGACGCTGCCGGACTACATGGTGCCGAGCCACCTGGCGGTGCTGGAGCAGTTCCCCGCCACCGACAACGGCAAGCTGGACCGCGCCGGGCTGCCGTGGCCGCTGCCGCCGGTCCTGCCGGACGCCGCACACACACCGGTCGCGCCGCCGGAACCGGCGGACGCCCCGCCCGCGCCGGGCGTCCGTCAGGTCCTCACGGACCTGTTCGCCGACCTGCTCGGCGAGACCGTCGACCCGGCGGCCGACCTGTGGGACCAGGGCGCCACGTCGTTCACCATGGTTCAGGTCTCGGCCCGGCTGCACGAGCGTCTCGGCCCCCGGGTGCCGGTGGCGGCGCTGCTGGAGCACCCGACGATCGACGGCATCGCCGCGCACCTGTCGCCCGGCCCGCCCGAACCGGTGCCCGCGGGCGCGCCCCCGGCCACCGCGCCGCCGCCGCGCACCGTCGACGTGCTCTCCCCCGCCGAGCGGTCCGCCTTCGCCGCGGCCCGGTTCGACCTGCGCGACGACGGCGAGGCCGTACCGCTGCCCGGGGAACGCCCGGCGCGGCGGCGGTACCGGCGGCGGGCCTCGCGCCGCGACTTCCTCGACCGGCCGGTGCCGCTGCCCACCGTGGCGGGCCTGCTGAGCCTGCTGCGCCCGCTGGCCGACGGCGACCGCACGCGGCGGCTGTACCCGTCGGCCGGCGACACCTACGGCGTGCAGGTCTACGTCCACGTGCCCGGCGACCGGGTCACCGGGCTGCCGGCCGGCGTCTACTACCACCACCCCGACGAACACGCGCTGCGCCGGGTCGGCGACGGAACCGCCCTGGACCGCACCGCGCACTTCGTCTACAACCGGCCGGTGTACGACCGGGCGGCGTTCCAGCTCCTCCTCGTCGGGCAGGCGCGGGCGATCCGCCCGCTGTACGGCGACGACGCCGAGCGGTACCTCGCGCTGGAGGCCGGCTACCTCGGCCAGGTGCTGATGGGCGCCCAGGCCGACCACGGGCTGGGGTTGTGCCCGGTCGGCGCGGTCGCCGAGGCGCCGGTCCGCGCCGCGTTGCGGCTGGACGACGACCACGTGTTCCAGCAGGCGTTCCTGTGCGGCCCGGTGACGCGCGACGACGAGACCGACACACCCGCCGCCGGGCCGCGCGAGATCGCCGTGGTCGGGGTGGCCGGCCGCTACCCCGGCGCGGACGACGTCCCGACGCTCTGGCGCAACCTCGACGCCGGCCACTGCGCGATCACGCCGCCCCCGCCCGGGCGGGGAGACGGACCGGCCGGCGGCTACCTGTCCGGCCTGGAGACGTTCGACAGCATGGTCTTCGGGATCACGCCGGCCGAGGCCGCCGTCCTCGACCCGCAGGTACGCGTGCTGCTCGAAGTGGTGTGGGCGTGCCTGGAGGACGCCGGCCACACCCCGGCGTCCCTCGGCCGGGTCGGTGTCTTCGTCGGCGTGATGTGGCACGACCACCGCCTCGCCGGCACCGACCGGTGGCGCGACGGCGACCCGGCCCGGATCTCCGGCACCGGGTCCGAGATCGCCAACCGGATCTCCCACGCCTTCGACTTCCGCGGCCCGAGCGTCGCCGTGGACACCTCCTGTTCCTCCGCGCTCACCGCCCTGCGCCAGGCGGCCGAGAGCCTCGACCGGGGCGACTGCGACGCCGCCCTGGTCGGCGCGGTCAACCTGCTGGCACATCCGTACCACGCGGCGGTGCTGCGCGGGCTGGGCCTGGTCGCCGAGACGCCGCACCCGGCACTGGACGCCGCCGCCGGCGGCTGGTCGCCGGGCGAGGGTGCCGGTGCCGTGCTGCTGCGCCGGCTCGGCGACGCGCGCCGGGACCGCGACCGTGTCGACGCCGTGGTGGAGGGCACCTGGGTGGGGCACAGCGGCGCGACGAGCCGGTTCGGCACGCCCGACGCGGCCACCCTCGCCGGCTCGCTCGCCGAGACGGTCCGCCGGGCCGGGCTCACCGCCGCCGACATCGGGTACGTCGAGTGCGCGGCCTCCGGGGCCGCCCTGTCCGACGCCGCCGAGATCGAGGCCGTGGGCCGGTTCCTGGCCGCCGCCGCGCCCGAGGGGGTACGCGTGCCGATCGGCACCCTCAAGCCGAACCTGGGCCACGCGGAGGCCGCATCAGGGCTCGCGCAGCTGACCAAGGTGCTCCTCCAACTGCGGCACCGCCGGCTCGTACCGACCCTGCTGGCGGAGGCGCCCCACCCGCTCGTCGACCTCGACGCGCTTCCGGTGCGGTTCGTGCACCGGTCCGAGCCGTGGACCGGCGGCCCGCTGCGCGCGCTCGTCACCGCCGTCGGCGCGACCGGCACGGTGGGGCACGTGGTGCTGCGGTCCGACGAGGAGGAACGATGAGCAACCCGTGGATCAAGAGCCCGGCCGACCCGGACGCCCCGATGCTGCTGTACTGCGTCCCGCACGCCGGGGGCGGCGGCTCGTTCTTCCGGCCGTGGCGCGCCGCGCTGGAGCCGTACCTGGGTGTCTGCCCCGTCGTGCTGCCCGGCCGGGAGTCCCGCCTGCGGGAGGCACCGTACACCAGCATCGACAGTCTCGTGCCGCCGCTGGCCGCGGCGATCGGCGCGCACGCGGACCGCCCCTACGCGTTGTTCGGGCACAGCATGGGCGCGGTGGTCGCCTACGAGACCGCCCGGCGGCTGTCCGCCGGGGCGGGCGGCCCGGCACGGCTGTTCGTCTCCGGCCGGCGCGCGCCGCACCTGCCGGCCCGCCGGCCGGACCGGCACACGCTCGGCGCGGACGAGTTCCTGCCGGCGGTAGCGGCGCTCGGTGGCACGCCGGACGAGGTGCTGCGGCGACACGACCTGATGGCGTTGTTCCTGCCGGGGCTGCGCGCCGACTTCGCGGTCAACGAGACGTACCGCCAGTTACCCGGCCCGCCGCTGCGCTGTCCCGTGTCGGCGTTCACCGGCGACGCCGACCCGGAGGTCGACGTGGTGGAGATGCGTTCCTGGGCCGATGTCACGTCGGCCGGCTTCAGCCTGCGGGTGTTCAGCGGCGGGCACTTCTACCTGGCCGGTCCGCCCGCCGAGCTGGCCGAGGCGCTGCTGGCCGATCTCGCCGTACGGTCCTGAGCCGGTCCGGAGACGACGGAACGGGACGGGCCCTGCGCCCGTCCCGTTCCCGTTTCTCCGTTCCTCAGGTCGGCAGCGAGGCCACGACCTCCTGGGTCGCCTGGAGCAGGATCCGCGCCATCGTGCGCAGTTCCTCCTCGGTCATCACCAGCGGCGGCACGATCACGATGGTGTCGCTCGGCGCCGAGTGGATGATCATGCCCAGTTCCCGGCACCGTTCGGTGATGCGCGTCGCGACGCCCAGCTCCATCGGGAACGGCTCGCGGGTCTCCACGTCGGCCACCAGCTCGACGGCGGCCAGCAGGCCGCACTGCCGGACGTCGCCGACGTGCGCCACGCTGCGGAACTTGTCCAGTTCCTCGGCCAGGACCACGGCCTGCGCCTGGCCGTGCCGGATCAGGTCGTCCTTCTCGAACAGGTCCAGGCTCGCCAGCGCCACGGCGACGGCGAGCGGGTTGCCGGAGAACGTGTGCCCGGACAGCAGCATCTTGCCGTCACCGCGGAACGCGTCGAACACCTCCTTCGACGCCATCGTCGCCGTCAACGGCATGTACCCGCCGGTCAGGCCCTTGCCGACGCACAGGATGTCGGGCGACACCCCGTCGGCCTGGCAGGCGAACATCGGGCCGGTACGGCCGAAGCCCACACCCAGCTCGTCGGCGATGAGCAGGACGCCGTACCGGCGGGCGATCTCGGCGACCCGGGCCAGGTGACCGTCGCGTGCCACGATCATGCCGCTGACGTTCTGCACGCGCGGCTCGACGAGCACGGCGGCCACCTCGTCGCCTTCGCGCTCCAGCACCTCCTCCAGCGTGTCCGCGCAGGCCAGGTTGCAGTTGTTGTGGCACAGTCCGCAGCGGTACGCGTACGGCTGGGCGAACGAGCTGGTCTCGCGCAGCAGCGGCTGGTAGAAGTTCTTCAGGATCGTCATCTGGCCCACCGACAGCGCGCCGATGGTGTCGCCGTGGAAGGCCCCGCCCATGGACACGAACTTGTTGCGCTGCGGCGATCCCTTGAAGACCCAGTAGGAGTACGCCATCTTCATCGCCGTCTCCACGGCGCTGGAGCCGGACTCCAGGAACAGCACCTTGTCGATGCCCTCCGGGGCGAGCCGGACCAGCCGGTCGGCGAGCTCCGCGGCGCCCGGGTGGGTCATGCCGTAGAGCGTGGTGTGCGCGATCTTCGCCGCCTGCGCGGCCAGCGCCTCGTTCAGTTCCCGACGCTGGTGGCCGTGGATGTTGACGCCCAGCGAGGAGCCCGCGTCGAGATAGCGGTTGCCGTCGCTGTCCACCAGGTAGACACCCTCGCCGTGGGTGATCACCAGGGGCTTGGCGTTGAGGTAGGCGTCGGTGGGGGTGTACGGGTGCCACACGCGCTGCTGGTCCAGCGTGCGCAGGCGTTCGGTCTCCGTGGTTTCGAGGTCCATGCGTCGGCGCTCCGTCATCGAAGGGAACCAGGACAACAGCACGCAGTCCACCGGAACAGGGCCGGTGACGTCTGCGCAGTAGTGCGCAGGGTGGCCGGTGCTCAACTCTGAGCAGAGGTGTCGCCGAGGCCCGGAAATGCTCATCCGGAGCCGGCGCCGACCGGTGCGGCCGAACGCTGGAGAGGGGACGCCGACGTGACGACCTCCGAACAACCGGACCTGATGTCACAAGCCGCACGGGAGACGGCCTACGACACCTACGCCGCCCTCCGCGACACCAACCCGGTCTCCCGGGTCCGGATGCCCACCGGCCAGGACGTCTGGCTGGTCACCGGCTACGACGAGTGCACCAGCTTCCTCACCGACTACCACCGGTTCAAGACCAGCCCGACCGTGATGCCCGAGGGCATGGAGGCGCCGGCGCTGCCCGAGGCGGTGGTACGGCTGCTCGGCGGCAGCATGGGCAGCGTCGACCCGCCCGAGCACACGCGGCAGCGCCGGCTGGTGCAGCAGGCGTTCACACCGCAGTACGTCGAACGGCTGCGCCCCGGCGTCCAGCAGATCACCGACCAGCTGGTCGACGGGCTGCTCGACCGCGAGGAACGGACCTTCGACCTGGTCGAGGACTTCGCGGTGCCGCTGCCGCTCACCGTCATGTCCGACATGCTGGGCATCCCCCGCGCCGACCGGGACCGGTTCCGGCTCTGGTCGGAGCTGCTGCTGTCGCTGGACCCGACCTCCGCGCAGTCCGCGCCGCAGGGCATGAGCCCGGCCGAGGTGATGGCGGAGATCGAGGAGTTCGTGCGCTACCTGGACGCGCTGATCCAGCGCAAGCGCGCCGAGCCCGGCGACGACCTCATCTCCGGGATGGCCCTGGCCGAGGCCGACGGCGAGCGGATGAGCGACGACGAGCTGCTGAAGATGGTGGCGCTGCTCGTGGTCGGCGGTCTCGGCACCACCCAGCACCTGATCGGCAACATGGTCCTGGCGCTGTTCCGCAATCCCGACCAGTTGCGGCTGCTGCGCGACAAGCCCGAGCTGGCGCCGGGCGCCGTCGAGGAGATGCTGCGCTACCACGGCCCGATCGAGATCAGCTTCCCGCGGTTCGCCGCCGAGGACACCGAGATCGGCGGCGTGCCGATCAGCCGCGGCGAGATGGTCATCGGGGTCCTCGCGGCCGCCGACCGCGATCCGGGCCGCTACCCGGAGCCGGACCGGCTCGACATCGAACGGACCGCCAACCGGCATCTCGCGTTCGGCCGGGGCGCCCACATGTGCCTGGGCGCGCCGCTGGCCCGCGTCGAGGGGCAGGTCGCCATCACCACGCTGATCGCCCGGATGCCCGACCTGCGCCCGGCGCAGAGCCTCGACGAGACGCCCTGGCGGCCCGGCCTCACGCTGCGCGGGCTGACCGCGCTCACGGTCGAGTTCTGACCGGGCCGGCGCGACCGGCTCCCACTGCGGTTCGGCCGGCCGGCCGGTGCGCATCCCGACCGAACCGCAGAGGGAGGAGACGACGTGGCGAACGCCATCGTCGCTGACGGACTACGCAGACAGTTCGACAAGGTGACCGCGCTGGACGGCCTGGACCTGGTGGTGCCGGAGGGCACGATCACCGGGATCCTCGGGCCGAACGGCGCGGGCAAGAGCACCGCCGTCCGGCTGCTCACCACACTGCTCGCCCCGACCGGCGGCCGGGCCGAGGTGGCCGGATTCGACGTGGTCACCCAGGCCGCCGAGGTACGCCGGGTGATCAGCCTGTCCGGGCAGCACGCCGCCGTCGACGAGAACCTCTCCGGGTTCGAGAACCTGGAGATGCTGGGCCGGCTGCTGCACCTGGGCTCCCGGCGGAGCCGGCAGCGGGCCGACGAGCTGCTGCAACGCTTCGACCTCGTGGACGCCGCCGGGCGCCGGGCGAAGGAGTACTCCGGCGGCATGCGCCGGCGCCTCGACCTGGCCGCCGCGCTGATCCGTACGCCCCGGGTGCTGTTCCTGGACGAGCCGACCACCGGCCTGGACACCCGGAGCCGGACGGCGCTCTGGGACACCATCGGCGAGCTGGTCTCCGGCGGCATGACGCTGCTGCTGACCACGCAGTACCTCGAGGAGGCCGACCGGCTGGCCGACCAGATCGTGGTGATCGACCACGGCCGGGTGGTCGCCGACGGCACGCCGGACGAGCTGAAGCGACGGGTCTCCGGCACCAGCCTGGAGATCACGGTCGGGCCGGACGCCGACCTGACCGCCGCGCAGGCGGTGCTCACCTCGCTCGGCACCGGTCCGGCGAGTGTGGACGAGGCCGCCGGCCGGATCTCCGTGCCGGCCGGTGACGGTGTGGACACGCTGCTGGCCGGCGTGCGGCTGCTGCGCCAGGCCGGCATACCGGTCCGGGACGCCGCGCTGCGCACCGCGACGCTGGACGACGTCTTCCTCGCCCTCACCGGCGGCCCCGGCCCGCGCACCGGTGACGAGCCCGTCAAGGAGACCGTGGAGGAGAAGCAGTGAACGCCGTCGTACTGGCCTTCGGTGAGGGCGTCGTCGTCGCCAAGCGCAACCTGCGGATGATCCTGCGCGTACCCGAGATGCTGCTCAACGCGGCCATCGCGCCGGCGATGATGACGCTGCTGTTCGGCTTCATCGTCGGCGGCGCGATCGACGTGCAGGGGGTGCCGTACCGCGAGTACCTGCTCGGCGGCATCTTCGTCCAGGCGGTCCTCTTCGGCGCCGTCAACACCGGCACCGCGATCGCCGCCGACCTGCGCAACGGCATCGTCGACCGGCTCATGTCGATGCCCATCTCCCGGTCCGCGGTGCTCGTCGGCCGCACCACGAGCGACCTGGTCAACAGCGGCGTGGTCATCACCGTCACCGCGCTGCTCGGCCTGGTCGTCGGGTGGCGCAGCCGCACGTCGCTGCCGGAGGCGGCACTGGGTTTCCTGATCCTGTTGGCGTTCGCGTACGCGCTGTCGTGGCTGATGGCCGTCGTGGGACTGGCGTCCCGGGCGCCGGAGGCGGTCAGCAGCACCGGCTTCACCATCGCCATCCCGCTGGGCTTCCTCTCCAACGCCTACGTGCCGATCGACTCGATGCCGGGGGTCCTGCAACCGGTCGCCGAGTGGAACCCGGTCTCGGCGATCGTCCAGGCGGTCCGGGTCCAGTTCGGCAACGTCGACCCGGCCACCGCGCCGGACGTCTGGCCGCTGCAACACCCGGTCGCCGCCTCCGGGCTGTGGATCGGCGCGCTGCTGGCCCTGTCGATCCCCCTGGCGATCGCCCAGTTCCGCAGGTCCGCCGGGCGCTGAGAACGACGACTCCGCCCGCGCCCTCGGCGTGCGGGCGGAGTCGTCGTCGGTGAGGGCCTACTCCACCAGGACGCGGTCCGGCGCGCGGCGGCGCAGCCGGCTGGAACGCCGCAGCGACCGCAGCCACATCAGGGTGCCGCCGCCGTCGAGCAGGAACGACAGCATCGCCAGCGCGAGCACGTCCGCCCAGGTGAACTGGCCGGTCATCTCGTCACCGCGGAAGAAGCCGACGACCCGGACCAGGTAGAACCACAGCAGCGGGATCGTCGCGGTGAACAGGACGGCCAGGGCCACCACGCGGCCCAGCACCCAGACCACCGCGTAGATCCGGATGGTGCGCATCTCGCCGCGCCCGACCCCGGACTGGTCGATGAGCCGGCGGCGCAGCACCCGCCGGACGAGGTTGCGCAGGTAGGCGCCGGTGTCGGCCATCAGGCTGCGGGTGTCCAGCGCCGTCGTGATCAGGTAGTAGAAGTCGGTGCGCAGGAACAGGAACGTCTGCCAGAGCAGCCGGATGAACGAGGTGAACAGCACGCCGGCCACCACCAGCCGTACCGGCTCCGGCAGGCCGAGGACACCGGCGTCGTTCAGCCACAACGTGATGAACAGCAGCGCCGCGCCGATCACGTCGACGAGCGGCCCGACCAGCACCGCGACGAAACGTTCCCGCTTGGACGCCATCCACATCCCGGACAGGTCGGTCTGCGCGACGATGGCGTACATCTGGTTGCCGACCGTCATCCGGGCCGACGTGCCGGCGGCGCGTGCCCCCACGACGTGGGCCAGCTCGTGCAGCCACACGCCGACCACCGCGATGCCCAGGACGACCAGCAGGTAGGCCCAGAAGTGGGAGTGGAACATGAGGCTGGACGGTCCGGGCACCAGCCCCGGCCGGTCGACGGCCATCCCGACCGCGACTCCGACGATCACCGCGCAGACGGCGAGCACCGGCCGGCTCAGCAGGCGCCGCGCGGCCCGAGGGGACAGCCACTCCAGATGCCCGCCGCGTCGCGGCCGGCGCGGGCCGGCCTCCGGCGGCGGATCCGGTACGCCGGCCGGGGCGAGGAACCCCTCGTCGGCCAGCGCCTGGAGGAACGCGTCGGCGTCCGGCGACGCCTCGTGCGTCGCCTCGAAGCGGCGGACGGCCGCACCGACCGTGGCACCGTCGCGCAGCCACTCCAGCAGGTCGAGGCCCTCGGCCGGGATGGACAGGTAGACCTGACGACTGTCGTCCCCGATCACGGCGAAGTCACCGTCCCTGCGGGCGGTGTACGGCCGGACCAGGACCGGTGCGTCGAGGGCGAAATCGGTCACTGTGGGACATCTCCTCTGACGGTGCGGGACTGGGCGCAGGGGCGGGGGTCCGGTAACCAGCCCCCCGCCCCCGTCTCAGCGGGCTCAGCTCAGCGCGGGCGCGCACGGGGCGACGGTGCTGGCCTTGATGGACTCCAGCTTGCGCACCGGAAGCGGCTTCTTGGCCGCGGTCTCCTTGGTCATGGGAACACCTCCTCTCCACCTCTCGTCGGAACCGGGGGCACCCGCCGGCCGGCTTCGGCGGGAGATCGTGTGCCGAGGGCGACCTCGCCGGCGACGAACCGTGCGGCGAGGTCGACGAGGCTCTCCTCGGCGTGGAACAGGGACAGGTGGTCGCCGTGCCCGGCGACGTGCAGGACGGACCCGCCGATCCGGGCGGCCACCGCCCGCGACCCGGCGGGATGAGCCGTGTGGTCGTCCTCGCTGGTGACGACGAGCGTGCGCGTGGTCAGCCCGGCGAGGTACGGGCGCAGGTCCGTGCCCATGATGGCGCCGTTGAGCCGGCAGTACCGGCGCAGCAGCTCCGGCGTCGCGTACGGGTACGTGACCAGGTGCGCCAGCCGGGGCGGGGCGACGCCGAGCATGGTGTTGGTGAGCACCGCGTGCACCGCCGCCGCCTGCTGCGGGCTGCGGGCGGCCATCGCCATCAGGGCTTGCAGGTTCTGCTGGTGGTCGGTCTTCGGGCTCTCGTCGCCCAGGTCGAAGTCGCCGTGCCAGAGGCTCAGCGACGACACCCGCTCCGGGGCCCGCGCCGCCGCGACCACCGCGAGCACCGCGCCGCCGCACAGACCGATCAGGTGCGCGCGGCGCAGCCCGAACCGGTCCAGCACCGCGAGGAGGTCGCCGGCCTGGGCCACCACACCGGTGTCGCCGGAGAAACCGTCCAGGTCCGCGAACAGCCCCCGCGTCTCGGGCACGAGCACGTGGAAGTCGCGGGACAGCCGGTCGGCCCAGCCCTCGGCGAGCCGGGCCGGCATCCCGCACGCGGACACCATCAGCACCGGCGGCCGCTGCGGATCCCCGGCCGCGTACGTGGGCAGCACCGCCCCGTCGCCGGTACGCACGTCGGTGCGCCGGAACCGGCGGGTGAAGTCCCGCTCGCGCGCCTCGGCGACCACCCGCGCCTCGTCCGCCGGCGGCGGAGCCGGGTTCGCGTCGAGGTCCAGCAGGCCGCTCAGCACCCGCTCGAACGAGCCGAGGTCGGCGGCGCCGGCCACCGGCACCGGCGCCGGCACGTCCAGCCGGTCGCACAGCCGGGCCAGCGCGGCCGCGGTGGCCGGGTCGGCGCACCGCACCCGTACCGGTGGCGGCAGCACCCGCAACAGCGGCCCCGCCGCCAGCAGCGCGGCGGCCAGATCCCGCCCCGGCGTCACGCGCCCGCTCCGATCCACTCGTAGCGGCGGTGGTAGGCGCGGACGCCGGTGCAGGCGAGCAGGGTGCGCGGGCCGGTCACCCGGTCCAGCACCTCGGCGTACCGCCCCGGGTCGATCCGCTTGTCCGCCACCGGCACCAGGCAGTCGGCGTTGTCGGCGAGGATCCGCTTGTACTCGTCGAACGTCAGCTCGCACCGGCCGGCGAGGTGCTCGCCGATGCGCATCCGGCCCACCTCGGCGGTGGACCGTGCGTCGACCAGGCCGCTGTAGAACTCGGCGGCGCAGCCCGAGCCGTACGAGTACATGCCCACCCGTACCGGCTCGTCGGGCCGCAGGTGGTCGATCAGGCTGGCCAGGGCCAGGTAGACCGAGCCGGAGCAGAGGTTGCCGACCAGCCGCGGGTATTCCAGACCGGGCGCGACCCGGCGGGCGAAGTCCACGTCGGCGTCGGGCAGCCGGTGCTCGCGGGCGAGCTTGCGGTGCGCCGCGCGGACGATGCCGGCGAACGGCGTGTGCATGGCCAGTCCCGCGAACGTGGTGGCGAAGTCGACGTCGGCCACCTTCTCCGCGTAGTGGGCGTAGGCGTTCGTCAGGCAGTCCAGGTAGGCGAACAGCGAGCGGTCGGCGTCGGCGACGTCGAACGTCGGACCCGGCCGGGCCGAGTCGAACGTCTCGTAGCTGTGCGTCCCGAACGCCCCGAGGTCCACGTCGAGCACCCGCGGGTCGTCGCCGAGCAGCACCGCGGCGGCGCCGGTGCCCATCGCCGGCTCGGTGTACGAGGCGTTCTCGTTCACCAGCGACACGTCCGTCGCGATCACCAGCGCCTTGGCACCCGGCGACAGGCCGGCGGCGAGGTAGCCGCAGGCGAGCTGGAGCGCGCCCGTCGCGGCGTAGCAGGCCTGTTTCACCTCCAGCATCCGGCAGCGGCGGCTCAGCCCGAGGTGCCGGTGCACGTACGAGGCGATCGACTTGCTGAGGTCCAGGCCCGACTCGCTGGAGGTCACCAGCAGTTCGATCCGGTCGCGGTCGGCCTCGTCCATCGCGTCGAGGATCGGCTTCGCGGCGTTCACCGCGTGTGTGACCGGATCCTCGAACGGCAGCGCGACCGACTTCGCGGTCATCATCAGGTTGCCGAGGCGGGTCGCGTCCAGGCCGCGCCCCTCGAACAGGACCGGCACCGCGACGGAGGTCACCCCGCAGTACACGTTCAGGGCCTCGATGCCCACGTTCATGCCGTCACCTCGCAGAGGTACGCGACCAGGTGGTCGATGTCGGGCAGGTCACTGAAGCCGGCGAGCGGCGCGTCGACGCCGAGCCGCTCACGGAGGGCCATGATGATCTCGACCCGGTCGATCGAGTCGGCGCCCAGGTCGCGCAGGTGCGCGCCGCCGGGGATCCGGTCGCCGGGGACCGCCGGCAGGATCTCGGTGATCACCTCGTGGACCACCCGCCGGACCGCTTCGTCGCTCACGCCCACGTCCCTCCCTCCGTCCGGGTCTGCGCCAGGGCCACCGCGAGCGGCCGCCCGGTGTCGCGGTCGGCGAGCACCACCCGGACCGTCTCGTCGGCGCCGGGCACGTCGCCGCCCGGCCGCCGGGACACCCGCACCCGCAGCACCGCGCCCACGTCGGCGTTTCCGAGGTAGCTCATCCGCTGGTCCAGCACGATCCGCCGGAGGTAGCCGGCGTCGGTGCCGCCGCGGTGCCGCCACAGCCGCAGCGCCGCCCAGTCCACGATGGAGAAGTAGGACGCGAAGTAGAGCAGCCCCACCCCGTTGAGGTCGCGGCTCGGATCGACCGGATAGTCCAGCGCCAGCCGGTCGAGCGGGTCGGACGGGTCGGGCTCGGCGCCGAGGGCGCGCAGTTCGGCGTACGCGCGCCGGGGCGAGTGCCGCGCGGGCAGCGCGGGCAGGTGCCCGTGGCGGAACCCCGGTGGGGACGCGCTGCGCAGGTCGCCGTTGCCGCCGGACGGGCCCCGCACCACCCAGCGGTTGAAGTTCTGCGCGTACAGGCATGCCGGGTCGGGGTGGGCGTAGAACTCGTCCGGGTCGACGACCCGTCCGGGCCGGTCGCCGCGCCGGATCTCGTGCAGCGTCAGCACCGACTCGCTGCCGGAGGCGAAGGAGCGCGAGTCCACCCGCAGCACGTCGCCGAAGGTCATGCCGCGCACGTGCAGGTCCGCACCGCCGCGCAGGTGGATGTAGTGGAACGCCAGGTAGGTCGGCAGCCCGTCGGCGTCGCGGGCGGTGTAGACGTTGGTGTCGCAGAGCGCGCTGACGGTGTCCCAGGTCCAGTCGCCGACCTGGCCGACGAACAGCGATCCCGGCCCGCACATGCCGGGCCGCACCACTGTCGTCCGGGTCGTCGCGTCGGGTCCGAGCAGTTCCAGCTCGGGAGTCAGGACGGTCACGACCCCTCCCCTCCGGCGCCGCGCAGGAAGTCGGTCAGGATCCGGTTGCACTCCTGCGGGCTGGTCAGGTACGGGAAGTGGCCGGCGTCGGCGATCTCCGCGTAGCGGGCGCCCCGGATGCCCTGGTGCAGCAACCGCGCCGTCTCCGACGGGATGACCGTGTCGTGCCGGCCCTGCACCACGAGCGCCGGCAGGTCCAGCTCGCCGAGCCGGTCGCGGAGGTCCGGCCGGGCCGCGAACACGTCCAGGTAACGCAGTCCCGTCTGGGGGTCCATGCTCTCGCAGCGCAGCAGCAGCGCCTCCACGGCGGCCCGCTCGCGCCGTAGCCGGTCCGCGCCGGCCCCCTCGATCGTGCGGTCGAGGTCCTGGGCCGCGACGACAGCCAGCCGGTTGATCTCACCGACCCGGTTGCCGATCTTGTAGGAGCTGCCCAGCAGGATCAGCGAGGCGGTGTCCCCCGGATGGTTCAGGGCGAACGTGAGCGCGACCAGGCCGCCGAACGACGCGCCCGCGACGTGGACCGGGCCGTCGACCCCGATCTCCCGCAGCACCCGCAGCTGGAGGGCGGCGATCCCGTCGAGGGTGAGGTCGGCCGAGGCGGTGCTCGCCCCGACGCCGGGGTGATGGACGCTGATCACCTGGTACCGCCCGGCCAGCGCCTCGAACTGCCGCGCGAAGACACCCGCGCCGATGTTGAACGGGTGCGCGAGCAGCAGCGGCGGCCCGTCGCCGGCGGTGAAGACCTCCACCTGGGCGCCGGCCACCGGCACCACCCGCCGGCGTACGGCCGGCTGGTGTTCCCGCAGCACGGTGCCGTTGTCGTCGGCCGGCGCCTCGTCGCGCAGCGCCTGCCGGACGTCGTCGGGCACCCGGTCGGCGGGCTGGTAGACCGCCCGGGCCGCCTCCCCCGCCGTGCGGACCCCACCGGTGACCAGGTCGGGCATCTCCCCCGGTGCGGCGGTGAGGCCGGCGACGGCGGCCACCACCGCCTCGGCGTCGCCGGGCCCGAAGCCGACCGGCACCGCCAGCCGGACGGTGCCGGCGAGCGGCCCGCCGACCGCCAGGTGCGGCCCGCCGCGGACTCCGGCACCGGCGTAGAGCCAGGCCAGCCCGGACATCGTGGGATGCTCCCGACCGGCCAGGCCGGGCATCCGGGCGAGGTCGAGCAGGACGCAGTGGGCGCCGTCGACGTCCACGACCGGCAGGCCGGCCGCCCGCAGTCCGTCGCGGAGCACCGCGACGGCGGCGACGCGCCGCCGGACCAGTTCCGTGACGCCGTCGCGGTCCGCCAGTGCGGCCCGCAGCGTCATCCGGGTGGCCCGGTCCACCTCGGAGCCGCGCCGCGCCACGTGCTCGCGCAACCGCGCCGCCAGTTCCGGGTCGCGGGTGGCGACCAGCCCGCCCGCCGTGACGCCGAAGTCCTTGGACAGGCTGAGCGTCGCCGTGTCGGCGACGGCGAGCAGGTCCCGCACCACCGGCCAGGGATCACCGCCGGGGCCGGCGAGCTGGACCGCGTTGTCGACCACGCGGCTGGCGTCCAGGACGAGCGGCACCCCGTGCGCGGCCGTGACGCGGCGCAGCTCCCGGAGGACGCCGGGTGCGACGGGTACGCCACCGGCGGCGTTGTTCGCCGCCTCCACCACGACGAACGACACCGACCCGGTGGGCCGACGGGTCAGCTCCGCCGCGAACGCCGCGATCGTCTCCGGGTCGAGCCGGCCGATTCCGACGGCCACCGGTTCGTAGCCGAGGTCGGCGAGCGTGGACAGCCAGGTCGGGAAGGCCGCGGCGTGCAGCACGACACCACGCGGGCCGGGGTGGCAGCGGCACAGCAGTTCCTCGGCCGTCCGCCCGGACCGGGTGGGCACCACCTCGGGCATGGGCAGCCAGTCGTGCGCGGTGAGCTCCGGTGGGGCGGGCCGCTCGGCGAGCAGCCGCGTCCGGGCGGCGACGAAGCCGTCCGCCCGTTCCGCCCAGGAGTCGGTGAGCAGGTCGAAGGGGACCAGCTCGGTGGGCAGGGCGAGCGCGTTGTACCCGTGCGCGGCCAGCAGAGCCGTACGTCCCGGCCGCAGCGCCGGGTCCGGCGGCGGTCCCGCGCTCTCCGGCGGCGCGACGTCCTCCGGCGACTGGTCGACGCGCGGCGGCGGCGCGGCGGCGCCCGACAGCGGTGCGGGGTCGGCGGGGGCGCCGTCCACGAGGTCCGGATCGGCGATCATCAGGATGATGTCGGTGACCGAGGTACGGTCACCGGTCGACGGCTGGCACAGGTAGATCGGCGTGTTCTCCGGCCGGAACTTGTTCTTGAACTGGAAGTTGCCGGGCCCGAACACGCCCACCGAGTGCAGCTCAGCCAACGCGTCCGCCACCGCCGGGTCGGCGTTGCGCGACTCGGTGATGGCGACGCCGAAGCTCGCCCCGAAGCTGAACGACGTGCAGCCCTCGGCGGCGGTCAGCTCGATGATCCGGACGATCGCCCACTCCAGCCCGCCGGCGGGCATCTCGTCGGCGTAGAACTCCAGATCGAGCAGGTACCCCCGCTCGGACGGGATCCGGGTCACGATGACCGCGTTGACGAGGACGCCGTCCACCCGGGTGAGGAAGACCCGGTGCCGGGGGTCCAGCGTGCCGCCGCCGATCTCCTCCCGGACCACGCCGACGTACGGGTTCACCATCTGCTTGCGGCGGCCCCAGGAGTCGATCAGGCCGACGATCTGCCGGTCGGTCTCCGGCGACGCGCCGGCCCGGTACTCCTCGATCCGGCAGTCACCGGCGCGCTCGAACCGGTGCAGGAGGCTGCGCAGCCGCTGCATCCGGCCGCCCCGTACGGTGAACGAGGCCAGGTCCGTCAGGCGTTGCACCGCCCCGAACGGGGTCGCGGTGACCGGTTCCCCGGCGACCTCGGTCAGGTGGGCCAGGGACAGGAAGTTCGGGCGCAGGCCGTGCCGCCGCGCCCACGCGATCCACTCCGCGACGAGGTCGTGGAAGTGGTCGTGGTGCCCGACGAAGCTCCAGGCGAACACGTCGTCGCCGCGGACCGAGAAGTTGACGTAGCCGGCCCGCGCCGAGTCGACGAAGGCGTACGGCGCGATGTCCCGGCCGGCCAGCCCGCCCTCCTTGGCGTGGCGGCGGTCCAGGTCGGCCAGGAGGTCACGCAGCGCCGGACGGCCGGGCAGGGTCCGCTTACGGACGACGACGGGCTCACCGTCGACCTCGGCGCCGCTCTCGATCGTCCGGCCGGTGACCTGCGGACCGGTGCCCGGCTCGGTCCGCACGCCGGTCCCGGCGGACCGCCCGGCCAGGAACGCGGTGAGGTCGGCCATCGTCGGGTGGTCGAACAGCAGCGTCTTGGGCAGCGCGCCGTAACGCTGTTCCAGGGCGCCGACGACCCGCAGCATGTCGAACGAGGTGAGGCCGCTGTCGGCGAACGTCCGGCCGGGCTCGACGGGACGTTCCAGCACCCCGGTCACGAGCTCCTCGACGCCGTCGCCGAGTGTGGCCGGCCGGGGGGCCCGCGTGCCGGCGGCCACGAGTGCCGCCACCGCCTCGACCGTGTCGTGCTCGTACAGGTCGGCGGCGGTGACCTCCACGTCGAACGTGGCCACCACCAGCCGGGCCAGCTCCATCCGGAAGATCGAGTCGAGGCCGAGGTCGGCGAACGCCCGGTCGGCGGTGATCTCCGTACGGTCGGCGCCGAGCACCCGCGCCACGCAGTCGCGTACCGCCTCGGCCACCTCCGCGGGCGCGGCCGGAACCGCGGCCGCGGCCTCCTGGACGGCGACGGCGGCGGCCGGCCGTTCGGCGGGGCCGTGCGGTTCGGCGGGCCGCTCAGGCGCGGCCGGTCGCTCGGGAGCGACCGGTGGCGCTGCCGCTGCCGGACCGGCTCCGGCCGGGTGGGCGTCCGGCCGGGCGAGCACGCCCACCGACGACGCGCCGTTCGACGCGCGTCCGCCGTTCACCGCCACCGCGTCGGCGGCGGTACGCCGGCCCGTGCCGTTGCGGCGCAGCGCCGACGGGTCACGCAGCACGATCCGGCCGGCACCGATGCTGCGGACCGGGGCGGGCGGCTCGGCCGGAACACGCGGGGCGGGCGGCTCCGCCGGGGCGGGCCGGGCCGCTGCGGCGGCGCGGGCCGGGCCGTCGTCGAACCAGAACGGCCGGGCCTGCAGCGGCGGGGCGGGCACGGAGATCCGGGCCGGCCGGTGGTCCCAGGTCGCCGCCCAGTCCACGTCCCCGCCGGCCAGCCAGGTCTCGGTCTCCGGGTCACGGCGGGGCGGCGCCTCGCCGCGCAGCACCGCCACCGCCTCGGCGGCGTCGGCGACCACCGCGGCGAACCGGTGGGCCAGGGCCTCCCGTCCCACCTGGAGGGTGTACGCGACACGGGCCATGTCGGCGCCCTCCGCGAGGCGGTCCGCGACCCGGCGCCGGTACTCTGCCAGGGCCGCGGGACCGGACGCGGACAGCACCAGGCGCCAGGGGCCCGCCGCCGGGGACGCCGGCAGCGGCGGCGGCGACTGCACGACCACGTGGGCGTTGGTGCCGCCGAATCCGAACGAGCTGACCCCGGCGACCCGCTCGCCGGTCCACGGCACGTCGTGGTCCAGCACCGTGAACGGGGTGCCGTCCAGCCGCAGGTACGGGTTGCGGCGGTGCTGGTGCAGCGTGCGCGGCAGCCGTTCGTGCCGCAGGCTCAGCAGCACCTTGAGCAGCCCGGCTATGCCCGCCGCGGCCTCCAGGTGGCCGATGTTCGTCTTCACCGCCCCGACCGCGATCGTGGCGTCCACGCCCTCGAACGCCTTCTTCAGCCCCTCGATCTCGATCGGGTCGCCGAGCCGGGTGCCGGTGCCGTGGGCCTCGATGTAGCTGACGCTCGCCGGGTCGACGCCACCGGCCCGGTACGCCCGGCTGACCACCTGGGCCTGTGCCTGCGGGTTCGGGGCGGTCAGCGACGGCCCGCGGCCGGCGTGGTTGACCGCGCTGCCCCGGATGACGGCGATCACCTGGTCCCCGTCGGCGACCGCCGCGCGCAGCGGCTTGAGCAGCACCACACCGCAGCCCTCACCGCGGCCGTACCCGTCGGCGGACGCGTCGAACGTCTTGCACCGGCCGTCGGCGCTGAGCATGCCCGAGGACTGGAACGCCACGAACAGGCCGGGGCTCAGCAGCACGTTCACCCCACCCGCGAGCGCCGTCGCACACTCCCCGGCCAGCAGCGCCCGCACCGCGCGGTGCACGGCGACGAGCGAGCTGGAGCAGGCGGTGTCCACGGCCTCGCTGGGTCCGCGCAGATCCAGCAGGTAGGAGACCCGGTTGGCCAGGATGCAGTCGGCGAGACCGCTCGCGGTGTGGGCCTCGACCGGCACGTCGTGCGCGCGGAGCAGGTCGTCGTAGTCGCAGGCGGATACGCCGACGAAGATCCCGGTGTCGGTGCCGGCGAGGTCCGCCGGCCGGTATCCCGCGTCGGCGACGGCCTGCCAGGCGGTCTGGAGGAACAGCCGCTGCTGCGGGTCCATCAGCGCGGCCTCACGCGGCGCGATGCCGAACAGGTCGGCGTCGAACGAGCGTACGTCGTCGAGGAAGCCGGCGCGGACGCCGGTGGTGGCGGGGTCGTCGAGCAGGTCGGTGCGGTCGGCCGGGACCGCCCGGACGAGGTCGTCGCCGGCGGCGAGGTGCCGCCAGAACGCGTCGAGGTCCGGCGAGCCGGGCAGCACGCCGGCCATTCCCACCACGGCGACCGCGTCGGCCGGCAGGTCCGCCGGCGGCTCGGCGGCGTCCGCAGCGGGCCGGTCCGCCGCGGGCCTGGCGTCCACAGTGGCAGGGACCGGCCGGGCCGGGAGTACGGTGCGCAGGTACGCGCCGAAGGCGGCCAGCGTCGGGTGCTCGTAGAGGACCGTCGGCAGCAGGTCCACCCCGAACCGCTCGTTCGTCTCGTTCACCAGCTCGGTCAGCGAGATGGAGTCGAAGCCCAGGTCGAGCAGTTGGATGTCCGGGTCGACCTCGTCCGGATCGACGAGCAGGAACCCGGCGGCGAGCGCACGCAGTTCCGTGTCCGGATCCGGTCCCGGCTCCGGGCCGCCGGCCGGGACGTCCGAGGACTCCGGCGCGGTCTCCGCCGGGAACCGCACCGCGACCACCGGTTCGGTGCCGGACACGACACGGTCGAACGCCCGTACCGCCTCGGCCGTCGGCAGCGGCGCACTCCCCCAGCGTCGCGCGAACAACCGGCGGGTGGCGTCGTCGACGGCCATGCCGCCGTCGGCCCACAGCGGCCAGCAGACGGACACCGTGCCGGGCCGGCCGGCAGCGAACTCGTCCAGGAACGCGTTGGCGTAGGCGTAGTCGACCTGCCCGAGGTTGCCGGTCCGCCCGGCGATCGACGAGCACAGCGCGAGGAACTCCAGCGGCTCGGTGCCGAGCGCGTCCACCAGATGCCGCAGGCCGGACACCTTCGGGGCCAGCACCGCGTCGACGGCGGCGGGTGGCTTCGTCAGGGCGCGGGCGTCGTCGTGCACGCCCGCGGCGTGGACCACCCCGTCGATGCGCCCGTAGCGGCGGCGGATCTCGGCCACGGCACTGCGTACGTCGGACTCGGCGGTCACGTCCGCGCGGACGAACGCGAAGGCGTCGTCGGCCGGCGCGGTCCGGCCGACCAGCACCACCGCCGACGGCGCGCGGGTCGCGGCGAGGTGGACGGCGAGGTGCCGGCCGACGGCGCCGGTGCCGCCGACCACGACGTACACGCCGCCGGTGCGCCGCAGGACCGGGCCGGGCCGGAACGGCACCATCCGGCGGACCTCACGGACGCCGCCGGTCCAGCGGACGTCGTCCACCCGCTGTTCCGGCGGGCCGGAGACGTGCCACAGGTCCGCCTCGGCGGTCACGCCACCCCGGACCACCGCCCCGGAGAAGCCGCTGTGCTCCAGGGCGAGCGTGCGCAGCGCCGCCGTCACGGCGGTGTAGGCGGGCCGCTCGTCCGGGCAGCCGACGACGATCCGCAACGGCGCGGCCGGATCGGGGGTGAGCACCTCGGCGGCGGTCCGCAGGACCGTGTGCAGGCTCTCGCGCACCTCGTCGGCGAGCCCGGCGGCACGAGCCGGCAGGTGCACCACGACCACGTCCGGGTCGGCCTGGTCGTGGCGGCCACCGAACGTCGGGCCCTCGCCGATCACCCGGATGCGGGCCGGCGGTCGCCCGCCCTCCGGCGGCGGCTCGGCCCGCCACTGCGGCCGCAGGTACACACACGGATCGTCGTCGGGCACGGCGGTCTCCGGTGCCGCCGCGTCCGGCGCGACGGTCTCCGGCACGGCGTTCGCCCGCGTCACCGCCTCCGGGCTCGGCGGCACGGCGTCTCGGCCGTCGGCGGTCCGGTCGCCCTCCGGTACGGACGGCGGCACCGGCGGCCGTGCGGTGCCGGCGGGCTCGGGCAGCCACAGCCGCTGCCTGTCGAACGGGTACGGCGGCAGCGGCACCCGTCCCGGCCGTACCGGCCAGCGGCCGGCCCAGTCGACCGGGACACCGCGTACCCACAGCTTCGCCGCCTGGTCGAGCCGGCCGCGGCGCAGCAGGTCGGCGGCGATCTCGGCGCCGCCGTCGCCGTCGAACAGCGGATCGGTGCCGGCGGTGCCGGTGGTGACCTCGCCGGACCGCAGCCGGCGGACCAGCTCGTCGACGTCGGACACGACGACGGCCAGGCGGTGGTCGAACTCCGCCCGCCCGACCTGGGTGCTGTACGCGAGCTGGTCGAGGCGCGGGCGCGTCCGCTCGACCAGGTCGGCCACGGCGGCCGTGAGCGTCCGCAGCTGCTCGGGGGTCCGCGCCGACAGCACCACGACGTGCGGCCCCGGCTGGACGGGTGCGGGCGGCGGCGCGGGATGCGCCCGGACCACCAGGTGCGTGTTCGCGCCGCCCGCCCCGAACGAGCTGATCCCGGCCCGCCGGGGCGCGGTCCACGGCTGCGCGCTCGTCGGCAGCAGGAACGACCCGGACAGGTCGATGCGCGAGTTGACTGTGGACAGGTTCGCGCAGGGCGCGATCGTTCCGTGCGCGAGTTGCAGCAGCACCTTCGTCAGGCCGGCGATGCCGGCGGCGCCTTCGAGGTGACCGATGTTGGCCTTGACCGAGCCGACCGGGATGCGCCGGCCGTCCGGCAGCGCACCGCCGAGCGCCCGGCCGAGGCCGGCGATCTCGATCGGGTCGCCGAGGGCCGTGCCGGTGCCGTGCGCCTCCAGATAGCCGACGTCGCCGGGTGCCACGCCGGCCGCGGCGAGCGCCCGGACCACCAGGTCGGCCTGGGCCGTTGGGTTGGGCACCGTGTAGCCGGCGGTCCGGCCGCCGGAGTTGACGAAACCGCCCTCGATGACGCCCCAGATCCGGTCGCCGTCGCGCAGGGCCGCGGACAGGGGTTTGAGCAGTACCGCGCCGACGCCCTCGCCCGGCACGAACCCGTCGGCACGCTCGTCGAACACCTTGCACGCGCCGTCGGCCGACAACATGGTCATCGACGACAGCGCGATCAGGTGGGCTGGGTGCAGGACCAGGTTGACGCCGCCGGCGACGGCCGCCGAGCACTCCCCGCGGCGCAGGCTCTCGCAGGCCAGGTGGACCGCCGTCAACGAGGAGGAGCAGGCCGAGTCGACGGCGAAGCTCGGCCCGGTCAGGTCGAGCGTGTACGACACCCGGTTGGCGATCGACCAGTACGCCGAGTGCCCGTCGGTGTAGCGGCCCTCCGGCCAGCCCTGCGCGGCGGCGATCCTGCCGTACGAGCCGTACATGGTGCCGACGAAGACGCCGGTGTCGCGCGGCAGCACTCCCCCGAGGGCGCCCGCGTCCTCCAGCATCAGCCAGACGGCCTCCAGGAACAGCCGCTCCTGCGGGTCCATCGCGGCCGCGTCCTTCGGCAGGATGCCGAAGAAGCCGGGATCGAACCGGTCGACGTCGGTGAGGAACCCGGCCCACCGGCTGTACGTGTGCCCGGCCCGGCCGCGGCGCGGGTCGAAGTGCTCGCGCCAGTCCCACCGTTCCGGCGGCACCTCGGTGATCGCTGTGGTGCCGGTGACCAGGTTCTGCCAGAACCGCTCCAGGTCCGGCGCGCCCGGGTAGCGGCCGGACAGGCCGACGACAGCTATCGCGTCCGCGTCGCCCCGGGCGGCGGAGGCCGAGGCAGCCGGCACGGCGGGGGCGACCGAGGTGGACGGGGCGACCGAGGCGGCCGGGTGGACGGGTGCCGGCTCGGCGTCCACCGCGGCGATCCCGAGCGTGCCGGCGAGCGGACCCGGCCGGTCCCGGGCCAGGTGGTCGGCAAGCTGCTCGATCGTCAGGTGCTCGAACAGCAGAGTGGCCGGCAGGTCGCCCAGATCGGCCGAGAACCGGCGTACGAGGTGCTGGCTGACCAGCGAGTCGACGCCGAAGTTGTCGAACGTGACGTCGTCGTCGAGCTGGTCCGGGCGGTACCTGAGGACCTCCGCGAAGACCGCGCGGACGTAGTCCCGGGCGGCGCGGGCCGGCACCCGGTCCACCGGCGGCGCACCGGCCGTCGCCACGAGCACGCACTGCTCCTGCTCGTCGTCGGGGACACCGGGCATGCCGAGGATCCGGCCGGTCAGGCCCGCCTCGGCGAACGCCGCACGCCACCCGGCCGGTGACAGCAGCGGGGAGTGCGGCAGCCGCCGGTGGGCGTCGGTGAACCGCCACCAGCCCGGCAGGAGGCCGAACGTCGCGGTGAGGAAGTCGGAGGCGCGGGTGACCTCGTTGAGCAGCAGCACACCGCCGGGGCGCAGCAGGGACCGGGCGTGGCGCAGGCTGCCGACCACGTCCGCGGTGGCGTGCAGCACGTTCGTGGCGAGCACGACGTCGTACGAGCCGGCCTCGAAGCCCTGACCGGCCGGTTCCCGTTCGATGTCGAGGACGCCGAACCGCAGGCCCGGATGGCGTCCGCCGAAGCGGTCCTCGGCCTCGCGGAGGAACGCGGCCGAGACGTCGGTGAAGTCGTACCGGACTCCCGGGCAGGCGTCGAGGACGAACGCCGAGCCGGCGCCGGTGCCGGCGCCGATCTCCAGCACGCGGCCCGGACGGCCGCCGGTCCGGCCGAGCGCGGCGGCGGCCTGCGCCGCCACCAGGCGGTGGTAGAAGTCCGCGGCCCGCTGCCCCTGGTAGACGGCGGCGACCAGATCGGTGCTGCCGCCGGGGAAGAGCACCTCGGTCGGTGCGGTCCGGCCGTCCAGGACGCCGGGCAGGGCGTCGACGCACCGGGCCAGCAACGCGACGTGCGGGGCGAGGTCGGGGTGCCGGGTGAGCACGTCGGCGGTGGACGGGCCGGCCGGCGGCCCGGCCACGGCGGCGGCGACGGCGGCCGCCAGCGGCCCGGAGGCCGGCCCGGGACGGTCCCGGAGCCGGTCGCGCAGCAGGTCGCGGGCCAGCCCGTCGAGGGTACGGAAGGCCGCGCTGGACCGGTCCAGCGACGGGTCGGTGCCGACCGTCGCGGGTGGGGCGGTGGTGACGGACTCGTCGGCGGGCGGGGACGGGTGGACGCCGAGCGCGGCGAGCCCGTCCCTCGTGCCCTTGAGCACTGCCACCTGGGGGTGCGGGCCGGCGAGGATCCGTTCCAGCGCCGCGACGCCCTCGGCCGGCTCGATCGAGCCGATGCCCAGCGCCGCGAACCGGGCCGCGTGTCCGGGGTCGGCGACCACGCCGACGCTGCCCCACCAGCCCCAGTTGACCACGCGTACCGGTTGTCCGCGGCGGTGCAGTGCCAGCCCGTACGCGTCCTCGTACGTGCTCGCGGCGGCGTAGTTGGCCTGCCCCGGGGCCGGGGCGAACGACAGCGCCGAGGAGAACAGCGCGAAGAAGTCCAGCGGCTCACCGGCCAGCGCGTCGGCGAGCACGCCGACACCGGCGACCTTCGGCCGCAGCACCTCGGTGAACGCCGCCTCGTCCATCGCGGACAGGGCGCGGTCACGGAGCACGAGCGCGGCGTGGAACGCGCCGTCTACGGGGCCGAACCGCTGTCGCGCCTCGGCCACCGCGCGACCGACCGCGACGGCGTCGGTGACGTCGGCGCGCAGGTAGACGGCCTGCCCGCCCAGCGCCTCGATCTGCGCGACCAGGGACCGGACGCGCCCGTCCTCCGGCGAGCGGCCCAGCCACACCAGCCGGGCACGCCGGGTCCGGGCGAGGTGACGGCTGACCTCGAACCCGATGCCACCGGTGCCGCCGACGACGAGGTAGACACCGCCGTCGCGCAGCGGCGCCTCGCCCGCCGGTCCGGTCACCGGCTCCAGGCGGCGGACCAGGCGGCGGTCACCGCGCAGCGCGACGAACCGGTCGGTGCCGCCCGCACGGCGGATCGCCTCCGCCGAGGTGGCGTCGCCGGGGCCGGCGTCGACGCAGGTGACCCGCCACTGCGGGTACTCGGCGGCGATCGCGCTGGCCAGCCCGGCCAGCCCGGCGGCGTGCGGGTGGACCGGCTCGCCGGGCAGGCCCGCCACCCCGGACACCACGAAGGTGAGCGTCAGCGGTCCCCGGTCCGCGCCCAGGTCGAGCAGGCGGCGCAGCAGGCGGAACGCGTCGAGCGTCGCGGTGTCCTCGTGCGGCGGGGCGGCCGGATCGGCCGTGCGGGCGAGCACGTACACCGTGTCGTAGCGGCCGGTGGGCAGCTCGCCGAGCGGCAGTCGGTCGCCGGCGCCGAGGGCGGCGGCCAGCGCGGCGTCGGCGGGGGTGTGCACGGCGAGGACCCGTCCGGCAGGCGGTTCGCCGGGGGGTGCGTCGACCGGCCGCCAGGTCGGCACGTACAGCAGGCCCGGCTCCCCGGCGGCCGGCGGCGCGGCCACGACCGGCCGGCTCTCGGCGGCGGACGGGGTGCCGGGCGCGTCGTAGGGGCGCAGCGTCACACCGCCGAGCCGGGCCCTGACGTCACCGGTCGGGTCGGTGAGCACCACGTCGAACCGTCCGCCGTCGCGGCGCACCACGTGGACGCGGGCGGTCGCCGGCAGCCGGTCCGCGACGAAGACGGACTCGACGGCGAACGGGACGAGCATCCGGTCCGCGGGATCGACCAGCCCGGCGACCGCCTGCAACGCCCCGTCGAGCAACTGGACGTCGCCGTCGGGTCCGGCGGTGAGCGTGCCGAGCGCCTCACCGGCGCCCAGCCGCAGCTCCGTCAGCACCCGGAAGGACGGCCCGTAGCGCAGACCGGCCCGGGCGAACCCCGCGTACAGGTCGTCGACCGGACGGCGGACGGGACAGCGGGCCTCGACCGATGCCAGGTCCACCCGCTCCGGCGGCGCCGGGTCGGCGGCGCGGCGGGTGGCGACGGCGTACGGCGCACCGCCGACAGTAAGGGTGATCCGGTCGTCCCGGGTGACGACAGCCGTCACCGGCTCGCTGACCACGACGGGCCGCAGCCAGGTCACGTCGGCGGCGCGGGCGGTCCCACCGGCGGTGGCGTGGCGCAGGAACGCCGCGCCGGGCAGCACCGGGACGCCGTGCAGCGTGTGGTCGGCCACCAGGGGGTCGGCCGGGGTGAGGGCCGTCTCCCGCCGGTCGCGGCCGGTCCAGAAACGGTCGCGGGCGAAGGGGTACGTGGGCAGCGGGATGCGACGCCCGGCCGGCATCGCCGTCCAGTCCACGTCCGCGCCGGCCACCCAGCGCTCGGCGAGCGCGACCAGGTCGGCCGGCGCGTCGGGCGCGGGCGGTCCACCGGCCAGCTGCCGCACCAGGTCGGCGGTGTCGGCGGCGACGAACGCGGCCCGGACCGCCAGGTGCGCGCGGCCGTGCGTGAGAGTGGCGGCGACGTCGTGGACGTCGACCGGTTCGGTACGCAGGCGCTCGGCCAGCCGGTCCGTCAGGTCCCGCAGCGCGGACGCGGTCCGGGCCGAGACCGGCACCACCACCGGCCCGGTGCCGGTGCCCGCCGTCGGGGCCGGCGCCTCGGCGACCACGAGATGGCAGTTGGTGCCGCTGAAGCCGAACGAACTGACGCCGGCCACCAGCCGGTCGGCGTGCCAGCCGGTGAGTTCCCGCACCACCGGCAGCCCGGGGATCGGCTCGGTGGCGTGCGGGGTCGGTGGCAACTGCCGGTGCCGCAGGCTGAGCAGCACCTTGATCAGGCCGGCCACGCCGGCGGCCATCGTGGTGTGACCGATGTTCGCCTTGACCGAGCCGATCCGGCAGTGCGGGCCGACGACCTGGGCCAGCGCCTTGACCTCGATCGGGTCGCCGAGCGCGGTGCCGGTGCCGTGCGTCTCGACGTACCCGGCCTCGACGCCCGCCCGGGCGTGCACCTCACGCAGCAGACGGACCTGGGAGACCGCGCTCGGCGCGGTGATGCCGTTGGTGCGGCCGTCGCCGTTCACGCCGCCGGCCAGGATGACGCCGTGTACGTGGTCGCCGTCGGCGAGCGCCCGGTCCAGCCGCTTGAGGACGACCACGCCGACGCCCTCGCCGAGCACGATGCCGTCGGCGGCGGCGTCGAACGGCAGGCACCGGCCGGTCGGCGACAGCATCCCGGTCTGGCTGGTCCAGACCTGCATCTGCGGTGTGCACATCACGGCGACGCCACCGGCCAGCGCCGTGTCGCAGTCACCCGAGCGCAGGCTCTCGCAGGCCAGGTGCACCGCCGTCAACGACGACGAGCACGCGGTGTCGATCGCCATCGTGGGGCCGGTCAGGTCGAGCAGGTACGCGATCCGGGCCGGCAGGATCGAGCTGGCCCCGCCGAGGAACGCCTCGCTGGTGTCGCCGCGGCCGTGCCGCTCCAGCAGCCGGGGATAGTCGCCCGCGCCGCAGCCGACGAAGACGCCGCACCGCATCGGCCGCCCGGCGTACCCGGCGTCCTCCAGCGCCGCCCACGCCTGTTCCAGGAAGACCCGCTGCTGCGGGTCCATCGCCTCGGCCTCGAGCGGCGAGATGCGGAACAGCCCGACGTCGAACGCGTCCACGTCGTCCAGCAGCGCGGCCCACCGGCTGCGGGTACGACCGGGCGCGGCCGGGTCCGGGTCGTAGAGTCCCGTCAGATCCCAGCGCTCGGGCGGGACCTCCCGGATGGCGGACCGGCCGGCGGCGAGGTTGTCCCAGAACGTGTCGAGGTCGGGGGCGCCCGGGAACCGTCCGGCCATTCCGATCACCGCGATCGCGGTGGCCGGGTCCGCAGCCGGCGGCACCTCCGCCGCCGGTGCCGGCGTCACGGTCGCGGCCGGTGCCGGTCTCGGCTCCGGGTCGGGCGGCGACGCCGACGGTGGGCGGACGGCGAACGTCAGCGGCGGCGGGCCCGGCGCCGCGGCGGGCGCGGCGGCGGGCGCGGCGGCGGGCGCGGCGGCGGGCGCGGGCGCGGCGGCGGGCGCGGTCAGGACCAGTGGCGGCGGGCCCGCGGCCCCCGGCGAGGTGACGGCCGGCCCGGCGGCCTCGGCGGACGCAGGCGCCTCGGCCGCAACCGGTCGGTCCACGCCGGACGGTGCCGGGGGCGTGGTGGCCTGGGCACGCAGTGCGGCGGACTCGGCCAGGTCGCGCAGCACCGCGCGGGCGAGGTCCGGCACGGTGGGGTGGTCGTACACGGCGGCCGAGTCCAGGTCGGTGCCGAACCGCCGGTTGAGGTCCCGCACCAGCTCGACGGCGCCGATGGAGTCCAGTCCCAGGTCGGCGAAGGTACGCGACGGCAGCACCTCGTCCGGGCGCAGGTACAGCAGGCCGCCCACGATCTCGGTCACGGCGTCGGCCACCGCGCCGTCGTCGGGGCCGGGCTCGGGCTGCGCCACGGGCGTCGCCCGGCCACGGAACCCGTCGACCTTGGTGAAGTGCTCCCGCACCAGGGCGGCGGACTCCGCGCCGAGGACGTTGCCGTGCATGCGGACCTCGCTGGCGATGACGTCGGGCAGCCGATCGAGGATCCGGCCGGCGAGTTCGTTCTTGAGCGACCGGATCACCGCCGGCGGCTTGTCCGCCATGGACCGGGCCAGGTCCAGCGCGGCCGGTACGACCTCGTGCGGCGGCAGCACGGTCACGCCGGCGCCGCGCCGGCTCAGCTCGGCGCCGGTCATCGACCGTCCGGTCAGCATCATCTCCGCGGCCAGGGCGGGGCCGAGGCGTTGCTCCAGGATGTACGTGGCACCCATGCCCGGGGTGAAGCCGTAGCGGGTGAAGTTCGCGCTGTAGACCGACGTGTCGCCGAGGACGACCACGTCGCCGTAACAGGCGAACGCCAGTCCCCCGCCGGAGGCGTGCCCGGCCGCGGCGGTGACGACCGGCCGGGTGCAGCGCAGGATGCCCTCGTACACGAGCGCGGCGTCGGTGAACGTGCCCTCGCCCTCGGCCAGCGACCGCAGGGCCTCCGGCGTGCCGCCCATGCTGAAGACCGAGCCGTGGCCGGTGATCACGACCGCGCGTACGTCGTCGCGCCGCTCGATCTCCGCGAACGTGTCCGCCAGCGCCGTGAGGAGTCCGTCGGTGAACATCGGCGCGCGCATCGACACCAGCGCGACGCCCTGGTCCAGGACGCGGAACTCCAGTTCCGGACCGTCCGGAGCGACCACGTCGCCGTCGGCGTCCGCCATCGGGCCCGCAGGCGACGCGACGGTGTCACCGCCGCCGGTCCCGGCGCGGTCGGCGCCGCCGATTCCGGCGCGGGCGGCGTCCCAGCCGCCGAGCCAGCACGGCTCCTCCGGCAACGGGCAGGCCGGCAACGGTATGCGGCGGGGATGCCCGTCCGGGTAACAGGCGGACCAGTCGACCGCGCCGCCGCCGACCCAGTGCCGGGCCACCTCGTGCAGGTCGCCGGCCCGGAACGCCGCCACCGGATCGCCGGTGACGGGCGCGCCGGTGGTCACCACGTCCCCGGTGTCCCCGTCCCGGGCGAAGCGTTCCAGCGCGCTGCGCAGCGCCTCGGTGCCCGACGTCACGACGGCGATGCGGACCGGCTGCGCCGCCCGTCCCACCTGCGTCGTGTAGGCGATGTCACGCACCGCGCGGTCCGCGGCGAGTTCGTCGAGGCGCGTGGCCACGGTCAGCCGGCCGATCGCCTCCACTCCGACCAGGTCCGCCAGCCGCGCCGGGTCGAGCCCGAGGTCGCCGAGGGTCGCCGAGGGTTCCAGCGCCTCCTCGGGTACGCCGAGGAGGTCGGCCACCGCCGTCGTCGGGCCGGTCGCCACCGGCAGGCCGGCCGCCATCGCGCCCGCGTACGCCCGCAGCGTCTCGGCGGTCGGCGCGGAGAGCACCACGAGCGCCGGCCCGTCCGGCGCGGGCGCGGCGGCGGGGGCGAACTCCTCGACCAGCACGTGGGCGTTGGTGCCCCCGGCGCCGAACGCGCTGA
The DNA here is from genome assembly GCF_900091565.1 of Micromonospora marina. Lineage (GTDB taxonomy): Bacteria > Actinomycetota > Actinomycetes > Mycobacteriales > Micromonosporaceae > Micromonospora > Micromonospora marina. Next base: position 180,907 of record NZ_FMCV01000003.1, on the reverse strand, counting down.
CGCCGGCCCGCCGCGGGACGCCGGGCGGCGGGGTCCACGGTTCCAGCCTGCGCTGGACCCGCAGCGGCACGGCGGCGAAGTCGATGTGCGGGTTGAGTTCCTCGGCGTGCAGCGACGGCACAAGCGCGCGGTGCCGCAGTTGCAGCAGCACCTTCGTCAGGCCGGCTATTCCGGCGGCGCCCTCCAGGTGCCCGATGTTCGACTTGACCGAGCCGATCGCGCACGCCCCGGCCGGCAGGTCCACACCGTCGAACGCCTGCCGCAGGCCCTCGACCTCGATCGGGTCGCCGAGCGCGGTGCCGGTGCCGTGGGCCTCGACGTAGCCGACGGTGGCGGGGGTCCAGCCGGCCGACTTCAGGGCGGCGCGGACGAGCGCGGCCTGGGAGCCGGGGCTCGGGACCGTCGCCCCGGCGGTACGTCCGGTGTGGTTCACCGAGGTCGCGCGGATGACGCCGTACACGTGGTCGCCGTCGGCGAGCGCGCGCGACAGCGGTTTGAGCAGCACCGCGCCGACCCCCTCGCCGGGTACGTAGCCGGTGCCGTCGGCGCCGAACGCCCGGCACCGGCCGTCGGTGGACAACCACTGCCCCTGCGCGAGCTGGAGGTACTTCTGCGGGTGCACCGTCACGTTCACGCCGCCGGCCAGGGCGAGCGTGCACTCGCCCCGCCGGATGCTCTCGACCGCGAGGTGCACGGCGATCAGCGACGACGAGCAGGCGGTGTCGACGGCCAGGCTCGGCCCGGTCAGGTCGAAGGTGTGCGAGACGCGGTTGGGGATCGCGCAGTGCATCGCGGTCGGCGCGACGCCGTCGGTGGCCCCGCCGACGAGCTGGTAGTGGTTCCACATGACGCCCGCGTAGACGCCGACGACCTCGCCGCGCAGGGTCTCCGGCGGATGTCCCGCGTTCTCCAGGGCGTGCCAGCAGGTGGTCAGGAACAGCCGTTCCTGGGGGTCCATCCGCTCGGCGTCGCGCCGGGACACGCCGAAGAAGGTCGGCGCGAAGCGGTCGACTCCGTCGAGGAACCCGCCCCACCGGCCGTAGGTGCGTCCTGGGGTGCCCTTCTCCGGGTCGAACAGCGCCGCGTGGTCCCAGCGGCCGGGCGGCACCTCGGTGATCGCGTCGACGCCGCCGGCCAGGTTGCGCCAGAACGCGTCCAGGTCGTCCGCGCCGGGGTAACGCCCGGCCACGCCGACCACCGCTACCGCGTCGTCGTCCGGCCCGCCCGGGGCCGGTCCGCTCACGGCCTGCTCACCTGCGGCCGGTCCGCCGTCGGCCCGGCGCGGGACGGCGGCAGCACCGGCGGCCGGGCGCGAGACGAAGTCGGCTCCGAGGGCCGGGCTCGGGGCGACGGCTCCGGTGCTCGCAGCCGAGCCGGCGGACGGCACGAGTTCCCGCAGCCGGTCCGGCTGCCCGTGCAGGACCAGGACCGCGTCGTACGGGCCGCGCAGCACGTCGCGCAGGACGCCGAGCGCGGTGTCGGTGGGCATCGGCTCCTGGCCGGTGCGTTCGGTCGAGCGGCGCAGGGCGTCGGCGGGCGCGCGCATGCCGCCCTGCGCCCAGTACGGCCAGCCGATGACGACGGTCCGGCCACGGCCGCGCCGCTCGACGTGCCGCAGGCCCGCGTTGGCGTACGCGTAGGCGGCCTGGCCGGGGTTCGCCACGTCGGCCGACGCGGAGGAGAAGGCGACCAGGAAGTCGAGCGCGTCACCGGCGGTGGCGGCGTCGACGTGGCGCAGGCCGTCGAGCTTGGGGGCGGCGACGGCGGCGGGGTCGCCCGGATCGCCGCGGAAGAACAGCCCGTCCCGGGTGACGCCGGCGCAGTGCAGGACCCCGTCGATCCGGCCGAACCGTTCCCGTACCCCCGCCACCGCCGCGTCCACGGCGGCGGCGTCGGTGACGTCGGCGATGGCGACGTGCACCTCGGCGCCCGCCGCGCGGCACCGGTCGGCGAGCGCCGCCGCGGGCGCGGTGCGCGACAGCAGGGCGATCCGGGCCCGATGCCGCCGCGCGAGGTGAGTCGCGAGGACGGCGGCGAGACCGCCGGACCCTCCGGTGATCAGGTAGACGCCGCCGTCGCGGAACGGCTCCCCGCCCGTGGCCCCGGCCGCCGGCTCCACCTCGCGCCAGCGCCGCACGAGACGCCGCCCGCCGACGTGACGGACCTCCGGCTCGGTGCCGGCCGACCGCAGTTCCGCGCGTACCGCGGTGGCGAGGTCGCGGGCGTCGTCGACCTGGACGTACCGGCAGCGCAGCCCGGGGATCTCGGCCGTCACGGTACGGGCCAGCGCCGCGGTAGCCGCCTGCTCGGCGGTGGGTTCGCCGGTGTGCACGACGAGCAGGTCGCGCGGTCCGGCGTCGACGAGTGCGGTGGCGGCGCGCCACAGGTCGGCGGCCGGGTCGTCGGTCAGCAGGACGACGGCGGGCGGCAGCTCACCGGCGTCGCCGAGCCGGTCGACGGAGTCCACGTGGGTGGCGGTGAGCCCGGCGGGCAGCGTGCCGCCCACGACCAGTGCCTCCGGGGTACCGGTGCTCGGCGGCGCCGGGTCCGCGAGCACCCACGCGTCGACGAAGGCCAGCACCGCGCAATCGGGGGCGGCCGGAGCCGCGTCGGCCACCGGCGCGTCCGACGACTGCGGTACGGCCGGGGCGGGCCCGGTGGACAGGTGCGCGGCGAGCGCGTCGATTGTGGTGTGCTCGAACAGCAGCGTCGGATAGAGCTTGCGGCCCACGAGGTGCTCGACCCGCTCGGTGAGCCGGAGCAGCGCGACCGAGTCGAAGCCGAGGTCGTAGAACCCGGTGCCGGTCGGCACCTCGGCGGCCGGCCGGCCGAGCATGTCCGCGACGGCGGCGCGCAGCGTGTCGGTGAATCCGTTCGTGGCACCCGGCGAGGACACCGCCGGCTGTCCGGGCGCCGTCGCCGCCGGCCCGGACCGGACCGGTGCGGCGTCGGGCGACACGTCGGCGAGCAGCCGGCGCACCAGGCCGGATTCGCGGATGCGCTTGCAGGTGAGACCCGTGAACCCGGCCAGGAACCGGCCGTCCGCGTCACGGATCGTGTAGTCGGTGGTGATCACGTCGCCGGACGGCGCGAGCCGTTCCGGGCGCGGGACGTGGACGTGACACACCGGCGGCAGCGGCTCGGGTGCCCGGAACTCCTTGACGAACATCGGCACGAACGGGTCGTCGGTGGGCATCTCGACCTGCCCGAACCCGGCCAGCGTCGAGGCGTCCAGCGAGGCCGGGTGCAGGTGGAACCCGGCGGCTGTGGCCCCCGGATGCTGCTCGCGGGTCAGGTCGGCCAAGAGTGCGCCGCCGCCGATGTGGAGGGTGCCGTGGCAGCGCATCGCCGGGCCGTGGCGGATGTGCTCCCGTACCGCCCGCCGGTAGAGCACGTCCACGTCCTCGTGCCGGTCGGCGGCGGCCCGCAGCCCGGCCAGGTCGAGCGGCGGCGGGACCGGCTCGTCGGTGACGCAGATCAGCCCGTGCGCGTTGTCGTGCCAGCCGGACACCGGGTCGTCACCGCGAAGCCAGCGGCTGCGGACGGTGAACGGACGCCCGGCGTCCTGCGGTTCCCCGATGGAGAGCACCACCTCGCGGTCGAAGCCGTCGGTGGTGACGATCGCCTCGGCGAGCACGGTGTCCCGCAGGCAGAGCCGGCGGTGGTCCCAGCCCGCCGCGACGGCGGTGCGGTAGACGAGGTCGAAGAAGACGACGCCGGGAAGCACCGACACCTCGTGCAGCCGGTGGTTCCGCATGACGAAGTCGTCGTGGGTGAGCCGGAACCGGCTCTGGACGTCGGCCATCGGGAACCTGCCTCCGGTCTTCTGGTCAGTCGGTGGTGACGAGTTGCAGCCGCAGCAGGGACGCCGTGAGCGGCTCGCCCGGGTCCGGCCGGGCCGGGGGTGGCGCCTCGGCCGGCGCGTCGCCGTCGAGCCACAGCCGCCGGCGCCGGAACACCGGCCGGGGCAGCGGCGCCCGGCGGACCGGACCCGGCGGCGCACCGCTGAGCACGAGGTGGGCGTTGGTGCCGCCGAGGCCGAACGAGCTGACGCCGGCGACGCGTTCGGATCCGGCGGGCCAGCCGACCGGTTCCGTGGTGGGGTGCAGCGGCGAGCGGTCGAAGTCGAACCGCGGGTTCGGGGTGTCGCAGAACAGGGTCGGCGGGATCGTGCCGTGTTCCAGGGCGAGCGCCGCCTTGAACAGCCCGGCCATCCCGGCGGCGCTGAGCAGGTGGCCCAGGTTCGACTTCACGCTGCCGATCTCGATCCGGCCGCCGGGCCGGTCGCCGAAGACGTCGTTGAGGGCACGCAGCTCGATCGGGTCGCCGATGAGCGTGCCGGTGCCGTGCGCCTCCAGCATCGTGATGTCGGCGGGGCGCCGGCCGGCGGCGGCCAGCGCCTGCCGGACCACGTCGGCCTGGGCGGCCGGGCTGGGGGTGGTGACGCCCATGGTGTGCCCGTCGTTGTTCACCGCCACACCGTCGATCACGGCGTGGACACGGTCGCCGTCGGCGAGCGCGGCCGCCAGCGGTTTGAGCAGCACCACACCGCAGCCCTCGCCGGGCACGAAGCCGTCGGCGCGTTCGTCGAACGTCCAGCACCGACCGGTCGGGGACAGCGCCCGGGCGGCGCTCAGGTCGAGGTACGTCTCCGGGTCGAGCAACACCTCGACGCCGCCGACGACGGCCAGCTCCGACTCCCCCGCCAGCAGGCTGCGGCAGGCGACCTGCACCGCGACGAGCGACGACGAGCAGGCGCTGTCCACGACCAGGTTCGGGCCGCGCAGGTCGAAGTGGTGTGCGACGCGGGCGGCGATGAAGTTCTGGTCGGAGCGCAGGACGTCGGTGCGGATGGGCACGCGCCGGCCGTAGTCGGACAGGCGCGCCCCGGCCACGACTGCGACGCGCCGGCCGCGCAGTTCGTCCGGGGCGTACCCGGCCTCCGCCAGGCACTCGGCGGTGCCTTCCAGGAACATCCGGATCGCCGGGTCCAGGCAGCGCGCCTCGTCGTCGCCCATGTCGAAGTAGCCGGGATCGAACCACTCGATGCCCTCGACGAAGCCGCCCCACTTGCTGATCGACCGTCCGAGGCCGGGCTCCGGCGAGTACCAGCGGCGGTGGTCCCACCGCTCGGCCGGCACCTCGGTGACCGCGCAGCGCCCGTGCAGCAGGTTGTCCCACAGCGTCGCGACGTCGGTCGCCCCCGGGAACCGGCAGGCCATGCCGATCACGGCCACCCGCCGGTCATGGTCCGGCCGCGCGCCGCCGCCCGCCGCCGCCGTCGGCACGGGCTCGTCAACGGGTACGGGCGAGGTCACGGGTACGGGCACAGTCACCGCCTCGGGCGCAGTCACCGCCTCGGGCACACTCACCGGCGCGGGCCCGGGAGTCGCCGCCTGCACGCCGAGGTGGGCGGTGAGGCGCTCCAGCGTGGGGTGAAGCAGCAGCGTCGCCGGGTCGAGATGGGTGCCGAGCCGCTCCTCGATGCGGACCAGCAGCTCGCCGAGCAGCACGGAGTCCACGCCCAGGTCGCCGAACTCGACGGTCGGGTCGAGGTCGCACTCGGGAATGCCCAGTGCCGCCGAGAAGATCCCCACGAGCCATTCCGGCGGGGCCACCGGCCCGCCCGACGCCACCGCGATCGGGGCCGGGGCGGGGGCCGGGGCCGGGGCGGGGGCGGGCGTACCGGCAGGCGGAGCGCCGCCCACGACGGGGGGTGACGCCGGCGCCGGACGGCGCGGGCGCAGCCGCAGCAGGGCGTCCGGGTCGGGGGCGTCGCCAAGCGGCGGGCACGGCAGCACCACCGCGCCGGACGGCAGGGCTAGCACGCGGTCGACGACACGTAGCCCGGCGGCGTCGTCCAGCGGGGCGAGACCGGCCGGCGCGCACGGGTTGGGGCGTCCGCTCGTGGATCCGGTCTGTGCCCACTGCGGCCAGTCGACCGCGCGGAACTCGGTACGCCCGGCGGCGATCGACGCGCGGACCAGCTCGTCGACGGCGATGTTCGCGGCGGCGTAGTCGGAGACCCCGGCGGCCAGCCCGGTCACCGTGGCACACACCGAGGAGAACACCAGGAAGAAGTCGAGCGGGTCGGCGGCGCACAGCGACACCAGGGTCTCGAAGCCGTCCAGTTTGGGCGCCAGCACCGCGCGGACATCCGTCAGGTCCTTGTGCAGGAACGCCGGGTTGCCCCGGCTCTCCACACCGGCGCAGTGCACCACGCCCCGCAGCGGGCCGAGTTCGGCGCGGACCTGCCGCAGGAAGTCCTCGACGCCGGGGAACCCACCGGCGTGCTGGAGCACACGCACGCCGCGGGCGCGCAGGTCGTCCGCGACGCCGGTGTCCGCGTGGACGCCGACCAGGGCGATCGACCGGGCGCCGTGACCGGCCAGGTGCCGGGCGACGAGCGCGCCGACGCCCCGGGTGCCGCCGGTCACCAGGTAGGCCGCGTCCGGGTCGCAGCGCAGCGGCGCATGGGGCGCCGGTACGAGGTCCAGGCGCGGCCGGTGCCGCCGGCCGTCGGCGTACCGGACCTCGCCGTAGGCGTCGCCCCGTACCCACTCGGCCAGGATCCGGGCGGCGAGATCGGTGTCGTCGCCGGGCCGGTCGGTGTGCAGCACGGTGGCGGTGACGCGGGCGTACTCGGCGCCGAGGACCTTGACGAAGCCGGCCGTGCGGACGTCGCCGACGTTCGTGTCCAGGATCCGCAGCGGCGTGCCGGGACGCTCGGCCAGCAGCCGCTGGATGATCCGTACCCGGGTCTCCCAGCCGGGTCCGCCGGGCAGGCCGACCAGCCCGCCGACCTCGGGCACGCGGGACAGCACGGCGGTGAGGTCCGCGACGTCGTGCACGGCCAGGCCGCCGAGGCGGGCGACGAGATCCGGACCGCCGCCCACGCACAGCATCACCCCGGCCACCGGCGAGGCGGCCGGTCCGGGATCGTCGTCCGGCTCCCACCCCTTGACGTAGAGCGGGACGTCGGCGGGTGGCGGCGTCGTCGGCCCGACGATCGGCGCCTGCGTGCCCGACGGCCCGGCGCCGGCCGATACGTCCTCGGGCACCCAGCACCGCATGCGGGCGAACGGGTACGCCGGCAGGTCCACGACGGTCCGGCCCGGCTCGTGGAGCGCGGCCCAGTCGACGGCTCCGCCGGTCACCCAGTGCCGGGCGAGGTCGGTCAGGCTCGCGCCGGACGGCGGCACGGCGTCCGGGTCCGGCGCGGCGGGGGCGCGGCCGCGCAGCACGGCGGGGTCGGTGCGGTAGGCGGTGAGGCGTTCGCACAACGTCGCGACGTCCTCGACCACGACCGCCAGCCGCTGCCGCAGCGGCTCCCGGCCGACCTGGAGCGTGTAGGCGATGTCGGCGAGCGCCGGCCCGTCGTGCGCCAGCAGCGCGGCGGCGTGGTCGGCGGCCGAGCCGGGGTGCTCCCCGGCGGCGATCCGCCGGACCGCCGCGACGAGGTCCGCCGGGCTCGGTGCGCGGTCCCGGCGCAGGTACGCGACGAGCCGCCGCACCATCTCGTCGAGGCGGTCCTCGTCGTAGGCGGACAGGACGACGAGCTGCGGGCCGGGCTGGGCGGCCGGGCGGGTACGGGCCGGTGGCGCGGCGACGACCGCGTGGGCGATGGTCCCGCCGGCGCCGAACGAGCTGACGCCCGCGACCCGGGGGCCGGTCCACTCGGCCCGCTGCCGCTGCACCCGGAACGGCACGGCGTCCCAGGGGATGTTCGGATTGAGTTCGTCGGCGTGCAGCGACGGCGCGAGCACGCCGTGCCGCAGTTGCAGGATGACCTTGGTGAGACCGGCGAGTCCGGCGGCGGCCTCGGTGTGCCCGATCGTCGACTTCACCGAGCCGATCGGGATGCTGCCGGGCGGCAGGTCGGTCCCGGCCGCGTCCCGGTAGGCCCGGGTCAGCCCGTCGATCTCGACCGGGTCGCCGAGCGCCGTGCCGGCGCCGTGCGCCTCCACGTAGCCGATCTCGGCGGGTCCGGTGCGGGCGTCGCGCAGCGCCCGCCGTACCACGTCGGCCTGCGCGACCGGGCTGGGCACGATGTAGCCGTTCGTCCGTCCGGCGTGCACGACGGCGGTGCCGCGGATCACGGCGTGCACCGGGTCGCCGTCGTCGAGCGCCCGCCGCAGCGGCTTGAGGATCAGCGCGCCGACCCCTTCGGCCGGTACGAACCCGTCGCCGCCGGCGCCGAAGGTCCGGCTGCGCCGGTCACTGGCGGTGAGCTTCATCCGGTGCTGCTGGATGAACTTGTTCGGGTGCAGTGACAGGCTCACCGCGCCCGCGACCGCCAGTTCGGCCTCGCCGCGGCGGAGGCTCCGCACCGCCAGGTCGAGCGCGACCAGCGCGGAGGAGCACATCGTGTCCACGGTCAGGCTCGGGCCGTGCAGGTCGAAGCAGTACGACACCCGGTTGGCGATGCCGCCGAGCGTCGCGCCGGAGTCCTGCGGGACGCCGCGCAGCGTGCGCTCCGCCCCGAACAGCGGGTACTCGTTCCACATCGCGCCCGCGTACACGGCGACCGAACAGTGGTGCCGCTCCCGGAGCCGGGCGCGGGTGTATCCGGCGCTCTCCAGCGCGGCCCAGGTCACTTCGAGGAACAGCCGTTCCTGCGGGTCCATCAGGGCGGCGTCGCGGGGGGTGATGCCGAACAGCAGCGGGTCGAACCGGTCGACGTCGTCGAGGTATCCGCCGTCCATGAGGTGAGTCGGCCATCCCGGTCGCGCCCGGTGCGGCGGGTGCGGGGTGACGCAGTCGCGGCCGCCGGTGAGGTTGTCCCAGAACGCGTCGAGGTCGGGCGAGCGCGGGTAGCGTCCCGCGACACCGATCACCGCGATCTCCATCTCGCCCTCCTCCCCCGGCGCCGGCTCCACGGTGACGGCCGGAGCGGGCACGACGGTCGGAGCTGGCGGTGCGGCCGGAGTTGGCGGTGCGGCGGACGCGACAGGTGCGGAGGGCTGGGCGGCGGGTGCGAAGGGCTGGGCGGGTCCGGCGGGAGCCACGCCGGCGGGTGCCGTACGACCGGCCGCCGCCAGCGCCGCGGCGACCTCGGCGAGCGTGGCGTGCTCGAAGAACAGCGTTCGCGACCGTTCGCCCAGGTCGCTCTCCAGCCGGGCGGTCAGCCGCGTCACGAGGAACGACGACAGACCCAGCTCGGTCAGCGGCAGGAGCGGGTCGACGGACTCGGCGGGCAGGCCGGACACCTCGGCGTACACCTCGACCAGGTAGGCCCGCAGCGACCCGGCCTCATCGCCCGGCCGGGCGGCGGGTGGGGCCGGCGGCGTCGCACCGAAGGGGTAGCCGGGCAGCGGCACCCGCGGGCGTGGTTCCGGCCAGTACCGCCGCCAGTCGACCAGGCCGCCACCGACCCAGTCCGCGGCGGCGTCGGCGTCGGTCGGTGCGGCGGCCGGCGCGGACGGCGCACCGGCGACGCCGTGCAGCACCCCGTCGCGGGCCTCGCCGCGCAGGTAGGCGTCGAGTCCGCCGACCAGGTCCGCGACGCTCGCGCACCGCACGGCGAGCCGGTGCGGCAGCGGCATCCGGCCGACCTGCGTGGTGTACGCCACGTCGGCGAGGTCGAGCGCCGCGGTGGAGACGTGCTCGCGCAGCCGGTACGCGGACCGGCGTAGCCGCTCCGGATCGGCGGCGGAGAGGACGACGGCGTGGGCTGGATCGGTCTGTTGCGTCACGGCACCTGCCCGCCTGGGAAGGGTCGACGGCCGAGGGGCCCGGCCGAGTCCTCACGCTAGGCAGTCGTACCCGCTTCGCCTGCTCAACGTTGAGCAGGCCGCTCGCTTGCGGCGCCCGCTCAACCGTGAGCAGACACGCCGTCGGCCGTCCCCGTAGAAACGGGCCGGAACCGGCGATCTCACCTGAGGAGCGAACCGATGACCACGACGGTCGAGCCGTACCGCGCGCTGAACCAATCGTCGCTGCCGCTGGAGCGGGTGCTGCACACGCTCAACTCCGGCTTCATCCTGCACCGGGTCGGCCAGATGGCCTACGGGTTCGCCGCCGAGGGGCGCCAGTTCAGCGTGGACCTGCTGCAGTACATAAACACCTCGCAGGAGGGCGTCGCGACGTCGTTCGCCTTCGAGGAGGTGTTCGGCGGCCGGGACCGGATGCACTGGTTCATCCACCTGAAGTCCCCGCAGGACTACCGGATCCTGCTCAACATGGTCGACCACGACCTGGAGTTCCGCCGGATCTCCGACGAGGACCGGCTGCCGCACAAGGGCGGCGGCAACTGGGACCGCATCTTCGTCCACCGCAGCCTGCACGAGGACGTGCTCGTACCGCAGCACGGGATGGACCACGACGGCGGCGACGCGGAGCCGACGACCTTCGTGCCGCCCGCCTCGTCCCAGCTCAACCAGCCGGCGGAGCAGCAGATCAACTCGGCGACGGCCGGCGCGATCGTCATGCGGACCTCGGACGTCAAGTACGAGTTCCGCGAGGAGGGCCGGATGTACGCGGCCCACTGGCAGCACTACGTCAACGAGCGGCTCGCCGGCCGGGTCACCGCGACGTTGTACGAACAGACCTGGGGCCAGCAGGACCACCTGTTCCAGCTGATCCACCTGCGCAGCGTCGACGACTACCACGAGCTGGCCGAGCTGGAGCGGAGCAAGGAGATGGCCACCGAGGTGTTCGGCCGGCGCCGGCTGCACGAGTCCAAGGGCGGCGGCGCCTGGGACCGGCTGTTCATCGAGGGCAGCATCCGCGACACGCTGCTGCTGCCGCAGGTGCCGAGCGGCGCGGCCTGAGCACCGATGGCGTACCGCACGATCGAGCTCCGGCGTGAGCCCGGGCTGTTGCGCGTCACGCTGGCCCGGCCGGAGCGGCGCAACGGGATCGACGACGAGACGCTGCGCGAACTGCACGCGGCGCTCGACGAGGCCGAGGGCGACGCCGCCTGCCGGGCGGTGGTCCTGGCCGGGCGGGACGGCGTGTTCAGCACCGGCATGGACTTCCGGAGCGCCGCCGGTGACGGTGGCGCCTCCGACGGCGGCGCGGCGTTCTTCGCCCTGCTGGAACGCTTCACCACGATGCCGCGGGTGGTGGTGGCGCAGGTGGACGGGCAGGTCGCCGGCGGTGGTGTCGGGTTGGTCGCCGCCAGCGACTTCGTGCACGCCACCGCCCGCAGCACGTTCGCGCTGCCGGAGGCGCTGTGGGGGTTGCTGCCCTGCTGCGTGCTGCCGTTCCTGGTGCGGCGGGTCGGGTTCCAGAAGGCGTACGCCGCGACGTTGAGCACGCAGACGATCGCCGCGGCCGAGGCGTACCGGATCCACCTCGTCGACGAGGTCGCCGAGCGTCCCGAGACGGTGCTGCGGCAGCTGCTGTTCCGCCTCAACCGCCTCGACCCGGTGGTCGTCGGCGACGCCAAGCGGTACTTCCGGGCGTTCTCCGGCGTCGACGACCGGCTGCGCGAGCACGCGGTGACCGAGTTCGGGCGGCTGATGTCGGCGCCCGCGGTGCGGCAGCGGATCACGGAGTTCGTCGCGCACGGCCGCTACCCCTGGGAACGGTGATCGCCGTGCGCGCGTGGGTCTTCCCGGGGCAGGGCTCGCAGCACCCCGGCATGGGCGAGGGGCTCCTGGACCGGTTCCCCGCCGAGTGCGCCACCGCCGAGCGGATCATCGGCGTGCCGCCGGCGCGGCTGTGCCGGGACGCCGAGGGCGAGTACCTCGGCCGCACCCGGTACGTACAGCCCGCCGTGTTCCTGGTCAGCGTGCTGGCCGCCCGAGCCGCGCTGGCGGACGGCCGTCCGCCACCCGAGGTGGTGGCCGGGCACAGCCTCGGCGAGTACGCCGCGCTGCACCTCGCCGGCTGTCTGGACTTCGACAGCGCGCTGAGCCTGGTCGTGCGCCGCGGGCGGCTGATGGAGAGCGTGACCGGCGGTGGCATGGTGGCGGTGCTCGGCCTGCCGCTGTCGCGGGTGACGGAGCTGCTGGCCGAGATCCCGGACGTCGACCTCGCCAACCACAACCTGCCCGACCAGTTCGTGCTGGCCGGCGGCACGGCGGGCGTCCGCGCGGTCGTCGACGCCGTGCGGCGGCTCGGCACCGGCCGGTGCGTGCCGCTGGCGGTCAGCGTCCCGGCGCACTCGCGGTTCATGGCCGGTGCCGCGGGGGCGTTCGCGGTGGCCCTGCGCGACGTCGCGCCGGGACCGCCGTCGATCCCGGTGGTGAGCAACGTGACCGCCTCGCCCCATGTCCCGGGCGAGATCCAGGGCACGCTGCTGCGGCACTTCGTCGAGCCGGTCCGGTGGTGGGACACGATGTGCCTGCTGGCGCGGTCGGGGGTCACCGAGCCGGTCGAGGTCGGTCCCGGTGAGGTGCTGACCAAGATGTGGCGCCGGGCCGCCGGGAGCCTGCCGCCGCCCGCCCCCGGCGGGCCGCTCGCCCTCGCCGCGCCTGTCCCGCCGTCCGCACCGTCCACCCCGGCCACACCGCCCGCACCGTCCTCGCCGGTCGCACCGGCCACGGCCGTCGCGCCGCCCGCGCCGGCCGCGCCTCCGGTGGCAGCGCCGTCCGTGTCGGTGGCACCCGGTCCCACTACCGGGCCGCCGCCGGCCGCCGCGTCGCGTCCGCGCCCGCCGGGCTCGTCCGGGCTGCGGTCCGACTACGGCATCCGGTACGCCTGCCTGGCCGGGTCGTCGCCGTTCGGCGTCACGTCGCCGGCGTTCCTGCGACGGCTGTCGGAGGCCGGGCTGCTCGGCTTCTTCGGCGCGCAGGGGCTGGCGCCGCCGGAGATCCGGGCCGCGCTGGCCGAACTGCGCGACGTCCGCCGGTACGGCATGGCCTGGCCGTCCGGCGGCGACGAGCGGGCGCTGTGCGATTTGTACCTCGCGCACGACGTCCGCCATGTGGAGGTCACCGGTCCGCTCGCCGTGGTGTCGCCGCAGCTCGTGCGGTTCCGGCACGGCGACGGTCCCCGGCAGCTCCTGGTCCGCGCCCCGGACCTGGCCACGGCGGTCCGGTTCCTGCGCCCCGCCGACCCGGCGACGGTACGGGCGCTGGCCGCCGCCGGGCACCTGAACGGCGTGTCGGCGGTCGCGGCGGCTCGGGGACCGATCGCCACCGACGTGGCCGTGGAACGGGACGCCCACGCGCTGGTGCCGGCCCTGGTGGCTCTGCGCGACCGGGAGGCGCCGGGGGCGCGGATCGGGGTGGCCGGGGTGGGCACCCCGGCGGCCGTCGCCGCCGCCTTCGCGCTCGGGGCCGACTTCGTCGTCACGACGACGGTGAACCAGTGCACCGCCGAGGCGGCCACCTCGGACGCGGCGAAGGATCTGCTCGCCGCGCTCGACGTCACCGACGTCCGTGAGGCGCCCGATCCGGACCTGTTCGAGCTCGGCGCGCGGTCTCCGGTGGCGCACCGGGGCACGCTGTTCGCGGCTCGTGCCGAGGAGCTGTACCGGATGTTCCTGCGCTACGACCGGCTGGCCGACGTCGGTCCGCGGCGCCTGGCCGAGTTGGAGCGGACGCACTTCGGCCGCCCGCTGGACGAGGTGCGCGCCGATCTCGGCGTCGCGGGGCGGGACGACCGGCGCGCGCTCGCGTCGGTCTGCGCCGCGTACTGCCGGGAGGCCACCGCTGCGGCCCTGCGCGGCACGGCGGGTCAGCGGCTGAACTACCGGGTGCCGGCCTCCACCGACGTCGGGGCGTTCAACCGGCTGGTCGCGGCGGAACCGCTGGCCGGCTGGCGGGCCCGGCACGCCGAGCTGGTCACCGAACGGCTGCTCGGCGAGGCAAATTGACCTAAATCCTTAAAAAGGCCAGCCGACTCCCATTCCGCTGACAATCACCCGCTACGAACCGGACGGAGGTGGAAATGCCTGGTCATTGCTCTGCGTAGACACCTGTCACCCAATTAGTTACGATGACGGCGGCCATTAACACCGCTCAATCAAGCGGTGTGCGCACCCCTCACCCGCGCCCTCCGAAAGGCCCCTTGCATGCATTTGCTTCACTGGATGAACGCGTGCCGAACCCGGGAGAAACCAGACACTGCGGATGGATGGACAGCGCAGGCCGCGCCATGATGCCACCCATCAGAAACGTCTCTGCCTGGGGAAACGTGGGCAGACCGCCACATCGGAGGGTGCACGGCTTGCCGAGCGCAACCAACGGCACGAACGGCCGGCACGGGCCGCATTGCAATTCAGACAGAATGCCGACACCCGGCTAAAGACTATTTGCCGGTGTTGCGGCTGCCCCGTCAACGATTGATAGCGTCACGCATTTCACCAGCGAACGATCAGGAACCTGACAACACGCCCGAGCCACGACATCGGGTGCCAGGAGGCCTCCTTGCGAATCGCCGGCGCCACCACAAGTTTGCGTAACGAGCTGCATCGGCTGATCCGGGACGACCCGACTTTCGCCGTCCGCACACACGTCCCGCGAGGCGGGGCCGCGTACAACTCCGGCGACCACGATCTGCGGATGTACCTCGTGGAGGTCGGTCAGTTCAAGACCATCGCGTCCTCCGCCGACGGCAAGCAGTGCCTGCTGTCGATTCACACGCGGGGCGACATGTTCGGTGAACTCGGCCTGCTCGGCGGGCCACGCCACGACACCGCCCGGGCCATGCGCGACAGTGTGATCAGGAGAGTCAACTCGGCGAAGCTGTTCGACCTGCTCAGCAGCGACGAGCAGCTCAACTGGCACTTCACCCGGTTCCTCATGGCCAAGCTGCTCGACCAGCAGCAGGCCATCACCCAACTGGTCACCATGGACAGCGAGCACCGGCTGGCCGCGACCCTGCTGCGACTCGCCCGGAAGGTGGGCCGGCGGCTCAACCTCGGCATGCAGATCGACGCGAAGATCACCCAGGAGGAGCTGGCCAGCATGGTCGGCACCACCCGGTCCCGCGTCGGGCTGTTCCTCAAGCACTTCCGCGCGGCGAAGCTGGTGGATCAGCTGCCCGGCGGATATCTCCTGATCAACGAACCGGCGCTGACCCGCTACGTGGAGTGCGGCCAGTACGAGCCCGTCCGGTGGGGCACCGACCCGATCCGGCCGGTGAACGGCGCACGCCTGCTGCGCGGCGACCGCGAGCTGTCCGCATGAGCAGCGTCCTGCTCCTCCTGCACGGAGCCGCCCTGCTCGTGGCGCTGCTGCTCGTCGGCGGGATCGGACGCGCCACGGCGCGGCTGTTGCGGCAGCCGCCGGTGATCGGGGAAATCGTCGCCGGTCTCCTCGTCGGCCCGACCATCGTCCTGTCCGCCGGTCACGACGGGCTGGCGGCGGTGCTGCCGGAGGACGTACGCGCACTCCTGCGCCTGGTCGCCGAGGGCGCGCTCGTGCTCTTCCTGGTGGGCCTCGCGCGGGAGCTGCGGGTCGGGCCGGCGCGCGACGACCGCAGGCTGGCCTGGGTGACCGCCGGGGCGCTCGTTCCGGCGCTGGTCTGCGGCGTGCTCGTCGCGTTGTGGGTCCAGTTCGTCGCCGGCCCGGCCGTACGCGGCGACGCGCCGATGCCGGCCTTCGTGCTGGGCGTCGCGGTCACGCTGTCCATCACCGCCGTACCGGTGCTGGCGCGGCTGCTCACCGAGCGGGGCCTGACGGAGACGGCGGCCGGGGCCCTCGCGCTGGCCGCCGCCGTGGTCGTCGACGTCGTCGGCTGGCTGCTGCTGTCCCTGGCCGTCGGCCTGGGCGCCGGGGATCCGGCGACCTTCGGGCGCGCGATGGCCGTCCTCGCCGGAGCGTTGCTGCTGGCCGGCGGGATCCGATGGGTGCTGCGCCGCGGCCGGCCGGCACTGTGGTGCGGCCGGTGGCCCGCCGCCGGCGCCGTCGTGCTCGGCGTAGTGGCTCTCGTGGTCGGCTTCGGCATCCACCAGCTCGGACTGACCGCGGTGTTCGGCGCGATCCTGGTCGGCCTGGCGGTGCCGCCCGGCGAGCCCTGGGACGCGCCGACCGCCACCGTGTCGCGGCTCGGGCGGTCGCTGCTACCGATCTTCTTCGTCAGCGCCGGGCTCACCGCGCTGACCGGCGCGGTCGCCAGCACGCCGTGGTCGCTGGTGGTCGTCGTCCTCGTCCTCGGCCTGGCCGGAAAGATCGGCGGCGGCTATCTCGGTAGCCGGCTCGGCGGCTGCTCGCCCGCGGAGGCCATCCGGATCGGCATCCTGCTGAACACGCGCGGGCTCACCGAGCTCATCGTGCTCCAGGTCGCGTTCCAGGCCGGCATCCTCAGCCCGCCGCTGTTCCTCGCCCTGCTCATCATGGCGCTGGTCACCACGCTTCTGACCGGTCCGCTGCTGTCGTCGGCGGACCGGTTCTGGCCGGCCGCCGACGCCGGCGACAGCGCCTCGGGGGCCGTGTCCGGCCCGTCGGTGGTAGGCCCCCGGTGACGGGTACGCGGTCAGGCCGCCGCCATGTCGCGCAGCTTCAGCACCGAGCGCCAGTTGCGCGTCGTCCCGACCACGCCGGTCCGCTTCTCCACGAAGGCGTTGCTGAGCTTGCTGCGCCCGTACCCGTCGGGGACGTGCACGAACACGTCCCGGCCGAGCAACGTCAGCGTGCCGGTCTCGCCGGGCGGAGCGGCGAGCGCCGCCTGCTTGTCCGCGCCGGGATCGCTGGCGAGCATCGTGACGAGCAGCTTCGTGTGATCCGTCTGGACGTCGAGATACGGGTTGGCGGCGATCATCGCGTCGAGTTCGGCCAGGCTGCGCAGCAGCACCGGCACGTCACGGCCCCACCGCTGCTTGATGCCCCTGTCGATCTCGGCCAGGATCGCGACCTCGTCGGTCTCCGGGCAGCCGAACACGACGTTGCCACTCTGGATGTACGTGGCCACGCCGTCGAAGCCGCAGGAGACGAAGACCTCTTTCAGCTCCGTCATCACCATCGAGCTACCGCCACCGATGTTCACCGCGCGCAACAGAGCGACGTATCTCGTCATGACCCGGGATGGTAACCGGCCGGGCCGATCGCGGGCGCTCAACTCTGAGCAGACACGCCCGGCCGTCGGTCGTACAACGTCAGGGACCGCGACGGTGAGGGATCCACGAAGAGGAGAGGACCGAGGATGATCACCACGGCGGTCGGCATCGAGGATCTCCACGTCTACCCCGGGCGGGCGTACGTCGACGTGCCCGGCCTGTTCGAGGCGCGCGGCCTGGACCCGTCGCGGCTGCCGAACCTGATGATGCGCAGCCGGTCGGTGAGCCTGCCGTGCGAGGACCAGGTGACCCACGCGGTCAACGCCGCCCGCCCGCTGGTCGACGCGCTGTCGCCGGAGCAGCGGGAGGCGATCGAACTTGTGGTGGTCGCCACCGAGTCGGGGCTGGACTTCGGCAAACCGATCAGCACCTACGTCCACGACCTCCTCGGCCTGCCGCCGCGCTGCCGGTCGTTCGAGGTCAAGCACGCCTGCTACGGCGGCACCGCCGCCCTGCAGAGCGCGGCGGCGATCATCGCCGCGAGCCCGGCCCCGGACGCGCGGGCGCTCGTGGTCGCCACCGACATCGCCGGCGTCGCGGCGGCCGGCAGCTACTTCGAGCCGTCGGAGGGCGCCGGGGCGGTCGCGATGCTGGTCAGCCGTACGCCCGACGTGCTGCGGCTCGACCTGGGCGCCAGCGGTTACCACACCCAGGAGGTGATGGACACGCTACGGCCCCGCCCGGACGTCGACGTGGTGAACTCCGACCTGTCCCTGCTCGCCTACCTCACCTGTCTGGAGCGTTGCTTCGCCGCCTACCGGGACCGGGTCGAGGGCGCCGACATCGTCACCACGTTCGACCACCTCGTCTTCCACATCCCCTTCGCCGGGATGGTCAAGGGCGCCCACCGTACGCTGCTGCGCAAGACCACGCGCATGCCACCGGCCGACATCGACAGGGACTTCGCGGCGCGGGTGGCCCCGTCGCTGTCGTACACGAGCCAGATCGGCAACCTCTACTCCGGTTCGCTCTACCTCGCGCTCTGCTCGCTGATCGACCACGCCGACTTCACAGTGGCCCGCCGGATCGGCCTGTTCTCCTACGGCTCCGGCTGCGGGTCCGAGTTCTTCAGCGGAGTCGTCACGGAGCGGGCCGCCGACCGGCTCGCGGCCCGCCCGCTCGCCCGCGCCGTCGAGGAACGCCGCCGGCTCACCGTCGCCGAGTTCGACGACTGGAACCGGCACACCGCCGACCGTGCCTTCGGTGTCCGCGACGCCGTCCTGGACACCGCCCCCTACCGTTCCGTGCTGGACAGCCACGTGGCCGGCCGGGGCCTGCTGCTGCTCGACCGGATCGAAGACTTCCACCGCGTGTACCGGTGGAGTTGAGCGCACCATCCGAGGGAGGACCCATGAGTGTGCCCACGTCCGCGGTCGTCGTGCCCGACCTGCTCCGGCACCGCACCGGCCTGATGCCCGAGCAGGAGGCGATAAACGTCCGCGGCAAGACGGCGATCACCTACCGGGACTGGGACCGACGCTCGAACGCCGTCGCCCGCGCGGTGCTCGACCGGCTCGGCGGCACCGGCCGGGGCGCCCGGGTGGCGCTGCTGTTCGGCGGCGACGACTGGATCGACTACGCCGTCGCCTACCTGGGCGTACTCAAGGCCGGGGCCACCGCCGTACACGTGAACGACACGATGCCGGCGGTGGAGCTGCGCCGCCGGTTCGACCAGTGCGCGGTGGCCGGGGTGATCCGCGGCGCGGCGCTGCCGCCGTGGCGGGACGACGCCGGACGCTGGTCGGTGGTCGTCGCGGACCTCGACCAGGGCGACACCGGCGACATCGACACCGGCGTCACCCCCGACGACATCTCCGACATTCTCTACACCTCCGGCACCACCGGCCCGGCCAAGCCGTTCACCAACCCGCACGGCAACCTGACGTACGGGCGCGGGTCCGCCGCCCTCGGGCAGCTGGTCGACCCCGCGCCGCTGCTCGCACCGATGCCGCTGGGCACCACGTCGAGCGCGACGACTGTCGCGGTGCTGGCCACCACGACGCCGTCCCCGCTGATCGTGTGCTCCCCCGACGACCCGGAGGAGATCGCCCGCCTGCTCGCCACGAACGGCTGCGCGACGCTCATCCTCACGCCGTGGACCGCGATCCGGCTCGCCGCCATCCGCCCGCAGGACCGCTACGACCTCAGCTCGGTCAAGACCATCGGCAACGCGTCGGCGATCATGCCGCCGCGCATCGCCCGCGACCTCCTCGCGGCCATGCCGAACGCCACCATCGCCAACGCGTACGCGCAGTCCGAGGCGGTGCCGGCGATCATCCTGGGCAACGTCGACCCGGATCGGCCGATGTGGCTGGGGCGCCCCGGACGCGGCACCGAGATGCGTGTCGTCGACCCGCAGGGCGAGCCGCTGCCGCCGGGCGAGCTCGGCGAGGTGTGGCTGCGCTGCGAGGCGCCCAAGCGGCTGTACCTCGACCAGGCACTCAACGCCCGCGTGCACGCCGGTGGATGGACGCGTACCCGTGACCTCGGACGCGCCACCGCCGACGGCGAGCTGTTCCTGTTCGACCGGATGACCGACGTCATCACCACCGACGGGAAGCTCGTGTCGTCGCTGGAGGTCGAGGCCGCGCTCTACGACCACCCCTCGGTACGCGAGGCCACAGTCCTCGCGCTGCCCGACCCGGAGCACGGCGAGGTCGTCGCCGCCGTCGTGGCGGCCGACCCGGCCCTGGACGACGCGACGCTCGCCGCGTTCCTCGCGCAGCGGCTGGAGCCGCACCAGGTGCCCGCCCGCATCCACCGCCTCGACGCGCTGCCCCGGGGAGGCACCGGCAAGGTGCTGAAGTACCAGTTGCGGCAACGTTTCGGCGGCTGACCTCGACATCCTCTCCGGCCCGGAAGGACGGAGAGGATGTCAAAACGTGGCGCACTCGTACACGCTGCCGGCGGCGCTCGGCGGGGTGGCAGTGGCGGCGGCCGCATCCGGCGACCGGATCGACTGGCTCGGAGTCCTGGCCGTCGCGTGGGCGCTCCACATCGCCGTCGATCGTGCCCTGGGTCACGGCCTCAAGACCACTCGGGGGTTCGAGCACACCCACCTCGGCCGGATCGTAGGGCGCGGCGTGCCGGCGCGTCCGCCGACGGCTCCGGTCACGGGCGGGCCGACGGGCAGTTCGCGCTCGTCAGCCGCACCGAGTACGCACGGTCGTCGGACGTGATCCCGGACGGTACGCCGTCGAAGTACGCCTCCACCTTCTCCCAGCCCCGGCGCTGCTCGTAGTGCAGGTGCGGCGCGCCGGAGTTCCCGGTGCTGCCCACCCGTCCGAGCTGGTCCCCCCGGGCCACCCGCTGACCGGCCTGCACCGACGGCGGTTCGAGCAGATGCAGGTACTGCGTCTCCCACTTGCCGCCGTGGTCGATCTTGACCCAGTAACCGCCGCCGCGGCCCCGCGGCCCGTCCGGATCCTGCGGGGTACGGCCACCCAGCGAACCGTTGATCCCCGCCACCGTGACGGTGCCGTCGGCGGAGGCCAGCACCGGCCGTCCCCACGCGTTTCCGGAGGTCGGGAAGAAGTCGACGTCGTAGTCGTCGTGCCCCGGGTAGGTCGACAGCCGCCACGTCTCGCCGCAGGCCACCGGGAGCTGGAAATCCGGTCGCGGGCCGGGTGGCCACAGCAGCGGTACCACGACCGCCGCACCGGCGGCGAGCACGGCGATGATCAGCAGGACGCGCGGGGCACGGCGGCGCGGGCGGCGGGAACCATGGGGACGCTCGGTGGTCATCGCCTCGAGCATGACAGGTGGCGCTGTGGGCAGGCTGACCGCTCCGTGTCGCCGGCTACGGGCGCGACCCGACCGGGCCGCTCCACCGACGCGCGACGAGCCGGCGGCGCCCACCCGGGTCTCAGCCCAGCTCGATGACGGGCCGGGTCAGGATCTCGTCGGCGTACCCCTCGTCGGAGGCGGACCACCGGCCGAAATCCTCGTCGCGGAACGCGGTCGCGATGGTGAGCCCCGCGTACGCCCTGTCGCCCGTGCCGACCACCGTCAGCTCGTGCCGTGCGGCGATGTCCTCGGCGATCCGGCCGGCAGCACCGTCGGAGAGATCGTTCCACTGGGCGGAACTCAGATCGGCGTACGACACCGCGAAAGGATAGCCACGGGATCCGACATTGTCGGCTCGCCGGCCGGCGAGCAGCGGAGCCGGACCGCCGGCGGTCAGGCGGCGCGGCGGGCGCGGCGACGGGCTCGGAGAAAGGCGGTGTCGCCGCGGCCGAGGCCCCACCAGGACCACGGAACGCTGGTCGTGTACCGGCCGATCGACGCGAACACCGGCGCGGCCTCGGCGTCGCGGCCGGTGCGCACCAGCCCGTACGCCAGGAAGTTGGCGTCGTCGAGCCAGTCGGCGTGTCTGGTCGCCGGCTGGTGGAACCACCGGGACAGCGCGTTGTCGAGATCCGACTGCATGACCGGATCCTCTCGCCACCGCCGGCTGATCTCATCGGCGGTGCCGGCCGGGGATGCGCGCTCCTGCTCCCACAGCGCCCACTCGGCGGCGGCCCGCACCGGCAGCACGAGCAGCGGTGAGCCCGTGGGTGCCGTGGCGGCGACCGAGCGGGCGAAGCCGAACATCGCCTCGTGCGAGCCGCTCCACTTCCGGCAGTGGTAGGTGAGCCTGAGCACGTGGCCCTGCTGATGCCAGGGATCCCGCTTGGTCAGCTCACGCCACGTCTCCTCGACGTCCTCCAGTGGCGCGCTCTCGTCGATCATGATGTCCAGCCGGTTCACCCACGGTGTGGGGTCCTCGGGCGCGAGCCGCATCGCCCGATCGTTCACCTGCCGGGCCAGGTCCAGCAGGCGGTGGAACTCGGCCCACTGCTCCGGACGGACGGTGGCGGCCCAGTCGCCGCCGCGCACCCCCCACGCCCGCGCCATCAGGGACCGGGCACGGACGAGCTGGGCGTCCGGATCGGCGGGCGCGCGCGAGGCCCAACCATCGGTCCAGGCGGCGTCGGTGTCGACCCGACCGGTCGTACGGTCGACCCGGGATCCCAGCCCACGAGCAGTCGACTCGGCCAGCACACGGACGTACCGTGCCCGGCGGTCGTAGTCGTCCCGGGTGGCGGCCAGAGCCTTCCGGGCCGGTCCGATGTCGGAGCCGTACCGCGCCTGCGTGCGCGCCTCGCGCAGCACGGCGTCGTCCTGCGCCGGGTTGATGTCGATCTGGCGGGTGAGCAGCCGCCACACGGTCAGGATCATGATCAGGGATGGTAGATGCCGGCGGGCCGGCGTGCGTACCGGCGCCCGATCGACCGGACCGTCGAAGCCGGGCGAGCGTTGCCGTCGGTGGAGGTGTTCTGCCGCGAGCTAACCCGCTTGTCGTGTCGCGGGGCGCTGGAGAGGATCGGTGAATGGATCTCCGTGCTGCGGAACGGCGGCTCCAGGCCGCTCAGCGTACCGCCGATGTCGAGTCTCTCGACGCACTTCTGCACCCCCGGGTCGTGGGTGCCGGACCGGACGGCACGGTCTTCACCAAGGAGGAGGACCTGGAGAGCTACCGCTCGGGGGCCCTGCGGATCACGGCCCTGGTGGAGGAGTCGCTCGACGTCCAGGACGACGGTGAGACCGGAGTGACCCGCACGGTCGCTGCGGTCGATGCGGTTCAGGGCGGTGCCGTCGTGTCCGCGCGGTTGCGCTACACCCGGCTGTGGGTGCGTGAGGACGGCACGTGGCGGGTGTTGGCCGCCACCTTCGTTCCGGTCCAGTGAGCGCTTCACCTGCCGTGCGTGATGTACGAGTCGGCGGGTTCGTCTACCTGCCGGTGGCGGGGGCGACTCGGGGCCGGGGTCAGCGACAGGTTCGGCGGCACTGCTGGCCGGGTTGCCGCCGCCACCGCCGGTGAACGGGCTGAGGATCAGTCCGGCCGAACGGGGGTCGCCGTTGTCAACACTGCTTGTCAATAGGCGGTGGCTATTGGATGCGGGCCGGTCACCCGACCGGTCGTACCGTCACACGACCTCAGCCGACCCGCCTGGGCCGTACACCTAGGTGAGCGCGTGCACCAGCGCGGTCGCCGCCCCGGCCAGGAGGGCCATGCCCGCGCCGGCACCGACGACGGCGCTGGGAGCGAGGTCGAACCGCCGGGCGACGGCGACGCCGACGAGCGCGACCAGGGTGACCAGCGCGGCCCAGATCGCGAGGGCCGGATACCTCAGAAGTGGTGCCAGAGGGAAGAAGTGCAGGCCGACGATCAGGGCGATCCAGGCCGGAACCAGGGGCGTGCGGCCGGCCCGCCGGAGCCAGATCGCGCCGGCGGCACAGAGGACCACCTCGATCAGGACGATCACACCGAAGACCGGCCCCGTCCTCTCGTCCACGGAGCTGCCCTCGCCCCAGGTGCGTGCGGTGACAATGCCGCCGACGATCGCTGCGGCCAGGGACAACACCGAGCCGACGCCGAGCCACGGACGCCATGCCCTGGGCGGCGCCTCCTGCGCCCAGCCGAACCAGACGATCCCGAAGACTCCGAGGATCGCGGCGGTGGCCGCGGCGTTGGCCGCGAATGGTCGGCGCGATGGCCGCGGGACGCGGCGGCTCGATACGGCCGGTTTGGTGGCGCGCTACCGCGAGGTCTGACCGGCCCTGCCGGCCGTCCACTCGGCGGCGATGCGGTACGGGTCGCCGGTGCGGAAGTCCGGCGGCTCGTGCAGCAGGAAGTCGCGGTGGCTGATGTTCCAGGCGTACGCACCGGCCATGGCGAAGACCAGCACGTCGCCGACGCCCACCGGACCGGCCTCGGTCGAACGGGACAGCACGTCCTTCGGGGTGCACAGCTGCCCGACCACGGTCACCGGTCCCCCGTCGGTGCACGGGCCGTCACCACCGTGGCGCCGGTGCACGGTGAACGGCTGCGCATGGCCCTTGGCCGCCGGGGTACGCAGGTGGTGGGTGCCGCCCGCGACCACCGCGAACCACTCCCCGTAGGAGCGCTTCACGTCGATCACCTCGGTCAGGTACGCGCCGCAGTAGGCGGTGACCGACCGGCCGGGCTCGACGCGAATCCGCACTCCCGGGTACGCGTCGCACACGCCGGCCAGCGCCCGCCCGTAGCCGGCCCAGTCGAACCGGGTCCGCGGGTCGCCGTAGTCGACCGCCATGCCCCCGCCGACGTCCACCTCCCGCGCGCCGACCTCGGCGACCGACCAGCTGACCACGGCCCGCGCCACCGTGGCGGCGAGCGGCGCGTCCAGTCCGCTGGCCAGGTGGACGTGCACGCCACGCACGTCGACCCCGGCCGGTGGGCGGCGGGCGCAGGCCACCGCGTCGGCCGGGTCCATCCCGAACGGGCTGGGCCGCCCGCCCATCACCAGACTCGCCCCGGGCGCGTCCAGCGGGAGGTTCACCCGCAGCAGCACCCGCGCCGGCACCCCGGCGGCGACCGCCAGCGCGCCGAGGCGGCGCAGCTCGGCCGGGGACTCCACGTGGATCCGCGCCACCCCGGCGGCGAGCGCGGCGGCCAGGTCCGCGTCGGTCTTACCGGGACCGGCGTACGCGGCAGCCGGGCGGCCGGGCAGCACCTCGGCGAGGCGCCGCAGCTCGCCCCGGCTGGCGGTCTCGAACCCGTCCACGACCGGAGCGAGGGTACGCAACACGTCCGGCTCCGGGTTCGCCTTCACCGCGTACAGCAGCTCGGCCTGTGGCGGCAGGGCGGCGCGGATCGCCCGGGCGTGCCCGGCCAGCGCGTCGAGGTCGTGGACGTAGACCGGCCGGGTCATCCGCGACCGCCGAAGGGGTTCGGCACCGGCACGAACGTCGCGGCCCGGTCCGCGTCACGCCGCCACCGCACCAGCAGGTTCGCCTTGGCCACCAGGTGCTCGCCGGCCAGCAGCGCGCGCAGCTCGGGCGGCCCGTCCAGGGCGGCTGCCACGTCGGTGACCACGTCCCGCACCTCCCGCCACAGGGCCGGTTCGATGCCCGGCCGGGCATCCGCGAGCGCGCCGCTGATCCCGGCCAGGTTGTTCACGAACAGGCAGTAGAGGACGCGCCGGCGGGCCTGCCGGGCGTCGTACCCGGCCTGCCGGGGCAACCCCCGCGGCCAACTCGCCCACCGGCTGGTGTCCAGCTTCACCCCCTCCAGATCGCGCAGCAGCATCCGCGCCGGGCGCCCGTCGGCGTCGCACACCACGACGACGTTCTGGAGGTGCGGCTCGTGCACCACGCCGTGCCGCAGCCACGCGCCCAGCACGGCCGGCACCAGCAGCCCGACGTAGCGCCGCCACCAGTCGAGCGGGTCGGGCACCGGCAGCGGCCCGCCGGCCAGCGCCGCCGCCAGCACCGGCGTCTGGCCGGGTCGCAGATGGGCGCGCAGCCCGGTGCGCAGGATCGTCCCGTACGCCTCGTCAGCGCCGGCCGCGTCGACGGTCCGGTACGCGGGTTCGGCGAGCAACGCCACGCCGTCGGACAGCGGTATCCCGGCGAGCAGCCCGGTCAGCGCGACCGCGGAGGTCAACTCGTACCGGGCGTTCTTCCGCAGGCAGTTCGTGATCCGCACGTGCAGGCTGGTCTTGACGAACAGGTCGGCGTCGGGAGAGTAGAGCGTCCGGACGCTCGCGGTGGGGCGTACCGGCACGCCGGCCGGGCCGAGCCGGCGCACCCGGGGATGCGTCGGCGGCACCAGCGCCAGCTGCCACGGATGCACCGGCAGCACCCGGTGCCCGGCCGGTGGGCACGGGGGTTCCAGGGCGGCCAGCGTCTCATCCACCGGACCGGCCTCGGCCACCAGGTCGTCCGGCACGGCCAGCCAGTGCAGCCGGAACGCGGTGCGCAGTTCCGGCGCGTACGCCCGCCAGTCGTCCGGGCCGCCGCTGCGCCACTTGGGTGTGGGGTGGTGCGGGTGGCCGAGGACGAGCGACTGCTCGGACGCGACGTAGGCGTCGACGGCCGGGTCGCCGGTGGGCGTGGGGTCGGCGGCCGGCCGCCCGGCCAGCAGGAGGGCCACCGTGTCCCGGCTGGCCCGCACCTGGTCGAGAAACTCGGGATTGTCGTGCCCGGTGCGTGCGGTCAGCTCCGCGGCGACCAGCCCGGCCAGCCCTTCGGCGTCCAGGTCGCGCCACGGGCCGCCGTCGGGCCGGTGGCGCACCGGCCCGGTGTAGCGATGCGTGCCGGCCGGGGACAGCCGGGCCGCCGTGCAGCGCAGCGTCACCCCGGTGGACGGCAGCCGGACCTGCACCACGTCGCCGGTGACGGTGACGTCACCGGCGGGGGTGGCGACCTCGCGGATCAGGCAGCCGAACACGGCGTGGGCGGTGGCCAGGTCCGCCGGGTGGGTGTGCCCGGCGGCCCGGGGGCGCAGGCCGGTGCTCGTCATCGCGTCTCCCGCAGATAGTTCGGACCGGTGTGCCGGTAGAACTTGTTCACGTCGGCGCATCCGAGCCGCTGCTTCGGTAACAGGGTGCCGGCGGTGACCATCGCCTTGACCGGCAGCCGTTCGGCGTGCAGCACCCGTTCGGTGAACTCCCGCACCGCCGGCCCGTCGCCCCACCGGTCCCGGGCCGCGACGAGCCGCGGGGTCAGCGCGGCGGCCGGAGCCGGCACCGGCACCCCGCGGGCGGCGAGCGCCAGCAGCGGCGCCGCGGCGGCCAGGTGAAGGGTGATGGTGACGAACACGTCGGCCAGTTCGCCCGGACCGGTCACCCACATCCGAGCGTCCCGCAGTGTCACGGCACCACGGTGGCGCGGGTCGAGGCGGGCGCCGTCGTCGTCCTTGTAGAGCAGGCCGACCGTCCCGTCCGGCGCGAGGACCAGGTGGATGTTCTGCGGGTGGGCCTCCAGCGCCACGCCGTACCGGAGCCACAGGCAGACGTGCCAGTCGAGCAGCAGGTCCAGGTAGGCGTCGAGCACCGCCTGCGGACGTCCGCCGCCGATGCGCTCCAGCACCGTGCCGGATTCCGGGTCCGGCGCGGCGAGGGCCGCCACCGGCACCACCCGGGTGCCGGCCGGATCCCGGGGGAACCGGCGGAGCAGGAAGGCCCGCCGGTCGTCGTCGCCGACGTGACCGAAGAAGCGCTCGTCGGCATGCCGGATCCGGCCCGCGAAGGCGGGTTCGGCCGCGGCGATCCGGTCGAGCAGCCCGGCCATCACCGCGCCGTCCGCCAGCGTGCCCGGCCGCAGGCCGCGCCGGTTGCGTGCGCCCAGCGTGGCGGTGGGCAGCGGTAGCTTCAGGTGCGTGTACGGGTCGTCTGCGAGCGCCACCGTACGCATGGAGAGCGTGGGCCGCACGGTCACCGCCGGCCGGTCGGTCACCGGTAGCGCGTGCCGCGCCGCGATGAGCGGGTGCACCGGCAGCAGCACCTCGCCGGCCCGGTCCGCGGACGGCCACCACGCCGGCAGCGGACCGGTGAGTCGCACCGCTGCCCGGGGCGCGACGTGCCAGCGCAGCGCGAACCGGGGTGCGTGCTCCGGGGCGTACCGGAGCAGGTCGTCGTCGTCGAGACCGTGCCGGCACCGGTCGGTCGGGTACACCGGATGCCCCGCGTGCGCGGCGAGCACGTCGTCGAGCAGTGCCGCCGCCATTCCGTCCGGCGTGGTCGCCCGTTGCGCGGCCACGGCGGCGAGCACCGCCGCCCGGTTCCGGGCGGCGAGCCGGCGGGCCCGCAGGTCGGCGTGGCACTCGGCGGTGAACGTCTGCCAGCCGGCCTCGGCCTCAGGGTCGCCGACCGGGGCGAGTGCCGCGAGCAGAGCGTCGAGGGTGTCCACCCGGCGTTCGCGGCCGTCGGCGTCGCGGACGTCGAGCGTGGCGGTGGCGCAGCGCAGCGTCGCCTGGAAACCGTCGGCGCGGACCGGGATGCGCAGCAGGCCACCGGCGTGTGGCACCTCCCACCGGCCGGTCCCGGTGAGCCGGCCGCGCCGGAGCAGGCCGATGTGGTCCTCGCGCAGCAGCGCGTCGAGCACCCGGGTGAAGACCTGCCGCTCGCTGTCGTCGGTCATCAGGTGATCGTCCAGCTCAGACCGTCCCGGAACGCGGTGAGCGCGGCCCGCACGATATCGGGGTCGGGTCCGATGCCGTGCAGCGCCGCCAGGTAGTCGCGGTTGGTGCCGGTCCGCTCGGCGACGCGGCCCACCTCCCGCATCGGACGGCAGGAGAGCCGTACGCCGTCGCGGACGGTGTCCACGGGTCCGGGTGCCGCCGTGAGCCGGCCGGACCGGTCGGCGCAGACGTACTCGACCCGGGCGTGCCGGCCGGGCGCGGCCGGGCCGGGCCGGGCCAGCGCGGCCAGTGGCTCGCCGAGGTGCAGCCGGATGACGTCGGCGAACAGCGGTACCCCGAGCAGGTCGGTGAGGATCAGGTCCATCCGGTCACCGATGAGCCGGTCGTTCACCTCGATCAGCCGGATTCCGTCCGGCCGCACGACGTACTCGGTGTGGCAGGCGCCGAAGCCGACGCCGAGCGCGTCGAGCAGGACGCGTATCCGGGCGTCGTGGTCGCCGGGCGGGGGCGCCCAGTCCAGGCTCACCTCGGTGAAGGTCGGCGGCGGGCCGAGGCCGGTGCGCCAGCCGCCCAGCACCGCCAGCGATTCGCCGTCGCCCAGCGTGTCGTAGGTGCGCAGCTCGCCGGCCAGGTACTCCTCGACGACGAGGGCCACCTCCGGGCGCCGTCGCCGGATCGCGGTGACCCGGGCGGCCAGCTCGCGCCGGTCGGTCACCAGGTAGGCGTCCTCGCTGGCCACACCGTCGCGGGGCTTGAGCACGGCGGGGAAGACGTCGGCCGGGACGACCGGGGTGGTGCCCGGGTCGACGGTGACCGCGCGGACCGGGTCCAACCCGGCGGCGGCGAGGGTGCGGCGCATGACGGCCTTGTCCTTGCAGCGCCGGGCCGCCTCCGGGTCCTTGCCCGGCAGGCCGAGCTTGCGGGCAGCGACAGCGGTCGCCTCCTGGAGGTGGTCGCTGTTCGACAGCAGCGCGGCGGGCGGCTCGGCGGCGGTGGCCGCGATGATGGCGGCCGGGTCGCGGACCGCGCACTGCCGCACCGGGACTCCGGCCGGCCACTGGCCGGGCCGGTCGGTCAGCACGGTGGCCGGAAGGCCGAGTGCGTCCGCCGCCGGGAGGAAGCCCTCCAGGACGGCGTCGGTGGGGTTCAGCGCGGTCAGGTAGAGCCGCATCCAGCCTCCTCGACCGATCGACCATTTAGGCCAGCCTACCCTAAATGGCTGTTTCGTTGAGGATTGACCGGTGTCAGCCCCGCCGCGCCAGCCGGTCGGCGCGCCACAGCAGGGCGGCGGCGACCAGACCACCGACCAGGACCGCGGCCGCGCCCACCGTCTGGCCGGTCCGCAACGCCTCGGCGAAGGCGGCGGTCACCACCTCCCGGTCGGGGCCGGCGGCGGCCAGCGTGGCCGGGAACGAGCCGGCGCCGGCCAGCGCAGCCGGCAGCAACGCGCCGAACCGGGCGTTGAGCACCGCGCCCAGCACGGCCACCCCCAGACTGCTGCCGACCTCGGTCATGGTGCCGTCCACACCAGCTCCGGCACCGGCCTTGTGGGTGGGGATCGCACTCATCACCGCCTCCACGATGGCCGGGTTCGCCAGCGCGCATCCCGTACCCATGACCAGCAACCCGGCCAGCAGCGCGCCGTAGCCGTCGGACCGGACGTGCGTGACCAGCGCCAGGCCGCCGGCCAGCAGGGTCATGCCGGCCGCGATGGCA
Source organism: Micromonospora marina (assembly GCF_900091565.1). GTDB lineage: Bacteria > Actinomycetota > Actinomycetes > Mycobacteriales > Micromonosporaceae > Micromonospora > Micromonospora marina. The sequence continues at coordinate 151,292 of NZ_FMCV01000003.1, read as the reverse complement.
GCCGGCAGTCCGAGCCGACGGATCACCAGCGCGGCCACGCCGCTGACGTTGAGCGCCACGATGGACAACGCGAACGGCACCATCCGCAACCCCGCCTCCCAGGCCGGGTAGCCGCGGACGAACTGGAGCTGCTGGGTGAGCAGGAACAGCGCCCCGGTGGCGCCGAACGTGATCAGCACGACGCCGCAGACCGCGCCGACGAAGCGGCGGTCCCGGAAGAAGTGCATGTCCAGCATCGGGTGGGCGCACCGCCGCTCCCAGCCGACGAACAGCACCAGCAGCAGCGCTCCTGCCGTGCCCACGCCGAGCACCGGCGCCGAGGTCCATCCGCGCTCGGGACCGGAGATGATCGCCCAGACGATCGCGGTCAGGCCGGCGGTGGACAGCGTCATCCCGCCCAGGTCGAGGCGCCCCGCTGCCGGATCCCTCGACTCCGGCACCAGCATCCGGCCGGCGAGCAGGCAGACCAGCACGATCGGGACGTTCAGCAGGAAGATCGCACCCCAGGGCAGGTGGGCCAGGACGAACCCACCGACCGGCGGTCCGGCGGCGAAGCCCAGCGCGCTGGTCGCCGCCCAGATACCGATCGCCCGGGAGCGCTCGGCCGCGTCGAAGACCTGCATGGCGACGGCCAGGGTGGCGGTGGCGAGCAGCGCACCGCCCACACCCATGCCGGCACGGGCGGCGATCAGCTGCTCGGCTGTGCGGGCCAGCCCGGCCGCCGCCGAGCCGAGACCGAACAGCACCAGCCCGGCGAGCAGCATCCGCCGCCGCCCGTACCGGTCGGCGGCGCTGCCGGCGGTCAGCAGCAGCCCGGACAGCATCAGCGCGTACGCGTTGATCATCCACTGGACGTCGGCCGTTCCCGCGTCCAGTTCGACGGTCAGCACCGGCACGGCCACTGTCAGCACCGTGTTGTCCAGCACCACCACGAGCTGGGCCAGGCAGAGCACCGCCAGGATCAGCCAGCGGTGCGGTACGGCGGCCGGTTCCGTGGCGGCCCGGTCCGCGCTCGCGGCCGGCGCCGGACCGACGCCCGTGGGGTCGAGCGTCACGCTGCCGGCACCGGCGCCGGTACGAGACGGGTGAGCCGGACGGCCGGGCTCCCGATCGAACTCATGCGACTTCCCAGCGGTAGTGCGGACGGGACGCGCGGCGACTGCCGCGGCGATCAGATCGGGCGGCCTTACCCGGCGAGCAGGTCCGCCCGCGGGTGAGCGGCCCGGATCGCCGGCCCGGACGGCGGGAACCGGCGCTGGTGCGTCACGCCGACCGCCACCCCGGCCGCGACGAGCACCAGCGAGGCCAGCGCGACGGCCGGGTAGCCGAACCGCTCGGCGGCGGCGAGCCCGATCGAGGCGGCCACGAACGAGCAGACCAGCCCGAACGACGACAGCACGGTGAAGTCGGTGCCCCCGCTGCCCGGCCGGGAGTAGTCCATGTTGACCGTGTAGAGCACCACGTTGGCGATCGTGTACGCGGCCAGGAAGGAGCAGAGCGCGGCGACCGTGCCGGCGAGCGGCGCGCGGCCGTTCATCAGCGGCAGCAGCGCCACCGTGGACAGCGCGAGGGCGACCCCGCCGGCCACCAGGACGCCGGCGCGGCCGAAGCGGCCCACCCCGAGACCGGCGACCAGGCCGGCCGCGATCGCCGGCACGCTGGTCACCACGCCGGTCACCACACCGATCCGGCCCAGCGACCAGCCGGCGTCCACCAGCGCGGGCGTCACCAGCGCGTACGCCATCCCGGCGCCCACGTAGACCAGCGGCACCACGCCGAAGGTCCACCACCGGCAGCCGGGCTGCCCGAACACCGACACCAGCGCCCGGTAGGCCGTGCCGATGCGCACGACCCGGTCGATGCGCTCCGGTTCCCGGAACTGCCAGACCACCAGCAGCCCGACGGCCGTCAGCGCGGCCAGCAGGCCGATTGCCGCGGCCCAGCCGAAACGGTCGTACACCAGTACGCACGCGCCGCCCCCGAGCAGGTTCCCCAGGTAGCTGGCGGCCACCTGGATGCCGTTGCCGGTGCCCCGCTCCGACGCGGCCAGCAGGCGCACCGCGACGGCGTCGGCGGCGATGTCCTGGGTGGCGGAGAAGAACACGAACGCGGCGCAGACGCCGATGACCGGGCCGAGTTGGTCGGCCGGCCGGGAGAAGGGCAACAGCGCCAGCAGGGTCAGCACCAGCGCGGCCTGGAGCACCAGCAGCCAGGAGCGGTAGTGGCCACGGTGCCGGGAGCCGTAGCGGTCGAGCAGCGGCGCCCAGAGGAACTTGATCGGCCAGATCAGGCCGACCACCTGGAGCAACGCCAGCGTGTCCAGCGAGGTGCCGCCGTCGCGGAGGATCGCGGTCAGCCCGACCGTGATGAAGCCGATGCCGAGATACTGCGTGACGTAGAGCGAGGTGAGGATCCCGAGGCTGCCCATCAGGTGGCCCGCCAGTACGCAAGCGCGGTGAGCTGGTGCTTGCCGACGCCGAGCGTGCGTCGCAGGTGCCGGGTGATGCTGCGGGTACTGGCCGCCTCGCAGGCCACCCAGTAGTGCGCGGCCGCGCCGCCGGGCAGCTCCGCGCAGACGGTGTCGACCAGGTGCCGGCCGTCGTCGCGGCGGGGCACCCACGTCACGTCGTGGTGGGCGCGGGTGCGCAGGCTCAGCGCCTTCTCGCCCTCGTGGGCGAACTCCAGCCAGACCGTCGCGGGGATGTCCGCGCCGGCGTCGAGGAGGCTGTTGACCGCCGGCAGCGAGGCCGCGTCGCCGACCAGGTAGAGGTGCTCGGGTGCCGGGTCGGGCAGCGCGAACGCGCTGCCCTGTACGGTGGCGTCGATGGTGTCGCCCACCCGCGCGGCGACCGCCCAGCGGGCGGCGCAGCCGTCGTGCACGGCGAACTCGAGTGTGAACCTTCCGGTGGCCGGATCCGGGTCGACGAGTGTGTAGGCCCGCTGGTGGGCCCGTCCGTCGTTGTCGAACCAGAGCCGGATCCACATCGTCGGGTGCGTGCCGCAGGCCGCCAGCAGCCCGCCGTCGTCGAGGAGCAGGCGCTGGTAGTGCCCATCGACCGACTCGGTGCCCAACACGGTGAGCCGGAAGTCCCGGCCCCCCATGGCCTTGAGCACCAGGCCCTCCCAGTTCCGTTTCACGAGCCCCTCCAGGTAAGGTCTGCCACAGCCGGGTTAGGTTAGCCTAAGTTTGCCGCTTGGGGAACCGCCATCCCGGGGTGAGCCTCGCCGATACGACCGCCGAAAGAGGAGACCGTGACCTACCAGGAACAGATTCCCGGCCTCGGCGACCTGGCGCTGGTGCCGGTGCGCCCCGAACAGCACGCCGAACTGCTGCACGGCTGGGTCACCCTGCCCCGCAACGCGTTCTGGGGAATGGGCGGACACAGCCTCGACGACGTGCGCGAGATCTACACCTTCCTCGACGGGCTGGACACCCATCACGCGTACCTGGTCCTGCTCGACGGTGAACCGGTCGGCCTGTTCCAGACCTACCGCCCCAAGGCGGACCCGGTCGGCGAACGCTACCCGGTCCAGCCCGGGGACGTCGGGATGCACCTGTTGCTCAACCCGCCCCGGCGCTACGCCCGCGGCCTCACCACCGCCATCGGTCCGGCACTGGCCCGGTTCCTCCTGCGGGATCCCGCCGCACGGCGCATCGTGGTCGAGCCGGACGTGCGCAACGAGGCAGCGCTGCGACGGCTGCGGACCGAGGGCTTCACCTTCGCGTCCGAGATCGACATGCCGGACAAGCGGGCACAGCTGGCGTTCCTGACCCGCGAGCGGTTCGAGGCGAGCCACTCGCCGGCCTGAGCCGGGCACCCCGGGCGGCCCCCGTACCACGGCGGCGCCGGCCCGGCGGCCGGGAGGCCGGCGAGGCCCAAGACCCGGCCCTGTTGGTGCGACGTACCGCGTCAGCGGCTCGTGCGTCGCCCCTGCTCTCGGCGAGCGGAACCCTCCCGCAGTTCCACCGCGAGATCCCCTGGACCTCGTCGGTGATCACGCGGGCGAGGGAACTCGAACGCGATGACTGGGGTGCCGAGGCTGCGGCGCAGGCAGTGACCCGCACCGTGACGGCCACTGTCGTCAACGGCGTCGTCGTGGCCGTCACCGTGCTGGGCGAAGCTGGTGCCGAGAGGGAGACCACGCCGCGTTGCGCAACATCATCGGCGTGCAGGCTCTCTGTAGGCCCGAGTTCGTGGTGGAGACCGAAGCGACAGCGATCATCGGGCTGAGTGCCGCGTCCGCGCCAGGTGGTCCGGCTCGTGGCGGATAAGGGCCGGACCACCTGGGTAGCTCCACGCAATGGTGTGGAAGAACCCCGCGGACCTGCTGCGTCTGCTCGTCGTCGCACTGCTCGTCTATCCGGCCCTGGTGGTGATCCTGCGGGTGTCCGGGAAGCGGACGCTGTCCAAGCTCAACGCTTTCGACTTCGTGGTCACCGTGGCGCTGGGTTCGACCCTGGCGACGATCCTGCTGTCCCGGGACGTCTCCCTGGTCGAGGGGATCCTCGCGCTGGTTCTGCTGGTCGGCCTGCAGTACGGAGCCGCGCTGCTCGCGGTCCGTTGGCCGTGGTCGCAGCTGCTGCTCAAGGCACGCCCGACCCTGCTGCTGCGCGACGGGCGGCTCCGGTACGAGGCCATGCGCGGCGTCCGGGTGGCGGAGAGCGAGATCCGGCAGGCCGCACGCAGCCAGGGCACCGGCGATCTGGGTGACCTCGCGGCGGTGGTGCTGGAGACCGACGGAAGCCTCAGCGTCATCACCCGCGGCCGGCTGGGCGACGGCAGCAGCCTCGCGGACGTGCCCGACGCGACGGCGCGGCCCGATGGGTGACCACGCGGCAGCCGGGGAGGCGGATCCCGCTCGGCGGGCGCGACGGCGAAGCAGGGACCCGCCCCCGCCCGGTGCCCGAGACCCGCCGGGGGTGCAGCCCGCCACGTCTGCGCCGGTCCCGGTGGCTGATGCCGGTCGCTCCGGGCAGCCGGGCCACCCGCCTGGAGCTGTGCTACGACCTGATCTTCGTCTTCGCCTTCCTCAACGTCACCGGGCCCGTGGCCCGCGACCCGGCGGTCGCGGAGGTGGTGTCCGGTGTCGTCGTGGTGACGCTGCTGTGGTGGTGCTGGACCGGCTTCGTCGCGCTCGGCAACGTGGTCCGCGCCGCCGAGGAGGCCGTCAGCGCGTGGCGGAAGGAGTATCTGCGAGGCGGTCCCGCCGCGACCGGAGGTTCCCGGACCGGCGCGCGGGTAGGCTGCGGCAGGGTGAGCGACGATCCCGGCCGGCGACACCGCGAGGAGGACGCCCGCCTCAACGGCCTCGCCCGCCGGCTGGACAAGCCGATGGGCGTCCTGGGGCTGATCTTCCTGCTGCTCGTCCTGGCCCAGGCGGTCGTCCACGACGAGCCGCTCAGCACCGTGCTCACCGTCACGAGCTGGATCCTGTGGGCGGTCTTCGTCGCCGAGTTCACGCTCCGCGCCTGGCTCGCCCGTCACCGTGCCGGCGAGTTCTGGAAACACAACTGGTGGCAACTGATCTTCCTGGCGGTGCCGTTCCTGCGGTTCCTGCGCGCCGCGAGCGCATTGCGGGCGGCCCGGGGCGGCGGCGTCGTCGCGGCCGCGATCCGCGGATCCCGCTCTGCCGGCCGGCTGCTCACCGACCGGCTGGCATGGCTCGCCGTGGTGACCATCGCCGTGATCCTCGCGGCCGGGCAGCTGCTCGTCGTCACCGGCTCCTACCGCAGCCTCCCCCGGGCCCTGCACGACGCGGCCTTCACCACCATCACCGGTGAACCGCTGCCCGGGGACGACACGTTCGCGCAGATCCTGGAGCTGGTGCTGGCCGCGTACTCGGTAGCGGTGTTCGGCACGCTGGCCGGCGCGCTCGGCGCGTTCTTCCTCAGCCGGGAGCGCGCCGAGGACGAGCGCCGCCAACCGGACGAGTGAGCGCCGCCGTCGGCCGGGTAGCGGACCGGGAACCCGCCGACGCAAGCGCCTGCAGAGCGGTGATGATGCGGTCAGCCCTCGCGCGTCTCCGCGAGACGACGGTGGTACGTGCGCACCACGTCGCCGTCCGGCGCGTACCGCGCCGTGCCGGCTGCCCAGCCCAACCGCTCGTAGAAGCTGGTCGCGCCGTGGGATCCGGTCGAGGTCTCCGCCTCGGCCCGGATCGCGCCCGCGCTGCGGGCCGAGGTGAGGAAGTGAGCCACCAGCGCCACGCCCACCCCGCTGCGGCGCCACTGCGGATGCACGGCCAGCGCGCTCAACACGGCCACCTGCCCGGCCGCAGCCGGCCCGTCCGGCGCCGACGCGGGCACCCGCCGGCGCAGGTACCGGCGGGTCCACGGCCGTACCCGCGACCGCAGCAGACGGCCCGCCACGCGCGGCCGGACGGCCATCGCCATGAGGCCGGCGAGCGCCAGGGAGCAGAGCGCCCGCCGGTCGGCGGCCAACCCGCTCGCGTACGCCACCTGGTCGCTGGTGCCCAGAACGAACCCGACCACCGCACCGTTCGATCCGGCGTCGACGGCGACCAGGCCCAGACCGTGCCGCGAGTTCAGGTAGGTACGGTGCCATCGCCGGACGAACCGGGCTCCGAGGGACGGAAAGAGCCCGATCGGGAGGAGGTCGACGTGTGCCCTGGACATGCCGGCGAGATCCTGATGCTCCGCCGCGCGTACGAGGAGTCGCCCTGCCGCCACCTCGTCGACCGGTGGCGGCGCCACCACGTCCGACCGCAGGTCGTCGACGATCCTGCCAGGAAGCCTCATGGCTCACCACCTCCCGTCCGATGCTGGCGCATACCCCCGCCGCCCGCCGATACGCAGGATCGGGGCGCCTCGCGACGGTTCACCGGGGAGTGCGCTCAGTACACCCAGACCGGGGTCCTCGGCAGCACGTCCTGCGTCCACAGCCAGTCCATCGCCGGCAGCGTGACCCGCGTGCGTCCGGTCGGGGTCGCCCCTCGGGTAAACAGACCCGTCGGCAGGCATGCAAAAGGCACGCGCCGGGGAACTACGGCGGCATGAGCAGCGCTCCGCGTACCCTCCGGTCCCGGCTGGCGGCGGCGTGGTCGGGATTCTGGCTGGTGCCGGCGGCGTTCGCCGCGGGAGCCGTGTTGCTGGCCCTCGGTCTGTCGGTGGCCGAGCTGCGACTGGGCCTGCCGACCGGCGGTTTCCTGCCCAGCAGTGTGGCCGGTGCCCGGTCGTTGCTGTCGTCGATCATCACCGCGATGATCTCGTTCACCGCGCTCGTCTTCTCCATCACCATGGTGGCTGTGCAGCTGGCCAGCAGCCAGTACTCCCCCCGGGTGCTGCGGACCTTCCTGCAGGACCGAATCACGCAGGCCGCACTGGGTACCTTCCTGGCGACCGCGCTGTTCGCCATGGTGGTGCTGGCGGCGCTGCCGGCCGACGCCGATGCCCGGCTGCCCGAACTGTCCCTCGCCGTGACGATGACGCTCGTGCTCGCCAGCAGCGGGCTGTTCGTCTACTACCTGCACCACGTCACCACTGTCATGCGGGTCTCGCACATCATCGCTGCGGTCGGTGCCCAGTCCCGCCGCGTGATCGAGGAACAGTATCCGGTCGGCCCGGCCGCCGCGCCCGTCACGCCGCTGCCACCGCCGGTGCAGGTGATCGCCGCGGCCCAACCCGGCATGGTCGAGCACGTCGACCTCGACCGGCTCGCCGCGCTGGCCCGCGAGCACGACTGCGCCCTGTCGGTCCTGCCCGCGCCGGGCGACTTCGTGGTGGCCGGGCAACCGCTGATCGCGGTCCACCCGCTGCCCGGTGATGCCTTCCCCGGGACCGTGCCGGAGGTACGGGCATGCGTCGCGGTGAGCCTCGACGTCGAACGGACCCTGGGCCAGGACGTCGGGTTCGGGTTCCGGCAGCTGACCGACATCGCCGAGCGGGCCCTGTCACCCGGAATCAACGACACCACCACCGCGGTCCGCAGCGTCCAGGAGATGCACGACCTGCTGCGCCGCCTGGCCGGCCGGCCCGGTCACCGCATGTTCGTCGACGATCCCGACGGCACTCCACGCGTACGGGCACGGACGCAGGACTTCGACGGCTTCCTCGCGGTCGCTGTCGACGACGTCCGGCGGGCGGGACGCGACCAGCCGCGGATCACCCGCCTCCTGGACGACGTGCTGGCCGACCTGCGTGCCGTGGCGTTGCCGGAGCATCTGCCCGACATCGCCCGCAGGATCGTGAACCGGGACGCATGAGTCGCCGGTAGCGGGGAAGGCGGCGGCTACGAGTCCGCGGCGCACGGCGTACCGGAGGGAGTGCCGGCATCATCCTGGGCATCGCCGGACTCAAGATGGCCGCCCGACCCGCAGTGACCGGCCGGGGCGTGGCCGTCGCCGGCCTCGTCCTGAGCGTGCTCGCCCTGCTGCTCGGACTGGCGCTCGGCGCGGGCATCACCACGTTCCTCAACGACGACAGCGCCGTGGACCGGCTCCAGCAGCAGGTCGACGACCTACGCGACCGACTCGACAACTAGCGACCCGTCACTTCCACACGGTCACGTCCTCGGCGACGAGCGCGCGGCCGCCCTCGAAGTCGCGGTACGCATCCGGGGGCCCGAGTTCGTAGCGGCCGGACAGGTCGCGGTACGAGAAGTCGACGACGGTGCCGACCACTGTCACCAACTGCGGGGGTTCCGCGGTGGCCTTGCCGGCGGACAGCACCAGCAGCTTCCCGTCGGTGAAGTCGACGTCGCGCACCACGAAGGCGGTGCCGGTGACGACACGGTCGACGGTGGCGGTCACGGTGAGTCGCGCACCCACCTCGGCGCGGGCGACAGTGCCCAGCCGGACCGTGGGGGTCGGCTCCGGGGTCGGCTGGGGGTCACGCGGCTGACTGGCGCAGCCGGTGACGAGCAGCGCCGCTGCCGAGAGCGCTGCCAGCACCGATGGGATCGACTGCCATGACCTGCTTCTCCTGTCGTCCTCACCTGCCGGCGTCACGCGACAGACACCCTGACGTTGACATCGTGCACCCCGGGCACGGCCCACGCGAGTGCGCGCGCACGGGCCAGCGCCTCGGCCGAGCCGACCCGGCCCTCCAGGATCACGACCCGGTTCTGCGCCTCGACACAGATGTGCTGGTGGCGCAGCAGCGGGTCACGACTCATCTGCTCGACGACGTGGCACGCCAACCGGGTGTCGTTGGTGGCCGGGCCCTCGTGGAACAGCGGCGGCATCCCTTCCGGAAAGAACCACGGGTAGGTCATGGCGGGTCTCCTCACACATCGATGTCGGGTTCTTCAGGCCGTACCCCGAGGGTTCGGCCGGGAACACGACAGAACCGTGACGATTTGCACCCGCCGGTGTGACAGTTCGCCGCCTCGCTCGCCCGATCGTCCCGTTCCGCGCCGGCCGCGGTATCTCCTGCTGGCCCGGGGCAGGGGTACGGCATGCGGCAACGCTTGTGACTGTGGATCGCGTGAGTGATCCCCGGGGCGCCTCATTCCTCGTCGCCCCGGCAAGGGCCGGCCGACGTGCGTTCCGCAGAGGGGCGCCGCGCCGGCCGGGTCCGCCTCACCTGAGGTACCCCCTACCTCGCGGACACCGTCACGATAATGAGTTCCGCTTCGATTGTCATCGGCCGCACGACCGCGGCACGGCCCCCTGCGCCCAGCCCCGGTGACCTGAGTCCGATCACCTGTCACCGTCGGCGACACCGCGTCCGGCATACGCCGCCAGATCACCCGGCGGGACGGAGTTCAGGCGGCGCAGGTGCCGCAGGTACCGAAGATCTCCATGGTGTGGCCGACGTCGGTGAAGCCGTGCTGGCTGGCGACCTGGTCCGCCCACCGCTCCACGGCCGGCCCGGCGACCTCGACCGTCCGGCCGCACCCGCGGCACACCAGATGGTGATGGTGGCGGCTCTGGCTGCACCGCCGGTACAGCTGCTCTCCGCCCGGCAACTTGGTGGAGTCGAGTTCACCGGTGTCGACCAGCAGCTGCAGTGTCCGGTAGACGGTGGTCAGGCCTACCCGCGCCTGGCGATCCAGCAGCATCTGGTGCAGCTGCTGCGCGCTGTGGAAGCCGTCGACTTCGCGCAACAGCGCCAGCACCTCGGCGCGTTGGCGGGTGTTGCGGGTCATGCCGGTCGTCGCCTCGCTCACCGTGTGCCGTCTCCGTTCCGCTCCATGGCCGGCCCGCTGCGGCTGGTCGGTGGCGCGCTCTCACGCCTCGCTGCGGGCATTTCGACATCCGCACCCATTATGCATTACGCATATATGCAAGGGTCGCGCTGACCGTCTCGGTGCTGCACCGATGCTCGCCGAGCCCGAAACGCGGCCTGGGCTGGCATCGCGCCCACCGCCATGCCGTGACTCAAGCGCCGGTGTGACGCCGAGGTACGGGTTGGTCACGGCCTGATCACAACGTCTCGCGCACTTAGTGACAATGGCTTTCGATGAGCGGAAGATCCCCTTCAGTCGCGCCCGTCACCGGGCGCTCGCTCTGGGAGGAATCCGCCCGTGAGACATCCATCCTCGTGGGGGAGGCGGGGCTTCGCCGCCCTGCTCGCCTCCACCGTCGCCACCAGCGCGGTCGCGCTGACCGGCGCGCACCCGGCAGGGGCCGAGCCGGCAGCACCCGCGCCGGAGGCACCCAAGGAGGCACCGGCCGAGGCCCTGGGCAGCCACGACGCCGGGCTGCTCGCCGACGCCCGGGCACAGCGCAAGCCGGCGGTCACCGTCATCGTCGCCACCGACAAGGGCAGGGCCGGCCAGGTCACCGCCGAGATCCGCAAGCTCGGCGGCACGGTCACCCACCGGGTCGACCAGGTCGGTTACGTGCTGGCGCAGATCCCGACGGACAAGGTCGTCAAGGCCGCCGGGCTACCCGGTGTCGCGGCACTGGACCTGAACGAGTCGATCACGCTGCCGGACCCCCGCGCGGAGTCCCTGCCCGGCCGGCGGGCGGCCGCGCAGGCCGCTCCCGGTGGCCCGGGCGAGTCGACGCCGGCCGACAACCCCTACATGCCGACCGGGGAGACCGGCGCGGTGGCGTTCAAGAAGGCCCACCCGACGTGGGACGGCCGCGGTATCACCATCGGCATCATGGACTCCGGCGTGGACCTGGACAATCCCGCTCTGCAGACCACCTCCACGGGCGAGCGGAAGATCGTCGACTGGGTCACCGCCACCGACCCGCTGCTGGAGGGCGACCTGACCTGGCGGGCCATGCGCACGCAGGTCACCGGCCCGTCGTTCACCGCTGCCGGGCGCCAGTGGACCGCGCCGGCGGGCACCTGGCTGTTCAACGTCTTCAACGAGAAGATCACCGAGGGCAGCGAACCGGGTGGCGACGTCAACCGCGACGGTGACACCTCCGACAGCTTCGGGATCCTCTACGATCCGGCCAGCCACGACGTCCGGGTGGACTCCGACCAGGACGGTGACTTCACCGACAACCCGGTGATGCGCCCCTACAGGGAACGCTTCGACGTCGGGCACTTCGGCACCGACGATCCCGCCACCGCCGTGCGGGAGCAGATGCCGTTCGTGGTCGAGTACCGCGAGGACGTCGACCTCGGACCGGCGGGCCTGCCCGGTCAGACCGCGGACTTCGTCAACATCGGCATCGTCGAGGACGCGCACGGCTCGCACGTCGCGGGCATCACCGCGGCCAACGACATGCTCGGCAACACCCGCTTCGACGGCGCCGCACCGGGCGCGAAGCTGGTCTCCTCCCGGGCCTGCACCTGGGGCGGGGGGTGCACCGCGGCGGCGCTGACCACCGGCATGGTGGACCTCGTGGTCAACCGCAAGGTGGATGTGGTGAACATGTCCATCGGTGGCCTGCCGGCGCTCAACGACGCCAACAACGCCCGCGCCGAGCTGTACGACCGGCTGATCAACGACTACGGCGTGCAGATGTTCATCTCCGCCGGCAACTCCGGCCCGGGTGTCAACACCGTGGGTGACCCGTCCGTCGCCGACGACGTCGTCAGCGTCGCCTCCAGCATCAGCCGGGAGACGTGGCTGGCGAACTACGGCTCGGTCACCCGCCGGCCGTACCAGCTGCACCCGTTCTCCTCGCGCGGGCCGCGTGAGGACGGCGGCTTCAAGCCGACCATCAGCGCGCCCGGCTCGGCGATCTCCACCATTCCGCTGTGGCAGGCCGGCTCGCCGACCCCCGAGGCCGGCTACTCGCTGCCGCCGGGCTACGCCATGTTCAACGGCACCTCGATGGCCTCTCCGCAGGCCGCCGGCGGTGCGGCGCTGCTGCTGTCCGCGGCCAGGGCGACCGACGTCGGGGTCACCCCGGCGGCGTTGCGCCGGGCCCTGGTCAGCTCGGCCTCGTGGATCAAGGGCGAGCCGGCGTACGCGCAGGGCAACGGCCTGCTCGACGTGCCGGGTGCCTGGAAGCTGCTGGCCAAGCCCGTCACCCCGCGCGGCTACACCGCGAGCGCGCCGGTGTGCACGCCGATCTCCGACTTCCTCGCCACCCCCGGCCGGGGCACCGGCGTCTACAACCGCTGCGCCCCCGGGCAGGGCGGACAGAAGGTCGGGCAGGCACGCACCTACCAGGTGAAGGTCACCCGCACCAGCGGCCCGGCCGGCGTGATCCGCCACAAGCTGCAGTGGCGGGGCAACGACGGGACGTTCCGCGCCCCGAAGTCGGTGGACCTGCCGCTGAACAGGGCCGTCTCCATCCCGGTGACGGCGACCCCGGCGGCCGGCGCCCACGGCGCCATCCTGCGCATCGACGACCCGAAGACCAGGGTGGTCGACTTCGAGGTGCTCAACACCGTCGTCGCCGCCGAGCGGCCCACCAAGCCGGCGTACGCGTTCTCCGGTTCGGGCAGTGTGGACCGCAACTCGACCACCAGCTTCTTCGTCTCGGTCCCCGAGGGTGCGGCCGCGCTGCAGGTGAACCTGTCCGGTATCGCAACCGGCTCCCAGACCCGGTTCATCGCCGTCAACCCCTGGGGCGTGCCGGTGGAGAGCACCGCCAGCACCGCCTGCTACACCAACTATTCCGACGCCGCGGTGTGCAAGCCGCAGGAGCGGGACTACGCCAACCCGATGCCCGGCATCTGGGAGATCGAGGTGGAGGCACGGCGTACCTCGCCGTCGCTGACCAATCCGTTCCAGCTCACCGCGCGGGTGCAGGGCGTCAAGGTGGAGCCGGCCCTGGTGACGCTGCCCAGCGTGACCGCCGGTGAGTCCACTCCGGTCACCTGGACTGTCACCAACCTGTTCGGCCCGGTGGTGATCACCGGTCAGGGCGGTCCGTTGGGCAGCTCGGCCTCCTCCCGGGACAGCATCGCCGACGGTGAGCGCAAGACCTACACCGTCGAGGTGCCCGAGGGCGCCACCCGGCTCGACGTCACCATCGGCAACACCAGCGACCTGGCCGCCGACCTGGACCTGACCGTCCTGCGTGACGGCGTCGAGATCGGCCAGTCCGCCGACGGCGACTCCGAGGAGTCGGTGTCCGTCCCGAACCCCGAACCCGGCACGTACACGGTGCAGGTCGACGGGTACGCCGTGCCGGCCGGCACCACGCAGTTCGACTACCGGGACGTGTTCTACTCCCCCGCGCTGGGCCAGGTCACCGCACCCGGCACCACGGTGTCCCTGCCCAACGGCGCCAGCACCACCATCACCGGCGCCGTGACCGTCGACGCGGCCCCGGCCGAGGGTCGGCAGTTGTTCGGCGAGCTGAACCTGGTCACCGACGAAGGCGCGGTCGTCGGCCGCGGCGCGGTGTCCGTCGGCACCGTGAACTGACCGGAACGTGCGATGCCCGCCCTCGTCGCCGCCGGGGGCGGGCATCGCCGCACCTTAGGCGCAATGCGATCAGCCGATCACGGTAAGATTCGGCCGTTGACGCTGGAAGGTGATCCGTCTGAGCACCACCGATCCTGCCGCGCCCGTGCGGCCCGAACCGCCGGCTCCCGCCGCGCCGGCCGCCGAACCCCCGACGTCCGACCGCGAGCGGTGGGTCGGCTCCACCGAGGTTCTGTGCTTCCTGCTCATTCTCGTCGGCGTGCTGCACCGGCAGATCGCGGCGCTGGTCACCGATCCGCGGCTGCAGACCTGGCTGACCGTCTTCGTGTCGGTGATGGTGCAGGCGGTGCCGTTCCTCGTCTTCGGCGTGGCGCTCTCCGCCGTCATCGCGGTGTTCGTGCCCCGCTCGTTCTGGGCGCGGGCCCTGCCCCGCCATCCCGCGCTCGCGGTTCCGGTGGCGGGCATGGCCGGAGTGGTGCTGCCCGGCTGCGAGTGCGGGTCGGTGCCGATCGCGGGGTCGCTGATCCGTCGTGGTGTCACCCCCGCCGCCGCGCTGGCGTTCCTGCTCGCCGCGCCGGCGATCAACCCGATCGTGCTCACCGCCACCGCCGTCGCGTTTCCCCGCAACCCGGAGATGGTCGCCGCCCGCGGCGGCGCCAGCCTCCTGGTCGCCCTGCTGATGGGCTGGCTGTGGCTGCGGCTGGGCCGCGCCGACCTGATCCGCCTGCCGCACCGCGCCCACCTCGACGGGCTACCCCGGATGGCCGCGTTCTGGACGGCCTGCCGGCACGACGTGGTCCACGCGGGCGGATTCCTGGTCGTCGGCGCCATGGCGGCGGCGACGATCAACGTGGTCGTACCGCAGCCGTTCCTGCACGACCTCGCGGCCCGGCCGGTGCTGTCGGTCCTCGCCCTCGCCGCCCTCGCGGTGTTGCTGTCCATCTGCTCCGAGGCAGACGCGTTCGTAGCCGCCTCGCTGTCCCAGTTCTCCCTGACCGCCCGGCTGGCCTTCCTCGTGGTCGGTCCGATGGTCGACCTCAAGCTGATATCCATGCAGGCCGGGGTCTTCGGTAGGCGGTTCGCCGTCCGGTTCGCCCCGGCCACCTTCGTCCTCGCCGTGCTCGTCGCGGCCGGACTCGGGACGGTGATCTGGTGAGTCGCGGAACGCAGGCGGTGGTGCTGGTCTTCCTCGGCGGCGCGATCCTGCGCGCCAGCCTCACCGACCTCTACCTGCGCTACGTCAAGCAGGGACTGCGTCCGTTCCTCATCGCCGCCGGTCTGCTGCTGGTCATCACCGCGCTGGTGGCGCTCGTGCAGGAGGTGCGTCATCTGAACCGGCCCGAGGGTCAGCCGGACGACGACGACGGCCACGGACACGGCCGTTCCGGTCCCGCCGTCGGTTGGCTGCTGCTGCTTCCGGCGCTCGCGCTGGTCTTCGTCGTGCCGCCGGCGCTCGGCGCCGACACCGTGACCCGCGCCGGTTCCGCCCTGACCGACGACCGGGACATCGCCTTCCCGCCCCTGCCGCCCGGCGACCCGGCCGAGTTGTCCCTTCTCGAGTACGGCTACCGGGCCGTCTACGACCACGGCCGTACGCTGCAGGGCCGCCGCGTCCAGTTGACCGGCTTCCTCGCGCCCGGCCCGGACGATGAGCCGATGCTCGCCCGCATCATGCTGTCCTGCTGCGCCGCCGACGGCATTCCCGTCAAGGTCGGCCTGCGCGGCGACATGCCCGAAGGGCCTGCCAACACCTGGGTACGCACCACCGGGCGGTGGATCCCGCACACCGCCAAGGATCCCATCAACGATGCCGACCTCCCCTACTTCCACGTGGAGACCTGGGAAAAGATCCCCGCACCCGCCGATCCGTACGAGTAGCCGGGGAGATTGCACGAGTGCAGATATCAACATGTGACAGCTAGACGACGCTATTGCACATGACTACCGTTGCGTTCACTTCCAGGAGCGCAAGGAGCGGTCGAGCATGCGCAGAGTTCCGCGCCATTCCGTTC
The DNA here is from genome assembly GCF_900091565.1 of Micromonospora marina. Taxonomy (GTDB): domain Bacteria; phylum Actinomycetota; class Actinomycetes; order Mycobacteriales; family Micromonosporaceae; genus Micromonospora; species Micromonospora marina. The sequence goes on along the minus strand of NZ_FMCV01000003.1, from coordinate 135,529 downwards.
CGGCGGTGTCGTGACCCCCGGCCACGGCCCCGGCACCGGCACCGGCACCGTCGAGGAGATCAGCGACCTCCTGCGCACGATCGCCCATCCGACCCGGCTTCGCATCCTGCAGTGCCTCAGGGACGGCGATGCCTGCGTCACGGAGCTGAGCGCCATGCTGGACGTTCCCATGCCCTACGTGTCCCATCAGTTGCGGCTGCTCCGCAACGCCCACCTCGTGCGCCGTTACCGCGGCGGCGGCCGCATGTACTACGCCCTCACCGGCATGCCGGCCGTCACTGTCGTACTGGAGATCCTCAGGTTCTGCCCCTGACGGCGCTGAGGAGGCCGCACCCGCCGGGCGCCGGTGCGCCGAGTCCCGTCGGCGGCCGGCGCGGAGCCGGGTGGGCAGGCTCCGCGCCGGCCGCGATCACCGTTCGGTGGCGCCCCTACCTCAGGGAAGGGTCGAACCGGTGACGGACCTCAGGCGGGTCAGGGCAGCACCTCGAACGTGAAGGTCTTCGGGCCCGAAGTGATGGTGCTTCCGGTGGCGGCGGTGGGCGACGGTGCCGCGCCGGTGACCACCACGGCCCCGACGATCAGGGCCGCGAAACCGCGAGCCCTCAATGTCGCATTCATACCTCCCCTTTCCACGCCGCGCGCGTCCGCGCGCGGTGGTACATGTCGCCCGGTGCGGGCGGCAGCCGGCGCGGGGCGGTGGCCCGCACCCGACCGGTGACGGCGACCGTCACCAGGACGCCTTGCGGACCCCTGGCAGCTCGCCGCGCAGGGCCAACTCCCGGAACCGGACCCGGGACAACCCGAAGCGGGTCAACACGCCTCGCGGACGGCCGTCGATCTGGTCCCGGGAGCGCAGCCGGACCGGGCTGGAGTCGCGCGGGAGCCGGCCGAGCGAGCGGACCGCGTCAGCGCGTACGGCCGGGTCGGTGTCCGGGTGGGCGATCAGCCGCTTCAGCTCCGCCCGGCGGTCGGCATGCCGGGCGACCAGGTCCTCCCGGCGGGCCTGACGGTTGCTCAGGCTCTTCTTCGCCATCAGCGGGCCTCACGGAACTCGACGTGCCGGCGCACGACCGGGTCGTACTTGCGCAGCACCAGGCGGTCGGGGTCGTTGCGGCGGTTCTTGCGGGTGACGTACGTGTAGCCGGTACCGGCGGTGCTGCGCAGCCGCACGATCGGACGGACGTCGGTCTGCTTGGCCATCAGAGCTTCACTCCCCGGGCGCGCATCTCGGCAACGACCTTCTCGATGCCCTTACGGTCAACCGTCTTCAGCGCCTTCGCCGTCAGGGTGAGGCTGACCCACCGTCGTTCCGACGGCAGCCAGTAACGGTGGCTCTGCAGGTTCGGGTTCCACCGGCGACGGGTGCGCCGGTGCGAATGGGAAACGGCGTTGCCGAAGCTCGGCTCCGCCCCGGTGACGTCACAGCGTCGGGACACGACTCAACTCCTCTTGGTTCAAACGAACGGTAACGACAACGGTTTTCGTTTCTACATCAGCCGATCGGACACCGTTCAGCCGGGGTCGTCCACCACCTCGACCGACATGGCGGATCCGAGCCGGTAGCCGACGCCGCGGACGGTGGCGATCACCGGCAGGTCGGCGCCGAGCTTGACCCGCAGGCGCCGCACGTGGACGTCGACGCTCCGATTGCCGGTGAAGGGGTGTCCCCACACGCGATCGAGCAACTGGTCCCGGGTGAACACCCGGCGGGGATGGTCGGCGAGGTGCCGGATCAGATCGAACTCGCGCCGGGTGAGCGGGATCTCGCGGCCGTCGCAGTAGACCGTCCGCGCGTGCGGGACGACCCGCAGCAGGTGCCTGTCCCGCTCGGCAGAAGGCTCCACCCCGCTCCCGACCTGGCGGGCGGCGATGCGACGCACCAGCCGGAGCAGGCGGGTCGCGTCGGTGTCAGGAGGCCCCGTCGAGCCCCCCAGCCGGATGGTGACCACCACGGCACCGTCGTCCTCCATCGAAACCCCCACCCGCTGGTCGGCCATCATGTGCCTATAATGACAACCGTTTTCAGTTTGTGTCGAGAGGATTGTGATGTCGACGTCACCGCTCGCACCCGCCGAGCCCGGCGCTACGACGGCCGACACCCGCCCGTCGTTGACGGTGCTCAGCGGCTTCTGGCCATCCGCGACGTACGCGGTCGCCCGCACGCTGCTGGCAGCGGACCCGGCGCTGGTGCTGGTGCGCCACGATCTCGCCGACCTGGCCGCCGGCACCGTGCACCGCATCGTGCGCGACGCTGCCGGCGTGCTCGAGGACGAGCGGATCACCCTGGCGCACGGATGTGTCTCCTGCACGCTGCGGGAGGACGTGCTGCCCACCCTCGCCCGGCTGGCCCGCGCCCAGCCGCACCGCGACCTGCTGCTGATGCTGCCCGAGGTGGTCGAACCGGAGGCGGTCGCCGCCGTCTGCGCGCACTGCCTCGTCGACGGCGCCCCGATCACCGACCTGATCCGGGTCGACTCCTACGTCACAGTGGTCGACGCCGAGCACCTACTCGACGGCCTGGCCAGCACGGACGACCTGACCGCCCTCGGCATCGCGGCCGCCGACAACGACAACCGGGCGCTGGCCGACGTCGTGGTCCGGCAGATCGAGTTCGCCGACACGCTCGTCCTGTGGGGCGAGTCCCGCGAGGGCGCCTACGACACCAGTCGTCTGTCGGTGCTGCTGCAACGCATGGCACCGTGGGCGGCGCAGGTCCGCGTCGACGGTGACCTCGTCGATGCCGCCACGCTGACCCGGCACCTTCGCCACACCCACCGGCACCGGCCGGAGACCCCGGGCATCCTGAACCGCGGCCTGCAGGGCTACACCCTCGGCGCGCACGAGCCGGAGTCCGACTGCGGAGTCGTCTCCGCCGTCTTCCGTGCCCGCCGGCCGTTCCACCCGCAGCGCCTGCACGACGTCCTCGAAGAGGTCAACGCCGAGATGGTCCGCTCGCGCGGGTACCTCTGGCTGGCCAGCCAGCCCGACACCGTGGTCGCCTGGGAGTTCGCCGGTGGCGGCCTGGCCATGGGTTCCCTCGGATACTGGCTGGTGAGCCTGCCGGAGCAGCACTGGGAGCACGTCGAGGACCAGCGTCGCCTCGCCGCCGCCCTCGACTGGGATCCCTACTACGGCGACCGGCACCAGCACCTGGTCTTCATCGGCCTCGACACCGACCCCGTCGACCTGCACCGCACCCTCGCCGGGTGCCTGCTCACCGACGCCGAACTCGCCGACGGTGAGGAGATCTGGCGCACCTACCCCGACCCGTTCGCCGGCTGCTTCCCCCTCGGGACGGAGGAGCCGGCCGACACCGACACCGACACCGACACCGACACCCAAGGAGAGAACCCCGCATGAAGCCCGGCATCCACCCCGAGTACCGCCCGGTCGTCTTCCGAGACAAGGGCGCCGACTTCGCTTTCCTCACCCGCTCCACCGCCACCGGCGACCAGACGATCGAATGGACCGACGGGAACACCTACCCCGTCATCGACGTCCAGATCTCGTCGGCCAGCCATCCCTTCTGGACCGGCAAACAGCGCCTGCTCGACACCGAGGGCCGGGTCGAGAAGTTCCGCGCCAAGTACGCCCGTCGCGGACCGCAACAACCCCGATGACCGCGCGCGCCGGCTGGACGGCGCGTACGGCCCGCCCGTCGACGCCGCCACGGCCGACCGGCCCTGGTACCCCGCGAGCTGGTCGCCGCCGGCGACCGGCTCGCGGTCGCCGGCGGCCGTGGCGGCGCCGGCATGATCCGCGCCCTGGCAGGCACGTGACGTGTGGCCGGGTCGTCGAGGCGCGAGGCGTCCACGTCGGCCGGCGTAGGTGACCGGCCATGAGCGAGACCACACCTGCCGCCGACACGCCGCTGCGGGCAAGCGGCGTACGCACCACCTGGCAACGGCAGGCCATCCTCGCCGCGCTGACCGGCCGGACCCATCCGATGACCGCGCAGGCCGTGCACTCGGCGTTGACCGGGGCCGGTCACCGGATCGGCCTCAGCACCGTGTACCGCGCACTGCACCGGCTCGCCGAGGTCGGGTTGCTGCACACCTTCGACGTAGGTGGGGAACGCGCCTATCGTCGCTGCCCGGACACCCCGCACCAACACCTGCTCTGCGACGACTGCGGCCTGGTCACCGAGTGCCCGCCGCATCTGGTGGAGACGTGGCTCCGCGAGCTACGGGCGGCCACCGGCTTCACCCCGCACGCCGACCGGATCGACCTGCACGGGCACTGCGCCACCTGCACCACGACCCCGGCAACCTGATCCTGGCACCGGCTTCAACGAGCCGGCAGTCACCGGGTGGCGCACTCGGCGCAGGTGCCCATGATCTCCAGGGTGTGGTTGACGTCGGTGAACCCGTGCTGGCTGGCGGTGCGGCGGGCCCACGCCTCGACAGCCGGTCCGGTGATCTCGACGGTGCGACCGCAGTGCCGGCACACCAGGTGGTGGTGGTGGGTACGGCTGCACCGCCGGAACAGTTGCTCTCCGGTGGGCAGGCGCAGGATGTCCACCTCACCCGCGTCGGCAAGTGCCTGCAACGTGCGGTAGACGGTGGTGAGGCCCACCACCGCTCCCCCTTCACGGAGTTCCGCGTGCAGTCGTTGTGCGCTGCGGAACTCGTCCGAGCGGCTGAGCAGCTCGACCACCTTCGCCCGCTGTCGGGTGTTGCGGACGGCACCGGGGATCGGATTCGTTGTCATCGACTGTCACCTTTTTCTGCTCCGTCCGGGGCCGGCACTCGGAGCACCGCGACGGTGATGCCGACCGACAGCTCGACGGTGCCGCGTTGTCCCGACCGGCCCGATAAGCGCCGGTCGCCCGCCTGCCGCCGGGGCGGTGAGCAGGAGCAGCGCGGGTGCCCGATGGCAGGCACCGAGGCAGCCCGCCCGGATCAGGACCGCGTACCGGCTGGCCCGCACCGCTTCGCGAAGGGCACCGACGTCTTTCGCCGGGTCCTCCGGAACGCCCTGTCTCCCCCGCTGGCGAAGCGCACGGCGGCGATGACCGTCGCCGTAGACGCCGGTGACCGCGCTGGTACTCATCGGATGTCCCCGGAACGGCGGAAGGAGACCAGGACATGATCAGCTCGCTGGTGGAGCACCGTCGCGTCGGCGAAGCCGGCTCGACGGGCGGCATCCCGGTGCCAGTGGACCGGCGCGATGAACTCGGCGCAGGCGAGGCCGGTCAGGACGGCTGCCCGCTGGCGAAGCAGCGGCGCCATCGCCGGTTCGCCGCCGAGCATGGACCACCACGCCGCCCAGGGGTCGGCGCCTCCGCCTGCCGGCGGGGCCGGTACCACGGACGCAGCGTCCCGCATCGCGTCACCGACGAGAAGTAGCCCGCCCGGTCGCAGCAGTTGCCGGGCCTCGGCGTACCAGTCGCGCACCCGGTCTGCGGTCAGGTAGTGCACGGTCATCAGCGCCAGCACGACGTCGTACGGGCCACCGGCGGACGCCAGCCACTGCTCGGTGGCGATGTCGGCCCGCACGGTCGACACGTGCGGCATCGCGGTGCCGGTCAACGCCAGCAGGGCCGGGTCGACGTCGAGCACGGTGACGTGGGCGCCGGGCCACCGCCGCAGCATCGCCTCGGCGGTGGTACCGGGCCCACCACCGACATCGAGCACCCGCTCCGGTGAGCGGCCGAGCGTCTGTTCCACCGCAGCGAGGCCGGCGGAGAGGAACTCGTCCCGGCCCGGTTGGTAGAACCGCATCACCGTTTCCCAGTCCCGCCGCCACCGGGCCACGGCAGCGGGAGCGGGAGCAAGCATCATCGACATGATCAGACCCGGACCGGCTCGACGTGGTCGTGGTGGTCCAGGTCGCCCAGGTCCCACTCGGGGAACGGGTCGGGAAGGGACCGCCATCCGAGCTCCCCGGCGGCGACCTCCGCGTCGGTGAGCAGACAGGCGGTCAGTGCCGCCCGGAGTCCGTCGCCGTCGAGGCCGACGCCGATGAGGGCCAGTTCCTGCTGGCGATCACCGAACACCGGATGCCAGCGGGACTCCAGCTCCGCCCGCTCGACGGGATCCTCCGGCCACTCCCCCGACACCGCCACGGGCACCCCGGCCGGATCGCACCGACCGGACGGCCCGGCCTGGGACCAGAGCGCCACCACGTCCGGGCGGCTGGCCAGCCACAGGAACCCCTTCGACCGCACCACACCGAAGGCATCCAGGCCGCTGGCAAGCAGCTCCCACAGGCGCTGAGGGTGAAACGGCCGGTGGTCGCGGAACACGATGCTGGAGATGCCGTACTCCTCGGTCTCCGGCACGTGCTCACCGTTGAGCTCGGCCACCCAGCCGGGCGCGGTCTCCGCCCGATCCAGGTCGAACCGGCCGGTATTCATGATCGCCGCCGGTGACACCCGACCGCGCACGGCACGGACCTGCCGGGCGGCCGGGTTGAGCCGGGTCAACAGCGCCTCCACCACCGTCAGGTTTTCCGGGGACACCAGATCGATCTTGTTCACCACCAGCACGTCGGCGAACTCGATCTGGTCGACCAGCAGGTCGGCGACGCTGCGATCGTCCCCCTCGTACGCGGCCAGGCCGCGCGCCTCCAGCGTCTCTCCCGCCTCGATCCGGGCCAGCAGGCCCGCCGCGTCGACCACAGTGACAGTGGTGTCCAGTCGGGCGAGGTCGTCCAGGATCTGCCCGCCCTCCACCCCGAAGGCGAACGTGGCGGCCACCGGCATCGGCTCGGAGATCCCGCTGGACTCGATCAGCAGATAGTCGAACCGGCCCAACCGCGCCAGCCGGGCCACCTCGTCGAGCAGGTCGTCGCGCAGCGTGCAGCAGATGCACCCGTTGGTCAGCTCGACCAGCCGCTCCTCCGTACGCGACAACGCCCCGCCGTCGCGGACCAGCGCGGCGTCGATGTTCACCTCGCTCATGTCGTTGACGATCACCGCCACCCGCAACCCGTCCCGATTGGCGAGCACATGGTTGAGCAGGCTCGTCTTGCCCGCGCCGAGGAACCCCGACAGCACGGTCACCGGCAACCGGCCCGTCACGGCTGATCCACCACCTGACGCCCCTTGTACAGGCCGCAGTGCGTACAGGCCCGGTGCGGCACCACCATCTCCCTGCGCGGACAGGGGCAGGGAGTCAACTGCGGCACGCTCGCCTTCCACTGCGAGCGCCGGTGCCGGGTGTTCGACCGCGACATCTTCCGCTTCGGTACGGCCATGAGATCTCCTTCTTCCACCGGTCAGACTCGACACTACCGGTACCGGTTTTCGTTTTCTGACACGCGGTGGGGTGTGGCGCGAAGCGGTTCCGACGATCACGGTCCGTGGTGGACCGCGGCGTCGCCGACGGAGTGGCCCAGCGCACCCGTGAGTCGCACCGTGCGGTCGGCGAGGGTGGCGTCGGCGGCGTCGTGGCTGGCGAAGACGACCGCCGCGCCGGCACGGACCCGCTCGGCGAGCAGGTCGTGGACGTGTCGCCGGCTCGTCGCGTCGAGAGCGACAGTGGGCTCGTCCAGCACGTAGACGTCGGCGGCCTGGACCAGGGTCTGGGCGATGAGGGCGCGCTGACGCTGCCCGCCGGACAGTTCCCGCAGTCGCCGCCGGGCAAGGTGGGCGAGGTCGAGTCGCTCCATGATCACGGTCACGGCGGCGCGGTCGTCGCGGTTCAGGCGTCGGCGCGGCCGGAACCGGCCGATCCGCACGCACTCGGCTACGGTCAGCGGGAGCGCGTCGATGTCGCCGGTTCGCTGCGGGAGCAGGGCCAGCCGGCAGCCGGCCCGCCGCCGGACGCTGCCCTCGGCCGGCTGCTCGACACCGGCCAGCAGGTGCAGCAGCGTGCTCTTGCCGGAGCCGTTCGCGCCGGTCACGGCGACCGTGGAGGCCGCTTCCACGCGCAGGTTCACGTCCCGCAGGACCGGAACTCCGGCGTACCGGAAGGCCACGTTCTCGACGGCCAGGACCTCGGTGCCCACCACTCCCCCTAAATGGTATCGATTATCAGTTGCACTATAGTCGCTCCGGTGATGGCGTCGCTGCTCGAACCGTTCACCGTGTCCTTCGTCGTCCGCTCGCTCATCGGTGGCGTCCTGCTGGCCGCCGCGTGCGCCCTGGTCGGCGTGTGGGTGATCGCCCGCGGCATGACCTTCCTCGGCGAGGCGATGAGCCACGGCATGCTGCCCGGTGTCGCCATCGCGTCGATCTTCGGCGGCAACCTCGTCGTCGGGGCCGCCGCGAGCGCGTTCGCCATGGCGGTCGGCGTCAACGCCCTGCGGCACAGCCGCGAGTTCGGGCGCGACACCAGCATCGGGCTGCTGTTCGTGGGGATGCTCTCGGTCGGGGTGATCGTCGTCTCGCACTCGCGGTCCTTCGCGACCGACCTGACCGCGTTCCTGTTCGGCGACGTGCTGGCCATCCGGTGGCCCGACCTGCTGCTGCTCGCCGGCGCGGTCGCCGTGATCGCGGTGACCTCCGCCGTCTGCTACCGGCCGTTCCTGGCACTCACCTTCGACCCGCGCAAGGCCCGGACCCTCGGTCTGCGCCCCGAGATCGCCAACGCCGTGATGCTGGCCCTGCTCACCATCACGATGGCGGTCGCCTTCAGCGTCGTCGGCACCCTGCTCGCCTTCGGCATGCTGATCGCGCCCTCGGCGGCGGCGATGCTCGTCGCGCGGCGGCTCCCGGCGGTGATGCTCACCAGCTTCGGCATCGGCTCGGCCGCGACCGTGGCCGGCCTGTGGCTCTCGTGGCACGCGGCGACCGCCGCCGGCGCCACCATCGCGGCCGTCGCGGTCCTGCTGTTCTTCGTGATTCTCGGCGTGCGCCGGGTCACGACCGCGGTGCGACGCCGTCGGTCGCCGGCCCGCACGCCCGCCCCCCACCCGGTACCGGAAGGAAGTTTGTGATCATCGGCACCACCAGACGGTTCTTCGGCGTGGCCGCCCTGGGCCTCGCGCTCGCGATCCCCGCGTGCGGCTCGCCGAGACAACAACCGCAAGACGTCGAGGAGACGCCACACGGCTACGTGGAAGGCGCCGAGGAACTGGCCGAGCCGCAGTCGGCCATCGCGTACGCGACCCGCGGCGCGCAGCACTTGCGCCTGCACGACCTGAGCACCGGATCGGAGAAGGACGTCGGCCTGTCGGTCGCCGCCGAGCGGCTCACCGAGGACGGGCGCTTCGTCTACGTCGACGACGGTGACCGCGCTCTGGAGATCGTCGACGCCGGCGTGTGGACCGTCGACCACACCGACCATGTCCACTACTACCGGGCACCGTCCCGGTCCGTCGGAACCCTGTCGCTGGCCGCCCCGGTCCGGACGGTCGCCGGCTTCGAGGCCCACACCACGGTCGGCACCGCCGACGGCAAGGTGACGGTTCTCGACCGACGCGAACTCGAGGCCGGCCGGGTCGCCGAGCTGGCCTCGATCGACTCGAACAGCTCCACGCCGCTGGCCGTGCCGTACGCGGAGCAACTCCTCGTCGCCATGGGCGACGACCCGCAACGACCGGCCGACCGGATCGTCGCCACGGACGCGAAGGGCCAGCCGACCGGCGCCTTCGAGGCGCCCTGCGCGGCGCCCCGCGGGTGGGCCGTCCTGCGTGGCGGCGCGGTGATCGCGTGTGAGGACAGCATCGTCCGGATCAAGCAGGAGGGCGACAAGCTGACCGCCAGGGTGCTTGCCTCCCCGCGCACACCGGTCCCGCCGGGCGGGTTCGGCTACCGGCCGCGCAGCAACGAGGCCGCGGTGGCGGACCGCACCGGCATCTGGTCGGTGAACGCCGCCAAGGCCACCCTGCGGTACGTGCCGGCCACCGGCCGCGACCTGGTGGCCGCCGCGTCACCGGCGGACGGCAGCACGGTGCTCGCCCTCGACGCCTCCGACACGCTGATCAGCTACGACCTCGGGACCGGCAAGGTCCTCGCCCAGAAGCCGCTGCGTGCCACCGGCCTGACGCTGGACGCCGACCGCGCCTACCTGGCCGATCCGGAGGGCCAGGTCATCCACGAGATCGACTACCGCGACGGGCTGCGCACCGCCCGTACGCTGAAGGTCGCCGAGCGACCGGATCTCGTCCTGGAGGTCGGCCGATGAGGGCACGGAAGCTCTTCGCGACGCTCGCCGTCGGCGCCCTGCTGACCGGCGGCGCGGCCTGCACCTCGGCCGACGAGTCGCGCATCGTGGTCACCACGAACATCCTCGGCGACGTCGTCACCGAGATCGTCGGCGGCGAGGCCGAGGTCAGCGTGCTGATGAAGCCGAACGCCGACCCGCACTCGTTCGCCATCTCGGCCCGGGAGGCGTACACCATGCAGACGGCCGACCTGGTCGTCTACAACGGGCTGGGGCTGGAAGAGGGCGTCCTGCACCACGTCGAGGCGGCGAAGTCCGAGAAGGTCCCGACCGTCGAGGTGGGGACCAGGATCGACCCGATGGAGTACGGGGACGGCGACGCCGCCGGTCTGCCGGATCCGCACTTCTGGACGGATCCGACCCGAATGGTCACCGTGGTACGGCTGCTCGCCGGTGAGATCATCGAGCACGTCGACGGGGTGGACGCCCGCGCGGTGCGGGAGCGCGCGGACGCGTACGCGAAAAAGGTCGGCGAGCTGGACGCGGACCTCGCGCGGCGGTTCGCCGCCATCCCGTCCGAGCGCCGGGTCCTGGTCACCAACCACCATGTGTTCGGCTACCTCGCCGACCGCTACGACTTCCGGGTCATCGGCGCGATCATCCCGAGCGGCACGACGCTCGCGTCGCCGAGTGCGTCGGATCTCGCCTCGCTGGTCACCGCCATCCGGACCCACCGGGTGCCGGCGATCTTCGTCGACACCTCACAGCCGGCCAAGCTGGCCGAGGTCCTCGTCTCCGAAGCCGGCGTCAGTGTCAAGGTGATCGCCCTGTACTCGGAGTCGCTCAGTGAAGCCGACGGCGGCGCCCCGAGCTACCTGGGCATGATGCGCTTCAACACCGAGGCGATCATCGGCGGCCTGTCAGGTTGAGACACCCCGGCGTCGGGCCGGGAGGCACCCCTGTAGTGTGAGTGAAAATGATTGTCAGTTTCAGTTTGAGGGAGCAGTTCGTGAGGCATCGTAAAGTCAGCAGCGCAGCCGCCCTGGTGGCGGCCACGCTGGCGCTCACCGCGTGCGCGTCCGATTCGGACGAGGCGACCACACCGGCGGCCGAAACATCCGCCGCGGCCGCGGTGCAGGAGCCGGTGGCGATCACCTACGACGGCGGCATCTACGTGCTCGACGGCGAAGCGCTGAAGGTGGCGCACGACGTCACCCTGCCCGGCTTCAACCGGATCAACCCGGCCGGCAACGACACGGGTGTGTTCGTCTCCACCGAGTCCGGGTTCCAGGTCCTCGACGCGACCGCCGGCAAGATGACCGACATCAGCTACCCGGGCGCCAAGCCCGGCCACGTCGTGCTGCACGGCGACCGCACGGTCCTGTTCACCGACGGCACCGGCGAGGTGCACAGCTTCGACCCGAAGAAGCTCACCGACGGCAAGCCCGAGGGACGCACCTACAAGACCGCCCAGCCGCACCACGGCGTAGCCGTGGAACTCGCCGACGGCACCATGGTGGTGACCCTCGGCACGGATGAGTCCCGCCCGGGAGCGATCGCGCTGGACAAGGACGGCAAGGAGATCGCCCGCAGCGAGGAGTGCCCCGGCGTCCACGGCGAGGCGGTCGCCCAGGGCGAGGTCGTGGGGCTCGGCTGCAAGGACGGCGTGCTGCTGTTCAAGAACGGCGCCTTCGTGAAGGTCAAGAGCGCTGGTGCGTACGGCGCCGTCGCCACCCAGGTCGGCACCGAGCAGTCTCCGGTGCTGCTCGGCGACTACAAGGTCGACCCGGACGCGGAGCGTGAGTTCCCCGAGCAGTTCGCGCTCATCGACACGGCAGCCCAGAAGCTCCAGGTCGTGCCGATGCCCAAGGGTGTCAGCTACAGCTTCCGCTCGATGGCCCGCGGCCCGCAGGGCGAGGGCCTGATCCTCGGCACCGACGGCAAGCTGCACGTGGTCGACCCCGCCACTGGCAAGCTGACCGCCTCGTGGCCGGTCGTCGGCGCCTGGAAGGAGCCGATGGACTGGCAGGAGCCACGCCCGGCCCTCTTCGTCCGCGGTGACGACGCCTACGTCACCGAGCCCGCCACCAAGAAGGTGCACCGGCTCGACCTCACCACCGGCAAGGTCGCCGGTTCGGTGACCCTCGACGCGGTCCCCAACGAGATCAGCGGCACGATGTCGGAGCACTGACATCCCGGTCACCGGCGGTGAAGGCGAACCTCGTCTTCACCGCCGGTGGCGTTTGTCTTCCTGCCGACGGCGATAACCTTCCGCTGCTGCCGGAGATGATTGTTACCCAGCCGCACGACCCCCGGCCGGGCCGCGGTCCGGTCCGGTCAACGCGGCGCGGCCCAGCCGGACGGCCCGGGCGCCCTCCGGTGGCAGATGCGCTACCGGGTGCTCGACGACTCCGATCGGCTGGTACGTGAGGTCACGGCCGCGTACCGGTGGTTCCTCGTGTCGCCGGAGGCGATCGTCGCCGAACTCACGGCCGCCGGGTTCGACGCGACCCCCGGCCCGATGGACATCGTGCGGGCGGAGGTCCGGTGAGCCCGGATCGACACGTCCCGGTCTCCCGATCAGTGGCGATGCGCGCGGGAGTGCGGCTCCCCCGGTGAGGACCCGAGGCAGTTCTCGTCGGCACCCGACCCGATCGTCCGCCGGAAGGTCATGTCGACTCCGCCGACGCAGCAGGAACTGCCCGGATGGCAGCCGCAGCCGTCCGCCGTGCCGGCAGGGTCGGCCACCGTGTCTACGACCTGGCAGCAAGTGTCGCCCCGCCAGGCGTCCCGGCCCTCCTTGACAGCGACACCGGCGATGACCAGCGCGACGACCGGGTCGGCCCAGGACCAGCCGAACAGGCTGTTCAGCGCCAGACCGACGAGCAGGACGGCAGACAGATAGGTGCAGAGCAGGGTCTGCCGGGAGTCGGCCACCGCGGACCGGGAGCCGAGTTCCCGGCCGGCACGGCGTTGTGCCGTGGACAGCACCGGCATGACCAGCACCGACAGCCCGGCCAGCACCAGGCCGACGGCGGAATGCTCGGCGTCGGCGCCGCCGAACAGCGACCGGACCGCCTCGACGGTGACGTAGCCGGCGAGGGCGAAGAAGGAGATCGCAATCACGCGCAGCGCCACCCTCTCCCGGGACTGCGGGTCAGGGCCGGCGAACTGCCAGGCCACCGCGGCCGCCGACGCCACCTCGATGAAGGAGTCCAGGCCGAATCCGATCAGCGCGGTCGACGATGCGACCGTGCCGGCGGCGATCGCCACGATCCCCTCGATGACGTTGTAGATGATGGTCGCGGCGACCAGCAGCCGCACCCGGCGGGTGAGAACCGCGCGCCGCCCGGCCGACGGCACGGCGGGCCGAGGCCGGGGCCGGCTCAACGGCAGGCCCATCAGCAGCAGCCGTCCGCGACCGGGGCGGCGCACGCGGCGGGATCCACGGCGAGAACCAGGCCGAGCAGATCACCGAGGGCATGGGCGAGTCGACCGTCGGTCAGCTCGTAGCGGGTACGTCGGCCCTCCGGCACCGCCACCACCAGGCCACAGCCACGCAGGCACGTCAGATGGTTGGACAGGTTCTGCCGGCTGGTGCCGAGAAGGTCGGCCAGGTCCGCCGGATAGCCGGGGCCGTCACGCAGGGCGAGCAGCAGCCGGGCACGCAACGGATCGGACAGGGCATGGCCGAACCGGGCGAGAACCTGCCCGTGGGTCAACGTCTTCATGCGGCGACAGTACACGGCTTCCTGTATTCAGGAAAGCATGTACTACCGGGTGGCGGCAGAAGGCATCTCACGTAGCTGCGGGATACGGGACAGCAGGATCGGCAACGCGGCCACCAGGAAACCCACCGCGGCCACCCACAGCCCCGTGCGCAGCCCGAGCCACCCGCCGACGAAGCCACCGACGAGCGCTCCGGTGGTGCCGATGCCCCACATGAGTGTGCGCATCCCGGCCGTCATACGACCGAGCAGCTCCCGGGGGGTGACCGCCTGCCGCAGGCTCGAACCAGCCACGTTGGCCACCGTCAGCCCCGCGCGCATCAGGAAGAAACCGGCGGTCACGACCACCACGGCCAGCACCGGGGGCCCCGCGACCAGCGGGATGAGCAGCGGGCCGCCGTAGCCGACCACGACCGCCGCCACGTAGACGCGCCCGAACCGGTACCGGCCGACCAGGCGGGCCGCGAGGGCCGCGCCGAGCACACCGCCGATCGCGCTCACCGCGAGGATCCCGCCGATGGTGCCCGCGGCCATGTTCAGGTCACGCACGGCGTAGATGACGAACAACGCCTCCACGAACATGTAGCAGAAGTTGAATGCCGCGCCCGCGACCGCCAGTACCCGCAGGTAGGGCTGGCGCACGATGAAGCCGATGCCCTCGGCGATCTCCCTACCGAGGTGCCGCTTCGCCGACGGGGTGACCTCCTCGGGCGTCCGGATGGTCAGCAGGGAGAACACCGACACCAGGTACGAGCCGGCGTTCACCGCCAGCGCGTAGGGAGCGGTAAGTACCTGGACCAGCAGGCCGCCGAGTCCGGGACCGGCGAACTCGGCCGCCGACGAGCTGGCGCTGACCCGCCCGTTCGCGGCTACCAGATGCTCCTTCTCGACGAGCACCGGCACGTAGGAGAGCCAGCAGACCTCGAACAGCACCGTGCACACGCCGATCGCGAGCACGACCGCTGCCAGGATCGGCATGCTCAGCGCGTCCGCGAACGCCAGGACCGGGACGAGGCCGACCAGGACGGCGCGGGCCAGGTTCGCCAGGATCATCAGGGGCCGCTTGGCGTTGCGATCGACGAGGACGCCGAACGGCAGCGCCAGGAACAGGAATGGCAGGAATGCGAGCGAGCGGAGCAGTCCCAACTCCTCCGGACGGACATTCAACACGATCACGGCGGTCAGCGGAAGCGCGAGGTTGGTGACCTGGACCCCGAACAGGGAGACCGTCTCTCCGAACCAGAACCGGGAGAAGTCCCGGTTGTGTCGCAACGGCTTCGCACTGACGTCGGCCGCCTCGTCGATGTCGGTCATCGTCACCTCTCGTTTTCTGGTCTCGCCGTAGTATCACGATCGTCGAAGCCCGGGGCGTCGCCACTATTATTGAACATGGTTGTGATTTGCAGTACCGTCACGGCGACTGAACTTTCTGCACCCATGAAGGGGATCGCTCCGGCCATGCGGTTATCACGCAAGACGGCGGCGGCGCTGCTGCTCACCGTCGCCCTCGGCACGTCCGCCTGCTCCACCGACCACAAGGCGCAGCAGGCGTCGCCGGGCACCCCGGCGTCCGGCCAGGACATCAACCGTCAGGACCGCGCGAACCTACGCGACGGAGGCGACCTGCGGTTGCCGATCGACTCGCTGCCGACCAACTACAACCCCAAGCAGGTAAACGGCGCCCGCGTTGTGACCTACCAGTTCGCTGACGCGATCCTGCCCAGCGCGTTCCTCGACACCGCCGACGGCGTCCCGGCGGTGAACAAGACCTTCTTCGACTCGATCGAGATGATCTCCACCCAGCCTCAGAAGATCCGCTACAAGATCCGTGAGGAGGCGGTCTGGAGCAACGGCCGGCCGTTGTCCTGGGAGGACCTTCGCGGCCACTGGAACGCGCTGCGCGGCGCCGACAAGGGCTTCGAGATCAGCAACAGCATCGGCTACCAGGACGTGGCGAACGTGGAGCGCGGAGCCTCCGACCGGGAGGCCGTGCTCACCTTCGCCAAGCCGTTCGCCGACTGGCAGGGCCTGTTCCGGCCGCTGGTCCCGACCGAGGTGACCGCCACCCCCGAGGCGTTCAACAAGGCGTGGCTCAACCGGCCGGAGGTCACCTCCGGCCCGTTCGAGATCGCCGACGTCGACACCGTCGGCAAGGTTGTCACCCTGCGCCGCAACGAGAAGTTCTGGGGCACCAGGCCCGCCCTCGACCGGGTGATCTTCCGGGTACTCGCCCCCGCCGCCCGTGCCGACGAACTCGCAAACAACGGCCTCGACCTGTACCCGATCGGCGGCGACATCGACCTGCTCACCCGCGCCAAGGGCATCTCGGGCGTGCAGATCAGGAAGGCGTCCGAGCGGCGCGCGGGTCAGCTCACCTTCAACGGCGCCGACGGCGCACTCCTGTCGGACACCGCCCTGCGGGTCGCCATCGCTCAGGCCGTCAACCCGCAGGAGGTGACCGACATCGTCGTGGGTCCGATCGTGCCCGGAGCGAAGGCCGTCGGCAACCACATCGTCCCGCAGGGTCACGCCGCCTACAGGGACAACTCGAAGGAACTGCCGTTCGACCCCGAAGCCGCGCGCACCGCGCTCGACGCCCAGGGCTGGAAACTCAACGGGGCCGTGCGCACCAGGGACGGCAAGCCGCTGAGCCTGCGCCTCGTCGTGCAGGCCACCCCGACCGGCAAGGCGGTCTCCGGCGTCATCGGCAAGCAGCTCGCCGCCGTCGGAGTCGAGGTCGAGGTCGAATCGGTGCCGACCGAACGGTTCCAGGAGGCCTACCTGCTCCCGGGCAACTTCGACCTGATCGCGTTCGAATGGACGAAGTCGCCGTACCCGATCTCGCACGACCGGCCCGTGTTCCAGGTGCCGGTCGACGGCAAGGCGGGCAACAACTTCGGTCGCGTCGTCATCCCCGGTATTCAGGAGCTGTACGACAAGGCCATCGCCGAGTTCGACCAGGCCAAGAGTGCGGCCCTGATCGACGAGATCGACAAATTGGCCTGGAAGCACGCACACCACCTGCCGCTGTACCCGGAATCGGGCGCCTACGCCGTGCGCGGCACCGTCGCCAACTACGGCGCACGTGGCCTCGGCGGCTACGGCTTCGCCAACGCGGGCTTCATGAAGTGACAACGCTCGGCGCGGGCCGACGACGTGGCGCAGCGTTGTCGGCCTCCGCCGTCCGCGCCGTCGGCCGGCTCCTCGCCCGGCTGGCGGCCCGGCTCGGCGTCTGTCTGGCCGCAGTGCTGCTCACCTACACGCTCGCGGCGCTCAGCTTCGACCCCCTCGCGGAACTGCGCACCACCCAACCGCCGACGCCGCAGTCCGTCATCGACGCACGGGCCACGGCCCTCGGCCTGGACCTGCCGGTGCTGCCCCGGTTCGGGCAGTGGCTGGCCGGCGCCGTGACCGGGGACTTCGGCACCACCGCCGACGGACACGACATCGCCGGCGAGGTGTCCGCTCGCGCCGGCACCAGCATCCGGCTGTTCCTGCCCGGCGGCGTGCTGGCGGTGCTGTTCGGCTGCGGGTTCGGCATCTGGGGCGCGCTGCGCGCCGGCAGCGCCGCCGACAAGCTGTCGATGGCCACCGCCCTGCTGTTGCTGGCGATCCCGGTATTCGTGCTGGGCACCGTCCTGAAGCTCCTGTGGCTGCCGGTCAACGAGGCCGCCGGCACCGACCTGCTGCCGTTCAGCGGTGAACGGACCCCCGGCTCCGACCTCGCCGGCTGGGCCGCGCTCGGCGACCGGCTGCGGCACCTGGTCCTGCCGACGATCGCCATCGCCCTCCCGCAGATCGCGTTCTACAGCCGCTATCAGCGGGCCGCGATGCTGGAGGTACGCGACAGCGAGTTCCTGCGCGCGGCCCGGGGGCGGGGCCTGCGGCGGGGCCGCGCCGTCCGCCGCCACGGCCTGCGGATGGCGCTGATCCCGATGGCCCCGCTGGTGGCGTTCAGTTTCGGCCTGCACCTCGCCGGAGGCGTGTTCACCGAACGCATCTTCGGCTGGCACGGCCTCGGCGACTGGCTGGTCACAGCGATCGAACGCCAGGACGCGAACGTCGTCGCCACGGCCACCCTGCTGATGGCCGTCCTCGTGGTGATGGTCGGCTGGCTGGCCGACCTGGCGCTGCTACTTCTCGACCCACGGACCCGCACGTGAACGTTCACCGCCCGATCGCGCTGACCGGCGCCGGGCTGCTGGCGCTGCTGGTGCTCGCGGCATCCGTAGGCCCGCTGCTGCTGCCCTTCACCCACACCGACCAGGATCTGCGCAACGTGCTCGCCGCCCCGTCGGGCGCACACCCACTGGGCACCGCCCGGCTCGGCGAGGACATGCTCGCACTGTGCCTGCGCGGACTCCAGAAGTCCCTGGTGATCGGGCTGCTGGCAGCGGTACTCACCACCGCCCTCTCGGCACTGGTCGGCACGGTCGCGGGTTACCTCGGCGGCGTCGCCGACCGCGTCCTCATGATGGTCGTCGACGTGCTCCTGGTGCTGCCGCCGATCCTCGCCGTCGCGGTGCTCTCACCGGCCCTGCGCGGTTCCTCGTGGCTGGTGCTGGTGCTACTGATCGCGACGTTCCAGTGGATGGTGACCTCGCGGGTGGTCCGCGCCCGCGCCCGGAGCCTACGGGTCGCCGGCTACGTCGTGGCCGCCGAGAACACCGGCGCCTCCACCACCCGGATCGTCACCCGGCACCTGCTGCCACAGATGGTGCCGCTGCTGGCGATCGACTGCACCCTGAACGTCGCCTCCGCCGTCCTCGCCGAGGCCGGACTCAGCTACTTCGGATTCGGGGTGCAACCGCCGGACGTTTCGCTCGGCACCCTGGTCGCGACCGGCACCGGCTCCGCGCTGACGTTTCCGTGGGTCTTTCTCGCTCCGGTCGGCTTCCTCACCGCCACCGTACTCGCGGCGGCGATGCTCGGCGAAGGGCTGCGGGACGACGCATGATGCTCGACATCCGTGATCTCACGGTCTCCTACCGCACCCGCACCGGGCCGGTGCCGGCCGTGCGGAACCTGACCTTGACCGTCGCCGCCGGTGAGGCGGTCGCCCTGGTCGGCGAATCGGGCTCCGGGAAGTCGGCGACGGCGTTCGCGGTCATGGGTCTGCTTCCCGACACCGCCCGAGTGGAGGGATCGGTGCGCCTCGCCGACCGCGAACTGCTCGGCCTGTCCGACCGTGAGCTGTCCGCTGTCCGTGGCCGGCAGGTCGCCATGGTCCATCAGGACCCGCTCGCCGCACTGACACCGGTGATCCCGGTGGGCCGCCAGGTCGCCGAGGCGATCGCCGTCCACCAACCGGGCCTGCGCCGGCGGGACGCCACTGAAAGGGCCGTGGAACTGCTCGACCGGGTCGGCATCGCGGCGGCGCGGCGGCGGGCCGGGGCACTGCCGCACGAGTTCTCCGGCGGGATGCGGCAGCGGGTCGCCATCGCCATGGCCATCGCCAACGACCCCGACCTGATCATCGCGGACGAGCCGACGAGCGCGCTGGACACGACCGTGCAGGCGCAGATCCTCGACCTGCTCGACGACGTGCGGGCACGGACCGGAGCCGCACTGCTGCTGATCACCCACGACCTCGGGGTGGTGGCCCGATCGTGCGACCGGATAGCTGTGCTGCGCCGGGGGGAACTGGTCGAGCAGGGGCCGGTCACGAAGCGGTTCCGCCGACCGGCCAGCGCCCACCTACGCGACCTGCTGACGGCGTCGGGCGCCGAGCCGCCCACCGCCGTCGCGCAGGTGACGGCCGCCGGCGCCGGGCCACTCGCTGCCGCGGTGCGGGCGACCGCATCAGACGTCGGGCCGACCGCGTCCGAGGTCGAGCAGGCCGAGCCCGGTGCCGGGGCGGCGCTGCGGATCACCGGACTGCGCCGGCACTTCCCCGTCCGGCGCGGGGCCGTCGTCCGTGCCGTCGACGGCGTCGACCTCACGGTGGACACCGGCGAGGCGGTCGCCCTCATCGGCGAATCCGGCTGCGGGAAGACCACCGTCCTGCGTGAGATCATCGCCCTGCGCCGGCCCCAGGAAGGAACCATCGCGCTGTTCGGCGCCGACGTCTCCGGGCTGCGCCGACGGGACCGGACCGCGCTGCGCGGACAGGTGCAGATGGTGATGCAGGACCCCGCCTCGTCGTTGAACCCCACGATGTCCGTCGCCGACGTTGTCGCCGAACCGCTGCGGGTGCACGGATGGTCACGGCCGGACAGCCGTTCCCGCGCCCGGGAGGTGCTCGGCCTCGTCGGACTGTCGGACGAACACGCCGGACGCCGCCCTGGGCAGCTCTCCGGCGGACAACGGCAAAGGGTCGCCATCGCCCGCGCATTGGCCCCCGGCCCCCGCCTGGTGCTGCTGGACGAGCCGGTGTCGGCACTGGACACGTCACTGCGGGTCGGCATCATGGATCTGCTCGCCGACCTGCGGGAACGTTTCGGACTGGCATTCCTGATGACCTCGCACGACCTGACGCTGCTGCGGCGCACAGTCGACCGGGTGACGGTCATGTACGCCGGTCGCGTGGTGGAGACCGGCCCGGCCGCCGACGTGCTGTACGCCCCGGCGCACCCGTACACCCGGGCGCTCGTCGCCGCCACACCGGTCGCCGATGTGGCGGCGGCACGAGCCGGACGCGGGTCCGCCCCCGCCGGGGAGCCGCCCGACCCGCTCGACCGCACCGATGGATGCGCCTTCCGGCGGCGCTGCCCGCTGCACCGGGAGCTGTCCGCGCCGGATCGGGCGAGGTGTGGACAGGTACCGCTGCTCGCCCCGGTCGACCGCCGTCAGGTCGCGTGCCATCACACGGACCATGCGCTCGGCGGGCTCGGCACGCACCCGGCCGTTGAGGGTCACCCCGCCCGGTAGGTCCGGCACAACAGGAGGCACCGTCGCGATTCCCGGCATGGCGACGGAGCGCCCCCTGGCGGTCACAGATCCCGAGCGGGGATCACATCGCCGCGGTCACTGTCGATCCCGTGATGCGGTAGTCGGCGGCAACCTTCGACACCGCCGCCGACACCGCCGCCGTACTGTCCCCCCGGAACCGGAACCGGCCCCCGACGTGCTCGAAGTAAGCGTCGGCGTCCGGCAGGACCACGCCCGGCTCGAGCACCACCTCCGCGTACAGCTCGGGCACCGACCCCATCATCGGGGTGGACGCCTCGATCCGGCACGGCCGCTGCGCCGGGGCGGGCACGAGCAGAAACCCGCCGACCGGCCCGTCCGCCGTCGGGGCCGGCATGTCCGGCCTACGCCCCAGGGCGAGGTCGAAGGCGGCGTGGTTCAGGTCGTAACCGCGCAGTTCCCGCCACATGAACGGGATTTCCGCGCCGCCGGTCCGGGCACCGACCTCCAGGAACCGCAGCCGGCCTCCCTCGTCGAACAGCTCCAGATGGAACACCACCGGATCGGTGGAGAGCGCCCGCAGCACCCGTCCGGTGAAGTCCTCCACCCGTCGCCGGAAGCCGGCGTCATCGACTTCCACCGAGCCGAGCGCGATTCCCGACCGGAACTCCAGGCAGGTGCGCAGATAGCGGGACACCGTGCACGCCGCGACCGCGGCGCCGTCGAAGACCCCGTCGACGTGGTACAGCACACCAGGACTGAACACCTGGACCATCGACCCGGCCACCTCCCGGGGCACGTCGGCGGGCCGGTCCAGCACCCGCACCCCCGCGGCAGAACTGCCGTCGCGCGGCTTGAGCACCACCGGATAGCCGTGCGTCGTGGCGAAGTCGTGCACGTCCCCCGCACTGTCGACCGCCGCGAACGCGGGAACGTCGACCCCGGCCGCCGCGACCGCCCGGCACATCACCACCTTGTCGCGGAACCGGCGCGTGTCGTCCACCGTCGGCCCCGGACAGCCCCACTCCGTCCGCAGGTGCGCGGCGACGAGCAGGTCGTCCTCCTTCAGCGCGACGACGCCGACCGGCGGGCCGTGCCGACCGGCGAGTCCGCGTACCGCACCGGAGACCGTGGAGAGGTCGTCGGTGGCGGGCACCACGACGACCTCCCGTGCGTGCGCCGGCACCGCGTCGGCCCCGACGTCGGTGCTGACGTAGGTGACCGCGTGGGCGGTGTGATCCAGGTAGGCGGCGTAGTCAGCGTACCCGGCCCGCCACCGGTGCAGGACCACGACGTGCGGGGGCGTCATGCCCGGAGCCGGTAGAAACCGACACCGTCGAGGTAGTTGACGGCGCGGAAGTCGTCGGCGACCACCTGGGCGACCGGATGCGCCAGGCCCACCATCAGCGGTTCGGTCGTGTCGTCGACGGTGCGCGGCAGATGTTCGCCCGGCTGCACCCCCAGGTGCTCCCTGTGGAAGCTGGGCAACGCCCGCACCTGGTCCAGCAGCGGGTAGTCCTCCAGGATGCCCTCGACCGGCGAGGTCAGATACGCCATCACCACGTGCTGCTCGACCCGGTGCGGCTCTTGGTGGCGGTTCGCGAACAGAACCGGATCCAGGTACGCCTGCACGGTCCACTCCAGTTGTGACTCACCACCGGCAAGGGTGGCGTAGTAGGCGGCGCCGCCGCCGCAGAGCCGGATGCCGGCCTCGACCAGGCACGGTCCGTCGCTGGTGACCATGATCTCCAGGTGGGCGGGTCCGTGCCGCACCCCGAGTGCGTCGAGTACGCCGCCCGCGTACCGCACCACCTCCGGCACGTCGTCGACGGGGGTGGAGAACACCCCGGCGTGCCGGTCGACGACGCCGTTGACGGTCATCTTGGCGTACTGCCAGATGTCAGTGACCCGGTGCAGGCCGTTCGCGCTGACGGTGTTGACGGCGTACTCGGTGCCGACGAGGTACTCCTGGGCGACGACCGTCTCGTTGCACTCGGCGAAGACGTTCGTGCTGCCGAGGATCGCGTGGAAGGCTGCCGACGACGCGTCCGGGGTGTCGCAGAAGGTGACCCCGTCGTTGCCGGCGCTGCGGACCGGCTTCACCACGACTCGGCCGCCGACTTCGGCGTGCCAGGCACGCAGTTTCGCCTCGTCGGTGACCACGAGTTGCCGGGTGGCCCGCAGGCCCGCGGCGCGAACGGTCTCGTTCTGGACAGCCTTGTCACGTCGCGCGGCGCTGTGGGCGGTGCCGTTGGTCGGCAGCCCCAGCGCCTCGGAGAGCTGATCGGCGAGTTCGACGCCGGTCTCCCCGCCGGTGATCACCAGATCGGGGCGGTGCGCGGCGAGCGCGTCCCGGGTCGCGGCGAAGTCCCCGGTGTGCACGATGTTGGCGGAGAACATCGTCAGGTCCGGATGCCGCCGGTACGCCGGCGGCGGCAGGACGGTGCTCTGCACCCGCACGACGGTCGCCCCGGCGCTCTGGAACGCCTGCGCCAGCGGCACGGTGGGCGCGTACACGTCGACCATCGCTACGATCTTGTTCAAGATCCCATCCTTTCGCAACGCTCGACCACCGCGAGCACCCGGTCGATCTCGTCCGGGGTGTTGTAGACGTGCACGCTCACCCGCACCGCCAGGTCGTCGGTGTCGCGACCGGCCTGGCAGTGGCTGTCCGCCCGGACCATCAGCCCCTCGTCGGCGAGCACGAACCCGAGATCGTCGGAGCGCACCGCCGCGTGCCGGAACGTCACGATCCCGTCCCGCCGCTGCACGTCCGAGTCGGCGGTGAGGCTGTTCTGACAGCCGAGCACCCGCACACCGGGGAGCCGGCTCAGCCCGTCGGTGAGCCGTACGCACAACGCGGTCGTCCAGGCGTGGATGTCGGCGAGGCCGGCCCGGTCGAGCCAGTCGAACGCGGCAGCCATGCTGACGATCCCGGCCGTGTTCGGGGTGCCGGCCCAGCCGCGGCGCGCGAAGCGCGGGCCGCGCCGGTTGCGGGCCCACACCACGCCCGTTCCGGGCAGCGCGAGCATCTTGTGGCCGGAGAAAACCACGAAGTCCACGTCGAGGTCGGCGACCGACACCGGCCGGTGGCCGACGCTCTGCGCCGCGTCCAGGCAGATCGGCACGTCCGGGCCGACGACCTCGCGGATGCGGTGTACGTTCATGTCGGCGCCGAAGACGTGGTGTACATGCGTTGTGGCGACGAACCGGGTCCGTCCGGTGACCACCGACGGCAGCGCCCGGTGGTCGTAGTCGCCCGAGGCCGGGTCGACCGGCATCGGGCGCACGGTCACCCCGACGCCGGTGCGGGCGAGGCGGTCACGCAGGTCCAGCCACGGGCGCAGGTTCGACTGGTGATCACCGAACGGGACGATGATCTCGTCGCCGTCGGTCAGTTGTCCGGCGAGCCAGTCGTCCGCGACGGCCCGCAGGCCGTCACTCGTGCCGCTTGTGAAGTCGACAGTGGACCCGTCGCCGGTGTCACCGAGCGCACGCCGGATCCGGTCCCGGCACGCCTCGATCCGTGCGGTGGTGCGGGTCGCCCACGGGTGGGATCCCCGCCCCACGTTGGCGTTGCCGGTCGTCAGGAACTCATGCACGGCGTCGAGAACGGCGGCCGGTTTCTGCGTGGTGGCCGCGCTGTCCAGGTACGCCAGACCCGGACTGCGTTCGAAGATGGGGAACTCCGCGCGCAGACCGTCCTGCCATGACGCGAGCCGGTCGAGCACCCCGCCGTGGATCGTCGTCGTCACGGCCGGCTCAGTCCCGCACCAGCGGGGCACCCGCGTCGCGCCAGGCCACCACGCCGCCGCGCAGGCTGCGCGCATCCTGATGACCCATCCGGGTCAGCAGCGCGGCGTAGCGGGCCGACTTCTCGCCGACCGGGCACACCAGCAGCACCGGTCGCGACGCCCCGATCGGCAGGCCGCCGTGCAGCAGTTCGTCGAAGAGTTCGTCGACGATGTTGACCGAATTCTCGATGTGCAGCGCGGCGTAGGCGAACGCGCCGCGCAGGTCGACCACCAGCGGCGCCGTCTCGGCGATCCACTGCCGCGCCTGCGCCACGTCGACGGAGGCGGCAGCGGCGACCTCGGCGTCGGTGAGCGTGCCGACCGAGTTCGGCCGCGGCGGTTGCTTGAGCAGGTCGGGTCGGCGCTGACGGACGTAGCTCATGTAGCTCTCGACCCGGTCGCACACGATGAACACGGCCGTGCGGCGCTCGGTGAGGGTTTCGTCGATCGCCTTGAGATGACGCACCGCGCCGAAGTAGGCCGCACCGCCGGTGGGTCCGCCGAGCATGCCGCAGCGCCGGTTCAGGGTGAGCATCCCGTCGATGGCCTCCTGCGCGGAGACGGCCTCGATCGTGTCGTAGTTGCTCGGGTCGAAGAGACCGACCTCGTTCACCTCGTCGATGTTGCGGATACCGGGGATGAAGTCCGACTTCTGCGCCACCAGTCCGACGACGGCGACCTGCGGGTTGTGTTCACGCAACACGGTCGCGACACCGGTCGACGAACCGGCGGTGCCGACACAGGCGATGAAGATGTCCGGCCCGCGCCCGTCGAGATCCTTGATGACCTCCTGCGCGGTCGAGATCCGGTGCGCCTCCAGGTTGCGCGGGTTGAAGTACTGGTCGGTGTGCAGGTAGCCGCTGCCCTCCTCGGAGAGCATCCGGTACATGCGGGTCAGCGGATCCTCGGTGTCGGTCGGGTCGAGACACTCGGTCTGGCCCGGCAACTCCTCGATCTGCGCGCCGAGCAGCAGCAACAGGTCCTTGATCTCGGGGACCTTCATCCGGTTGGTGACGCTCTTGAACGGCAGCCCGTGCATCGCCGCGATGACGGCGAGTGCCTTGGCGGTGTTGCCGCTCGACAGCTCCACGATCGAGTCTCCGCGCTCGATCGCCCCCGCGAGGCCCTCCTTGGCCATGTTCCATGCCGGCCGGTCCTTGACGGAGCCGAACGGGTTCAGCATCTCCAACTTCGCGTACAGGTCGATGTTGCGCAGTCCGTGCACCTCCGGTGCCACCCGCACCAGCGGCGTGTCACCGATCGTGTCCAGGATGCTGTCGTACCTCATCGGTCACCTTTCACGGGCCAGTACTGCTCGTCGAGACACCACTTCCACGTCCCGCCGGCTCGGTAGACGGCGGCTTTGGCAGCGATGGGCTGCATCAGGGCGTGATCGGCGGCGAAGTCCATGAAGTAGCCGGCGGTGTTGACGAACACCACCAGGTCGCCTGGCGCGGGGAGGCGGGGCAGGGTCACCTTCCGGCGGGTGATGAGATCGTCCTCCAGGCACAGGTTGCCGGACAGGTACACGCCGACCGGATCGTCCTCGCCGGAGCCGGGCGGCAGCAGCACCGGGTCCATCAACACGGCGTGGTCCTCGGTGCTGATGTCGCGGGAGTTGGCCGCGAGCCGGACCAGCACGTCGCCGGCATGGGTGGTGCGTACCTCCACCACCCGGGCGGCGGTGAGGCCGCACTGGTCGAGCATCGCCCGGCCCGGTTCGACATGCAGGTCGTAGAGGCTCTCCAACAGCAGGGTCGCCATCGACCGGCCGAGCGTCGGCGCGTCGAGGGTCAGCAACGCGTCGAGGTAGGCCGGGCCGGCAACCGGCCGGTACGCCGGGTAGACACCCAGAGCGCCGCGCAGCGTGCCGGCCTCGGCGCGTAGTCCGTACCCGTGGTTCTGCCAGGTCATCGCCGGGCGCACGCCCAGGACGGCCCGGCCGAGTTCGGTCGTGTAGCGGTCCCATTCCTCACGGTCGGCGAGGTAGTTGACGCCGAACCCGCCGCCGATGTCGATCGCCGACGGCGAGAACCCGCGCGCCGACGCCTCGCGCATGGCCAGCAGGCAGCCCTCAAGCGCCAACGCCTTCTCGGTCAACGCGTTCGTGTCCAGGTGGTAGGCGAATCCGAGCAGGTCCAGCTCGTCGCGATGCTTGTCGAGCAGGTCCAGCACGAGGCCCACCTCACGACCGTGCACCCCGAACCGGCTGGGTCGGCTCAGCACCCGCACGCCGGCGGAGTCGAACGCCGACAGTCGCGCCATGACCCGCACCCGCGGCAGGCGGTGGCTGGCCACCAGCGCGGCTAGTTCGGCCAGTTCCTGCACGGAGTCGGCGTTGACCACAGCGCCGACCCGAGCGGCCAGCCACAGGAAGTCGGTGTCCTTGGGACCGGTCGCCATGATCCGGCGGCCGGCGCATCCGGCCTCCAGCACGTGCCGCAGTTCGCCGAGCGACGCGACATCGACCCCGGTGTCTCCGGCGGCCAGTTGGCGGACCAGCGCGCTCGACCGGTTGGCCTTGTGGGCGAAGAAGACCTCGCCGCACAGGTGATGAGAGGTCAGCACCTCGCGGTACCGCTCGACGTTGTCGGTAATCTGGTGCGGCAGCACGACGTTCAACGGTGAGCCCAACGCCTCGACCATGTCCGGCAACAGGTCCGGCTGGTCGAGAATTCCGCGCACCGAGTCGCTCAGCGACGGCTTCAGAAACAGGTCTGTGTCCACACTTCCCCCAGTACAGGCGCCTTCACCACTGAAGCCGCCGGGAAACCACCCAGGGCCGGTGGGAACGCAGCCGCACCCATCGAACGTGCTGAAAACGATTCCCGTTTCCATAGTGTCGGCCCGAGGCGCGAATCGCAACCCCCAGTCACCACCAAAATGCGTACCGGAACGACCCACCGCCAGACCTCGGGCCGCCCGCCGCACCAGAGACGTACGCCCGGACCTGCACCGGGACCCGCGCGCCGCGGACGGCCGCCCGCCGGCGAGCCAGGCGCGGTGCAGCGGTGTCCGTGCAGGACGTCGCCGTGCAGTCCAGTATGTCGTCGTGGA
This sequence comes from Micromonospora marina, assembly GCF_900091565.1. Lineage (GTDB taxonomy): Bacteria > Actinomycetota > Actinomycetes > Mycobacteriales > Micromonosporaceae > Micromonospora > Micromonospora marina. The sequence continues at coordinate 108,049 of NZ_FMCV01000003.1, read as the reverse complement.
TCAACGCGAACGCGTCGAACGACTCCAGCGCGGCGGGGCCAGTCCGGCGAGTTCCAGCAGCAGCCCCTTCACCTCGGTGGCGGCGACCCGGTCCCGCGCTGCCGACGCGTCGGAGCAGAGCAGCACCGGCCCGTCGTCCGCGTCGGTGGGCAGCCGCCCGTGCGAGCCCCGGACCGCGCGGGCGCCGGCGTCGAGCCCGACCACGCTCATCAGGTACCGCATTCCCAGCTTCTTCCGGGCCAGCGCCACGGCGGCCCGCCGTCTCGCGGCACCGGGGGCGGCCGGATCGAAGAACAGCTCCGCCGGATCGTACCCGGGCTTGCGGTGGATCTCCACCAGCCGGGCGAAGTCCGGCGCGCGGTCGTCGTCGAGCCAGTAGTAGTACGTGAACCAGGCATCCGGCTCGGCCACCAGCACCAGCTCACCCGCGCGGGGGTGGTGCAGCCCGTACGCCGCCTTGCCGTCCGCGTCGAGCACCTCGGCCACCCCGGGCAGCCCGGCGCACAGCTTCGCCACCGCCGGCACGTCGGCCGGGTTCCGGACGTACACGTGGGCGACCTGGTGGTCGGCGACCGCGAACGCCCGGGAGGTCCACGGGTCGAGGTACTCCATACCGGCCTGCGTGTGCACCCGCAGGAACCCCTCCGAGCGCAGCAGCCGGTTGACGTCCACCGGCCGGGACACGTCGGAGATCCCGTACTCGGAGAGCGCCACGACGGTGGCGTCCCGCTCCCGGGCGGCGTCCAGCAGCGGCGCCAGCACGGCGTCCAGCTCGGCCGCCGCGGCGGCGGCCTGCGGGCCGGACGGGCCGAACCGTTGCAGATCGTAGTCCAGGTGCGGGACGTAGACCAGGGTCAGGTCGGGTGACTGCTCGGCGAGGAGCCGCCCGGCGGCCCGGCAGATCCACCGGGACGACGGGAGCCCGGCGCCCGGTCCCCAGTAGGAGAAGAGCGGAAACGTGCCCAGCGCTCCGGTCAGCGAGTCGTGCAGCTCCGGTGGGTCGGTGTAGCAGTCCGGGTCCTTACGCCCGTCGGCGTGGTAGACCGGGCGCGGCGTGACCGTCCAGTCCACGTCCGCGCCCATCGCGTACCACCAGCAGACGTTCGCCACGGTCCAGCCCGGCGCTACCCGGCGGGCCGCCTCCCACAGCTTCTCGCCGCCGACCAGGGCGTTGTGTTGGCGCCACAGCAGCACCTCACCGAGGTCCCGGAAGTACCACCCGTTGCCGACGATCCCGTGCTCGGCGGGCGGCGCACCGGTGAGAAACGTCGACTGCACCGAGCACGTCACCGCCGGCAACACGGTGCCCAGCTCGGCGCGGAACCCCGCGTCGGCGACCGCGCGCAGCCGGGGCATGTGCGCGAGCAGCCGCGGGGTCACCCCCACCACGTCCAGCACGACAAGTTGCCTGCTCACCGGGTCGCCACCTTCCGGCAGGTCGGGGCCAGGCCGAGCGCCACCAGCTCGGCGCGGGTGAAGGCCAGCTCGGCCGCGATACCCGCGGCCAGCTCCGCGGCGGTGCGCGGCCGCCGTGCGGCCGGCAGCACTCCCCAGGTGTACGTCTCGACATCGAGGTGGTCGCAGGCAGCGCCGGGGCCGGCGAACAACGTCGCCAGCGCGGCCCGCAGCACCGGCAGCGTCGAGTCCAGCGGCGGTTCGGGCGGGGCATGCAGCGGCACGTGGTAGTGCACCCGCCACGGGCCGGGCAGCCCCGCGTCGAGGGCAACGTCCAGGTCGTCGGCGGCCCAGCCGGGTCCGGCCGGATCCGCCGGGGCACCGCGGCCGGAACCGGCGGTCGCCGCCGCGCACGCCGAACTCCGCGTCTGGTGCAGGAAGCGCGGTTCCACCCAGCGTCGCAGGGCGTTCGCGCCGGCGAGTGGGTCGGCCGCCTCCAGCGCGGCCGAGACCTGCACCTTCACGACGGGTAGGCCGGCAGCGCGCAGCCTCGCCAGGGCCGCCACCGGCTCCTCCCAGGCACACGCGAGGTGGGCCAGGTCGAGACAGATCCCGAGCCGGGTGACGTCCACTCCGGACAAAGCAGCCACGGCCTGCGCGGTATTTTCCACCACACAGCCCGGCTCCGGCTCGAAGCCGACCCGCACGCGGCGGCCGGTGTCCCGTTCGACGGCGGCGAGGCCGGCGGCGAGCTCGTCGAGCCGGCGGCGGGCGGCGTCCGCGCGGGCGGCGTCCCAAGGATCCCGCCAGGCCAGCGGCAGGGTGGAGACCGAGCCGCGGGCCGCGTCGGCGGGCAGCAGGTCCGCGAGCACCCGGGCCAGGTCCAGCGTGTACGCGAGCCGCCCCGGGGTGGTCCAGTCGGGGTGGTAGACCGCCCCCTTGACAACGGGCGCCTGGAAGGCCGCGTACGGAAAACCGTTGAGGGTGACGACCTCCAGGGCCCGCGCGGTCAGCTCGGCCCGCAGGCGCCGGCGGGCGCCGGCATCGGCGGCCAGCTCGGCGGCGACCGGCGCGGCCAGCCACAGGCCGAGCCCGAGCAGGTCCGCACCCAGCCGCTCGCGCACCGGTACCGCATAGGTGTCGAGTTGGGCGATAATGCCGGCGAGGTCCTCAGCGGGGTGCACGTTCGTGCAGTAACCGAGGTGGACGACGGTCCCGTCGGCGTGCCGCAGCCGCATCAGCTGCCCCCACGCAGGATCGAGTTGCCGGCAAACGTCGACTCCGGGGCGTCCACATCGCGCAGGTCGAGCCGCCCGGACCGGCCGTAGAACTCGACCGGGTTGCGCCACAGCACCCGGTCCACGTCGTCGGCGTCGAACCCGGCCAGCAGCATCGCCTCCCCGGTGGCCCGGGTCAGCAGCGGATCCGACCGGCCCCAGTCGGCCGCCGAGTTCACCAGCATCCGCTCGGTGCCGTACCGCTTCAGCAGCTCCACCATCCGCGGCGGCGACATCTTCGTCTCCGGATAGATCGAGAAGCCCAGCCAGCAGCCGGTGTCGCGGACCAGCTCCACGGTCACCTCGTTCAGGTGGTCGAGCACCACCCGGCCCGGCGCGATGCCCGACTCGGCGACCACCGCGAGCGTGCGCTCGACGCCGCGGGCCTTGTCCCGGTGCGGGGTGTGCACGAGCGCCGGCAGGTCGTGCGCGAGCGCCAGGGCGAGCTGGGCGGCGAAGACCTCGTCCTCCTCGGGCGTCATCGAGTCGTACCCGATCTCGCCGACCGCCACCACGCCGTCCTTCTCCAGGTAGCGGGGCAGCAGGTCGAGCACCGGGCGGCAGCGCGGGTCGTTCGCCTCCTTCGGGTTCAGCGCCACCGTGGCGTGGTGGCGGACGCCGAACTGGCCGGCCCGGAACGGCTCCCAGCCGATCAGCGAGTCGAAGTAGTCCACGAAGCTGTCCACGCTGGTGCGTGGCTGGCCCAGCCAGAACGCCGGCTCCACCACGGCCCGGACGCCCGCGGCGGCCATCCGCTCGTAGTCGTCGGTGGTGCGGGACGTCATGTGGATGTGCGGGTCGAAGATGCGCATTCACGCCTCCCTGTGGTGGGGTTGGCCGGTGCCGGCGGTGAGCCGGTCGAGCAGCGCGGCGGCGTCGGCGGGCATGGTTCGGCCGGCGGCGGTCCGCTCGGCGGCGAGCGCGGCGAGCATGGCCGCCAGCGTCCCGTCGGCGCGGGCGTCGAGATCGGCCACCACGGCCAGCGGCACGCCGGTGAACACGCACTTGAGCACCGCCTGCCGCCAGGCCGCCGGGTCGAGGTGCCGGGCGTACGGGCCGAGGGCCGCGGCGACCAGCCGCGTGTCGTTGGTGCGGATCGCGTCGTGCAGCAACGGCACCCCGGCGGCGCCGACCGGCAGCAGGGGCAGGGCTTTGAGTACCGCGCTCCTCTCGGCGGCGTCCCCGGCCCGGTAGAGCGCCTCGGCCTGTCCCGCCACGTGCTCGGCCGGCAGGCTGGTCAGCAGCAGCGCGCGGGTCGCCTCGTCGGCGGTCCAGCCGGGCAGGTCGGGCAGGTCGGCCCGACCGCAGCGTCGGCCGGCGGCCGGAAAGAACCGGGCGATCGCGGCCGGCTCGGCCGCGATCCGGCGCAGCGCCGTCGCCAGCCAGTCCGGGTCCGGTACGTCCCGCAGGGCCGTCCGTAGGTCGTCAGGTGTCACTCATGCCTCCCGTCGGCGCCACTCCCCGAACCGGGAGGCGGCACTCTCCCTCGTGCCAACCGGTGCGTCCGGCGCTCGGCCGGCCTCGCATGCGCCGGTGCGGCGGCGGTACGCCCGGACTGCTGCGCTCTCCCCCTACATGTGCGCCGCCTCCGGTGACGCGTCGGTAGGGGAAGAGCAAAGCCGCGGAGCGGGTACCGGCCGCCCGGCGGCATGCGGAGCCGGCAGGCCGGTCGCCGCGGCCCGCAGGAAGTCCAGCGAGCGGGCGGCGACGGCGGGCGCGGCGTGCGAGTGGCGCGGCAACTCGACCGCGACCAGGCCGGCGTAGCCGACCTCGCGCAGCGCCGCCAGCACCGGCGGGAAGTCGATCTCGCCGGCACCGAACTCCAGGTGCTCGTGTACGCCCCGCCGCATGTCGTCGATCTGCACGTTGACCAGGCGCGCTGCGACCGCGCGGACGCAATCGGGCACCGGCAGCGGCTCCAGGCAGCGACAGTGCCCGATGTCGAGGGTGATGCCGAAGCGGTCCGGGCCGCCGAGGGCGGCCGACAGCCGGCGCCAGTCCTCGATGTCCTCGACCAGCATCCCGGGCTCCGGCTCGAAGCCAAGCATCACCCCGGCCGCGTCGGCCGCCTCGACCACCGTGGCGCAGCCGGCAACCAACCGGTCCCGGGCCACCGCGGGCGGCACCGCCGCCGGCCGGACGCCGGCCCAGAAGGACACCGCCTCGGCGCCGAGATCCGCGCCGACGGCCACCGCGCGCCGCAGGAACTCGATGCGGCGGGCGGGGTCGTCGTGCAGCAGCGTGGGCGCGTGCTTGTGCCACGGATCGAGCAGGTACCGGGCTCCGGTCTCGATCACCACGCCGAGACCGAGCGCGGACAGCCGACCGGCGACGGCGTCGACGCGCCGCGCGAGGCCGGGTGCGAACGGGTCGAGGTGATCGTGGTCCAGGGTGAGGGCGACGCCGGCGTAGCCGAGGTCGGCGATCACCGCGAGCGCCTCGTCGAGGCGATGGTTGGCGAAGCCGTTGGTGCCGTACCCGAACCGCAGCCCGCCGCCGGTCTCCCCGGTGGCCGGGCCACTGTGGTGGGGCGGCCGGTCGGTGCGGGGAGCGGGCGGGCGGGCGGCGGTCATGTCGGAGAGACCTTCCGGGCGAGCCGCCGGCACAGTGGCGCGGCCGCCGCCACCGCCAGCCCCAGCAGGCCGGCACCGGCCCGCGCGGTCAGCGCGCCCTGCAGGGTGGGCAGGCCGGTGATACCGACGCCGACGGCCGCGCGCACCCGGCTGGCCGTGGGCTCGGCGACCACCCGTAGCTGGGCGGCGCCGTACCGGGCGACGTACCAGCCGGTCAGTGCCACGGGCAGGGCCGCGGCCAGGGCGGCTGCCGGGCTCCCCCGGCCGGGCCCCCGGGACCGGCCGGGCGGGCCGGCGCCCGCGCGGGGTGCGGCGGCGTCCGAACAGACGCGCCGGTCGCGGCCGAGGCGCCGGTCGAGGGCGGACGGAAGCACGGCGCTGGCCGCGACCAGGACGGTGCCGGCGAGGGTCCGCACCGGCAGGCCCGCATCGGCACCGTCAACCTCGCGGCGGGAGAGGGCGGTGACGGTCCAGGTGTGGGCGGCGACGGTCGCCGCCGCGGGCAGCGCCCGCACCGGCCGGCCGCCGGAGGCACCGAGGAGGACGTCCAGCCCCCGGCAGGCGGCCATGACGGCCGGACCGGCGGCGGTGTTCTTGGCGGCCAGGTCATACGCCCAGACCACGGTGGCGAGCGGGAGCGCGACGGCGGCGGCGCGCCGACCTCCGGCGGCGGCGGCGAGCCCGACCCCGGCGGCGGTGAGGCCGGAGGCAAGGCCGAGCGCGAGGCCGGGGGCGACCCGGCCGCTGGGGATCGGCCGGTCCGGGCGTTCGACCGCGTCGAGCCGCCGGTCGGCCCAGTCGTTGGCGGCCATGCCGGCCCAGTACAGCAGCACCGAGGCGGTCGCCAGGGCGGGCGTACGTGCACCGAGCGCCCCCGCCGCGGCAGCACCGGCAACGACGTCTCCCGGCACCGACAGCGCGGCCGGCGCCCGGACCAGTTCGGCAAGGTCAGTGAGGCGGGGCATCGGCACCTCCGGAGTGCAGCCGGTGGGCTAGGGCGCACAGCCGGGCCCACTGATCGGCGAGCGCGTGGGAAGGGTCGCCGAGCGGGTCCTTGAAGAAGAAGGCGAGATCGGTCAGGGGACCCGCGACGCCGGTGGCCTGCGCCGCGGCGGTCAGCCGGGCCAGGTCGAGCACCAGCGGCGCGGCGAGCGCCGAGTCGCAGCCGTGCCAGCTGAACTCCAGCCGCATGCCGGTGCCGAGGAACCCAGCGAAGGTGACCAGATCCCACGCGGTCTTGAAGTCGCCCAGCTCCTCGACGTACTCGATGCGGCTGCCGCCCTGCGGGAGGTAGCCGAGGGTCTCGCCGAGCACGCGTTGCTTGCTGCGCACCTTGGCGGCGTTGGCTGCCGGGTCGGCGAGCGTCGCGCCGTCGCCACCGCCGAGCAGGTTGACACCCGACCAGGACCGGACGGCGAGGTGCCGCATCGCGAACATCGGGGCGAGCACCGACTTGATCAGGGTCTCCCCGGTCTTGCCGTCGTGACCCGCGTACGGCACCCGGTGCGCGTCGGCCAGCGCGGCCAGTGCGGGCAGCCGCAGGCCGGTGGACGGGGTGAAGTCGACGTACGGGCAGCCCGTCGTCACCGCCGCGTACCCGTACAGCGAGCTGGGTGGCAGCACCTCGTCGGGACCGGCGAGAGCCGCCCGCAGCGCGGCCGGATCGGCGTGGCCCGGGTGCGGGCGAGGTGCCGGCTCGGTAGCGGCGACGTTGACCACCACCACGCAGGGCAGCCCGTGCCGTTGCCGGAAGTCGGTGAGGTCGTGCGCGATGGCCGCGGCCCGGTCGGCCTGCGTTCCTGCGCTGGGAGCGGGGCGCAACTCCCGCTCGACCGCCGCCAATTCCTCCGACAGCGCGGCGACCAGGCGGCCCGGTAGGACGCCCGCGGCGGCCAGCGACTCGGCCCGCTTGGCGAGCGGCGTGGTCACGACGTCGTGCCCGCCGAGGATCATGTCGGCGAAGGTCGGCAGGGCGGGCCCGCGCACGCCGGGCAGCTCGGTGACGCACCCGGTCGGACCCGTCAGCCCGGCCCGTAGGGCGAGCGCCCCGACGATGCTGGTGGTCGCGACCGAGCCGCGCGCCCCCACCAGCCAGACACCCGTACGCATGGCGCTCCTTCCGCTCGGAGGAACCAGGAATCTGACAGATACGAAAAGACGGTTCGGAAACCGTCTCCGGTGCGGATGGGCCCCGTCCGCCGCCCGCTCCGGGACCGGTTCGCCGGCCGGCGCCGAAGTCGGCGGTGACGGCACCGGGCCGGCATCCGGCGCGAGTACGGACGGACGGGGCTGGCAGGCAGGGACGGTCGGCGTCTCGCCCCTGCCTCCCCCGCATCCGGCCCGAGCGGGACGACGCCGCGCCCGGCCGGACGACTTCGTCAGACGCGGTCCACCCGGAACTGACGGGAGGGCAGGGGGCGGGTGGGCGATGCTGATGAGGGCACGGCGTCCTCCGGTAGCCGGGTGACCGCGGCCGGACGGCAGCGGGACGATCGAGCGGCGACGCGCGGCGACGCCGGCCGAGCTGCTGGTGGACGGCGAGTGGAGCGCCGCCCGGAGTGGTGGGTGGTGGGGCGGCGGTCCTCCGGTGCGACCGGGGAATCCCGATCCGGTCGCACCGGACGACCGTCTTGCTCGCGCCCCCGGGCCGCAACCCGTTGGCACGTACTCCGGTCCCGACCCGCACCCGGCCGCGGGGCGCAACCGCGGCCGGTCCTCGCCGGTCGGTACCGGAGGCGTCTCAGGCGGTGGCCGTCACCAGCGCCGGCTCCACGTCGGCCCACGAGGACCCCAGCTCGGCCGACCGGGTCACCGCGTCCAGCACCAGTTGGACCTGCAGGGCATCGGAGAAGGACGGCGTCGGGTCGACCCCGGTCGCCACCGCCTCGATGAAGTCCCGCATCTGGTGGGTGAAGGAGTGCTCGTACCCGATGATGTGGCCCGGCGGCCACCAGGCCGACATGTACGGGTGCTCGCCCTCGGTCACCAGGATCCGGCTGAAGCCCTGCTCGGCGGTGGGTCGCGTCGCGTCGTAGAACTCCAGCTCGTTGAGGCGCTCCAGGTCGAAGACCACCGAGCCGAGCGACCCGTTGATCTCCACCCGGAGGGCGTTCTTGCGGCCGGTGGCGAACCGGCTCGCTTCGTACGTGGCCAGCGCGCCGCCGTCCAGTCGGGCCACGAACACCGCGGCATCGTCGACCGTCACCGGACCGACGGACGGGTGGTGCCCGTCACCGTCCACTGAGGCGGCCAGGCCGCTGGATCCGGCCGGTAGCGGCCGTTCCCTGACGAACGTCTCGGTGACCGCGCTGACGCCGCTGATCAGTTGACCGGTGACGAACTGCGTCAGGTCGATGATGTGCGCGCCGATGTCCCCCAGCGCGCCGGAGCCCGCCCTGTCCTTCTGCAGACGCCAGACCAGCGGGAACTGCGGATCCACGATCCAGTCCTGCAGGTAGGTCGCCCGGACGTGCCGGACCACCCCCAGCCGCCCGTCGGCGATCAGCTGCCGCATCATCGCGACCGCGGGCACCCGGCGGTAGTTGAACCCGCACATCGACCGTACCCCGACGGCCTGGGCGGCGGCGGCAGCAGCCGCCATCGCCCGGGCCTCGGAGACCGTGTTGGCGAGCGGCTTCTCGCACAGCACGTGCTTGCCTGCGGCCAGCGCGGCGAGTGCGATCTCGGCGTGACTGTCCCCCGGGGTGCAGACGTCGACCACGTCGATGTCGTCCCGGGTGACCAGGTCACGCCAGTCGGTGGTGGACGCGTCCCAGCCGAGCCGGTCCGCCGCCTCGGACACCTTTCCGGCGTCGCGGCCGCAGATCAGCGCCATCCGGGCCCGCGCCGGCAGGTCGAACACCCGGTTCACGGTGCGCCACGCCTGCGAGTGCGCGGCGCCCATGAACGCGTAGCCGACCATGCCGACCCGCAGTTGCATGTCTGTCGTGGACAATGTGGGTCTCCCCCGGTGTGTCAGAACCCGAGCTTCAGGTAGTCGCCCGCGTTTTCCTTCGTGATCGTCTCGGAGGCGAGGATGATCTCCTTGGGAACCTGGAGTTCCACCAGGTCGGACATGCCCCTGCCCTGCCCGATGAGCCGGGCGAGCGAGATGGCCGAGGAGGCCATCGACGGGCTGTAGGTGACGGTGGCCTTCAGCGGGGTGTCGTCCGCCTGGATGTCCTCGATGGCCTTCTTCGAGCCGGCACCGCCGACCATGAAGAACTCCTTGCGATTGGCCTGGTTGATCGCGGCCATCACGCCGATGCCCTGATCGTCGTCGTGGTTCCAGAGGGCGTCCATCCTCGGCAGGGCCTGGAGCAGCTGGGAGGCCTCCTGCTGGCCCGAGTCGGCGGTGAACCGGGCGGCCCGGCGGTTGGCGACCTTGAATCCGGCCTGGGCCAGCGTGTCCGCGAAGCCCTTCGACCGCTCCTGGGTCAACTCCAGCTCGTCCATGCCGGCGATCTCACCGATCACCGGGTTGGCCACGTTCTTCGCCTTCAGCTGCACGATGATGTACGTGGCGGCGGCCACGCCCATGCCGTAGTTGTCGCCCTTGATCTGCAACCGGTAGGCCTTCGCGTCCGGAAACGCCCGGTCCAGGTTGACCACCGGGATACCGGCCTTCATCGCCTCCAGGCCGAAGGCGTTGAGTTCCTTGCCGTCGTGCGGCAGCAGCACGATCACGTCGGGCTTCTGCGAGATCAGCGTGGACAGCGCGGCCCGCTGGGCCGCCGCGTCGGCGCCGGCCTCGACCGTCTTGAACTCCACGTCCGAGAACGTGCCGGCCTGCGCCTTGGCGTTGTTGGTGATGGCGGCGATCCAGCCGTGGTCCGCGGCCGGGGCGGAGAAGCCGATCGTCACCTGCTTGCCGGGCTCGCTGTTGCCGCCGGGGGCGTTGGCCGCCTTGGTCTGCGCCTCGGTCGGCTGCTCCTCGTTGCTGGTGCAGCCGGCGAGCAGGACACCGGCGCCGACCGCGGCCCCGCCGAAGAGCAGCCGGCGGCGCGACAGGTCGCGGCTGTGCTGGGTCATGACGACCTCCTGTTTTCAGGAATGTTTGAAGGGATTCGGGTGTATGAGCTTCGTCCGCCGTGGTCTCGATGGCCCGGGGTTGCGGCAGGGTGTTTCGAACGGGGTCAGGTGGTGCGGGTGAGCCGGTTTCGGCCCAGGAACTGGGTGAGGCTGCGGAACTGCACCTGCTGGATCAGGACGGCGGCGACGATGATGCCGCCCTTGACCATGTTCTGGGCCTCGGTGGTGAGGCCGTTGATGGCGAAGAGGTTGGTGATCGTGGCGAAGATGATCACTCCGAGCAGCGAGCCGGTGATGGTCCCCCGCCCGCCGCTGAGCAGCGTGCCGCCGATGATCGCGGCGGCGATCGCATCCAGCTCGTACAGGTTGGCCATCGCCGCCTGGGCGGAGTTCGCCTGGGCGGTGAGCATGACGGCGGCGATGCCGCAGCAGAGACCGGAGAGCGCGTAGAGCAGCAGGGTGTGCCGCTTGACGTCGATGCCGGCCAGCCGGGCCGCTTCCGGGTTGCCGCCGACCGCGACGGTGCGGCGGCCGAACGTGGTGCGGTTGAGCAGCACCCAGCCGGCGGCCACGACGGCGGCGAGGATGTAGACCAGCAGCGGAATGCCGAGCACGTTGTTACTGGCCAGGCCGTTGATGAAGCCGTTGTCCGAGACCTGCGTCTGCTTGTCGGAGATCTCCGCGGCCAGTCCGCGGGCCGCCACCAGCATCGCCAGGGTCGCGATGAACGGCACCAGCCGCCCGTACGAGATCAGCAGACCGTTTACCAAGCCGACCGCCATCCCGACGGTGAGGGCGCTGAAGATCATGCCGCCGGCGCCGTAGCTCTGCGTCGCGACCGTGGTGCACCAGACTCCGGCAAGGGCGACGATCGCGCCGACCGACAGATCGATGCCGCCGCCGATCATCACGAAGGTCATGCCGACCGTGACCACACCGACCACCGAGGCGAGCTTGAGGATGCTCAACACGTTGTCCCAGACCCAGTCCGGTCGGGAGTAGAGATCGGAGCGGGTGGCCGCGCCGATGATGACCAGCACGACCAGGACCCCGATCAGGGCAAGGTTGCGCCGAGCGCCCTCGCCCCCCTCGCCGTGCCACCAGGAGAGCCTGCCGCCTGCCTTCTCACTGGCCAGGACGGTCTCCGCCGGGTCGACCGGCGGTGACTGCGCCGGGAGATCCGTCCCGCGCGCCGGCGCGGCGGTAGAGGTGTCCTTCACGTCACTCATGCCGGTGCGCCTTCCATCAGGGACCCCGCCATGACGAGGTCGAGCACGGTGTTCTCGTCGAGTTCGGTGGCCGGGGCCGTGCGGACGACCCGGCCCTCCCGCATGACCAGCACCCGGTCGGCCAGACCGAGCACCTCGGGGACCTCACTGGAGACCAGCAGGACGCCGACGCCCTGGGCGGCGAGAGCGCGGATCACCTGGTACAACTCCGTCCTGGCGCCGACGTCCACGCCCCGGGTCGGCTCGTCCAGCAGCAACAGCTTCGTGTCGCCGAGCAGCCACCGCCCGACCACGACCTTCTGCTGGTTGCCACCGGAGAGGGTGCGCACGGACCGGCGGACGTCCCGGGGGCGCAGGTCGAGGCTGTCGGCGATGCGGTCCGCCTCGACCTGTTCCTTGCCCGTGTCGGTGAACCCGCCTCGGGCGTACCGGCCGAAGGTGGCCAGCGTGACGTTGCGGTAGATCGGTTCGCCCAGCAGCAACGCCTGACTCTTTCGCTCCTCCGGCGCCATGCCGAGGCCGGCGCGGACCGCCGCGCCCACGCTGCCCGGACGCAGCGCCTTCCCGCCCATCGTGACGGTGCCGCCATCGGCCCGGCGGGCGCCGTAGATGGTCTCCAGCAGCTCCGACCGGCCGGAACCGACCAGTCCGGCTATACCGACGATCTCGCCCTCCCGTACGGACAGCGACACGTCGGCGAACTCGCCGGCCCGGGTCAGCCCGTCGACGCGAAGCAGTTCCGCACCGGCCGCCGCCTCGACGGGACGGTCCGGGAAGACGTACTCGATGCTGCGGCCGGTCATCCGGGAGACCAGGTCGCGGGTCGGGGTCTCGCGGGCCGACAGGTTCGCCGCGGTGGTCCGGCCGTCTTTCAGTACGGTGACCCGGTCGCCGATCTCGCGGATCTCCTCGAGCCGGTGGGAGATGTAGATGACGGCGATGCCCTGGGCGGTCAGCTCCCGGATGATCCGGAACAGGTTGCCGACCTCGTCGTGCGCCAGCACCGCACTCGGCTCGTCCATGATGATCAGGCGGGCCTCGTGCGACAGCGCCCGGGCCATGCTGACCACCTGCTTGGCGGCGGCCGGCAGCGAACGGACCATCCGGTTCGGCGGGATCTCCGCGTGACCGAGCCGGCCGAATATCTGCCGCGTCCGCCGCGCCATGTGGCCGCGCTGAACGAAGCCGAACCGGCGCGGCTCGTGGCCGAGGAAGGCGTTCTCCGCGACCGACAAGTCCTCGACGAGGTCGAGCTCCTGGTAGATGGTGGCGATGCCGGCGCGCATCGCCGCCTGGGGGTTGGCGAAGGTCACCGGCTCGCCGCGCCACTCGACGGTCCCGGAATCCGGCCGGTGCACCCCGGCCAGCACCTTGATGAGTGTGGACTTGCCGGCGCCGTTCTGCCCGAGCAGGCAGTGCACCTCGCCGGCACGGACCGCCAACTGAACCCCGTCGAGGGCGCGTACGCCCGGGAAGGTCTTCACCACGTCGGTGAGCCGCAGCACGGTCTCGGCGGTCATCGGCGCCTCCAGGTGGGTTGGGACTTGGCAGGAAGCATGGCGACCATCGTCGGGTCGGCGAGGACCTGTTCGACCGCGACGTGGGCTGCGCCGTGAGCGGCGGCCCGGAAGTCGAGTTCGGAGGCGACGAACTGGCACCGGGCATCCGCCCCGGCCACGACCAACCGGTCCAGCTGCGCCTGCGCCTCGGCGATGAGATGTCCGCGGAACCGGGCGAAGTAGCCGCCCAGGACGATCACCCGCGGGTTCAGCAGGTTGGCCAGGATGGCACCGCCGATGCCGAGCCACCGCGCGATCTCGCGCAGAGCCTGCTCGACCCGGGGATCCCCCGCCGCCTGCCGGCGTTCGATCTCCGTCAGGCGCTCCTCCGGCACCCGGACCGGGCCGCTGTCGGGGCGCCCGTAGGCGTGATCCGGCGCCGCCATCCGCAGCAGCGCCGCGAGGCCGACCTTGGTTTCCCAACACCCGGTCCGCCCGCAGCCGCACAGGTCACCGTTCGGATCGACCGGAAGGTGACCGACCTCCCCGGCGAAGCCGTCGCCACCACGCAGCAGCCGACCGCCGGAGATGACCCCACCGCCGACACCGACCTCCCCGGTCAGGTAGACCAGATCGGGGGTGCCGGCCGCCACGCCCGCCGTGTACTCGGCCAGGGCGGCCAGGTTGGCGTCGTTGTCGACCCGCACCGGGATCGGGGCCGAGCCAGCGGCCAGCCGCTGCGCCACCGGGACGTCCCGCCAGCCGAGGTTGGGTGCGTACAGCACGGTGCCGGTCTCCACGTTCACGAGCCCGGGGACCGCCACCGTGATCCCCATGACCCGTAGCCGCGCCGCGGCGAGGTCGGCCAGCGCCTCGCGCACCACCGCGACGAGCCGCTCCAGCGAACGGTCGACATCGGAACCCATCGCGTCGAAGCCGATCCGCCGGTCGATCAGCGTCCGCCCGGTCAGGTCCAGGCCGTGCGTGGCGATGTAGTCGACGTTGATCTCCAGCCCGAGCGCGCCGACGGTGGCCCCGTCGAGGGAGATCACCCGCCCGGGGCGGCCGACTGCGCCGGCCTGCCGCAGGCCGGTCTCGACCACCAGGCCGCGGGCCTGCAGCTCGCTGATCAGGCTGGAGACGGTGGTCTTGTTCAGCCCGGTCTCGGCGGCGATGGCCGCCCGGGACGCCGGGCCCCTGGTGTTCAGGTAACGCAGCACCAGGGAGAGGTTGGAACGACGAACAGTGGTCTGATCGGCTGGAAGATCTGCCGGCTGCGCCGGGGCGGCGGTTGGTTCAACCTGTACGACCAACCGTCTCACCCCCTTCCCCGGCGCTTTGGTCGCCCTGCCGTGTCGGCTATCAAGTTAGAGGCGACCGAGAGGCTCGACAAGACCGAGAAATAAATACTTTCGTAACACTTCAGCAACGACACCGATCACTGCCTCCGACTACTCACGAAACGATTGCACGCTCTGCCGGCAGCACACACGTGCTCCTATTCCCGCCCGGCGGAACGCATCTCGCACATAACTGTGCGAGACCCGGACGAGCCTATTCGGCACCAGTGCCGCGGTCGCCGGCGCAGCGGGTGCCGCTCCGGTCGGATGGGGTGCGGTGGGGCCGGCGGGTGCGTCCGCCGGCCCCACCGGCTGCCTAGCCGCCGTCGAGGCTGAGCCAGTCGACGTCGAACAGATATCCGCCGCCGCCCTTGAAGACCAGGTGGAGCGAGCCGGTTCCGGTGCTGCTCAGGGCGGTGCTGACCGTGGTGAAGGTGCCCCAGCCGCCGGTGCCCGGTACCGCCACCGACCCGAGCAGCGCTCCCGTGGCCGAGCCGGACCGGACCTCGATGGTGCCGCCGGCGGTTGCCGAGGAGACGCGGGCGGAGAAAGACGTCCGGCCGGCGGCGCTCACCGCCGCGTACCCCACCCAGTCGCCATTGTTGACGTATCCGACGGTCTTTCCTCCGCTGGCGGACGAGTGATTCGCGATCTGCACTCCGGACGACATCGAATAGGATTCCCCCTCCACCTTGACGGATGTGACAAGCTCCCTGATCCGGATGTTCCGGAACGCAACCCCGTCACCGGCCGCGCTGTTCTGGACGCCGATGTAACCCTGCAGACTCCGGCTCTGGTCGGTGCTGGTGAAATCGTTGATCTGCACGCCGTTGAGGAACACCCGGATCCGTTCGCCCTCCACCAGCAGCTCGTAGGTGTTCCAGCTGCCGGGCGGGTTCAGCGCCGCGTCCCGGGCCGACGCGTTCGGCGCCTTCGCCCCGTAGACCGCCCCGGTCACCTGGTTCGCCGAGCCGGAGCCGCCGATCTGGACCTCGTAGCCGCCGGCCGGGGTGGTCCCGGACGTGCTGTCGGCGCCGATCATCACGCCGGAGTCGTCCGAGCCGGCCAGCCGCCAGTCGAGCTTCAGGGAGTACGACCGGAACGCCTTGGCCGAGTGCCAGTAGACGCCCCGGCCGCCAAAGGAGCTGAGGGTCGCGTCACTGTTTGTGAAACCACCCGGTCCGGCCTGCGTCCAGCCGGCGGTCGACCCGCCGTAGAGGGTGGTATAGCCGGTCTCCGCTCGGCAGTCGAACTTCGCGAAGCCGGCCGCGTACCGGATCCCGCCCAGCAGGTGGGTGCGAAACGTCGGATCGGTGAAGGAGGCGTCGGTGTGCCCACCCCCGGTGTAGAACGACCGGCCGGCGGAGATCGAGCGGCACCAGACAATCGGGTGGTCTCCCATGGTGCCGCCGGAGTAGCTGGTCTCGTTGAGGCTGGCCAGCACTCGCGCGGACGACCGCGGGTTGACGTGGTAGTTGTACCACTCGTCGGTGCGGGTCCAGGTCTGCGGCAGGTGTGCGGTCGCGGCGTGCGCCCGGCTCTCCACCCGTACCTGGGCCGACTGGACCGCCGGGTGGGACACGAACCGGGCACCCACCAGCTGGCCGTACCAGGGCCAGCCGTGCTCGGTGTCGGCTGCCGCGTGCACCCCGACGAACCCGCCACCGCCCTCGATGTACGCCTGGAAGGCGTCCTGCTGGCTGGTGTTGAGCACGTCGCCCGTGGTGTTCAGGAAGACCACCGCCTCGAACTGGGCGAGGTTGGCGGTGGTGAAGGTGTTCGCGTCCTCGGTCGCGGTGACGGTGAAGTTGTTCGCCGCACCGAGGTCGCGCACCGCCTGGACGCCGGCGGCGATCGAGCCGTGCCGGAAACCCGCGGTCTTGGAGAAGACCAGTACCTGGTAAGCGGGGTCGGCAGCCGACACCGACGGAGCGAGACCACCGACCAGCAGCAGGACGGCTGCGAGTGTGGCCGAGAGCCGGATGGCTTTCATGGCATCTCCCCTCAGGACAGAACGAAGGAGTCGACGTCGAACAGGTATCCGGTGCCGGACCCGCGGTACACCAGGTGGAGCGGGCCGGACGCGGAGCCGGTCAGTGTGGTCGAGACGTGCTGGAAGGTCTCCCACCCGCCAGTCGCCGGCACCGACACCGAGCCGAGCAGGGTGCCGGTCGCCGAGCCCGAGCGGATCTGGATGGTGCCGCCCGCGTTGCCTGAGGAGACCCGCGCGGTGAAGGACGTCTTCCCGGCGGTGTTCACTGCCGCGTACCCGGTCCAGTCCCCGTCGTTGATGAAGCCGACCGTCTTTCCGCCGCTGGCGTTGAGGTGGCCGGCCACCTTCACCCCGGACTGCGAGCTGAACGACTCCGCCTCGGTGCCGGTGGCGAAGGTGAACGCGTCCAGGTCGAACAGGCTGCCGGCGCCACCGTTGAAGACGAGGTACAGCGGACCGCTCCCGTTCGGTGCGGCGGCCAGCGCAGTGCTCACCTCGGTGAAGGTGTTCCAGTTCCCGGTGACCGGCACGGTGACCGAGCCGAGCAGTGTCCCGGTGGCCGAGCCGTACCGCACCTGGATGGTGCCGCCGGCACCGGCCGACGAGACCCGGGCGGTGAAAGCGGTGGCGTTGTTGAGCCGGTACGGCTGGAATGCGATCCAGTCGCCGTTGTTCACGAAGCCGACCGTCGTGCCGCCCTCGGCGTTGCTGTGGCTGGCCTTCTGCACCCCGGACTGGGTGGAGTAGTGCTCAGCCTGCCGGTGCCGCGGCTGCAGGATGACCTGTGCGGTGCCGGTTGCCCCGGCGGTGTCGGTGTAGCTGGCCTGCAGGACGCCGTAGATGTTCGCGGTCTCGTCGTGTTCCCCGTCCACCGGAATGGTGATCGTCCCGGAGCAGCCCGTCCGGGAGGTGATCTGGTGAGCGTGCTCGTCGTGACCGAGCAGGTAGGTCAAGGTGACCTTCGTGCAGTCGATCGCGGCTTCCTCGGGGTCGGTGACGCCGATCTGAAACGGCACCGAGTCGCCGAAGCTGAACAGCGTCCCGGTCGTCGGGGCCTGGAAGGTAACGGTCGGGGCGGTGTTGCCGACGGTCACCGTGAGGTTTGCGGTACCGGTGGCGCCCTGCGGGTCACGGACGGTGAGGGTCACCGGATAGGTCCCGTTGCTGCTGAAGGTCTTCGTCGGGTTCGCGGCGGCGGAGCTGGTCCCGTCGCCGAAGTTCCAGGAGTAGGTCAACGTCCCACCGTCGGGATCGGACGAGCCGGCCGATGAGAAGCTCACGGTCAGCGGCGCCGGACCGGAGGTCTTGTTCGCGGTCACTACGGCCTTTGGCGCCTTGTTCCCGCCGCCGATGTACTCGATCCGGTAGATCCCCGGGGTGGCGTTGTTACCACCGTAGTCGAGCACGTAGAAGGCCCCGTCCGAACCGAACGCGGTGTCGATGATCTGCCCACCGGACCAGGGGAAGCTGTTTATCGCACCGTAGCTCCCGTCCGAGTTCATGTCGATGACCTTGATCCACTTACGGCCGTACTCGGCAGCGAAGTAATGCCCGTTCAGTGCCGACGGGAACTTGACTGTCGACGCGCTGGCGGCGTCGTAGCGGTAGACCTGGCCGCCCATCGGCGACTCCGATCCGCTGCCGAACTCGGGCGGGGAACCGGCGGAGCCGCCGTAGCGGATCCAGGAGGGCTTGGCCGCCGGAAGGTTGGTCAGACCGGTGTTGCGGAACGAGTTGTTGACCGGTGCCGCACAGTTGTACTGCCCGGTCGCCGGACCGCTGGGGAAGGTCCACTCCCAGTACGTCTCCGCGCTGGTGTTCAGCCCGGTGCAGTACGGCCATCCGTAGTTGCCCGGTCCGGTGATCCGGTTGAACTCGACCTGCCCGGCCGGTCCACGGCCGGCCACCGCGCCGCCGTCAGGGCCGTACTCGCCCAGATAGACGATCCCGGTGGGCTTGTCGACACTCATTCGGAACGGGTTGCGGAAGCCCATGGCGTAGATCTCCGGGCGGGTCTTCGCGGTACCGGGCGCGAAGAGGTTCCCGGTCGGGATGGAGTACGAACCGTCCGCGTTCACCTTGATCCGGAGCAGCTTGCCCCGCAGGTCGTTTGTGTTGGCGGAGGTCCGCTGAGCATCGAACTGCGGGTTGCGGTCGGCGCGCTCGTCGATCGGTGACGATCCGGAGGACTCGAACGGGTTGGTGTCGTCGCCGGTGGTCAGGTACAGGTTGCCCTGCGCGTCGAAGTCGATGTCGCCGCCGGCGTGGCAGCACAGGCCGCGGTCGCTCGGGACCTTGAGCACCACCTTCTCGCTGGCGAGATCCAACGTGTTGTTGCTCTTGAGCACGAAGCGGGAAAGCCAGAACTCGCCCTTCCACGCGTTCCAGTCCGCCTGGGTGCCGGTTTTCGGGGCGTCGCCGCTCGGCGTCGACAGCTTCGGCGAGTAGTAGAGGTAGATGTACCGGTTGCTGGCGAAGTTGGGGTCGACCCCGACGCCCTGCAGGCCCTCTTCGTCATGGGTGTAGACGGTGAGCTTCCCGGCAACGCTGGTGCTGCCGTTCTTGTCGGTGATCCGGACCGTTCCGTCGCGCGCGGTGTGCACGACGGAGAGATTGGGCAGGAGGGCCAACGACATCGGCTGGCCGACGTCGCCACTGCCCGAGGCGAGCTGGACGGCTTGGTAGTCGGCGGGATCGACGCTGTGGGCGCTCCCCGGAGACTGCACGCCGACGACCATCGTGGTGGTGGTGAAGGCCAGCAGCACGGCGTGCAGCAGTCGCGATCGACGCCCGGGACGGGACGGGGACATGAGCATCTACCTCTCCTGAACTGTGAGTCAGTCAGGCAGAGCGCGCGCCGCCGCGCTGATGCCGGGGTGGGGGTGCCACGGTGGTGGTGGTGGAGCCGCGGTGGTGTTGGTGGTGGAGCCGCGGTGGTGGTGGAGCCGCGTGACGGGTGCCGAGGCCGTCAGCGTGCGCTTCGGGACCCCTCGTCGCCACGACCGGCGACATCGCTCGTGACGTCCGCCGACCGGTCGGCACCGAGAAGCTCCGGAGCCCGTGGTGTGGTTGCCCCGGAGCCCTGGGAGCAGGACCGGAAGGTCCGGTTCGGGGGTTCGCTCCGTTCGTCCGGTGGCCCAACAAACAAACCACAACGGACGGTGGGGGCGCAACACCTGCTCCAAAAGAATCCGGCTTTGTCGATTGGTGTCGAGCTGCGCCGGCCGCTTGGGTGGCGTAGGTTCGCCGTCCGGCCGAGCCGGTGACCCGGACAGCCGACCCGCAGCAGGCCGAGGGGTCGGTGATGTCGCCGCGTTCTCGGCCGACGGGCTTCCTCCCCGCGCCGGCGCCGCCCGCGCTCGACGGTGCGCCCGATGCCCGTCATATCGCCGAAGTATCCATCATCTGCTATTTACCTGAGGGCGGGACGACTCCTACGATCGTCGTCAATCGGCGCCGATCGATCGCACTGCCACCGCAGCGCGACGCCCCGGCTCCGGCTGGAGGAGGAACGCGATGCGTCCATCGTGCAAGTCCGCACTCGCCGGGGCCGCGGCCCTGACGATGCTGATGGCGGCCACCCCCGCCATGGCGGCCGACCGGGTCGGCGTGGTCCGGGATGCGGGCGGTGCCACCGCTGTCGCAGACAGCTACATCGTCGTGTTCAGGGATGCCTCGGTCACCCGGGCCCGGGTCGGTGACACCGCCCGGCGGCTGACCGGTCGGCACGGTGGGGCGGTCGCCCGCACCTGGGGGGCCGCGTTGCGCGGCTTCGAGGTGCGGGTCGACGCGAGCGCCGCGGCCCGGATCGCCGCCGACCCGGACGTGGCGTACGTGCAGCAGAACCACACCGTGTCGATCAGCGGCACCCAGACCAACCCGCCTTCCTGGGGCCTGGACCGGATCGACCAGCGCAACCGGCCGCTGGACAACTCCTACACCTACCCGAACACCGCCAGCAACGTGCGCGCCTACATCATCGACACCGGCATCCGCACCACGCACACCGACTTCGGCGGCCGGGCCACCTGGGGCACCAACACGGTCGACACCAACAACACCGACTGCAACGGCCACGGCACCCACGTCGCCGGCACCGTCGGCGGCTCCGCGTACGGCGTGGCAAAGGGCGCGCAACTGGTCGCGGTCAAGGTGCTCAACTGCGCCGGCAGCGGCACCACCGCCGGCGTCGTCTCCGGTGTCGACTGGGTCACCGCCAACGCGGTCAAGCCCGCCGTCGCCAACATGAGCCTCGGCGGTGGCGTCGACACCACGCTGGACGCCGCGGTACGCAACTCCATCGCGTCCGGCATCACCTACGGCCTGGCCGCCGGCAACGACTACGGCGCGAACGCCTGCAACAGCTCACCGGCGCGCACCGCCGAGGGCATCACGGTCGGCTCGACCACCAGCAGCGACGCCCGCTCGTCGTTCTCCAACATCGGCACCTGCGTGGACATCTTCGCGCCCGGCTCGTCGATCACCTCCGCCTGGAACAGCAGCAACACGGCCACCAACACCATCAGCGGCACCTCGATGGCAACCCCGCACGTGGTCGGCGCGGCGGCGCTGGTCGTCAGCGCCAACCCGTCCTGGACCCCGCAGCAGGTCCGCGACTACCTGGTCGACAACGCCACCAGCAACGTCGTGACCAGTCCCGGCACCGGCTCCCCCAACAAGCTGCTCTACGTCGTCAACGGCAGCACCCCGCCGCCCCCGCCCCCGCCGCCCGGCTGCACCGGGACCAACGGCACCGACGTGGCGATCCCCGACGCCGGTTCCGCCGTGACCAGCGCCATCACCATCTCCGGTTGCGGACGCGCCGCCTCGGCGACCGCCACCGTCGCGGTCAGCATCGTCCACACCTACCGCGGGGACCTGGTCGTCGACCTGCTCGCACCGGACGGCACGAGCTACCGGCTGAAGAACAGCAGCGGTTCCGACAGCGCCGACAACGTCAACGCCACCTACACCGTCAACCTCTCCTCGGAGGCGGCCGACGGCACCTGGCGGCTGCAGGTGCGCGACGTCTACTCCGCCGACACCGGCTACCTCAACACCTGGACCCTCACCGTCTGATCACGCCACCCACACCGCACGACGGTGCGGCCGGCTCGCCGCCACGCGAGCCGGCCGCACCTGTCTGAAGTGCCCTGTCGGCAGCGCGCCGTTGCGCGAAACGATCAGCGGTGCGGGCCGGGAGCACCCAGGCTCGGGTCGGGCCGGGCGGCGTGCACCGCCGTGGTGTCCGCCGACGGCCGGCTGTAGCGGCGACGCAGGCGGGCCTCGGCGCGGGGGTTGCGGTTGGCGAGGGTCAGGTCGCCGCCGTAGTGCGCCAGGACCCGTGGGTCCATCACCCGGTACCACAGCGGCGGCACCAGGGCGAGCAGCACCATCGAGGCGTAACCCCCGGGCAGTTGCGGCGAGACGTCGAAGCTGCGCAGCGTCTGGTAGCGGCGCAGCGGGTTGGCGTGGTGGTCGCTGTGGCGTTGCAGCTGGAAGAGGAACACGTTGGTGACGAGGCGGTCGCTGTTCCAGCTGTGCCGCGGGTCGACCTTCTCGTAGCGGCCGGTGGCCGTACGCCGGCGGCACAGGCCGTAGTGCTCGAGGTAGTTGACCGCTTCCAGCAGCGAGAAGCCGACGATCGCCTGCAGCAACAGGAACGGGACGAGCTGCCACCCGAACACCGCGATCAGCAGGACGAAGAGCGCGACGGTCAGCAGCCCGGCGTTGAGCACGTTGTTGCGCAGCGTCCACGGACTCCGGTGCCGAAGCCGGAAGCGGCCGAACTCCAGCCGCCACGCCGAGATCAGGCTGCGCCAGACCGTGCGCGGCCAGAACGCGTAGAAGCTCTCCCCCAGCCTGGCGCTGGCCGGGTCCTCCGGTGTGGCGACACGGACGTGGTGCCCGCGGTTGTGCTCGACATGAAAATGGCCGTACCCGGTGGGCGCCAGCGCGATCTTCGACATCCACCGCTCGACCGACTCGCGCTTGTGGCCCAGCTCGTGTGCGGTGTTGATGGCCAGGCCGTTGACGATTCCGATGGTGGCGACCAGGCCGGCGGCACCGACGGCACCGAGACCGCCGCGCGTCCACACCCATGCTCCGAGCAGCAGGGCGGCGTACTGCACCGGCAGGAACACGAACGTGATCCAGCGGTAGTAGCGGACCTCCTGCAACCGCCGGGCGACGTCGTCGGGCGGGTTCTGTCCGTCGTCACCGAGCAGCACGTCGATGATCGGGATGAGTCCGAAGACCACCGCCGGGGTGAGCCACCAGGCGGCAGGTCCCGCGCCGGCCTCCCACAACGCGTACGCCAGCATTGGCAGCACCGGCACGAGAAGAGCCAGTGGCCACAGGGGCTTCCTGCCGTCACGCCACCCGGCGGCGAACGCCGGGGCATCGATCGGGGTCTGCATGAACCGCCTCCGGGGTGTCGACCGTCGTATCGACTGTCACACGGGCGCTTACGCTTGACAATATCCAATCCGCGTCAATTTATTGGGCACGCTGGATGTGCGTGTCCAATCGCTAGACTCGGCGCACCATGGCCAGCTCCCCGCGTTATCGCCACGCCGCGCGCCAGCACCTGCGTGACGCCGTCATCGCCGCCGGCCGCGACCTGGCGATCGACCGTGGCTGGGACGCGGTGCGGATGGCCGACGTGGCGGCCCGCGTCGGTGTGAGCAGGCAGACGCTCTACAACGAGTTCACCAACAAGGCGGGTCTGGGCGAAGCCGTCGCCCACCGCGAGATCGACCGGTTCATGACCGGTGTGCGGGACGCGTTGTCCGCTCACGGCGGCGACGTGCGGGCCGCCGTCCACGCCGCCGTCACGTTCGTGCTGACACATGCCGGTGCCGACCCGCTGATCAAAGCCGTCGTCAACAGCGTCCGAGGCACCGACTCCCTGCTCCCCTACCTGACCACCCGCGCCGACCTGGCCCTGGCCGCTGCCGTCACGGTGCTGCGAGAGTGGGCGGACACGCACCTGCCCGGGGTGCCCGCCGACGACGTCACGGTCGGCGCCGAATCCATCGCGCGATTGGTCGTCAGCCACATCGTGCTGCCGACCGCGCCCGCCGACAACACCGCCGACGTCATTGCCGGCCTGGCACAACGCTTCCTGGACCCGCCGCCCGCGTGAACGAGCGCACCGGGCGCGTACGGCCGCGGAGCAACCCCCGTCGCCCGAGCGTCAGGAGCAGAGGCTCCGCCGCTCACCGCCTTCAGGGGATCGCGCGGCGCCCCACCGCCTGAATCTCGATCAGCAGGTGCGGGTGCGGTAGCTGATGGACCGCGACAGTGGTGCGGGTCGGGCCGGTCTCGTCGAAGTACTCGGCGTAGACCTCGTTGTAGCCGCCGAAGTCGTTCATGTTCACCAGATAGGTGGTGACCTGGACCAGGTCGGTGAGGTCGGCGTCGACGGAGCGCAGGATGTCGCGGATGTTGTCGATGACGGCGCGGGTCTGCGCGCGGATGTCCAGATCGGTGACACCCATCGCGTCCACC
Organism: Micromonospora marina; assembly: GCF_900091565.1. GTDB lineage: Bacteria > Actinomycetota > Actinomycetes > Mycobacteriales > Micromonosporaceae > Micromonospora > Micromonospora marina. The sequence goes on along the minus strand of NZ_FMCV01000003.1, from coordinate 84,200 downwards.
CGGGCGCCGGCGATGGTGTCGTCCGGCCGGCGGCTGGACGTGCCCGAGACGAAGATGAGGTCGCCGACGAGCTTGACGTGCGGGAACCGGCCGCGCGGCCGGGCCAGGCCCGGCACCACCCCGCCGTGGCCACTCGCGTGACCCCCGGGCGCATCGTTCCGCCCGGTCACGGCGCGACCCGCAGGGACGCCGAACCGAGCCGCTCGACGGTGACCCGGACGTGCGTCCCGCTGCGCAGCGGGACGGCGGCCGTGGCCGCGCCGGCGAGCAGGACCGAACCGTCGGGCAGCTCCAGGTCGCAGGCACCCGCGAGGCGGACCGCGTCGGGCAGGGCCCGCCGGGGATCGCCGAGAATGGCAGCCGTCGACCCGAGCTGGACGACGCGTCCGTCGACCTCCAGCAGCACGCCGGAGTTGTCGATCCCGGCCGGCACGGGCTGCCAGGCACCGAGCACGAAACCGCTTGCCGAGGTGTTGTCGGCGACGACCTCGGGCAGCGTGAAGCGGAAATCGACGTACCTGGAGTCGATGACCTCGATAGCCGGTGCGACAGCCGTGACGGCGTTGCGCTCGACGAGGAAGGCGACCTCCGGTTCCGCCTTCGGGTGGATGTGGTCGGCGAGTCGGATCGTGCCGCCGTCGGGAATCCACATGGCATCGGTGAGCCGGCCCCAGATGACCTCGTCGACGCCCATCTGCGCCATCTTGGCGCGGCTGGTCAGCCCCAGCTTCACCCCGACGAGACGCTCGCCGCGGGCCAGCCGGTGGGCCACCACGGCCTCCTGCACCCGGTAGGCGGTGGGCACGTCCAGGCCGGTGGCGGCATTCAGCTGCGGGACCGCGACCCGGCTGGTCGCCGCGGCGTCGAGGTGCGCGGCGAGCTGGTCGACATCGGTCATCGGTTGCCTCCGGTCGGTGCGGTCCGGGCGGTGGCCAGATCAAGGGCGACGTCGACGATCATGTCCTCCTGCCCGCCGACCATGCGGCGGCGGCCGAGTTCGACCAGGATCGAGCGGACGTCGATGCCGTAACGGTCCGACGCCCGTTCGGCGTGCCGCAGAAAGCTGGAGTAGACCCCCGCGTAGCCGAGGGTCAGCGTCTCCCGGTCCACCCGGACCGGCCGGTCCTGCGACGGCCGCACCAGATCGTCGGCAGCGTCCATCAGGGCGAACACGTCGCAGCCGTGCTCCCAGCCGTGCAGTTCGGCGACGGCGACGAAGACCTCCAGGGGTGCGTTCCCGGCTCCCGCGCCGTGACCGGCCAGGGACGCGTCGACCCGGACGGTGCCGTGTTCGACCGCCGCCACGCTGTTCGCCACGCCGAGGGACAGGTTGTGGTGAGCGTGGATGCCGATCTGCGTGGCCGGGTCGAGGACCTGCCGGTACGCGTCGACCCGCTCGGCGACGTCCCGGGTCAGCAGCCGGCCGCCGGAGTCGGTGACGTAGACGCAGTGCGCGCCGTACGACTCCATCAGCTTCGCCTGCTCCGCCAGTGCCGCCGGGTCGCTCATGTGCGCCATCATGAGGAACCCGGACACGTCCATGCCGTTGTCGCGCGCCCACCCGATGTGCTGCGCGGAGATGTCCGCCTCGGTGCAGTGCGTAGCGATCCGCACGCTGGTGACGCCGAGGTCGCGGGCGGCCCTCAGGTCGGCGATCGTGCCGATGCCGGGCAGCAGAAGCGTGGTCAGCCGGGCGGTGGTGACCGCCTCCGCCGCCGCCGCGATCCAGTCCGCGTCGGAGGCGGCGCCGTGCCCGTAGTTCACGCTCGACCCGGCAAGGCCGTCGCCGTGTGCGACCTCGATCGCGGCGACACCGGCCGCGTCGAGGGCGGTCGCGATCGACCGGACCTGGCCGACGGTGAACCGGTGTCTTACCGCGTGCATGCCGTCGCGCAGCGTCACGTCCTGGATGTACAGCCGATTCATGCCGGGACCCGCCGCTCGGCGCGTCGTGCGACCATCCGTTCCGCCGTCCGCAGTGCGGCCGACGTCATGATGTCGAGGTTGCCGGCGTACGCCGGCAGGTAGTGACCCGCCCCGGACACCTCCAGGAACACCGACACCTGCACTCCGGTGAACCGGGCGCCCAGGGCCGGCACGTAGGTGTCGACAGGGTCGAACTGCACCTGCTGCTTGAGCCGGTAGCCGGGCACGTATCCGGCGACGTCGGCGACCATCGCCTCGACCGACGCCGCGACTGCCGCTCGGTCCACCTCGCCGCCGGGGCACAGGCAGTAGACGGTGTCCCGCATCAGCAACGGTGGTTCCGCCGGGTTCAACACGATGATCGCCTTGCCGGTGTGGGCGCCGCCGACGACCTCGATCGCCCGCGCCGTGGTCTCGGTGAACTCGTCGATGTTCGCCCTGGTGCCCGGGCCCGCCGAACGCGACGCGATCGACGCGACGATCTCCGCGTACCGCACGGGTGTCACCCGGGCGACGGCGGCGACGACGGGGACGGTCGCCTGCCCGCCGCAGGTCACCATGTTCACGTTCGGCTCGTCCAGGTGCTCGTCGAGGTTCACCGGGGGCACCACGTACGGGCCCACCGCGGCCGGGGTCAGGTCCACCACCAGCCGGCCGTGTTCGCGCAGCACCTCGGCGTGCCGGCGGTGCGCCCCCGCCGAGGTGGCGTCGAACACCACCGCCACATCGGCGAACTCCGGCATGGCCAGCAGCCCGTCGATACCGTCGGCGGTGGTGGCCACACCGAGCCGGCGCGCCCGCGCGAGGCCGTCGGAGCCCGGGTCGACGCCGACCATCGCCACCATCCGCAGCGACTCCGACAACCGAAGCACCTTGATCATCAGATCGGTGCCGATGTTGCCCGACCCGATCACCGCCACGCCCGTGCTCACTGGTGCACCCCCGCACTGAAACAGACCCGGACCGAACCCAGACCGGAGATTCGTGCCTCGTACGCCGCGCCGGCGGTGACCGGCACCATCGGGCCGAGCGCCCCGGAGAGCACGACGTCACCGGCGGCCAGCGGGCTGCCCGCGACGGCCATCCGCCGGGCCAGCCAGACGACCGCGTGCACGGGATGGCCGAGGCAGGCGGCGCCGGCGCCGACCGACACCGGTTCACCCGCGTGTTCGAGCACCATCCCGGCCAGCCGCAGGTCGACCTGCGACAGCGTGTGCGGCTGGTCGCCGAGGACGAACAGACCGGAGGAGGCGTTGTCGGCGACCGTGTCCACGATGGAGATGTCCCAGCCGGCGACCCGGGAGTCCACGACCTCGATCGCCGGCAGGACGTGATCGGTCGCCCGGATCACGTCGGCGACCGTCGGCTGTTCGGACGGCAGGTCCGTGCCCAGCACGAACGCAACCTCGGCCTCCACCCGGGGCTGCAACAGCCGGCTGAGGTCGACCTCGTCGCCGTCGGGGACCGCCATGTCGGCGAACAGCACCCCGAAGTCCGGCTGGTGGACCCCGAACGCCTGCTGCACGGCCGGCGACGTCAGGCCGATCTTCGCCCCGACCCGCCGCCGACCCGCCGCCTCCCACTCGTCGACCTGGGCTCGCTGCACCTGGTACGCCACGTCGACGTCCCCGACCGGAACCAGCTCGCCGCGCAGCGGCGCAACCGGCTTCCCGGTCTCGTAGGCGGCGCGGAGCAGTCCCGCAGCCCGTGCGACGTCGCTCATGACAGGTCCACGCAGACGTTTGTCAGTTCCGAGTAGAAGTTCAGCGAGTGGACGCCACCCTCGCGGCCGACACCGGACGCCTTCAATCCGCCGAACGGGGTGCGCAGGTCCCGCAGGAACCACGTGTTCACCCACACGATCCCGGCCTCCAGCCGGACGCCGGCCCGGTGCGCCCGGCCGACGTCCCGGGTCCACACGGTGCCCGCCAGTCCATACTCGCTGTCGTTGGCCAGGGCGAACGCTTCGTCCTCGTCGTCGAACGGCGCCACGTGGCAGACCGGGCCGAAGACCTCCTCCCGGTTGAGCCGGGCGGTGGGAGCCAGGCCGGTCAGCACCGTCGGCTGGACGTAGGCGCCGCCGTCGCGGCCGTCGTCGAACCGGGGTACGCCGCCACCGGCGAGCACCGTCGCTCCCTCGGTGCGGGCCAGGTCGTAGTAGCCCAGCACCTTCTCCCGGTGCTTCTGGGAGATCAGCGGCATGTTCACGGTCGCCTCGTCGGCCGGCCAGCCGAACGCCAGTTCCCCGGCCCGCTCGGCCAGCCGGGCGGTGAACTCGTCGAACACCTCCCGCTGCACGAACAACCGCTCGGTGCACAGGCAGACCTGGCCGCCGTTGGTGAACGACGACCGCACCGACCCCTCGACCGCGGCGTCGAGATCCGCGTCGGCGAAGACCAGGCCGGCGTTCTTGCCCCCCAGCTCGAACGACACCGCCTTCACCCCGTCGGCCGCCGCCCGCATGATCGCCCCGCCGGTCGCCGACTCACCGGTGAACGTGACCGCGTCCACGCCCGGGTGGCGGGTCAGGAACTCCCCGGCCGAGCCGGGCCCGAACCCGTGCACCACGTTGAAGACACCGTCGGGCACCCCCGCCGCCGCCATCACCTCGGCCAGCAGCGTGGCCGACGACGGCGTCTCCTCCGACGGCTTCACCACCACCGCGTTGCCGCAGGCGAGCGCCGGCGCGACCTTCCACGTCAGCAGCAGCAGCGGCAGGTTCCACGGCACGATCACCGCGACGACCCCGACCGGCTTGCGCACCGCGTAGTTCAGCGCCCGTCCGCCGGTGGGCGTCCCGGTGGTGAACGACTCCGTCGGCGCCGTCGACACGATCTCGGCGAAGGCCCGGAAGTTGGCCGCGCCACGCGGGACGTCAAGCGTCCGGGCCTGCGAGATCGACTTGCCGGTGTCACCGACCTCGGCCGCCACCAGGTCCTCGAACCGGCGCTCCAACTCGTCGGCGACGCGGTACAGCACCGCGGCGCGTTCCCGCTCCCCCATCCGGCCCCAGGGGCCGCGCAACGCCGCCCTGGCCGCGGACACCGCCGCGTCCACGGTGGACTCGTCGGCCTCGGCGACGTGGTGGATCGTCTCGCCGGTGACCGGCGACATCTTGGGGAAGCGTGTGCCGGACGCGTCGAACTCGCCGTCGACGAAGTTCGGCAGCACTGTCGGCTCGCCGGCCGGTCTGCCGGTGAGCAGGCTCGGGGACCAGGGCCCGTCGGTCATCAGGCGCACCTTTCGGTCAGGCGGTGGTGGCTCCGGAGTCGGCGGAGTCGGCGATCAGGGCCACGATTGCGGCGTCGACGGTGGTCTCACCGGCCACCGCGGCGGCTGCCTCGTCGGTGACGACCAGCACGGTGGTGCCGACGCCTGCGTTCAGCGGATCGACGGCGACCAGGTCGGGGCCGTCGGGCCGGACCCGGACCAGGACGAGCCGCCGGCCCTGCAGCGGAGGCAGGATCCGGTCCGCCCACACCTTGCCGACGACCTCGCCGAGCACCATCAGCCTTCTCCGCGCAGGGCGGCCATGACCTCGCGGATCCGGGCGGTCTCCGGGCCGTCGAGCAGCGCCGCGGTAGTCGGGTGCGGCTTGGGGTATACCTGCGAGCTGCGCAGCTCGCCGTGGGCGCGGACGGCGGCCTCGCCGGCCGAGACGGCCTGCCGGACGGCGGCAAGGGTGCCGCGTACGGCGACGGCGAGGTAGCCGCTGGTGACCCGTTCGACGCCGACGCACCGGACGTCGGCGGTCTTGATCATGGCTTCGATACCCGCCGAGAGGGCCACGATGCCGCGGGTCTCGACGATTCCGATCGCGATGTCGGAGGACATGTCTGGTGCTCCTAACCGGGAAGTCAGTTGCCGACGAGTTGGGGGTCGGCCGCCAGCGCGCTGACGGCGTCGCAGGGGCTCGCGAAGACGATCGAGCGCACCGAGCGGCTCTTGGCCCGCGCGGTCTCCTCGCCGATGTCGACGGCCTCCTCGACGGTGGCGAGGTCACCGCGTACGGCGACGGCGACGATGCCACCGCCGAGCCGGACGACCTTGGTCACCTCGACCTCGGTGGCCTTCACCATCGCGTCGACGGCGTCGAAGACGGGGGTGAAGCCTTCGGCTTCGACGAAGCCCACGGCCATGTTCCGCATGGTCTCTCCTCTAGTGGTGGTCGGTCAGGTTCCAGGACAGGACGGCGCCGCCGGTGCCCCAGATCGGGCCGTAGGCGTGCAGGTGAGCCGGGCCGGTGGCCGCGCCCGCGCCGGCGGCGAAGGCCAGCGCCCGGAACTGGCTGTCGGCCTGCGCCTGCCGGGCGAAGTCCTCCCGCACGGCGAGTGCCTCGTCGACCTTGCCGGCGGTGAGCAGGTCGAGAATCCGGGTGTTCCACTGCTCGTGGCCGGCTGCGCCGATGCGGTCCTGGCCGGGCTCGATCCACTCCTGGATGAGCCCGGAGGACATGCCGGTCACGACGACGACGGCGGCACGCAGGCCGGCGTCGCGGGCGGCGGCGCCGCCGGCCCGGCCCACCTCGGCGAGGGTCCCGGCGTCGGCGTAGAGGTTGCAGGAGACCTGCGCCCAGCGCAGCTTGCGGTCCGGGTCGAGCAGCGCGGAGGTGACGATGGTGCCGGCGTCGATCGGGAACCCCTCGTAGCGGGTCCGCCGCGCCTGCAACCCGCCGGCCTGGACCCGGGCGGCCCAGCGTTCGGTGAAGTCGACGTCGAACCGGAGGTCGTAGTCGAGCAGGCCGTAGTCGTAGGCGTACCAGTTCTCGTCGACGTGCCGGCCGCGCGGGTTGGGGTCGCACTGGAACTGGTGGCCGAGGACGGTGAACCACTGGGTCGACAGCAGCAGCACCACGTCCGGTTCGAGGCGGCGCAGCCGGGCGCCGACGTCGCGTGCGGCGTCGGCCAGCGCCGACCAGCTCGGCGCCGGTTCGTCCGCGAGCAGGTGCGGCATGCCGGGCAGCAGCGCCCCGGCGACGATCCCGGTCCGGTCAGCCATGCCGGCTCCCCTCGGGCAGCCACTCCACCACCGCGTTGCCGGTGCCGATGATCGTGCCGTAACCGAGCACGTCCCCGGCGACCTTCGGCCAGCCCATCGCGGCGAGCATCCAGGTGAGGCTGCCGGCCTTGGTCTCGGAGGCGGTCGCCTCGATGTGTTCGGGAATGAGTTCGCGCAGCGGCGCGGTGGGGCCGCGCCGGATCGCCTCCAGCAGCTTCATGTCCCACCGGTACTGGTGGTTGTTGTACGGGTGTTCCCGTTCCATGTCCTCGGGCAGTTCGGGTTCCTCGTGCCAGTGCAGGTGGGACAGCGAGTTGGAGGCGAGCAGCACGGCCCGCCGGCCGGTGGCCTCGACGGCCCGCCGGGTGGCCTCGCCCAGGACCTCCATCTCCTCCAGCGACGCGTCGGAGTAGAAGTACGGGTTGTTGTTGGCCGACAGCGACACCACCGGGATGTCCCAGGCCGGGTTGGCCAGGTGCAGGGCACCGATGGTGGCGTAGTCGACGCGTACCCGGGCGTCACGCATCGTGCGGGTGACCAGCCCGAGCCCGCTGGCCTCCTCGGCGATCGCCTCGCCGAGTTCGACGTCGCTGCGGAAGTCGTAGCGGTAGCGGAACAGGTGCGGGAAGATCGGCTCGACCGAGATGCCGCGCGGGTTCGGCACGCAGTTGACGTGGTGGCCGACCATCGTGATCCAGTGCGGGGCGTGGACGATGAGCACGTCCGGCTTGTGCACCTCGCGGATGCGGGCGCGCAGTCGCTCGTACGCCCAGCGCAGCGTCTCCCAGCCGCCGGTGGACCGCGGCTCGTTCTGCGGCGGGTTCTCGGCGTAGATCAGATGTGGCGGGTGCGGGCTGAGACAGCCGGCGACGATGCCGCAGCGGGGCGGCCCCGTGGTGGCCGGGCGCGGGGCCCGGGGTGCGGCGGTGGCGCCACCGCGGGTCGGCGCCAGCGGCACTCGGAAGACCTTGCTCATGACAGTCCTTCCCCGGTGAGCGCCCGCACGTAGGAACGGTCGTGCGGGGCGGTGCCGAGAATCTGGAGCCCGTCGTCGTCGAGGGCGAGTTCGTCGGCGGCCAGGGCCGCGTCGTGCCGGATCCAGGCCCGCAGCGGGGCCGGATGTCCACCATGGATCTCGACGAGGACGTCCTCGGCGAGGCCGCTGACGGGAGCCACGTACGCCAGCCGCCGCTGCCCACGCCGGCCGGTGTAGGCCGGACGAGGGCTGACCGTGGTGCGCAGCCAGCGCCGTTCCTCGCGTAGCCGGTGCCGGCGGGCGGCGGTCGCGGTCGCGTCGACGGAGCCGGCCGGGTCGAGCACGACGCCGTAGCGCCGCTCGGCCTCGGCTGTGGTCAGGTACTCCTGGCCCACATCCTCGGCGACGTGCTCGGGCATCCGTTCCAGCGGGTCGCCCCAGCCGCCGCCGCCGGCCGACTCCATAACCAGCACGTCACCGGCGCGCATCGGGTAGCCGGCGACCTTGCCGGGGGTGGCGAAGTCGACGCGCTCGCCGTCGGGCCGCCGGATGTGGGTCACAGTGGGCGCTCCGGGGCCGCCGTGCCGCAGCCCGTACGGGGGGACGGTGGTCCGGTCGGTCTGCACCGAGTACGCTCCGCCGCTGGCCAGCAGGCGGGTCTCCCGCCGGCTGCCGAGCCCGCCCCGGCGTACCCCGTCGCCGCAGGAACCGGTGCGCAGCTCGCAGGCCTCGACGAGGATCGGGATCTCGGTCTCCAGCCGTTCGACGGACTGGATGGTCGAGATGTCACCGAGGTCGACGGGGTTCATGGCGCTGGGCCCGTCGGATTCGAGGAATCCGCCGTTGCCACCCGCCGGGTAGTCGTAGTAGAGGTAGGGCCGTCCGGTGTGCTCGTCGACGCCGCCGATGAGGTTCTGGAAGGTGGTGCCGAACTGGTCGGCGGCGATGAGGTCGGGCGCCACCTGGCTGAGGGCGGCCATCACGGCCGAGATGACCCGCTTGCGGACCTCGCTGTGCGCGTTGGCCGGGGCCGGATGGCTGACGTGCACGACGGTGCCCGGTTCGGTGAGCACCCGCAGCGGCCGGAACGCGCCGTGGTTCACCAGGCCACCCGGGTCCAGCGCCGACTTGACCGCGATGAAGACGCCCGCGACGGTCATCGCCCGGGAGGAGTTCACCACGGCCGCGACCTGTTTCGACGAGCCACGGAAGTCCGCCTCGATCTCGTCGCCGTCGACGGTGAGCCGGCACCGGACGATCGCGGCGTCGTAGTCCCCGTCGGTGTAGAGGTCGAGGTAGTCCTCGTAGCGGTAGGTGCCGTCGGGCAGGGCCCGGATCATGTCGCGCAGCCGCTGTTCGGTGCGGTCCATGTTGGCGGCGACGGATTCGCCGATCAGGTCGGCGCCGTGGCGGGCGACGAGTTCGCGCAGCCGCCGTTCGGCGGTGTGGCAGGCGGCGATGCTGGATTCGAGGTCGCCACGGCGTTCGTCGGCCATCCGCACGTTGGCGAAGACGATGGCGTACGCGGCCCGGTTGGGGCGACCCTGGTCGATCAACTTGATCGGCGGGATCCGCAGCCCCTCCTGGAGGATCTCGGTGGCCTGGCCGGAGACGCTGCCCGGGGTCATACCGCCGATGTCCGCCCAGTGCATGCGCACGCAGGGGAAGAGGAAGAGCTTGCCGTCGACGAAGACCGGGCTGATCAGGGTGACGTCGTTGAGGTGGCTGCCGCCGCGGTAGGGGTCGTTGACGATGTAGAGGTCGCCGGGGCGCATCTCGTCGGCGAAGTCGGCGAAGATCTCGGCCACCGAGGCCGGCATGGCGATGACGTGACCGGGCATGTCCCGGCCCTGGGCGACCATCTGCCCCTTCGGGTCGAACAGCGCGCACGAGAAGTCCTGCGCGTCGGCGATCACCGGCGAGTGCGCCGTGCGGAAGATCGTCTGTCGCATCTCCCGGACGATCGAGATGAGACCTTCGGTGACGACTTCCAGGTCGATCGGGTTAACAGTCATGCGGATGCCTCACTGGTTCCGGTTCGATCCCGGTGGCGGGCTGGACCATAATGTGGTCCTAGAGTTATATTATGAAACCTAGCAACCGAGAAGATGGGAAGCAAGATGTCGTACGCCACTGACGCCGTCCCCGACGACGGGCCGGCCCCCCGGGAGTCCGGCACGCAGGCGCTGGACCGCGCGCTCAGCGTGCTGCTCGCCTTCCGCGGGACCGAGGCCGAACGAAAGGTCAGCGACGTCAGCCGCGAACTCGGCCTGCACAAGTCGACCGCCAGCCGGCTGTTCCGCGCGCTGGCCGACGCCGGCTTCCTGCAACGCAACGAGGAGAACGGGAACTACCGGCTCGGGGTCACCGTGTTCGAACTCGGCGCGCGCTACCTCGCCGGTCTCGACCTGCACACCCTCGCCCGCCCCCTGGTGCACCGGCTCGCCGAGGAGGAGGGCGAGAGTGTCAACCTGTCGGTCCGGGAGGGCCTCGACGCGATCTCGATCCACGTCGTGCAGGGCACCCGCAACCTTCAACTCGTCTCCCGGCTCGGCCGGCGCATCCCGCTGTGGTGCAGCGCCGCCGGCAAGGCCCTGCTGATCGACTCCGACGACGCGGCGCTGCGGGTCATGCTGGCCACCGCGCCGTTCACCGCCCTGACCGGCAACACGATCACCGACCTGGACACGTTCGTGGCCCGGATGGTGACCGTCCGGCAGCAGGGCTGGGCGCTCAACGACCAGGAGAGCGAGGAAGGGCTGCGGGTGGTGGCCGCGCCGGTCCGCGACCGCCACGGCCGGGTCACCGGCGCGATCAGCATCTCCGGCCCGATCTTCCGGCTCGGCGAGGCCCGGGTGGCGGAACTGGCCGCCGCGGCCCGACGGACCGCCCACGAGCTGTCCCGCCAGCTCGGCTACGGTCTCGGCGACGTCTGGGGCGACTGACCCGGTCAAAACCGCTCCTGCACCACGTCGGGGCGTACCCGCACGTGCAGCACCGCCGGCCCGGTCAGCGGCAGCACCTCGTCGAAGGCCACCCGCGCGCCCGCCTCGTCGGTCACGGTCCACGCCGGCAGTCCGAGCGCGCGGGCCACGGCCGCGAGATCCCGCTCGGGGAAGCGGGCCAACCCCGGGTCGGCACCGCGCGGCGCCAGCTTGCGTACCTCCGCGCCATATGCGGCGTCGTCCAGCAGCACCAGCAGTACCGGCGCGCCGACGCGGGCCAGGGTGTCCAGTTCACCGAGCCCGGTGAGCAGGCTGCCGTCGCCCTCGAAGGCGACCACCGGCCGATCGGGCCGGCCCACGGCGGCGCCCACCGCGAACGGCAGCCCGACGCCGATGCTGCCGAACTCCCACGGCGCGAGGAACGACCGGTCGGTCGCGGTCGAGTCGAGCAGCAGGTTGGGCCAGCCGCCGAAGTGACCGACCCCGACCACAGTGGTCCGCTCGCGCGGCAGGTGCTCCGCGCAGATCCGGATGAACGCCCGGGGGTCGATCCGGTCGGCGGCGGACTCGACGACCAGACCGGCGAACGGATCGGCGACCGCCAGCCCGGCGGCCAGGTCGCTACTACGCCAGCTCGGCCGGTGCACCGGAGCCAGCACCGCCGACACCGCCCGCGCCGTCTCCCCCGCGTCGCCGACCACCCCGGCCGTCACCGGCCAGCGGGCCCCGATCGCCGCCGGGTCGACGTCCACGCTGACCACCTCCGCGTCCCGGAAGAGTGCGCCGTGGTCGGCGGTCCACCGGTTGAGCCCGGCGCCGAACGTCACCACCAGGTCCGCCCGCGCCAGCGTCCGCCGGGTCAGCGGCCGGGACAGCCCGCCGGCCACCCCGAGGTCGTACGGGTGCCCGGCGAACAGGCCGGCGGCCATCAGCGTGGTGGCGAGCACGGCCCCGCCCCGGTCGGCGAGGTCCCGGATCGCGGCCGCTGCCGGTTCGGCGCCCCGGCCCGCGAGCAGCACCGGGCGGCGTGCCGACCGCAGCCGTTCCGCCAGCGCCTCGACGTCGGCCGGATCCGGCACGAGGGGTCGCGGCGCCCGGGGCACCACCGGCACCGCGACCACCGGGCCGGGCGGCACCGGCGCGTCGGCGAGGTCGATCGGCACGTTCAGCACCACCGGGCCGGGCATCTCACGGGCCGCCCGGAAGGCCGACCCGACGTCGCGTACGGCCGTCGAGGCGGCGGACACAGGCACGAACGTGCCCGCGGTCGCCAGCGCGTACGGCTGCTGATCGAAGTGCTGCACGTGCAGCGGGTCACCCGGCGGGGTGTCCCCAGCGATCAGGACCAGCGGCGTGCGGGCCTGCCGGGCGATGGTCAGCGCCGCACCGGCCACCGCGAGCCCCGGCCCCTGGGTGACGGTGGCGACCGCACACCGGCCGGTGCTGCGGGCATACCCGTCGGCCATCATCACCGCGGCGTTCTCGTTACGGGCTGCGACGAACCGCACGCCGTGCCGCTCCACCAGGTCGGCGACGAGGAACATGTTGGCGTCGCCGAGAAGACCGAACACGGTGTCGACACCGTGCGCGACGACGGCGTCGGCGATCGCCTCGAAGACCTTCACCGCGTACCCCCGTCCAGGTAGTCGCCGGGCGGGCGCAACGCCACGCTCAGCGCGCCCAGGTAGGAGTCGTTGGCCACCGCGTCGAACCGCGGCCCGGCCAGCCGGGCGGCGCGCTTGGTCATCGAGCGGCCGACCGCCGAGGTGGCGAGCAACCGGTCGGTGATGCCGGCGACGGCGGCCGGCAGCCCGTCGGCGTCGACCACCCCGGTGACCAGGCGCAGGTCCAGCATGTCCGCGGGCTCGACGCGCTCGCCGAGCAGCAGCCAGCGCTTGGCCAGGTCGGCGCCGACCAGGTCGGCGAGGATCGCCATGCCGCTCCAGGTCAGTGGGATGCCGAAGGTCACCTCGGGGAAGGTGAAGAACGCGCTGTCGGCGGCCACCCGCAGGTCGCTGGCGAGCCCGAGCACAGCGCCCGAGCCGATCGCCGGCCCGTTGAAGGCGGCAACAGTGGTCTGCTCCAGCCGGTACCAGCGCTCGACGAGTTCGGCGGTGCGGCGTTGCACGTGCATGGTGGTCCCGGCGTCGAGACCGGCCAGCTCCCGCAGGTCGGTGCCGGCGCAGAAGGCCGTCCCCGCACCGCTGAGCACCACCACCTCGACCGTGCGGTCGCGGCTCAGCTCGTGCAGCACGTCCTCGAAGCGGGCGAGCATGGCGAGGTCGAAACTGTTGCGCCGGGACGGCCGGTGCAGGGTCACCCGGGCCGATCGCCCCGAGCGGTGCAGCAGCACGGACTGGTCAGTTGTCATGGTGACTCCGAGGTCAGAAGGGCCCGGTCGACGAGCGCGGCAGCGTGGCCGACGTACGACAGCGGGTCGAGCAGCCCGGCCAGGTCGGCGCCGGGCAGGGCGGCGGCCACCTGCGGGTCGGCGCGCAGGACCTCGGCGAACGGCCGGTTCTGGTCCAGGCTGTCGCGGACGATCCGCATCACCAGGTGGTGGGCCTGTTCCCGGCCCAGCGGGCCGGCGAGACGGAGCATGACCGCCTCGGACAGCACCAGCCCGCCGGTGAGATCCAGATTCGACCGCATCCGGTCCGGGTTGACGCCGAGATCGCCGAATACCTCGACCAGCCGCTCCAGCGCGCCGCCGATGAGGATGAAGCACTCCGGCAGCAGCTTCCACAGCGTCATGCCGACACCCATGTCGCGGTCGTCCTGGGCGACCATGGTCTGCAACGCCAGCGGCACCTGCGCGCGCAGCGTACCGGCGGCGGCGATCACCGCCTCGCACCGGATCGGGTTGCGCTTGTGCGGCATGGTGCTGCTGCCGACCTGGGTCGCGCGCTGCGGCTCGTACGCCTCACCGACCTCGGTGCGACCGAGGAAGTAGACCTCCCGGGCCAGTTTCTCGGCGCTGGCGGCGACCAGCCCGAGGACCATCAGGCACTCGGCGAACCGGTCCGACGTGGCATGCCACGGGGTGTCCGCGACGCCGAGGCCGAGTTCGTCCGCCACCGCGCGTTCCACGGCGAACGCCTGCGGGCCGTAGCCGGCCATCGTGCCGGCGGCCCCGCCCATGCTGGTCACCAGCAACCGGGCCCGCATCTGGGCCAGCCGCGCCCGGTGCCGTTGCAGCTCGCTCTGCCACACCGCGCAGCGCAGCCCGAACGTGGTCGGCAACGCCTGCTGGCCGTGGGTGCGGGCCGGCATCGCTGTGGCGCGGTGCCGAAGCGCCAGCCGGCGCAGGATGCGTACCAGCTCGTCGACCTGGCGCGCGACGATGTCCAGACCGGCCCGGGCCCGCAGCACGAACCCGGTGTCCATCACGTCCTGCGTGGTCGCGCCGAGGTGGACGTATCGGCCGGCGTCGCCGGCGCACGCGGCGGTCAGCGCCCGGACCAGCGGCACCAGCGGGTGCACGGTGTCGGCGGCGTCGGCCGCGAGCACCGCCGTGTCGAGCCGGTCGAGCCGGGCCGCGTCGGTGATGGCACCGGCCGCGGTCGACGGGATGACACCGAGGCCGGCCTGCGCCCGGGCCAGGGCCGCCTCCACGTCGAGCCAGGACTGCATGAGCTGGCGGTCGTTGAAGACCCCGCGCATCTCGGCGTTGCCGAAGAAGCTGGTGACGGTCAACGAGTCCAGGAAGCACGAGCCGAGTTGCATCAGCGCTCCTTTTCACCGGTGAGCAGGCCGAGCGCGGCACGCCGGTCGACCTTGCCGGACGGCAGCATCGGCAGCCTCGGCACCGTACGGATCAGCGTCGGCACCTTGTGCCGGGCCAACCGGGTGGCGGCGGTCGCGGTGAGCCGGCCGGGATCGGCTTCGGCACCCGCGGCGGCGACGACGAGGGCGCCGACCTCCTCGCCCCACCGCGGTGACGGCACACCGAGCACACACGCCTGGGCGACGGCCGGGTCGTCGAGCAGAGCCGCCTCCACCTCGGCCGGGCTGACGTTCTCGCCGCCCCGGATGATCAGTTCCTTGACGCGGCCGGTGAGGGTGAGGACCCGATCGCCGTCGAGCGCACCCAGGTCACCGGTACGCAGCCACCCGTCGTCGGTGAGCGCGGCCCGGGTGGCCGCCGGGTCGTCGAGGTAGCCCGTGGTCACCGACTCGCCGCGCACCAGCAGCTCGCCGGGCTGCCCGGCGGGCAGCCCGGTCCGGGTGCCGGGGATCACGACGACGGCGCACAGGTCCGGCACGATCCGGCCGACGGTTCCGCCGGGCGGCCCGCAGCTTCCGTCGCCGGGGTCGACACTGATCGTCGGCCCGGCCTCGGTCTGCCCGTAGACCACCGCGACCCGGTCGAGCCCGAGCACCCGCCGGGTCCGGGCGATCAGCGCCGGCGCGCAGGCCGCGCCGCCGAGGAAGCCGACCCGCAGCGAGGCCAGGTCGAAGCGGTCCGGTGCGGGCTCGACGGTGTCGGCGAGCATCGCCGCCATCGTCGGCACGGCCTGGAGCACGGTGCACCGGTGCCGGGCGATCTGGGACAGCACCGGCTCGGAGCGGAACCGGCGGACCGACACCCAGAGCGCCCCGCTGACCAGCGCCAGCACGGCCCCACTGCCGAGACCGGCGGCGTGTGCCAGGGGCAACGGCGAGGCGATCCGGTCGTCGGCGCCGAGTCGGGCGGCGTCGGCCGTCCAGCGGGCGTTGGCGATCAGGTTACGGGCGCTGAGCGAGACCATCTTGGCCGGGCCGGTCGAGCCCGAGGTGAACTGGATGTTCAAGGTCGCGTCCGGGTGCCCGGCCGGGGTCGGCACGGAGCCGGTCCAGCCGGGCAGCGCGGAAAGGTCGTCGCCGAACGCGTGCCAGCCGTCCGGGCGTACGTCCGGCGGCAACGCGGCGACCGCGCGCGCGGCGACGGCCCGGCCGTCGCGGTCCCGCACCCGCTCGGCCACGAAGAGGCGGCGGGGGCGGCTGCGGGCCAGCGCCGAGGTGAGTTCCGCGGCGGTCAGGCCGGGATGCAGGGTCACCAGCGCGGCGCCCCGCCACGCCGCGGCGGCCAGCAGAACCAGCCAGCCGAGACCGTTCTCGGCCCACACCGCGACCCGGTCGCCGCGACCGACCCCGAGCGCGGCCAGCACCGCCGCCCCTCGGCCGGCGAGGTCGGCGAACTCGCCGGCCGACACCGGCCGATCCCAATCGTCGAAGGCGTACAGCGGACGGTCCGGTTCGTTGGCGGCGCGGTCCAGGACGGTGGCGTCGAAGGCGGGCGGGATCACCGGGTCACTCCTTGACGAGCAGCAGGTTTCCGTGGTCGTCGACGGTCGCGGTCCAACCGGCTCCGACCACGGTGGTGCTGCCGTTCTCGCGGACGACCGCCGGGCCGGGCACAGTGCAGCCAGGGGCCAGCTCGGTGCGCCGCCGGACGGTGGCGTCGGCCCAGCCGTCCGCGCCGTAGATCCGGGTCCGGCCCGGCTGCGACGCCGCGCCTGCCGGAGGCGCGAACCGCACGGAGGGCCGCGGGCCGAACGCGGTCAGCCGGCAGTTGACGATCTCGGCGGGGTGCCCGGACCGGGCGTACGCGTACCGCTCGGCGTAGGTGGAGTGGAACGTCTCCACCAGTTCCTCGGCGGTGACCGGCACGTCCTGGACGGGCACGGCCAGATCGAACGACTGGCCCCGGAACCGCATGCCGACCGACAGGCCGAACGTGACATCGTGGGGCTCGACGCCGTCCTCCGCCTTGAGCTGGGCCCGCGCCGTGTCCCTCATCTCGGCCACGACGTCGCGGACGGCGGCCAGCCCGCTCTCGTCGGCCGGCGCCAGCACCGTCCGCACGTAGTCGTGCCGGGCCTGCGCGGTGACGAAGCCGAGCGCGGAGAAGTTGCCCGGGACCGGCGGCACCAGCACCCGGCGGATGCCCAGTTCGTCGGCGAGCGCGGTGGCGTGCATCGGTCCGGCACCGCCGAAGGGCATCAGCACGAAGTCGCGGGGGTCGTGGCCGCAGGCGACCGAGATCTCCTTGATCGCGCTGGTCATCTTGACGGTGGCGATGGTCAGGATGCCGTGCGCCAACTCCAGGTCGTCGAGGCCGAACTCGGCCGCGAGCCGGCTCATGGCCGTGCGGGCGGCGGCGATGTCGAGGCGTACCTCGCCGCCGAGGCTCTCCTGCGGGTCGAGGTGCCCGACGACCAGGTGCGCGTCGGTGGTCGTCGGCTCGGTGCCGCCCCGCCCGTACGCGGCGGGGCCGGGGGTCGAGCCGGCGCTGCGCGGACCGATCCGCAGTTCGCCGCCGACGTCCCGCCAGGCGATCGAGCCGCCGCCGGCGCCGATCGTGTTGATCTCGACCTGGAAGGTGCGGTTCGGGTAGCCGGCGATCTTCCCGTCGTTCGTCATCAACGGGGTGCCGTTCTTGATCAGGCAGACGTCGGTGCTGGTGCCGCCGATGTCGCAGGTGATCACGTTCGGATAGCCGGCCAGACCGGCGACGTGGACGCTGGCGGCGACCCCGCCGGCCGGACCGGACAGTGCCAGGTTGATCGGCAGCCGGCCGGCCTCGTCGGTGGAGACGACCCCGCCGCTACTGGTCATGATCGACAACGGGTGGGCGTAGCCGCCGGCGGCGAGCGCGGTGCCGAGTCCGCGCAGGTAGTCGGCGACGGTCGACCGCACGCTGGCGTTGAGCACGGTGGTCGCGAAACGCTCGTACTCGCCCTGCTCCGGCACCACGTCGGAGGAGAGGGTGCAGATCAGGCCGGGGTGCCGCTCGGCGAGCCGGGCGGCCGCCGCCCGTTCGTGCGCCGGATTGCGGTAGGAGTGCAGCAGGCAGACGGCGACGGCCCTGGGGCCGGCGGCGGCCACCCGGTCCAGCACGGCGTCGAGGTCGGCAGGGTCCACCGCGCGTACGACGCTGCCGTCGGCGCCGATCCGTTCCCGCAGTACGTGCCGCAGCCGACGCGGCGCCAGCGGCGGGCGTCCCGCCTCCTTGACGCTGTAGAGCTGCGGCCGGTGCCCCAGCCCCATCTCCAGGACGTCCCGGAAGCCCTCCGTGGCCACCACGCTGACCGGCTCACCGGAACCTTCCAGCAGCGCGTTGGTGACCCGGGTGGTGCCGTGGACGAAGCGGTCGACCTCGTCGAGGCGTACGCCGAGCTTGGCCAGGCCCTCGAAGATGGCCGCTGCCGGGTCGTCCGGCGTGGACAGGGTCTTTGCCTCGGCGAGCCGGGCGGTGGCCGGCTCGTACACGATGACGTCGGTGAAGGTGCCACCGATGTCGACGCCGATGCACAGCATGGCGAGCCTTTCGATAGTGGTGGGCGCGCGGACCCGGGCGGCCGTCGCCGGGCCGCCGTCACGGGTGGTCGGATCAGAAGGTGACGCCGTAGCGGCGCAGGGTCCTGCTGGTGACGGCCCGCAGGATCCAGTCGAAGAGGTAGCCGAGCAGACCCAGGGCGATGATGCCGACGAAGACCCACTCGGTCTTGGCGTAGTTGCGGGCGGTCCAGATGAGCGACCCGAGGCCGCTCTGCGCCGCCACGATCTCGGCGGAGACGATGGTGAGGAACGAGTTGCCCATGGCCAGGCGAGCGCCGGTGACGACGTGTGGCACGGTCGACGGCAGCACCACCGAGACCAAAGTGCGGGCCGGGTTCGCGCCGAGCGCCCGCGCGGCCCGCAGCCGCAGCTCGTCGACCGACAGGACGCCGGCCAGCGTGTTCAGCGCGACGATGAAGACGGTGGTGTAGAAGATCAGCGCGATCTTCGACGCCTCACCGGGGCCGAGCCAGATGATCGCCAACGTGACGAAGGCGATCGGTGGCACGAACCGGAAGAACTGGATGTACGGGTCCACCATCAGCCGCAGCCACGGAACGCAGCCCATCAGCAGCCCGACCGGTACGCCGATCACGACACCGAGCGCCCAGCCGGTCAGGATCCGGGTGGACGAGGCGCTGACCGAACTCCACAGCGTGCCGTCCTGGACCAGGTCGACCGCGCCGCGCCAGGTCAGCAGCGGCGACGGCAGGAAGAAGGCGGTGTAGTTGCGGCTGACCAGATCCCAGACGACGACACCGAGCATGACCGACAGGACCGACAGCCCGATCCGGGTCAGCCGGGGCCGGGACCGGCGCCGACGGGCCGGACCGGGGGCGTCCCGACCGGCCCGCTGCGCCACGGTACGCACGTCGACGGTCATGGTCATGCCTCCCTGTCGCCGCCGGCGAAGCGGCCGTCGTGCCCGTCGTCGAGTCCCTGGGCCTGCAGGGTCCGGGCCACCTCGGCGCCGATGTCCTCGCGCAGCCGGCGGAAGAGCGCGGCGCTCGCCGGGTCGGTCAGGTCTCGAGGCCGGGGCAGGTCGCACGGGTAGACGTTCTTGATCGCCGCGGACGGGCCGGCGGTCATCGTGACGATCCGATCGCCGAGCAGGATCGCCTCACCGATGTCGTGGGTGACGAACACGATCGTGGCGCCGGTCTCCCGCCAGATGCGATCGAGTTCGACCTGCATCACCAACCGGGTCTGCGCGTCCAGCGCGCCGAACGGCTCGTCCATCAGCACCACCGACGGCTCGTTGGCCAGCACCCGGGCCAACTGCGCGCGCTGGCGCATGCCACCGGAGAGCTGGCCGGGGAACCGGTCGGCGCTGTGGCTGAGCCCGACCATGGCCAGATAGCGGTCGACAGCGGTGGCCCGCTGTGCCTTGCCGACACCCCGCATCCGCGGACCGAAGTCGACGTTCTGCCGCACGGTCAGCCACGGAAAGAGGGCCTCGGCGCTCTGGAACACCACGCCCCGCGACACGTCGGGGCCGGTGACCGGCGCGTCCGCGCAGGTCACCTCCCCGCCGGCCGGCCGGACGAACCCGGCGATCGCGTTGAGCAGCGTCGACTTGCCACAGCCGCTGGGGCCCAGCAGGCAGACGAACTCCCCACTCGCGATGTCCAGGTTCGCCTCGCGGACCGCCTCGAAATCGCCGAAGCGGATGTCGACGTCGCGCACGGAGACCGGTGAACCGGAGCGGCTCACGCCACACCCCTGACCATGACGGTCGCCGGGTCGGCCTTCTGGTTCACGATCTTGCTGTCCTGCTGGAACTGGGCGATCTCCTGGTACCGCTCGATGTCCTCGTCGGTGAAGTCCCGCACCTGGCACTGCACGCCCTCGAGCAGGCTCTGCGCCTCGGCCGCCGGCACCTTGATCGCCTTCTCGGTGACCGTGCCGGCCTTTGCCGGGTCGGCGGTGAGTTGCTCGCACGCCTTGCCGACTGTGTCGACGATCTTCTTGGCCGCCTCCTTGTTGGCCTCGTACCAGGCGCCGTCGACGCCGATCACCAGGTTGTAGACGTAACCGACCTCGCCGCTGGTCAGCAGCACCTTGCCACCGTTGGCGACGCCCCGCGAGGGCCACGGCTCCCACATGATGTAGCCGTCGATGTCGCCGCGTTGCAGCAGCGCCGGCATCTCGGCGGGCGATGCGTTGACGAACTCGACCGCGTCACGGCTGATGCCCTTGTTGTCGAGCACCTTGTTGGTGGCGTACTCGTTCACGGTGCCCGGCACGACGCCGTACTTCTTGATGCCGGCGACGTCGGCGATGCCGGCCCGCGCGACGAGCTTGATGAAGTCGGGCGACTGCGAGAAGACCGCGAGCCCCTTGATGTCACCACGGGTGGCCCGGTTGAGCAGGCTCGACTCGGTGCTCGCCGTGACCTGGCCCTGCTTCGCCAGGATCGCGTCGAGCCCGCCCGTCCCCTCCTGGTACTGGGTGACTGTCACGTCGAGGCCGGCCTGCTCGAAGAGGTTCTCCTGATTCGCCAGGTAGATCGGCGAGTACGCCGGATCGACCCCGACCCCGAAGTTCACGGCGACGGAAGGTGCGCCGGTGTCGCCGCCGGGCTCCCCGGAGGACTGGTTCTCGGAACACGCCGACACGGCAACGGTCATCAACAGGGCTGCGGCCACGGCCCGCACTCGCACTCTCATCGCTACCCCAGACTTAAGCGGCTCATAATGTGGTCTTGGTTGCTTAATATGGGACGCTACTGTGAGCCGCTTTACAACGTCAAGAGCTACGACCACCGGCCTTTCACCACAGAGAGTAGGCAGACCCAGCCGAACTTCCCCATCCCACCGCCCGTGCACCGGGAAGAGAACAACCATGAAGAGCCTGGAAAACCCGCTTGGTACGGCGAATCCGAAATCTCGCCCACCGGCAAGCCAGAAAAATCCGGTCACGGAACGTGTCGACAAGGCGGTGAGGGCCCGACTTTCGTCATCCGGCCGTTATGCGGCGACGACGACCGAGCGGGCGTGGACCACCACCGACACCATCCTCTACGCCCTCGGCGTCGGCGCCGGACAGACCGGCCTCGCCGACGAACTCCGGTTCACCACGGAGAACTCCACCGGCCACCCGCACGCCGCGCTCCCGACCTTCGCCACCCTGCTCGCCGCCGACCCACCACCCCTCGGCGAACCGGCCGTCGTGCGGCACGCCGGCGAGACCCTGACCCTGCACCGGCCGCTGCCGGCCGCCGGCCGGGCCCACGTCACCGCCGTCGTCGCCGGCGTCCACGACCGGGGCAGCGGCACCCTGGTCCATCACCGGTCGGAGATCCACGACCTCGGGGGCGGCCACCCTCTGGCCACCGTCGAACGGACCATGTTCGTCATCCGCGCCGACCGCGCCGAGGGCCGGCCGGCGCCGGTCCTGCAGCGGCGGTGCCCGGCGGGCCGGCCCGACCACACCATCCACCACCACATCCGCCCCGACCAGGCCCTGATCTACCGGCTCAGCGGTGACCGCAACCCACTGCACTCCGATCCCGCGGTCGCCGCCGCCGCCGGGCTTCCCGGCCCGATCCTCCACGGACTGTGCACGTACGGCTTCGCCGCCCGTACGCTGCTGAACGCGGTGGCCGGCGGCGAGCCCGACCGCATCCGCCGGATCAGCGCCCGGTTCAGCGCGCCCCTACTCCCCGGCGACACCCTCACCGTGCTGGTGTGGCGCCGACCGGGTGGTGCACAGTTCCAGGCGCTCGACGGGCAGGGCCGGCCAGTGCTCGACCGGGGCGCACTGGACCTGCGATGACCACCGGACGAGAACTCGCAGGTCCTGACGCGTGGTGGAGCACGTCCCGCCGTTCGTCGCCGGCTGAGCGCCGTCGACAAGCGCGCGGACGGACACGTCGCGGCCCCGGATCAGGCGTGGCGCCGGTCCGGAACGGGAAGAGACCCTGTGCCGCGGGTACGCTCCCACGCCAGCTCGCCATAATGGAGGCTCTTCGTGATCATGGCACTGCTGCTCGACCTCGCCAACATCGTCGGCGGTTTCCTACTCGCCGTTCCGCTGCTGCGACTGTTGCCACGGGTCGGCGACGACCTCGGCCGCCTCGCCGGCCGGGCCGCCCCGGTCGGGTGGATCGTCGGCCTCGTCGCGCTGGTGACCGGCGGGTACCACCTCATCGTCCACCTCGTCTCCGGCCCCCGGCTGTTCCACTTCGAGGTGGTCGGCATCGGCGTCGGGCTGGCGCTGCTGTGGAGCCGGCTGACCGGGCGAGCGGCGCCGCAGGCCGAACAGCCGAAGCAGGCCACGGGCGTCCGGCTGCTGCTCGCGGTCTTCGGTCTCATCGCGATCGTGGTCGGCATCCAGGGTCTGTTCACACCGGACGGCTGACGCGAGACACCACCGCAGGGCACCGAGAGCACGGGATCCGCCTCATCGGCGAACGAGGATCTCGTCCAGGGGCTTGCGGTCGATCGCGGGCACCTCGGCGTCCGCCGCCGGGTATCCGACCGGTATCACGACGTATCCGCGCTCCTCGCGGGGCCGATCAAGAATCTCGTTGAGGAACCGCATCGGGCTCGGTGTGTGGGTCAGGGAGGCCAGCCCCGCCTGGTGCAGCGCCGCCAGCAGAAATCCCACGGCGATCCCGACGGACTCCTTGACGTAGTAGGGCTTCGGCGACCTCGGACCCTTGTGCACCTCGAACACCACGATCAGCGCCGGTGCGGTCTCCAGAAACGGCTTGCGCCAGTCGGTGCCCAGCGGCGCCAGCGCGTCCCGCCACTCGTCGGAGACCCGCCGCCGGTAGAAGTCGCGCTCCTCGGCCTCGGCGGCCTCGCGCAGGGCGCGGCGTACGCCGGGATCGGTGACCACCACGAACCGCCACGGCTGGAGGTTGGCGCCACTGGGTGCGCTGCCTGCGGCCCGCACGGCCTCCTCGAGGACGCCCTCGGGTATCGGGCGGTCGGCGAACTGCCGGACGGAGCGCCGGGCCGACAGGTTCGCGGTGAACGCACGTGCCCGGGCCAGCGCCTCGTCGACAGGCACATCGGAGCGGGGAGCAGCCCGCATCGGCACCGCTGGTCCGTCTACTGACATCACGTCAGTGTGCCGGACGGCACCGACGGATGACCACCACGCGGCGACTGGCGCGTGGCCTGCCGGCCAGGCGTGCTGCCGGGGCGACGAGCAGCGGCCGCCCTCAGAGCACGCCGGTCAACCGGCCACGCCAGCCGCCGAGGACCGATTCCGGTTCGGTGTCCAGCACCGACTCGAGCAAGGTCGCGTAGACGTCCCGGAAGTCGGCTGTGAACTTGAGGTCACCGCGGTCGAGGTCGGTCAGGCTGGGCGGATCCCCGTGCAGGCCACCACGTACGCCCGAGCCGAGGAGGAGCACGTTCGAGGCGGTGCCGTGGTCGGTGCCGTCGGAGCCGTTGGCCCGGACCCGGCGGCCGAACTCGGAGTAGACGGCGACGACCACCTTCCGGCCCGCGTCGGTGCGCGCCATCCGGGCGGCGAATCGGGTCAGCGCCCGATCGAGCTGCCCGAGCAGCACCTCCTGCAGCTGCTTCTCGTCGGCGTGGGTGTCGAACCCGCCCAGCGACACCGAGAACACGCGGGTGGTGACGCCGGCCTCGATGCACTCGGCGGCGAGGTCCAACTGCGTGTCCAGTGAGGTGCGGGCACCGCCGGTCGCGGTGGCCGGAGCCGTCTCCCCGTCCTCGTCGCCGTCCTCGTCCGCTGCCGCGTCGCGGACGTCGCGGATCATCTGGTCGACCGCGCGCAGGTCGGCGAAGCAGGCCGCGGCGCGTGCCCGGGCGGCCGACTCCCCCGGCTCCGCCGCCGCCAGCGCCCCCAGTGCGGTTTCCGGCAGGCCACGTGGGGCCCTCCGCCCGCTCACCGACACCGACGCGCCCGCCGTGCGCTCCCCGGCCAGCAGCGGCGGCAGTGCCGGTTCGAAGGAGACCGCGAGTCGCGGATCCCCGCCGTTGCGGTCCAGCCACCGGCCCACCCACCCGGTGGTACCGGGGCGCTCGGGTTCGGCGGTGTGCCAGATGTCCATCGACCGGAAGTGGCTGCGGTCGGCTTTCGGGTAGCCGACGCCACGCACCACCGCGAGCCGGCCCTCGCCGTAGAGCGAGTGCAGTCCGGCCAACGCCGGGTTCAACCCGACCTCGTCATCGAGGCGCCTGACCTCCTCCCCCGCGTATGCCAGCTCGGGACGGGCGTCGTGATAGGCCGGGTCGGCGTACGGGACGACGGTGTTCAGGCCGTCATTGCCGCCGTACAGCGTGACCAGAACCAGCGTACGTACGTCCGGGTCGCGGTCGCCGGCGGTGGCCAGCAGGTCCTCCAGCCGGTACGCGGCGGCACCGGCCGCCAGGCCGGCGGCGCCGGCCACGCCGCTGGCGACCAGGAACCGTCGCCGAGTCAGGATGTCCACACCGATCTCCTTCAGCTGACTGTGTATTCGGGGCTGACCAGGCCGGCGATGATCAGCCGGCGGGGCTCACCGGCCAGCGGGGCCAGGACCGCGCGGGTGCGCTCGCTCCACCGGTCGACCACGAGGAGCCGGGCCAGTGCGTCCGGTCGACCGTCTCGTGGGGCCGCCGCGAGCCGGGACAGCACCGCCGGTGCTGCGGCAGCGGCGAGATGGTCGGCGGCGCGCAGCCGGGCCTGCGCGGACGACGTGGTCAGCCAGGCGGTCCCGGACGGCCAGCCGCCGACGCTGGGCGGGCGCAGCGGCACCTGCTCCAGCGCGCTCAGGCCCGTGACCAGCTGCCGGCGACGGTTCTCGGACAGGGCCGACGGGCGGATCCCGAGCTGCCGCGTCGCCCCCACCAGCCACTCGACGGGTTGTTTGACGAGGGTGTCCCGGGTCCGCGCGAAGTCCGGCGCGGTGAACATCCGGCGCAGCGTCGCCGCGGTGTCGGCACCGGCCAGCCCGTCCGGGGGCGGCACGTGCGGGCCGGCGAACCGGAACCAGAGCCGACCGGCCACGAACCGCGAGGTCTCCGGCCGCTCGGCCAGCAGCCGTGCGTACGACCGGGCGTCGAAGGCGGCGGTGACGCCGAGAATCGTCTTCGGTCCCGGATCGTGGCGGCGTGGCTCGAACCGCGCCTGCCCGCTGCGGTCGATCGTCCAGCCGGTCAGCGCGCGGGCACCCTCTCGGACGTCCGCCTCGCTGTAGGCGTCACCGATGCCGAGGGTGAACAGCTCCATCAGCTCCCGGGCGAGGTTCTCGTTCGGGGCCTGCCGGGTGTTCCGCTGCCCGTCCAGCCACCGGATCAGGGCCGGGTCGCGCACCATCGCGTCCACCAGCGGCGGCAGCGGTCCGAGCCCGAGCCGGCGCAGGGTCTCCAGCTGCGTCGACATCATCCCGGCGGATCGGACCTTCTGCACGCTGGTCGCCCAGTGCCCGTGCCAGAAGAACAGCAGTTTCTCGGTCAACTGGTGCTCGGCGGCGATCATTCGTTCCAGCCACCAGTCCAGCAGCCGGGTGGCCTGCTCCCGGCGCTGCTGGTTGGCCTGCTGCCGCTGCTCCCGGGTCGCCCCGCGATCGAGTTGAGCGGCCGGGTCCGGGCCGAGGACCGGCGCCGGGGTGGCCGCCGCACCACGATCCGGGCCGTCGGGACCGATCAGCCGATCGAGGGTACGGGCGAATCCGTCGCGTTCGGCCGCATCCACTTCTTCGGCCGTCGGCCCGAACGTCGCCCGGCGCAGCAGGTGCGCCACCGCTTCCCGCTCATTCATTCGGCCGACGCTACGGCACGAATGTACGACGACGGTAAGAACTCGGTCCGGGATGGACAAACAAGCGTCGGTCGACACGAACCCGGCATCCACCAGCAGCCGTCACCCCCGGCGGTCCCGGCGGACGCACGCCTGGACACGTGCTGTGCCTGCTGCCGGTGGCGTCACCGAGGCCGGCGCCGGTACGCCGCCCTTGGACTCCCCGGTCAGGCCGGCAGCAGACGGTAGGAGTCGCCGGTCGGGATGCCCCAGTCGAGGGAGGCCTGAACGCGTGCGCACGGTGCGGGGACACGGCCCGGCGGGCGGGCGAACCGCCGCCGGGCCGTGTCCGGTCAGCACCGACGAGTCTTCGGAGCCGGTGGACCCGCGGCCTGTCGCGCGGGTCCGGTCACGACGCGGCGCAGCTCAGATCGGCCGGCGCGGTGCCGGCACCGGTGCCGGTGAAACCGAAGGTGGTGCTGGCCTGCGGTGCCACCTTTCCGTTGTACGGCTCGTTGCTGACCGTGTTCTTGCCACCGGTGGTGGTCAACTTCCCGTTCCAGACCGACGAGATGGTGGTGCCGGAGGGGTTCGTCCAGGTCACGGTCCAGCTGTTGATCTGTGCGGTACCGGTGTTCTTCACCTGGATGTCGCCCTGGAAGCCGCCCTGCCAGGCGTTGGTCAGCTGGTACGTGGCGGCGCACCCGCCGCCACCGTTGCCGCCCGCCGGAGTCGTCACGGTTCTGGCCGGCGAGAGCGCCGACACATTACCCGCGGCGTCGCGGGCCCGCACCGTGAAGGTGTACGTCGTGTCGCCGCTGAGGTTGCCCGCCCGGTAGCTGGTACCGGAGACCGTGGCGACCACCGTCGCGGGGGCGGTGCCCACGGCACGCAGCACCTCGTACGAGGTGACTCCGACGTTGTCGGTGGCGGCGGCCCAGGTCAGCGTGGCGGCGTTGGCGGTGACGTCACTGGCGGCGGGCCGGCCGGGGGCGGTCGGCGCGACGGTGTCGTTCGCACTGCCACCGGCGTAGCGCTCGGTGAGGGTGATGCTCGTGGTCGAGCCGGCACCGCCGAGGCGAACCTGGTGGTCGAGACTGACGAACTTTCCGTTGTGCTGCCAGAGCACCGGCTTGAGGATCTGGTTGTACTTCGTCTCGTCCCAGGTCTTCCAGTCGTCGAGCAGCAGGCCGCCGGTGTCGCCGGAGTTGGGATTGAGGCACCAGAAGGTGTGGTGCAGCTTGTACTCGCCCATCAGGTCCCGCAGCGCCTTGAGCCACTTGTCCTGCCGGGCGTCCTGGCCGAGCCGGCCACCCCACTCACCGATCAGCAGCGGCGCGGTGTCGTCCTCGTGCAGGTACAGCCAGTTCGGCCGCCACACGTCGTTCGTCAACGACGTCTTGTCGAAGTCGCCCTGGAACCACGGCTGCTCGTACACCAGCGGTCCGTAGTCGTGCGGCGAGTACACGAGCTGATCCTGGTTCGCGCCGAGGTCGACCGGGAACTCCCTCGCCCCGCGCAGGTTCCCGCCCCACCAGTTGTTGAAGTAGTTCGGGCTCAGGTCGGGGTTGGTCTTCGGCGACTCCCATGTCTTGCCGGGCCGGGGATACGTTTCGATCCCCTCACACAGGATCAGGACCTTCGGGTTGATCGCCAGGATCCGCCGGCCCGCCGTCTCACACGCGTGCTTGAAGTTGTCGACGTCCGTGCTGCCGTCCCACTTCGCCCGCGGGGACTCGTTCGGCTGGCCGTGCGGTTCGTTCTTGATGTCCATCGCGACGATGGTGTCGTTGGTCTTGTACCGGGCGGTGACCCATTCCCAGCCCTGGTAGAACTTCTCCGGGGTGATGGTGCCCTTCCACCACACCGGGTAGATGTGGCCGGAGTTGTCGGCCTCGGCGCTGTGCACGTCGAGCATGACCTTCAGGCCGTACTTCTCGCACAGCTCGAGCCAGTGGTCGAAGATCTGCAGGTTGTTCATCCCGGCCAGCTCCGGGTTGGCCGACAGGTTGACGTTCGGCATCACCGTCTGGCCGGCCTTCCACTCCAGCAGCAACTGGGTAGAGATCGGCACCCGGACGATGTTGATGCCGCGCTCGGCCATCTGCCGGGTGATGGTCTCGATGTTGCCGTTCCACAGGCCGTGGAAGACCCGCTCGGTGGCGTTGAAGCCGAACCAGTTGACCCCGGTGAGCCAGACCTGGTTGCCGGCCTCGTCGACGATCTTGTTGCCTTCGGTGTGCAGCCAGTCCTCGGTGGGTGCCGCGCTGTCGGCCGCCGGTGGCAGTGCCGCTCGGGGCGGGGGCGCCGCCGATACCGTTGCCGGGGCTGACAGCCCGACGACGACACAGGCCGCGAGCGCGACGACGCGCATGGATCTCTTCGCAGACATGCCTTGTCCTTTGGTGGTGGTGTTGGCGGTGCGATTGGGAGCGCTTCCATCGACAATCATACGCAGGATGTGGGTCGCCGCGTCCAGTCGTGTGACGCGCGGGCCGTGCCGTACCGCCGGGCCCGGGACGCCGGGTACCACCGGTCGAGGCCAGTCCTCGCCGGCCGTGCCACGCTTCGGTGATTCCGGCGGAGTCGGGCCACGCCCCGCCACCGGGACGTAAGCGCCCCGCGACGAGACCTGCGTCCCACCCTCTCCAACGCCGGGCTCGTCGCGCCGCGGACGCGCCCGCCTGTCCACGAACGGCGGCCGACCGCCCGGTACCCGACATCGAGCCGGAGCATGATGCGCGCGCAGCCGACCGTCCGACAGCACGGCCTGCGCAAGCCGCCGGTGGTCGCCCTGGTGATCTGCGAGCCGACCGCACGGGTGTTCGCCGACCCGTTCTTCGCGCGACTGGCCGCCGGCACGGAGGAGGAACTGTCCATACCCGGCTTCCCCATGCCGATCCTGACCGCGACGCGGGACGATCTGGCCGGCATCGAAAGCTACCTTCTCACCGGCGGGGCCGACGGCGTCCTCCTGGTCGGCGCGTCCCACCAGCGCCCAGAGGCCCGGGCGGTGGCCGCCTCCCCGGTACCGGTACGCGGTGTCGGCCGACCGGCCGGCCTCGACCCCGCCGGCCGAGTACACGTCGTCGATCAGCCGCTTCACCTCCCGGTCCCACGGCTGCCGGCCAGTTCTCGTTGACCACGAGCGGCACGCCGTGCCGGTGCGCCAGGTCCGCCAGCTCGGCGGCGGCCGCCACGGTCGGCGCGAGCGGCTTCTGGCAGAGCACCGGCAGCCCGCGGTCGACCGCGAGCCGGATCAGCTCGCCGTGGGTGGTCGGCGGCGTGCAGATGTCCAGGAAGTCGGGCCGGACCTCCGCAATCGCCGCTTCGAGGTCGACCCCCGGCCAGCTGACGCCGGCCTCGCGAGCCACCACCGCAACCCGATCCGGAGATGCCGGCCACGTCGTAGCCGAACTGACCGCCGGTACCCTCGGTCGCGGTGACCATGTCCCGCTCCCAACTCGCCGTCGAGCTGCCCAGGCAGGCCGCAGCGGTCAGGCCGGGACGGGTGATCCTTGACATGGAGATCCTTCCGGTACGGGGGTGATCGCCGCCCGGCCGGGTTCTGTCGGCCGGGCGGCTCGCAGACAGACACTCCGCGCCGTCGTGGAAGGTTTCGTCGCCCCGGCACTCATCTGCCCCGGCCCTGCGCCCGGGGTCAGCCCTCGCCGCGCCGGCCGCCCTGCGGACGGGAGCCCTCGCACGCCTGCTGGGCACTCGCCCAGGTGGCGTCGTCGACATCGGCCGGACGGAGCGCCTCCGGCCCGCCGCCCTGGCGGTTCCCGTCGCCCGGCTGACCGGAGGGCCGGGCGGAAGGCCGGGCGGAAGGCCGGGCGGAGGGCCGGGTCGTCGGTCGGGCGCTCGGGTCCGCCTGTCCGCTGCGGCCGGGCCGGGCCGAGGGCAGCTCCTCGGGTACGTCGATGCCCTGCTCGCGCAGGCATGCCGCGTACGCGGCCAGCCCGCCGACCGGCGGCTGGGCCGGCTGCGACTGCTCGGCCACCGGCTTGCCGCCGCAGCCGGCCGCGAGCGCGAGCAGGGTGACGCCGACCGCCACGGTCAGGGCCGGTCGTCGATGGATGCGGGGCATCTGACTCTCCTCGGGTCTCGGGTGCGGACCCACGCCCGCACGACGGGTCAGCAGAGACGACAAACCTCCGGCGCGGCTCCGACGGGCCTGGGAGTCACCTCGGAACACCGGGCTGTGAGGTAACTCCGAGGTACGGCCGAGCCCACTGTCAGGAAATGGGTCGACGATCGCCAGCCATGGGCTTCCACCTGCACGTGTGGCGGGCGATCCGGCGCCGGCCGGTACCCGCCGCCACCACCGCCGTACTGGTCGCGGTCACCGCCGCGGTGGGCGCGGCCGCGTTGTCCGGCGGGGCCGACCGGACCGCGGCCCCGGCGGCGACCGTACGGGTGGAACGGGGAGAGGTGACCTCGGCGGTCGCGGCGACCGGCTCGGTACGACCCTCGGCCGACCGTGGACTCGCGTTCACCGCGGCCGGCACCGTGACCGAGGTCCGGGTCCGTCCAGGGGTCGACGTCACCGTCGGTCAGGTGCTGGCGGTCCTCGACGACGGCGAGGCCCGCGCCGAGGTGACGCGCACGGAGCAGGCCCTGGCCGACGCGCGGGCCGCGCTCGACGACCTCGAGGCCGAGGAGGAGCCGGACACCCCCGCCTGCGCCACGTCGCCCGCCGCGGCCGCGCCGGGCGGCGGCGCGGGAGGTGCGGCTGCCGCCGCCGCGACGGGCGACACCGTCCGGACGACGTCCCCGGGCGACACGGGATCACCCAACCCGGGAACCGGCTCCGAACAGCCCTCGCACTCCCCCGCGCCGTCGGCCGACCCGGCTCCCACGGGATCGCCGGGCTCCCCCGCCGAGCCGTCGCCGGGCGGCACCAGGAACGGGCCGGTGGCCACTGCGACGGCTCCGGCTCCGGCGGATCCGGGCTGCCTGGCGCAGCCCGGTGGTTCGAGGCCGGGCGGCGCCGACGCGGGTGCCGACCCGCTGCTGCGGGCGCACCAGCAGGTGACCGCCGCGCAGCTGGCCCTCGCCGAGGCGGAGGACCGGCTGGCCGGTACGACAATCACCGCGCCGGTCGACGGCCGGGTGCTGTCGGTGGCCGGGCCGGTGGGAGCCCGGGTGTCAGCGGGTGCGCGCTTCGTCGAACTGGCGGTCGTCGACGGGATGCAGGTCACGGCGACCTTTCCGGAGGCCGACGCCGGGCGGATCGCGGTGGGGCAGACCGCCACGGTGACCCCGGCCGGGCGGTCCGGGACCGACCTGGCGGCCGAGGTGGTCCAGTTGGACCCGGTGGGCGCCAACGACGGTCAGGTGGTCCGGTTCGGGGTCCGGCTCGCGCTGGACGACGCTCCGGACGACCTGCTGATCGGGCAGAGCGCCGCCGTGCGGATCCGGATCGCCACCGTCACCGACGTGCTGCGCGTACCGGCCGGCGCGGTCCGGGTGCGTTCGGATGGATCAGCCACCGTCCTGCTCGCCGGGGCGGCCGAACCGCGCGCCGTCGTGACCGGTGTCCGGGGGGACCAGTTCGTGGAGATCAGGTCCGGTCTCGCCGAGGGCGACCTGGTCCTCGCCACCGGATGATCCCGCTCAGCTCGGGGACAGGTCGCTCCCAGCTCGCTCCGAGGTTGCCCGGATAGACCTGGCAACCGTGTCCGATCGCCGTACCCGTGTGCTCGTCGTCGACGACGAGGAGAACATCCGTGCCCTGTTGTCGGCGACGCTGCGACTGGTCGAGTTCGACGTCCGGGTGGCCGGCGGCGGCCATGAGGCGTTGACCATGGCCGAGGAGTTCGACCCGGACCTGGTGGTGCTCGACGTGATGCTGCCCGACCTCGACGGCTTCCAGGTCGCCCGGCGGCTGCGCGGTGCGGGCGCCGGGGTGCCGGTTCTGTTCCTCACCGCGCGGGGCACTGTGGAGGACCGCATCTCCGGGCTGACCGTCGGGGCGGACGACTACGTGACCAAGCCGTTCAGCCTGGAGGAGGTGGTGCTGCGGATCCGGGCGATCCTGCGCCGCAGCCGCGCCGACGACGCGCCGGCACCGGACGGCGTGCTGCGCTACGCCGACCTGGAGCTGGACGAGGACGCCCACGAGGTACGCCGGGCCGGCCGGGTGGTCGAGCTGTCGCCGACGGAGTTCAACCTGCTGCGGTACCTGATGGTCAACGCCGGCCGGGTGGTCAGCAAGGCGCAGATCCTCGACCGGGTGTGGAACTACGACTTCGGCGGCGACGGACGCATCGTCGAGTCGTACATCTACTACCTGCGCAGGAAGATCGACGTACAGGCACCGCCGCTGGTGCACACCGTACGCGGCGTCGGCTACACGCTGCGGTTGCCGCGTCCGGGACCGGACGACGGTGGGTAGCCGCCGCGCCGCCCGGCGGCGGTTGCGCCGGTGGGGACGCTGGACCCTGCGGTCCCGGCTGGTCGTGGTGGTGGCGGCGCTGACCGCGCTCGCGCTGGTCCTGGCGAACGCGGCCGGGCTGGTGCTGCTGCGCCGGACCCTCACCGACCGGATCGACGAGCAGCTCAGCACGGTCAGCCGGCCCTTCACCCGGGACGCCGCCCCGTCCTACGACCCGCACGAGCGCACCCGGGTGCTGCCGCGCGCCCGGCTCGGGCCGGAGCAGGTGGTGCTGCTGTACGGCCCGGACGGCAACCTGCAGGACGTCCGGCGCTCCGACGAGTCGGCCACGGTGCCGATGGTCGAGCCGTACGACAGGCTGGTCGCCCGGGCCGCCGGCACCCGCCCGTACACCGTCGGGGCCGCCGACGACGCGGCCGCCTGGCGGGTCCTGGTGGTCGAGCGCGGCGACGACCGGGGCATCGCGGTGCTGGCGGTGTCGCTGCGCGAGGTCGAGGAGACCACCGACCTTCTGCTGCTGATCGACGCGGTCGTGATCGTGGTCGTCCTGCTGCTGCTGGCGTCGCTCGCCGCGGTGGTGGTCCGGCTCGGACTCCGGCCGCTGACCCGGATGGAGCAGATCACGGCCCAGATCACCGGGGGAAACCTGTCCCGCCGGGTGCCCGACGCCGATCCGCACACCGAGCCCGGCCGGCTCGGCGGGGCGCTCAATCTTATGCTGGACCGGATCTCCACCGAGGTCGCCGCGCGCCGTGAGTCGGAGCGGCGGCTGCGGCAGTTCATCGCTGACGCCTCGCACGAGCTGCGGACGCCGCTGACCTCCATCCGTGGGTTCGCCGAGCTGTACCGCCGGGGCGGCACCCCACCGGGCCCGGAGCTGGACGGAACGATGGCCCGGATCGAGGCCGAGGCCGCGCGGATGGGTCTGCTCGTCGAAGACCTCCTGCTGCTCGCCCAGCTCGACCACGAACGCCCTCTGCGGGAACAGCCGGTCGACCTGCTGGGCGTCGCCGCCGACAGCGTCCGCGACGCGCACGCCCGCGCGCCCCGACGCCGGATCCGCCTGGCCGCCCTCGACGGCGACGGGTTCGAACCGGTGATGGTCACCGGCGACGAGCACCGGCTGCGCCAGGTGGTCGCCAACCTGCTCAACAACGCCCTGCAGCACACACCACCGCAGGCCCGCGTGACGGTCCGCACCGGGCTGCTGCGCCGTGCACCGGCCGGACCGCCGCCCGTCGCGGCCGTGGGAGATCCGCTGCCCGCCGCAACGCCGGCCGCGGTGCTGGAGGTGACCGACGACGGGCCCGGCCTCGCGGCCGACCAGGCCGTACGGGTCTTCGAGCGGCTCTACCGCGCCGATCCGAGCCGGACCCGCGGCAGCGGCGGGTCCGGCCTCGGCCTGTCCATCGTGGCGGCCCTCGTGCGGGGACACGGGGGCCGGGTCGAACTGCTCACCGCCCCCGGCCGGGGGGCCACCTTCCGGGTCCTGCTGCCCTCGGTCCCCGATGCCGACCGCGGCGAGCTGGTCGACCTGCTGCGCACCACGCACAGCTGACCCGCCGCCCGACTCCCAGCCGGCTCCGAGGTGGCGCCGGGTCCGCTCCGAGCCGCCACCTGAAGGCTGTCGGGCATGCGTCTGCGACGACTCATCCCTGCCCGCGGCCCGTCCCTGCTCGTCAACACCGGCCTCGCCGCAGCGGTGCTGCTCGCCGGCGGCTGGGCGCACACCGCGTTCAGCGCACCGGAGACCGCGACCACCGGCGAGGCCCGGACGGTGCCGGTCAGCCGTGCGACGGTGACGTCCGCGGTCTCCGTACCCGGATCGGTGCGCAGCGCGACGACCGCGAGCGCGACCTTCGCCACCGCCGGGACGATCACGGAGATCGCCGTCGCCGTCGGCGACCCGGTGAAGAAGGGCCAGGTGCTGGCCCGGGTCGACGCCTCGGCCGCGAAGCGGGAGCTCGCGGCGGCGGACGCCGACCTCGATGCGGCGCGGGACGCGGCGGACCGGGCGGCGGAGACGGAGGGTTCCACCACCCAGGCGGAGGCGGCGGTGACCCAGGCGGAGCTGAAGGTCGCCGCTGCGCGGGAGAAGGTCGACGGCACCACCCTGACCGCGCCGATCGCGGGCACCGTGGTCGCCGTCAACGGCAGCGTCGGGGACTCCGGCACTTCGGCGGGCGGCGCGGCCACCGGCGGCGGCACCTCCGGGGCCGCAAGCACGCCGTCCGGTACGGGAGGCGAGGGACTCGTGCAGATCGCCGACCTGACCCGGCTGGAGGTCTCCGCCGCCGTCCCCGAGGCCGACGCGACCCGGCTCAAGGCGGGCATGCCCGCCACGGTCAGCTGGAACGCGCTGCCCGGCACCACCGCGCAGGCGACGCTCGCCGCGATCGACCCGAACGCCACCACCGCCAACGACGTGGTGACCTACGGCGTCACCCTGAGCCTGAAGGACCGTCCCGACGCCGCCCGGCCCGGCCAGAGCGTGCAGGTCACCGTCACCCTCGACACGGCCGAGAACGTCGTCGCGGTGTCGGCTCTCGCGGTCACCGGCGCCGGCAACCGGAACACCGTGACCGTCCTGGACAACGGCGACCCGGTCGTCCGCCCTGTGGAGGTGGGCCTGCGGGGCGACCAACTCGTCGAGATCACCTCCGGCCTGACCGAGGGCGACCGGGTCCTGCTGCCCAGCACCGGCGACGCCGAGACGAGCACCGGTGGCGGCGGGCGCGGCGGACCGGCGGGCGGCGGCCTGACCGGTGGCGGCGGACGGGGCAACCGATGACCCTCCACCTGGTCGGCCACCACCACCGCACCGCCGCGGCCCGGACCCGTCCGGTGCTCGACGTCAAGGACCTGACCAAGGTGTACGGGCAGGGCGAGGCGACCGTGCACGCCCTGCGTGGGGTGTCGCTGACCGTCGCAGCCGGGGACTACGTGGCCATCATGGGATCCTCGGGATCCGGCAAGTCGACGCTGATGAACATCCTCGGCTGCCTCGACGTGCCCAGCACCGGCACCTACCACCTGGACGGGGTCGACGTCAGCCGGCTCGACGACGCCCGGCTGGCTCTCGTCCGCAACCGGCGTATCGGTTTCGTCTTCCAGTCGTTCAACCTCATCCCCCGCACCTCGGCGGTGGCCAACGTCGAGCTGCCCCTGGCGTACGCCGGCATCAAGCCCGCCGAGCGACGCCGACGGGCTCTCGCGGCCCTGGACATGGTGGGACTGGCCGGCCGGGCCGACCACGAACCGAACCAGCTCTCCGGTGGTCAGCAGCAACGCGTCGCCGTCGCCCGCGCCCTGGTCACCGAGCCCGCGCTGATCCTCGCCGACGAACCCACCGGAAACCTGGACAGCCGTTCCACCGAGGAGGTGCTGGGCATCCTCGACCAGCTGCACGCCGCCGGCCGCACCATCGTCATGATCACCCATGAGACGGAGGTTGCCGCCCGGGCACGTCGGTTGGTCACCCTCTTCGACGGACGGATCACCACCGACGTACGACAGGACGGTGCCCGGTGAGCCTGCTGGAGATCCTCCGCTTCGCCGGCCGCGGTGTCGCCGCCAACAAGCTGCGCTCCGCGCTGACCATGCTCGGCATCCTCATCGGCGTCGCCGCGGTCATCCTGCTGGTCGCCGTCGGCAACGGCTCCGCCCAGGCCGTCAACCGCAGCATCGAGGCGCTGGGCACCAACACCATCACCGTGTCCAGCACCGCCCGCGGCGGGACGACGCCGTCGGCACTCACGGTCGACATCGCGCAGTCCCTGCACGACCCGGCACTCGCCCCCGACGTACGGGCGGTCTCACCGGTGGTCAGCAGCGCCCCGACGATGACCCACGCCGGCACCGAGTACCCGGTGGCGCAGTTCCTCGGCACCCACCCGACCTACTTCGGGTCGTCGAACAGCCCGCTCGCCGCCGGCGCCGCCTTCACCGACCAGGACGTGGCCCAGGGGCGGCGGGTGGTCGTGCTCGGGCGGACCGTCGCCACCGAACTGTTCGCCGACACCGACCCGGTCGGCCAGCAGGTCACCGTCGGCGGCGCCCTGTTCACAGTCGTCGGGGTCCTCGCCGAGAAGAGTTCGGCATCAGGCTTCGCCGACCCCGACGACCTCGCCGTCGCCCCGCTCACCGCCGTGCAGCAGACCATCACCGGGTACGGCCCGGTCAACTCCATCCTCGTCGAGGCCACCGGCCCGGACCGCGTCAACGCCGCCCAGCAACAGGTCACCCAGATCCTCAACCAGCGCCTCGACCTGCCGGCCGGCACCACCGCCACCGGCCGGGGAGGGGCCGGCGCGGACGCCGCACCGTACCGGATCCAGAACGCCGCCCAACTCCTCGCCACCCGCACCGAGACCGCGCAGACCTTCACCGTCCTGCTCGGCACCGTCGCCGGCATCAGCCTGCTCGTCGGCGGCATCGGCATCACCAACATCATGCTGGTGACCGTCACCGAGCGGACCCGGGAGATCGGCATCCGCAAGGCGCTCGGCGCACCCCGGCGCACCATCCTCACCCAGTTCCTCGCCGAGGCGACGATGCTCAGCGTCCTCGGCGGCGGCCTCGGCGTGGCCGCCGCACTCATCGGCAGCCGCTTCACCATCGTCGGCGTGCAACCGGTGATCGTGCCCAGCTCCGTCGCCCTGGCCCTGGGAGTCTCCGTCGCGATCGGGCTGTTCTTCGGCAGTGTCCCCGCCAGCCGCGCCGCCGGCCTGCGACCCATCGACGCACTCCGCTACGAATGACAGGTGAAGCATGACGACCGACCTCGACACCGCACTCGCCGCCGGACCCCGCCCCTGGCGGAGCCCGGCCACCCCGTGGCTCATGGCGGCGCTGCTGCTCGTCGGCGGCTTCGCCGGCGGCGCCCAGGCGCAACTGGCATACGGGCCGGACTCCGAGCCCGCACCGACGGGACGCGGAGCAGCGGTCGACGGACCCGCCGGTGGGGCCCGCGGCGGCGGGGCCCGTGGCGGTGGCGCCGCTCCCCCGGCCGCCACCGCCACCCCGGCCACCACCGGCACCGTCACCGGCATCGACGGGACCGTCGTCAAGATTCGGCGCGAGTCCGGTGAAACGGTCACCGTGCGGACGGACGACAGCACGCAGGTCCAGCTGCCCGCCGCACTCAAGGACCTCCGGCCCGGCGACACCGTCGCGGTGACGGGAGACGGG
The DNA here is from genome assembly GCF_900091565.1 of Micromonospora marina. Taxonomy (GTDB): domain Bacteria; phylum Actinomycetota; class Actinomycetes; order Mycobacteriales; family Micromonosporaceae; genus Micromonospora; species Micromonospora marina. The sequence continues at coordinate 46,738 of NZ_FMCV01000003.1, read as the reverse complement.
CAGGGCGGCGAGCTCACGGCCGCCACGATCGTCCGGCAGGAATAGTCGGTTGTCTGGGAAGCGGCGGTCTGTTCTGGAGGTGGTGCTGGCCGCGTACTCGGTGGCGGTGCCGGCACGCTCGGCGCGTTCTTCCCCAGCCGGCAACGCCACGGGCGGACGCGCGGAAGCGCCGCGCACAGCTACACGGGTGACCGGTGGCAATACGACAGTGCCATGACGATCGACGGTCAGCACCGTGACAACCGGCCGAACCGATCCCTCCCGGCGTTTGTCCCTGCAGGCTGCGGGTAGCGGCCGCGAGAGGCGCCGGAGAGCCCGTCGCCACTCAGGTTCTCCGGGAGGGCAGAGACGTGGAACGTCGACGGCGCCACGCGACGATCATCGGCAGCGTGGCACTCCTGGCCGTGACAGTCGGTTGCACGGCGGACGGCGATGCCACGGCGACACCTGCCGGCCAGTCGACGGTCTCGGCTGCGCCGGCCGCAGCCGGCCTGCCACAGGTGGTCGCACGGCTGCAACCCTCCGTCGTCACCGTCCGGACCGGTCAGGGCCTCGGCTCGGGTGTGGTCTTCCGCGACGGCGGGCTGGTTCTGACCAACGAGCACGTGGTGGGCGATCAGAGGGAGGTCGAGCTGGCGCTCGCCGACGGAACCCGGGTGCCCGCCCGGGTGGTGGCCGCCGACGCCGTCACCGACCTCGCCGTCCTGCGGGCGGAACGCACCGACCTGCCGCCCGCGCCGCTGCGCGCCGAACTGCCGGCGCCAGGTGAACCGGTGGTGGCACTCGGCAGCCCGCTCGGCTTCCTCAACAGCGTCACGGCCGGCATCGTCTCCGGCGTCGGCCGGGAGATTCCCGGCTCGGCGAGTCAGGGCAACGCCCTGGTCGACCTGATCCAGACCGACGCCGCCATCTCCCCCGGCAACTCCGGCGGCGCGCTCGCCGACTACTCCGGCCGGGTGGTCGGGATCAACGACGCGTACCTCCCGCCGCAGACCGGGGCGGTGTCCATCGGGTTCGCGATTCCCGTCGCCACGGCGGTCGACATCGCGGACGACCTGCTGGACGACGGCAAGGTCACCCAGCCGTACCTCGGGGTGGCCGTGACCCGGCTGACGGCGGAGATCGCCCGGTCCCTCGGTGCCGCCACCGACCGGGGGGTGCTCGTCCGGGCCGTCGCCGGCGACGGCCCGGCGGCGGCCGCCGGTCTGCGGCCCGGAGACATCATCACCGGTCTGGCCGGCGACCGCACCGAGACGCTGGAGGGGTTCCTCGGGGCCCTACGTGGCGTCGAGCCCGGTCAACGCCTGCCGGTCACCTACCTGCGCGGGTCCGACAGGCGCAGCACGACTGTCACGCCGACCGCTGCCACCCGCTGACCCCTCGCCAAGCGATGTCGGTGGTGCTACGCCGAAACCGGGGCGGCCTCACCGAGGCCCGGGAAGACTGAAGCGGTGGGTACTTCCGTTCTCGTGCGCAGGTCGCGGTGGCTGACGCCGGTCGTGCCGGGGACGCGGGTCACCCGGCTGGAGTTGTTCTTCGACCTCATCTTCGTCTTCGCGTTCCTCAACGTGACCGGTCTTGTCTCCACCCACCCGACCCCGAGGTCGGTCGTCGCCGGGTTGCTCGTGCTGACGCTGCTCTGGTGGTGCTGGACGGTGCTGGCGGCCCTGGGCAACCTCGTCCGCCTCGACAAGGGGATCCTGCCCGTGTTCGGGCTCGGCATCGCCGTCGCCACGTTCGTGCTGGCGATCACCATCCCGCAGGCATTCGAGAACCAGCGGGACGACCTGGCCGGGCCCACCGTGTTCGCGGTCACGTACCTGGTCCTGCGCGGACTCACGATGGGCGCGTTCCTCTTCGCCTTGACCGGCACCGGCCGGGCCCGGCGGCAACTGGCGCTCGTCTCCGCGCCGCCACTGGTGGCGGCCGTCCTGGTCGTCCTCGCCGCCACGGCGGCGTGGTGGGCGCCGCCGGGCGTACGCGTCGACGCCCGGTTCGGCCTGTGGGCGGCCGCGCTCCTGGCCGAGTACTCGGTCGGCCTGATCCTGCCCTACTCCAGGTGGGCGGTGGCTTCGGCCGGGCACTGGGCCGAACGCCACTCCCTGATCGTCCTGATCGCGCTCGGCGAGGCGGTCATCTCGCTGGGCGTCGGACCGGGCCGGTTCGAACGTCTCGCGCTGTCCGGGCCGGTGATCGCCGGGTCGGCCGTCGGCATCCTGCTGCTCGCGACCTTGTGGTGGCTGCACTTCGACACCCTCGCGCCCAGCGTCGAGCAGGCCATGCACGGCATTCGGGACATCCGGCGGATCTCGCTGGCCCGGGACGTCTTCACCTATCTCCACCTGCTAATGATCATGAGCATCATCAGCCTCGCGCTCGGCCTGAAGTTTATCCTCGAAGAGGTGGCCGAGGCCGTCGTCGAGCCGCTGAGCTGGGCCGGGGTCGTCGCCCTCTACGGCGGGGCCGCACTGTTCCTGCTGACCGAGGTCGCCGTGGTCGCGCGCACCTTCCGCCGGGTGCGGCCCACCAGGCTGGCCACCGCCGCCGTCGTCGGTCTGCTGGCCTGGCCGGCGACGCTCGTCACGCCTCTCGCCGCGTTGGGCGCGCTGGCGGTGGTCCTGCTCGCCCTCGTCCTGGTCGACCGGTTCACCGGCGCCGCCGCCCGCCGGAGGATCAAGGCGTCCCTGCGAGACGAGGAGGAGGTCGCCGAGCGCGCGGTCAGCCAGTGGCGGCAGCAGCACTTCTGACGGTTCACCATCGACCGCCTCTTTCAGCCGACGAAGGCGACAGACTCCGCCCACGGACCGGTTGCCGGGCACGCAACCTGGTGACCGGGCGCGCGCTCGCCGGCGACGACGGCGAGTACGCCGTCCGGGGCCTGCTCCTCGCATACCCGGGTGTCGACGGCTACCCGGCCGGCGGCGACGCGCCCTTGCACGCCGTGCTCTACAACGACTCCAAGAGCCCCGTCACGGTCACCGTGACCAGCGAGGACGCCCGGGAGGTCGTCCTGGTCGCGACGAACCGCGACCTGCCTGCGACCGCCACGCCCGACCGCCCGCCGGCCTCCGGTCACCGAGTCCCGGCGTACCCGCCGTCGGGTCGCGGCAGCCGGCCCGCGTCGACCTCCCTCCGCTGGGCTTCCTGCGGTTCACCGAGCAGCCCGGCCGCTCCTTCGCGCTCCTCGGACTGGACCGGTCGCTGCGCTCGGGGCAGAACGCCACGGTGACCTTCGACGTCGGCAACGGCCGGCGGATCACCGGCCCGGCGGCTGACCGTCCTCGTCGCTCCGGCGGGCCGGCCGTCGGGCGCCGCGCCGTCCCCCGTTCCGTTTTCCCTGCTGAAGACCCGGGTAGGAGGTCAAGGTACGCCGCAGAGATCGAGACGGCCGAACCGACCGTCGAGGAGGTGGACGATGCGGGTGTTGGCGGGCCGCTATCGCCTGGTGCGGCAGGTCGGACGGGGCGGCTCGGCTGTCGTCTGGCAGGCGGTGGACCAGTTGCTCGACCGGACGGTCGCGGTCAAGCTGCTCGCCCCCGGCACGGCGGAGGACAGCGGATGGCGCGAGGCGGTGCGCCGCGAGGCGCGAGCCGCGGCGCGGCTGGACCACCCGAACGTCGCGGCGGTCTACGACTACGGTGAGGCCCGGTTGTCGGGGCTGCGCCGGGTGCCCTTCCTGGTGCTGCAGTACGTCGACGGCGAGACGCTCGCCGACCGGTTGCGCCGGTCCGGGCCGGCGGGGTGGCCCGCCGGTGGCCGGATCTGCGCGGAGGTGGCGGCCGGGCTGGCCGCGATCCACGAGGCAGGGCTGGTCCACCGCGACGTCAAGCCCGGCAACGTGCTGCTCGCCCCCGAGGGAGCGAAGCTGGTCGACCTCGGTGTGGCGCTCGCTGTGGGCTCCGACACCGTCGACAGCCGGGGCGAGATCCGCGGCACCCCGTCGTACATGGCTCCCGAGCAACTGCGCGGCGAGCCGGCCGCTCCCGCATGTGACGTCTTCGCCCTCGGTCTCCTGCTCACCGAATGCCTCACCGGACGACCGCCGGCTCGCCCGGACCGGGCCGACCGCGACGATCACGGCGCGGCCCTGCGGATCGACGGGGTACCCGAGGCGGTGGAGGATCTGCGCCGCCGTTGCCTGGCACCCGATCCCACCGGACGGCCGAGCGCGGACGCCCTGGCGCGGTCGCTCGCCTCCGCTGCCCGCCCCGAGTCGGTGCGGCTGCGGCCGCCTGTCACTGCCCGTCCCGATCCCCGACCCACCACCCCTGCGACGGCCGGAAGCACTCGCCGGACGAACGTCCGGCGGGCGGCGCTGGTCGGCGGCCTCCCGGCGGTCCTGGCGGCGGCGGCGTTCGTCGCGCAGCTTCCCGGCTCCGGCCCGACCCAGGACGCCTACGGCGCGTCGGAGGCGTCACCGACCGCGACCGCCGGCTGCACGGTCACCTACGCGGCCGAGCGGCGGCAGGGAACCTTCGACGCCGAACTCACCGTCGAGGTGGCCGGCGGGCAGCCGACCGGACGGCCCGTCCTGGTGTTCCGGCTGTCGCCCGGCCAGCGCCTGGCCGCCCCGCTGGACCGGTGGCAGTCGGGGCGAACGGTACGGCTCCCGGTCGCGCTGGAGACCTCGTCGCGAATCCGGGTGCCGCTGCGCGGCACCTATGCCGAGCAGGCCCGATCCGGCCCGGACCGCTTCACGCTCGGCGGCGTGCCCTGCCGGAGATCCTCGGCGCTGGTCACCATCGCGGGCGAGGACGGGGAGGCGGCGACCCCGGCGACGCGTCGCGTGCCGTCTGCCCGGCCCGATGATCCGGCGCCCCGATCCACCGGTGCCGGCACCGCGCCCGCGACGACACCACCGGACGCGGCCGGGGACGAGCCGGCGGGGGAACCGTCGCCCTCGGCCGGAGAACCGACCGGCCGCCCCTCGCCTTCGCGGCCGGCGCCGACGGGCCCCAGCCGCGAACCGACAGCCGACCCGACCGGCTCCACCGGCTCCCCCACGAGCCCGTCCGTCTCACCGTCGGCCCCGTCGAGCCCGTCGAGCCCGTCGGCCCCGTCGAGCCCGTCGGCCCCGTCGGCGTCGTCGAGCCCGTCGGCGCCGTCGAGCCCGGACGCGGGGTCGACACCCGTCGCCACCGCCTCGACCACCCCGGCCGACGTTCCCACGTCGGTCGACGCCGACGTGCCGGCCTGACCTCTCACCGGGCGGTCCCGTCGTCGCCGTCGTCCGGCAGCCGCTCCATCAGCAGCAGCGCGAGATCGTCGCGGGGTTCGCCGTCGGCATGCGCCCGCATCGCGCGCCGTACCGCGTCGAGCGCCTTCGGCAGCAGGGGAGCGGACAGCGGGCGGTCGAGCATCCGAAGCGGGAAGAACCGGCCGACGTCGTCGCGTGCCTCGATCAGGCCGTCGGTGTAGAGCAGGAGGCGGTCACCGGTCGCCCAGGTGTGGTGGGCCGGCGGGGTGCGGCGGCCGCCCAGCCCGAGCGGCCGGTCCGGCTCTTTCTCGCCGAGCAGGACGGGCGGGTGCCCGGGGCGGCGCCGCAACGGCATGGGATGCCCGCAACTGGTCACCCACAGGTCCGGCCCACGGACCTCCAGCAGGACAGCCGTGACGAAGGTGACCCCGTAGGCGGGCCTCGGCTCCCGCGCGACCAGGGCGTCGAGATCCGCGGCGATCTCCTCCAGCCGGTCGCGCACGATCGCGGACTGCCGGAACGCACCGATCACCGCCGAGGCGAGCTGCACGGCCGGTAGTCCCTTGCCGCACACGTCGCCGATGATGACGCGCAACCGGTCCGGTCCCGGTACCACCTCGTAGAGGTCACCGCCCACCCCCGCGCCGCGCTGCGCGGAGACGTACCGGGCTTCCAGTGCGACGTCGCCGATCCGGGGTGGGACCTCCCGCAGGATCGCCTTCTGGGTGACCCGCACGATCTCGCTCATCCGCCGGATCCGCTCCTCGCGCAATGTGCGCGCCCGGGCCACGTACAGTGCCGTGACGCTGACCGCGATGACCACCGCCACCCGCAGGACGTGGTCGAGGCTGCCCAGGGTCTGGCTGGGCAGGCCGGCCAGCACGGCGGCGACGGTCGCCGCGGTGGACGCGACGGCGGTACGTCTCGGCGTGTCCACCGCAGCGGCCAGCAGCGGGGCCAGGGCCAGGAAACCGATGAGTACGGCATGCGCGGCGGCCGCCACGTCGACCAGTAGTACGACGCCGATGAAGGCCAGCGCCGCGGGCAGTCCGAGCCACGGCCGGTGGCCGGACTCGCCGGAACGGTCCGGGTCAGTCATCGACGTCGAGCGGTTCCGGCTCGGCGCGGCGCCCCGGTTCCAGCCTCGCCCGCAGCGCGGCGATCTCGTCCCGCAGAGCCGCGACGTCGGCGGCCGTGGCCGGCTGTGGACGGTCCCGGTCGGCGACCCGCTCGACGATCCAGGTCGCGAGCGACCCGGTCACGAAACCGATCAGGCCGATCCCGCCGACCATGAGGCCGAGCGCGACCAGCCGGCCCGCAGTGGTCACCGGGAAGAGGTCTCCGTACCCGACGGTCGTGATCGTCACCACGGCCCACCAGAGGGCGTCGGCGAACGAGGTGATCGAGGCGTCCGGCGCGCCCCGTTCCGCGTCCAGCACCGCCAGGGCCGACACGAGCACCAGCAACACGGTCGTGGCACCGACGTACAGGGCGAGCCGGCCGCGGGCCCACTCGGTCGTACGCCGGGTCAGGTTCAGCACGACGGTGACCAGCCGGAGCGCTCGCAGCGGGCGCAGGAACGGCAGCACCAGTACGGTCAGGTCGAACAGGTGGGTGCGCAGGAACCGCAGCCGGTCGGCGGCGAGTGCGAACCGGACCAGCAGGTCGGCCCAGAAGAGCAGCCAGATGACCAGACCGGTGGCCTCGCAGACGACGACCCACCGGTCGGGAAGTTGCGGCACGAGGATGGGCCACGCGTACGCCGCCAGGAAAACCACTGACAGCAACGTCAGCGGGCCGGCGGTGAGCCGTTCCCAGCGCCCGACAGCCATCTCTCGGGAGCCGTCCCGCCAGCCGAACACCTCTCCACCACCTTCCCTGCATCCATGCAACCATTCCGTGGTGGAACTGTACGTGCCGGACGAGGCGCAGGCGACGGACCCCGACTCGGCGCTCGTCGACGGACTCGCCGCGCTGAGCCGGGTCATGGTCGGCCTCACCGCGCGCACCCTGGCCGGCCTCGGCACGGAGCTGACCCTCTCCCAGCACCGCGCGATGGTGCTGCTCGCCGCCCGCGGGCCGTTACGAACGGTGGATCTCGCCACCGCGATCGATGTCCACCCGTCGACCGTCACCCGCACCTGCGACCGGCTGGTCCGGCGCGGCCTGGTGGCCCGGCGGCAGGGCACCACCGACCGGCGGGTGGCCTGGCTGACGCTCACCGAGGCCGGCCGCGACCTGGTCGGCGAGGTGGTCCGCGGGCGGGCCGGCCGGATCCGGGAACTCGTTCGCGCCGCGGAACCGGTAAGCGCCGCGACCGCTGTGGAACTCATCGGCGCGCTGGTGGCAGCGGCCGGCGAGCCGACCGAGGACCAGTGGTGGCGGCGGTGGGCGGGCAGCGCCCACCGCGAGGCCGGCAGCTGAGCCGCCCATGCCGCTCCGCCGCGCCCGACTGCGGCCCCGGCCCAGGTGGCGGCCGGAACTTCGCCAGTCGAGCACCGTCAACGCTTCCTCCTCCAACAGCTCGTAGCCGTACTCCCGGCAGATGTTCGACGCCTGCCCGGCGTACGCCTTCGCCTCGTCGGCTGCGGTCGCGCCGCGTATCCGGCAGGCCCGGGCGAGGCCGATCAGCGCCTGCGCCTCGGCGTGCCAGGCCCTGTCCCCCGGGCCAGGGCGAGGACCTGCCGCAGATGGACGCTCGCCAGGGACACCGGGGCGGGTCGTGCCGGCGGGTCAACCCACCCCTCGGCGTGGCCGTGTCCGGCGGCGCGGGCAATACAGCCGCGGCACCGCCGCTCCCCCAGGAGCGGCCCGGCGCATCCCCGTGCCGGGCTTCGCGAACCGGCGCCGCCGGGCTTCAGCGGTCACGTACCGTGACCAATGGACCCCGGTCGCCGCCGACGACGGCCCAGAGGAGGAATCCGTGCCAGGTCCGGTGACACCGTCCAGAGACGGAAGCTGCCTCGACCGCCCCGTGATCGAGGACGACCCGGACGGCGACCACGCGGCGATCCGGGCCGGCAACCCGCCGCCGCGCGGGCACCGGCAAGGCGACCACGGCGAGCAGTGAAAGAGGAACAGCGACCGCGGCAGGCCGGAGCGGATTCGTCCGCCGGCTCCGAGCCGGAGGTCACCGAGGCGTTCAGCCGCCTGGTTGAGGAGGGAACCATCCGGCTGACCCGCCCGTGGCCGGCGCTGATCGTCACCGGACTGCTCGGCGGGGTCGACGTGGGCACCGGCGTGCTGGCCTACCTGCTGGTGCTGGAGGCGACCGGGCAGACCCTGCTCGCCGGGCTCGCCTTCGGCATCGGCTTCGTGGCGCTCCTGCTCGCCCGCAGCGAGCTGTTCACCGAGAACTTCCTGGTGCCGGTGACCGCCGTGGCCGCCGGACGCACAAGCGTGCGCTCGCTGCTCCGGCTGTGGGGCGTCACGCTGGCCGGCAACCTGGTCGGTGGCTGGCTGGTGGCCTGGCTCATCATCCGCGGCCTGCCCCGGCTACGACCCGCCGCCGTCGAGACCGGCACGCACTACGCCGCGCTCGGCGTCAATCTCCGTTCGTTCGTCCTGGCCGTGCTCGCCGGTCTGGTGATCACGCTGATGACCAGGATGCAGCACGCCACCGAGAGTCTCGGCGTGCGCCTCGTACCGGCCCTGCTGTTCGGCGCGTTACTCACCGGCGGGCAGCTCTTCCACAGCGTCCTCGACTCGATCATGATGTTCGCCGCGCTCATCGCCGGGCCGGCGCCGTTCGGCTACCTCGCCTGGCTCGGCGCTCTCTGCTGGTCGGTGCTCGGCAACCTCGTCGGCGGCGTCGGCCTCGTCACCGTCCTCCGGCTCGCCCGGGTGCCGCGCGAACTCGCCAAGGAGCGATCCCGGCAGCGGTGATCAGCCCGGCCACCCGGACGACCGGTGTCCACCCGCTGGAGGTCACGGCGCGGCGGGACGGTCCACCCGGGTCAACTCGGCGAACCAGCGACCGCCCGACCGGAACACCTCGCCGACCCTCAGTCCCGCCGCCGCGGCGACACCTGACATCGCATCCGGGTCCAGCCACGCCCAGCGGAAGGGGGAACTCCGGTGTCGTCCGGTCTCCACGTGGGCCTGCCCCTGCCAGGCACCGGCGCCGGGCGGTTCCAGCTCGACCAGCACCGTGCCGGACGGGCACAGCAGCGAGCCGCACCGCCGCAGCAGCGCGACCGGGTCGCCCCCGATGCCGATGTTCCCGTCGAGCAGCACCGTGTGTTCCCACCGGCCCTCGGCCGGCAGCGGGCCGAACAGGTCGGCGTGCACGGCGACCGCGCCGCGCGACCGGGTCAGCGCCACCGCCCACGGCGACACGTCCACCCCCACAGCGCTCAGCCCGGCCCTGGTCAACGCCACCGACAGCCGGCCCGGACCGCACCCCAGGTCGAGGGTGGGACCGGCACAGCGGGCCACCACCGTCGCCTCCGCGGCGGTGGCCTGCCGATGCCACCGCTCCACCGGCAGGCGACGGCTGGGCCCGTCCGCAGGCACCAGCCAGTGCACGTCTCCGGCGGGGTCGCGTAGCGCGGCGGCGAATCCGTCCCCGTTCACGCGCGTACCACCATGTCACGGCGCACGGCCTCGACCTGGCGGGCGAACCGGCCGTCCGGAACCGCCGCTGCCACGGCGTGCGCGTCGGACCAGTCGTCCACGTCCCGCAGCACGGGCAGCGGCACGGGGCGTAACCCGCGTCCGGTCAGCGCGGACCATGTCGATCGGCCCGTGACCGGCGTCGACATCGGCACCGCCCGTAGCGTCACCGCCTGCCGCGGGTCGCGTAGCCCGAGCGCCCACCAGCCGCCGTCGTGGGCGAAGCCGAGCGCCGCGTCGGCGTCTTCGAGCCGGCGCACGGCGGCGGCCAGCGACGCCGGGGTCAGTTGCGGGGTGTCCATCCCGATCTGCAGCACCCAGCGGCCGGGGAACGTCTCGGCGACGTCGAGGTGGGCGTGCGCGAGCCGGTCGGCGAGGTTTGTGCCGCGCTGCGGCAGGACCGGCCAACCGGCGACGGCGGCGGTCAGCTCCACGCCGTCCACGGCTTCCGCGAGATGCCCGGCCAACGCCAGAACCGGCGTCACCCCCGGTGTCCCCCGGACGGCGTCCACTGTGTCGAGCAGCGCGGCGGCGGCCAGCCGGGCGGCCTGGGCGGGAGTCGCCGGCGGGCACAGCCGGGTCTTCACCAGGCCGGGCACGGGCGCCTTGGCCATCACCAGTACGACGGTCACCGGGACTTCCGGACGGTACGCAACACAACGGCGAAGTCCCGGGTGGCCCGAAGGGTGCCCCGTACCGAGCCGGAGACCTTGGAACGGGTGCCGGCAGCGCGCGGCGCGTAGGTGACGTCCACCTCGCGGATGCGCCAGCCCGCCGCGGCGGCTCGGATCAGCAGTTCCAGCGGATAGCCGAAGGCCCGGTCGGTGACCCCGAGGGCGAGCAGTGCCTCCCGGCGGGCCACCCGGATCGGGCTGAGGTCGCGCAGCGGCATGCCCCGGTGCCGCAGCAGCGCGGCGACCAGCGCCGTGCCCGCGCGGGCGTGCCAGGGCCACACTCCGGCACCGACCGGCCGGCGTCGGCCGACGGCCAGATCAGCGACCCCGTCGGCGACGAGGGCGACCAGAGCGGGCAACTCACGGGGAGCGAAGGAGCCGTCGGCGTCCAGCACGCAGACCAGTTCCGTGTCGGCGGCCTCGATCCCGGTGTGCACGGCCGCTCCGTACCCCCGCCGTGGCTCGTGCACCACCCGCGCCCCGTGCCGGGCGGCCACCTCGGGTGAGCCGTCGCGCGACCCGTTGTCGACGACGATCGCCCGGTACCCGGGCGGCAGCGCGGTCAGCACGGCGGGCAGGGCAGCGGCCTCGTCGAGGCACGGCAGCACCACGTCGATCTGTGTCGGCATACCGCCGACGCTAGGGCCGGCCCAGGCGGTCCGCGCTCGATTCAACCTTACGGAACACTTACCGTGCCGACACTTCTTACCGTCCGGTGACGTACCGGCGAAGCGGCTGACAGCGGAGGAACCGAGCCGTACCGTCCGGTCGACATGAGACCCGGTGCCACCGTTTCCCGCTCGCCCCTCCATCACCGCCTCCCGGATCGACACCGGGGGGACCTGCTGGTGCTGGGCGTCGAGGCGACGCTGCTGGTCACCGCCGTGGCGGTGGGCGCGATGCTCAACCGCGCCGGGGTGGGCCTGCACGCCGACGCCGCGCCGCTCTACGCCACCTGGAGACCTCACCTGGGCTGGGGCACACCGGCCGCGTTGGCGATCGCCGTCGCGGTGGTCGGGCCCGGAACGCAGTGGGCCCGCACCGCCCGCTGGGGTGCCCTGCTGGCCGCCGGCTACCTGACGGCGGTCGGCTGGACGCTCGCCCTGGCCCTGGTGGACGGCTGGTCGGAGGGGCTGACGACACGGCTCACCCCGCAGGCGGAGTATCTGCACGAGGTGCCCCGGGTCACCGACGTCGGGCGGATGCTGGCCGGTTTCGCGGACCGCATCCTGGACTTCCAGCCGGACTCGTGGTCCACCCACACCGCCGGCCATCCACCAGGTGCCCTGCTGGTGTTCGTCGCACTCGACCGGGTCGGTTTGGGCGGTGGCACGGCGGCCGCGATGGCCTGCGTCCTGGTCGGGGCGAGCGTCGTGGTGTCCGTGCCGATCGCCCTGCGGGCACTGGGCGCCGGAGGGGCCGCCCGCGCCTCGTTGCCGTTCCTGGTGCTGCTGCCCGGAGCGGTCTGGGTGGGTGCCTCCGCCGACGGCATCTTCACCGGGGTGGTGGCCGCCGGCCTCGCACTGCTGGCCGTGCGGGGAACCGCGACCGCGTTGGCGGGCGGCGTACTGCTCGGCTTCGCGCTGTACCTGTCCTACGGTTTCGTGCTCGTCGCGCCCCTGGCTCTCGTCGTGCTCGCGCTGCGTCCAGGAGGTCGGGTCGCCGCGCTGCTCGCCGGTGCGACCGGTGTGGCCACTGTGGCATCGGTGTTCACAGTCGCGGGTTTCCACTGGTGGCAGGGGTACGACCGGGTGGTCGAGCGCTACTACCAGGGCTGGGCGGCCGACCGTCCGTACGCCTACTGGGTCTGGGCCAACCTGGCGGCGCTGCTGCTGTCTGCCGGGCCGGTCGTCGGGCCGGCACTGCGCCGCACTCTGCACGCGGCCCGCCGGGCCTGGCGGGCGTGGGACGGTTCCCCGGCACCGGCCGCGTCGACGCCGGGGGCCGGCGGACCAGGACCGGTCGGTGACCCGCTGACCCTCGTCGCGGTGCGGAACCGGCGGCTCGGCGTGCTCGCGCGACGGGCCGGGGCGCTGGGGCCCGCCGTCCTGCTACCGGCCGCCGCGGTGCTGGCGGTGCTGGCGGCCGACCTGTCGGGCATGAGCAAGGCGGAGGTGGAACGGATCTGGCTACCGTTCACGGTCTGGCTGCTCGTCGCCGTGGCGCATCTACCCGCCGCGACGCACCGCTGGTGGCTGGCCGGGCAGGCGCTCACCGCCCTCGCCGTCAATCACCTCGTGTTCACCGTCTCGTGAGCCTGCCCCTGCCGCCGGGGGCGGGCCGGGGGCGGGCCGTTCAGACCGACACGGCGGCGCGTTCCCGCAGCGGATCCGTGGCGAAGGCGGCCACCCCGTCGGCGAAGCCGACCCGGGCGGTGAAGCCGAGCAGGTCGCGTGCGCGGCGGGGATCGGCGACCACGTGCCGCACGTCGGCCGGCCGGGCGCCGCCGACGACCACCGGCGCCGGCCCGTCCATCGCCGCCGCCAAGGTGGTGGCGAGATCGCCGACGGTGTGCGGCTGGCCGGAACAGACGTTCACCGGCACCAGGCCGTCCGGAGCCGGAGTGGTCAGCGCCAGCACGTTCGCGCGCGCCACGTCGGAGACGTGCACGAAGTCGCGCCGCTGCAAGCCGTCCTCGTAGAGCCGCGGCGGCCGGCCGTGCGCCAGCGCCGACCGGAAGATCGACGCGACTCCGGCGTACGGCGTGTCGCGCGGCATCCGGGGGCCGTACACGTTGTGGTAGCGCAGTGCCCAGACCCCGGCCCCGGTCTGCCGGCTCCACGCGGCGGCCAGATTCTCCTGGGCCAGTTTGCTGGCCGCGTAGGTGCTGCGTGGTTCGAGCGGAGCGTCCTCCGGCACGAGCGCGCTGGTGAGTGCACCGGCGCAGGCCGGACAGGTGGGGTCGTACCGGCCGACGGCGAGATCGGCCGCGCGGCGTGGGCCCGGCCGGACGACGCCGTGCCGGGCGCACGTGTATCGCCCTTCGCCGTAGACGACCATGGAACTGGCCAGCACCAGGCGAGACACGCCGGCCCGGTGCATCGCTGCCAGCAGCACCGCCGTGCCGTAGTCGTTGTGGCTGACGTAGTCGGGGGCATCCGACGGGTCCAGCCCGTGCCCGACCATCGCCGCCTGGTGACACACGGCGTCGACGCCCGCCAGCAGGTCGTCGAGCAGGTGCGGATCGCGGATGTCGCCGACGACCGGATCATGGCGGCGGAACCACTCGGGCGGCTCACTCCCGTGCGCCTGGGGCAACAACGCGTCCAGGCACACCACCCGATGCCCCTGCGCGACGAGCAGGTCCGCGACCTGCGATCCGATGAACCCGGCGGCGCCGGTGACGAGTACCCGCATTGCGTCACGCTAGGTCAGCGGAGGGGCCGCCGGGGCTCGTTCGGCTCCGACGTCAGCACTTCGTAAGGGGACGGCCGGTAAGCCTTCGGTAATGCGGCAAAGCCCGCCCGAGGGTTCCGCTGCCGGTTAGCGTCCTGCACGAAGCCCGTCGCGTCCGGTCCGACGCCCTGCCGACTGGAGGAACCGTGCCAGCCGACCCGCCGTCTGCCGAACCGCCTGCCGCGTACCCGGCGCGGTTGTGGCGCACGTTGGAGCGGCATCGCCCTCCCGGAGCCGACGCCTCCGCCGACGCGTGGCGCAGTCCGGTGCGTGGCCCCTGGCTGACGTCCGTGTTCGGCGTCGTCCTGCTCGCCACGCTCCCGCTGGTGATCATCACCGGCTTTCTGGACTGGATCGCGTACGGCCCCCGACTCGGCCAGGCATTTCCCAGCGACGTGGGCTGGCTGCACCCTCCCGTCTTCGACTGGCCGACCCGTCCCGCCTGGCTGTTCCGGCTCACCCAGGGACTGCACGTGACGCTCGGCATCGTGTTGGTACCAGTGGTCGTGGCGAAACTCTGGTCAGTGGTACCCAAGCTGTTCGACTGGCCGCCGGCCCGCTCCGTGGCCCAGGTGCTCGAACGGCTCTCCCTGCTGCTCCTGGTGGGCGGAATCCTCTTCGAGACGGCCACCGGGCTGCTCAACATCCAGTACGCCTACCTGTTCGGATTCGACTTCTACACCGCGCACTGGTACGGCGCCTGGGTCTTCACCGCCGCCCTCGTCGCGCACGTGCTGATCAAGCTTCCTCGTACGATCTCCACGCTGCGCGGCCCGCGCCTCATGCGTACGACCACGGAGGAGACCGTGCCGGAGCCGGCGGATCCGGACGGGCTGGTGGCCCGCCGGCCCGGTCCGGCGACGATGAGCCGGCGTGGCGTCCTCGCCCTGACCGGAGGCGGCGCCCTGCTGCTGGCGGCGCTGACCGTCGGGCAGAGCCTGGACGGGGTGCTGCGCCGGACCGCGCTGCTGCTACCGCGGGGCCGGCAGCACGACGACGGACCGAACGGTTTCCCGGTCAACCGGACCGCCGCCGCGGCCGGTATCCGGCCCGCCGACACCGGTACCCAGTGGCGGCTGACGGTGCGCGCCGGCAGCCGCACGGTGGAGGTGGACCGCGACGGCCTGCTCGCGATGGCGCAGCACACAGCGGACCTGCCGATCGCCTGCGTCGAGGGCTGGTCGACGACGCAGACCTGGACGGGGGTGCGGCTACGGGACCTCGCGGCGCTGGTCGACGCACCCGGCAACGCCGTGGCGCGGGTCGAGTCGCTGGAACGGGGCGGCCTGTTCCGTCAGGCCCGGTTGCAGGTCAACCAGGTCCGCCACCCCGACTCGCTGCTCGCCCTGAGAGTCAACGGCGTCGACCTCTCGGCCGACCACGGCTATCCCGCCCGCGTCATCGTGCCGGCTCTGCCGGGCGTGCACTGCACGAAGTGGGTCCGTGACATCACCTTCGAGGAGCAGCCCGATGACTGAGTTCCGGCGTGGCTACGGCGCCGCACCCTGGCACCTGGTGCTCCTGCTGGGTTGCTTCGCGGTGACCGGCTGGGTGGCTCTGCGGCTGTCCGCGGAACCGGCCGCCGGGCGGATGCTGCTCTGGTTCGTCGGTGCGGTAATCGCCCACGACCTGCTCCTGTTCCCGTTCTACGCGCTGGTCGACCGGGCGCTGCGCGCCGCGCTGGGCGGCCCCGGGCGCCGATCGGCGCTGAATCACGTGCGGGTGCCCGCGCTCGCCTCCGGGCTGCTCCTGCTCGTCTATCTTCCCGGCATCCTCGGGCTGGGCGGTGCCACGTACACGGCGGCGACCGGTCTGACCCCGCAGCCGCTGCTGGTCCGCTGGCTGCTGGCCAGCGCGGCGTTCTTCGCGGTCAGCGCCGCGCTCTACGCGCTGCGCCTCCGTCGTGGCACACCTCGTCCGCAGCGACGCCGGACGTCAGGACGAGCAGCCCGTCGACCACCGGCGGAGACGTAAGAATCAGGTAATCCTGCTCGACCAGGGGCCGGGCTAATATCCGCTCATGCCCGGTCCTCGTAACGCTTTTCTGCCCGGTGCGGCCGCCTTGACCGCGGTCGTTATCGCCCTCGCCGCCTGCGGCGCCGCCGAGCCGCCCGCGGGGCGCGACGGTACGAGCGCCGGGCCGGACGTGACAGTGCAACCGACCACTGTCGCCCCGACCGCGGGCGGCGCGACGGACGCGCCGGTCCCGGAGACGCTCGCGTTCACCGGGCGGACCATCGACGGCGGGGCGTTCTCGGGCAGCAGTCTCGCCGGCAAGCCCGCGGTGCTGTGGTTCTGGGCGGCCTGGTGCAGCCGCTGCCGCGGCGTCGCCGACGAGGTCGCCGCCGTGCAGCGGGAGAACGCCGGCCGGGTCAACGTGGTCGGCGTGGCCGGGCTCGGCAGCGGTGACGAGGCGATGCGGCGGTTCGCCGAGGAGACCGGCATCGAGGGCTTCCCCCACCTGGCCGACGACGGCGGCCAGGTGTGGCGCCGCTTCAAGGTGACCAGCCAGGAGCAGTACGTGCTACTCGACTCCGCCGGCACCGTCGTGCACTCGGGACCGCTGTCCCAGGCGGACCTGCGCAAGCGGGTCGCCGGACTGAACTGACCATGCCGGACACCCCGTACGGCCTCGCTGTCGCCGCCGGGCTGCTCGCCGCGGTCAATCCGTGCGGCTTCGCGATGCTGCCCGCGTACCTGTCGATGCTGGTGCTCGGTGACGAGCCGGCGGCCGGACGGTCCCCGCTCGCACCGATCGGCCGGGCGGTCGCGCTGACCGGCGCGATGACGCTCGGGTTCGTCGCGGTGTTCGGTGCGTTCGGGTTGCTCGCCGCTCCCGCGGCGGACGCGGTCGCCCGCCACCTGCCCCGGGTGTCGATACTTATCGGCCTCGCCCTGCTGGCGGCCGGTGGCTGGCTGCTGGCCGGTCGCCAACTACCGGCCTTCGTGCCGAGCGTCGCGACCGGACCGGCGGTCCGCCGGCGGTTCGGCTCGATGGTGTTGTTCGGCATGGCCTACGCGGTAGCCTCGCTCGGCTGCACCATCGGTCCTTTCCTGGCCGTGGTGGTGGCCGGCTTCCGCGCCGGGTCGGCGATCTCCGGAATCGGCCTGTTCGTGGCGTACGCGGTGGGCATGGGGCTCGCGGTAGGGGCCGCGGCGCTGGCGGCCGCGCTGGCCCGCGATTCACTGGTACGCCGTACCCGGCGGGCCGCCCCGCTGCTCGGGCGCGTCGCCGGCCTGCTGCTGATGGTCACCGGCGGATACGTGGCCTGGTACGGCTGGTACGAGGTGCGAGTCCTCAGCGGCCGAGGTGACCCGGACGACCCGATCATCGACGCGGCCGGCACCGTTCAGACAGCGCTGAGCGGCTGGCTGGCAGGGCTGGGTCCGGGTGTCGTCGCCGCGGCGGCGCTGGCGCTGCTCGCCCTGGCGACCGGGGTGACACTGACGCGCCGGCGCCGAGCACCGGCCCCGCAGGACCGTCGCCCGTCCGACTGAGGATCGGGCCGGTCGTCGTCGTGCCGATGGCTCGCCCGCCGCGTGCGGCCGACGAGCCACCGGGACACGTCCGTCAGCCGTTGTCGATCAGGCTGGCGATCTCGTTGTAGATGAGGTGTGCCTTCGCCCCCTGGTTGGACGGGCACCCACCGAGGTGGTGCAAAGCGATGACGCGGTGATTGGCGTCGAGCACCGGGGAGCCCGAGTTGCCGCCCGAGGTGTCGCAGCTGTAGCTGATGTTCCAGGTGTTGTAGTTCGCGTTACGCACCGTGCAGACAGCGCCGTTCTGGGTGTCCTCGTAGATCGACAGTCGCTTCGGGCTGCCGTCACCGTGCCCGGGCACGTACATCCGGGTGCCGGTGCTGGTCGCGGTCGTCCTGAGGTAGAGCGTGCCGAATCCCTGGATCGCGGCGAAGTTGTTCACCGAGTAGAGCGCGTAGTCCAGCTGGCCCGAGCCACCGCTGCTCACCCGGTAGAGGGTCGCACCGCTCACCTTCGTGCCCGGGCCGGGGTTGTTGCCGCCGCAGGTGGCGCACTGGTAGTTGAACTGCGCCTCGCTGGCGCTGACCGTGGACTGGGTCGAGAAGCAGTGCTTGTTGGTCAGCATCCGGTTGGTGTTCCCGACCCGCCAGGTGGTGCACAGTCCGCCACCACCGATGAGCAGTCGTGCCACCGCCCGGCCACGGGCGTACTCGGTGGGGTGGGTGCTCTGGTAGCAGGCCACGTCCCGGCGGGCGTCGGTGCTGCAGACGGACGTGGTCGAGAAGTTGTGCGCGGCGATCTCGGCCTGGTCGTAGCCGCGCCAGAACCGGTCGACGTCGACGACCGTGCGAGCGGGTCGCGCGCTGTGCAGCGTCACCACGGCGGTGTCCCCCGTCACGGACATCGCCCAGAAACCCGGACCGCCGTCGGTGGTGTAGTCCGAGCCGGTCCTCCGGTCGAGGCTCCGGCCGTACCGATAGCTCTCCCGGCCGTCCGGGCTGGACACCGTGACGTGGTCTCCCTCGTTCAGCCGCAGGGAGCGGAAGTGGACCTTGATGTAGGTGGCACCGGGGTGCCGGATGACCTGACGCGCGCCCGGCCGGCCGGCGGCGCGGACGGCGTCGATAGTGCGCAGCTCACCCACGGTGGTGACGCCCTCGGCGGAGAACTGGTCCGCCTCCGGCGCCCGGACCGACGCCGGCGCCACCGGCCGGGCCGGATCCGCCCCGGCGGCGGGCGCCGGCAGCAGGCTCGCCCCGAGCACCCACACGCCGAGCGCAATCGCCGCGTGCCGCGCGCCGTGCCGCAACATGTCTCTCATCCGCACTCCTTCCCGAGGAACGGCGGATGCCGTCCCGACGGGCTCCTCGCCGGAGCCATTGATAGAAGCATATCGATTGCTTGCGGGATACGGAACCGCCGGATCGGCGACCGGTCAGCCCTTGCGCCACGTCCGGTCGTCGTGCGCGGTGGAGGTCGGCGACGTCGGTGCTGGACCGGGGTGCCGAAGGCGCCGAGCGCACCGGACGAGGGCGCCGCAGAGCGGGCGCGAGAGCGGGCGCGAGAGCGGGCCGGCCACCAGGCCGCCCGGCGTGGGCAGGCCGCGGTCGCCGCCCCGGACGCGTGCGGTGCGCCTACATCGGGAGTCGGACCCGAGGCCGGCGATCCGCCAACCGGTCTGCCGGCTCGGGCTGCGTCACGAGTCGTCGCGCAACCAGGTCACGGACCGAGGCATCAGAACCACCACAGCGGTTCCGGACGACCGCAGTGCGGCGTAGCCGTGCAGATTCTTGTCGATCTCGCGCCAGCGGGCCCACAGCCGCGATCGTTCGTCGCCCGTCGCCGCACGACCACGCACCGGCCGGGGCCCGCCGACCAGGCCGACGGTCGCGTCCGGGTGCGCCTGCAGGTTCTTGGCAGGGCCTGGGTGCGGCTCGGCCACTCCTGCACCGTATCGACCGCTGTCACGCCGGTTGCACCACGGACCGTTGCCGGGACCTGGCCCGAAAGGGGTGCCAGATGAACCATCCACGGCACGATGCCGGCCTGGCGGAGGGCGGGTGGCGCGTGGAACGCTCACGTCATGCGCATCGCCGAGCACATTGCCGCGCTGGAAGAGGACGGCCTCCGGCTGGCAGAGGCGGCGGGCCGGGCTGGTCTGGACGCACACGTGCCCACCTGCCCCGGCTGGCAGGTCCGCGACCTGCTGCACCACGTCAGCGGGGTACACCGCTGGGCCAGGGCCCACGTGACCACGGGACGCCGCCTGCCTTACGCCACTCGGGAAGAGGCGGAGTTCTTCGCGGCAGTCGACGACGACGAGTTGCTGGACCGGTTCCGGGAAGGCCACCGCGCACTCGTGGATGCGCTGGCAGCGGCTGACGAGAACGTCGAGTGCTGGACGTTTCTGCCCGCACCCTCGCCGTTGGCGTTCTGGGCACGTCGCCAGGCTCACGAGACCGCCGTACACCGCGCCGATGCCGACTCGGCGCTCTCCACGGTCCCGTCCTGGGATCCGCCCTTCGCCGCCGACGGCATCGACGAACTGCTCATCGGCTTCTTCGGCCGGCCCGGTGGGCGTCTGGTGGCCGATCCACCCCTCAGCATGGCCCTGGTGCCCACCGATGTCGACGCGAGATGGACCACCTACATCGAGCCGGCCGGGCACCGCCTGGTCGCCGGTGAGATGCCGGCCCAACTGACCGTCACGGGACCTGCATCCGAGCTCTACCTGTTGCTGTGGAACCGGGGTGGGACCGAACGCCTTGAGCTACGCGGGGACGCGGCCGTCCTGGAGCTGTGGCGGACACGGGCCGCTGTCACCTGGAGCTGACGCGGCCGTCCCGGCAAGGTCACCCGTGGTTCCGCGGGTGTCGGCCGCTCGGCGTGGTCAGAGGCCGGCGGCGTCGTCGTAGCGGCGCCGCAGGTCGGCCATCTCCGATGTGGGCAATGCCTCCCTGAGGGCCAGTTCCTCGTACCTGTCGGGGAACATCTCCCGTAGCCGGTCGACGAACCTGACGTCGGCGGTCGCCTCGACCACCTCGATGCCGGGAGGATCGGTGGTCATGTCCATGAGCACCGGGCCGACGAGTTTGACCGCCCCGTCCCAGTGACGCTTCTGTTCGGCGACACCGCAGAGGTGGAAGCCGTAGATCGTCCGGACCTCGGACAGTGTGCTGGCCCCGCTGGGCTCGTGGCCGTAGACATGGACTCCGCAGATGACCTTCGGCACGGCCTGCTCTCCGGCTGTCACCTGCGGGGCGGGGTGCGCGGCGTGATGGTGATGTGCCGGGTCCGCCTGCTCGAGGGTCGTACGCATCCGGGCCAGGATCTCCTCGCGGAGGACCGCCGTACCCGTCCTCGTGCTGGTCGAGGTGACGACGGCGGCCACACCGATCGACGCGGCCAGCAGGCACACCTCGATCCACACGAAGCGACTGCGGTACCAGCCGCTGACGCCCAACCGGGAAATCATGATCGATCTTCACCTCGTCGCGGTTGCTGATGGTGGCGGCGGGCAGCGGACGACGCACTGCCGGCACAGCGATGCCCGCGGCGCGCAGGCCCCGCCGACGGTGGGGTGGCGCGTGCCGCGCCACCCCACCGCAGATGCTGTTACCGAGCGGTGCAGGTGAGGGTCGGTGTGGAGTTGGTGCCGTTCCAGGAGGCGTTGAAGCCGAAGCTGGTGGTGGCGTTGGCACTCAGGGAACCGTTGTAGGCGACGTTCGACGCGGTGACCGACGAACCGTTCGAGGTGACCGTCGCGTTCCAGGAGTTCGTGATGCTCTGGCCGTTGGGCCAGTTCCATGCCACCGTCCATCCGGAGATGGCGGCGTTGCCGGCCCGGACGGTGACCTCGGCGCCGAATCCACCGGACCACTCGTTCGTCTTGCGGAAGGTGGCGGTGCAGGCACCGTTTCCGGCCGGCGGCGGCGTTGTGGGCGGCGCAGTCGTCGGCGGCGCGGTCGTCGGCGGCGGCGTGGTGGGCGGCGGCGTCGTCGGCGGGTTGCCGCCGCCACCGAAGATCACGTCACTGCAGAGGTAGTACGGCTGGTCGAGGTGGGCCGCCTGCCAGATGGTGTAGACGACGTGCCGCCCGGTGCGGTTGCCCGCGTTCACCTGCGCCTCGTAGAGCCCGGTGGTCGGGTAGCTGCCGGTGCGGAGCACCAGGTCGAGGCTGTTCCAGGTGAGGGGCTGGGTGGTCGGGTCGAAACCCTGCTTGGTGATGTAGATCAACATGTAGTCGGCGCCGTGCCGAGCACCGTCGGTCAGCGTCAGGGTGAAGTTGTTCGGCATCGGCTTCGCGGTCCACGCGCCGACCGCGTCGAGCGAGGCGTACAGGCCACCCTGGGTGCGACCGCCGCTGCACAGCTGTCCGTTCGGCACGGCGGCCTGGTGGTTGCCGCCGACGTTCTCGCGGTACAGGCCGTTCCAGTTCCACATGGTGTTCGGGTTGGCCTGCCACGCCTGCCAGCACATCGGGTCGGTCTGGGCCATGGTGGGGTTGAGGTGGTCGGATCCCCAGCGCTCGTAACATCCGTAGTTGCGTGACGGCGGATTGGTGACCGATCCGTGCGCCGAGGCCGGACCGGCCTGGTTGACGACGACCATCGTGAACGAGGCGACGAGAACTGCGACCGCGGCCAGTCCCAGACGGCGTGCTGTCCGTGAGATTTTCATGATGCTCCAGTGGATGCGCCGACGCCCAGTGGCCCTCGCTGGGTGCCCACCCCGGAGAAGGTGACGCCGATCGATTCAAGCCGTCCGAAAGGTGGACGGCACTGCTGCCCAGCAGCGCTTGGCGACTCCCGGCCACGACCCTAGCAGAGACGGCTGTCAATGTAAACTGATGCCGTCGCACCCGCACGCCCGCCCGTGGTTCGAGGGTCACGGCTTCCACCAGCCGGGCGGCGCTCTACCGGACGGTCACGACCCACCGGATCAGACCGCGGGGACCGCGCGCACCTCCCGCTCCGCCGTGGCTCCCCGCTCGCCGTGCGAGGTGGCCCGGCCGGATTCGAGGACGTGGTAACGGGGCACATGACATGAGAGCGGGGGGTCGGGCCGTGCGATCGTTCAGGTATTCACGATTCGCACATCGGACGGCAACCATGGCGGTTCTCGCACACAGCATCAGGAGCATCGACGACGACGTCGTCCGCATGCTGCGCGCCGGCGCAGGCACGACATACCTGCACACCGCTCGGGGGCGGGGAGTCTCACTGCGACCGATTCCCGCGCGGGAACAGATCACGCAGACACCCCGGGAGCGAGACGGCGCACTGTCACGCCTCGACATCCCGGCCCGTGCCCGGAACACGGTCCCGTTGAGCACCTGCCGGTGACGGTCTTCTTCCCGATTGCTCTGTTGCGCGGTGACTGTGCTGGTCGGCCGTCCGGCCGTCGCACGGCCCCTGTGCACCACCGGCACGCCGCACTAGTCTCCTCACGGCAACCCCCTGGGCCGCCAGGCCACCGGCGATGATGGCGGCACCTCACGGCGACCGGAGGCGCGTGTGCCCGACGAGATCGATGACTCCTTCCTCGCTCTCCCGCTGGCCCGCCTGGCCGACGCCGCCCTGTCCCGGGCTCGGGACCGGGGCGCGCGGTACGCCGCGCTGCGGGTCCAGCGGGTCCGCTCCGGGCGGACGGTCGTGTACGACGGGGCGCTGCGGGCGAGCGAGGAGGAGACCGAGACCGGTCTCGCGGTACGGGTGCTGCACCGGGGCGCGTGGGGTTTCGCCGCCGTGCCGGAGCTGACGCCGGAGTCGGCGGCACGCGCCTGCGACGACGCGCTGGCGCTGGCCCGAGCCTGCGCCGACGTGGGCGGGATGCCGGTGGCGCTCGCGCCCGAGCCCGCGTACGCGGCGGTGACCTGGACCTCGCCGTACCGGATCAACCCCTTCGACGTGCCGGACAGCGAGCGGGCGGAGCTGCTGAGCCACTGGTGCGCCCGGCTGCTGGCGCACGACTCGGTGGCGCACGTGCTGGCCCGCGCCTCCGCCGCACAGGAGAACACGTACTACGCCGACCTGGGCGGCACGAGCGTCACCCAGCAGCGGGTCCGGGTACACCCGCAGGTGCTGGCGGTGGGCCGGCACCCGCGCGACGGCGGCACCCAGACCCTGCGCACCGTCGCCCCGCCGGTGGCCCGCGGCTGGGAGTACCTGCACGGCGAGGGCTGGGACTGGGCCGGTGAACTCGCCGGGCTGCCGGCGCACCTGGCCGAGAAGGTGCAGGCGCCACCGGCGCGACCTGGCCGCTACGACCTGGTGATCGACCCGTCGCAGCTCTGGCTCACCATCCACGAGTCGGTCGGGCACGCCACCGAGTACGACCGGGCGCTGGGCCAGGAGATGTCGTATGCGGGCGGCACCTTCGCCACCCCCGAGTCGGCCGGGCGGCTGCGGTACGGCTCGGCGTTGATGACGGTTGACGCCGACCGGTCGGCCGCGCACGGGCTGGCCACCGTCGGGTTCGACGACGAGGGCGTGGCCGCGCAGTCCTGGCCACTGATCGAGGAGGGTGTGCTCGTCGGCTTCCAGCACGACCGGGCCTCGGCCGCGCAGGCCGGCCTGCCGCGTTCCTCCGGGTGCGCGTACGCCGAGTCGTACCGGCACACGCCGATGGCCCGGATGCCGAACGTGTCGCTGCGCCCGGCGGTGGACGGGCCGGACACGGCGGCCCTGATCGCGGGCGTGACCGACGGCTTCTACCTGGCCGGCTCGGACAGCTGGTCGATCGACATGCGACGGCGGCAGTTCCAGTTCACCGCCCAGCGCTGGCACCGCATCCGCAACGGGCGGTTGGCCGGGCAGGTGTCCGGTGCCGCGTACCAGGCGGAGACCACGGCGTTCTGGTCGTCGCTGTGCGGGCTGGGCGGGGAGGGCACCTGGCTGCTCTCCGGCGCCGACATGTGTGGCAAGGGGCAGCCGGTGCAGGCGAGCGCGGCCAGCCACGGCTGCCCGGCTGCGGTGTTCCGTGGCATCGACGTCGTCGACACCGGAGGGCGGGACGGGTGAGGGGGATCCAGGACGTCCTGGAAGCGGCGCTGCGGCACCGGCGCGACGCCGACGAGCTGATGCTGATCGCCGACGAGACGGCCGCCGCGCACGTGCGCTGGGCGGGCAACGCGCTGACCACAAACGGCAGCGTCCGGGCCCGCCGGGTGACGGCGGTGGCGGTACGGCACGCCGCCGCCGGCGTACACGTCGGGCTGGTCGGTCACGGCGGCGCGCTCGGCGACGACCTGCCCGACCTGGTCCGCGCGGCCGAGCGGGCCGCCCGCGACGCGCCGCCCGCAGCCGACGCGGCGTCGCTGCCCGCGCCGTGGCGGACGCCGTCCTGGGCGGAGCCGCCCGGCGGCACCTCGGCCGACGCGTTCCGTGAGGTGCTGCCCGGCCTGGCCGACGCGTTCGCGGCGGCCGGGCGGCGGCAGCTCTACGGCTACGCCGAGCACCGCGTGGTCACCACCTGTCTCGCCGCGTCGACCGGCGCCCGCCTCCGGCACCTGCAGTCCAGCGGCCTGTTCGACCTCAGCGTGCGTGACGGCGACGAGTCGGCCTGGGCCGGTGTGACAGCGCCGGACCTGGTGAAGCTGGACGTGCCGGCACTCGCTGCCGAACTGTCGGCGACGGTGGGGCGGCCCGGCTGCCGGGTCGAGCTACCACCGGGGCGTTACGAGGTGCTGCTCACCCCGAGTTGCGTCGCCGACCTGATGCTGCACCTCTACCTGGCCGCCGGGGCACGCGGCGCCCTGGACGGGCGCACCGCGTTCAGCCGCCCGGACGGCCGGCTGCCGATCGGTGAGCGCCTCACCGCGCTGCCGCTGACGCTGCGCAGCGACCCGGACCATCCGCTGCTGCCCTGCGCCCCGTTCACCGTCGGCCGGGGCACCGACGACCTGACCGCCGTAGTGGACAGTGGACTGCCGCTGCGGCCGACCCGGTGGATCGACAAGGGCGTGCTGACCGCTCTCGTACAGACCCGGCACACCGCCGCGCAGACCGGTGCGCCGCTGACCCCGATGGTGGACAACCTGGTGCTGGAGGGCGGACCGGACGCGCCGTCGCTGCCCGAGATGGTGCGCTCCACCCGGCGCGGCCTGCTGCTCACCTCGCTGTGGTACCTGCGCGACGTCGACCCGGCGTCGCTGCTGCTGACCGGCCTCACCCGCGACGGCGTGCACCTGGTCGAGGACGGCGAGATCGTCGGTACGGTGCACAACTTCCGGTTCAACGAGAGCCCGCTGTCGCTGCTGGCCCGGGCCACCGAGGTCGGCCTGCCGGTGCCGGCGCTGCCCCGCGAGTGGGGTGACTACTTCACCCGGATGGTGACGCCGCCGCTGCGGGTGCCCGACTTCCTCATGTCAGCGGTGAGCCCGGCGACCTGAGCGGCGACGCGGTCGGGCCGATCAGGACGGCGGCCCGAACAGCGCGGCGAACCGGTCCAGCGTGCGCCGGTCGTACACGAGCTGTTTCTGCGGCGGGTACGGACGCCGGGCCGGCGGCACGTACCCGGCCTCGCCGCGCCGGGGCAGCGTCCCGTCCGGGCGGCGCAGGTGCGGGCCGTGGAAGAACCAGCAGAGCTGGCCGACCAGCTCAGCAAAGACCAGCGGGTGCAGGTCGGCCGGGTACATCGCGAGGTGGCAGCGGGTGGCCCGGAACTCGCCGCGCGGCCCGAACGTGTTACCGAACAGGACGTGACCGAAGACGTCGTGCACGGCCCGGAAGATGTCGTTGTGCAGCAACTCTTCCCCACCGGCCCGGACCTCGGCGGAGGCGCGCAGCGGATGCTCGCCGTCCCCGCCGGCCGGTCCGTGCCCGTGGCGGGTGAGGAACACGTGCAGCAGACCGGTGGCGCGGACCCGTGCGACCAGGTCCCGCGAGTCCCGGTACGGCTGCCCCGGCCCGGTCCAGGGCAGCACCCGGATGCCCGCCTCGCCGATCAGTCGGAACTGCCGCAGGTTCTCCTGGGCCAGCCGGGCGTACGCGTGGGCCGTGCCGGTCGGGTCGGTCACCATCGGTGCGGCGTCGTAGCGGTCGGCCACCTCCCGGCAGAACTCCTCGTCGACGCGCAGCGGCTCGGCGGCCAGCCGGTCCAGCCGGGCGGCGGGCACCCCCGCGCGCGCCGCCGCCCGGTCGGCGTGAGCCTGGGCCAACGCGCCGAGACGTACGGTGAGTGCCTGGTCGTCGCCGCTCATCGATCCGAGCGTCAGTCCTCCCCCAGCCACAAGTTGGTCAGGTCGCCGTTGAGCACCGGGTACGGCAGCCAGTTACGCACCCGGTGCCCGCGCAGCCAGTACTGGTGGGCGAAGAGGATCGGCACCACGGCGCAGTCGCGCAGCACCTCCCGCTCGGCGGCCCGCCAGTGCGCGTTGGCTGTCGTCTCGTCGGCGCAGCTCAGGGCCGCGTCGATGTGCTCGTTGACGACCGGGTTGTGGTAGTGGCCGAAGTTGGACCCCCAGTCGTCGTTGTCGGAGACGCCGGAGCTGTCGAAGAGTGCCTGGAGGTAGACCCGGGCGTTGTTGCCGTGCCAGTCCGGCTCCCAGCCGGACAGCGCCACGTCCCAGCGGCCGTCGCGGGCCCCGTCGGCCCGGCCGAGGTACGTGCCGAACAGCTCGGTGATGCCGGCCGGGACGAGATCGAGGGTGATCCCGGCCCGGGCGCACGCGGTCCGGACCACCCGCGCGGTCTCCGGGTGGATGTCCCGGTCGCGGTAGACCAGCTTCAACGTGATCCCGTCGGGGTAGCCGGCGTCGGCGAGCAGCCGACGGGCCCGCTCCGGGTCGCCGGTGCCATCGTTCGCGGCGTACGGGGCGAACGGCCGGTGCGCGCGGCACAGCGGCGGCAGGATCTGCTCGGCGATGTCGTTGAGGCGCGGCCCGCCCCAGACCTCGACCACAGTGGTCTTGTCGATCGCGTACTGCAACGCCTCCCGGACCTCCCGGCGGGCCAGCGCCCCGCCCTCGTTCGGGCTGAGCACGTTGATCACCAGGTACGGGCTGAACAGCCCGGCCGGACAGACCTCCAGCCGCGGGTCCCGGGCCGCGAACATCTCCGGCAGCCGCTCGGTCAGCGGCTGGATGTCCCACATCATGTCGGCGTCGCCGCCGATCACCATGTCGTGGCAGGTCTTCTCGTCCAGCCCCTGCCGAACCTCGATGCGGTCCACATGGGCGGCCCGGACCGGGTCGGTGGCCGGATCCCAGGTGCGGCTGCGCTCCAGCGTGATCAGCCGGTCCGGCGCGTAGCGGGTGATCCGGTACGGCCCGATGGAGCCGATCCGCTGGTCCAACTCGGCGCTGCCGGGCACGAACCAGAGGTACTCCTCCGGCGCCGGGGAGGCGAACGGCAACGCCAGGATGTTGAGGAAGTCGGGGGTGGGACGGAGGGTGGTCAGCTCCAGCGTCCGGTCGTCGAGCACCCGCAGCCCGGGCACCTCGGCGGCCTCCAGGTAGGGCGCCACCACGTCGAGGTCGCGGGGCAGGGTGAGCAGGTCGTCGCGGAACGCGGCGAGCCCCTCGACCGTGCTCAGGTAGTAGGGCAGTCCGGGGCTGGGCGCCATCGGGTGGGCCAGCCGCTTGATGCCGCGTACCACGTCGGGGGCGGTGAGCGGCCGGGGCCCGTTCGGCAGGTCCCAGCGCAGCCCGTCGCGCAGCGTGAACCGGTAGCGCCGGCCCTCGGCGTCGTACGGTCCGTCCGCCGCCACGGCCAGGTCCGGCACCAGGTCGCCGGCGCGCGTGTGGTCGTGGGTGGCCGGGTACGTGACCAGTTGCCGGGTGTACGCCCGGATGATCCCCCGGGTGACGGTGTGGTAAGCCAGCGCCGGGTCGAGGTGATCGACGTCGCCCGCGCCGACCAGGGTGAGTGTTCCGCCGCGGCGCGGCCCGGCCACGCCGGAGGTCAGCCCGGTGACCGTCGGAGTGCCAGATGCTGTCATTCGGACTCCTCCAGCCAGAGGTTCGACAGGTCGAACCAGCGGTCCACGGTGGGCATGGCGATCGCGTTGCGGACCCGCCGGCCCTTGCGGTGCGGGATGGTCGGGGCGTGCACGAGGATCGGCACGATAGCGGCGTCCCGCATGACGTGCAGGTCGACCTGGTGCCACAGCTCGGTGGCGCGGGCCCGGTCGGTGGCACCGAGCGCCTCCTCGATCAACCGGTCGACCTCCGGGTTGCTGTATCCGCCGTAGTTGCTGGTGCCACGCGACGTGTTGGTCTGGAACATCGGCTGCACATAGGTGCGCCCATTCGGCCCGAACCAGTCGGGCGTCCAGGACGGCGCGGAGATGTCCCACGCCCCGGCGCGGGCGTTGGCCGGGTCGCGCAGGAACTGGTAGTACTCGGCGTGGCCGAGGGCGACCAGCCGGACGCTGATGCCGCCCTTCTCCAGGTCGGTGGCGTAGGAGCGGGCCACCTCCGGGTTGGCGTCCACGTCCCGGTGCACAGCGGTGAGGGTGAGCCCGTCCGGGTAGCCCGCCTCTGCCAGCAGCGCCCGGCAGCGCTCCGGGTCGCCCCGGTCGCCCGGCGTCGGATAGAGGTTGAAGTCGACGTGCCCGTCGTTGCCGGGCGGGATCGCGGTATGCCCGGGCAGCATCACCGTCCCGGCCTCCAGGTCGTGGTAGATCTCCGCGATCGCCGCCTTGTTGATGGCGTACGCGATGGCCTGGCGCACCCTGAGTTTGCTCGTCGCCCGGTCGGCGTTCGGGCTGAGCATGTTGAACACCAGGTACGGGTTGAGCGCGTAGCCGAGGTCGTTGCCCGGGTCGGTGGGCGGCACGTCGTACGGCTCGGTGATCGGCGACGCCCAGGACAGGTCGGCGCGGCCGCTGTCGATCATCTCTCCCACCTGCTGCGGGGTGGCGACCTCCATGGTCACCTCGACCCCGTCCAGGTACTGCTGGCGCACCGGGTCGGACGCCCTGCGCCACATCGGGTTGCGTTCCAGCCGCACCGACTCGCCGTGGACGTACTCGACGACCCGGTACGGCCCGTTGGCGCGCACCCGCCGCCGGAACTCCGCGCTGTCCGGCAGCACCTCGTCGTACTCGACCGGGGCGGCGGAGGCGAAGTGCAGCGCCAGGATGTGCAGGAAGTCCACCGCCGGTCGGACCAGCTCGAAGACGATGGTCCGGTCGTCCGCGGCCCGGACACCGGCGATCTCGTGGCTGTTCTGGAAGTCGGCCAGCTCGGCGGCGGTCGGCTCGGCCGAGGTGATCGCCGCGGCGTACGCGTCACAGTACTCGGCCATTCCCCGGATGGTGCTGGTGAAGTAGCCGATCCCGCCGGCCCGCAGCACCGGGTTGGCCATCCGCTTGAAGCCGCGGACGAAGTCACCGGCCGTCACCTCGCGGGGCGGGTCGGTGTCCCAGTACACGCCGGGGCGCAACCGGACGGTGTAGCGGGTGTGGCCGTCGCTGATGCCGCCGTTGGCCGGCGTCGGCACCGCCTCGGCCACATCGGGCACCGGGGTGATGGCCGACGGGTCGCGCAGGTCGGCCACCGGCCGGTAGGTGAAGAGCTGGCGGGCGAAGAGCCTGATGATCTGCCCGCCGAGCATGTAGTAGGCGCAGGCCGGGTCCAGATGGTCCATGCTGCCCGGCCCGTAGAGCCGCAGGGTTCCCCCGTACCGGGGCTGACCGCCGTTCATCGACACACCTTTCGTCGCTCTGGTCGCTGCTGCCCGTGCCCGCTCGTGCTCAGGTGGGTGCGAGCGCGGTCCGCGCCACGCCGGCCCGCAACTGCGACGGCAGCAGCGGCTCCCGCAGCAGCGTGGTGAAGCGGTCGGCGACGTCGCTGCCCGGGTCGCCGGCGGCCAACCAGTCGTCGACCAGGCGGCCCCCTTCGGAGTAGGTGACCGAGTACGCGCGCCACAACGGGTCGGCGAGGAACCTGACCATCTGCTCGGCGCGCTCGGGTGGCAGCAGCATCCACCGCCGCAGGTACGCGAGCGCCTCCGCCCGGTCGCCGCCCTCGTCGTGCAGCAGCAGCGCGGCGTCCACCCTGGCCGGTAGGAGGCGCAATACGAGGCCACGCATCCGCTCCACCCGCTCGCCTTCGACGTGGACGCCCTCCCCGGCGAGGATGCGCGCGGTCCACTCCCCCCAGCCGGGGCCGGGCACCGCGTCCACGGCCGCCTCGGCCATGCCCTCGGCGACCAGGCACCGGGGCGTGTGGACGAGGGCGATGGTGTGCTCGTCCTGGCCGCCGCCCCGGACCAGACCGGCCTCCTTGAGGCAGTGTTCGGTGTGGTGCCCGGGGTACGACTCGTGCGCCACGATGATCGGCAGCGCGGCCACCGACCGGCCGCTCGCCGCGTTCAGCGCCACGGTGGAGCGGAAGCCGCCCAGGTAGCGGTTGTAGGCGTTCCACGGCGCGTCCCGGACCACCGTGTACTCGACGCGTTCGGTGTCGGGGAGGCCGAACAGGTCCCGGGTCCGCTCGCGCAGCGCGTCGGAGACCGCCTGCACGCAACGCTGCAGCCGCTCCGGCGGGACGGTGTTGCGCCGGTAGAACTCCTCCACCCGGTCCACGAGCGGTCCCGGGCCGGGCAGCAGCGCGTCGATCTCGTCGTGCACCACCGCGTACCGCTCCGGCGGGGTGCGGCCCACCTCGACGTCGAAGTAGGCGCGCACCTCGTCCTGGAAGGACATCGGGGCGCCGGCGACACGGTCGGCGACCACGCGCAGCGCGGTGAGCTGGGCGGCGAGGTACCGACGGCGGGCCGGTTCGAGGTCGCTGCCGGGAAGCTCGGTGAGCGTCCGGGTAGCCTGGCGAGACAGCTCCCGTGGGTCGGCCGGCGGTTCGGCGGCGGCCTGGTCGCGCAGCTCCGGGTCACCGTAGTAGCAGTCGACGAGCCCGTCGACATGCCGGCCCAGGCGCAGGCCGAGCAGCAGGTAGTCGCGTACCAGAGGATTCACCCGTCCACCTCCGGGCGGACGGCGGTCAGGTCCACGGCGTACCCCTGCGCCGGCAGCGGCCGGAGCCCGTCAACTCGGTCCGGTTGCCTCGGCGTGACCACCGGCGCACGGTGCAGGATCGGCACCACAGCCACGTCGGCGACCGCGCGTTCCGCCGCTGCCTGCCAGGCGGCGTCGGCCCGCCACGGCTCGGCCGCGTCCAGCGCCCGCTCGATCAGCGCGTCCACCTCGGGCGAGGCGTAGCCACCGTGGTTGGCGCCGCCGGGTACCGGGGTGGCCTGCAGCATGGCCTGCGCGAACACCCGCCCGTTGTGTTCCAGCCAGTCGGGCACCCGCGCGGCCACCGCGAGCTGCCAGCCGCCGGTCGTGCCGGGCCGGCGCAGCGCCTCGGCGTAGGCGGCGTCGGCGAGCCCCACCGCGCGGGTCGGGATACCGGCCCGGATGAGACCGGCCGCGCAGGCGTGCGCCACTTCGGGTCCGAGGCCGGAGTGCGGGTGGATCAGGACCAGCGGGGGGTTGTCGGCGTGCCCGGCCGAGGCCAGCAGGTCGCGGGCCCGCGCCGGGTCTCCGGCGCCCTCCGGTGTCGGGTACGGGTCGGCGGTGCCGTACCCGGCGTTACCGGGCGGGATCAGCGAGCCCGCCACCCGTACCGGCACGCCGGGGCGGTGGCGCCGGTACAGGTCCGCCACCGCGGTCCTGTCCACGGCGAGCGCCGCGGCCTGCCGTACCCGGAGGTCGGCCCAGACCGGGTCGCGCAGGTTGAGCACGAGGTACGGATCGAGCACCCAGCCGAGCCCGCCGTCGACCGGCTCGGCGGCCGGCAGCCCGCCGACGGCGGGCGCGGCGGACACCTCGGCCGGCCCGGCCGGGCCGTCGGCGCGGCCGGTGCCGTCGCTCAGGCGCAGCTCGACGCGGTCGGCCTCGGCCCGCCGGTACGGGTCGACGGCCGGCTCCCAGGCCGGATTGCGGACCAGCTCGACCCACTCGCCGGGCCGGTGCCGCCGTACCCGGTACGGGCCGTTGACGCGCAGGTGGGCGGTGGCCTCGGGGCTGCCGGGAACGAACGCGTCGTGCTCGACCGGCACGGCGGACGCCGCGGGCAGGGCGAGCATCTGCACGAAGTCCAGCGCGGGCCGGGCCAACTCGATGACGAGCGTCTCGTCGTCGAGCGCGAAGACGCCGGGGATCTCGTGCGCGTTCTGGTACGCGGCGAGCGTGGCCGCGTCGGCGGCCCGGCGGGTGGTCGCCGCCGCCCACGCGGTGGCGAAGCCGGCCATGCCGCGCACGGTGGTGGCGAAGTAGGCGAGCGACGGCGAGGGCCGGACCGGGTTGCACATCCGCTTGAAGCCGCGGACCACGTCGTACGCGGTGACCGGACGCCGGTCGGGGGTGTCCCAGCGGACGCCGGGGCGCATGTGGAACACGTAGCTGCGGTGGCTGGCACCGAGCCCGGCGTTCCAGGTGGAGGGGACGTCGAGGGCGAGGTCGGGCACCGGGGTGACGGCCTGCCAGTCGCGGACGTCCCGGGCGGTCTGCCAGGTGACGAGCTGGCGGGTGTGCAGCCGGACGAACGGGGCCGCCGACGCCGGGGCGCAGCTCGGGTCCAGCGGGGCGGCGTCGGTGGGCGCGGCCACCCGCAGCGTGCCGCCGCGGCGGGGCGGTACGGCGTGCGCCGGCTCCGGCCGGTAGGGGGCGACGGTCATGACAGCTCCCGTACCAGGTCGGCGATCGCGTCGACGGCCTGGTCGACCTCGTCGGCGGTGTTGTACAGGTGGGTGCAGATGCGGGCGGCGTAGTGCTGGTGCGGCGAGCCGGCGATGTCGAACTCGGTCCACCGGGTCCAGATCCGGTGCCGGTTCTCCAGTTCGTCGACGAGGCGGGCGAACTTGGTGATGTTCCAGCCGTCCGACGGGTCGGGGAACGGGTTGAAGGCCACTACCGGCGCGGTGAGCCGGCCGTCGGTGAGCGGCGAGTACAGGGACTCGACGCCGAACCGCTCGGCGATCCGCGCGCGGGTGTGGTCACCGAGCGCCACCGCGTGCCGCTCGATCCGGTCCCGGCCGATCCGGTCCCACAGCTCGCACGCCTTCGCCAGCGCGGCGCCCCGGGCGATGCTGGCGCTGCCGGCGCTCTGCAGGTAGTCACCCATGTTGTAGCTCTCCACCCGGGTGGTGGTACGCGGCGGCGGGGCGCCCATCATCGGGTACCAGGTGGAGATGACCGGCCAGAAGGTCGGCAGCGGCAGCGGGTTGTGCTCGGGGTGGACCTTGTTGCGGACGTAGAGCAGCCCGGTGCCGAGCGGCCCGCACTGGAACTTGGAGCCGGAGCAGGTGACGAAGTCCGGTCCGAGCGCCCGCAGGTCGGTGTCGAACAGGCCGGGCAGCAGCGCGCCGTCGACCACGGTGGTCAGGCCATGCCGCTGGGCCAGGTCGCAGAGCTGGCGTACCGGCATCCGGGTGCCGGTGAACAGCGTGACGGCGGCGAACGCCAGCACCTTCGTCCGCGGCGTGATCGCCCGGGCGAACAGGTCGACGATCTCCTCGGCGGTCACGTCCGGGCCGACCGGCGGGGTGAGCACGGTGAGTGTGATCCGGTGCCGGTTGCGCAGCAGGTTGAAGTTGGACAGCACCGAGTAACACTCGTGGCTGGTGGTGACGACCTCGTCGCCCTCGTGCAGGTCGAGCCCGTTGATGACCCGGGCCACGCCCTCGGTGGCGTTGTGGCAGATCACCATCTCGTCCTGGTCGACGCCGAACGCCCGGCCGATGGCGGCGCGGTGCTCGGGGTACATGCCGGGCGGGTAGACGTTGCGCAGCCCGCCGTTCCACTCCCGGGTCACCCGGTCGTTGACGTCCAGCACCTCGTACGGCATCACGCCGATGGTGCCGGTGTTGAGGTGGACCGCGTCGGGCTCCATCGCGAACAGCGACCGCAGCTCCGCGAAGGAGGCGGTGCGCAGCGGGTCGGCCGGTGCGGGCGGTCCGCCGGTGCGGGAGGTCGTCGTGGTCGCGGGGTCGTCGGTCACGCTGACGCGCATGGCGTCCCTCCTGTCAGGAGCTGGCACCCGCCAGCGAACTTACCATATGATTCTCAAGTAAAGAGCTGTCCTGCTGCCCGCCCGTCCGACCGCGCCGGGCTTTCCGGCGCGTCACCTCCGCAGAGCAGGGAGAAGCGATGAACGCGTGCCACACCGGCGGTTGGCCGGACACCGAGGCCCCACACCGAACGGAACGGTCCGCCGCGTCCGGCTGCTCGTGCGGCTGCGCCGACCGCTGCCGGCCACCGGCGCCCGACACCCGTGGTGACCGGGACCGCAGGCAGGACCAGTTCGACGCCCGGGACCGGGTGCCCTGACGCCGGGCGGGTGGGGGCGGCCGGTACCGCCCCCACCGGAGCCGTCAACCGCCGAGCACGTCCGGCAGCCGTACCGCCTTGAACCGCCGGTCGGCGAAGTCGCAGTACCAGACCAGCTCGCTGTCCCAGGCCAGCCCGGTCGGATGCCCCGGCAGCCGGACCGTGGAGAGCATCCGGCCCGACCCGGCGTCCACCGCGTGCAGCAGGCCGTCCTCGAACTCGGCGTAGAGCACGTGCCCCTCGGCGTACGTGAGGCCAGAGGGCGACCCCACCACCTGGTGTTCCCGCTGCACAGTCATGGTCTCGAAGTCCCGCAGCTGGATCACAGCGGGCGCACGCAGGCACAGCCACACGCCCTCCGGCCCGGTCTCCATGCCGGTGACCCGGCCGTTGGAGGGCCGCACCGGCTTCGACCCGACGGTCCGGCCGGTGACCGGGTCGATCAGCAGGATCCGCTTCGGGCGGCCGCCGATCTGGCACAGTTTCCCGTCCGCGTACCCCAGATCGGCCCGTACGTCCGGGTACGCGAAGGACCGGCGCACCGAGCCGTCCGCCGGGTCGATCGCGAAGATCCGCGCGGCGTCCTGGTCGGAGTGCCAGAGCCAGGTGCCGTCCCAGGTCAGGCCGCACATGTAGCCGGCCGGGCCGGGCAGGCTGCGCACCACCTCGACCGGCGGTGCGATCGTCGAGCCGCTCACCGTCTCGTTCTCCCTTCGTCTTGCCGACCCGGCCCGCGCCGGGCCGGCGGACGTGCTGGCGGCGGTCAGTCGGCGGCCGCCACCGAGGCGTTCAACCGGGCCGCCAGCGCGGCGATGTGCTCCGGCGACGCGCCGCAGCACCCACCCGTCACGGCGAGCCGGTACTCCACCGCCCACCGGGCGACCAGGTCGCCGAACTCCTCCGGGTCGAGCAGCGGTCGCGGGCCGGGCACGCCGTCGCGGCGGTCCTCCAGGTTCGGGTACGCGCCGAGCGGGCCGTCGTCGGCGTCGCACAGCGCCCGCAGGCAGCGCTCGGTCGCCTCCGGGGCGGTGCAGTTCACCAGCACCAGCTCGGCCCCGGCGGCGCGCACCGCGCGGGCGGCGTCCACCAGGGAGTCGCCGGACAGCAGCCGGGCCCGGTCGTCGCAGACGAAGCCGACCCAGGCCCGGGCGCCCACCTCGCGCACCTGCTCCACCGCGATCCGTGCCTCGCGGGCGGTGTTCATGGTCTCCACGAGCACCAGCTCCACCCCGGCCCGGACCAGCTCCACGGCCAGCCAGCGGTGCTCCTCGCGCAGTTCGTCGTCGGCCGGCACCAGGTCCGGCCGGTAGCAGTCCTCGACCGGGGCCATCGAGGCGGCGATCCGGGTACCTGGTGCGCCGGCCGCGTTGCGGGCGGCGAGCGCGACGCCGACGGCGGCGTGCACCATCCAGCCGAGCCCGGCGTCCTCCAGGCCGGCGCGGCGCAGCGCCCGCAGGTTGCAGCGCAACGTGTTCGCGGTGAGCACCTGCGCCCCGGCGGTCAGGAACCGCTCGTGAACGTCACGCAGCACGCGCCGCCGGCTGTCCGCCAGCAGCGCCGCGGTGCCCCACCACGGGGCCTGGTACGGCAGCTCGGCGCGCTGCAACTCGGTGGCGAGCCCTCCGTCGAGCACCACCGGGGCGCCGCCGATCGTGAATGCGGACATGTCTCCTCCTTCGCGGGGCGGGAACGGCCGTCAGCGGGTCAGGCACCGTCGCGCAGCGCGGTGACCAGGTCCTCGACGAGGTCGGCCGGATCCTCGATGCCGGGTGAGATACGGATCAGCCGGTCGGTCAGCCCGAGCCGCCGGCGCACCTCGGGCGGCACCGGGCGGTGGGTCATCAGCGCCGGGCACTCGATCAGGGACCGGACCCCGCCGAGGCTGACCGCCGCGGTGAACAGGCGCACCCGGTCGAGCAGCTTGGCCGGGTCGCCGCGGTACTCGAAGGCGGCGAGCGCGCCGGGCGCTGTCATCTGCCGGGCCGCGACCGCGTGCTGCGGATGCGCGGGCAGGCCTGGATAGCTGACCCGGTCGACGCTCGGCTCGGCCAGCAGCACCGCCACGACCGCCCGGGTGTTCTCGACCTGCCGGGCGGTGCGCAACGACAGCGTCTTCAGGCCCCGGTGGGTGAGGTAGCAGTCGAACCCGCCGGGCGCGTTGCCGGCCACCGTGCGGTACGCCAGGAACCGCCGGTGCAGCTCCTCGTCCTGGTAGACCAGCGCGCCGCCGAGCACGTCGAGATGCCCGGCGACGGACTTGGTGGTGCTGTAGAGCGTGATGTCGGCACCGTGCGCCAGCGGTCGTTGCAGCACCGGCCCGGCGAGCGTGTTGTCCACCACGACGAGGGCGCCGTGCCGGTGCGCGAGGTCGGCCACCGCGGCGATGTCGGCGACCTTGAGCAGCGGGTTCGTGGGCGTCTCCAGCCACACCATGGCCAGTTCCCGGCCGCACCCGGCGAGTGCCCGGTCCCGTTCGGCCGGGTCGGCGAGATCCACCTGCCGTACCGTCACACCGCGTTCCGCGGCGGCGGCGAGCAGCTGGTGGGTGCCGCCGTACACGTCGTCGGAGGCGAGCACGAGCCGGCCCGCGGGCACCACCGACAACGCCGACGTCGCGGCGGCCTGGCCGCTGGTGTAGACGGTGGCGTGGCGGGCGTCCTCCAGCGCGGCGAGGCACTCCTCCAGCGCCTCCCGGTTGGGCTGCTCGCCCCGGGCGTAGAAGTAGCGCGGCGGGTCCTGGGCGGTGCGGTCGTACGTGGTGCTGAGGTGGATGGGCGGCACGACGGCGCCGGTGCCGGGGACGGGTTGCTGGCCGACGTGCACCAGCCGGGTGTCGAACCTCATGACGCTCCCCTCCGGGCGCTGCTCAGAGGAACCGGACGTCGGGGTGGTCGGTGGTCCAGGGTCCGGGCTTCACGCCGGTGAGCAGTTCGCCGACGAGGTCGATCTCGGCGGTGGTGTTGTAGACGCCGAAGGAGAGCCGGACCGTGCCGAGCAGCCCCAGCTCGTCGAGGAACGTGCTGGCGCAGTGCACGCCGCAGCGCACCGCCACGCCGTGCCGGTCCAGGTGCGCCCCGACGTCGTACGGGTGGATGCCCTCGACCACGAACGAGACGATCCCGCTGGGGTCCGCGACCGGGTCACCGACCACATGCACCCGGTCGACAGCCGTGAGCACGTCGACGGCGTGCCCGACCAGTGCCCGGTCGTGCCGGCGGATCGCGTCCCGGCCGAGGTCGCGCAGGTAGTCCAGGGCGGCGGCCAGGCCGACCGCGCCGGCCACGTGCGGCGTACCGGCCTCCCACCGCGCCGGCCCGTCGAGGTAGCGGACCGGCTGGTCGGCCGCGACGCCCTTCACGGTGCCGCCGCCCACCTGGTATGGGGGCAGCCCGGCGAGCCGGTCCCGGCGGCCGTGCAGCACGCCGACGCCCATCGGCCCGTACGCCTTGTGCCCGGAGAAGCAGTAGAAGTCGGCGTCGATCTCGCGCACGTCGACCGGACGGTGCGGCACGGCCTGAGCGCCGTCGACCAGCACGAGCGCCCCGACCCGGCGGGCGGCGGCGGTCATCTCCCGGACCGGGTTGACGGTGCCGAGCACGTTCGACACGTGGCTGACCGCGACCAGGACGGTGTCCGGGCCGAGAGCGTCGGCGAACCGGGCGGCGGAGACCCGGCCGTCGGGTCCGGCGGGCACCACTGTCAGCGTGGCGCCCGTCCGGTCGCACAGCCGGCGCCAGGGCAGCAGGTTGCTGTTGTGCTCCATGCCGGTCACCACCACCTGCCGGCCCGGCCCGGCGACGCGCGGGCCGGCGGTGTCGGCGACGAGGTTCACCGCGGAGGTGGTGCCGGCGGTGAAGAGCACCTCTTCCGGGTGCGCCGCGCCGATCGCCCGCCCGACGCGCTCGCGGGCCTGCTCGTACCGCTCGGTGGACGCGAGGCCGAGCCGGTGGTAGCCGCGCCCGACGTTGCTGTTGGCCCCGGTGTAGTAGTCGGTGATCGCGTCCAGCACGACGCGAGGCTTCTGCGTGGTGGCGGCGTTGTCCAGGTAGGCGACGAGGTCACCGGCCCGGCGGGCCAGCAGTGGGAAGTCTTCTCGTACCGCCTTGGGCAGCGCCTCCGGGCGATGTCGCACCGTGTCCGTCATGCCGGCTCCTGTCGCTTGACGGCCGGTCGTCGGTGCCGGCGCACGCGCCGCGCGGGGTCGCCCCACGACGCGCACGGGCGCGACTGGCGCTCTGGCGACGGAGGAGCGGACCGGTAGTCCCCGTGGGACCACAGTGCTCGGAAGGTGCCGCACGGGCGCGGCGTGCCGGACGACGACGGGCCCCGACGAACGCCGAGGCTAGTTCAGAATAATATAGCGATCGAGTCCCGTCACCCCCTGGCGCGGGTCAGTGACCGGAGGCCGCCTGGGATGCCGCACCGGCGTCCAGGCCGAGCAGCTCGCAGCAGCGCAGCACGGCGTCGATGTCGCCCTCCAGCTTGAGCTGGCCGCCGACCATCGCCATCAGCGGCGTGACCCGACCCGCGCCGATACGGACGAACGTGGCGGCGTCGGTGGTCGCCACCATCGCCGGGTCTTCGGACGGCCCCTTCGCCACGCACGGCACCCCGCCGGCGACGTCGATGCGGAAGACCTCGTCGTCCACCTGGAACTGGTAGCTCTCGTCGACCGGGGAGACCCTGTCCCACCGGAACATCGCCTCCACGGCGAGGAAACCCCAATGCGGGCGGACCGTGTCCTCGGCGTTCAGGTCGCCGACGAACTCCAGGCCCCAGTGCGCCAGGCCGAGCACCATCGGTCGCAGCGCCTGCCCGGTCGGGGTCAGCTCGTAGGAGAGCCGGCCGCCGGTGCCGTGCACGTCGACCTGCCGCAGCACGCCGGAGTCGACGAGGAACTTGAGCCGGTCGGCGAGCAGGTTCGTGCCGATGCCGGGCAGGTCGGCCAGCAACTCGCTGTAACGCCGGGGACCCATCAGCAGCTCACGGACGATCAGCAGCGTCCAACGCTCACCCAGCACGTCGAGCGCGGACGCGAGCCCGCAGTACTGGTGATAGGAGCGCTTGCCAGCAAGGCCAGTCTGTGCCATCCCGCTATCGTATATTTAAGTCGCCTGTTTGCGCAGGTGGGGGCACACGGTCGAGGCGACCGGCCAGGCCCGGCCGACCGTTCGGACGGGTGTCACGCGGCGGCCCGGCGGCCGAAGAGCCCGCGCATCAGCACCGGCTTGGCCAGCTCCTGGAAGTCGAGATCCGGATCCAGCTCGCGCACCGTCCCCTCGATCACGAGCAGCGAGAGCAGCGGGAAGATGAGCTCCGGCGCGGCGTGCACGCCGTATCGGCGTTGCAGGTCGAACATCTCGGCGGCGAACGCGATCAGGCTGAACTCCCGGGCCG
Organism: Micromonospora marina; assembly: GCF_900091565.1. Lineage (GTDB taxonomy): Bacteria > Actinomycetota > Actinomycetes > Mycobacteriales > Micromonosporaceae > Micromonospora > Micromonospora marina. The sequence goes on along the minus strand of NZ_FMCV01000003.1, from coordinate 6,706 downwards.
GCAGCCCGTGGCTGCGCTCCACCAGGTCGGCCATTCTGTCCAGGAAGGTGTCCACGTCGGCGTCCGGGCCCAGACCGGTGCCGCTACGGACCACGATCTCGGCACAGTACCGGCCGCGTCCGATCGACATGTTCATGAAGAACTCGGCGAAGAGCCGGCGCAACTCCTCGGTGAGCTGCACGCTGAATCCGGCGTCGAGCACCACCACCTGGGCGCCCCGGGTGAAGTAGAGGTTGCCCGGGTGCATGTCGCAGTGGACGAACCCGTCAACGAAGAGCATGTGGTAGATCGTGGTCATCGCGGAGGCGGCGAACCGCTTGCGCACGGCCGCCGACATCGAGCGCGCTACGTCCACGTCGAGGTCGGGCACGAACTCCATGACCAGGCAGCGCGGCCGGCAGGCGTCGTCGCGGACAGCGGGCACCCGGACCCGGGGCACCACCGCCAGATTCTCCCTCAACCGGCGAAGGTTCTCCGCCTCCCGGGCGAAGTCGAGCTGGCCGAACACGGCGTCGCACATGTTCTCGACCACCTCCCGCACCGGGACACCGCGGAACACGGACAGCCGGGCCATCACCCGGGCGCCACGCCGCATCAGAGCGAGGTCGAGCGCCATCGTCGACTCGATGCCGGGGCGGCGCAGCTTGAGCGCCACATCGGCGCCGTCGGGCATCCGGCCGCGGTAGACGCAGGCCACGCTGCCGCTGGCCACCGGCGTCAGGTCGACCTCCGCGAACTCGGCGGGCGTCCCGCTGCCGTACGCGTCGGCGAGCGCCCGGCTGGTCTGCTCGGGCGTCATCGGGTCGACCCGCTCCTGGAGCACCGACAGCTCGTCACAGAGCGCGGACGGGAGCACATCGCGCCGGGTGCCGAGCACCTGCCCGGCCTTGACGAACGCCGGGCCGAGCCGCATCAGCAGGGTGGTGAGGCGGCGGTACAGCAGTCGGCGGGCCGCCGGGCGGTCGCCCCGCGCAGCCTTCACCAGCGCGGGTGGCAGCACCGGCAGCAGGTGTGCCGCGCCGACCAGGCCGATCCGGGTCGAACGGGCCAGTAGCGCGCGTGTCGTCGCCATCGGCGTCAACCCTTCGTGATGCCCGGCACCTCGATCGCCCGGAGTTGCAGGGTGGTGAAGTCGCAGTACCAGATGCGGCGGCCGTCCCAGGTGATGCCGGTCGGGTTGCCCGCCACCGAATAGGCGGCCACCTCCCGGCGGGCCGCGACGTCGTACAGGTTGATGGTGGCCGCGTGGTGGTCGGCGTAGACGAGGTAGCTGTCGGAGACGGTCAGGCCGGCGATCGGCTGCCGGACCGGGAAGGTGTCGATCAGCCCGAAGCCGTCCGGGTCGCGCAGGTCGACCTGGCGCAGATCCTCGTAGCCCAGCCAGAGCCCGTGCCGGGTCGCCTCCAGCCCGCACAGCACGTTGCCGGGGCGCGGGTTGCCGAACTCGCCGAGCAGCTCGCCGTCCTCGGGATCGACCAGCCGCAGCACGCGGTCGTCGCCCGCGACCTGGAGCAGCCGCCCGCCGATGGTGGTCAGGTCGGTGCGCACGCCGGGGCAGTCGAGCCGGCGGACCACCTTGCCGCTGATCGGGTCCAGCGAGGCGATCTGGCTGGAGACCGCCTCGGAGAACCAGAGGCACTCCGCGGACCAGGTCAGGCCGCAGAGCTTGAGCGCGCCACGGACGGGAATGTCGCGGACGGTACCCACTGCGAAGGGCATCAGGACCTCCTCTGCCGGGACAGGCCGCACTCCAGCCGCCAGCCGGTCACGGCGCGGACGTCGCGCCGGGCCGGGCGTCGCAGGGCGACGGACAGCTCGTCACCCTCGGCCACGCCGGTGTGCCGCAGGGGCCACACCCAGACCGCCCAGTTGCAACCGGGGTACGACGGAAAGTTCGTCAGCGTGACGTCGTCGGTGAAGTCGGCGGTGAAGAAGCCGAGCACGGCATGCAGCCGCCCCGGCGCGGTGACCGGCAGCCGCTGCCGCAGCGTCTGCCGGGACGGCGACCGGCCGTCGAGCGGCTGGTCGAGCACCACTGTGGGCTCGGTCAGCAGCGTCGGAGGTCGCTGGAAGAAGTGCAGCTGGGCCGCAGGGGCCACCAGCTCCTGCACCGGGTCGAGACGGTAGCCGAAGAAGTCGGTGCCCCACATCCCCCAGCCCTCGGCGGCGAACTCGGCGGCCGCCAGCCAGGTCCGCAGCCGCCGGGGCACCACCCGGCCGCCGGGGCGCAGGTGCCGACGGGCGAGCACGTGCAGCACCTCGGCCATCTCCTCCTCCGGACCGAGGTTGCCCATCATCTCCGAGACCAGCACGTCCGCCTGGCGCGGCAGCCGGACCGTGCGGGCGTCGCCGGTGACCAGGGTGAGCTGTCCCTTGAGGTCGTTGGCCTCGATGATGCGGGCCGCCGCCGCGGCGGTGGCCGGGTCGGCCTCGATCGCGTACACGTGCTCGGCGCCGTGCCGCAGCGCCAGCAGGGAGAGCACGAGCAGCCCCGCACCCACGTCGACCACCACGTCGCCGGGGGTGACGGCCTCCTCCAGCGCCCTGTCGTACGCCCGCAGCCGAGGCGCGTCGCCGAGCATCATCTGGTGCATGAGCAGCAGTCGCTGGTCCACGCGGTACCCCCTGAGCGCGCGTCCCTCCCGACCGCCGTAGCGGCCGGGAGGGACATCGTGACGGTACGTTGCTATTGGTTTTACCAGTAGAACCCTCAGCCAGCAGGCCCGTCAAGCGGACCCGTCGGTCAGGCGTTCACCGCGGCGTGCTCGCCGACCAGCGCGTCCCGCATCACCAGGTTGACGCCGGTGAGGCGGGCCTTCGGCTGCTCGTCCACGGTCACCAGGGCGGTGTCCGAGCCGTCCAGCTTGAGCTCGGTACCCGTGGCCTCCATGCCGCGCATCTTGCCGTTGACGTGCACGGAGTTGGCGGCGTAGAGCGTCTCGTGCGGCGTGACCAGCTCGAACTCGGCGTCGATGTGCAGGTCGCCGGGGAACTTGAGCCGGCTCAGGCTGTCCTCGTTGCCCTCGCCCAGCGTGCCGCCGGAGACCCGCGGCCAGCTGGCCCGCAGCATGACCCGGCCACCCAGCTCCGGGCTGTGCCCGACGACCGCGACGCGAGCCAGCTGGGCGAGCACGCCCGGACCCTCGTCGTGCTTGTCCGGGCCGAAGAGCAGCACCTCGGCGCCGGCCGCCTTGCGGTAGTCCCCGGCCAGGTCGATCCGCACCGTCCTGCCGTTGACCTCGACCTCGATCTGCCCCTCCAGCGAGGTCTGCATGATCATGGACGGGTCCACCAGCATGGACATGCACGGGCCGGCGCTGGGCGCGAAGAACAGGTTCGGCGTGATGCCGACCGGCTGGTTCTCGTCGTTGGCCGGGTACCACGCCTCCGGCAGCGTGGTGCCCTTGACGACGTTCGGCGCGGCCATCACGTCGAAGGGACCGTCACCGCGCGGCTTGCCCAGGTAGGGGCCGGTCAGCGGCTTCTTGAACGGCGGGACGCTGTCGACCACGCCGTAGATGTCGATCACGTTGCGGTGGGCGAGCCGCAGCGTGCTCGACTCCAGGATGCCGAAGCGGCGGATGTAGAACTCGGCCGGGAAGTTCTTGCCCGGCACGATCTGCCGCACGTGCCCGCTGTTGGGCAGGAACGGGTTGGACAGAACCTGGATCCGGTCGTCCAACTCGTAGCTGAACCCCTTGATGCCCACCTCGGGCGCACTGATCAGCTCGGTGCCGAACTGCGCGTAGCCGTTCTCGTCGACCTTGTGCTCGAAGCCCGGCATGGGCCACTTGTTGAGCTGCACGAAGCCGGACAGGTTGATCGTCTCGCGGCGGCCCGAGTAGTAGTCCTCGCCGAAGACCACGGTGGCCGCGGCGAGGATGTGCGGGCGGATTGGCTTGGGTTCGAGGTTCAGGGACTCGTAGGTCTCTCTGGTGGAGCTCAAGCCAGACACCTCCAATGTCTGTCGGCAGGGGTCAGCGGCGGTCTGAGGGCCGCTGGTGGACCGGACCCGACCGGTCCCGCCGAACTTCAAGCTATGTGTTTTTAAAGCATACTGTCAATGCCTGAGACATCGTCAGGTGTCACCGGATCTCCGGAACACGACGGCCCGCTCCCCGGCGGGGAACGGGCCGTCGTCGCGACCAACGGTCAGTCCGGCCCGGCCCAGGCCGGCAGCAGCGGGCGGGTGAACGGCAGGGGCAGCTCCGCGGCGGGCCCCGTCGCGGCTCCGCCGGGGCCCACCTCCAGCGCCAGCCTCCGCAGCAGGCCGAGCATCCGGTACCGCCCGCCGCTGGTCCCGACCGGCATTACCAGGGACTTGTCCACGAGGGCGGCGAGCACCACCCCGACGTCGGTGGGGCCGGACGGATGGGGCCGCCAGAACCGCCGGGCGGCAGCCAGGTCGAACACCCCCGGCAGCAACGCGATGCGATGGAAGAGACACCGCTCGACGACGTCGAGGCGCGCGACGCTGCGGTCGAGCATCGCGCGCAACGACGTGTGGCGTGGCCCCGGGCCGGCCGCGGGTGGGCGCAGTCCCTCCAGCGGCCCCTCCAGCTTGCGCAGAACCCCGTCCAGGCTGTCGGTGGACAGGCAGGCCGCCGCCATCTGCAACGCGAGCGGCAGCCCGTCGAGTCGGCGGCAGATCTCCACGGCGACATCCGCGTCCCGCCGGTCCAGGTGAAACCCTGGACGGGCCTGGGCCGCCCGTTCGGCGAGCAGCGCGACGGCCGGGTTGGACAGGACCGAGGGCCATTCACCCAGCTGCGGCACCGGGAGCGGATGCAGGCGCTGGACCCGCTCGTACGGCAGCCCGAGCGGCTGGCACGAACTGGTCAGCACCGCCACGTTCGGGCCGGCGAGCAAGAGCCGGTCGGCGACCACCGCGCACGCGTCGACCAGGTGCTCGGCATTGTCCAGCACCACCAGCGTGGGCTGGTCGCGCAGCAGGTCTACCGGATCCTCGGCGCCGTTGCCCCCGAGCATCCGGGCGAGCCGCCGCTCCAGTTGCCGCCGGTCGCTCAGGTCGAGCGTGTCCACGGTCAGGACTCCGCCGGTGAAGACGTGGGCGGCCTGGTGCGCGGTGCGCAGGGTGACCGCCGACTTGCCGCAGCCGGGTGCGCCGGTGACGGTCACCGCGCGGTACTTCGTCAGCAGGGCCGCCAGGTCGGCGATGTCCCCGGCCCGCCAGTGCAGCGGCCCGGAGATCGGCCCGCAGTCGGGCCGCCGCCGTGCGGCGGGAACCGCGGGTGCCGGGCGGGGCACCGGCGGCCGCCCGGGTGGGCGTACCAGCGCCCGGTGCACCGCCCGCAGCTCCTCCCCCGGGTCGACGCCCAGTTCGGTACGGAGTCGCTCGGTGATGTCCGCGTACCGGCGAAGCGCCACGCTCCGGTGCCCGCTGCTGCCGAGCACCGCCAGGTAGTCGGCCTGGATCACCTCGTGCAGCGGCTCCAGCCGGGCCAGCCGGGTGGCGGTGTCGAGCACCGCGGCGGCGCGGCCCAGCCGCAGGCCCAGACCGATGTAGCTGTGCGCGGTCGCCACCCACGCGGCACCCAGCGCCTCCACCTCGATGTTGTCGTGCAGCAGCGAGCGCAGCTCACCGAGGGTCGGGCTGCGCCACAGGTCCAGCGCCTTCCCGAGCAGGTCGAACGCCTCCTCGCGACCGCCCTCACCGATCCACTTCTCGGCCCGGGCGACGTACCGGCGGAACCGGGCGACGTCCGTCTCGACGGTTTCCGCGCGCAACGAGTAACCGGACACGGTCGACGCGATGACCCGCACACGCCGCCGCGGCGGATGCCCCGGCTCCAGGACCTGGCGCAGCCGGGCCACATACGTGTGCACGAGCGAGCGGGCGCTGGGTGGGACCGCGCCACCCCAGACCGCCTCCTCGACCTCGCCCACCGGAACGCTGTCGCCGAGCCGCAACGCCAGCAGGGAGAGGATCGCCCGCTGCTTGGCCGGGCCGGGCTCCAACCGATGTCCCTTCCGCTGCACGTGCAACGGCCCCAGCAGATCCACCCGGTAGCAGGCGCGAGTGTCCGTCATCTATCCCCCAGGCTCAGCGTGAGCCCGAGACTGACACATCAGGTTACCGCTTTGCCACAGTCAGCTATCACGCCCGCAACTCGCCGGACCATTCAGCGTCACCCGCCTGAGCAGCCTGATCGGCACCCCGACGTGCGCCGAAGGCCGCCGACCGGAGGGTCGACGACCAGAGAGTTCTTTTTCATATGGCGAACCTATTGATGGAAGTTGCGAGCTGTGCTGGTGATGCCGTCGCCTGGACGACCAATCCACCCCCACGATAGACAAGACGCTATATGAAATCTTAGTATTCCTGTGGTCAGACGACTCAAACGAGGAGCACGAGGGCATGTTCGAGCGGTTCACCGACCGAGCGCGACGGGTTGTCGTCCTGGCCCAGGAAGAGGCCCGGATGCTCAACCACAACTACATCGGTACGGAACACATCCTGCTGGGCCTGATCCATGAGGGTGAGGGTGTTGCGGCTAAGGCCCTGGAGAGTCTTGGTATCTCTTTGGAGGGCGTGCGTCAGCAGGTTGAGGAGATCATCGGTCAGGGTCAGCAGGCGCCGAGCGGGCATATCCCGTTCACGCCGCGGGCCAAGAAGGTGTTGGAGTTGTCGCTGCGTGAGGCGTTGCAGCTGGGCCACAACTACATCGGTACCGAGCACATTCTG
>NZ_FMCV01000017.1 GCF_900091565.1 Micromonospora marina | reverse complement strand
AGCAGACCGGCGCCACCGACGCCTACAAGTCGGTCGAGATCAGCACCCCCAAGGCCGACGACAAGCAGACCGACACCCTGCGCGCCGACGTGATCAAGACCGTCGACGCCGGCCGGGCCGTGGTCGCCAACATCGCCGGCACCGCCACCGACACCGACGGCACCACCCACTCCTTCGAAGGCGGCCACTACATCAGCGTCACCGGCTACCGCGACAACGGCGACACCGTCACCATCGCCGACAGCGCCGACCCGAACACCGCCACCTACCGCATGAGCATCGACAACCTCGCCGACTGGATCGCCACCCGCGGCTACAGCACCAGCTAAGCCACACCGCCGCACCCATAGCTGCACAGCAAGAACACACACCGGCAGGGCCCGACCCCACCACGGGGTCGGGCCCTGCCGCGTGCGTCGTCGTCAGGACTCGGCGAGGACGGCCAGGATCGCCTCGCCGTACTTGGCGAGCTTGTTCTCGCCGACACCGTTGACCCGGGACAGCTCGGCCAGCGAGGCGGGTGTCTCGGCGGCGATCTGCCGCAGGGTCGCGTCGTGGAAGATGACGTACGCCGGGACGCCCTGCTCCTTGGCGGTGGCCGCGCGCCACGCGCGGAGCCGCTCGAAAGCGGGCGCGGCGGCGGGGGCGAGGTCGGCGACCACAGTGGCCGCGCCCCGCGGTTTGGCGGACCGGCCGGCCGGACGCTCCGGCTCCTTGCGCAGCGTCACGGTACGGCGGCGCCCGAGCACGTCAGCGCTCGCCTCGGTCAGCGCCAGCGTGCCGTAGTCGCCCTCGACGGCGAGCAGCCCTTCGGCCAGCAGTTGCCGCACCACGCCACGCCACTCGGCCTCACGCAGTTCGGTGCCGATGCCGAACGTGCTGAGCGCGTCGTGGCCGTACTGGTCGATCTTGTCGGTGTGCTTGCCGAGCAGGATGTCGATGCTGTGCCCGGCGCCGAACCGCTGGTTGCGCTCGCGGTCGAGCCGGTAGACCGTGGACAGCAGCTTCTGCGCGGCGACGGTGCCGTCCCAGGACTCCGGCGGTTCGAGGCACGTGTCGCAGTTGCCGCAGTCGGCCACCCCGGTCTCGCCGAAGTATTCGAGCAGCTGGGCGCGGCGGCAGCGGACCGTCTCGCAGAGCGCGAGCATCGCGTCCAGGTGGGCGGCGAGGTTGCGCCGGTGCGCCAGGTCGCCCTCCGACGTCTCGATCATCTTGCGCTGCTGCACCACGTCCTGGAGCCCGTACGCCAGCCAGGCCGTGGACGGCAGCCCGTCGCGACCGGCGCGACCGGTCTCCTGGTAGTAGCCCTCCACCGACTTCGGCAGGTCGAGGTGGGCGACGAAGCGGACGTCGGGCTTGTCGATGCCCATGCCGAACGCGATGGTGGCGACCATGACCAGACCGTCCTCGCGCAGGAACCGCTGCTGGTTGGCAGCTCGGGTCGCGGCGTCCAGCCCGGCGTGGTAGGGCAGCGCGGGGACGCCGTTGGCGACCAGGAACTCGGCGGTCTTCTCCACCGAGGCCCGGGACAGGCAGTAGACGATGCCGGCGTCGCCGGGGTGCTCGTCGCGCAGCAGGCTCAGCAGCTGACGGCGCGGCTCCCGCTTGGGGACGATGCGGTACTGGATGTTGGGCCGGTCGAAGCTGGCCACGAAGTGCCGGGCCTCGGTGAGCCGCAGCCGGGTGGCGATCTCGGTGCGCGTGGCCCGGGTCGCGGTGGCGGTCAGCGCGATCCGCGGCACGTCCGGCCAGCGCTCGTGCAGCATCGACAGGTTGAGGTAGTCGGGGCGGAAGTCGTGCCCCCACTGCGAGACGCAGTGCGCCTCGTCGATCGCGAACAGTGCGATCCGGCCGCGTTCCAGCAGGCCGAGCGTGGACCGCACGGCGAGCCCTTCCGGGGCGAGGTAGAGCAGATCCAGCTCACCGGCGAGGTAGGCCGCCTCGACCCGGCGGCGCTGCGCGGGGTCCTGGGTCGAGTTGAGGAACCCGGCCCGCACACCGACTGCGGTGAGCGCGTCGACCTGGTCCTGCATGAGCGCGATCAGCGGCGAGACGACCACCGCCACACCGTCGCGGACCAGCGCCGGGATCTGGTAGCACAGCGACTTGCCGCCACCGGTGGGCATGAGCACCAGCGCGTCGCCGCCGGCCACCACGTGCTCGACGACCTGCTGCTGGAAGCCGCGGAAGGAGTCGTACCCGAAGACCCGGCTCAGCACCTCGAGGGCGTCGCCGGCCGGTGGGGAGGTGGCCGGTGGGGAGGTGGCCGGTGGGGAGGTGGTCCGCTCGTCGGTGGGGGAGACCATCCGCGCAGTCTACGAGCGTCCCCCGACACCGCCCGACCCGGCGAGCCGTGGCGAGTGGGGCGACTTGTTCCGGTCGTCACCCCGTGGAATCCCCCGCCGGGTCGGAGCCGTTAGAGTCGCTGATTGACCATGCGCGGCCGACCGGCCGCGGCGCCACGGCTGGGGGTATCTGGTGAGCGAGGCGCGTACAGCGGGTGACCTGGGACGGACCGAAGGGCAGACAGGGCCGGCCGAGTCGGACACCTCCCTGGTGGTGGTGACCGGCCTGTCCGGCGGCGGGCGCAGCACCGTGGCCCGGGCGTTGGAGAACGTCGGCTACTACGTGGTCGACAACCTCCCGCAGGCGCTGCTGCTGGACATGGCCGAGCTGGCGTTCAAGGCCGGCGGGGCGGCCCGGCGTACGGCGATGGTGCTGGACGTGCGCTCGCGTGCGTTCTCCACCGACCTGGCCGGGGCGATCCGGGAGCTGCGCGAGCGCGGCTTCCAGCCCCGGGTGGTCTTCGTCGACGCCGACGACGAGGTGCTGATCCGCCGGTTCGAGAGCGTGCGCCGCTCGCACCCCTTGCAGGGCGACGGGCGGCTCGCCGACGGCATCGCGGTCGAGCGGACGCTGCTGGAGGAGGCCCGCGAGCAGGCCGACGTGATCATCGACACCAGCCACCTGAACGTGAACCAGCTCCGGCGCCGGGTCGAGGAACTGTTCGGCGGCGAGGACGCCCGCCGGCTGCGGATCACCGTGATCTCGTTCGGCTTCAAGTACGGCCTGCCGCCGGACGCCGACTTCGTGATGGACGCCCGCTTCCTGCCGAACCCGTACTGGGTGCCGGAGCTGCGCGAGCACACCGGCCGGGAGGAGGCGGTGAGCGCGTACGTGCTGGGCCAGGAGGGCGCCGACGCGTTCGTGGCCGGCTACGCCGACCTGGTCAACGCCACCACCGCCGGGTTCGAGCGGGAGGGCAAGCGCTACCTGACCGTGGCGGTCGGCTGCACCGGCGGCAAGCACCGCAGCGTGGCCATCGCCGAGGAGCTGGCCGCCCGGCTGCGCCACTCCGGCATCGCCGCCAACGCCCAGCACCGGGACCTGGGGCGGGAGTGACCCCGACCAGGGTGGTCGCCTTCGGCGGCGGGCACGGGCTCTCGGCGTCGCTGCGGGCGCTGCGTCACTGCGTACCCGAACTGGACCTGGACATCACCGCGGTGGTCACCGTCGGTGACGACGGCGGCTCCAGCGGCCGGTTGCGCGCCGAGCGCGGCGGCCTGCCGCCGGGCGACCTGCGGCAGGCGCTGGTCGCGCTGGCCGGTGACCATCCGGCCACCCGGCGCAGCGCGGCGTTGTTCCAGCACCGCTTCCCCGCCGCCGGGCCGCAGCCGCCGACGCTCGCCGCGCCGGTCCCGATCGCGGTCGGCGACTCGCTCGCCGGCCACGCGGTCGGCAACCTGCTGCTGCACGGGCTCACCGAGCTGCTCGGCGACCCGGTGGCCGCGCTCGACCACGCCGGGGCGATGCTCGGCGCGGTGGGCCGGGTGCTGCCGATGTCCCGGCAGCCGGTGGGCATCGAGGCCCGGGTCCGTGGCGCCGACCCGGAGCACCCGGACGAGGTGTCCACGGTGCGCGGCCAGCACCAGGTCGCGGTCACCTCGGGCACCGTCGAGTCGCTGCGGCTCAACCCGTCCGCGCCGGCCGCGTGCGCCGAGGCGGTGACAGCGGTACGCGCCGCGGACTGGCTGATCTTCGGGCCCGGTAGCTGGTACACGAGCGTGCTGCCGCACCTGCTGGTGCCGGGCCTGGCCGACGCGATCGTGTCCAGCCCGGCGCGGCGGCTGGTGACGCTCAACCTGGTGGCCGAGAAGGAGACCTCGGGGCTCTCCCTGCCCGACCATCTGGACACACTGCGGCGCTATCTGCCCGAGCTGAAGGTGGACCGGGTGCTCGCCGACGCCACGGCGGTGGGTGATCCCGCGGCGGTCGAACGTGCGGCAGAATCGCTTGGTGCCCGGCTGGTCCTCGCTCCCGTCGCCGTCCTGGACGGCACGCCCCGTCATGATCCAGCCGCACTGGGCGCCGCGCTGGTGCCTGTCCTGCGCGCCGATCGTTAGACACGTACGTAATCACCGGCGACACGCCGGAACCGGTCCGTGAGGGGGCGCACTATGGCGATGACGGCTGCGGTCAAGGACGAGCTGAGTCGGGTCGACGTGCCCAAGCCCTGCTGTCGCCGGGCGGAGATGGCCGCCCTGCTGCGTTTCGCCGGCGGCCTGCACATCGTGTCGGGTCGCGTCGTGGTCGAGGCGGAGCTGGACACCGGCGCGGTGGCCCGCCGGCTGCGGCGGGAGATCGCCGAGGTCTACGGCTACCCGAGCGAGATCCACGTGCTCGCCTCCGGCGGGCTGCGCAAGGGCAGCCACTTCATCGTGCGGGTGGTCAAGGACGGCGAGGCGCTCGCCCGGCAGACCGGCCTGCTCGACGTGCGGGGCCGCCCGGTGCGCGGCCTGCCGCCGCACGTGGTGGCCGCGAACGTCTGCTGTGCCGTGTCGGCCTGGCGGGGCGCGTTCATGGCGCACGGTTCGCTCACCGAGCCGGGCCGCTCCAGCGCGCTGGAGATCACCTGCCCGGGCCCGGAGTCGGCGCTGGCGCTCGTCGGCGCCGCCCGGCGGATCGGCATCACCGCCAAGAACCGCGAGGTGCGCGGCGTGGACCGGGTGGTGGTCAAGGACGGTGACGCGATCGCCGCGCTGCTCACCCGCATCGGCGCGCACTCCAGCGTGCTGGCCTGGGAGGAGCGCCGGGTACGCCGGGAGGTGCGCGCGACAGCGAACCGGCTGGCCAACTTCGACGACGCCAACCTGCGCCGCTCGGCCCGCGCCGCGGTGGCCGCGGCGGCCCGGGTGACCCGCGCGCTGGAGATCCTCGCCGACGACGCCCCGAACCACCTGACCTCGGCCGGGCGGCTGCGCCTGGAGCACCGTCAGGCCTCGCTGGAGGAACTGGGCGCGCTCGCCGAGCCGCCGCTGACCAAGGACGCCATCGCCGGCCGGATCCGCCGGCTGCTCGCGCTGGCCGACAAGCGTGCCCGTGACCTGGGCATCCCGGATACGGAAGCGGCAGTCACGCCGGACATGCTCGTGGTCTGATAGGACTCGGGCGGCATCGCACCGCGAGCGGGATCACCACCCGCCGCAGCGCCACGCCGCGCGCTCGGATATGGTCGCTGCGTACGGCAAGGGGGCCGGAACAGGCGCTCCTCGCCGTGCTCACCGCCTCGGGCGGTCAGGTCTCCGTGACCGCGGCGGGGTGGCCGAGATGACATGTCGACGGCCGGCTCCAACGGTCGGCGCACACACCTCCGCCGGCCCCGGTCTGGCGCCGGCGGACCAGAACGCGAGGAGATGGGACCTGTGACCATCCGGGTTGGCATCAACGGCTTCGGCCGGATCGGCCGCAACTTCTTCCGGGCAGTGCTGGCGTCCGGCGCTGACATCGAGGTCGTGGCGGTCAACGACCTGACCGACAACGCGACGCTCGCCCACCTTGTCAAGTACGACAGCATCCTGGGTCGCCTCCCGCACGAGGTGAAGGCCAGCGCCGACGAGATCACCGTGGGTGGCAAGGCCATCAAGGTGTTCGAGGAGAAGGACCCCGGCAAGCTGCCGTGGGGCGACCTCGGCGTCGACGTCGTCATCGAGTCCACCGGGTTCTTCACCGACGGCACCAAGGCGAAGGCGCACCTCGACGGCGGGGCCAAGAAGGTCGTCATCTCCGCGCCGGCGAAGAACGAGGACGTCACAGTGGTCATGGGCGTCAACCAGGACCAGTACGACCCGGCCAAGCACAACATCATCTCGAACGCCTCCTGCACCACCAACTGCCTGGCCCCGATGGCCAAGGTCCTGCAGGACACGTTCGGCATCAAGCAGGGTCTGATGACCACCATCCACGCGTACACGCAGGACCAGAACCTGCAGGACGCGCCGCACTCCGACCTGCGCCGGGCCCGCGCCGCCGCGCTGAACATCGTGCCGACCTCGACCGGTGCCGCGAAGGCCATCGGCCTGGTCCTGCCGGAGCTCAAGGGCAAGCTGGACGGCTACGCGCTGCGCGTGCCGATCCCGACCGGCTCGGCCACCGACCTGACCGTCGAGGTCGGCCGGGAGACCACTGTGGACGAGGTGAACGCCGCGCTCAAGGCCGCCGCCGAGGGTCCGCTGCGGGGCATCCTCACCTACAACGAGGACCCGATCGTCTCCGCCGACATCGTGACCGACCCGGCGTCGTGCATCTTCGACGCGCCGCTGACCAAGGTGATCGGCAACCAGGTCAAGGTCGTCGGCTGGTACGACAACGAGTGGGGCTACTCGAACCGCCTGGTGGACCTGGTCAAGCTGGTGGGTCAGTCCCTGTGAGTGCGAGGAGCGAGCTTGCGCGCCCCGAAGTCACGAACGGAGGGCTAGCTCTGTGACGATCCGTAACCTCGACGACCTGCTCGCCGAGGGGGTGTCGGGTCGGCGCGTGCTGGTGCGCGCCGACCTGAACGTCCCGCTCGACAAGCAGTCCGGGGAGATCACCGACGACGGCCGGATCCGGGCCGTCCTGCCGACGCTGAGCGCGCTGGTGCAGGCCGGCGCGAAGGTGGTCGTCTGCTCGCACCTGGGCCGCCCGAAGGGCGCGCCGGACCCGCAGTTCAGCCTCCGCCCGGTCGCCGGGCGGCTCGGCGAGCTGCTCGGCGCCCCGGTCCACTTCGCCGAGGACACCGTCGGTGACTCGGCGCGGGCATGCGTGGCCGAGCTGGCCGACGGCCAGGTCGCGCTGCTGGAGAACCTGCGGTTCAACGCCGGTGAGACCAGCAAGGACGACGCGGAGCGGAGCGCGTTCGCCGACCAGCTCGCCGCGCTCGGCGACGCCTACGTGGACGACGCGTTCGGCGCGGTGCACCGCAAGCACGCCAGCGTGCACGACGTACCGGCCCGGCTGCCGCACGTCGCGGGCCGGCTGGTGCTGCGCGAGGTCGAGGTGCTCAGCCGTCTGACCGGCTCCCCGGAGCGGCCGTACGTGGTGGTGCTGGGCGGCTCCAAGGTCTCCGACAAGCTCGCCGTGATCGAGGCACTGCTGCCGACCGTCGACCGGCTGCTCATCGGCGGCGGGATGTGCTTCACCTTCCTCAAGGCCCAGGGCCACGAGGTGGGCACGTCGCTGCTGGAGAAGGACATGGTCGAGACCTGCCGCAACCTGATGGAGCGCGCGCCGGGCAAGATCATGCTCCCGGTCGACGTGGTGGCCGCCGACGCGTTCGCGCCTGACGCCGCGCACGACACCGTGCCCGCCGACGGCATCCCCAGCCACCGCCTGGGCCTGGACATCGGCCCGGAGACGGTGGCCGGTTTCGCCGCCGCGCTGTCGCAGGCGAAGACCGTCTTCTGGAACGGCCCGATGGGCGTGTTCGAGATGGCGGCGTTCGCCAACGGCACCCGGGGCGTGGCCGAGGCGATCACCAAGGCCGACGCGTTCAGCGTGGTCGGCGGCGGCGACTCGGCCGCGGCGGTGCGCGCGCTGGGCCTCGACGAGTCCTCGTTCGGGCACATCTCCACCGGTGGTGGCGCCTCCCTGGAATACCTGGAGGGCAAGACCCTCCCCGGCATCGCGGCCCTGGAGAACTGAATGGCGAGCACGACCCGCCGGCCGCTGATGGCCGGCAACTGGAAGATGAACCTGAACCACCTCGAGGCCAACCTGCTGGTGCAGAAGCTGGCCGCGAGCCTGAACGAGAAGCAGCTCACCGACGTCGAGTGCGTGGTGCTGCCGCCCTTCACCGACCTGCGTACCGTGCAGACCGCCGTGGACGGCGACAAACTGCTGATCGGCTACGGCGCGCAGGACCTGTCGCCGCACCCGTCGGGCGCCTACACCGGTGACATCGCCGGCCCGATGCTCGCCAAGCTGGGCTGCGGCTACGTGGTGGTCGGCCACTCCGAGCGGCGGCAGTACCACCAGGAGGACGACGCCCTCGTCAACGCGAAGGTGTCGGCGGCGCTGGCCAACGGGCTCACCCCGATCCTCTGCATCGGCGAGGGCCTGGAGGTCCGGGAGCAGTCGGGTCAGGTGCGGCACTGCTGCGACCAGCTCGACGGCGCGCTGAAGGGGCTCACCGCCGAGCAGGTCACCAAGGTCGTCGTGGCGTACGAGCCGGTCTGGGCGATCGGCACCGGCAAGACGGCGACCCCGGAGGACGCCCAGGAGGTCTGCGGCGCGGTGCGCAAGCGCATCGCCGAGACCTACGACGAGGGCACCGCCGAGCAGGTCCGGATCCTCTACGGCGGGTCGGTCAAGGCGTCGAACGTCGCCGCGATCATGGCGCAGCCGGACGTGGACGGGGCTCTGGTCGGGGGCGCCAGCCTGGACGCGGAGGAGTTCGCGCAGATCTGCCGGTTCCCGGAGCACATCGCCCGCTGATCGCTCGCTATCCTTGACGCTGCCCGTCCACCGGTCGGTGCCGCAGTGCCCGACAGGTCCGGGCAGTGATCGCAACGAGAGGACTGACCCCCGCCATGCCGATCTGGTTCGCCTACACGATGATCACGTTGCTGGTCATCACGAGCGTGCTGCTCGTTCTGCTGATCCTCCTGCACCGCGGCAAGGGCGGCGGGTTGTCGAGCATGTTCGGCGGCGGCGTCAGCTCCAGCCTGGCCGGTTCCTCGGTGGCCGAGAAGAATCTCGACCGCTACACCGTTCTGGTGGGAATCGTCTGGTTCGCCTGCATCGTCGGCCTCGGCCTCTGGCTGCGGCTGCAGATGGCCAGCGGCACCTGAGTCGGCGCTGAGAAGCGTACAATCTGCGCGCGGTCCGTCACGGACCGCGCGCAGTTTTGTTTCTCCGCACGTCGCCCGCCGCCCACCCCCTCCGGCGGCGGTCCCCTCCGACGACAGGGAGCGAGCAACCGTGCCCAGCAACAACGTCATCCGCGGTACCCGGATCGGGTCCGCCCCCGAGCGGTTCGACCAGCGGGTCGAGCCCGCGCCGCGCCGACCGGTCGTCTACTGGTGCCGCCACGGGCACCGGGTCGAGTTCCTGATCGCCGCCGAGGCGGAGACGCCCGCCACCTGGGAGTGCCCCCGCTGTGGCGAGCCGGCCGGCCCCGACCCGGGCGACCCGCCGGGCCGCCAGCGCGCCGAGCCGTACAAGACCCACCTGGCGTACGTGCAGGAGCGGCGTACCCCGGAGGAGGGGGAGGCGCTGCTCGCCGAGGCCCTCGACGCGCTGCGGCGGCGTCGCGGCCGCGCCTGAGCCGAGGTGTTAAGAAGGGGCCCCTTCTCTACCGGAGACGTTAAGAAGGGGCCCTTCCTTACCGCTCAGCGGAGGCTGCGCAGGCGCGGCGGCACGTTCGCCGCCGCGGCCCGGTCGAGGAGCCAGAGGGTACGGGAGACGCCACCCACCCCGGCGGCCGGCACCTGGACCGGCCCGGCCCCGGCCAGCGCCATGCCCACCGCCCGGACCTTGTCCGCCCCGGCGGCGATCAGCCAGACCTCCTCGGCCGTGTTGATCGTCGGCAGCGTCAGCGTGGTCCGCACCGGCGGCGGCTTCGGGCTGCCCCGCACCGCGCTGACCGGCCGGTTGTCGTGGTGCACCGGATGCTCCGGGAACACCGACGCCACGTGGCCGTCCTCGCCGACGCCGAGCATCAGCACGTCGAAGTGCGGCACGATCGCGTTCCCGGGCCGGGCGGCTGCGGCCAACTCCCGCGCGTACCGGGCGGCAGCCGCCTCCGGGTCGTCACCCGCCGGGCCGTCCGACGCCGGCATCGGGTGCACCCGGGCCGGGTCCAGCGGCACCGTGTCCAGCAGCGCCACCCGCGCCTGCGTCTCGTTGCGTTCCGGGTCGCCGGCGGGCAGGAACCGCTCGTCGCCCCACCACACGTCGACCCGGGACCAGTCGACGGCGTCCCGGGCGGGCAACTGCCCGACCGCCCGGTACACCGCCGCGGCGATCCGCCCGCCGGTCAGCACCACCGACGCCTGGCCGCGCTCGGCCTGCGCGTCGAGCAGCTTCACCACCAACCGGGCCGCCACCGCCTGCGCCAGCAGGTCGGGGTCGGCGTGTACGGCGACACTCGCCTCAGTCATCCGTCATGCCCTCGTGTTTCTGTGCTTCCGGCCGCCCGGTCCGGGCGGTCACTCGTTGGCGGTCGCGCCCGCGTGCGCGGTCACGCCGGCCTCGGCCCGCTGGGCGGTCGCCGGATCCTTCCACACGTGCACCCGCTGGGCCGGACGCTGGTCGAGGCCGGTGATCCCGGCCGCGGCGCCGAGCGCCTCCGCGTACACCTGGTCGGCGTCGAGGCGGCGCAGCTCCTCGGCCAGCTCGTCGCCGAGCGGCCGGCGCACCAGCGGCAGCGTGCGGTCCGCCTGCCCGGTACGCCGGAACACCGCGATGCTGTCGTCCCGGGTGAGTGTCAGCTCGTCGCCGTTGGCGCAGCGCAACTGCACCTGGCGCATCCGCGGGAACTCGTCGGTGGCGGTCGGTACCGGCTCGATGCCGAGCCGGGCCTTCAGCCAGCCGCGCATCAGCGCCGCCGTCGGGTCCGACGGGGGCGCCACCACGCTCGCCTCGACGACCCGGGCCTGGGTGGTGTCGAACGCGCCCGCCACGAGCGTGCGCCACGGGGTGATCCGGGTCCACGCCAGGTCGGTGTCGCCCGGTGCGTAGTCGCGGGCCCGCTGCCGCAGCGCGGCGATCGGGTCGGCGGCCTGCGCCGAGTCGGTGATCCGCCGGTCCGCCACCACGCCGAGGAAGTCGGTGGAGATCTCCTCCGGCGGCTCGCCGTGCCACCACGTCACCACCGGCACGTCCGGCACCAGCAGCGGCATCACCACCGACTCGGCGTGCAGCGCGAGCCGCCCGTACATCCGCGTCACCACCGCCTCGCACGGCCCGAGCCGGCCGCCCACGACGATCTCCGCGTCCAGCCGGTTGCGGTCGCGCTCCACGTCGGAGCGGACCACCACGAGCAGCCGGCACGGGTGCGCCGCCGCGGCGATGGTGGCCGCCGCCTCGGCCTCGCGTACCCGCTTCTCGTCCACCACCACGATCAGCGTGAGCGCCATGCCACTGGCCACCCCGCCCGCGCTGCGCCGCTCCGCGGCCAGCGCCTTGACCACCTCGTTGCCGGTGGTGTCCCACAGCCCGATCAATGGAGCCTCCTGGTTCGCTCGCAGTGCTCGCTCACGCTCTCCGCCAAGCCCGGCCCTCGCGGGCCAACATCTCGTCGGCGGCCCGGGGCCCCCACTCACCGGCCCGGTACGGCTCCGGGGTCGTGCCCTCCCAGGCGTGCTCCAGCGGGTCGACGACCTGCCAGCTCTGCTCCACCTCGGCGGCGTCCGGGAACAGCGTCCGGTCACCGATCAGCACGTCCAGCACCAGCCGCTCGTACGCCTCGGGGCTGGACTCGGTGAACGCCTCGCCGTACTGGAAGTCCATCGCGATGTCGCGGACCTCCATCGTGGTGCCCGGCACCTTGGAGCCGAACTTCAGCACCACGCCCTCGTCCGGCTGCACCCGGATGACGAGCTGGTTGGGGCCGAGGGACTCCATGTCGGCGGCGTTGAACGGCAGGTGCGGCGCCTTCTTGAACATGATGGCCACCTCGGTGACCCGCCGGGGCAGCCGCTTGCCGGCCCGGATGTAGAACGGCACCCCGGCCCAGCGGCGGTTCTGGATGCCCAACTTAACCGCCACGTACGTCTCGGTGGTGGAGCCCTCCGGGACGCCCTCCTCCTCCAGGTAGCCCTTGGCGCGCTCGCCGCCCACCCAGCCGGGCAGGTACTGGCCGCGCACGGTGTCCTCGGAGACGTCCCGCGGCACGGTGATCGCCTTGAGCACCTTGAGCTTCTCGGCCCGGATCTCGTCGGCGTCGAAGCTCGTCGGCTCCTCCATCGCGACCAGGGCGAGCAACTGGAGCAGGTGGTTCTGCAGCACGTCACGGGCGGTGCCGACGGAGTCGTAGAAGGCCGCCCGGGTGCCGATGCCGACGTCCTCGGCCATGGTGATCTGCACCGAGTCGACGTACGTGGAGTTCCACAGCGGCTCGAACAGGTTGTTCGCGAAGCGCAGCGCCAGGATGTTCTGGACCGTCTCCTTGCCCAGGTAGTGGTCGATCCGGAACACGTCCTGGCGGGTGAAGACGTCGTCGACCAGGTCGTTGAGCGCCTTGGCCGAGGGCAGGTCGTTGCCGAAGGGCTTCTCCACCACGACCCGCCGCCAGCCGCCGGACTTGGCGTTGTCCGCCATGCCGGTGCGGGCCAGCTGCTTGAGCACCACCGGGAAGGCCGCCGGGGGGATGGAGAAGTAGAAGGCGGCGTTGCCGGGGATACCGTGCGTGTCGCGCAGCTCGTCGAGCGTGGCGGCGAGATGGTCGAACGCCGCGTCGTCGTCGAACGAGCCGCCGACGAACTTGATGTTGCCGGCGAGCCGGGCCCACACCTCCTCCCGCCACGGGGTACGGGCGTGCTTCTTGGCCGCGTCGTGCGCCACCGACTCGAAGTCGCCGTCGCCCCAGTCGCGCCGGGCGAAGCCCAGGACCACGAAACCGGGCGGCAGGAGACCCCGGTTGGCCAGGTCGTAGACCGCCGGCAGCAGCTTCTTGCGGGCCAGGTCGCCCGTCACCCCGAAGATCACCAGGGCACACGGCTCGGGGATCCGGGGCAGCCGCCGGTCCTGCGGATCGCGCAGCGGGTTCACCGGGCCACCTCCTCCTGCGTCTCGGTCCGCTGATTCCAGGTCATTGATCGTCACGTGCGTGTCCGTCCGGCCGTGTCCAGGATCTGGGCGACACCCGCCGCCCGCTCGGTCAGGTGCAGTCGCAGCACCGGTCGCTCCCGGCCGGCCAGGGCCCGCCGGTCGCCTGCGGCCTGGGCCGCCTGGAGCTGCGCGAAGGTATACGGACGACCGGGCACCTCCAGATCATCGGTGACCGCACCGGTGATCTGGAGGTGCCGGCCGTGCGGGTCGGTGTGGTGCGTCCGGCGCGGTCCCCAGCCGAAGGTGACCGGGCGTCCGGCGGCCCGCGCCAGCAGCGGGCGCAGCCCGGCGACCGCCGCGTCGGCGTGCCGGTCGAGGTACGCGGTCACCACGAGGTGCTCCCGTTCGCCGAGCCCGTCGAGCAGCCACCGCAGCGCGCCGGCCAGGTCGGCCGGGGCGCCGCTCGGGGCGTACACCTCGATCGCGCCCTCGACCGACGACGGCGGCCCGCCCTCCGGCGCTTCGTCGGCCGGCACGGCGGCGGGCGCCGCGAACGGGTCGGTCCGCAGCGTCACCGCGGCGGTCGCGGCCGCGTAGGCCCAGGCAAGCAGGTGCGCGCCGAGCGGGCCGTTCACCGCGACGTCGGCGGCCACGCCCGGTCCGACACCGGCGCCGAGGGCGCCGCCGAGCCCGACTGTGAGCACGCCCGGACCGGTGGCGCCGGGGGAGTCGGGGGACTCCACGACTACCGGCAGCAGCCGCCCACCGGTGGCGTCGGCGAGCAACGCGCCGGCCCAGCGGCCCAGGCCGTCGAGGCCGGTGCCGTCGGGGACCAGCGCGACGGTGTGCCGGCCGGCACCGGCCGCCGCGCCCAGGGCCGCGCCGAGCGCCAGGGCCGGGTTGTCCCGGTCCCGGTCCAGCGCGCCGGTGAGCGCCTCGGCCTCGTCCAGCACCTCGGCCACCGGCGCGCCGGCCAGCGCCGCCGGGACCAGTCCGAACGCGGTGAGGGCGGCCCACGGCCCGGCCACGTCCGGTTCGGCCGGGATCACCACCGCGCCCAGCTCGTCGGCGCGCGCCGCGAGTTCCGAGCCGGGCTCGGTGACCACCACGACGTGCCGGGCGGCATCGGGGCCCTCGCCCGCCCACGCCCGCCGGTAGGCGCGCAGGTGGGCGTCGGTGGTCCGGTCGAGACCGTGCCGGTCGGCGAGCACCAGGAGGGTACGCGCCGGGCGGTCGGCGAGCGCGGCCCGGACCGGCCCCGGATCGGCGGTGCCGAGCACTGTCACCGGCCGGCCCAGGCACTCGGCGAGCACCTCGGCGGCGAGCGTGTCGCCGCCGGCGCCGGCCAGCACCACGTGGTCCAGGTCGTCCAGCTCGGCGGCCAGTTCGGCGAGCTGGGGGAGCAGGTCCCGGCTGTGCCGGTGGGCGTGCAGCCAGCCCAGCCGGGTGAGGGCCGCCGCCTCGGCGGCGGGCCCCCAGAGGGCCGGGTCCGCGGCGGCGAGCCGGGCCGGCACGTCGTGGGAGACGAGCGTGGCGCGCGCGGACGCGCCGACGGCGTCCGCGCCGCGCACGGCCAGACCGGCGGCCATGTCCGCCCGCCCGGCCAGCAGATCACTCACGGCGCCAGCCCCGGCTCGCTCACGGCAACCACCTCACCCGTTCCAGGCTACGGCGCGACGCGTCCCGGGGCCCGGCCCCGGGACGCGTCGGACGCCGTCGGTCACGCGTTGCCGCCGGCCTGCTGCGCCGCCTGCGCGTTCTCCCCGGCGGCCCGGTGCGGGCTGCCCGAACCCTTGGCCGCCTCGGCGAGGGACTTCTTGACCCCCTCCAGCAGCTCCACCCAGCTCGCCTCGAACTTCTCCACGCCCTCGCGCTCCAGCGTGGCGATCACGTCGGACAGGTCGACGCCCACCGACTGGAGGTCGGCGAAGACCTGGCGGGCGTCGTCGTACGCGACGGTGACGGTGTCCGCCTTCGTCTCGCCGTGCTCGGCGTACGCGTGGATGACCGGCTCCGGCATGGTGTTGACAGTGCCGGGGGCGATCAGCTCCTCGACGTAGACGACGTCCCGGTAGTCCGGGTTCTTCGTCGACGTGGAGGCCCACAGCGGGCGCTGCGGGTGGGCGCCCGCGTCGGCCAGCTTCTGCCAGCGGGCAGAGGAGAACACCTCGCCGTAGCGCTCGTACGCCAGCCGGGCGTTGGCGACGGCGGCCTTGCCGCGCAGCGCCTTGGCCTGGTCGGAGCCGATCTTCTCCAGCCGCTTGTCCACCTCGCTGTCGACCCGGGAGACGAAGAACGAGGCGACCGAGCCGATCTTCGACAGGTCGTGCCCGTTCGCCTGCGCCTGCTCGAGGCCGGCCAGGAAGGCGTCCATCACCTGCGAGTACCGGTCCAGGCCGAAGATCAGCGTGACGTTGACGCTGATCCCCTCGGCGAGCGTCGCGGTGATCGCGGGCAGGCCCTCCTCGGTGGCCGGGATCTTGATGAACAGGTTCGGCCGGTCGACCAGCCACCACAGCGCCTTGGCCTCGGCGACGGTCTTCGCCGCGTCGTGCGCCGAGCGGGGGTCCACCTCGATCGACACGCGGCCGTCCACGCCGCCGCTGGCGTCGTACGACGGGCGCATCACGTCGCAGGCCCACCGCACGTCGTACGTGGTGAGCATGCGGACCGCCTCCTCCACGTCCACGCCGCGTACGGCGAGGTCGCGAAGCTGCCAGTCGTACTCGTCGGCGTCGCTCAACGCCTTCGCGAAGATCGTCGGGTTGGTGGTCACCCCGGCGACGTGGCTCTCCCGGCGCAGCTTGTCCAGCCCGCCGGAACTCAGCCGTACCCGGGAAAGATCGTCCAGCCAGATCGCCACACCGGCGTTCTGGAGATCACTCAGCCTGTCCGTCATGACGTCCACGCTCCCCTCAGTTGCCGGTCGTGAAACCGGTGATGTCTCCCACCCGGGTCAGCGCCGCGTGCGCGGCGGCCACGATCCGGTCGGGGGTGAACCCGAACTGCTCGAAGAGCACGGTGTGCGGCGCGCTGGCGCCGTAGTGCTCGATGCTCACGCACTCGCCGCTGTCGCCGACGATCGCCCGCCACGACATCGCGATGCCCGCCTCCACGCTCACCCGTGCCTTTACCCCGCGCGGCAGCACCGACTCCCGGTACGCCTCGTCCTGGGCGAAGAACCACTCCTGGCAGGGCATGGAGACGACCCGGGTGGGGGTGCCGTCGGCCTCCAGCCGCTCCCGCGCGGTGAGGCAGAGCTGTACCTCGGAGCCGGTGCCGACCAGGATCACCTGCGGCTTGCCGTT
The DNA here is from genome assembly GCF_900091565.1 of Micromonospora marina. Taxonomy (GTDB): domain Bacteria; phylum Actinomycetota; class Actinomycetes; order Mycobacteriales; family Micromonosporaceae; genus Micromonospora; species Micromonospora marina. The sequence goes on along the minus strand of NZ_FMCV01000017.1, from coordinate 126,370 downwards.
CGACGCCTCGGCCAGCACGTACCCGCCCTTGGCGACGCCCTCGGCACCGCCGAGGTCGGTGCGGTCGAACGTCGGCAGCGCCTGGCGGCTGAGCGCCAGCGCGGTCGGCCGGTCGGTGTGCTCCAGCGCCTGCCGCCACGCCCAGACCGTCTCGTTGGCGTCGGCCGGGCGGACCACGTCCAGGCCGGGGATGGCCCGCAGCGCGGTCAGGTGCTCGATCGGCTGGTGCGTCGGGCCGTCCTCGCCGAGACCGATCGAGTCGTGCGTCCAGACGTACGTCACCGGCAGCTTCATCAGCGCGGCCAGCCGCACCGCCGGGCGCATGTAGTCGCTGAACACCAGGAACGTGCCGCCGTACGGGCGGGTGCCGCCGTGCAGGGCGATGCCGTTGAGGATCGCGCCCATGGCGTGCTCGCGGATGCCGAAGTGCAGCGTGCGGCCGTACTCGTCACCCGGGAAGTCCTTGGTGGCGTGTGCCGCCGGGACGAACGACCGCTCGCCCTTCATGGTGGTGTTGTTGCTCTCGGCCAGGTCGGCCGAGCCGCCCCACAGCTCGGGCAGCACCGGCGCGAGGGCCTCCAGGATCTTGCCGGAGGCGGCCCGGCTGGCGAGGCCCTTGGCGTCCGCGCCGAAGGTGGGCAGCGCGTCGGTCCAGCCGGTGGGCAGGGTACGGGTGGACATCCGGTCCCACAGCGCCTTGCGCTCCGGGTCGGCCTGGGCCCACGCGTCGAACCGGGTGGTCCACTCGGCCTGCTCCTGTGCGCCGCGCTCCATCACCTGACGGGCGTGCTTGAGCACCTCCTCGTCGACGGCGAAGGTGCGCTGCGGGTCGAAGCCGAGGATCTCCTTGGTGGCCTTCACCTCGTCCGCGCCGAGCGCCGAACCGTGGATCTTGCCGGTGTTCTGCTTGTTCGGCGCCGGCCAGCCGATGATCGTGCGCAGCGCGATGAACGACGGCCGGCCGGTCTCCGCCTTGGCGGCCAGCAGCGCCTCGTACAGCGCCTCCACGTCCTCGTGGTAGTCGCCCTGGTCGGCGTCGCCGCGGCGCCAGTCGACGGTCTGCACGTGCCAGCCGTACGCCTCGTAGCGGGCCGCCACGTCCTCGCTCTTGGCGATGCGGGTGTCGTCCTCGATCGAGATCTCGTTGTCGTCGTAGATCACGCAGAGGTTGCCGAGCTGCTGGTGGCCGGCGAGCGCGCTGGCCTCGTGGGTGATGCCCTCCTCGATGTCGCCGTCGGAGGCGATGCACCAGATGTCGTGCCGGAACGGGGAGTCGGCGCGGTCCGGCTCGGGATCGAACAGGCCGCGCTCGCGGCGGGCGGCCATGGCCATGCCGACCGCGTTGCCGAGGCCCTGACCGAGCGGCCCGGTGGTGGTCTCGACGCCCGGGGTGTGGCCGTGCTCCGGGTGGCCCGGGGTGAGCGAGCCCCACTGGCGCAGCGCCTTGAGGTCGTCCAGCGCCAGCGGGTAGCCGGAGAGGAAGAGCTGGATGTAGAGCGTCAGGCTGGAGTGGCCGGCGGAGAGCACGAACCGGTCGCGTCCGGCCCAGTTCGGGTCGGCGGGGTTGTGGCGCATGACCCGGTTGAAGAGCAGGTACGCCACCGGGGCGAGGCTCATCGCCGTCCCGGGGTGGCCGTTGCCGGATTTCTCCACGGCGTCCATGGCCAGCACGCGGACCGTGTCGACGGCCCTGCGGTCGAGGTCGGACCAGTTGAGAGCGGGAAGCTCGGGTCGGTTGGCAGCCACGATGGTTGTGCTCCTCGGCAGATGGGCGGAACCCTCACTGATGACCCTATCGAGCGGTGCTAAACGTCCGCCCGGGGATCTCGGCATGCTGTTCTGTACGGATCGCGCACGTCCGGCCGTTCAACCCCAGGTGTGACGGCTCGCACCGTTGCCGGGTCCACGGGGCAGCCAAAACGACGCCGCGTAGTGTGTGGGGCGGTGTGTGGACCCGCAGCGGTCCGGGCCGAACGACCTCCCCCGCCGATGCCGGAAGGTGGCAATCCGTGAGCATGATCACCGAGCGCCCCGTCAGCACCCCTGCCGGGCAGTCGCCGGTGGGCGCGGTGGCGGAGGCGCCGGCGAGCGGCCGGCGGGACGTGCGTGCCGTGGTGGCGGCGTACGTGACGCTGACCAAGCCGCGGATCGTCGAGCTGCTGCTGGTGACCACAGTGCCGGCGATGATGCTCGCCCACGGCGGGATGCCGTCGCTGTGGCTGGTCGCCGTGGTGCTGGTCGGCGGGTCGCTGGCGGCCGGCGCGGCGAGCGTCATCAACTGCTACATCGACCGCGACATCGACCAGCTCATGCGGCGCACCAAGCGCCGCCCGCTGCCCGCGCACACCGTGTCGCCGCGCAACGCGCTGGTCTTCGGCCTGGTGCTGGCCGCCGTCTCGGTGGCGCTGATGGCGGCGGCGACGAACTGGCCGGCGACACTGCTGACGCTGGCCGCGATCGCCTACTACGACCTGGTCTACACGCTGTGGCTGAAGCGGACCACGGCCGCCAACACGTTCTGGGGCGGCATCTGCGGGGCCGCGCCGGTGCTGATCGGCTGGGCCGCGGTGACCGGTTCGCTGGCGCCGGCGGCGTGGGGCCTGTTCGCTGTGGTCTTCTTCTGGCAGATGCCGCACTTCTACGCGCTGGCGATCAAGTACAAGGCCGACTACGCCCGTGCCGGTGTGCCGATGCTGCCGGTGGTGGCCTCGGTCCGGCGGGTCAACGCCGAGATCATCGGCTTCTCCTGGCTGACGGTGCTCTCCTCGCTGGCGGTGTGGCCGCTCGGGATGAGCCCGATCTACGGGGTGACCGCACTCGTGGTCGGCGGGATCTTCCTCGTCGAGGCGCACAAGCTGTGCCGGCGCGCGACACGCGGTGAGGCGGTCAAGCCGATGCGGCTGTTCCACTGGTCCACCACGTACCTCACGATCCTCTTCGCGGCCGTCGCGCTCGACGCGCTCATCTGACCCGCCCGTCCGGCCGTTCATCAGAAATTTTTCTCGGGATTTCCCGGGGGTTCAACCCGGACAGATTGTGACGATCCCGCCTGTCCGTTTCGCCGATAGATAAGCGACATGTGCGGGCGAATTGCCTGTGGTTCTCCTTAAACCGATGGGTAATTGGCATCACATTCAGTTCATGGTTCTCGCACATCCGGGTGGAACTCTGCTTAGGCTTCGCGTCATGGCAGATGGTTCCGATACGACGCTGACGGCTGACAAGACCGCCGAGCAGGCCTCCAACGGCCTGGTCGCGGGCATCAAGTCGTTCGCCGCCGGGCACGGCGGCGCGAAGGCGGTCATCGAGTACGTCGGCAAGCGCGGCGCACGGATCGTCCTCGTGGGTTCCGACGGGGTATGGGCAGACCAGTTCGCCGACGGCACGGACGTCGCGCGGCAGGCCTGCGCCAAGGCCGGGGTCGACGTCGAGAACGCCTGGGAGCGTGAACTGATGGACCAGATGCGTCCGAGCAACGACCTGTGGCGGTCGATGGCCCGGCGCACGATGGCCCGTTGACACATATCGAATGACCAACCACCACCAGTCGACCCGGGGGAGACCCCGGGTCGCTTTCGTCACCTGCGCCGAGCTGCCCGACCTCGACCCGGACGACCGGCTCGCGCTCGGCCCGCTCGCCGCCCGCGGCGTCGCCGTCGAAATCGTCGTCTGGGACGACCCGGCCGTCGACTGGTCCGGCTACGACCTGGTCGTGCTCCGGTCCCCGTGGGACTACGCGCGGCGCCGGGACGAGTTCGTGGCCTGGGCGCGCACCGTGCCGGCACTGGTCAACCCGGCCGACGTGGTCGCCTGGAACACCGACAAGCGCTACCTGTCCGAGCTGGCTGCCGCCGGTGTGCCCACCGTCCCGACTCAGTGGGTCGAGCCGGGGCGGGCGTGGACGCCGCCGGCCGGGGGCGAGTACGTGATCAAGCCGGCGGTCAGCGCGGGCAGCCGGGACACCGGCCGCTACGACCTGACCGGCCCGGAGCACCGCGAGCTGGCGGTGGCCCACGTCCGGCGGCTCTGCGACGCCGGGCGGGTCGCCATGGTCCAGCCGTACCTCGACGCGGTGGACACCGCCGGGGAGACCGCGCTGCTGTTCCTGGCCGGCCCCGGCGGCCCGGCGTTCAGCCACGCGATCCGCAAGGGTCCCATGCTGACCGGGCCGGACCTGGGCGAGGTCGCGCTCTACAAGGAGGAGCGGATCGACGCCCGCTCCGCCACGACGGAGCAGCGTGCCGTGGCCGAGAAGGTGCTCGCGGTGGTGCCCGGCGGCCCGGACCGGCTGCTGTACGCCCGCGTCGACCTGATCCCCGGCCCGGACGGCGAGCCCGTGCTGGTCGAGCTGGAGCTGACCGAGCCGAGCCTGTTCGTCGGGTACGCCGACGGCGCCCCGGAGCGGCTCGCCGACGCGGTGCTCACCCACCTGGCCCGCCGCCGCTGACCGTCCCGACTGGCCGCGGCTGTGGCGAGCGCGCCGGCCCTGGCGGCGTCCTGGCCTCGGCAGCGGGACCGCGACCCGCCCGGCCGCGGACGCAGCTCGCCGACCCTGACCGGCTGCCCGCCGGAGCGCCACCCATCCACACCGACCAGACGAACACCCACCCGACGCGGTGCAAGGCTGTCTCGGGGCTGTCGAGACACCCATACCGTTCCACCCGCTGTCTGCTGGTGCCCCGGGTGGAACGGTATGGGTGTCTCAAGAGGGTCCAGGCACCCATCGCGTTCCACTCACGGGAGGGACGGACCGCGAGTGGAACGCGATGGGTGTCACGAGGGTCTCCCTGGCGGCGCGTCTGCCGCCCGTCGCCGCCATCGTGCTGCTCGGCCTGCACGTCACCTGGCTGCTGCACCGCGATCGCGATCTCTGGCGCTGATCGTCGCGCACGCGGTCAGCGACGGCAGTCCGGTCGTGCTGTCGTCGCCACCGACGCCGGCCCGGCTGAACCGGAGCCGCCCGAGCCGCCTGAGCCGCCTGGGCGGCCGGGAGGTCAGTCTCGGTCGCTGTGGTTGCGCGCCCAGCGACCGCCGATCGGCGGCGTGTCCAGCCGCAGCGCGGCCTCGGTGCCGGCCAGGTCGTTGTCCTCGAACGCGCAGGAGACGCAACTGCCCGCCTCGGTGACCCAGATCCCGTACGCCTGGGTGTCGGCGTCCCGGTGCCAGATCCGGTTGCCGCGCACGGTGGCCGAGTCGAACGGCGCGGCGATCGTGATGCCGCCGCACGCCGGCGGACCGTCCGGCAGCTCGTACGACGTACCGGGCCCCGGTGTGGCCGCGTTCCACCCGGTGGAGCCGTCCGGGCGTACCTCGGCCAGGGAGAGCCGGTCGGCGCTGTTGTCGGACACCACGGCGTCGCGGGAGCCGACCCGCACCACCTTGCCCCGGTGCCCGCCGGCCGGCCAGTCGGCGTTGCCGTCGGTGACCTCGCGCGGGCCGTAGCGCACCGCGTCGCCGGAGCCGGAGCAGGCCGGCGCGGAGCGGCGGCCGTTGTCCCGGATCCGGTTCCCGACGATCGACGTGTCGAGCATCGGCCGGTCGATCCGGATGCCGTCCAGCGCGTTCTCCCGGATGTCGTTGTCCTGGATCACCACGTCGGCCGCCGCGCCCCGGTAGCCGTGGCCCAGGTCGTGCTCGTGGTAGCCGAAACCGCCGTTGCGGCTGATCCGGTTGCCCTGCACCGCGTACGGGCCGGGGGTGTTGCCCATGCTGATGCCGTCGCCGACGTTGGAGTCGATCACGCAGCCGGTGAGCAGGCCGCCGCGCCCGGCCACCCCCGCGGTGCCGTTGCCCGACACGTCGAAGCCGGCCTCCAGGTTGTTGGTCATGGTACAGCCGGAGACGATCAGCCCGTCCGCGCCCCAGTCCGAGATGCCGAACCGGTTGGCCTGGCTGTGGCAGCCGATGATCCGGATGCCGCGTGGCGGGGTCCAGTAGTCCTTCTGCAGCTCCAGGAAGATGCCGTTGGTGCCGTTGCCGATGGTGGTGCAGTTGGCGATGGTGAGGCGCTCCACGTCGCCCCAGCCGCCGATGCCGACGCCGATCCCGGCGCCGCCCATCTGGTCGCCGTTGTCCAGCCGGCCGCACCCCACCACGACCACCCCGTCGATCAGGCCGTCCTGGAGGAAGTCGCAGCCCAGTCCGGTCGCGCCGGTGTGGTGGATGTAGAGGTTGCGGAACACGCCGCGCACCACGTACTGCAGGCCCAGCCCCTTGGCCAGGTAGTCGTAGGACGTCTGGGCCACGCCCGAGCCGTCGATCTCGAAGTCGGCGAACGTGCAGTCGGCGATGTGCCGGTCCCGGTCCGCGCCGTGCTGCACCGTGGTCCAGAAGGCGAGCGGGACCGGTGCGCTGCGGTTGCCCTCGTTGCTGAGCAGGAAGCGGGTCGCCGCCGGCCCGGCGCCGAGCAGCGAGACGCCGCTGCGCCAGACGGTGCCGGCGTCCCGGATCGAGTACAGCCCGGGCGGGCAGTAGATCACCCGGGCCCGGCCGTCGGCGTCGTACCCGGCGCCCAGGTGGTCCACCAGCGCCGCCAGGGCCGGCTGGTCGTTGGTGACCCCGTCGCCGGTCAGGCCGTGCTCGCGGGCGTCGCACCACAGCGGCGCGCCCGCGACCGGGGTCAGCCGTTGCGGCGTCATGGTGGAGAGGCTCTTGCGCGACACGGGATCTCCCTCGGGCGGGCGGTCGGTGGCCCGGACCGCTTTCCCGCTCCCGCCGCGCGGTAACGCCCCCGCTCAGGCGGCGGCGCCCACCCGTTGCGCGGCGGGCGCGGCCGGTGCCTCAGGGGCGGCCGGCAGCCGCTCCCGGGTCGCCCGGAGCGCGCCCAGGGTGGCCAGCAGCACCAGGCACGAGCCGAGCATGTGCGCGCCGACCAGCAGGGCGGGCAGATTGGTGAAGTACTGGACGAAGCCGATCACGCCCTGACCCAGCTCGACCGCGATCAGCACCGCGGCCGCCCGCGCCGCCCGCGCCGCGCCGACCGCCCGGAACGCGAAGTACATCGCCACCGACAGGCCGATCAGCAGGAAGACGCCGTCGGCGTGCACCTGGGAGATCGCTGCCGGATCCAGGCCGTTGCGGGCCGCGCCGTGGTCGCCGGCGTGCGGTCCGCTGCCGGTCACCCACGTGCCGACCACCAGCACCGAGGCGCTGACCGCCGTGGTGATCCAGGCGAGGGTACGCAGCGGTGCCGGCACGGTCGGCGTGACCGGCCCGTCCGGCTCCTGGACGCGCCGCCAGAGCGCGTACGCGGCGGCGATAACCGCCATCGAGGCGAGGAAGTGCAGTCCGACCACCCACGGGTTGAGGTCGGTGAGCACGGTGATGCCACCGAGGACCGCCTGGGCGGGGATGCCGAAGAGCACGCCCACGGCCAGCGGCAGCGTCCCGCGGCGGCGGGGGCGGTGCGCCAGCACGGCCAGCACCACGGCGAGCGCGATGATCCCGACCGCGAAGGTGAGCAGCCGGTTGCCGAACTCGATCACCCCGTGCACGCCCATCTCGGCGGTGGTGGTGTAGGAGTCGTCGGTGCACCGGGGCCAGGTGGGGCAGCCGAGGCCGGAGGCGGTGAGCCGGACGGCCCCGCCGGTGACCACGATCGCGACGTTCGCGATGATCGAGGCGAGCGCGAGGCGGCGCAGCAGCGTGGCGGAGACCGGAAACCGGACGGATCGCTTCACGGAGCGAATCCTACGCACCGTAGTTGATCCCGATCGGGTGACTCCGGCCGCCCGGTGGTCGGAATCACCGGACCCCGGGTTTGCGGGCCCTCCGCGAATTACGTAACGTTGCCGTTGTGAAAAACGCGGCGGCGCTCTCCCGGACGCCGGTGACCGATCCGGTCGCCGGTGGTTCGCGCGCACGTCGCAGCGTACGGCGTGGCGAACGGGAGGCCGCACCGGCCGACCTGTCGACCCGAGACCGGGTCACCCAGCTGCTGCTGGAACGTGGTTCCACCACCGCCGCGCAGCTCGGCTCGGCGCTCGGCCTGAGCCCGGCCGCGATCCGCCGGCACCTCGACGCGATGCTCGCCGACGGTGACGTGGTCGCCCGCGACCAGACCGTGCGCGGCAGCCGCGGGCGTGGCCGGCCGGCCAAGGTCTTCGCGCTCACCGAGGCGGGCCGCGGTCGCTGCGGCACCCACCACTACGACAACATGGCCACCGCCGCGCTGCGCTGGATCGCCCGCACCGGCGGCACCGAGGCGGTCGCGGCGTTCGCGGCCGAGCAGGTCTCCGCGCTTGAGGCCCGCTGCCGGGCGGCCATGGAGGACGCCGGAGACGCCCCGCTCGCGCGGGCGGAGGCGCTCGCCGGCGCGCTGACCGCCGAGGGTTACGCTGCGAACGCGTCCACGATCGCCTCCGGCGGCCAGCTCTGTCAGCACCACTGCCCGGTGGCGCACGTGGCCGCCGAGTTCCCTCAGCTGTGCGAGGCCGAGACCGCAGTGATCTCCCGTCTGGTCGGCACTCACGTACAGCGCCTAGCCACCATCGCGCACGGCGACGGCGTGTGCACCACGCACATTCCCGCCCAGTCCGGTTCCACCGTCACCACTGTGAGGACAGATAGATGACCGAGCAGATCGTCCAGCCCCTGACCCAGGAGGAGCAGCTCGCCGCCCTCGGTCGTTACGAGTACGGCTGGGCCGACCCCGACGTCGCCGGGGCCTCCGCCCAGCGCGGCCTCAACGAGGCGGTGGTCCGGGACATCTCGGCCAAGAAGAACGAGCCGGCCTGGATGCTCGACCTGCGGCTCAAGGGCCTGCGCCTGTTCGACCGCAAGCCGATGCCGAACTGGGGCGCCGACCTCACCGGGATCGACTTCGACAACATCAAGTACTTCGTCCGGTCCACCGAGAAGCAGGCCACCTCCTGGGAGGACCTGCCCGAGGACATCAAGAACACCTACGACAAGCTCGGCATCCCGGAGGCGGAGAAGCAGCGCCTGGTCGCCGGCGTCGCCGCGCAGTACGAGTCCGAGGTGGTCTACCACCAGATCCGTGAGGACCTGGAGGAGCAGGGCGTCGTCTTCCTCGACACCGACACCGCGCTCAGGGAGCACGAGGACCTGTTCAAGGAGTACTTCGGCACGGTCATCCCGGTGGGCGACAACAAGTTCGCCGCGCTGAACACCTCCGTCTGGTCCGGTGGCTCGTTCATCTACGTGCCGAAGGGCGTGCACGTGGACATCCCGCTGCAGGCCTACTTCCGGATCAACACGGAGAACATGGGCCAGTTCGAGCGGACGCTGATCATCGTCGACGAGGGCGCGTACGTGCACTACGTCGAGGGCTGCACCGCGCCCATCTACTCCTCCGACTCGCTGCACAGCGCCGTCGTGGAGATCATCGTCAAGAAGAACGCCCGGTGCCGGTACACGACCATCCAGAACTGGTCGAACAACGTCTACAACCTGGTCACCAAGCGCGCCGTGTGCCACGAGGGCGCGACCATGGAGTGGGTCGACGGCAACATCGGCTCCAAGGTCACCATGAAGTACCCGGCGGTCTACATGACCGGCGAGCACGCCAAGGGCGAGGTGCTCTCGGTGGCCATGGCCGGTGAGGGCCAGCACCAGGACGCCGGCGCCAAGATGGTGCACGCCGCGCCGCACACCTCCTCGACCATCGTGTCGAAGTCGATCGCCCGGGGCGGCGGCCGCACCTCGTACCGCGGTCTGGTGCAGGTGCTGGAGGGCTCGACCAGCAGCAAGAGCACCGTGAAGTGCGACGCGCTCCTGGTCGACACGATCTCCCGCTCCGACACCTACCCGTACGTCGACATCCGCGAGGACGACGTGTCGATGGGGCACGAGGCGACCGTCTCCAAGGTCAGCGACGACCAGCTCTTCTACCTGATGAGCCGGGGCCTGAGCGAGGACGAGGCGATGGCGATGATCGTGCGCGGCTTCATCGAGCCGATCGCCAAGGAGCTCCCGATGGAGTACGCGCTGGAGCTCAACCGCCTGATCGAGCTGCAGATGGAAGGTGCGGTCGGCTGACCTGGCCGCCCTCCGGTTAATGACACCGTCGTCGCACAACAGACCAAGGAAGAGATGACTACCCAGGCTTCCGCGCCGCCCACGACCAAGTCGCAGGCGCTCCGCTCGTACGACGTCGCCGACTTCCCGGCCCTGACCGGCCTGGAGGAGGAGTGGCGCTTCACCCCGCTCAAGCGCCTGCGCGGCCTGGCCGCGCAGGCGCAGGGCGCGACCGGCGCGGTCCGGCACGAGTACGGTGACCTGCCCGAGGGCGTCACCGTCGACCGGATCGGCCGGGACGACCCCCGGGTGGGCAGCGTCCTCACCCCGTTCGACCGGGTCAGCGCGCTCGCGTACGGCGGGGCCGACGGTGCGCTGCTGGTGCGCGTCGACCGCGACGTGGTGGTGGAGCGGCCGGTGCGCCTGCGGGTGGTCGGCGAGAACGCCGAGGCGCCCGCCTTCGGCCACACCTTCGTCGAAGTGGACCGGTTCGCCGAGGCCACCGTGGTGATCGAGCACGTCGGCTCGGCCACGCTGGCCGACAACGTCGAGGTGTCGGTGGGCGACGGGGCGAAGCTGATCCTGGTCACCGTCGCCGACTGGGCCGACGACGCGGTGCAGGCGCAGCACCTCAAGGTGCGGCTGGGCCGCGACGCCCGGATCCTGCACGTGCAGGTCAGCCTCGGCGGCGACCTGGTCCGGCAGTACACGTCGGTGGAGTACACCGGCCGCGGCGGCGAGGCCGAGCTGTACGGCGTCTACTTCGCCGACTCCGGCCAGCACCTGGAGCACCGGCAGCTGGTCGACCACACCGTGCCGGACTGCCGCAGCAACGTCGGCTACCGGGGCGCGCTGCAGGGCCACGACGCGCACACGGTCTGGGTCGGCGACGTGCTGATCCGCGCCGAGGCGACGGGCACCGACACGTACGAGATCAACCGGAACCTGCTGCTCACCGACGGCGCGCGGGCTGACTCCGTTCCCAACCTGGAGATCGAGACCGGCGAGATCGCCGGCGCCGGGCACGCCAGCGCGACCGGCCGGTTCGACGACGAGCAGCTGTTCTACCTGATGGCCCGGGGCATCCCGGAGGCCGAGGCGCGGCGCCTGGTGGTACGCGGCTTCTTCGCCGAGCTGATCAACAAGATCCCGGTCGAGGACCTGCGCGAGCGCCTGGGCGACGCCATCGAGGCCCGGCTGGCGAAGGCCGGCGCCTGATGCGCAAGATCTGCTCCACCGAGGACGTGCCGAAGGGCACCGCGATCAGCGCCGACGTGGACGGCGTGCAGGTCGCGATCGTGCACGGCGAGGACGACGTGTTCTACGCGGTGCACGACGAGTGCTCGCACGCCGCCGTGGCGCTGTCCGAGGGCGAGGTCGAGGGCTGCACGCTGGAATGCTGGCTGCACGGATCCCGTTTCGACCTGCGTACCGGTGAGCCCACCGGGCTACCCGCCACCGAACCCGTACCCGTCTATTCCGTCGAAGTCCGCGACGGCGACATCTACCTTCCCGTGGACGGCGATGGCCGTCCGCTGCCGAGCAATGGAGTGACCCGCTGATGAGCACCCTGGAGATCCGCGACCTGAAGGTGTCGGTCAAGCTGCCCGAGGGTGAGCTCAAGCCGATCCTGCACGGGGTCGACCTGACCGTGCGCTCCGGTGAGACGCACGCGATCATGGGCCCGAACGGCTCCGGCAAGTCCACGCTGGCGTACTCGATCGCCGGTCACCCGAAGTACGAGATCACCGGCGGTGAGGTGACCCTCGACGGCGAGGACGTGCTGTCCATGTCCGTCGACGAGCGCGCCCGCGCCGGTCTCTTCCTGGCCATGCAGTACCCGGTCGAGGTCCCCGGCGTGTCGGTGGCCAACTTCCTGCGTACCGCCAAGACCGCCCTCGACGGCGAGGCGCCGAAGCTGCGCACCTGGGCCGGCGAGCTGCGCGGCGCGATGGAGAAGCTCCAGATGGACCCGGCGTTCGCCCAGCGCAACGTCAACGAGGGCTTCTCCGGCGGTGAGAAGAAGCGGCACGAGATCGTGCAGCTGGAGCTGCTCAAGCCGAAGATGGCGATCCTCGACGAGACCGACTCCGGCCTGGACGTGGACGCGCTGCGCGTGGTCAGCGAGGGCGTGAACCGGGTGCGCGACACCGGCGACACCGGGCTGCTGCTGATCACCCACTACACCCGCATCCTGCGCTACATCAAGCCCGACTTCGTGCACGTCTTCGTGGCCGGCCGGATCGTCGAGCAGGGCGGCCGGGAACTGGCCGACAAGCTCGAGGAAGAGGGCTACGAGCGGTACGTCGCCGGGGCCGGCGCGGCGCGGGCCTGAGACTCGACATGACCTCGATGGCCATCCCGGCGGGCATGCCGCAGTACGCCGACGTGCCCCGCTTCGACGTGGCGAAGGTGCGGGCCGACTTCCCGATCCTCGACCGGGAGGTCAACGGTCACCCGCTCGTCTACCTGGACAGCGCGAACACCTCGCACAAGCCGCGGCAGGTGCTCGACGTGCTCGCCGAGCACTACGCCCTGCACAACGCCAACGTGTCGCGCTCGGTGCACACGCTGGGTACCGAGGCGACCGAGGCGTACGAGGGCGCGCGGGCCAAGATCGCCGCGTTCGTCAACGCGCCGAGCGTGGACGAGGTGGTGTTCACCAAGAACTCCACCGAGGCGATCAACATCGTGGCGTACGCGTTCTCCAACGCCTCGCTGCGCGCGGACGGCGACCCGCGGTTCCGGCTCGGTCCCGGCGACGAGATCGTGATCTCCGAGATGGAGCACCACTCGAACATCGTCCCGTGGCAGCTGCTGGCGGAGCGCACCGGCGCGACGCTGCGCTGGTTCCCGGTCACCGACCAGGGGCGGCTCGACGAGTCCGGCCTGGACGACCTGGTCACCGAGCGGACGAAGATCGTCTCGCTGGTGCACATGTCGAACATCCTCGGCACCGTCAACGCCACCTCGCGGATCACCGCGCGGGTCCGCGAGGTCGGCGCGTTGCTGCTGCTCGACTGCTCGCAGTCGGTGCCGCACCTGCCGATGGACGTGGTCGGCTACGACGCCGACTTCATCGTCTTCACCGGGCACAAGATGTGCGGCCCGACCGGCATCGGTGTGCTCTGGGGCCGGGGCGAGCTGCTCGCCGCGATGCCTCCGGTGATGGGTGGCGGCTCGATGATCGAGACGGTGACGATGGCGGGCTCGACGTTCGCCGCGCCGCCGGCCCGGTTCGAGGCGGGCACCCCGCCGATCGCCGAGGCGGTGGCGCTCGGCGCTGCGGTGGACTACCTCACCGCGGTGGGCATGCCGGCCATCCAGTGGCACGAGAAGGAGCTGACGGCGTACGCGCTGGACGCCCTCGCCACAGTGCCCGGTCTGCGGATCTTCGGTCCGACGGTGCCGGTGGGCCGGGGCGGGACGATCTCGTTCGCGCTCGGCGACGTGCACCCGCACGACGTCGGGCAGGTGCTCGACGCGCTCGGCGTGCAGGTGCGGGTGGGCCACCACTGCGCCAGGCCGGTGTGCACCCGCTTCAGGGTGCCGGCCATGACGCGGGCGTCGTTCTACCTCTACACCACCACCGCGGAGATCGACGCCCTGGTGGCGGGTCTGGAGCAGGTGCGGAAGGTGTTTCAGTGATGCAGCTTGAGTCTCTCTACCAGGACATCATCCTGGACCACTACAAGCACCCGCACGGCCGCGGCCTGCGGGAGGCCACGGACCCGGCCGCCCGGGTCGGCGAGGCGCACCACGTCAACCCGACCTGCGGCGACGAGATCACCGTACGGGTGACGACCGACGGCAGCGTGTTCACCGACATCTCGTACGACGGGATGGGCTGCTCGATCAGCCAGGCGTCGGCGAGCGTCCTGCACGAGCTGCTGCGCGGCAGGGCCGCGAGCGACGCCGCTGTGGTGCACGAGGCGTTCGTGGAGTTGATGTCCGGGCGTGGCCAGGTCACGCCGGACGAGGACGTGCTCGGAGACGGGGTGGCGTTCGCGGGTGTCGCGCGCTACCCGGCCCGGGTGAAGTGCGCGTTATTGTCGTGGATGGCGTTCAAGGACGCCGCGGCACGCGCCGGGGTGGGCGTGAGCCCGGAGGTGAAGGCATGACCGACGAGACGAACACGACTCCCGAGACCGGCGCGGTGGCGACCGACGGTGCCGCGGCGCCGGCCGGCGGCAAGGCCGCGATCGGTGACATCGAGGAGGCGATGAAGGACGTCGTCGACCCCGAGCTGGGCATCAACGTGGTCGACCTGGGCCTGGTGTACGGCGTGCACGTCGACGACGAGAACGTCGCGACCCTGGACATGACGCTGACCTCGGCGGCCTGCCCGCTGACCGACGTGATCGAGGACCAGGCCCGGCAGGCGCTGACCACCGGTCCCGGCGGCGGGCTGGTCAACGACATCCGGATCAACTGGGTGTGGCTGCCGCCGTGGGGCCCCGACAAGATCACCGACGAGGGGCGCGACCAGCTCCGTTCCCTCGGCTTCAACGTCTGACCGACCCACAGTCACCACGTCGGACGCGGCACTCCTTCGGGGGTGCCGCGTCCGACGTGTCTACGCCTCGGCCTTCGGTAACCAGGGAGCGAGCACGGTCGGGTCGGCGACGTCGAGCCGCACCTGTTCGCGCTCCTCGGCGGTCAGCGGAAGCGCCCGCAGCCGGGCGCCCCACTCGGGCACCCGCTGCCGTTCGGCCAGCAGGTCCGCCAGTTCGATCAACGCAGCCAGCACCTGCGCCCGCTCGACGGTCGGCGCCGCCTCGCCGTGGCGGCTCAGCCCGAGGATGAGTGCCCGGAAGGCGGCGCGGTCGTCGTTCTTGAACTCGCGCAGGATCCGCGCGTTGTCGAGCGCCCGGGCCAGTCCGTGCAACCGCTTCGACCCGCCGTACTCCAGCTCTGCCGGCTCGTCCCGCTGGATGAAGGTGATCGAGTTACCGGATGGATCGATCACGGTGAACCGCGAGGTGCCGGGGCGGTAGCGGGTCATCCGGGGCTGTCCCTTGACGAGCACCCGGCCGTAGGCGCGTCGCATCGCCTCGCTGAACGTCGCGTGGTACGGCGCGACCGCGTCGACCATCACCACGCAGCCCCCGGTCCTCTCCGCCGACGGGTCGACGCCCGCCGGCGCCCCGTTGTAGTTGAGGTCGAACCCGC
Organism: Micromonospora marina; assembly: GCF_900091565.1. GTDB lineage: Bacteria > Actinomycetota > Actinomycetes > Mycobacteriales > Micromonosporaceae > Micromonospora > Micromonospora marina. The sequence goes on along the minus strand of NZ_FMCV01000017.1, from coordinate 111,220 downwards.
TCCACCGGAACGCCAGGTACAGGTACGGCCTGGTCTGCTCGTAGGTCACCGTGAAGCCGAGGGCCGACCAGAACGCCAGCGTCTCCTCGGGCGACACGCAGTGCAGCATCGGCACCACGGTCTCGTTGCTGCGGACCTGCTCGTCGGTCATGGACACCCCATTCGGCCGGTGGTCGTACACCCGGCCATTGTGTGCGCGGCGCGACCCTGGACGCCCATGCCGGATGCGACAGACTTCCGGGCCGGGGCATGGCTAGCGTCCGCCTTTCCCCGAGGCGCAGACCCTGATCTGCGCGCCACGGAAACCAGAGGCGCGTCAGCCGCGATCGGGCCAGAATGACGCCATGATCGAGGCGTACCCGAAGCAGGCTTCTGTCCGTGCGGCCACCGCCGCGCGTCGACAGCGCGACCTGCCGGCCGCCTCGACCGGTCGCCCGCCGTCGTGACCGGCGCGTTCCTGGCCTCGGCGAGTTGGCAACTGCTCGTGGCCGGCGGCGGTTCGGTGGTGGGCCGGGTGCTGGCCGGCCCGCGCGGGCGGTTGGTCACCGGCCTGGTGTCCAGCGCGCTGATCGCCGGCCTCGCGGTCGCCACCCTGCTGTCCGGTTGAACCGCGTACCGTCGTGCCATGAGCAGCCGACCCGCAGCCGGAGGCGGCCGGTGGGTCGACGTGGACCCGGCCCGCGTCGCCCGCTGGGTCGAGGGCTTCACCGACCGGCACGGCCCGCCGGCGACGACCGTCCAGGAGTACGGGCTGCTGCTCACCGCCCCGGACGGCGCCACCGCCGAGCTGCACACCCCGCCCGGCGCGAGCGCGTCGGCGGACGTACCCGGATTCGTCGCTTCCGCCACGGCGGCCCGCCGGCTCGGCCTGCTCCTGGCCCGCAAGGGCGCGGTCGCCCTCGGCGTCGCCGACGGCACCGACCTGGTGGTCTCCAAGGTGGACACCAGGTACGTGCAGGGGCGCACCGCCGCCGGTGGCTGGTCCCAGCAGCGGTTCGCCCGGCGGCGCGACAACCAGGCGAAGGCCGCCCTGGGCGACGCGGCCGAGCTGGCCGTACGCCTGCTGCTGCCGGAGGCGGCCACGCTGGCGGCGCTGGTGTGCGGCGGCGACCGGCGGGCGGTGGACACGGTGCTGGCCGACCGGCGGCTGGCCCCGCTCGCGGCGCTGCGCGCGGCGCGCCTGCTCGACGTGCCGGAGCCCCGGCACGCGGTGCTGGTGGCGGCCGTGGCCGCCGCCCGGGCGGTCCACATCCTGGTCCGCTGAACCGGAAAGATCGGTCGATCCTGCTCGCCGGTAGTGCATCGAATCGACTCGATGCATAGGGTCGGTGTCACGAAGCGGCGGGTCTCCGGGCGTCCCGCGGGGCAGCTTCGCCTACGCCATCACGCACCGACATCGTTGGGAGAGAACAACTACATGAGCGGATATCAGGACGGCCGGCTGCGGGCCCGGTGGCGCCGTGCGACGAAACTCCTCGTCGCGGCGGCGGCGATGAGCGCCGGAAGCCTCGTGCTCACCACCGCACTCACGGCCGGCACGGCGAACGCGGCTGCCGGCCCGGTCGAGCGCGCCGCGCTCGCCGCGCCCACCGTAGCCAGCGTCACCACGGGCGGCGCGCACACGTGCGCGATCAGCACCGGCGGGGGACTGTGGTGCTGGGGCTCGAACTACGGCGGCCAGCTCGGTGACGGGACCACCACGAACCGCGGCACCCCGGCCCGGGTCGGCACCGCCACCTGGACGAACGTCGACGCCGGCTCGGGGCACACCTGCGCGGTCCGCACGGACGGGACACTGTGGTGCTGGGGCTCGAACTTCCGGGGCCAGCTCGGCGACGGGACCACCACCAGCCGCAGCGCCCCGGTGCAGGTCGGCACCGCCACCACCTGGGCCGGAGTCGATGCCGGCCCCACGCACACCTGCGCGATCCGCACCGACGGCACGCTCTGGTGCTGGGGCTTCAACCGGACCACGCAGCTGGGCGTCGGCACCTCGCCGTACGTGGCGAACACCCCGTTGCAGGTCGGTACGGCGACCGACTGGGTGAGCGTCTCGACCGGGTTCGGGCACACCTGCGGTATCCGGACCGGCGGCACGCTCTGGTGTTGGGGGTCCAGCTCGGACGGGCAGCTCGGGCTCGGCAACCTGGCTCCTCAGACGGCGCCCGCGCAGGTCGGCACCGCGACCGGCTGGACCGGCGTCACGGCCGGATACGCGCACACCTGCGGGATCCGGTCCGGCGCGTTGTGGTGCTGGGGTGAGAACGGGTACGGGCAGCTCGGCGTGAGCGGCACATACCGGACCGCGCCGGTGCAGATCGGCGCCGCCACCACGTGGACCCGGATCGCCGCCGGCAGTGACACGTCCTGCGCGTCGCGTACCGACGGCACCCTGTGGTGCTGGGGCAAGAACTCGGGCGGCCAGGTGGGCGACGGCAGCACCACCCACCGGTTCGCGCCCGTCCAGGTCGGCGCCGCCACCACCTGGACCGGCGGGCTCGCGGTCACCGACCACGGCTGCGGGATCCGTACCGACGCCGCTCTGTGGTGCTGGGGCGACAACAGCGGGGGCCAGCTCGGCGACGGGACGACCGTCAACCGGTCCACGCCGGGCCAGGTGACACTGCCGGCCTGACCGGCCGCGGAGACGGACATCGGCCCGCACCGCCGGTCTGCGGCGGTGCGGGCCGATGCGCCCAGCGGGGATCAGACCCCGGCGCCGAAGGTGTCGCAGGACTTCGGGTCACCGGTGGTGTAGCCCTTGGTGAACCACTGCTTGCGCTGTTCGGAGGTGCCGTGGGTGAACTCGTCCGGGTTCACCGGCCGGCCGGAGCGCTTCTGGATGGCGTCGTCGCCGATCTTCTCGGCGGCGTCGATGGCCTGCGAGATGTCCTGCTCGGTGATGCTCTTGAAGATCTTCTGCCCGCGGTCGTCGGCGGTGCCGGTGGCGTTCTTCGCCCAGGCCCCGGCGTAGCAGTCGGCCTGGAGTTCCAGCTTCACCGACAGGGCGTTCGCGCTCTGCGGGTCGCGCTGCTGCTGGCGGCGCATCTGCGCCTCGGTGCCGAGCAGGTTCTGCACGTGGTGGCCGTACTCGTGGGCCAGCACGTACGGCTGGGCGAACTCGCCCTCGGCGCCGAGCTGGTCGGCCAGCAGCCGGTAGAACGTCAGGTCGATGTAGACCTGGTCGTCGGCCGGGCAGTAGAACGGGCCCACACCCGAGTCGGCGGCACCGCAGGCGGTGCTGACGTTCTGGCTGAAGAACACCGTCTTCGACGGCCGGTACTGCTCGCCGAACGCCTCCGGCATGGCGGTACGCCAGTACGCCTGGATCGAGTTGACGTACAGCGTGTTGCGGCAGTCGAGCTGCTCCAGCGCGTCCTGCGCCGAGCACTTCTGCTCCAGCGAGGTGTTGTCGCCCTGTTCGGAACCGCCGCCGCCGGTGGCGGCGTTGAGGCCGAAGCCGCCGCCCACCAGGGCGACGACCACGGCGATGATGATGCCCACGATGCCGCCCCGGCCGCCGCCGATCGGGATCGGAATGCCCATCCCGCCGCCTCCGCCGGAACCTCGCCGGTCGTCCACCTGGCTGGTGTCGACCCGCGCGTTCTCGTTCAGCTCCATGTTGACCCCGATCACCGATGTTTCCGTTTGAGGTGGTTGCGGTACCGGACCGGGTCCGGACGGCGAATTCGGTACCCGATGATCTTGCGCGGTAATCCGGGCGAGAGAGTCCGCGCGGCCCGGTACACTTGTCCCGTGCTGCGCTGCGAAGGCTGAACGGCCCCGCGCCGACGGGAAATCACCACCCGCCGGCGTTTTCGCGTGCCCTGAATCAGCCCTTCCGGACCCGAGAGCGAGTACTCCGAAATGATCACTGCCACCGGCCTGGAACTGCGCGCCGGTTCCCGGATCCTGCTGTCCGACACCACCCTGCGGGTGCAGCCGGGGGACCGGATCGGCCTGGTCGGCCGCAACGGCGCCGGCAAGACCACCACGCTCAAGGTGCTCGCCGGGGAGGGGCAGCCGTACGGCGGCCAGATCGAGCGGCGCAGCGCCATCGGCTACCTGCCGCAGGACCCGCGTACCGGCGACCTGGACGTCACCGGCCGGGACCGGGTGCTCTCCGCCCGCGGCCTGGACGTGCTGATGGCGCAGATGAAGGAGCTGGAGGAGAAGCTCGCCGAGGGTGCCGACGACGAGCGCCTGGTCCGCCGCTACGGCGCGCTTGAGGACCAGTTCGCCTCGCTCGGCGGCTACGCGGCCGAGGCCGAGGCGGCCCGGATCTGCGCCAACCTCGGCCTGCCCGACCGGGCCCTGGCCCAGACCATCGGCACGCTCTCCGGCGGTCAGCGCCGCCGCATCGAGCTGGCCCGGATCCTGTTCCGCGACGCCGGCGAGAACGGCGGCGGCATCCTGCTGCTCGACGAGCCCACGAACCACCTCGACGCCGACTCGATCACCTGGCTGCGCGGCTTCCTCGGCAACCACAAGGGCGGCCTGATCGTGATCTCCCACGACGCGTCGCTGCTGGAGGCGGTGGTCAACAAGGTCTGGTTCCTGGACGCCACCCGCTCCGTGGTCGACACGTACAACCTGGGCTGGAAGGCGTACCTGGAGGCGCGGGAGACCGACGAGCGCCGCCGCCGCCGGGAGCGCGCGAACGCCGAGAAGAAGGCCGGCGCCCTGATGGCGCAGGCGGACAAGATGCGGGCCAAGGCCACCAAGACCGTCGCCGCGCAGAACATGGCCCGGCGCGCCGAGCGCCTGCTCTCCGGCCTGGACGAGGTCCGCGTCGCGGACAAGGTCGCCAAGGTGCGGTTCCCGAGCCCCGCGCCGTGCGGCAAGACGCCGCTGACCGCGACCGGCCTGTCCAAGTCGTACGGGTCGCTGGAGATCTTCACCGACGTCGACGTGGCGGTGGACCGGGGTTCCCGGGTGGCCATCCTCGGCCTCAACGGCGCCGGCAAGACCACGCTGCTGCGGATGCTCGGCGGGCTGCTGGAGCCGGACACCGGCGAGGTACGCCCCGGGCACGGGCTGCGGCTGGGCTACTACGCTCAGGAGCACGAGACGCTCGACGTGGACCGGACGATCCTGGAGCACATGCGCAGCGCCGCGTCCGACCAGACCGACACCGACCTGCGCAAGATCCTCGGCGCGTTCCTGTTCTCCGGCGAGGACGTGGACAAGCCGGCCGGGGTGCTCTCCGGTGGCGAGAAGACCCGGCTGGCGTTGGCCACGCTGGTCTGCTCCGGCGCCAACGTGCTGCTGCTGGACGAGCCGACGAACAACCTCGACCCGGTCAGCCGCGAGCAGGTGCTCGACGCGATCGCCCGCTACCCGGGCGCGATCGTGCTGGTCACGCACGACCCGGGCGCGGTCACCGCGCTCAAGCCGGACCGCGCCATCCTGCTCCCCGACGGTGACGAGGACGCCTGGTCCGACGACCTGCTGGAGCTGGTCGAGCTGGCCTGACTGTCCCGCGCCCCCCGGCGGCGGTGTACCCGTCATCCGCGTGATCCACACCAGCTCGCCGAAGTGGCGGTATCCGTAGCGCGGCGATGCAGCCACGTCGGGGAAATGGTGTCGGTTCTCCCGTGCGGGCGGTACGAATCAGCCGGTCGGAAGGATCACTCTATCGGGAAGCTGACATTGCGTAGCGTGTCGGTTGGCGAATAGTTGATATCTGGCGCATGATCGTTCGAGGCGGTCTAATAGGTGGGACCGTATCCGAACCGCACAGTCTGGGACGTGAGGAATCAGCATGGCAGCCACCGGCACAGCCACCAGCACTGAGAAGGGTCGCCGGATCGTCGGGGCCGAGCGCCAGACGCTCGCCAAAGACCTGGTAAAGCGGTACACCGGCGGAGAGAGCATCCGTGCTCTGGCGGCCTCGACCGGCCGTTCCTACGGGTTCATCCACCGGGTGCTCACCGAGTCCGGGGTGCAGCTGCGCCAGCGCGGCGGCGCCCGGCGCCGGAAGAAGGCGTGACCCGCCCCCCAGCGTCGTCCACCAGCGCGTCTCGGGGCGTCCGGTGACCGCCGAGACGACCGGAGTGCGCTTCGACTGCGACGGGCCGGTCGCGACGGTGACGTTGTGCCGGCCCGACGTGCTCAACGCACAGACCCCGGCGATGTGGCGCGCGATGAGCGACTTCTCCCGCGACCTGCCCGGCGACGTGCGCGTCGTCGTCGTACGCGCGGAGGGGCGCGCCTTCTCCGCGGGCCTGGACCTGGCGGTCGCCGGCGCGACCGGGCCGGGCTCCTTCGCCGAGCTGGCCGCGATGCCGGAGGCGGAGTGCGCCGACCGGATCGCCGCGTACCAGGACGGTTTCACCTGGCTGCACCGGCCGGACGTGGTGTCGATCGCCGCGGTGCAGGGCCACGCCATCGGCGCCGGCTTCCAGCTCGCGCTGGCCTGCGACATGCGGGTGCTCGCCGCCGACGCCAAGCTCTCGATGGCCGAGGTGACCCTCGGTCTGGTTCCCGACCTGGCCGGCACGCGCCGCCTGGTCGAGCTGGTCGGCTACTCCCGGGCGCTGGAGATCTGCGCCACCGGCCGGCGGATGGACGCCACCGAGGCGGACCGGATCGGCCTGGCCACGCTCGTGGTGCCCAACGACGAGCTGGACGGCGCCGTGCGTGATCTGTCCGCCGGGCTCCTCGCGAACAACCGGGACGCGATCATCGAGATCAAGGCGCTGCTCGCGGGCGCGGCCGGGCGCTCGCACGCCGAGCAGCAGCGCGCCGAGCGGGAGGCGCAGACCCGGCGGATCCGGGACCTGGCCGGGCGGGGCGAATAGCCGGCACGGCGATTCCGTAAGGACCGTCAGGGAAGATCTGGGTTACCCGCGAGGTTGTCACAGGCGTCGGGAGAATGGACTCCGACGGTTTGATGCTGCCCCGACGACCCGGAGGTGACGAGTGTCCCACCCCATGGCCGGCGGCGGCATGGGCGGCTGGAGCATGCTCCGGTCGCTGCGTAACCGCGACGAGGTCTCCGCCCACGAGCTCAAGCGCGGCACCGCCCGGCGGATCGTCGCGTTCGCCCGGCCCTACCGGCGCGACATCGTCGTCTTCCTGCTCACCGTGATCGTCGCCGCGGTGATCGGCGTGGCCACGCCGCTGCTCGCCGGCGACGTCATCGACGCGATCGCCGGGGCCGGCCCCGACGCCCGCTCGACTGTGGTCCGGCTCGCCCTGATCATCGCCGCGCTCGCCGTGGCCGACGCGCTCTTCTCCCTGGTCCAGCGGTGGTATTCGGCCCGCATCGGCGAGGGCATCATCCTCGACCTGCGCACCCGGGTGTACGACCACGTCCAGCGGATGCCGTTGCAGTTCTTCACCCGCACCCAGACCGGTGCCTTGGTCAGCCGGCTCAACAACGACGTGCTCGGCGCCCAGCGGGCGTTCACCTCGACGCTGTCCGGCGTGGTCAGCAACGTCATCCAGCTCGTGCTGACCGCCGGGGCGATGCTCGTGCTGTCCTGGCAGATCACCGTGCTGGCGCTGGTGCTGCTGCCGATCTTCATCATCCCGGCCCGCCGGGTCGGCCGGCGGCTGGCCGAGATCACCCGCGAGTCGTACAACCTCGACGCCAAGATGAACGCGACGATGACCGAGCGGTTCGGCGTCGCGGGCGCGCTCCTGGTCAAGCTGTTCGGCGCGCCGGAGGTGGAGGCCGACCGGTTCGCCCGCCGGGCCGAGCGGGTGCGCGACATCGGCATCCAGTCCGCGATGTACTCGCGGACGTTCTTCGTCGCGATGCTGCTCGTGGCGTCGCTGGCCCAGGCGCTGACGTACGGCGTCGGCGGCTGGCTGGCGGTCACCGGAGCGGTCAGCGCCGGCACCGTCGTCAAGCTGGCGCTGCTGCTGACCCGTCTCTACGGTCCGCTGACCGCGCTGTCGAACGTCCGGGTCGACGTGATGAGCGCGCTCGTCTCCTTCGACCGGGTCTTCGAGGTGCTCGACCTGCGCCCGGCCATCGCCGAGAAGCCCGACGCGGTGCCGGTGCCGCGCGGCAACGGCCGGGTCGAGTTCCGCGACGTCCGCTTCCGCTACCCGAGCGCCGCCGAGGTGTCGCTCGCCTCCCTGGAGGAGGTCTCCACCCTCGACCGGACGGTCAACGAGCCGGTGCTCAGGGGCGTCTCGTTCGCCGTCGAGCCGGGGCGGATGGTGGCCCTGGTCGGCCCCTCCGGTGCGGGCAAGTCGACGCTGTCCATGCTGATCTCTCGGATCTACGACGTCAGCGACGGCCAGGTGCTGGTCGGCGGCGTCGACGTACGGGACGCGACGCTCGCCTCGTTGCGCGACGAGATCGGTGTGGTCACCCAGGACTCGCACCTGTTCCACGAGACGATCCGGGAGAACCTGCGCTACGCCAAGCCCGACGCCACCGACGACGAGATCTGGGCGGCGCTGGCCGGCGCGCAGGTCGCCGACCTGGTCCGGGCGCTGCCGGACGGGCTCGACACGACGGTCGGCGAGCGGGGCTACCGCTTCTCCGGCGGCGAGAAGCAGCGCATCGCCATCGCCCGGCTGCTGCTCAAGGCCCCGTCGATCGTGATCCTCGACGAGGCCACCGCGCACCTGGACTCGGAGAGCGAGGCCGCGGTGCAGCGGGCGTTGTCGGTGGCGCTGACCGGTCGTACCGCGCTGGTCATCGCGCACCGGCTCTCCACCGTCCGCGACGCCGACCAGATCCTCGTGCTGGACGAGGGCCGGATCGTGGAGCGCGGCCGGCACGACGAGCTGGTGGCCGTCGGCGGCCTGTACGCCGAGCTGTACCGCACCCAGTTCGCGGTCACCGACTCGCCGGCGCCCCACGCCGAGGCCGACCAGCCGGAGCCGGTGGTGACCACGGTCCCGATGGGCACCTATGTCGCCCAGGAGGCCATGCCCCCGGCCACAGCCAACTAGCGGACCGGCGCGGGCGCGCTCCCGGCACCGGCGACGGTCCAGCCGGCGCGGACGACCGAAAGCCCTAGCCCCCGGCGACCGCGGCGCGCAGCTCGGCGAACGCGGCGCCGAGCGTCTCCGGGGTGAAGTGGGCGTTCAGGCCGCTCGGGTTGGGCAGCACCCAGAGCCGGGCCGCCGCGAGTGTCTCCGGCTGCGGCCCGAAGCCGGCCTTCGGCCGGGCGAACCCGACCCGGTACGCGGTCACCCCGACCACCGCCACCCAGCGCGGCCGGTAGCGCTCGACCTTGGCGGTGAGCGTGGCCGCGCCGTCGACCAGCTCGCCGGCGGTGAGTTCGTCGGCGCGGGCGCTGGCCCGGGCCACCATGTTGGTGATGCCGAGGCCGAGCGCCGGAAGCGTGTCCTGTTCGCTGGGGTGCAGCAGGCGCGGCGTGAAGCCACCCCGGTGCAGGGCGGGCCAGAACCGGTTGCCCGGGCGGGCGAAGTGCCAGCCGGTGGTCGCCGACCACAGGCCCGGGTTGATGCCGACGAACAGCACGTCGAGTCCGGGCGCGATCACGTCGGGCAGCAGCCGGTCGGTCGCCGCGGCGAGCTGCTCCCGGCTGGGCCGGGGGTGGCGGCGGGCGGGCGTGCCCGGTCCGGGCGCGGCCTCGGGCCGCCCACCGCCCGGCCGCCGTCGATCGCTCACCGGCACACCGTCTCGCGTGACCGGTTCGCCGCGGGCGCGGCCACCCGCACCCGGCTCACCGGAGCCGCCGCCGAAAGCCCGGCCACCGCACCCACCGTCACAGCCCACGCAGCGCGCCGCCGTCGACCGGAACGGTGATCCCGGTGACGTATCCGGCGGCGGGGGAGAGCAGGAACGCGGCGACCCTGCCGAACTCCGCCGGATCGCCGATGCGCCCGAGCGGGATCGCCGCCTCGGCCTGCGCGCGGGCCCGCTCGGGGTCGTCGGAGCCGGCCAGCAGCTCCCAGTTGCGGTCGGTCATGATCCGTCCCGGCAGCAGGCTGACCACGCGTACGCCGTGCGGGCCGAACTCGTCGGCCATGTCCTTGGCCACGCCGGCGAGGCCCGGCCGCAGGCCGTTGGAGATGCCGAGGCCGGGTAGCGGTCCGCGTACCGAGGTGGACAGGACCAGCCCGATCGCGCCGCCGTCGGTGAGCGCGCCGGCCACCGTGCGGGCGAGCCGGACGCTGCCCAGGAAGACCGTCTCGAACGACTCGCGCCACTGCTCGTCGGTGACGGTGGCGGCGGTGCCGGGCGGTGGGCCGCCGACGGAGACCAGCGCGCCGTCGAGGCGTCCGAAGTGTTCGCGGGCGGCGGCGACGAGACGCTCCGGCGTGGCGGGGTCGGTGAGGTCGGCGGTCAGCCCGATCGCCCGCTGCGGGTCACCGAGCGCTTCGATCGCGGCGGCCACCCGTTCCGGGGTACGCGCGGAGACGACCACCCGGGCACCGTCGGCGACGAGTTGTTCGGCGGTGGCGAAGCCGAGGCCGCCGGAGGCGCCGGTGAGCACGTACACCCGGTCGGCGAGTCCGAGATCCATGCACCGATCCTGCCGTACCGGCGGGTGGCTGTCAGCGTGGGGCGGGCCGCAGCAGGCGTACCCGGCCGGCGACCTGAACCGCGACGGCGCCGCCGGTCCGGGCGAGGGCCGGCAGCCGGCGTGGCCGGGGCGGGCGACGGCCGTCGTAGCGGCTCGCGGCCTCGCGTTCGGCCAGCTCCTCCGCGCCCAGTGGCGGCAGCGTGTCCCGGTCGCGCAGGTCGCGGGCGAGGTCCCAGCCGTCGCGCAGCGAACCGTTCGTGGGACGGCCGTCGGCCCACGTGGTGAACGTGGCCGGCCAGGCCGGCCCGAGTCCGGCGGCGAGCAGCGGCCAGTGCCGGGCCACGTCGCCGGCCCGTTTGCGCAGCAGCGCCCGGCGTGCCGCCGCGACCGGTGCCGGGGCGAAGCCGGGCGGCAGCGGTCCACCGGCGACGAGCGCGGCGACCAGTTCGGCCTGCCGGGCGGCCAGGTCGCCGCTCACGTCACCACCGGGTGACCGGAGGCGGCGGCCAGCGCGTCCAGCTCGCCGCGCAGCTCGGCGGCGGGCGGGTAGTGCCCGTCGCGTTCCAGCAGCAGCGCGGGCGGCCGGCGTCCGGCGCACAGCTCGCGGACCAGGTCCAACACGGCGGCGGGCACCGGGTCGGTGTGCGTGTCGTGGTAGAAGCCGCCGTGCTCGGCGCCGCCCGCCACGTGCACGTAGGCGACGCGTTCCAGCGGCAGCCGGTCCAGCAACGCGGCCGGGTCGCCGCCCCGGTTGCGGGCGTTGGCGTGCACGTTCGCCACGTCGAGCAGCAGCAGCGCGCCGGTGGCGTCGAGGATCTCGGTGAGGAAGTCCGCCTCGTCCAGCTCGTCGTCCGGCCAGTCGAACAGCGCCGCGATCGGTTCCAGGGCCAGCGGCACGGGCAGCTCCGCCTGCGTCCGCCGTACGTTCGCCACCACCGCGGCGACCGCCTCTCGGCTGCGCGGCAGCGGCAGCAGGTGACCGGCCTCCAGGCCGCCGGCCCGCACGAACGCGATGTGCTCGCTCACCAGCGGCGCGTCCAGGGCCGCGGCCACCCCGGCCAGGTGCGCCACCCGGGCCGGGTCGACCGGTTCCGCGCCGCCGAGGGACAGCCGCACTCCATGGGGTACGACGTCGACGCCGCGTCCGCGCAGCTCGGTGAGCCCGTCGGGGAGCGGTCGGGCCGGGGCGACCGCCTCCGCGACCACCTCGACGAAGCGCAGTCCCGGCAGCCCGGCGACGAAGCCGGCGATCTCGGGACGCCAGCCGATGCCGACGCCGGACGGACCGGTCATCCGCCGCACCCGCCGCCGCAGCCACCGCCCCCGCCGCAGGAGCTGCCGCCGCACGAGGAGGCGCCACCGGCGGTGGGGCCCCCGCCGCACGAGGTGCCGGTGCTCGCGCCGCCCGTGTGGCCCAGCGCCTGCCGCTGGATCTCGGCCTGCTCCGCGAAGCCCGGATCCATGGTCCAGAGCGTGGCGGTGCCGAACAGCGCCACGCCCAGCGCCACCTCGGTCGGGCCGTACGTGGCGTACGCGGGCCCGGCGTCGGGCCGCAGCCAGGCGTGCCGGCGGCGCATGTCGTTCAGCGCGGCGGTGGCCGCCCGGGTACGCCAGGGCACGCGGTTGAGCAGCACGAACGCGAGGCCGAGCGGGAACAGGCTGAGCAGCAGCCAGCCGGTGGGCCGGTCGTTGAACAGTCCGGTGACCGTGCGCACGATGCCGATGGCGAGCAGGAAGCCGACCAGCAGCGCGCCGCGCCGCAGCGTCCGGCGTCGCTCCTGGTCCAGTGCCAGGCCCCGGCGTACCAGGTCGTCGCGCAGCTCGTCGACCGCCCGCCGGACCCACTCGTCGGCGGCCAGCTCACGGGTGTGCAGGCCCCGGCTCGCCGCGTGGTGCACCGCCTGGTCCACAGGGGTGGCCCCGGCCGGCAGTGGACCGCCGGTGGTGAGCCGCCGGTCCGGCCGTACGCCGACCACGCCCGCGTGGCGCAGCCCGCCGAGCGCGGCCCAGACGGCGAGCTGGTCGCCGCCGTTGAGGAAGGCGACCTGCTGCGGCCCCAGTCCGCCGTGGACGGCGACCGGCGTGCCCTCCAGCATGCGGCGCCGGTGGACGATCGCGCCGACGACAACGACGACGGCGAGCAGGAGGTACCAGCGCAGGAATACGGGGCCAGGGATGCCCCAGGTGTCGGAGGGGGTCATCGTCTGCTCCTGTCGCGAGGAGGGGTCGCGGCTCATTGTGGAGCAGGCGCGCCAGAGTCGATCTCCTGGAGGGGCGTAGTTACCGGACCGAGACCGCTGCCGGTTCAGTGCCGGCGGACGGCCTCCTCGACCAGGTCGAGCACCCGGGCCAGGTCGCCGGCCGGCCGGCCCATCGCCAGGTGCAGCACCAGCCCGTCGTAGGCCAGTTCCAGGAACTGGGCGAGGACGTCGATCGGCACGTCGTCGCGGAGCACGCCCGCTTCGCGCTGGCGCAGCAGGCGCTCCCGGGTGGCCTCGGCGATGGCCTCGGACCGCTCCGCCCAGCGCTTGGCGAAGGCGGGGTCGGTGCGCAGCCGGCGGGAGACCTCCAGCTGGCTGCCGAGCCAGCCGGTGGTGTCCGGCGAGACGGCCCGGGCCAGCAGGTCGTGCATGACCTGCACGAGACCGTTGCGGGCGACCGTCTCCACCATTGCGGCGGCGTCGTCCTCGGCCACGGCCAGGAAGAGGGAGTCCTTGTCCCGGAAGTGGTGGAAGATCGCGCCACGGGACAGGCCGGTGGCCTCCTCCAGCCGCCGCACGGTGGCGCCCTCGTAACCGTGCCGGGCGAAACACGCCCGGGCCGCCGCGAGGATCTCCTGCCGGCGCGCGTCGAGCTGGTCCTGACTTACTCTGGGCACGAACGGATCGTCGCAGGTGGAACCGGCCGACGCAAACCGTACGTACGGCTTGAGATGCGTTTCTGGAAGATCATCTGCTGCCGTCGGGTGGTTAGGATCGGCGCGTGTCAGCACCTCCCACGCGCCCGCTCACCGTCGCCGCCGTCCAGGCCCAGCCGGTCCCCGGCGACGTCGCCGGCAACGCCGGTGCCGCCGCCCGCCTCGTCGCCCGGGCCGAGGGCGCCCGCGTCGTGGTGCTGCCCGAGCTGTTCCTGCCGGCGTACCACCCGCCGACGCTCGGGGCCGACCCGGACGCCACGGACGTGGCCGCGGACGCCGACGGCCGGGTGACCGACGCCCGGCTGGACGCGCTGCGCTGCGCCGCCGCCGACGCGGGCGCGGCAGTGGTGATCGGTGCCGCCGTCCGCCACCCCGACCTGCGGCGCACCATCTCCTCGCTCGTGGTCGACCCCGCCGGCACGGTCACCGCCGCGTACGACAAGCAGCAGCTCTGGAGCGGCGAGCGGGAGCTGTTCGACGCCGGCCGCGGGGGTGCCACGATCGAGGTCGACTCGTGGCGGCTGGGTCTGGGCGTCTGCTACGACGGCTGCTTCCCGGAGCACGCGCGGGCCGCGGCCGGCGACGGCGCGCACGGCTACCTCTGCCCGAGTGGCTACCTGACCGGTTCGGCGCACCGGCGCGACCTCTACTACGCCGCACGGGCGCTGGACAACACGATGTACGTGGTCTTCGCCAACGCGGTCGGCGGCGCCGATCCGTGGCGGTTCAACGGCGGCGCGGCGGTGTACGACCCGGAGGGCCGGCCGCTGGCCCGGGGCGCCGACACCGGCGAGGACGTGCTGGTGGCCACGCTGGACCCGGACGCGCTGGCCGCCACCCGCGCGGCGCACACGATGCTGCGGGACCGCCCGGTCGACGCCGGGGCGGCGCGCGCCGTCCTGGTCGCCTGATCGCCGTGGCGGGGCCCTCGCCCCTGTCGGTGCTCCGGCCCTTCCCGTAGGGTGCCCAGGTGCCGTTGCTCCTGCTCGATCTGGACAACACCCTGCTGGACCGCGACGGGCCGTTCCGCGTCTGGGGAGAACGCTTCCTGGACGGCATCGGCGCGCCCCCGGCCGACCTCGACTGGTTGGTGTCCGTGGACGCCGACGGGCTGACCAACAGGTGGGACGTGGCGGACGCGATCCGCGACCGGTACGCGCTGCGCATCCCCTCGATCGACCTGGTCGACGAGTTGCACGACGGCGTGGTGGCCCACATGCGGCTGGACCCGCTGGTGGCCTGCGCGCTGCGGATCGCGGCCGACGCCGGCTGGGTGCCGGTGGTGGTCACCAACGGCGCGTCCCGTCAACAGGACACCAAGATCCGCAAGACCGGCCTGGACCGGTACGTCGCCGACTGGGTGATCTCCGAGGAGGCGGGCGTCAGCAAACCCAACCCGAGGATCTTCGCGCTCGCCGCCCAGCGGGCCCGGATGCCGTTGCGCGGCGCGTGGGTGGTCGGCGAGAGCCCGGAGGCGGACATCGGCGGCGCGACAGCTGTGGGCCTGCCCAGCGTCTGGCTGCACCGGGGACGCCGCTGGTCCGACCCGAGGTTCGCGCCCACCCGGATCGAGGACGGACTGATCGCGGCCGTCGCGGCCGTGCTGGCCGGCTGACCGCTGCGGCGGCACGCCGGACGACGGGAGCGGCGGCGCCGAAATTCCGTTGACCCGCCCTGGGTTGACGCACGAGCATGGTGCCGCGCGAGTGCGCAGCCGGGGTGTGCCCGGTCGAGGAGAGGAGGTCGGTCATGGCCGTTTTCGCAGGGTCGTTCCACCTGCCTCCACCAGCCTCGATCGAAGGACATGTCCACCCGTGCGCGATCACGACCTCCCGGCGCCGCAGCGCCGTGGCCGCGGCAAGAGCCGCTTCGACGACGACGAACCCGACTTCCTGAAGCGGGGGCGGCGTACCCCGCCGACCCTCACCGACCCGGACGCCGAGCCCGAGGCGGAGGACGCCTGGTCCTCCTGGGATCAGGCCGTCCACGGCCCCGAGCCGCATCCGGACTGGCTGGTCACCGAGCTGGCCGCCCGCGACACCGAGCTCGGGGTGCTCAAGACCGGCAAGGAGGCGGACGTCCACCTGGTCCGCCGCGCCGTGCCGGGCACCGACCGCGCCTGCCTGCTGGCGGTCAAGCGGTACCGCGACGCCCAGCACCGGCTCTTCCACCGCGACGCCGGTTACCTGGAGGGCCGCCGGGTGCGCCGGTCCCGCGAGATGCGGGCGATGACCGGCCGCACCGCGTTCGGCCGGCAGATGATCGCCGGGCAGTGGGCGGCGGCCGAGTTCGCCGCGTTGTCCCAGCTCTGGGAGATCGGGGCCGCCTCCGGGCGGATCGCGGTGCCCTACCCGGTGCAGCTGCTCGGCACCGAGCTGATGCTGGAGTTCGTCGGCGACGCCGAGGCGGGGGAGGCCGCGCCGCGGCTGGCCCAGACCCGGCCCGACGACGACGGGTTGCGCGACCTGTGGGACCAGCTCGTGGAGGCGTTGACGGTGCTCGCCCGGGCCGGGTACGCACACGGTGACCTGTCCCCGTACAACCTGCTGGTGCACGCGGGCCGGCTGGTGATGATCGACCTGCCGCAGGTGGTCGACGTGGTGGCGAACCCGCAGGGGGCCGACTTCCTGGCCCGCGACGTGCGGGTGGTGGCCGCCTGGTTCACCGCGCGCGGGATGCCCGCGACGGTGACCGACCCGGCGGCGCTGACCGAGGCGCTGCTGCGGGAGGCGGGCATCCGCTGACCGACGAGCGTCCCGGGCGGGAGACCGCCCGGGACGCCGGTCCGGTCCGGGTCACTGGAGGTAGCGCTCGACCTCCGGCACCGGACGCTCGCCCTGGGCGTCCGGGTCGCCGTGCGCCTGACGGGCCGCCCGGCGGCGGCGCAGCAGGTCCCAGCACTGATCCAGCGACTCCTCCAGCGCGCGCAGCCGCTCCCGCGCCTCGTCGTCGGTGCCGGCCTCGTGCTGCTGCGCGTCGGCACGCAGCCGGTGCTCCTCGTCGACGAGTTCCGAGATCCGGCTGAGGATGGTCTTGTCGTCCATGCCCGAAGCTTGGCACAGCGGACGGGTCCGCGCCCGCTTTCTGCCGCCGTCCGCGCGGAGGTGAGCGTCGCTCGCTCTCCGCAACGGCCACTGTGTACGGCAGTGACGCACATCCCACGGGCTCCATTTTCGACAAAGAGATTGTTGTTACGTGAAATATCCTCCGACCTGCCTTTTGATCTGCCGCTCAGGATGGCATGCTCGCGGGCAACGTCACGGGTCGATACGGAGTCGCGACCCTGAGTCAACCGAGGGAGCGTTCAGGTGCCCGAACCAACGGACACACCGAGGCCCGCCGGCCGGCCCCGGACCGTGCCGCTGCGGCAGATCCTGCCCGCGGTGCTCCGCGACCCCGCCCGAGCCCTCATCGACATCGGCAACCGTACCGGAGGCGATCTGGTCCGGCTCAACCTCGGCTCGTTCCGGCCGTACCTGGTCACCCACCCCCGGCACGTGCAGCACGTCCTGCGGGACCGGGCGGACAACTACGAGCGGGCCGGTGACGGGCTGTTCTGGCGCCCGGTCAAGCGGCTGTTCGGCGAGGGGATCCTCGGCGAGGGGCAGATCTGGTCGGCCAGCCGGCGGATGCTCCAGCCGATGTTCACCGCCAAGCGGGTGGAGGCGCTGGTCGACGGGATGGCCGACGCGATCCGCGACGCCGTCGACGAACTGGACGAGCCGGCCCGCGCCGGGCAGCCGGTCGACATCGGCGTGGAGCAGGCGCGCATCGTCAGCCGGGCGATCATGAAGGTGCTCTTCGCCGACCGGATCTCGGTGCCGGACGCGTTGCGCGTGATCGAGGCGCAGGACCGGATCGCCACCGCCGTCCTCCCCCGGATCGTCGTGCCGTTCGCGCCGCTGTCCCTGCCGATGCCCGGCGACCGCACGTTCGCCCGCGCCGTGCGCATCGTCGACGACGTGCTGGTGCCGATCGTCCGCGAGACGCGGGAGTCCGCCGACCAGGGCGACGACGTCATCTCGACGCTCTGGCAGGCCCGTACCGACGACGGGCGGCAACTCGACGAGCGGCAGGTCCGCAA
The DNA here is from genome assembly GCF_900091565.1 of Micromonospora marina. Classification (GTDB taxonomy): domain Bacteria; phylum Actinomycetota; class Actinomycetes; order Mycobacteriales; family Micromonosporaceae; genus Micromonospora; species Micromonospora marina. Next base: position 93,756 of record NZ_FMCV01000017.1, on the reverse strand, counting down.
CGACACCGTGGCGATGTTCGCCGCCACCACCGAGACCACCATCAACGTGCTCACCTGGGCCTGGCCCCACCTGGACCAGCACCCCGAGGTGGCCGAGCGGCTCTACGCCGAGATCGACGAGGTGCTCGGCGGCGAGCCGGTACGCCGCGAGCACCTGAGCCGGCTCACGTACACCCGGATGGTGCTGGACGAACTGCTGCGGCTCTACCCGATCGGGTGGATCATCCCGCGCCGAGCGGTCGACGGGGACGTCATCGACGGCGTGCCGATCGAGCCCGGCGCGACGATGGCGGTCAGCCCGCTGATCACCCAGCGGATGCGTCAGTTCTGGGACCGCCCGGACGAGTTCGACCCGGAACGGTTCCGCCCCGAGCGGGTCCGGACCCGGCACCGGTACGCCCACTTCCCGTTCGGCGGCGGCCCGCACCAGTGCCTCGGCATGTACCTGTTCTACCTGGAGGCGCAGCTCATCCTCGCCACCATGCTCAGCCGCTACCGGTTCCGGCTGCACCGCCCCGGCGTACCCGGATTGCGGCTGGCGGCCGCGCTGCGGCCGCGCGAACGGGTCGAGCTGACGCTCGTCGCGGCCGGGCGGGCGGAGCGGGCATGACCGACGGACCCACCCCCGATCCGCTTGCCGTCGCCGCGGAGCAGGGCCGGGTCTGCGCGCTCGCCGCGCAGGGCCAGCGCGGCCTGCGCAAGGCCGCCGCCGCGCACCCCGAGCTGTTCCCCGGCGACCCGTTCGACGCGACGCTGTTCAGCAGCATCGCGCAGGCGATGGCGTTCAGCGCCCCCTGGCACACCGCCGCCGAACTCGCGGTGACCAACCGCGCGGTGCTCTGGGGATTTGCCGTGGACTGGCTGGTCGACCACCAGGCCACCAGCCGGGCCGAGGTGAACCGGATCACCGGCGTCTGCCTGGACGTGCTCGACGGCGGCCAGTCCGGCGACCCGCTGGGCCGGTTCCTCGCCGAGCTGCGCGACGACGTCGCCGCCGCGCCCGCCTGGCCGGCACTGCGCGGCCACTGGCGGGACACGATGGCACGCACGCTCGACGCGATGGCCCGTGAGTGGGACTGGCGGCACACCGCCCGCCCCACGCTCACCGACTACCTCGCGAACGCCGACAACCTCGCCGCGACAGTGGTGAACGTGGCGCACTGGATCCACACCGGGTCGGTGTCCGACGCCGCCACGCTGGCCCGCCTGATCGAGGTCGGCGACGAGGTCCAACGCGCCCTGCGCCTGGTCAACGACCTCGGCACCCACCGCCGCGACGCCGAGTCCGGCGACCTCAACGCGCTGCTGCTGGTGGACGACCCGACCGAGGTCGAGCGGCGCTTCGCCGAGCAGGTCGACCACTGCCGTGTCCTGCTGGCGAAGCTGGCCGGCGAGGTGCCCCGGGAGGCCGACTTCCTGTCCCGGCAGCTCGGCTTCACCACCGGCTTCTACCGGAACACCGACTTCTGGGGCGTGCGGTGACGCTCACCGCCGGACCGGTGCCCGCCACCCGGTCCGGGGCCACGCACGACCTGATCACCGAACTCGGCGGCGAGCCGGAGGGGCAGACGTCACCGTCGGTCTACGAGACCGGACGGCTGGTCGCCCTCGCGCCCTGGCTCGGCGGCCACGACCGGCGCGTGACCTGGCTGCTGGACCGGCAGCGCCCGGACGGCGGCTGGGGCGGCCCCGGCGGGTACGCGCTCGTGCCGACGCTGAGCGCGGTCGAGGCGCTGCTGGCCGTGCTGCACCACGAGGGTCCGGCCACCGCGCCGGCCGCCGCCGCGCACCGGGGACTGGCGCATCTGACCGGCGCCCTGCGCGACGGCGCCCCGCCGGACCTGCCCGCCACCGACCTGATCGTGCCGGCGCTGCTGACCGCTGTGGACCGGCACCTCGACGGTCCGGCCGGGCCGCCACCCGGGCTGGCCGAGTGGGCCGGCCGGGCCCGCCTGCCGCTGCCCGCCGGTCTCGACCCGGCCCGGCTGACCCGGGTACGCGGGCTGCTGGCCACCGGAAGACCGGTGCCGGAGAAGCTGGCGCACGCGCTGGAGGTGGCGGGCGAGCTGGCGTACCGCGCGCCCGGCGTACGCCCCTCGGCCAGTGGTGCCGTCGGCGCCTCACCCGCCGCCACCGCCGCCTGGCTGGGCAAGCCGGAGCCCGGCCCCGTGCTGGACTACCTCAACGCCGTCGCCCGGCCCGGGCCGGTGCCCTGCGCGAGCCCGATCACCGTGTTCGAACGGGCCTGGGTGCTCGGCATCCTGGTCCGGGCCGGGGTGCCGGTCGGGGCGCCCGAGCCGGTGCTGACCGAGCTGCGCGCCGCGGTCGGACCATCCGGCGCGGCCACCGCGCCCGGCCTGCCCGCCGACGCCGACACCACCGCCGTCACGCTCTACGCGCTGGCCCGGCTGGGTCGCGCTCCGGGCGTCGCGCCGCTGGCCGGGTTCGACACCGGACGGCACTTCTGCACCTGGCCGGGAGAGGACGGGGCGTCGCTGACCACCAACGCGCACGTCCTCGACGCGCTCGGCGAGCAACCGAGCGCGCCCGGCGTCACCGGCGCCCGGCGCCGGGTCACCGAGTGGCTGCTGGACCGGCAGGAGCCGGACGGGCGGTGGGAGGACCGCTGGCACGCCTCGCCGTACTACGCCACCTACGCGGTGCTGCTGGCGCTCGCCGACCACGCGCCGGACGGCGCGGCGCGAACCGCGGTCGAGCGGGGGGTGGCCTGGCTGCTGGACACGCAGCGCCCGGACGGCTCCTGGGGACGGTGGGACGGCACCGCCGAGGAGACCGCGTACGCGGTGCTCGCCCTGGCCGACGCGGGCCGGCCCGGCGACCCGCGGATCACATCGGCGCTGGTGCGGGGGCGTCTTCGACTGTCCGAGCTGGACGGATGCGACAGCGAACCGGCACTATGGCACGACAAGGACCTCTACCGGCCGACGCGGATCGTGCGTGCCGCGGTGCTGGCGGCCTCCGGCCGCGCCGGGGCGGCCCGGACGGCGGCCGCACCCACCATGATCAGGATCGCTTGAATGAGGTTCACGACGGCTGCTAGCGTGCGCCGGAGTCGATCGGATTCCGAACCGACCGAAGACCGGGCCAGGACGGTGTGATGGGTTCCCGCAGTACGAATCTCCGTACGAAGATCATCGCGCTGCTGGCGTCGCTGATCGCGCTCTGGGCGTTCGCCGCTTGGGTAACCGTACGGGACGGATTCAACCTGCTCGGCGTGCAGACGCTCAACGCGCGCGTCTTCGAGCCGAGCGACCCGCTGCTGCTGGAGTTGCAGGCCGAGCGCCGCCTGTCGCTGCGCTACCTCGGCGAGTCCGATCCGGACCGGTTGCAGGAGCTGGAGGCTCAGCGCGCGCGTACCGACGAGGCCGCCGGCGCGCTGTGGCGCTCGGTGCGGGACTGGCGCACCGAGCTTCCCGCCAGCGAGGAGCTGATGAGCCGGCTCGACGAGCTGAAGACCGAGCTGGACCAGCTCGGTCAGGTACGCGCCGACGTCGGCCGCAAGACCATCGACCGGACCAGCACGCTGATCGCGTACGACGAGGCGGTCGACGGGATCTTCGCGGTCTTCGACGCCCTCGGCGGCCTCGACGACGACGAGATCGCTAAGGACACCGCCGCGCTCATCGACCTCAACCGGTCCCGGGAACTGCTGTCCCAACAGGACGCGCTGCTCACCGGCGCGATCGCCGCCAACCGGATCACAGTCGGCGAGCAGACCGCTTTCGCCCGCCTGGTCGGCGCGCAGTGGTTCCTCGCCGACCGCACCGCCCGGGAACTCGCCCCCGGCGACCGCGCCCGCTTCGACCGGATGGTCGAGGGCGACGCGTTCCAGCAGCTCCGCACGCTCCAGGACCAGGTACTCGCGGCCAAGGGCGTCGAGGTGCGCCCGCCGGTGACCGCCGCCGCGTGGCAGGCCGCCGCCGTGAAGGCGATGGCCGACCTGCGGGAGGTGATCCTCGCCGGCGGTGAGGACATCGTCTCCCGGGCCACGCCGGTCGCCGTCGGCGTCATCGTGCGGCTGGTGCTCGCCGCCGGCCTCGGCCTGATCGCCGTCATCGCCTCCGTGGTCGTCTCGATCACCACGGCCCGGGCGCTCGTCCGCCAGCTCGAACGGCTGCGTGAGGCCGCCTTCAAGCTGGCCCACGAACGGCTGCCGAGCGTGGTGGAACGGCTGGGCCGCGGCGAGGAGGTGGACGTCGCCCGCGAGGCGCCACCCCTGCAGTTCGGCGACGACGAGATCGGCCAGGTGGGCAAGGCGTTCAACGTCGTCCAGGAGACCGCCATCCGGACCGCCGTCGAGCAGGCCGAACTGCGCCGCAGTGTCCGCGACGTGTTCCTCAGCCTGGCCCGACGTACCCAGGCGCTCGTGCACCGGCAGTTGACGCTGCTGGACGCGATGGAGCGGCGGGAACACGACGCCGAGGAACTGGAGGACCTGTTCCGGGTCGACCACCTGGCCACCCGGATGCGGCGCAACGCGGAGAACCTGATCGTGCTCTCCGGCTCGACGCCGGGCCGGGCCTGGCGGCGCAACGTGCCGATGGTCGACGTGGTCCGCGGCGCGGTCGCCGAGGTCGAGGACTACACCCGGGTCACCGTGCGCCCGCTCGGCGAGGTGTCGCTGACCGGCCGCGCCGTCGGTGACGTGATCCACCTGCTGGCCGAGCTGATCGAGAACGGACTCTCCTTCTCGCCGCCTCAGACCACAGTGGAAGTCCGCGGCCAGCTCGTCGCAAACGGCTTCGCCGTCGAGATCGAGGACCGCGGCCTCGGCATGAGCGCCGACGAACTGGCCGCCGCCAACGCACGCATCGTCGACCGGTCCGAGCTGAACCTCGCCGACGCGGCCCGGCTCGGCCTGTTCGTGGTCAGCCGGCTCACCGAGCGGCACGGCGTCAGGGTGCAGCTCAAGGAGTCCGCGTACGGCGGCACGACGGCAGTGGTGCTGATCCCGCGCGAACTGATCACCGCCGCCGGCGCCGACGAGGCCGACGCCCTTCCCGCCCCCGGGACGGCAGTGGACGCGACGCCCGCGCCGGACCCGGCACGGAGCACGCGCGAGGGCGACGGCGACAGGCCCGCGACCCCGTCCGGCCCGGACGACGGCGCCGAACCCGACCAGCCGGCCGAGCCCACCCCGCAGGTGCCGGAGCCGATGGCGCAGGCGCCCCGGCTGACCCCTTCCGGGCTGCCCGCGCGTACCCGCAAGCGGCAGCCCGCGGTGGCCGGGCCCACCACGGAACTGGCAGTGGTGGAACGCCGCTCGGCCGCCCCGACGGACCCGGCAGCGGCGTCGCCGGCGGCGGAGCCGGAGACCGCGCCGGTCACCGACGCGGGGCTGCCTGTCCGGGTACGCCAGGCCAGCCTCGTGCCGGAGCTGCGGCACGACCAGACCGCGGCGGACGACGCCGCCGACGACGACACGGCGCGTGCACCGGAGCAGGTGCGCCGGATGATGAGCTCCTACCAGAGCGGTACGCGACGCGGCCGGACCGATGCCGCGCGCTTGCTCGGCGGAGCCCACGAGGCCGGCGGTGGGCCGGCCGACGCGGACGAGCAGGTTACCTGACCCGGACGTCGACGCGACGGAAACCGGAAGCTGACGGCACACCAGCCGGGAAGATGAGGACGACGAGTGGCGCAGAAGACGGCTTCGAGCGCGGATCTGACGTGGCTGCTGGATGACCTGGTCGGCCGGGTCAAGCAGGCGGAGCACGCCGTGGCGCTCTCCACCGACGGACTGTTGATGGCCTCGTCCCGCGGATTGAGCCGGGACGACGGCGAGCACCTGGCGGCCATGGCGGCGGGCATCCAGAGCCTGGCCCGTGGCGCGGGCAAGCGGTTCGGTGGCGGGCACGTGCAGCAGACCATCATCGAGATGCAGTCCTCCTTCCTGTTCGTCACCGCGGCCGGGCGCAACGCCTGCCTGGCGGTGCTGGCCTCGGAGGACGCGGACGTCGGCCTGATCGCGTACGAGATGGCCATGCTCGTCACCCGGGTCGGCCGGTTCGTCGCGTCACCGACCCGAGAACAGCCCGTCGGCGAGAACGCGGCACGATGACCGGCCGGGGGGACTCCGCGGAGCAGGAGTGGGTGGACGACCACGCCGGCCCGGTGGTGCGCCCGTACGCGGTCACCGGAGGCCGGGCCCGCCCGGTCACCGGCACGTTCGACCTGATCTCGCTGGTCACCTCGACCCGCACCGATGTCGGGTCGGAGTCCGGGCTGGGCCCGGAGCACGTGGCGATCGTCGGCCTCTGCCAGCGGATCCTCTCCGTGGCCGAGATCGCCGCCCATCTCGACCTGCCGGTGGGCACGGTCCGGGTTCTCCTCGGAGACCTGGCCGCCCGCAGCCTGGTACAGGTACGCGAGCCGCGCGCGACCACCGCCGGCCTTCCCGACGAGCACGTTTTCGAGGCGGTAATCAATGGACTACGGGCGCTCTGAGCGGCCGACGGGCGCCGCGCCGCTGCCCACCGCGATCAAGGTCCTGATCGCGGGCGGGTTCGGCGTCGGCAAGACCACGATGGTCGGCGCGGTCAGCGAGACCCGGCCGCTGCGCACCGAGGAGGTGCTGACCGAGACCGGGATCGGCATCGACGACCTGTCCGGCATCGAGGAGAAGTCGACCACCACGGTGGCGATGGACTTCGGCCGCATCACCATCAGCGACGACCTCGTGCTCTACCTGTTCGGCACGCCCGGGCAGGACCGGTTCTGGTTCGTCTGGGACGAGCTGGCGCTCGGCGCGCTCGGTGCGGTGGTCCTCGCCGACACCCGGCGGCTGGCCGACTGCTTCCCGTCGATCGACTACTTCGAGGGGCGTGGCACGCCCTTCGTCGTGGCGGTGAACTGCTTCGAGGGCGCCAGGCAGTTCCGCCTGGACGAGGTGCAGGCCGCGCTCGACCTGGACCCGGGCGTCCCCGTGGTGCTGTGCGACGCGCGCAAGCGGGAGTCGGCCAAGGAGGTGCTGATCACGCTGCTGGAGCACGCCATGAAGCTGCGTGAGGCGCGCCGCCGCGCCGCCGAGGACTGAGCGGTCACACGTCGACGGGGGACTGGGGATGACCGAGGTGACGGTCCGGGCGATGACCCCGGAGGAGTTCGACAGCTGGCAGGACGAGCTGGCCGCCGGCTACGCGCAGGAGCACGTGGCCGCCGGCAACTGGACTGCGGAGGAGGCGCTCGACCGCGCCCGGCGGGAGAGCGCCGCCTTCCTGCCGCAGGGCATCGCCACGCCCGGCATGCTCTTCCTGCTCGGCGCGCTGGCCGACGGTTCGCCGGTGGGACGCCTCTGGATTGGCCTCAACCACCCGCGCGGTGTCGCGGGCTGCGCCTTCCTCTACGACATCGAGGTGGCCGCCGAGCATCGGGGCCGCGGCCTCGGGCGGGCGCTGCTCGCGGCCGGGGAGCGGGCGGCCCGGGAGCACGGCGCGGAGGCGCTCGAACTGAACGTCTTCGGCGCCAACGAGACAGCACGCCGGCTGTACGAGACGTCCGGCTACCGCGTCGTCACCCAGCAGATGCGCAAGGACCTGCCCGCCTGACGCCGCTACAGCCGGGTGGCGGTCCGGACCAGCGCGGCCAGCGCCCGCGAGCGGCTGTGCGGTGGCCAGGCGATCACGGTGGTCACCGCCGGCGCGTCCGGCACCGGCACGGCGGTCAGGTCGGCGAGCAGCAGCGACCGCGCCGACTCCGGCAGCACCGCCACGGTACGGCCGAGCGCGATGAGCTGGAGCAGCTGAGCCGGATCGCGGACCCCCGGGCCCGGACCGGGCGGATACGACCCGTCGGGCCGGGGCCAGCGCGGCATGGGCAGGTCGGGCAGCGTCTCCAGATCCGCCGTCCGCAGGTGCGGCAGCCGGGCCAGCGGATGCCCGGCCGGCAGGATCGCCACCTGCTGCTCGGTGACCAGTTCCTCGCTGTCCAGACCGGTGGTCGAGTCGAACGGCAGGTGCAGCAACGCCACGTCGGCCCGCCCGTCACGCAGCAGCCGTTCCTGCTCGCCGATACCGCAGAGCAGGACCTCGACGGGGACGGCGTCGGGCTCGGCCGCGTACGCGTCGAGCAGTTTCGCCAGCAGTTCGCTCGACGCCCCCGCCTTGGTCGTCAGCACCAGCCCCGCGCCGCCGTCGGCGGCCTGACCCGCGCGGCGGGTACGGCGGCCGGCGGCGGCCACGGCGTCGAGGGCGGCCCGGCCCTCCCGGAGCAGCACCGACCCGGCGGCGGTGAGCGCGACGCTGCGGCTGTCCCGTTCCAGCAGCGTCACGCCGAGGCGCCGTTCGAGCTGCCGGATCGCCCGCGACAGCGGCGGCTGGGCGATGCCCAGGCGCTGCGCGGCGCGGCCGAAGTGCAGCTCCTCGGCGACCGCGACGAAGTAGCGAAGCTCCCGCGTCTCCATCCCACGACCGTACCCGCGGCGATACCGCCTGGGTATCGATCGCTACCGGGACGGTGTTGGAGGCCCGCTCGCCGCGCGGACAGGATCGAGCCCATGAGCGAACGGACGATCGCGCTGGTGACCGGCGCGAACAAGGGGATCGGGTACGAGATCGCGGCCGGTCTGGGCGCGCTCGGCATGCGGGTGGGCGTCGGCGCCCGGGACGAGCAGCGGCTCGCGGACGCGGTGGCGAAGCTGCGCGCGGGCGGCGTGGACGCGTTCGGCGTACCGCTGGACGTGACCGACGACGCGAGCGTTGCCGCCGCCGCCCGGCTGCTGGAGACGGAGGCCGGCGGCCTGGACGTGCTCGTCAACAACGCGGGTGTGACCGGTGACGTGCCCCAGCACCCGGGTGACGTGGACGTCGCGACCATCCGGACCGCGGTCGAGGTGAACGTGATCGGGGTGGTCCGGGTGACCGAGGCGATGCTGCCGCTGCTGCGCCGCTCGGCCTCGCCGCGGATCGTCAACGTCTCCAGCGGCGTCGGCTCGCTGACCCGGCAGAGCGCCTCCACCGGCGAGAACCAGACCGGTCCGCTGTCGGTGGCGTACGCGCCGTCGAAGAGCATGCTCAACGCCGTGACCATCCAGTACGCGCGGGCGCTGGCGGACACGAGGATCCTGGTCAACGCCGCCTGCCCCGGCTTCACCGCGACCGACCTGAACGGCTTCCGGGGCGTACGGACCGTGCAGCAGGGCGCGGCGACCCCGATCCGGCTGGCGACGCTGCCGGACGACGGACCGACCGGCGGCTACTTCGAGGACGCGGGCGCGATCCCGTGGTGAGGGTGCAGGATCTCGTATGTGGTGCCGGGTGCCGGTGGGAATCGGTGGCAGCGTAACGCGAGCGTCCGACAGGCGTGCCATCATCGGCGCGTGGCCACGGAGTTCCGGCACCTCAGCATCCACATCGACCGCCCGGTCGCGGAGGTCTACGCCTTCGCCGCCGACCCGGCGAACCTGACCCGCTGGGCGCCGGGTCTCGGCGGTTCGGTCGTCTTCGACGAGGGCCACTGGTTCGTGGACACCCCGCAGGGGCGGGCGCGGCTGACGTTCGCGCCGGCCAACGAGTACGGCGTGCTCGACCACGAGGTGCTGACGCCCTCCGGTGAGACGGTGTACGTGCCGCTGCGTGCCATCGCCGACGGTGACGCCACCGAGGTGGTGTTCAGCCTGCGGCGGCAGCCCGGCATGAGCGACGCGGACTTCGACCGGGACACCGCACTGGTCGGGGCCGACCTGGCCCGGCTCAAGGCAGTGCTGGAGAGCGTCGCCGGCTGAGAGGCGCGCGTGGTCAGTCCGGCGTCCCTGTCCGCACCGCCGCCCGGATGATGGCGCCGAGGCCCTCCTCGAACAGCAGGTCGTCGTCCCATCGGGTGTCGTCGAGATGGCCGGAGGCGCTCAGCGTCGGATAGGTTTCGGCGCTCGCGGCGATGTGGTCGCGGGCTGCGGCTCTCATGTCCGGGTCCGCGGTCCGGCGCCACGTGGCCTCCGTGAGCGAGGCGCCGATGACGTAGTTGGCCAGCATTCTCGTGGCGACCGCGAGGTGAAGACCGCGGCAGCCACCGCGCACGAGCGCCGACTGGAGGAACTCGGTACGCGCCAGGACGTTGGGCCCGAGCATCGGACGTCCGATCAGCTTCGGTGCCCAGGGATGGCGCAGCATGGCGTCGCGCCAGGCCCGAATGAGGACGCGAACGTCCTCCGTCCAGTCGTCGCCGTCGTCCGGAACCGGCACGTCGCCGAAGATGTGGTCGACGGCCAGGTCCAGGACGTCGTCTTTCGTCTTCACGTGCCAGTAGAGCGCGGTGGCGGTCACGTCGAGCCGTTGGGCGAGACAACGCATCGTCAGACCCTCGATGCCCTGCTCGTCCAGCACCGACACCGCGAGTTCCACGATGCGTTCGAGGGTCAGTGGTGGCTTGCGCCGCACTCGCGGCGGCTCTGCCCGCAGCCACACCGGTGCCGCCGGCGCACCGGGCTCGGTCGCGGTCACGGAGCCGATCTAGTTCACTGGACAGGCAATTTAACAGCGATAAGCTGGTTGAACAGACGAAAGGCCAGCCTCCCAGTGGGCAAGGAGGGCGCCATGCCCCTGCTGCGGATCCATCTCGACAGCGACCCCACCGCCGCACGCCGCGTCCTGCAGACGCATCGCGAGGGCGGTGTCCATCACGAGTCGCGGGAAGCGGCCCGGGAACAGGTGTGGCGCCAGGGCCGCACCCCGGCCGGTGACCCGGTCTTCGTCGGCGTCACCAACGGCCGCCGCAACGTGCAACTGCTCTACGACGTCGAGGTCTACTCCGACACCGTCTCGTGAGGACTCGCCTCGGTGGCCTCGAAGCCGTGACGAAGGGACCGGGACCACGATGACTGCTGATCCGCCGCCCGCAACCACGACTGACCTTCGCCGAGATGACCGTCGACTACCTCGACGACATGGCCGCCATGCTCGGCGACCCGATCGTGATGCGCTACTACCCGCGACCGAGGATCCGGACGGAGGCCCTGGACTGGATCCGCTGAAACGAGGGCCTCTACCGCGGCCACGGCTTCGGACTGTGGGTGCTCAGGTCACGGGCGACAGGCGAGTTCGTCGGCGACTGCGGTCTCACTCCGCAGCCGGTGGACGGGGTGATGGAGGTCGAAGTCGGTTACCACCTGCGGACCGCGACGCAGGGGCACGGGTACGCCACGGAGGCGGCGGCCGCGTGTCGCGACCACGCGCGCTACCGGCTGGGCGTCGACCGCCTCGTCGCGATCATCCACCCCGACAACACGCCCTCGCAGCGGGTCGCGGAGCGGATCGGGCTGAGCTTCGAGCGTGCGACCACGTCCGGATCGGGGGATCCGGTGCACGTGTACGCCGCGCGGCTGGCCTGACCGGGCTCAGCGGCGGATCGACGTCACGAACCGGGTCCACGCGGCCGGGGTGGTGAGCACCGGCCCGGCCGGGTCCTTCGAGTCGCGGACACCGACCACACCGGACAGGTTGCCGGCGACCTCGACGCAGTTGCCGCCGCTGCGGGTGCTCTTGCGCCACCGGGCGCCGCTCAGGTCCATGCCGCCGCCACTTCTCTCAGCAGTTCCAGGGTCCGTGTGCGAGGCAGCGCCTCACCCCGGATGCGCTGAGGATGTAAGGAAGGGCCCCTTTTTAACAGACGTCTGTTACAAAGGGGCCCTTCCTTACATCCAGGGTCAGCTGGCGATCATGCGGCGCAGCACGTACTGCAGGATGCCGCCGTGCCGGTAGTAGTCCGCCTCACCCGGGGTGTCGATGCGGACCACGGCGTCGAACTCCACGCCGGTGTCGGTGGTGACCTTCACCGTGCGCGGGGTGTCGCCGTCGTTGAGCGCGGTGACGCCGCTGATCGAGAACGTCTCGGTGCCGGTCAGGCCCAGCGACTCGGCGGTCTCGCCGCCCGGGAACTGCAGCGGCAGCACGCCCATGCCGATCAGGTTCGAGCGGTGGATCCGCTCGTACGACTCGGCGATGACCGCCTTCACGCCCAGCAGCATGGTGCCCTTTGCGGCCCAGTCACGCGACGAGCCGGAGCCGTACTCCTTGCCGGCCAGGATGACCAGCGGGACGCCCGCCTCCTGGTAGGCCATCGAGGCGTCGTAGATCGAGGTCTGCTCGCCGGTCAGGTGGTTGACCGTGAAGCCGCCCTCCACGCCCGGGACGAGCTGGTTGCGCAGCCGGATGTTGGCGAACGTGCCCCGGATCATCACCTCGTGGTTGCCCCGTCGGGAGCCGTACGAGTTGAACTCGTGCCGGGCCACGCCGTGCTCGGCCAGGTACTTGCCGGCGGGGGAGTCGGCCTTGATCGAACCGGCCGGGGAGATGTGGTCGGTGGTCACCGAGTCGCCCAGCTTCGCCAGGACGCGCGCGTCGGCGATGTCCTGGACCGGCGTCGGCTCCTGCTGCATGCCCTCGAAGTACGGGGGCTTGCGCACGTAGGTCGACTCGCCGTCCCAGGAGAACGTGTCACCGGTCGGGGTCGGCAGCGACTGCCAGCGCTCGTCACCGGCGAACACGTCGGCGTACGCGGCGCTGAAGCCGGTCGCGCCGATCGCCGAGGCGATGACGTCCTGGATCTCGGCGCTGTTCGGCCAGATCTCCCGCAGGAACACCGGGTTGCCCTCGGCGTCGGAGCCGATCGGCTCGTTTGCGAGGTCGATGTCCATCGTGCCGGCGAGCGCGTACGCGACCACCAGCGGCGGGGACGCCAGGTAGTTCATCTTGACGTCCGGGTTGATCCGGCCCTCGAAGTTGCGGTTGCCGGACAGCACCGACACGACTGCCAGGTCGCCCTCGTTGACCGCGGCGGAGACCTCCTCCGGCAGCGGGCCGGAGTTGCCGATGCAGGTGGTGCAGCCGTAGCCGACCAGGTTGAAGCCGAGCTTCTCCAGGTACGGGGTCAGGCCGGCGCGGTCGTAGTAGTTCATGACGACCTTCGACCCCGGCGCGAGAGTGGTCTTCACCCACGGCTTGCGGGCCAGGCCCTTGTCCACCGCGTTGCGGGCCAGCAGCGCCGCCCCGATCATCACCTGCGGGTTCGAGGTGTTGGTGCAGGAGGTGATCGCGGCGATCACCACGGCGCCGTGGTCCAGCTCGTACTCGACGCCGTCGGCGCCGGTCACGCGTACCGGATTGCTGGCCCGGCCGCCCGCGCCCACCGCGGCGGTCTCCAGGTCGCGCGGCGCGTCGGCCGGGTCGTTGACGCCGTTGGCCGGGGCGTCGCTGGCCGGGAAGGACTCGGCGGACGCCTCGTCGGCCGGGCCGTCGGCGCCGAACGGCTTCTCCTGCTGCGGCACGCCCGGCTTGCGGCCCGGGTCGCCACCGGTCTCGTCGGCGGCCACGTAGTCGCTGAGTGCGGCACGGAACAGCGTCTTGGCGCTGCCCAGCGGCACCCGGTCCTGCGGGCGCTTCGGGCCGGCCAGCGACGGCTCGATGGTGCCGAGGTCCAGCTCCAGGCGCTCGGAGTACTCCGGCTCGCGCTCCGGGTCGTGCCAGAGGCCCTGCTCCTTGGCGTACGCCTCGACCAGCGCCACCTGAGACGCGTCGCGGCCGGTCAGCTCCAGGTAGCGGACGGTCTCGGCGTCGATCGGGAAGATCGCCACGGTCGAGCCGTACTCCGGCGACATGTTGCCGATGGTGGCGCGGTTGGCCAGCGGCACCGCGCTCACGCCGGGGCCGTAGAACTCGACGAACTTGCCGACCACGCCGTGCTTGCGCAGCATCTCGGTGATGGTCAGCACCAGGTCGGTGGCGGTGGTGCCGGCCGGCATCTCACCGGAGAGCTTGAAGCCGACCACGCGGGGGATCAGCATGCTGACCGGCTGGCCGAGCATCGCGGCCTCGGCCTCGATGCCGCCGACGCCCCAGCCCAGCACGCCCAGGCCGTTGACCATGGTGGTGTGCGAGTCGGTGCCGACGACCGTGTCCGGGTACGCCTGACCGCCCCGCTCCATGATCGTACGAGCCAGGTACTCGATGTTGACCTGGTGCACGATGCCGGTGCCCGGCGGGACGACCTTGAACTCGTTGAACGCGGTCTGGCCCCAGCGCAGGAACTGGTAGCGCTCCTTGTTGCGCTCGTACTCCAGCTCGACGTTGCGCTCGAACGCGTCCTCGCGGCCGAACAGGTCGGCGATGACCGAGTGGTCGATGACCAGCTCGGCCGGAGCGAGAGGGTTGACCTTGGTGGCGTCACCGCCGAGGTCGCGTACCGCCTCGCGCATGGTGGCCAGGTCGACCACGCAGGGCACGCCGGTGAAGTCCTGCATCAGCACCCGGGCCGGGGTGAACTGGATCTCCACGCTCGGGTCGGCGGTGGCGTCCCACGCGCCGAGCTGCCGGATGTGGTCGGCGGTGATGTTCGCGCCGTCCTCGGTCCGCAGCAGGTTCTCCAGCAGGATCTTCAAGCTGTAGGGCAGCCGCTCGTGGCCCTCCACCTTGTCGATCCTGAAAATCTCGTAGCTCGCGTCTCCGACGCGTAGCTGGGTCTTCGCACCGAAGGTGTCGAGGCTCGCCACGTCGTACTCCTTCACACCAGCGACCGTGAGTAGTCCTGAGCAGTTTGTCGCACCGACCGGGGCGCTGCCGTGCTTAGGCAACACTTACCTGCGTCGGTCTCTACAAAACCGTACGTCCGTCTTGCTATCCGCGCAACCTCGTGCCACGCTGCGGGACGAGGAGGTGCCATGATGATCCATCACGTCCTGCTCGCCTGCCCCCGCAGCTCCGAGGATGTCTCCCGCTCCTTCTGCACCGGCCTGCTCGGGTTCACCGAGAAGCCCAACCCCCGGCCCTCGCCGCCCGCGGCGGTTGCTGGTTCACCGGGTATGACGCCGAACTGCACGTGGGCGTCGAGGACGACTTCCGCCCGCCCGGCCCGCAAGGCGCACCCCGCGTTGCTGCGCCCCGACCTGGACGAGCTGGCCGCCCGCCTGGACGCCGCCGGACACACCGTGACCTGGGGCGACGACGAGATTCCCGGCATGCGGCGGTTCCACACGTACGACCCGCACGGCAACCGGCTGGAGTTCTTGGCCCCCGCCGGCTGACCGGGCGCGGGTAGGGTCGGCGGGTGGGCGACGTACAGCACCGGCTCGCCGCGCTCCCGCCGGCCCTGATCTGCCTGCTCGTGGACGGCGTGATCGGCGTGGAGGGCATGGGCATCCCGCTGCCCGGCGAGATCGTGCTGGTCAGCGCCGCGCTGCTCGCCGCCACCGGCGCCGTCGGGCCCGAATGGGTGACCGCCGCCGCGGCGACCGGCGCCATCCTCGGCGACTCCATCGGGTACGCCGTGGGCCGCCGAGGTGGCCGCCCCCTGCTGGAACGGCTCGGACGGCGCTCCCGAAACACCTCGGCCCGGCACACCTGGCCCGCGCCGAGCTGAGCTTCGCCCGGCACGGCGTCTGGGCGGTGTTCTTCGGGCGGTTCGTCGCGCTGCTGCGCATCCTCGGAGAGCCGCTCGCCGGGGCGCTGCGCATGCCGTACCGCCGGTTCCTGGTTGCCAACGCGGCAGGCGGGCTGGTGTGCGCGTTCGGCACCACCTACCTGCTGTTCTATCTCGGGCAGGCCGCCGAGCACTGGCTCAAGGACATCTCCTGGGCCGGGCTGGTGCTGGCCGTGCTGGCCGGCGTGGTCAGCACCGCGTGGCTGCGCCGCCGCGCCAAGCGCCTGCACGTGTCCGAGCCCTCCGACCAGCCCGCCCCTGCCCTGGCTCCCCCCTGCCCTGGCTCGCCCTCGCCCTGGCTCGCCTCGTCCGTTGATCAAGGAGTTTGTGTCCTGTAACGGCTCCTGCAGTGACACAAACTCCTTGATCACCGACGCGGATCGGGGCGAGCGGGTGGGCAGGGCGGAACCGCCGGGCCGGGTGCGGGGTGAACGGGGAGCGCGCGATGCCGGGCGCTGCCCTGCCCGTCGATCATGAAGTTGGCGGGTGTTCGGTGCCCGACATGTCGCCGCTAACTCCATGATCGACGCGATCGGGGCGGTGGGCGGGTGCAGACGGGGTGCTGGTGGCGGCGACCCGGGCGGCGACCGCGTACAGGTCGTCCGGGCTCGCCACGGTGAGCCGGGGGACCGCGTCCAGCACGCCCGCCTCGGCGAGCAGCGCACCGTAGCCCCGGTAGAGCGGCCAGTCCCGCGCGTCGGGGGCCTCGGGCGGTCCCGGTACGCCGTGCACGACGACGACCGCGGGACGCCGGCCGCCACCCGCGACTGTCCGGTCAGGACGACGAGGCCTTGGCGTGCCGTTCGCGCAGCCGGTCCCGGATCTCCTCCGGGGTGTACGCCCGGCGCCGCCGCTCGGCCCGCGCCACCACCACCCCGGTCGCCGCGACGCCGGCGAGACCCGCGAGACCGAGTACCTTCCACCACCGCATCCGTTGCCGCATCCGCATAGGGTAGTCCTCCATGAGCATCAGCCTGGACGAGGCCGTGGAGCTGACCCGCACCGGCGATCTGTGGGTGTTCCGCGGACGCAGCGTGCCCGACCGGGCCATCCAGCTCACCACGAACAGTCCGGTCAACCACGTGGGCATGGCCGTGGTGCTCGACGACATGCCGCCGCTGATGTGGCACGCCGAGCTGGGACGTTCGCTGCCGGACATGTGGACCGGCACCCACCAGCGCGGCGTGCAGCTGCACGACCTGCGGGACGCGGTCTGCGTCTGGGCCAACCGGTACGGCCAGCGGGGCTGGCTGCGCCAGCTCGAACCACCGGCCGACGCGGCGATGGAGGAGGCGGTGCTGCGTACCGTGGCCCGTCTGGACGGGACGCCGTTCCCGTCCACCGCACAGCTCGCCTGGCGGTGGGCCCGGGGCCGGCTCCCGCACCCGCGCCGACTGAGCCTCGGCGGCCTCCGGGGCGGGACCGGCGAAACCAGCGGGACCGGCGAAACCAGCAGGGAGAACGCCGCGGCGCTGGAGACGGCGTACTGCGCCGAGGTGGTCGCGGTGACCTACGAGGCGATGGGCCTGCTGCCTGAGGGGCGGCGGCCCAACTGGTACGACCCGGGCCGGTTCTGGAGCGGCGACGACCTGGCCCTCAGCGGCGGCGCGCACCTCGGTGCCGAGATCGAGGTGCGGATCCCGCCGCGCTGAGGAAGGTTTGCCGCCGGGGCGGGCCGGTAATGAGGAGCGTCGTGACGGCCTCCACCGACCTCGACACGCTCTCCGACTTCTTCGACCGGTACGGCGTGGCGCTGACCACCGCCGACGTGCCGGCCATCGCCAGCTGCTACGCCCTGCCCGGGCTGGTGGTCGCCGACACCTACAGCTTCTCGTTCACCTCGCCCGCGGCGGTGGCGCTCAGTTTCGTCGGTGCCGCGCCGGACTACCAGGAGCGGGAACTCGTCGCCGCGAACGCGCAGATCGAGGACGTGCAGCAGATCTCGGCTCTGCTCACCGAGGTGGCGGTGCGCTGGGAGTTCCTGGACAGCCAGGGCGGCGCGGTGCCCGGCGAGCGCTACCGCTATCTGCTGCGCACCACCGAGGAGGGCCCGGTCATCTGCACCGTCATCCGTACCGCCTGATCGTGGTGGTGCGGCGGCCGGGCCGCGTGGCCGGCCGCCGCACCCACGGGCGTCAGCGGTGGTGGGCGCCGGCCCAGCGGTCGGCCTCGGGGGCCGGGTGCAGGCCGGGCTCGTGCAGGCCCTCCTCGGTGACCTGGCCGATCCGGCGGTACGTCTCCGGCCGGCTGGTGCGCAGGATCGCGCCCCAGATCAGGCCGACCACGCCCGCCGCCACCGGGATCGCCGGCAGCAGCCACTTCAGGTAGCTCGCGGTGCCGGGGGCGAGCAGCGCGTCGAAGTTGAACAGCAGCACCAGCAGCACGGCGGTGAGCAGGACCGTCCCGAGCGCCGGGGCGATCGCCCGCTGCCACGCGCTCTCCGGGCCGGAACGGCCCCGGAAGAAGCCCACCACGGAGGCGGAGGTGAGCGTCATCAGCAGCACGACGCCGACCGCGGCCGCGCCGGACAGCCAGGTGAACAGGTCGATGACCGGGTCGCGGCCGGTCATCGCGAACGCCAGGAACACCACCACTGCCAGCACGCTCTGCACCAGCGAGCCCGCGACCGGGGCGCCGCTGCGGCTGGAGGTGGCGCCGAGGAATTGCGGCAGCACCCGCTCCCGGCCCAGCGCGAACAGGTAACGCGCCACGCCGTTGTGGAACGACAGCAGGGCGGCGAGGACGCTGGTGATGAACAGGACGTTGGCGATGTCGGCGACGACGACACCGGTGTACTGCTCGAGCGCGCCGAAGATGATGCCCGGTCCCGCCTCGGCACTGGCCGCCGGGGCGTTCTCCGGGCCGGTGAGCACGGTGAGCGCCCAGGCGGAGAACGCGTAGAACAGGCCGGTGAACGCGACGGCGATGTAGGTGGCCCGGGCCACCGTGCGACGCGGGTCCTTGACCTCCTCGCTGTAGATGGCGCCGCTCTCGAAGCCGGTGAAGGAGGCGATGGTGAACGCGAGCACCGCCCCGAAGCCGGCGCCGAACAGGTGCCCGGGGCTGATGCCGGTGGCGGTGACGGTGCCGCCGTCCGGGTTGGCGAAGGCGACCAGGTCGAAGATCAGCACGACCACGCACTCGAGAACGAGCAGCACGGCGAGGACGGTGGCGTTGAGGTCGATGCGCAACATGCCGAGCGCGCCGATGAACACCCAGGCCAGCAGCGCCCAGACCCACCAGTCGAGACTGATGCCGGTCTTGGCGTCCATGAAGTCGCCCAGGATCGCGCCGAGCAGGCCGTACAGACCGATCTGGATCGCGTTGTACGCCGCGAGTGCGACCGCCGAGCCGGCCACCCCGCCGGCCCGGCCGAGGCCGTTGGCGATGTACGCGTAGAACGCGCCGGCGTTGGCGACGTACCGGCTCATCGCGGCGTAGCCGGTGGCGAAGACGGCGAGCACGGCGGCGAGGAGCACGTATCCGAGCGCGGCGCCGATGTTGCCGCTGACCGCGTACATGGTGGTGACGCCACCGCCGAGAACGGTCAGCGGGGCTGACGCGGCGACGGTGAAGAAGACGAGGTGGGCGGTGCCGAGACGACCGCGGCGCAGCCCACCGTCGGAGAAGAACGGATCGGAGGACAAGGCTTCTCCAGTGGAGGGGATGAGGGGCTTGATGTGTCTACTTCGGAACAACCTGAAGCAGGGTATTGGTGATCACTGATCGTGACAACCCCGCTTCGGTATCGATTGGGACGCGCGTGATCTACCGGAATTGAGCTGTGCGTGGTCATGCCGTACCGTCCCGTGTCGACGATCACGGCCACCGTTCGAGGATGGACCATGACCTACCCCGGGGCGCAGGCCACATACCGGCTTGCGGATGCGCTGTTCCTTATCGGACACGACGAGTTCACCGGCAAGCCACATGTCGCCGTCGACCGGCTGGAGTGCGGGCTGGCCGGTGCCGCGCTCGCCGAGCTGATGTTCGAGGGCCGGATCGCCCTCGACGGAGGGGGGATCGCCGCTGTCGACCCGCGGCTGTGGCAGGAGCCGCTCACCGACCTGCTGATCACCGAGATCCTGCGCCGCGAGGGGGCGCATCCGGCCCGGCTGTGGATCCGCTACCTGCGGACCCAGCTCAACATCAACGAACGCGTGGGCACCCGGCTGGTCACCGCCGACGTGCTCCGGCGCGAGCAGGGCAAGCTGATCGGCCGGACGGTGCGCTGGCCGGCCATCGACCCGAACCAGGCGGCCTCACCGCGGGTGCGGCTGACCGCGATGCTGATGCACTCGTCCCCGGCCGAACTGGACCCGGGCACGCTGCTGCTGGCGACCCTCGCCGAGGCGGTCGGGCTGGCCGCGCACATCTTCGATCCGCAGGTGGCCGCGCGGATGCGCGACTGCCGCCGGTTCCTGCCGGCTCAGCTCGAAGGGCTGCTCGCCGCCGTCGTGGGCGCGCTCGACGTCACCACCACGACGGTACGGCGATGACGTCCCGCCCCGGGCGCAGCCGGGGCGGGACGGTTCGCGATCAGGCCGGGTCGCGCCACATCGGGTAGAGGCTGGGGCCCTCCGGCAGGTCCAGCGTGATCGGGCGGCGCCGGAATCCGAGCCGCTCGTACAGCGCGGCGTTGCGGGGCGTGCTCGCCTCCAGGTACGCGGCGGTGCCGGCCTGATCCAGCTCGGCCAGCTTGTTACGCAGCAGCGCCGAGCCGACGCCCTTGCCGTGATGGTCCGGGTGCACCGCGATGAAGGGCAGGTACCAGTGCGGCTCGGTCGGGTGCCGGGCGCTCATCATCTCGTCCAGCACGCCGAACCGCTTCATGGCCTCCGTGCCGATCGCGGCCTCCATGCCGTCGAACTCGTCGCCCTCGTCGGCGTCGTGTCCTTCGCCGGTGGGTAGCCAGAGCGTGGCGCCCAGACCGTCGCCGGCGACGTGCACCTCGCCGGTGCGCAGCGCCAGCGCGACGAACGGCCCGAAGAAGCCGGGATGGACCCGGGCGCGGTGGTCGTCGGCCGGGAAGATCCAGCCGCTCACCGGATCCCGCATGAACGCCTCGGCGAGGATCGCGGTCACGACGGCGGCGTCCGCCGTGGATGCCCGCCGGATACTGTCCTGCCACTCAGTCACTTGCCAACCGTCCTGCCGGCTCGACGAGCCATTGTGGTCATTGATCGGCGTGCAAGGTATCAGGTGTCCACGCCCGTGCGGCAGGGGTCGGTCGCCGTCGTTCGCCGTGATCCGGTCCGTCTGGCTACGCTGGCCCGGACCACGACAGGAGGACCATGTCCCGCTCGCGTCGTCCCGGCCCGCAGCCCGGGGCCGCCATGACCTCGTCCCCCTGGATCCTCGTCGCCGCGGGCGTCGTCGTGATGGTGGTCCTGCTGGTGGTGGCGCTCGGTTCGGTGCGGGGCCGGCGTACGTTCCCGGCGGCCGGTCCGGCGGATCCGGTGATGTCGCTGCCGCAGGTCCCGATGACGCCCACGGCGGTCACCGCCACCGGCCCGTCGCCGGTGTCCGCCACCGCTGCGGTGGTGCCGGGCCTGTCGCCCCGGTCCACTGTGCTGCCCGCCCGGCCGACGCCGACCGCGCCGACTCCCGGTCCCCGGGGCGTGACCCGGCCGGCTCCGTCCCCGCCGCCTCCCGCGCCGCCGTCGGCGGTGACCGGCCGGTACAGCGTGCCGAACGCCTTCGACGGCGGCTTCATCGGCGAGGTGCTGCTGGTCAACACCGCGGGTACGCCCCACGGCTGGACGGTGCGCGCCGAGTTTCCCGGCGGCCGGCTGGTCACCGCCTGGGTCGAGGGCGCCGAGCAGGGCGTGTTCGACTTCGCCGACGGCGTGTTCACCTACCGGAGCGGTTTCGACCTGGCGCCCGGGCAGTCCGTGCCGGTGCGGTTCCACATCGAGCGGGCCGGCACCCGGCCGGTGAGCTGCACCGTCGACGGCTCGCCCTGCGCCGGGCGGTAGATCCGGCGCCCCGGGCGGGGCCACTGTGTGCGTTTTCTCTTGCAAGGTGTCTGCTTTGTTGCGGCAGGGTTTGCAAGGTATTGCAGAATTTTTCGGCAAGGGCTAGCGTGCGGGCGAATCAGCGACCAGAGAAAGGCCGTCGATGAAACCCCCGCCGATATCCCCCAAGCCGCTGCTCGCCCTGGTCACCTCCCTCGTACTCACTCTCGTCGGCGTGCCGGTGGCCCTCCACCAGCTCGGCACCGACGCCACCGCCCCGGCCGCCACCCCCGACGTCCTGGCCGCCGGCAACGCTCCGCAGTGGAACCGCGAGCCGTCCCCCGACGCGCTGCTCAAGGCCGGCACCAGCACCGAGAAGGCCGAGCAGTTCTACTTCGTCCTGCCGGACCGGTTCGCCAACGGCGACAAGCGCAACGACACCGGTGGCCTGAAAGGCGACCGGCTCACCACCGGCCTCGACCCGGCCGACAAGGGCTTCTACCACGGTGGCGACCTCAAGGGCCTGATCGACCGGATGGACTACATCCAGGGTCTCGGCACCACCGCCATCTGGCTCGCGCCGATCTTCAAGAACCGGCCGGTGCAGGGCACCGGCGCGGACGTCTCGGCCGGCTACCACGGCTACTGGATCACCGACTTCACCCAGGTCGACCCGCACTTCGGCACCAACGCCGAGCTGAAGAAGCTGGTCGACCTGGCGCACCGCCGGGGGATCAAGGTCTACCTCGACATCATCGTCAACCACACCGCCGACGTCATCCGGTACGCCGAGGACAGGTACGGCTACGTGGACAAGAAGACCGCCCCCTACCGCGACGCGCAGGGGCGACCCTTCGAGGACCGCAACTACGCCGACGGCACCCGGCGGTTCCCGGCGGTGAACTCGACGTCGTTCCCGTACACCCCGGTGTTCGCCACCCCGGCCGACGCGAAGGTCAAGGTGCCGGCGTGGCTCAACGATCCGACCATGTACCACAACCGCGGTGACTCCACCTTCGCCGGGGAGAACAGCGAGTACGGCGACTTCTTCGGCCTCGACGACCTGTGGACCGAGCGTCCCGAGGTGGTCCGCGGCATGACCGACATCTACGCCCAGTGGATCGGCAAGGCCGGCGTGGACGGGTTCCGCCTCGACACGGTCAAGCACGCCAACCTCGACTTCTGGCCGCAGTTCGCCCGTGGCATCGACGCCGCCGCCGCGAAGGCCGGCAAGAAGGACTTCTTCATGTTCGGCGAGGTCTACAGCGCCGAGCCGGAGATCCAGTCCAGCTACGTGCGGCAGGGCGGGCTGCCCGCCACGCTCGACTTCTCGTTCCAGGAGGCGGCACGCGGCTTCGCCGCCGCCGACGGCTCGGCCAGGGCGCTCGCCGACGTCTACGCCAAGGACGACCTGTACTCCGCTCGGGACACGAACGCCAACCGGCTCACCACGTTCCTGGGCAACCACGACATGGGCCGGATCGGCTCGTTCGTCGCCGCCGCCGGCGGGGACGACGCCACCCAGCTGAACCGCAGCCGACTCGCCCACCAGCTGATGTTCCTCACCCGCGGCCAGCCGGTCGTCTACTCCGGCGACGAGCAGGGCTTCACCGGGCCGGGCGGCGACAAGGACGCGCGGCAGGACATGTTCGCCTCGCGGACCGCCGACTACCTCGACGACGACCTGATCGGCACCAGCCGTACCCACGCCGTCGACCAGTACGACACCCGCCACCCGCTCTACCGGACCATCGCCGAGCTGGGCGAGCTGCGGACGGCGCACCCGGCCCTGCGCGACGGCGTGCAGGTGACCCGGTACGCCGCCGACGGACCGGGCGTCTTCGCGTTCTCCCGCGTCCTGCCCGCCGACCGGATCGAGTACGTCGCAGCGGTGAACAACGCCGCGACGCCGCAGACTGTCACCGTGGACACCTGGTCGGCCGGCACCCGCTTCACCGGCGTGTACGGCGGCGCCGCGGGCGCGACGGCCGGCGCGGACGGCACGCTGAGCGTCACCGTGCCGGCCATGTCGGCGGTGGTACTGAAGGCCGACCGGGCGATCCCGCAGGCCGGGGCGCCGAAGATCACGATCACCGAGCCCGGCGACGACCCGGTCCCCGGCAAGGCCGCCGTCACCGCCCAGGTGACCGGCGATCCGCTCGCCACCGTCACGTTCGCCGCCCGGGTCGCGGGCGGCAGGTGGACGCTGCTGGGCACCGCCCACCGCGCGCCGTACACCGTGCACCACGACCTGACCGGCCTGCCCGGCGGCAGCCGGGTGGAGTACAAGGCGGTGGTCCGCGACGGCAACGGCCGTACCGCCACCGCCCGCGCCACCGGCACCGTCGGCACCCCGGCACAGGGCGCGTCGCGGGACTGGGCGATCGTGCACTACCAGCGCCCGGCCGGCGGGTACGACGACTGGCGGCTGTACGCCTGGGGCGACATCGACCCGGCGTACGTGACCGAATGGCCCGCCGGGCAGCCGTTCGCCGGTGCGGACTCGTACGGCCGGTTCGCCTGGGTCAAACTGAAGCCCGGCGCGAAGACAGTCGGCTTCCTCGTCGTCGACGCCGACGGCAACAAGGACGTCGCCGCCGACCGCACCATCGACGTGACCGCGACCGGTGAGGTATGGGTCAAGCAGGGCGACCCGGCGCTCTACCCGACGCGGCAGGCCGCCACCGGTGAGCCAGACCCGCCAGCGGACCAGGACACGGCGCTGATCCACTGGCGCAAGGCCGACGGGAACTACGACGGCTGGGGCCTGCACCTGTGGGACGGCGCGGCCACCCCGACCGACTGGGCCGCCCCGCTCGAACCGGAGAAGATCGACGCGTACGGCGCTGTCTTCCGGGTGCCCCTCGCCGCCGGGGCGACCGGGCTGAGCTACATCATCCACCGAGGCGACGAGAAGGATCAGCCCGAGGACCAGCGGCTCGACTTCGCCTCCGCCGGACGCGAGGTGTGGCTCCTGGCCGGCGTCAAGGGACGGCTGCTGCCGACCACCACGTCCGGCGCCGCCAAGGACCTCGACCTGACGAAGCAGAAGGCGCAGTGGATCGACAGGTCCACAGTCGCCTGGGCCACCGGGCCGACCGACGGGCGGCGGTACGCGCTCGCCGTCGCCCCGGCCGGCGGGATCGGCCTCGCCGACGGCGAGCTGACCGGCACGTACACCACCATCGGACTGCGGGCGCAGCGCAACGGGCTGACCGAGGCGCAACGGCAGGCGTACCCCCATCTCTGGGCCTCACGCGCCTTCACGCTGGACCGCGCCGACCTGGCCCGGGTGCCGGCGGCGCTGCGCGGCCAGCTCGTGGTCACCGAGCGGGACGCCGAGGGCGCGCTGCTCGCCGCCACCGGCGTGCAGATCCCCGGCGTGCTCGACGACGTCTACGCGGCGGCGACCGGCGCGAAGCTCGGCCCGACGTTCGCCGGCCGCGTTCCCACCCTGGCGGTGTGGGCGCCGACCGCGCGGACCGTGTCGCTGGAGCTGTTCGACTCGCCCACGGCACAGCCGGCCACCGTGGCGATGCGCCGCGACGACCGCACCGGCGTCTGGTCGGTACGCGGTACGAAGGCGTGGAACGGCCGCTACTACCGCTACCGGGTGCAGGCGTGGCAGCCCGCCACGCAGAAGATGGTCACCGCGTCGGTGACCGACCCGTACTCGGTGGCGCTCGCGCCGAACTCCACGCACAGCCAGATCGTCGACCTGGCCGACCCGTCGCTCGCGCCGGCCGGCTGGGCGAACCTGCGCAAACCGGCCGCGCCGCCGGCCTCGAAGGTCCAGATCTCCGAGCTGTCGGTGCGGGACTTCTCCATCGCCGACACCACGGTCCCCGCCGAACGGCGCGGCACCTACCTGGCGTTCACCGACCCGGGCACGGCGGGCATGAAGCACCTGCGGGCGCTCGGCGACGCCGGGGTCAACCACCTGCACCTGCTGCCGGCCTTCGACTTCGCCACCATTCCGGAGAAGCGGGCCGACCAGGCGCGGCCGGACTGCGACCTGGCCGCGCTGCCGCCGGACTCCGACGAGCAGCAGAGGTGCGTCGCGGCGGTGGCCGGCACCGACGGCTACAACTGGGGGTACGACCCGCTGCACTACACGGTGCCCGAGGGTGGGTACGCCGTCGACCCGAACGGCGCGAAGCGCACCACCGAGTTCCGCCGGATGGTCGCCGGCGTGAACAAGGCCGGCCTGCGGGTGGTCATGGACGTGGTCTACAACCACACCTCGGCCGCCGGCGCCGACGCGAAGTCGGTGCTCGACCAGGTGGTGCCGGGCTACTACCACCGGCTGCTGGAGGACGGAACCGTCGCCAACTCCACCTGCTGCGCCAACACCGCCCCGGAGCACGCCATGATGGGCAAGCTCGTGGTGGACTCGCTGGTGACCTGGGCCAAGGCGTACAAGGTCGACGGGTTCCGGTTCGACCTGATGGGCCACCACCCGAAGGCGAACATCCTGGCCGTACGGGCCGCGCTGGACAAGCTCACGCCCGCCCGCGACGGCGTGGACGGCCGGAGGATCCTGCTGTACGGCGAGGGCTGGAACTTCGGCGAGGTCGCCGACGACGCCCGGTTCACGCAGGCCACTCAGGCCAACATGGCCGGCACCGGCGTCGGCACGTTCAACGACCGGCTCCGCGACGCGGTGCGCGGCGGCGGCCCGTTCGACGCCAACCCGCGGGTCCAGGGCTTCGCCTCCGGCCTCTACACCGACCCCAACGGCGACGAGGTGAACGGTTCGGCCGCCGAGCAGCGGGCCCGGCTGCTGCACCAGCACGACCTGATCAAGGTGGGTCTGACCGGGAACCTGCGCGGCTACCGGTTCACCGACTCCAGCGGCAAGCGGGTCACCGGCGCGCAGGTCGACTACAACGGCGCCCCGGCCGGGTACACGGCAGCACCGGGCGAGGCGGTCACCTACGTCGACGCGCACGACAACGAGATCCTGTACGACGCGCTGGCGTACAAGCTGCCGCAGGGGACCTCGGCGCAGGACCGGGCCCGGATGCAGGTGCTCGCGCTGGCGACCACGGCGCTCGGGCAGGGTGCCGGATTCGTGACCACCGGCTCGGAGCGGCTGCGCTCGAAGTCGCTGGACCGCAACTCGTACAACTCCGGTGACTGGTTCAACCAGATCCGCTGGGACTGCGCCCAGGGCAACGGGTTCGGCGCCGGCCTGCCGCCGGAGGCCGACAACAAGGACAAGTGGCAGTACGCGAAGCCGCTGCTGGCCGACCCGGAGCTGGTGCCGGACTGCGCCGCGGTCGAGCTGGCCGACGCCCGGTACGCGGAGCTGCTGCGCGTCCGGCGGTCCTCGCCGGTGTTCGGGCTCGACACCGCCGAGCAGGTGCAGAAGCGGGTGGCGTTCCCGCTGTCCGGGACGAAGGAGACCCCGGGCGTGCTCACCATGACCCTCGACGCGCGAGGGCTGGACGGGAAGTGGAAGTCGGTGACTGTCGTCTTCAACGCCACCCCGGAGACGGCGAAGCAGACAGTCACCGGGCTGCGCGGGGCGAACGTGGCACTGCATCCGGTGCTGCGGAACTCGGCCGACCCGGCGCTGCGTACCGCGTCGTTCGACCGCGCCGCCGGCACGTTCACCGTGCCCGCGCGCAGTGTGGCGGTGTTCGTCCAGAGCTGACCGCACAGCCGACCGGCCCCCTGCCACGTCTCGTGGCAGGGGGCCGGTCGCGTACCGGTGGCCCGTCAGGTCAGTTGAAGCAGTCCTCGACGGTGTTGGCGCAGTTGGTGGGGTCGTTGTTGCTGATGAGGGACTTGTCGTCGAGCTTGACGCGTCCTTCGTTGTTGAGGACGCCGCCGGCGACCCGGTGGAGCTTGCTGGAGTCGGTGGCGGTGTTCTTGGTGACGTGGGTCTTGGTCAGGGTGATCTTCGCCTTGTTGTTGAAGATGCCGCCGCCGTTGAGGGCGGTGTTGCCCTTGACCAGGGTGTCGCGGATGGTGAGGGTGGCGTTGTGGTCCTCGTCGCGTTCGCGGGGGACGAAGCCGTCCTCGATCTTGACGAGCCACTCGCCGTTGTAGATGCCGCCGCCGAAGCGGTTGGCGGTGTTGTCGACGATCTTGCTGTCGGAGATCGTGGCGCTGGCGTGCTCCTTGTTGCTCGGGTAGCCCCAGTGCTTGCCGCCGGTGACCACGACACCGCCGCCGTCGCCGTCGGCGTGGTTCTTGGCGACGTACACCTTGTCCAGGTCGAGGTCGGTGTTCTCGGCGTAGACGCCGCCACCGTTCTCGCCGGCGGTGTTGCCCGTGATCGCGGTGAAGGAGACCGTGACGGTGCCTCCGCTGCTGAACAGACCGCCGCCGTTCTTGCCGGCGCGGTTGTCCGACAGGCTGGACTTCACGCCGTCCTTGCCGTGGTCGGAACCGTAGATCTCGACGATGCCGGCGTCGTGGTGCTTGCCCTTCTTGTCGTTCCCCTTCGGCGCGGCGGAGGGCGCCGGGCCGTGCCCGCGGGACAGGCCGCTGCCGTTGGCGATGCCGCCGCCGTTGCCGGCCGCGGTGTTGTCGTCGACGTGGGTCTTCTCGACCTTGAGGATGCCCTCGTTGTAGACGCCGCCGCCGTCGCCCTGGGCGTGGTTGCTGACGACCTTGCTCTCCTTGAGCCAGGTGCGGCCGTAGTTGGCGATCGCGCCGCCGTCGCCCTCGGCGCTGTTGTCGACGAGCTTGACGTGGTCCAGGTAGGCGCTGCCGCCGCGCTCGACGAGCAGCGCGCCGCCGTCACCTTCGGCCCGCTTGTCGTCGTCCTTGCCGCCGTTCATGCCGTCGGCCACCGGTGTGGCCGCAGCTGCCGTGGTGGCGGTGGTCGCCGCGGCCGGGGCCGCGACAGCCGGGGCGGCGGCCGGCGGCTGGCCGGTGCCGTTGCCCGGGGCGGGCGGCTGGCCGTTGCCGGGTGCCGGGGTGGGGCCGCCGTACTTGAACTCGTTGGCGTTGCCACCGGAGATGGTGAGGTCTTTGAGGGTGAGGTCGCCGCCGTCGACGACGCGGAAGATGCGGAAGGTGTCTTCGGCGTCGCGCTTGATGGTGGAGTGGTTGCCCTTGATGGTGACGTCCTGCTTGATCTCGGGCAGGGCGGAGCCGAACTTGCGGTCCTTGACGCCGAGTTCGTAGGTGCAGTTCTCGGCGAGCTTCAGGGTGCCGCCGTGGTCGCGGTTGGCCAGTTCGAGGGCGTCGAGCAGGGCGTCGTCGTCGCAGGGGACCTCGTGGGTCTTGCCGTGGTCGTCCTTGCCGTCCCTGCCCTTGTCCGGGCCCCACTCGCCGCGGTCGCGGCCTTCCTGGCCACGGCCCTTGCCGTCCTTGCCGTAACCGTCCTCGCCCTTGCCGTCCTCGGCGCGGGAGCCGTCACCGGCGTTCTGCGGGGCGGCGGCGTGGTTCTCCGCCACCGGTTCGGTGCCGGACTTGTCGTCGCGGGCGGCGAGACCGCCGAGCGCCGCCAGCCCGACGACGCCGGTCAGCCCGGCCACGCCGGTGGCGACCCAGAGCGCCCGCCGCCTGTTCGTCCGCGGCGGAGGCGCCATCGGTGCGCCGCCGTCGGGTGTCGTTACGTCGTTCGACATGAGAGCCCTTTCGGTTCTTCCCAAACGGGTCGCCTCGCCCCAGGTCGGGCGACCAGCTACAAACCGGTTGTAGCCTCTGAACAGCACCGTATGAGAAGCTTCCTCGCGAGGAAGACGTATCCGAAAAAAGCCCGCATTCCTCCCACGAACGGCGGTCGGTGACCAACAACGTGAGCGGGACGGCAACGGCCCGGACGGCGACAGGCCCCACCACCCGCCGTGCAGGCGCGGTGACGGGGCCCGAAGGGTTCGCGGCCGCAGGGATCAGCCGGGCAGGCGGGGGCCCGCCTCACGCTGCTCGGCCAGCCAGGTCTCCACCTCGGCAGAGGCGCGTGGAAGGCCGGCCGACAGGTTCACCGGGCTGCCGGCGGTGACCAGGATGTCGTCCTCGATCCGCACGCCGACGCCCCGCAGCTCCTCCGGAACCAGCTCGTCCTCCGGCTGGAAGTAGAGCCCCGGCTCGACGGTGAGCACGTACCCCTCGCCGAGCGGCCCCTCGCGGTAGGACTCCTTGCGCGCGTTGGCGCAGTCGTGCACGTCGATGCCGAGCATGTGGCTGGTGCCGTGCAGCGTCCACCGCCGGTAGACGGTGGAGGCCGGGTCCATCGCCTCGTCCACGCTCACCGGCAGCAGCCCGAGATCCTTCAGCGCCTCGGCCAGCACCCGCATCGAGGCCAGATGCACGTCCCGGAACGCCACGCCGGGCCGGCACATCTCGATGCCGGCCTGCTGCGCGGCGTACACCGCGTCGTAGACCTGACGCTGCAACGGCGTAAACCGGCCGTCGACCGGGAACACCCGGGTCACGTCGGCGGTGTAGAGGTTGCGGTTCTCCACGCCCATGTCCATCAGCAGCAGCTCACCCGGACGGGTGGCGCCGTGGTTGTGCACCCAGTGCAGGATCGTGGCGTGCTCGCCGGCCCCGATGATCGAGCCGTAGCCGACGTCGTTGCCGTCGTGCCGGGCGCGCAGCGCGAACACGCCCTCCAGCAGTCGCTCGGAGACCCCGCGGTCGGCCGGCAGCGCCCGCGCCACGTCCTCGAAGCCGCGCACCGTGGCGTCGCACGCCTCCTGGAGCTGCGCGATCTCCCACTCGTCCTTGACCAGCTTCAGCTCGGAGATCGCGATCGCCAGCTCCCGGTCGCGGCCGGGCTGCCCCTCGGTGCGCGCGCCGTCGTACCGGCGCACCGCCGCGTCCACCCGGGCGTCGAAACCGCGCAGCACCCGGGTACGCCCCGGGGCCAGCTCGGCCAGCGCCGCGTCCAGCTCGCTCAGGTCGGCCGTCGGGAGGCCCAGCTCGGTGGACTTCTCCCGCAGCGTCGGCCGGCGGCCCACCCACAGCTCACCGTGGCGGCTGCGGAAGAACTCGTCGGTCGCCCGGGACGACCG
The DNA here is from genome assembly GCF_900091565.1 of Micromonospora marina. Taxonomy (GTDB): domain Bacteria; phylum Actinomycetota; class Actinomycetes; order Mycobacteriales; family Micromonosporaceae; genus Micromonospora; species Micromonospora marina. The sequence goes on along the minus strand of NZ_FMCV01000017.1, from coordinate 63,395 downwards.
GGGCCGCATGAACAGCGTGGCCTCGCCGCCCGGCCGCAGCACGAGGACGCTGTCCGGCTCCAGGTCGCCGGTCAGGTACGCGAAGTCGCTGCCCGGCCGGAACCGGTGGTCGGTGTCGTTGGCGCGTACCTTCTCGTTGCCCGTGGGGATGACCAGCGTCTCGCCCGGGAAGGCCTCGGCCAGCGCGGCCCGCCGCTTGGCGTGGTTGGGCACCTCCGGGCGCGGGGTGACCGGCAGTTCGGTGTCCCGCCAGCCCTGCCGCATGAAGGACAGGAACGCCTCCGGGAAATCCGGGTCGTGCGACTCCGTGCCATCCGCCGCCTTGCCCTGCCGGGTCCGCTCCTCGGCCATGATCCGCCCCTCCCTGAGCCTCGTCGCTGGTCCCGACGGTACCGCGCGCACGACAGCGGGAGGTGCCTGCGGTGCCGCGACGGCGGCTTCCGGCGCGTGGAAAGATGGCGGCCATGTGCGGACTCCTGGCCTTCTTCAGCGCGCGCGGCGACGCCGCCGCCCACCGCGACAACATCGCCGGCGCACTGGAGTGCCTGCACCACCGTGGCCCGGACGAGACAGGGGTCGAGGTGGTCGGCGACGCCTCCGGCCGGTACGCGGACGGCGTGTTCGCGCACAAGCGCCTGGCGATCATCGACGTGGCGCTGAGCCACGAGCCCCTGCCGTACGCGGGCGGGCGTTACCTGCTCACCTTCAACGGCGAGATCTACAACTACATCGAGCTGCGCGAGGAGCTGATCCGCGACCACGGGGCCCAGTTCGCCACCAACGGCGACGGCGAGGTGATCGTCGCCGGCTACCACTACTGGGGTGAGCAGGTGCTCACCAAGTTGCGGGGCATGTTCGCGTTCGTGATCTGGGACCGCCAGGAGCGGCGGGCCTTCGGCGCGCGGGACTACTTCGGCATCAAGCCGCTGCACTACCTGGAGACCCAGGACGGCCTCTACCTCGCCTCGGAGAAGAAGGCGCTGCTGCCGTTCGCCTACTCGGCGTACCAGGGTGACGCGGGCATCGACACCGCCAACCTGAGCCACTACCTGACGCTGCAGTACGTGCCGGAGCCGGGCACGCTGCACAAGGGGATCAGCCGGATCGGCTCGGGGGAGTACCTGACCTGGACCCCGGGCGGCCGGATCGAGGTGCGCCGCTGGTACCGCCCGGTGTTCCGCCCGGCCCCGGTCTCCGACGAGCAGCGGCTCTACCACGACATCCGGGAGACGCTGCGCGAGAGCGTCCGGATGCACATGCGCTCGGACGTGCCGGTCGGCTCGTTCCTGTCCAGCGGCATCGACTCCACCGCGGTGGTGGCGCTGGCCCGCGAGTTCAACCCGAACATCCTCACCTTCACCGTCGGCTACGACGTGCCCGGCTACTCCGAGATCGACGTGGCCCAGGACTCGGCCCGGCACCTCGACGTGACCACCATCCCGACCAAGATCGGGCCGCAGGACATGATCGACGCGCTGCCGAAGATCGTCTGGCATCTGGACGACCCGGTCGCCGACCCGGCCCTGGTGCCGCTCTACTTCGTGGCGAAGAAGGCCGCCGAGCACGTCACCGTGGTGCTCTCCGGCGAGGGCGCGGACGAGTTCTTCGGCGGCTACACGATCTACCGGGAGCCGCTGTCGCTCAACGCGGTCAACAGCCTGCCCGACGGCGTGCAGAAGGGCCTGCGCGCGGTGTCAAAGGCCATCCCGCAGGGCGTCAAGGGCAAGAGTTTCCTGGAGCGCGGCACCACCCCGATCGAGCACCGCTACTACGGCAACGCCCGGATGTTCACCGAGGAGGAGAAGCAGCACCTGCTGCGCCGCTACGACCCCTCGGTGCGCTACACCGACGTGACCGCCCCGATCTACGCCGAGTGCACCGAACTGGACGACGTCACCAAGATGCAGTACGTCGACCTCTACACCTGGCTGCGCGGTGACATCCTGGTGAAGGCCGACCGGATCTCGATGGCGCACTCGCTGGAGGTGCGGGTGCCGTTCCTGGACCGGGAGGTGTTCAACGTCGCCGCCGGCATCCCGGTCGACCTGAAGCTGCCGCCCCGCTCGGAGGCCACCAAGTACGCGATGCGCCAGGCCCTCCAGGGTGTCGTACCGCCGGCCATCGTCAACCGCAAGAAGCTGGGCTTCCCGACCCCGACCCGGGTCTGGCTGCGCGGCGAGATGTACGAGTGGGCGCGGCACGTGCTGGCCACCTCGGGCGCCGGTGACCTGATCGACCTGTCGTACGCGATGCGCCTGCTGGACGAGCACAAGCGGGAGGAGGCCGACCACTCCCGCAAGGTGTGGACCGTGCTGATCTTCTGCATCTGGCACGCCATCTTCGTGGCCAAGACGCTCGACCCGGGCATCCAGCGCAACCAGTCCGCGCTGCTCACCAAGCCGGTCGTCGGGAGCATGGTCCGCTGAGCCGGACGTGACGGGTGAGGGCCCCCGGGGGGGCATCCCCCGGGGGCCCTCCTCACTGCGGGGTCACCTGCCGGTGCAGGTGACAGTGGGCAGGGAGTTGGTTCCGGAGAAGTTCGCGGTGAAGCCGAACGTGGTCCGACCCTCGGGTGGGACGCTGCCGTTGTAGGCGGCGTTGGAGACGCTCACCGACGCCCCGCTGCCGCTCAACGTGCCGTTCCACACCTGGTTGATGGTCTGGCCGCTGGGCCAGGTCCAGTTCGCCGTCCACCCGGAGTACGTCCGGGTGCTGTGGTTCATGATCTCGACCTCGCCCTGGAAGCCGCCCTGCCAGGCGCTGACCACCTTGTACACCGCCATGCAGGCGCCGCTGCCCGGCGGCGGCATGGTCGGGCTGGTCGTCGGCGCGGGCGTGGTCGGTGCCGGGGTGGTCGGCGCGGGCGTGGTCGGCGCCGGGGTGGTCGGGCCGGGGCTGCCGCCCGAGCCGATCCCGGTCACCTCGCCGTTGCCGCCGTCGAACGTCACGTCGGAGCAGCCGAAGAAGTTCTCCTGGCTGTCCGAACGGACCCAGCGCGAGTAGATGATGTGCCGGCCGCTCTTGTTCGACGGCAGGTTGCCGCTGAAGTAGTAGTGGCCGTTGTTGGTACCCACAGCGCCGCGCTGCGGCGGGTTGGTCACCTGCAGGAACGGCTGCTCCTCCAGGTCGCTCCAGGCCAGCGGCCGGTTCGGGCTCCAGCTGTTCTTGGTCACGTAGAAGTAGAACGTGCCCGGGTGGTGGGCCCAGTTGCTGTACCGGAACTCGATCGACCGGCCCGCGGTCAGGTGGGTGACTGGCCAGTCGTTGCGCGCCGCGTCGTACCCGCTGAAGCCGGGGTTGCCGCCGCTGCACAGCTTGCCGTCGGGGATGAACCCGACGGTCCGCCCGCCGGCGTCGGAGCGCAACACGCTGAACCAGTTGTACAGCGAGTTCGCCCCGCTCGTGGCCACCGCCGACGAGCAGGCGGGGTTGTTCGGCCGGATCTCACCGGTTCCGGTGAGGCCGTCCTTCCAGCACAGGTAGGTGCGGGCGCCCGGCGTCATGGCCGCGCCGTGCGCGGCCGCCGGTCCGGAGTTGGTGGCCAGGGCGAACGCGCCCAGGGCCAGGGTGGCGGCCGCGGTGAGCAACGCGGCCGTACGGGTTCGGTGCACGGGATCTCCTGACTCGCGGAGCGTGGCCGGTCCGGCCCGCCCCGCTTCGACGAGCGGATGCGACGATCGCGGTGCCCGCGCCCGGTCGGCGTGCGGCCGGGGCCGTCGGCGGGCGCGCACCGCCTGCGGTCCGTTGCCACGGACCGTGGATGCCCTCGCGTCGGCTCGACCCGGCGGCCGGCGACGCGGCAGCCCCCGCGTCGTCACCCGGCACCGCCATCCCACCACGTCCGGCCGCCCGTCGCAATAGGTGCTGCTCGATGTCTGGGTCGAGGCGCGCCGCCACCCGGCATGCGCCAGGATCGAGGGAGGACGACGAGGGGAGCCAGGATGGGTTACGCGGTGGTGCTCGGCGAGGCACTGGTGGACCTGCTCGACGCCGAGCACGACGGGGAACCCGTCTACCGGCAGGCGATCGGCGGCGGCCCGCTCAACGTGGCGGTGGCGACCGCCCGGCTCGGCGGGGACGCGCGGTTCGTCGGGTCGCTCGGCGACGACGCGCTGGCCGGACGGATCCGCGCGTTCCTCACCGGCGCGGGTGTGGACGTCAGCGGGACGGTGACGGTGCCGGCGCCCACAGCGCTCGCCGTGGCGACGTTCGCCGGCCCGGAGCCGGACTTCCGCTTCTACGGCGAGCCCCGCTCGTACGCGCTGCTCGGCCCGGACGATCTGGACGTGGCGCTTGTCGAGGGCGCTGACGTGCTCTACTGCGGGTCGATAGTGCTGCTCGACCCGCCGGTGCTGGCCGCCGCCCGCCGCGCCTGGTCGATCGCGGGCGCGCTGCGGGTGTTCGACCCGAACGTGCGGCCCCGCCTGCTCACCGCGCCGGGCGCGCTGGACGGGCTGCGGGCGGTGGTCGCCGAGTTCGCCGCCGCCGCGCACCTGGTCAAGCTCAGCGCCGCCGACGCGCGGCTGCTCTACCCGGACGAGCCGGTCGAGGGCGTCGCCGCGTACCTGCGGGAGCTGGGCGCGAGCACCGTCGTGGTCACGCTCGGCGCGGACGGTGCCCTGGTCGCCGCCGCCGACGACGTGGTACGCGTACCCGCGCCCAAGGTGGACGCGGTGGACGCCACTGGCGCGGGCGACTCGGTCATGGGCGCGCTGATCGCCGAGCTGCTGGCCGCCGGTGAGCCCACCGACCCGGCCGGCTGGCAGGAGCGGGTCGCGTTCGCGCTGCGGGTGGCGGCGGTGGTGTGCGAGTCACCGGGCGGCGCCACCGCCATGCCCACCCGCACCGCTGTCGAAACCCGCTTCGCGGGGAAGGAAGGGCCCCTTCTTAACGCCTCCGGTAGAGCAGGGGCCCCTTTATAACACCCGGCCCTGACGCGGGCGGGCGGGCTCATACGCGCGGGCGGGCTCACGCGCGCGGGCGGGCCAGCGTCAGGACGGCGGTCAGCGACAGGAAGGCGGCGCCGGCCAGGACCACCGCCATCGGCAGCGCGCTGCCCTCCCCGCCGAGCCCGACCAGCGGCGCGGCCAGCGCGCCGACCACCGACTGGAGGCCGCCCATCAGCGCGGCGGCGGTGCCCGCGTGCCGGGCGTGCGCGTCCAGCGCCAGCGCGGTGCTGTTGGGCATCACCATGCCGAGCGAGCCGACGAAGGCGAACAGCGCCACCGCCGTCACGGCCAGGCTGCCGGCCAGCGCGCCGGTCAGCACGCCGACCGCCGTGACCAGGCCGGCCACGAGTGTGGTGACCAGCAGCCGGCGTGGCGTGGACCGGTCGAGCAGCCGGGCGTTGGCCTGCCCGACCGCGACCAGGGCGAGCGCGTTGACGCCGAAGATGACGCTGAACACCGCCGCGGAGACGCCGAAGACGTCCTGGAACACGAACGACGACCCGGAGATGTACGCGAACAGTCCGGCGAACGCGAAGCCCTGCGTCAGCGCGTACCCGAGGTAGACCCGGTCGGCGAGCAGCGACCGCATGGTCCGGACGGTGGCGCCCAGGCCGCCGGTGCTGCGGCGCTGCGGCGGCAGGGTCTCCGGCAGGCGCAGCGCGACCGCGACGGCGAGCACCACCCCGATGACGGCGAGCGTCACGAAGACGGCCCGCCACGAGCCGAACCGGAGCACCAGGCTGCCCACGCTCGGCGCCGCCACCGGCGCCACCCCGAAGACCAGGGTGAGCCGGGAGAAGTACTTCGCGGCGTCCCGTCCGGAGTAGAGGTCGCGGACCACCGCGCGGGCGACCACCACGCCCATGCCGCCGGCGACGCCCTGGGCGAACCGCACGGCGGCCAGCAGCGGGGCGTTCGGCGCCGCGGCGCACGCCAGCGCCAGCACCGTGTACGCGACCACGCCGACCAGCGCCGGACGGCGGCGCCCCCAGCGGTCGCTGAGCGGACCGGTGACGAGCTGACCCAGGGCGAGTCCGATCAGGCAGGTGGTCAGCGAGAGCTGGATGCCGGCCTGGTCGGCGCCGAGGTCGCGGGTCATGGCCGGGAACGCGGGCAGGTACATGTCCAGCGACAGCGGGCCGATCGCGGTGAGCGTGCCGAGTAGCACCAGCAGTGTCACGCCGCCGGTGGACGCGGTGGCGCGGTCGGCGGCCGGGCGCGCGGCGGTCGGCGCGGCGTTGCTCACGAGTGGGTACCCCCTGGATCCGGTGCGTCCGGGTACCTTACATCTGTAGTCAGAACTGTTGCGATGTGAGGCGGGTGGCCCCGTGGCGACGAACGAGCAGGTCGCGCGCGTCGGAGCGGTCGTGGGGGAGCTGCACCGCCTCCTGCGCCGCCGGACCGGTGCGCGCGTCGGACGAGACCCGCTGCCCGAGGCGCAGGTGGAGGTGCTCCTGCTGGTGCGGGAGACACCGGGGATCAGCGGCAAGGAGGTGGCCCGGCGCCTCTGCACCGCCCCCAACACGGTGAGCACACTGGTCCGCGACCTCACCGACGCCGGGCTCCTGGCCCGGGACCGCGACCCCGGCGACCGCCGCGTGCTGCGGCTGCGCGTGACCGACGCCGCCCGGGCGCGGATGGCCGACTACGAGACCAACCGTGCCGCGCTGCTCGACGAGGCACTGACCGAGCTGGACCCGGCCGCACGGGCGGCGATCCTGGCCGCCGCCCCGCACCTCGACGCGCTGCTCGGCGCCCTGCGGGCCGCCCGGCCGGAACCGCCCGGGCGGCCCGCCGGAAACCCGGTGGCCGCCGCGGCGTCCCGCCCCGCATGATCACCGGATGGCGTTGCACCAGGACGAGGTACCCGTGGACGAGGAGATCGTCCGGGCGTTGCTGACCGGCCAGCGCCCCGAGTGGGCCGCGCTGCCGCTGACGCCGGCCGGCGCCGGGACCGACAACACGATGTACCGGCTCGGCGACGACCTGCTCGTCCGGCTGCCCCGCACCGCGGAGAAGGCCGGTGCCCTGCGCAAGGAACAGCAGTGGCTGCCCCGGCTCGCGCCGCTGCTGCCGTACCGGGTGCCCGAACCGGTGTACGCCGGCGTCCCGGCCGACGCCTTCCCGCTGCCGTGGTCGGTGCAGCGGTGGATACCGGGCGACGAGGTACGGCCCGGCACGGTCGCGGACTGGGCCGCCCTCGGCGCCGACCTGGCCGTGTTCGTCCGGCGCCTGCACGCGGCCGACCTGCTCGGTGCGACCCGCGCGGGCGCGCTGAACGGGTACCGCGGTGGCAGCCTCCACCCCTGCGACACCTGGATCTCGGCGGCGCTGGAGGACTGCCGGAGGCACATCGGCGACGAGACGGACGTCGACACCCTGGTCCGGCTCTGGCGGGACGCCCTCACCCTGCCCGAACCCGCGGGCCCGCACGTCTGGCTGCACGGCGACCTCAAGCCCACCAACCTGCTCGTGCACGAGGGTCGGCTGTGCGCGGTCATCGACTTCGGCGGCCTGACCGTCGGCCACCCCGACGCCGAACACGCGCCGATCTGGGACCTCCCGCCGCAGGCCCGGCACGCCTACCGGGAGGCGCTCGGTGTGAACGACGTGACCTGGGCGCGGGCCCGTGCCTGGGCGCTCGGCGTGGCGGCCAGCGGCGTCTCGTACTACTGGGACACGTTCCCGGCGTTCGTCGCCGAGTGCCGCAACCGCCTCCGCGAGATCCTGGCCGACCCCGGCTGAGCCCGGCCGCCGGTCAGGCCGTTCCGTCCAGCTCCGCGTAGCCGCGGCGGGCGGCGATCAGGCCCGGCCGGGCGCCGAACGGCGACTCGGCCGCCACCCGCTCCGGCGGTGCGCTGCCGGTGTGCCCGGCGCGGATCAGCCACGCCTGCCGCGCGAGCTGCGCGTGCTGTTCGCGGACGAAGTCCACACCGACCGGCTCGCCGTGACCGGGCACCACCACCGTCGCGGGCGTGGTCATCCGCAGCAGGTCGGCCAGCGCGTCCGGCCACCGCAGGGGGTACGACTCCTCGAACGCCGGTGGCCCGCTCTGCTCCACCAGGTCACCCGCGACCACCACGTCCGCGTCCGGCACGTGCACCACCAGGTCGCTGTCGGTGTGCCCGTGCCCGGGATGGCGCAGCACCACCCGCCGGCCGCCCACGTCGAGCACCGTCTCCTCGCGTACCTCGTGCGTCGGCGCCCGCAGCTCGGTGCGCGCCAGCTCCTCGGCCAGCGCCGGATGCCCGGCGCGCATCTCCTCGTACGCGGCCCGGCGTACCGCGTCGGACCGGTCCCGCAGCGCCGCCGCGGCCTGGGCCTGCGCGTAGATCGCGGTCTCCGGCCCGGCCAGCGTGGCGTTGCCGAAGCAGTGGTCGAAGTGGTGGTGCGTGTTCACGATCGTCCACGGGTACGGCGTGACCGCCCGCGCCGCCTCCGCCAGCTCCCGGGCCTGACCGGCGGTGGAGAGGGTGTCGACGAGCAGCGCCGCGCCGTCACCGACCACCAGCACGACGTTCACCGCGAGCACCGGCTCGCGTCGTACGTGCACCCCGGCGGCGACCTCCGCGAACCCGGCGGTCATGACTGGCGCACGGCCCGCTCGACGAAGCGCTGCCGGTCGACCAGCGCCCGTTCGACGCGACCCTGCGCCGCAACGGTGGGGCCGTCGGTGACTGTGACGTCGAAGACGAGCCGCTTCCCGTCGACCTTCACCAGCTCGGCGTGGGCCGTCACGGTACGCCCCACCGGGGTGGCCGCGCGGTGCTCAAGCTCGACCCGCACGCCGACGGTGGTGGACCCGGACGGCATCCGGGTCGCGGTGGCGGCCACCGTCGCCGCCTCGGCCAGCGCCAGCACCCGGGGGGTGCCGAGCACCGGCACGTCCCCGGAGCCGACCGCCTGCGCGGTGTCGGCGTCGGTCACTGTCAGCTCGACCCGGGCGGTCAGGCCCGGCGCGAAGGGCGGCTCCGGCTGCTCCTGCATGCGGCCGAGCCTAGTGCAGCCGGCCCGCGGCCGTCCGGCGTCCGGGCCGCCACCGCCCGCCCGCATGCCCGCTGGTTGCCCGCCGTTAACCTTGTCCGCGATGGCCGAGCAGACACAATCTCCGACCCCCGCCCCCGCCGCGACCACCGAGTCGCCCGACGGCGGGCGCCGCCGTGTGATCGCGATGACCGTGTGGGGTGTCGCGTTCGTCGTCGCGTGGCTCGCCATCGGGCTGCCCACCGACCCGGCGTACGCGTTCCTGTGGATCTGGGCCGGCACGATCGCGTGGAACTCGGCCCGCCCGTGGCGCAGCCACCTGCGGTTCGCCCGGGACTGGATCCCGGTGGTGCTGCTGCTCGCCGCGTACAACCTGTCCCGGGGGTTCGCCGACAACGGCGCCACCCCGCACGCGATGGAACTGATCGTCGCCGACCGCTTCCTCACCGGCTGGCTCACCGGCGGCGAGGTGCCGACGATCTGGCTCCAGGAGCGCCTGTACGACCCGGCCGAGGTGCGCTGGTGGGACGTGCTGGTGAGCTGGATCTACTTCTCGCACTTCGTGGCGACGTTCGCCGCCGCGGCCGTGCTGTGGATGCGTAACCGCCGGCGCTGGATCGCGTACATGGCCCGCTGGGGCTTCCTGTGCGCGGCCGGACTGGTCACCTACTTCGCCTACCCGGCCGCGCCGCCGTGGTGGGCGGCGCAGAACGGCCTGCTGACCGAGGTCGCGCGGATCTCCACCCGGGGCTGGAAGGAAGTCGGCATGCACGGCGCGGGCAACCTGCTCAACGCCGGGCAGATCGCCTCCAACCCGGTGGCCGCGATGCCGTCGCTGCACACCGCGTTCGCGCTGTTCGTGGTGCTGTTCTTCATGCGGTCGGCACGTAAGCGCTGGTGGCCGCTGATGCTCTCGTATCCGCTGGCCATGACGTTCACGCTGATGTACAGCGGCGAGCACTACCTGATCGACGTGCTGGTCGGCTGGGCGTACGTGGGCATGACGTTCCTGGTGGTCGGCCTGGCCGAGCGCTGGTGGGCGGCGCGGCAGGCCCGGCGGCCCGGCGAGCCCGCCGTCGCGGCCGGCGCCCCGCCCGCCGACGGCGACACCGCCGGCGACACCCCGGACCGGGCGGCCGGCGACCGGGAGGCGGTGCCCGCCGAGCGCCGGTAGCACCCGGCACGGTCCACCGATTCCCGGCGGACCGTGCCGTCACCGTCACCACGGCCGTGTTCCGGCCTGGCCCGACCTGCCCCGGTTCGGTCCGGCGGTCAGCTGTCGTCGTCGGTCCGGCGTGCGGCCCGCGACCGCTCGGTCAGCTCCGCGGCCAGCTCCCACGCGTCGGCCAGGTCCCGGTGGACGGCCGCCGCCCCGGCCCCACCGGCGGTGTCCGCGTGCACGGTGGCCAGCCGCAGCAGTCGTTGCACCGGACCGCGGGTGACGCGCACGCTCTGGATCCGGGCGTACGGCACCAGCGTCACCTGCCTGGTCAGCAGCCCGGACCGGGCCACGAAGACCTGCTCGTCGAGACCGGCACCGACGACCTTGCGGCTCAGCGGGCGCAGCCACCGGGCCCGGGACGGGGGCGCAGTGGCGGGCAGCGCGTCCAGCCGTACGCCGGGCAGCACCTCCGCCACGACCAGCACGCCGGTCTCCGCGTCGCCGACCGGTAGCAGCCGGTCCGGGCGGTTGCGGTCCTCGACCTCACCGGCCGAGTAGCCGGCAACCTCCAGCCGCAGCCGCAGCCACCCCTTCATCCGCCACAGCAGCGGCCAGGTCGCCCGTACGGTCTGCACCCGGTGCAGCGGCACGGTCTGCATCCGCGTCTCCAGCAGCCCGTTGTGCACGCGCAGCGTGCCGTCGTCCCGGTCGAGCCGGAAGCTCCAGTCGTCGAGCACGCGACGGATCGGTTGCAGAACCACGCCGGCCATCGCGGTGAGCGTGCTGGCCACCGCGATGAACGACCACGAGCCCTCGGACAGGAACTGTGCGCCGACGAACACCAGGCCGACCGGCAGCAGGAACGCCTGCGGCGTGAGCAACTGGCTGACCAGCAGGTCCTGGTTGCGCACGGCGTGCACCCGGCGACCTTCCGGCACGGGCGCGGCCGGCGCGCCGGGCTCGGCCGACGGAGCCGGCCCCGGGGCGCAACGACCGGCGACCGCGAGCAGCCGCTGCCGCAGCGCGGTGGCCTCGGCCACGCTGAGGTAGGCCAGCGGCGCCTCGGTCTTGCCCCCGCCGACCACCTCCAGCCGCAGCTCGGCCAGGCCGGTGAGCTGGGCCAGCAGGGGCCGGACCACCTCCACCGCCTGCAACCGCTCCAGCGGGATGGCCCGGGTGCGCCGCCACAGCAGGCCCTCGTACACGCGCAGCTCGCGGCCCACCAGGTGGTAGCCGGTGTTCCACCAGCTCACCACCGACAGCACGGTGGCGCCGAGCACGAAGACCGTGACCAGCACCGCGAACCAGCCGAACCCGACCCGCGACAGCGTCGACCAGGAGAGCCCGGCGATCACCACGACCAGCGACTTCGCGCCGTGCAGCGCCGGGCTGAGCGGATGCAGCCGCTGCCGGGGTTCCGCACCACCGGGGGGTGGCCCGGCCGCCGGACCCCACGGACCCGGGTACGGCGGCAGCGGCGCGGGCCACGGCCCGGGCGCCGCGTCGGGGCCGGGCGGCGGCCCGTATCCGGGTGCCGGCACGTATCCGAGCGGGCCGGGGACGGGCGGCGCGGCGGGCGGGCCGTAACCCGGCGCCGGCGGCCACGGATGCCCGTTCGCCGGCTGCCCCGGTCCGGGCTGTCCCGGTCCGGGCTGCCCCTGAACCGGTGACTGTTCCGGAGCAGGAGACTGCGCCGGGCCGGGCCGGTCCTCGGAGGGCGGCGGGGCGCCGGAGTCGCTCCGATCGCTCACAGGCCCTCCGCCCGGTCCTCGCCCAGCGCGGTCAGCCGGTCGCGCAGCCGGGACGCCTCGGCCGGACGCAGCCCCGGCACACGGGCGTCACTCGCGGCGGCCGCCGTGTGCAGCTGCACGGTCGCGAGGTCGAAGGCGCGCTCCAGCGGACCCGCGCTCACGTCGACGAACTGCATCCGCGAGTACGGCACGATGGACAGCCGCCGCACCAGCAGGCCGTGCCGCACGAGCAGGTCGTCGTCGCGCTCGGCGTACCCCCAGGCGCGGACCGCCCGCACGATGGTGATCGCCCGCCAGACGCCCAGCAGCAGCGCCCCGCCCACGGCGGCGCCGAGCAGCCAGTGCCCGGCCAGCGCCCAGGCCACGCCGAGCACCACGAGCGCCACCGCCAGCCCGATGCCGAGCCGGATCAGCTCCACCCAGATCAGGTCACGGGAGATCGGCTGCCAGCGGACCGTGTCGGGCCAGGGCTCCAACGCGCTGCGCGAGGCGGGCGGGAGGCCGGCGGGGCCGTCACCGCTCACCGGGAGGACCCGCCGTGCTCGCCGCCGGTACGGGCTCGGTTCGTCTGCTCGCTCACGCTTCGAGCGTAGGCGATCAGGGAAGCGGGACCACCTCGCGGAGGAAGCCGCGTGCGTCGAGGAAGTCACCGAGCGAGCCGCGGTGGTCCGGGCAGGCCAGCCAGGTCTTGCGCCGGTCGGGCGCGTGCAGGCGGGGATTGTGCCAGCGGAGCTGGTACGCGGCGGGTGCGCGACACCCCCGCGCCGAGCAGATCAGCGTCTCGTCCGGGGTGGTGGGAGTCGTCACCGGGGCGAGTCTAGAGGCCGCACGCCGGGAGTTTTAGCGCCGGGCGGCCACGGGGGGAGCCGCCCGGCGACGGGGTGAATCGTACACACCGCGTACCCCTTGTTGTCCACCCGTGTTCAGCGTTTCCTGCGCGGCGGAACGGCGTGGCCGGACGGCGCGGCGAAAATCGTGCCTCTCCCACCCTCGGCTCTCAGCAAGGCATGACAGTCTTGATACGCACCACGCCGCGACGACGACCCTGCTGTGGAGGACCGGTGGCCCAGCCGACCACACCCGACGTGCCGAACCCGACCGAGGTGGCGCCGGACGCACCGCCCCCGGTGGGCACCACCCCGGCACAGGACGCCACGCTGCTGGAGCGGGCGCTGTTCGAGACCAAGCGGGTGATCGTCGGCCAGGACCGGATGGTCGAGCGGATGTTCGTCGCGCTGCTGGCGCGCGGTCACTGCCTGCTGGAGGGCGTCCCGGGCGTGGCCAAGACGCTGGCCGTGGAGACCCTGGCCCGCGTCGTCGGCGGCTCGTTCGCCCGGGTCCAGTTCACCCCCGACCTGGTGCCCGCAGACATCATGGGCACCCGGATCTACCGGCAGTCCAGCGAGAAGTTCGACGTCGAGCTGGGCCCGGTCTTCGTCAACTTCCTGCTCGCCGACGAGATCAACCGCGCGCCGGCCAAGGTGCAGTCGGCGCTGCTGGAGGTGATGAGCGAGCGGCAGGTCTCCATCGGCGGCGAGAGTCACCGGGTACCGGACCCGTTCCTGGTCATGGCGACCCAGAACCCGATCGAGCAGGAGGGCGTCTACCCGCTGCCGGAGGCGCAGCGGGACCGGTTCCTCATGAAGATCGTCGTGGGCTACCCGACCGACGCCGAGGAGCGCGAGATCGTCTACCGGATGGGTGTGGCCCCGCCCGAGCCGGCCCGGGTGTTCGACACCCCGGACCTGGTCGCCCTCCAGCACAAGGCCGACCAGGTGTTCGTGCACAACGCGCTCGTCGACTACGCGGTCCGGCTGGTGCTCGCCACCCGGGCGCCGGCCGAGCACGGCATGCCCGACGTCGCCCAGCTCATCCAGTACGGGGCCAGCCCGCGCGCGTCGCTCGGCCTGGTCCGGGCCACCCGCGCGCTGGCGCTGCTACGCGGCCGGGACTACGCGCTGCCGCAGGACGTGCAGGACATCGCGCCGGACATCCTGCGCCACCGGCTGGTGCTCAGCTACGACGCGCTCGCCGACGACGTACCGGCCGACCACATCGTGCACCGGGTGATGTCGACCATCCCGCTGCCCGCCGTCGCGCCCCGCCAGCAGGCCACCCCACCCCCGGCGGTCCCGCACAACGGATGGCCCGGGCAGCGGCCGTGATCCCGCCCGCCCCGCTCAGCGCCGCCGGCGACCGCTCGGGGGCGGTGCTGGCCCGGCTCCAGCTCATGGTCACCCGCAAGCTGGACGGGCTGCTGCAGGGCGACTACGCCGGGCTGCTGCCCGGACCGGGCAGCGAGGCGGGGGAGTCCCGGGAGTACCGGCCCGGCGACGACGTACGCCGGATGGACTGGCCGGTCACCGCCCGCACCACGATGCCGCACGTGCGGCGTACCGTGGCCGACCGCGAACTGGAGACCTGGCTGGCCGTCGACATGTCGGCCAGCCTGGACTTCGGCTCCGGACGGTGGCTCAAGCGGGACGTGGCGGTCGCCGCGGTCGCCGCGCTGGCCCACCTGACCGTGCGGGGCGGCAACCGGATCGGCGCGGTCGTCGGCACCGGCGGGCCGGGGACGATGCTGCGGCTGCCCGCCCGCTCCGGCCGCAAGGAGGCCCAGGGGCTGCTGCGGGCGGTCGCCGGCGCCGAGATCCGGCCCGGCCGCAGCGACCTCGGCGCGCTCGTCGACATGCTCAACCGGCCGCCCCGGCGGCGCGGCGTGGCGGTGGTGATCTCCGACTTCCTCGCGCCGCCGCAGCAGTGGGGCCGGCCGCTGCGTAAGCTGCGGGTCCGCCACGACGTGCTGGCCGTCGAGGTGGTCGATCCGCGGGAACTGGAACTGCCCGACGTGGGGGTGCTGCCGGTGGTCGACCCGGAGAGCGGTGAACTGCACGAGGTGCAGACCGCCGACCCGGGCCTGCGCCGCCGGTACGCCGAGGCGGCGGCCGCCCAGCGTGGTGCGATCGCCGCCGAGCTGCGCGCCGCGGGCGCGGCCCACCTGCGCCTGCGTACCGACCGAGACTGGCTGCTGGACATGGTGCGTTTCGTCGCCGCGCAGCGGCACGCCCGCACCAGAGGGACGACTCGATGATCCGTTTTCTGCAACCGTGGTGGCTGCTCGCCGTGCTGCCGGTGCTCGCTCTCGCCGCCGCGTACGTCTGGCGGCAACTGCACCGCCGGCAGTACGCGCTGCGGTTCACGAACGTCGACCTGCTGCGTACCGTCGCGCCGAAGGGACTGGGCTGGCGGCGGCACATCGCGGCCACCGCGTTCCTGCTCTGCCTGCTGGTGCTGGCGACCGGGCTGGCCCGGCCGGCGATCGACACCCGGGAGCCGCTGGAACGGGCCACCGTGATGCTCGCCATCGACGTGTCGTTGTCGATGCAGGCCGACGACGTGTCACCGAACCGCCTGGAGGCGGCGCAGGAGGCGGCCAAGCAGTTCGTCGGCGAGCTGCCGGAGAGCTACAACCTGGGGCTCGTCTCGTTCGCCAAGGC
Source organism: Micromonospora marina (assembly GCF_900091565.1). GTDB lineage: Bacteria > Actinomycetota > Actinomycetes > Mycobacteriales > Micromonosporaceae > Micromonospora > Micromonospora marina. The sequence goes on along the minus strand of NZ_FMCV01000017.1, from coordinate 48,052 downwards.
GGCGAACGTGCTGGTGTCGCCGACCAAGGACCGGGCCGCCGTCACCACAGCGATCGACGGTCTGGTGCTGGCCGAGGCGACCGCCACCGGCGAGGCGGTCTTCACCTGCCTGGAGGCGATCCGCTCGGTGCCGGCCGACGGTGCTGCCGGTATCCCGCCGGCCCGGATCGTGCTGCTGTCCGACGGCTACCGCACGTCGGGCCGCTCGGTGGAGGAGGCAGCCGCGGCGGCGCAGGCGGCGAACGTGCCGGTGTCCACCATCGCGTTCGGCACCGACTCGGGGCAGGTGGACATCGGCGGGCAGCTCCAGCGGGTGCCGGTGGACCGCACCGCGCTGTCCCAGCTCGCGGAGACCACCCAGGGCTTCTTCTACGAGGCCGCGTCGGCCAGCGAGCTGAAGCAGGTCTACCAGGACATGGGCAGCTCGATCGGCTACCGCACCGAGCCGCGTGAGATCACCCAGTGGTACGCGGGGATCGCGCTGCTGCTGGCGCTGTGCGCGGGCGCGCTGAGTCTGCTCTGGACGTCCCGGCTGGTCTGAGCCGGAACCGGCCGGCGGTGGTCAGTGACCGCCGCCGGCCAGCACGAACAGGACCGCCACCCAGACGGCGGCGAGGGTGAAGCCCAGCGGGGCGACGTAACGGCTCATGGGTGTGCTCCGTGGCGACGGTCGGCCCGTGCGGGGCCGTGGGGGGTCGGGACGTACGCGCACGAAGTCGTGACCGGGTGCTCCGCCGCGCGGCAGGCCACGCCCCGGCGTGTCAGCCGGAGAGCGGATGCGGTGCGGAGGGCGGGAAGCGGGTCAGCCGCGTCGACCGAGCGGTGGCTCAGCGGGGCTGACGGTGGGCCCGGCCACGACTGGGAGGATCGCTATCTCGCACAGCGATCACCTCCTGCGGTCGGCGGAGCCCGGAGCGGGCACGGAGCGGCCCGCAGACGCGATGATCGTACACCCGGGGGGTGTGCGTGTCGCACGCGCGGCTGCCGGTCCCGCGGACCCCGGCCGCGGTGGCTCTGTGACCTGCGCGGGTTAGCGCTTACCTGTCGGTAACCCCTAGGCTCCGACCGACCGAGAGATCACTGGAGCAGAGGGGGATCCGTGGCCCGAACCGTGCTGGTGACCGGCGGGAACCGGGGGATCGGCCTGGCCATCGCGCAGGCGTTCGCCAAGCAGGGCGACCGGGTGGCCGTCACGTACCGCAGTGGCGGAGTCCCCGGTGCCGGCGCAGCCGAGCCGGGGTTCGGCGCAGGCGGAGCCGACCGTCAGAACGGCCTGTTCGGGGTGCGGTGCGACGTTACCGACGCCGAGTCGGTCGATGCCGCGTTCACCGCCATCGAGGCCGAGCTCGGCCCGGTGGAGGTGCTGGTCGCCAACGCCGGGATCACCGACGACACGCTGATCATGCGGATGTCCGAGGAGCAGTTCGCCCGCGTTCTCGACACCAACCTGACCGGTTCGTTCCGGGTCGCCAAGCGGGCCTCGACGAAGATGCTCCGCGGCCGCTGGGGTCGGATGATCTTCATTTCCTCGGTGGTCGGTCTGGCCGGCGGCGCGGGTCAGGTCAACTACGCCGCCAGCAAGGCCGGTCTGGTCGGCGTGGCCCGCTCGATCACCCGCGAGCTGGGCACCCGCAACATCACCGCGAACGTGGTGGCGCCCGGCTTCATCGACACCGACATGACCGCGGGCCTGTCCGAGGAGCGCAAGGCGGAGATCCGCAAGTCGATCCCGGCCGGCCGGATGGCCACCCCGGACGAGGTCGCGGGCGTCGTCACCTGGCTCGCCTCGGACGCGGCCGGATACGTCACCGGCGCCGTCATCCCGGTCGACGGCGGCCTCGGCATGGGTCACTGAGCAGAGCACGGAGGAGACACGCAATGTCCGGACTTCTCGCCGGTAAGCGGCTGCTGGTCACCGGCGTCATCACCGACGCGTCGATCGCCTTCTCGGTGGCGAAGCTCGCCCAGGAGAACGGCGCGCAGGTCGTGCTCACCGGCTTCGGTCGGCTCTCCCTGGTGGAGCGGATCGCCAAGCGGCTGCCCGAGCCGGCACCCGTGATCGAGTTGGACGTCACGAACGAGGAGCACCTGGCCGGGCTGGCCGACAAGGTACGCGAGCACGTCGACGGCCTGGACGGTGTCGTGCACTCGATCGGGTTCGCCCCGCAGAGCTGCCTCGGCGGCGGTTTCCTCGACGCCCCCTGGGCGGACGTGGCGACCGCGCTCCAGGTCTCCACCTACTCGTACAAGTCCCTCGCCATGGCGGCGCTGCCGCTGATGTCCGCCGGCGGTGCCGTGGTGGGTCTCACGTTCGACGCCACCAAGGCGTGGCCGGTCTACGACTGGATGGGCGTGGCCAAGGCCGGGCTGGAGTCCGCCTCCCGCTACCTGGCGCTGCACCTGGGCGAGCAGGGCATCCGCAGCAACCTCGTCGCGGCCGGCCCGCTGCGGACCATCGCGGCCAAGTCCATCCCCGGCTTCGAGCAGTTCGAGACCGCCTGGACCGAGCGGGCCCCGCTGGGCTGGAACCTGACCGACTCCGAGCCCGCCGCCCGGGCCTGCCTGGCGCTGCTGTCCGACTGGTTCCCGGCCACCACCGGCGAGATCGTCCACGTCGACGGCGGCTACCACGCCATCGGCGCCTGAGATGTAAGGAAGGGCCCCTTCTTAACGCCTCGTGCAGCGGAAGGGGCCCTTGTTAACACGCCGCGGCCCGGGGGTCACCGCGCCGACCAGGGGGGCGTCGCCACGCCGTGACGGCGGGCGAGGAACAATGGCCCCATGGTGTACGACGCGTTGGTGCTGGTCTCCTTCGGTGGCCCGGAACGGCCCGAGGACGTTCTCCCGTTCCTGCAGAACGTGACCCGGGGGCGGGGGGTGCCCCCGGAGCGGCTGGCCGAGGTCGCCGAGCACTACATGCACTTCGGCGGGGTGTCGCCGATCAACCAGCAGTGCCGCGACCTGCTCGCGGCGATCCGCGAGGACTTCGCCGCCAACGGTGTCGACCTGCCGGTCTACTGGGGCAACCGCAACTGGGATCCGATGCTCGCCGACACCGTCGCGCGGATGCGCGACGACGGGATCACCCGGGCGCTGGCATTCGTCACCAGCGCGTACGGTGGCTACTCGTCCTGCCGCCAGTACCAGGAGGACATCGCCTCGGCCCGCGCCGCGGTCGGCCCGGACGCCCCGCTGATCGAGAAGCTGCGCCAGTTCTGGGACCACCCCGGCTTCATCGAGCCGCACGCCGACGCGGTCCGTGCCGCGCTGGCCCAGCTCGACCCGGCGAAGCGGGACAGCACCCGGCTGGTCTTCACCGCGCACTCGGTGCCGATGTCGGCGGCCGCCACCGCCGGCCCGCACGGCGGCCGCTACACCGCCCAGATGGAGGAGGCCGCCCGGCTGGTGCACGCCGCGGCCGCGCCCGATCTGGCGTACGACCTGGTGTGGCAGAGCCGGTCCGGGCCGCCGCAGGTGCCGTGGCTGGAGCCGGACGTCAACGACCACCTGGCCACCCTGCCCGAGCAGGGCGTCACCAGCGTGGTGGTCAGCCCGATCGGCTTCGTCTCCGACCACCTGGAGGTGGTGTGGGACCTGGACACCGAGGCGCTGGAGACGGCCAAGCAGCTCGGCCTGGACTTCGTCCGCGCCGGCACACCCGGGGTCGACCCGCGGTTCGTGGCGATGGTCCGCGAGCTGGTCGCAGAGCGCACCGCCCCGGACGGCGAGCGGCTGCGCCGCCGGCTCGGCGAGCTGCCGGCCTGGGACACCTGCCCGGCGGTGTGCTGCGTGCCCCCGGCCCGCCGGCCCTGAGCCCGACCCGACGACACCCCTGGGGACGACACGATGCTTGACCGCAAGCCGGTGCAGAGCTGGCTCACCGACATGGACGGCGTGCTGGTGCACGAGGGTCAGCCGGTGCCCGGCGCCCCGGAGTTCGTCAAGAAGCTGCGCGCCTCCGGCAAGCCGTTCCTGGTGCTGACGAACAACTCCATCTACACCCCGCGCGACCTCCAGGCCCGGCTGGCCCGGATGGGGCTGGACGTGCCGGAGGAGGCGATCTGGTCCTCGGCGCTGGCGACCGCCCAGTTCCTGGCCGACCAGCGGCCGGGCGGGACCGCGTACGTCATCGGTGAGGCCGGCCTGACCACGGCGCTGCACGCGGTGGGGTACGTGCTCAGCGACTTCGCCCCGGACTACGTGGTGCTGGGGGAGACGCGGACCTACAGCTTCGAGGCGATCACCAAGGCGATCCGGCTGATCAACGACGGCGCCCGGTTCATCTGCACCAACCCGGACGCCACCGGCCCGTCGATGGAGGGCGCGTTGCCGGCGGCCGGTTCGGTGGCGGCGATGATCTCGAAGGCGACCGGTGTCGACCCGTACTTCGTCGGCAAGCCCAACCCGATGATGATGCGCTCGGCGCTGAACACCATCGACGCGCACTCCGAGTCGACCGCGATGATCGGCGACCGGATGGACACCGACATCCTGTGCGGTTTGGAGGCCGGGCTGGAGACGATCCTCGTGCTCACCGGGATCAGCAGCCGGACCGAGGCGGAGCGGTACCCGTACCGTCCGTCGCGGATCGTCGACTCGGTGGCCGACCTGATCGACGAGGTATGAGCCGGGGCGCTGCCGGGCCCGCTAGAGCCGCAGCGGCGCGTTGCAGGCGGCCACCAGGGCCTGCCGGCACGCGGTGGTGAGCGGGCGCAGCGCCGCGTCCCGCTGCTGCGCCTCGTAGGTGTTCACCGCGCCGCCCGGCGCGCTCTCCCCGGCCAGCGCGAGCACCCGGTCCAGCACCGCGGCGCGGGCGAACAGGCGGCGGGCCCGTGGATCGAAGCCGGGCGGCAGGTCGGTGGCGCCGTCCGGGCGGCGCAGCGCGGCGAGCGCACCGGCCAGCTCCGGCCGCCACTGCGCGACGTCCAGCCGGGTCAGCGTCGCGGTGGTCTCGGCCAGCACGGCGGCGAGTTCGGCCTCGGCCTCCGCCGCACCCGGCGTGGCCAGTGACGCCTTCGGCGCGTCCGCCGGCAGCGGATGAACCCGCCAGAGCACGGTCTCCCAGGTCATCCCGGAACCGGAGGTGTGGGTACGGACCTCGGGCACCAGCCCCATCCCGCTCGCCACCACCGCCTCGCCCGCCACCAGCGCCGCCCCGGCGAACGCGCCCGGACCGGGCAGGCCGCGCGGGTCGCCGGGCGCCGGGAGGACCAGGCGGATGTCGTCGGGTGAGTGCCTGGCGAGGCTGGGCAGCGCCTCCCGCAGCGACACGTCGGTCCAGGTGCCGGGGGCGTCGGCGACGAGGTGCTCCTCGTCGCCGGCGACGGCGTCGGCCACCTCGTCGAACGGCACGAGACCGGCTCGCCAGGCACGCACCCAGGCGACGAACCGGCTCGACCGGCGCGGAGCCAGCGTGGCCGCGCCCGTTGCGGGGGAGGACATGCGGAAAGGGTACGTGCTCCGCGCCGCTGCTGTCTCGGCTGCCGCTCCGGCGGCGCGACCTGGCCCCAACTACCCCCTTCGCACCGGTTCGTGCCGACGGATGACGGCCCGGTCGGCGCGTCGCCGGGCGACACGCCGGGGCGCTGGTTAGCGTCAGCGGCATGGCGAGGCGATACGACGGGGACGTGCTGACCGGCGACTGGCGACGACGGAAGGTGACCCCCGAGGTCGACGCCGAACCCGACCTGGTGGTCGAGGACGCCGACTCCGGGTTCTGCGGCGCCGTGGTCGGCTTCGACTCCGGCGCGGTCGTGCTGGAGGACCGGCACGGGCGGCGACGCAACTTCCCGCTGCTGCCCGCCGCGTTCCTGCTCGACGGCCAGCCGGTCACGCTGCGGCGGCCGGCCCGCGCCCCGGTGCCCGCCGCGCGCCGCCGTACCGCGTCCGGCTCGATCGCTGTGGACGGCGTACGGGCGCAGGTCGCCAAGGCCAGCCGGATCTGGGTCGAAGGCGTGCACGACGCCGCGCTGGTCGAGCGGATCTGGGGCGACGACCTGCGCATCGAGGGCGTGGTGGTGGAACCGCTGGACGGTATCGATGCGCTCGCCGACGAGGTTCGCGCGTTCGCGCCCGGCCCGGGTCGCCGGCTCGGCGTGCTCGTCGACCATCTCGTGCCCGGTTCGAAGGAGAGCCGCATCGTGGCCCGGGTCACCTCGCCGCACGTGCTGGTCACCGGGCACCCGTACGTCGACGTGTGGCAGGCGGTACGCCCGGCGGCGCTCGGGATCGCGGCGTGGCCCGTGGTGACTCCCGGGCAGCCCTGGAAGGAGGGCGTCTGCGCGGCGCTGGGGGTGGCCGAGCCGGCCGACATGTGGCGGCGCATCCTGTCCCGGGTGGACAGCTTCGCCGACGTGGAGACGCCGCTGATCAACGCGATGGAGCGGCTGATCGATTTCGTCACCGAGCCGGTCTGACTGGTTGGGCCGCGGTAGTGGTCGCCCCCGGCCCCGTCGTGCGCCGGCTCCGCCCACCCTGCCCGCCCCGAGGCTTCCTTCGGGGCGGGGCGAAGGGGGTCAGGGGGTCTGGTCGGGGGAGCGGGTCAGGACGAAGGTGGCCATGTCGAGGGCTGCCGGGGTGCCGGAGCCGTCGCGGATCACCGTCAGGATCTCGCCGTCCTGGGGGCCGGAGCGGCCCCGCCACCGGTCCGGTCCCTCGGGAGTGAACCGGAGCAACGGCTTGCCCGCCAGGCCGCCGACCAGGTCACCGGAGGCGTCGACGCGGAACTCGTACTCGCCGCCCATCCACCACCAGCGGCCGGTCAGCGCAGCCACGTCGGCGGCGGGCGGGTCGGCCGGGCGCCAGGGTGCGGGCGCGGCCGGTTCGGCGTCCAGCACCAGCGTGAGCGCCTCCCGCCCGAGCGCGCCGATGTGGTGGCCGCGCAGCCCGTACGAGTTGGCGAAGGTGACCACGGCGGTGCGGGTGGGCCGGTGCACGGCCAGGCCGGCGACGTACCCCGGCATGGAGCCGCCGTGGCCGGCGTACACCCGGTCGCCCACCCGGTAGAGTTCGATGCCGAGGCCGTGCCCGCCGGTCCACGAGTCCAGGTCGTTGATCACCATGGGCGCGCACATCTCGGTGAGCGTGGCGGGGGAGAGCAGCGCCGGGTCCGGGTCGGCCAGGAACGCCGCCCAGCGGCCCAGGTCCTCGACGGTCGACCAGAGCTGCCCGGCCGGTGCCATCGCGCCGGTGTCGGTACGCGGCTCCTCCCGCAGCGTCTCGTCCCAGGGGTGCACGACGTAGCCGCGGGCGTACGGCTGGGCCGGGTGGTACGTGGTGCGGCGCATGCCCAGCGGCGTCAGCAGCCGCTCGGTCAGCAGGTCCGCCCACGGGGTGCCGGTGGTCCGTTCCAGCACGGCGCCGAGCAGCCCGTACGCCAGGTTCGAGTAGTGGTAGACGAAGTGCGGCGGGTGGGCGATCTTGTCCGGGGTCAGCCCGGCCAGCAGCGTGGCCAGGTCCGTGCCCTCGGCGCGCTCCCACCAGTCGCCGTCCGGCTCGCGTTGCAGGCCGCTGACGTGGCCGAGTAGCTGGCGCACGGTCACCGCGCCGACCGGGGTGCCGGGCAGGTGGGCGTCCAACGGGTCGTCGAGCGCCAGCCGGCCGGCGTCGCGCTGCTGCATCACCAGCACCGCGGTCATGGTCTTGGTGATCGAGCCGACCCGGTACTGGAGGTCGCCGTCCGGGCGGGGCGTCTCCCCGGCGACCGCCAGGTGCGCCGGCCGGGCGTCGCGGACCACGCCGAGGGCGAGCGAGGGACCGCGCCCTTCGGCCTGGGCCCGGGCGACCAGCAGGTCCACCTGACGCGCGGTCTCGGGCAGCAGGGGCATGTCGTCCTCCTCGTCGGCGGGCGGCGCGGTACGCCGTGCCGAGCCTAGCGATCATGACAGTTCGATGACAGTTGCGCCGACGTGTCAGGATTGTTCTCGTGGACGCCGTGTTCTGGATCGTTCTGGGTGTGGTATTGGCGGTCGCCGAGATCTTCACGACGACGCTTTTCCTGATCATGTTCGGGGTCGGGGCGTTCGCCGCCGCCGGCGCCGCCGCGCTCGGTGCGCCGGTGGCGCTCCAGGCCGTGGTCTTCGCGGTGGTGTCGGCGCTGTCGGTGGCGGTGGTCCGTCCGGTGGTCCGGCGGCACGCCCGGCCGTCGCTGGAGACCGGTGAGCAGCCGTTCGGGGTCGAGGCGCTGGAGGGGGCCACGGCTGTGGTCCTGGAGCCGGTCGACGCCGACCGGGGCATGGTCAAAATCGGTGGTGAGCTGTGGACGGCCCGCTCGTACGACGTGACGCGCACGTACGCCGAGGGTGAGCACGTGCAGGTGATCAAGGTCCGGGGCGCTACCGCCCTGGTGTGGCAGGACGACATTTCCACCCCGGGCGAGCTGCCCGAAGCGAAAAGGTGAACGGTATGGAGTTTCTGGCGATCCTGATGATCGCGGTGGCGTTGATCGCTGTGGTGACGCTGTTCAAGGCGGTGCGGATCGTGCCGCAGCAGCGTCAGGACGTGGTGGAGCGACTGGGACGGTACAAGCGCACCCTGAACCCGGGCCTCAACCTGCTGGTGCCGTTCGTCGACGCGGTGCGCACCAAGGTCGACATGCGCGAGCAGGTGGTCAGCTTCCCGCCCCAGCCGGTGATCACCTCGGACAACCTGGTCGTCTCGATCGACACGGTCCTCTACTTCAAGGTGGTCGACTCGGTTCGCGCCACCTACGAGATCTCCAACTTCCTCCAGGCCATCGAGCAGCTCACCGTCACCACGCTGCGTAACGTGATCGGCTCGCTCGACCTGGAGCGCGCGCTGACCAGCCGCGAGGAGATCAACCGGCACCTGTCCGGCGTGCTGGACGAGACCACCGGCCGCTGGGGCATCAAGGTGACCCGGGTCGAGATCAAGGCGATCGAGCCGCCGCCGAGCATCCGCGACTCGATGGAGAAGCAGATGCGCGCCGAGCGGGACCGTCGTGCCGCGATCCTCAACGCCGAGGGGCACAAGCAGTCGCAGATCCTCACCGCCGAGGGCGAGAAGCAGGCCGCCGTGCTGCGCGCCGACGGTGACCGGCAGGCCCGGATCCTCCAGGCAGAGGGCCAGGCCAAGGCGATCCGTACCGTCTTCGACGCGATCCACACCGCCAACCCGAGCCAGAAGGTGCTGGCCTACCAGTACCTCCAGGCGCTGCCGCAGATCGCCAACGGCTCGGCCAACAAGGTCTGGATCGTCCCGACCGAGCTGACCAAGGCCCTGGAGGGCATGGGTGGCGCGCTGGGCGGGCTGGCCAACATGGCCGGCGACCAGCCGTCGCCGGAGGCGTCCAAGAGCGCCGGCGAGGTCGAGCGGGAGGCCGCCGAGGCCGCCCAGGCCGCGGCCACCGCGGCCCGGGAGATCCACGACGAGGTACGCGTGGCGGAGGCGCAGGCCACCGGCGGGAACAACCCGAAGGGGCTGCCCGCGCCGGAGCCGGTGTCACCGGCCAGCCTGGTGAACGACCCGGCGGACCAGCGCGAGCGGGGCTGACCGGCAAATCCGAGAATCCCTCATACGGCGCTCCGGCGGCTGCCACCATCGGTCTTGAGGACGGGTGGTGAGCAGGGCCGGAGCGCCGTTGCGCGTCCCGGGCCGCCCGCGGCGCGAACGAGGTGAGGCATGAAGGACTCGGCGAACCGGCTGTTCTCCCGTACCCCGGTCCCCGGCGCGCACGACCCCGCCGGGCCGATCGGATCCCGGCGTGCCGGCGGGGGTTTCGGGGTCCTGCCGTTCGTCTCCGAACCCGGCCGGGGAGCGCCCGCGACCGACGCCACCTGGGCCTGGTCGATCCGCCGGTTCGCCCGCGCGGCGGTCTGGCTGCTTCCGGCGTACGCGGTCCTCTACGGCGTGGTGGCGATGGCCAGCGACGGCGGGGTGGGCAACGACCCGTACCCGGCCGACGGCCGGCCGCTCTACCTGGTCGGCTGGGTCGCCTCGGTGTGGCTCGGCCTGCTCGCCCTGCTCGCCCTCACCGGCCTGCTCGCCGCCACCCGCTGCCGCCGCGTCGCGCTGGCCGGGCTGCTCGCGAGCATCGGCGGGATGGTGCTGATGCTGCCGTTCGCCGGGCTGGCCGAGCAGACGCCGGTGTTCGGCGTGACCGCCCGCGGCATCGTGCTGTTCGGCGCCACCCTCTACAGCGCGGGCTGGTTCCTGACCGGCTGGTCGGTCGCCCGGTCCGGCATGTTCTCCTACGGCGACGGGACGATGCTGATGATCGCCGCCCCACTGCTCGGCCTCGGAGGCGCGCTGATCGGCTCGCTGCAGACGTTCGGCGCGCTCTTCGTGCTGGTCGCCGGCATCGGCATCGGCTACCGCAGTGGCCGCCTGGTGCCCGAGACGATCGCCCGGGACGCGGCCGCCGCCAGCGTCGCCGCCGCACCCCTGCCGCCCGCGTCACCGAAGGGCCCACTCGGGGCCGGCTGACCGTTTCCTCAGCTGGGCGGTTGCCGTGAAGTAACTGACAGTTGCCTGACGAGGTGGCCGTCAGGCGGCTTCAGTGGCAATCCTTGCGTCCATGCCGTCTCCCAGGTCGCCGCTGTCGCGGCTGTTCACCGTGCTGCTGGCCGGCCTGCTCGCCGGGCTCGTCCTCGCGCTCGCCGCGCTTCCCGGCGGCCTGCTCGGCGGGTTCGCCGCCCGGGCCGCGCTCGGCGCGTACGCGGACCTGCCCGACGCGCTGCGCACCCCGGTGCAGCCGCAGCGCTCCTACCTCTACGCCAACGACGGCAAGACGCTGATCACCACGTTCTACGACGTGAACCGCACCGACGTGTCGCTGGACGAGATCGCCCCGGTGATGCGGCAGGCGATCATCGCGGCCGAGGACCGGCGGTTCTACTCGCACGGCGGCACGGACCTGCGCGGCATCGCCCGCGCGCTGGTGGCGAACGTCAAGGGAGGCGGCACCGAGCAGGGCGGCTCCACGCTGACCATGCAGTACGTCCGCAACGTGCTCAAGACCGACCCGAACCGCACCCCCGAGGAGCGGCAGGCCGCCACCGAGCAGACCGTCGGGCGCAAGCTCCAGGAGATCCGGTACGCGAACGCGCTGGAGCAGTCGCTGTCCAAGGACGAGATCCTCAACCGCTACCTCAACATCGCGTACTTCGGCTCCGGCGCGTACGGCGTCGCCGCCGCGAGCCAGCGCTACTTCGGCAAGGCCCCGGCGGACCTGACGCTGGGCGAGGCGGCGCTGCTCGCCGGTCTGGTCCAGTCGCCCGACGCGTACAGCCCGATCGACGGCGACAAGGACCAGGCGCTGGCCCGGCGCGGGTACGTGCTCGACGCGATGGCCGAGACCGGCGCGATCACCGCGCAACAGGCCGCCGCGGCGAAGGCCGAGGCGCTCACGCTTCGCCCGACCGCCCAGCCCAACGGCTGCACCGCCACCGCCCGGGACCACGACGGCTGGGGCTTCTTCTGTGACTACCTGCGCCGCTGGTGGCTCACCCAGCCGGCCTTCGGCAGCACGCCCGAGGAGCGGGAGCAGGCGCTGCGCCGGGGCGGCTACCGGGTCGTCACCACGCTCGATCCGAAGATCCAGCAGACCGCGCAGGAGCAGGCCACCGAGGTCTACGGGTACGGCAACAAGCGGGCGTTGCCGATCGCGGCGGTCGAGCCCGGCACCGGCCGGGTGCTCGCCATGGCGGTGAACCGGCACTACAGCCTCGACGACAACCCGGACGGGCAGGCCAACCACCCGAACACGGTCAACCCGCTGATCTCCGGCGGCGCCAGCGTCGACGGCTACCAGGCCGGCTCGACGTTCAAGATGTTCACCATGCTGGCCGCGCTGGAGGCCGGCAAGCCGCTGGCCACCGGCTTCGACGCCCCCAGCCGGCTGCCCACCCGGTACGCCTCGGACGACGAGGGTAACTGCGACGGCACGTGGTGCCCGGCGAACGCCAACCCGCAGTGGATGGACGGCTACCGGATGATGTGGGACGGCTTCGGCCGCTCCGTCAACACGTACTTCGTCTGGCTGGCCGAGCAGGTCGGCGAGGACAAGGTGGTGGAGATGGCCCAGCGTCTCGGCATCACCTTCCGGGCCGACTCCGACGCCGCGTTCGCCCGCGACGACGCCGCGAACTGGGGCGCATTCACGCTCGGGGTGGCCGCCACGACCCCGCTGGACCTGGCGAACGCGTACGCGACGGTGGCCGCCGAGGGCACGTACTGCACGCCGCTGCCGGTGGTCTCGGTGACCGCGCCCGACGGCGACGCCGTCGACGTGGCGCAGCCGTCCTGCAACCGGGTGCTCGAACCGGACGTGGCCCGCGCCGCCACCGACGCGGCCCGGTGCCCGGTCGGCCAGCAGTCGGCGTTCGGGCAGTGCAACGGCGGCACCGCCACCGCCGTCGACTCGATCGTCGGCCGTCCGGTGGCCGGCAAGACCGGCAGCTCGGAGCGCAACGCCACCGAGACGTTCGTCGGGTACACCCCGCAGATCGCGGTCGCCGGCATCGCCGCCAACCCGGACGACGTCACCGACCTGGTCGGCTCCGCCGTGCAGGCGAAGGTGATCGACGCGGTGGCCCGGACCATCAAGACGGCGCTCACCGGCGAGCCGGTGGCCGAGTTCACCGCGCCGAGCCGGGCGCTGGTCGGCGACCCGCAGCGCCCGCAGCCGCCCCGCCGGACCGAGCCGGAGCAGCGCGAGGAGAGCGAGCTGCCCTCCGACGTGCTCCGCTGGCTGCGCGGGCGCGGTTAAGGAAGGGCCCCTTCTTAACGCCTCAGGTAGAGGAAGGGCCCCTTTTTAACGCCGCACCCGGACAACGAACTGTCGGATCCGGGACGGCGGCTCCGACCCAGCGGTGAGCGCGTCCGGCCGGGACGCGCCGCGACGCGGAGGAGCAGCGCATGGGCACTGTCGTCTACGGGGTGCACACGTCGGTCGACGGTTTCATCGAGGGGCCGAACGGCGAGTTCGACTGGCCGGAGATGGGGGAGGAGCTGTCCGCGTACTCGATCGGCCTGGCCGAGCGGGCCGACGCCTTCGTCTACGGACGGCGGGTGTGGGAGCTGATGTCCTCGTACTGGCCGCAGGCCGAGTCGATCTCCGATCATCCGCACGACCTGGCGTTCGCGCCGATCTGGCGGCGTACCCCGAAGGTCGTGGTGTCCCGCACGCTCGCCGAGGCCTCCCACGGCGCCCTGGTGGTCGGCGGCGGCGACCTGGCGAAGGAGTTCGCCGGGATCCGCGATCGGTTCCCCGGCGGCCTGCTGGTCACCGGCGGCACCGGCGCGGCGACGGCGCTGGCCGCGCTCGGGCTCGTCGACACCTACGAGGTGATCGTGCACCCGGTGGTGCTCGGCGGCGGCCGGCAGGTGCTGCCCGACCTGGCCCGGCAGCAGCTGCGGCTGGTCGAGACGCGCACGTTCGACGGACGGTCGGTGCTGCTGCGGTACGCGCGGGCCTGACGCCTCAGCGGCCCCGGCGGCGGGGCCGGTACGTGGCGAGCGCGGCCGGTACGCCGCGCCGCACGATGCCGGCCCGGTCGCTGTCGCCGCGCAGCACCGCGGCGGCGGTCTTGCGGGCCTGCTCGACGGTGAAGTGCGGCGGCAGCATCAGCTCGGCCGGGTCCACCACCGCGTTGACCACCACCGGGCGGTCCGCGTCGAGCACCCGCTGCCACAGGCCGTCCACCCGGTCCGGGGAGTCGACCAGCTCACCGCCGAGGCCCAGCACCTCGGCCCACCTGTGGTACGCCACGTCCGGCAGGTCCTGGCTGTCCGGGAACATCGGCGTGCCCTCGCCGGAGCGCTGTTCCCAGCTGACGAACGCCAGGTCCCGGTTGTTGAGCACCAGCACCACGAACCGGGGGTCGGGCCACTCCCGCCAGTACTTCGCCACCGTGATCAGCTCGTTGACGCCGTTCATCTGCATCGCGCCGTCGCCGAGCAACGCGATCACCGGCCGATCGGGGTGGGCGAACTTCGCCGCCAGCGCGTACGGCATGCCGCCGCCCATGGAGAGCAGCGTGCCGGAGAGGCTGGCCAGCATGCCGGGGCGGACCCGGACGTGCCGGGCGTACCAGGCGGTGGCGGTGCCGCAGTCCACCGCGAGCATGGCGTCGTCCGGCAGCGCGTCGTCGAGCGTGGTGAACAGCGACTGCGGGTTGACCGGCTCGGCGGGCTGGGCGGCGACCTCCCGTTGCGAGGCCCGCCACTTGCCGGTGGCGTCGGCGAGGGTGGCCCGCCAGGCGGTCGGGCCCGGCCCCGGGCCCAGCTCATCGAGCAGGGCGCGCAGCGTCGGCCCGGCGTCGCCGGTCAGGTTCACCTCGGTCGGGTAGCGCAACCCCATCCGGGTGCCGTCGATGTCGATCTGCACCGCCCGGGCCTGGCCCTCCGGCGGGTAGAACTCCGAGTACGGCATCTGGCTGCCGACGATCAGCAGCCGGTCGCACTCGCGCATGAGCTGCCAGCTCGGGCGGCTGCCGAGCAGGCCGATCGCGCCCGTCACCCAGGGCTGGCGGTGGTCGACGGCGGTGAAGCCGAGCAGCGCGGTGGCGACCCCGGCGCCGAGCCGGTCGGCGATCCGGCGAACCTCGTCCTCGGCGCCCAGCGCGCCCTGCCCGACGAGCATCGCCACCCGCTCGCCACCGCGCAGCACCTCGGCGGCGCGGCGCACGTCGGCCTCCGGCGGCACGGTCGGCTCGCTGCTCGGCACCGCGCTGGTGTGGTAGTAGCCGTGGGCGTGCGGCGGGTGCGGCACCGCCGGCAGGTCCTGCACGTCCGACGGCAGGACCAGGGCGGTCACCGTACGCCGGGCCAGCGCCGTGCGGCAGGCGCGGTCGACCAGGTGCCGGGCCTGGGACGGGTCGTCGAGCTGGGCCAGGAAGGCCGACGCCACGTCCTTGTAGAGCGAGAGCAGGTCCACCTCCTGGTAGTAGCCGCCGCCCTCGGCGGGCAGCGCGGTGTGCCCGAGCAGCGCCACCACCGGCTGGTGGTCGAGCTTGGCGTCGTAGAGGCCGTTCAGCGCGTGGATCGCGCCCGGACCGCTGGTCACCACCACGCAGCCGAGCGGGCCGCCGCCGTACTTGACGTGGGCGCCGGCCGCGAAACCGGCGGTTTCCTCGTGCCGTACCTGGATGAATCGGGCCCGCCCCTGGGCGCGTTGCAACGCCGAGGTCATGCCGTTGATCCCGTCGCCGGGATAGCCGTAGTAGCGGTGCACGCCCCACTCGGCGAGCCGGGCCACCAGGTAGTCGGCGACTGTGGCGTCGCGGGGGAGGTTGCCGTCGTGATCCGCGCCCATGGTGGTCCCTCCGTCGCCGTCGGCCTTCCGGCTCCGTTCCCCGCGCGGGGCGGCGGAAACCCGGCCCGCGCCGGAGCGGCCGGGCGGGCCGGGCAGAATCGCCTGGTGCCCGTCCACGAGATCACCGACCCCGACGACGACCGGATCGCCGACTACCGCGCGCTCACCGACGTGGAGCTGCGTACCCGCTGGGAACCGCCGCACGGGCTGTTCATCGCCGAGGGGGAGCTGGTGCTGCGGCGGGCGCTGCGGGCCGGCTACCCGGCGCGGTCGTACCTGGTCGACGCCAAGCGGGTCGACCAGCTCGCCGACCTGGACACCGGTGACGCGCCGGTGTACGCGGCCACGCCCGACGTGCTGCAGCGCGCCACCGGCTTCCACGTGCACCGGGGCGTGCTCGCGTCGTTCCACCGCAAGCCGCTGCGCTCCGCCGACGAGGTGCTGGCGGCGGCCCGGCGGGTGGTGATCCTGGAGGACGTCAACAACCACACCAATCTGGGGGCGATCTTCCGGGGCGCGGCCGCGCTCGGCCTCGACGCGGTGCTGCTGTCGCCCACCTGCGCCGACCCGCTGTACCGGCGCAGCGTACGGGTCAGCATGGGCGAGGTGTTCGCGGTGCCGTACGCCAAGCTCGACCGCTGGCCGGAAGGGCTGGACCAGGTTCGGGCGGCCGGGTTCACCGTGCTCGCGATGACGCCCGCGCCGGATGCCGTACCGATGCAGCGGCTGGCCCCGGCGCAGCGGGAGCGGGCGGCGTTGCTGCTGGGTGCGGAGGGGCCGGGCCTGACCGCGGCGGCGCAGGCGGCCAGCGACGTGCGGGTGGTGATCCCGATGCGGCGCGGCGTGGACTCGCTGAACGTGGCCGCCGCCGCGGCGGTGGCGTTCTGGGAGCTGGGGCGGGAGGATTTGATCTGACGAGCGGCTTGCATGACCATGCGATGCCGTGCATAATCTTTCTTGTGTCCAAGGTTCTCACCTCCCTGCCCATCGGCGAACGTGTCGGCATCGCCTTCTCCGGCGGCCTCGACACCTCGGTGGCCGTCGCGTGGATGCGCGACAAGGGCGCCGTCCCCTGCGCCTACACCGCCGACATCGGCCAGTACGACGAGCCCGACATCGCCTCGGTGCCCGGCCGCGCGCTCAGCTACGGCGCCGAGGTCGCCCGCCTCGTCGACTGTCGCGCCGCGCTGGTCGAGGAAGGGCTGGCGGCGCTGACCTGCGGCGCCTTCCACATCCGCTCCGGCGGACGGGCCTACTTCAACACCACGCCGCTGGGCCGCGCCGTCACCGGCACGCTGCTCGTCCGCGCGATGATCGCCGACGACGTGCAGATCTGGGGCGACGGCTCGACGTTCAAGGGCAACGACATCGAGCGGTTCTACCGGTACGGCCTGCTGGCCAACCCGCAGCTGCGGATCTACAAGCCGTGGCTGGACACCGACTTCGTCACCGAGCTGGGCGGCCGCACCGAGATGTCGCAGTGGCTGCTCGAACGCGGCCTGCCCTACCGGGACAGCACCGAGAAGGCGTACTCCACCGACGCCAACATCTGGGGCGCCACCCACGAGGCCAAGACGCTCGAACACCTGGACACCGGCATCGAGACGGTCGAGCCGATCATGGGCGTCAAGTTCTGGGACCCGTCCGTGGAGATCCCCGCCGAGGACGTCACCATCGGCTTCGACCAGGGCCGCCCGGTGACGATCAACGGCAAGGAGTTCGGCAGCGCCGTCGACCTGGTGCTGGAGGCGAACGCCATCGGCGGTCGGCACGGCCTGGGCATGTCCGACCAGATCGAGAACCGGATCATCGAGGCCAAGAGCCGGGGCATCTACGAGGCCCCCGGCATGGCGCTGCTGCACGCCGCCTACGAGCGGCTCGTCAACGCCATCCACAACGAGGACACGCTCGCGAACTACCACAACGAGGGCCGCCGCCTCGGCCGCCTCATGTACGAGGGCCGCTGGCTGGACCCGCAGGCGCTGATGCTGCGCGAGTCGCTGCAGCGCTGGGTCGGCACGGCGGTCACCGGCGAGGTCACGCTGCGGCTGCGCCGGGGCGAGGACTACTCGATCCTCGACACCACCGGCCCGGCGTTCAGCTACCACCCGGACAAGTTGTCGATGGAGCGCACCCAGGACTCGGCGTTCGGCCCGGCCGACCGGATCGGCCAGCTCACCATGCGCAACCTCGACATCGCCGACTCCCGGGCCAAGCTGGAGCAGTACGCCTCCGTCGGCATGGTCGGCGGCGGCGTACCGCAGCGGGTCGTCGGCGCCGCCCAGGCGGCCTCGACCGGGCTCATCGGCGCCATGCCGCAGGGCGGCGCGGAGGCCATCGCGTCGCGGGGCGTACCCACCGCCGAGGACGAGGCACTCGACCGGGCCGCGATGGAGTTCGGCGTCGACTGACAGCCGCCTCCCGCCTGGACGTCCGCGGACCGCCGGCCCTCCGGGCGGCGGTCCGCGGCTCGTCCGCCGGCCCCGTGGCGCGGGCGGTCCGGGCTTCGGCAACGGTGGTGACGCAGGGTAGCGTGTCGCCCGTGTTCCCTACCGTGCGTGAGGTGCTGGACCTGGTGCCCGTGCGCAACGGCGCGCCGCGCCTGGTCGCCGGGACCGCCGGGCTGGACCGGCCGGTGCGCTGGGTGCACATCGCCGAGGTGCCCGACATCGCCACCCTGCTCGGCGGCGGGGAACTGGTCCTCACCACCGGCATCGGCCTGCCGGGCGACGACGCCGGGCTCCGCGAGTTCATCGGCGCCCTGGCCGACGTCGGCGTCTCCGGGCTGGCGGTGGAACTGGGCCGCCGCTACGTCAGCGGAGTGCCCCGGGTGATGGTCGCCGCCGCCGAACGCCGCGGCCTGCCCCTGATCGAGCTGCGCCGGGGAACCCCGTTCGTCCGCATCACCGAGGCGGTGCACGCGCTGATCGTGGACGCCCAGCTCACCGAGCTGCGCGCCACCGAGGAGATCCACCAGCGGTTCACCGAGCTGTCGGTGGAGGGCGCCGAACCCGGCGAGGTGCTGCGGCAGGCCGCCGAGCTGGCCGGCTGCCCGATGGTGCTGGAGAACCTGTCCCGGCAGGTGCTCGCGTACGAGCCGGCGGGGGAGAACGCCCAACTGCTGCTGGACGGCTGGGAGCGGCACTCGCGGCAGATCCGCCCCGCCGGGCGCACCGCGTACGACCCGGACAGCGGATGGCTCGTCACCACCGTGGGCGCGCGGGGACAGGACTGGGGACGGCTGCTGCTGCGCTGGCCGGCGACCGAGTCCACCCCGCCGACCCGGCTGACCATCCTGGTCGAACGGGCCGCCTCCACGCTCGCCCTGGGCCGGCTGATCCGCCGCGACGCCGAGGGCCTGGAACGGCAGATCCACCGTACGCTGCTGACCGCCCTGATCGACCACACCCGCCCGGTGGACGAGGTGGCGCTGCGCGCCAAGGCGCTCGGCGTCGTCCTGGACCGCCGGCACCTGGTCGGTGTGGTGGTCCGGTACCGCGCCGACGAGCCGTCCGGTGACGCGGGCGCCCCCGACGACGAGCCCGCCGCCCGGCGCGGCGGACACCGCGAGGCCGACGCCGAGGGCCCGGAAGCCGGACCGGCCCGGCTGCGGGACCTCGCCGAAGCGGTCAGCCAGGCCGTCCGCGACGCCAAGCTCACCGCGCTGACCAGCCCGCTCGACGACCAGGCCGTGGGCGCGCTGCTCGCGCTTCCCGACCCGGCCGCCGAGGAGAAGGCGCTGGCCGCGTTCGCCGCGGCGTTGCGCCGGGTACGCCTCGACGCCGCCCCCGCCCGCCCGTCGGCGTCCCGCCTGTCGGAGCCGCCTGACCGTCCCGCCGGACGGGCCGTGGCGTCGGTGAGCGCGCGACCGGCCGACGCGCCGCCCCGGGCCGCGATCGTGGTGGCGGCCGGGTCCGGCGTCGGCAGCCTGCGCGAGGCGCGCCGGTCGCTGATCGAGGCGCGGCAGGTCGCCGAGGCGGCCCGGCGGGATCCCCGGGATCTGCCCTGCTACCGGTTGCCGCACGTGGGGCTGGCCGGGCTGCTGCACCTGTTGCGCGACGAGCCCCGGTTGCAGACGTTCGTCGAGCGTGAACTCGGGCCGCTGCTCGCCTATGACGCACAGCACCCGCGGGAGCAGTTGCTCGGCACGCTGCGGGCCTACCTGGAGCAGGGGCGGAACAAGTCGGCCGGTGCCGCCGCCGCGCACCTGTCCCGGCCGGCGTTCTACGAGCGGCTGGCCCGGATCGGCCGCATCCTCGACGCCGACCTCGACTCGGTCGACAGGTGCCTGTCCCTGCACGTGGCCCTGCTGGCCCTGGACGCCATCCGCACCCCCTGATGGGAGCCGGGGCGGGCGGGGGAGGGGGTCAGGTCAGGGCGGTGAGGGCTTTGGCGTAGGGGGCGGGGACGTGGTTGTCACCGCCGGGGGTGAACACGTCGGAGGTCGCCGCCGCCTGCCAGGCGGTGTCGGGCAGCGCCGCCACCAGGGCGCGTACCACAGGGGCGTCCCGCCACTGCTCCTGCTGGGCGAGCAGGCTCAGCGCGACCACCGACTCCTCCACCTCGCCCACGCACTCGAACGGCTTGTGGCCGTCGATGCCGAGCAGCTCCCGGTAGCCGGGGATCTGGGACTCGTCGGCCAGCAGGTCACCGCCGAAGATGCCGGTCAGCCGCGCCCGCGGCATGAACGGCGCCATCGCCAGGAACACGAACCGGCACTTCGGGCAGTCGCGGCACCAGCGCTCGCTCGCGTCGCGCAGCTTGAACGCGGCGTTGCAGCTGGTCACCACCGCGTCGTACCGGTCGATCTCGGCGAACAGCCGGGCGATGTGCAGCTCGGACAGGGAGCGCAGCAACGAGAAGTACGGCTCGGTGAGCCCGGCGTGCTCGGCCAGCGCCGCGCGCAGCAGCCCTTCGGCCTCGACACCCTTCGACCACTGATGGTTGATCTCGTGGCCGTTCCAGATCAGGTTCGGGTCGGACGCGGAGCGCTCGTTCGACATCACCACCGGGCCGAGCCCGTGCAGGACGGCGGTGGCCACGGCGATCAGCGAGTTGATCGCGGTGACCGGGATGTGCCCGTTGCGCGCGCCGGCGGCGTTCAGCTCGAACAGCACCGGGTCCAGCCGTCGGCGGGCGGCCAGCGGCACCAGGTCGGACGCCTCGTTCACCGACACGATCACGTGGTTCGGGTTGACCGAGAACGGCACCGGGTCGAGGCCGGCGCGGCGCAGCGCCTCCAGCGTGACGATGGAGTCCTTGCCGCCACCCACCGCCGACAGCGGACGGCGGTCGGAGTTGTCCACCGGCGCCGCCGGGTCCACGGTGCCGGACGGCACCTCGGGACGCAGTTCCAGCACGTGCGGCAGCTCGTTGCGGTACGCGTACTCGGCGAGGCCCTTGGTGTAGACGGCGGTGACCAGCTCGACGGCGGCTGCGCCCAGCGGTGCGGGCAGCACCAGCCGGGACGGCGCGGCGGCCTTGTAGTAGCTGACACCGGCGACCACGTGCAGCAGCTCCAGCACCCGGGCCAGGGTGGCCGCGGTGGCGTCGGGGACCGGCTCGGCCGGCAGCGGAAGCGTGATCACCTCGGTGAACCGCTGTTCGCAGTCGGGACCGGTCAGGGCGTAGTCGAACAGGACCTCGCCGGTGGCGAAGTCGATCGAGTAGGACGGGAAGGTGAAGGCGTCCATCCGCCGCAGCTGCTCGTTGGGCACACGCCATACTAGGCCCTGGTTCGTCCGTCCGTGTCCGGCTGGGCCGGACCCTGCCCGCCGTGCGTCGACCGAGTCCGAGGAGTGCCCGTGCGCCTGTCTGATCTGCGCGGACGTCATGTCGCCGTCTGGGGCGCCGGCCGCGAGGGCCGGGCCGCGGTGACAGCGATCGCCGCGCACGGGCCGGCCGGCCTGGTGGTGGTCGACGACAGCGCGAACTTCCTCACGCTGCCCTGGGACGGTCCGCTCGCCGCCGCGGCGACACTGGTCACCGGCGAGGAGGGCTTCGAGCGCCTCGCCGCCGCCGACGTGGTGGTCCGCTCGCCGGGTGTGCCGAACACCCACCCGTGGATGGTGGAACTGCGCCGCCGGTCGGTGCCGGTCACGCAGGGCAGCGCGCTGTGGATGGCCGACCACGCGGACCGGACCGTCGGGGTGACCGGCAGCAAGGGCAAGAGCACCACGTCCAGCCTGATCAGTCACCTGCTCACCGCGATGGACCGGCCGAACGTGTTCGGCGGCAACATCGGGGTGCCGCTGCTGGACCTGCCCGAGGCGGAGCTGTACGTGCTGGAGCTGTCCAGCTACCAGTGCTCCGACCTGACCGACTCGCCCCGGGTGGCGGTGGTGACCGCGCTGTTCCCCGAGCACCTGGACGCGCACGGCGGCGAGCGGGAGTACTACCGGGACAAGCTGAACCTGATCGCCCACGGCCCGCACGCCGTCGTGGTCAACGGTGCCGACCCGCGCCTGGCGGCGGAGCTGGGCGACCGGGCGGCGGTCCGGGCCGGCTCGCCGGACACCACGCACGTGGCCACCGGGCCGGACGGCACGCAGTGGTTCCACCTGCGGGACACGCCGCTGTTCCCGCGTGCCGTGCTGCCGCTGGTCGGGCGGCACAACGAGGGCAACCTCTGCGTCGCGCTCGCCGTGCTGGACGCGCTCGGCGTCGACGTGGTGACGCGCAGGGACAGCCTCGCCGTGGCGGTCGCCGAGTTCCAGGGTCTGGCGCACCGGCTCACCGAGATCGCCGACCCGTCCGGGCTCACGTTCGTCGACGACACGCTCGCCACCAGCCCGTACGCGGCCATCCACGCGATCGACGCGTACGAGGGACGGCCGCTGACCGTGATCGTCGGCGGCGCCGACCGGGGGCTGGACTACAGCCCGCTGCGCGCGCACCTGGCCGGCCGGGAGATCACCGTGATCGGCGTGCCGGACAGCGGCCCTCGCATCGTGGAGGCGCTGTCCGGGCTGCCGTCGGTGCGTACCGAGCTGGCCGACGACCTGGTCGCCGCCGTCGGGCTGTCCCGCAAGCTCACCCCGGCCGGCGGGGTGGTGCTGCTGTCCCCGGCCGCGCCGAGCTACGGCCGGTTCCGCAACTTCGAGCACCGCTCCGAGGTGTTCGCGCAGGCGGTCGCGGATACCGCCCGCTGAGTCAGCTTCGGCACCGCACGCCGGTTTCAGCCGGCCGTCAGCGTCGCGTGCAGCGCGCGCATCGACCGCAGCGCCGACCGGATCTCCTGGAGGTAGCGGCCCGGCGTCAGGGTGGGCTCCGGTACGGCGACCGCGGCGCGCGCGGCCGGGTCCACCCCGACCGTCTCGATGCCGCAGCCGTACGGCACGGCGAGTGTCCGCAGCGCGTCGCAGTGCTGGAACGGTACGTAGATCGGGGCGGTCACCATCAGCACCGGGTCGTCCGCGCGCAGCCGCACGTGCTCGGCCCAGAACCGCTGCGTGTCGGCGGTGTGCGCGCGACGGCGGTCCGGTTCGCCGGACGGCGCGGCGAGCACCCGTACCGGGGGCAGCCCGTCCGGCCGGTAGGTGCGCGAGGACCAGGCCCGGTGCGGATGGCCGGCCGGGTCGCCACGCTCGTCGTCCGGCTCGTCCACCCCGAACGCCAGCCGCACCCCGGCGTCGAGGACGTCCACCTCGGTGGCGCAGCCGGGCAGGCCGGCCGCGTCGAGCGTGCGGCACTCGGCCGCGGAGAGCGGCCGGAAACTGCCCAGCACGGCCACCTCGCCGGTCACCTCGGCCGCCGTGCGGGTCAGCGCCGCCGCGTACGCGGTACGCCGCAGGCAGGCGTGCGCCAGTCCGCCGAGCACCAGCAGGTGCGCGTACCTGGATCGGGCCGGCGCGACGGCGCGGACCAGGCCCAGCGCGGCGGCGGCGCTGCGCACCAGCCCGGCTGTGGCCGGGTCGAAGGCCGGCTCCCGGGCGTCCGGGCGTTCCCGCCCCTGCCGGAAGTCCCAGCGGCGGGCGGAGAACGCGTCCAGCCCTGCCAGTACCGCCGCCAGGTCGCCGCCGGGCCAGTCGCCGCCGAAGTGCGCCACGAGGCGCCGCACCGGCGGCGACTCCACCCAGGACCTGATCCCGGCCAGGAGTCGCTCCCGCGTCGTCCCCGCCGCGCCGTCCGGCAGCCGCACCTGATCCGTCCGCACGGGGCGGATGTTACCGCCGGTCGCCGGCCGGACCTGGCGGGACGCGGCTCACGGCGGGTCTTGTCCCCGCCCCGGCCGTGGTGGGAACGTGCGGGGATCCACCTCCGCTGAAGGGTGCGCCGATGACCTCCGACGACCTGCTGGCCCGGCACCGGGCCGTGCTCCCGTCCTGGATGCCGCTCTACTACGCCGAACCGCTGGAACTGGTCGCCGGTTCCGGCCGCCGGGTCACCGACGCGGCCGGCCGGACCTATCTGGACTTCTTCGGCGGGGTGCTGACCACGATGGTCGGTCACGACATCCCGGAGATCCGGGAGGCGGTCGAACGGCAACTGCGGACGGGCCTCGTGCACACCTCCACGCTCTACCTGATCCGCGGGCAGGTCGAGCTGGCCGAGAGGGTCGCCCGGCTCTCCGGCATTCCGGACGCCCGCGTCTTCTTCACCAACTCCGGCACCGAGGCGAACGAGGCCGCGCTGCTGGTCGCCACGAACCACCGGCGCTCACACCAGATCCTCGCGGTCCGCAACAGCTATCACGGCCGGTCGTACGCGACGATGGGGGTCACCGGCAACCGCGGCTGGTCGGCCAGCGCGCTCAACCCGTTGCAGGTGGCCTGGCTGCACTCCGGCGAACGGCTGCGCGGGCTGCTGGCCCGGCTCGACGCCGCCGACCGGGTCGACGCGGCGGTCGAGGACCTGCGCGAGGTGCTCGCCACCCAGACCGCCGGCGACGTGGCCTGCCTGATCGCCGAGCCGGTGCAGGGCGTGGGTGGCTTCGTGCACGGCCCGGACGGGCTCTTCGCCGCCTGGAAGAAGGTGCTCGACGAGCACGGCATCCTGCTGATCAGCGACGAGGTGCAGACCGGGTGGGGCCGTACCGGTGAGCACTTCTGGGGCTACCAGGCGCACGGCGTGACGCCGGATCTGCTCACCTTCGCCAAGGGCGTCGGAAACGGCTTCGCCCTGGCCGGGGTGGTCGGCCGGGCCGAGGTGCTGGAGTCGGTGCCGGCGATCAGCTTCTCCACGTTCGGCGGCAACCCGGTCTCCACCGCCGCCGGCAACGCGGTGCTCGACTACCTGCTCGACCACGACCTCCAGGGCAACGCCGCCCGGGTCGGCGCGATCCTGGGCGACGGCCTGCGCGCGGCCACCGCCGGGCTGGACCAGGTCGCCGAGGTACGCGGCAAGGGCCTGATGCTCGCCGTCGAGTTCGTCCACCCGGGAACCGTGGAACCGGACGCGGCGCTGACCACCCGCGTCTTCGAGGCGTGCCGGGCCGGTGGCCTGCTGGTGGGCAGGGGCGGCCTCTACGGCAACGTGATCCGGATGGGCCCGCCGCTGACGCTCACCGAGGACGAGGCCCGGGAGGGCCTGGCGATCACGGTCGAGGCGATCCGCGCCTCGATCCTGGCGTGAGCGTCGACCCGGCCGGTACGGATAACGGATCGGTCGAGAGGTCTTGTGGTCCCCGTCGCGCTGTCGTAGAAATTCTTCATTAGAAATGCGTCTTGTGAAGACAGGCGACAGGGTGCTCACCGCCGCTGGTCTGCTGGCCACCCCCGCCGCCGGGCTGCTCATGGGGCAGTGGGAAGGGTCGAGCTGACCCGGGGTGAGCCCGAGCGCACGCCAACAGCGCCCGGCAGCGGCGGGTGGAACGTCATGGGTGTCAAACCGGCGTTCTGACACCCATGGCGTTCCACCCAACGGCCGAGCGCCGCAGCACTGCGCAGGGCGGGCGAGCGGCGCGGCCGGGGCGGCGCGGCGGTCGGGTCAGGTGGGTGGGGGGACCAGGCGGGCGTGCAAGGCCGCCGGGTCGGTCACCTCGGGCAGGTCCCGGGCGGCCAGCCAGGCCGCGGCGGCCGCCCCGTCTCCGGCGCCGTGCAACGGTGCGCCCGGCCACCGTTCGGCCAGTTCCGCGCGGACCGCCCCGGCCAGCGGGGTGTCGCCGGTGAGCAGCCCGCCGCCGAGCACCACCGGATCGGTCGCGCCGGGCGGGCGGATGCGGCAGACGCTCTCCGCCAGCAGCGCAGCGGCCTCGGCGATCAGCGCGACTGCCGTCGGTTCCCCCTCGCGGGCCGCCGACACCACGAGCGGGGCGAGCCGGGCCAGTTCCACCGGCTGCCGACGCGTCACCGCCTGCACCACGGCTCCCGCGGTGGCGCGCGGCCGAGCGTGCACCTCGGTCGTGCCGGTCAGCTCCGCCAGCACCAGGCGTCCCAGCTCACCGGGGGTGTCCGCGCGGTCCAGGTCGGTCAGCAACCGGCGGACCGCCTCCCGGCCGAGCCAGAACCCGGAGCCCGCGTCGCCGAGCAGCCAGCCGTGGCCGTCGGCGGTGCGGTCCAGCCGCAGGTCGCGTACCTGGGCGGCGATCGCGCCGGTGCCGGCGACGAGCACCGTGCCGTCCGGGGCGGCGGTGCCGGAGGCGTAGGCGACGAGCGCGTCGCCGTGCACCGCGTACGGGCACCGCAGCCCCGCCTGCGCCCACGCGCTGTCGAACGCGTCGCGGCCGTGCGGGTCGGCCAGGAGGCGGCCGGCCCCGGCGAGGCCGATGACGCCGGTGCGTACCCGACCCGGGTCGACGTCGGCGAGCGCCGCGCGCAGGGCGGCGAGCAGCTCGGCGGCGGCCCGCTCGGCACCGTGGCTGGTGGGGTTGCCGCCGCCGGCCCGACCGGCGCCCAGGCGCGTGCCGTCGAGGCTCAGCGCGGTCGCGCGGGTGGACGTGCCCCCGACATCGAGGCCGAGCACGACGGTGTCCGACATGGTTCTCATGCTGGTCGGCCGCGTCGCCAGGCGCAAGATCGCGCCGGTGCGCCAGGTAACAGTTTGAAAACTTCGCCCATGCCCTTGACACGGAGGGGCCTTCAGTAAGAACTTTTACCACTAACAGTTAACACTCTTTCCGAAAGGCTTCCGCCGATGGCCGAGCACGAGGTGGAGACTTCCGCGGCGACCGCGGTGGTCGATGCCGTTCCGGCCGACCGGCTGGGCGCCGACGGGGTGCTGGCCCGGGTGCGGGCCGGTACGGGGGAGTTGACCGGCGCGCTGCGCCGGGTCGCCGAGCACGTGCTCAGCGACCCGGAGGCAGCCGCCCGGGCGACCATCGTCGAGCTGGCCGAGCGCAGCGGCACGTCGCCGGCGACCATCACCCGGTTCTGCCGGGCCATGGGCTTCGAAGGGTACGCGGACCTGCGGCTCGGCATCGCCGCCGAGACCGGGCGGGCCCGCTCGGCCGGCTGGACCGTCGACATCGGACGGGAAATCCAGCCCGGCGACCCGCTGTCCCGGGTGCTCGACCAGATCATGGCCGCCGACACGCGGGCCATGCACGACACCGCCGCGCTGCTGGACCTGACCGAGGTGGAACGGGCTGCGGTCGCCATCGCCGGGGCCAGCCGGGTGAACATCTTCGGCGCCAGCGGCAGCGCGCTCGTCGGCGAGGAGATGCAGTTCAGCCTGCACCGCATCGGCGTCGCCGCGTGGGCCTGGAGCGACGTGCACGAGGGACTGGCCAGCGCCGCGCTGCTCGGCGCCGGGGACGTCGCGCTCGGCATCTCGCACACCGGGCAGACCCGGGAGACGATCGAGCTGCTCGCCGAGGCCGGCAGCCGCGGGGCCACCACGGTCGCGCTGACCGGCTTCCCCCGCTCGCCGCTGGCCGAGCTGGCCGACATCGTCCTGGTCACCGCCAGCCAGGCCACCACGTTCCGGCCGGACGCGCTCTCCGCCCGGCACCCCCAGCTCGTCGTGCTCGACCTGCTCTACATCGCGGTGGCGCAGCGCACCCACGACCGCGCCCACGCGGCCTTCCGGCGTACCGCCCAGGCCGTCGACGGGCACAAGGCCGCCAAGGGGGCCCTCTCATGATCAGTGCCCAGCGGTACGCCGACGCGGTCCGCCCGGTGCTCGACCGGCTGGTGGACAGCCAGGCCGTGGCGGTGGACCGGGCGGCCGACCTGATCGCCTCCGGCCTGCGCGCGGGCGGCGTCCTCCAGGCGTTCGGCGCCGGCCACTCGGAGGCGTTCGCCGCCGAGCTGGTCGCCCGGGCCGGCGGCCTGGTCCCGGCCAACCGGCTCTCCCTGCACGACCTCGTGCTGCACGGCGACGCGCCCCGCGACGTGCTCGCCGACCCGAAGCTGGAACGCGACCCGGCCGTGGCGCACCAGCTCTACGCCCTGGCGGCGCCACAGCCGGAGGACGTGTTCGTGGTCGCCTCGCAGTCCGGCATCAACGGCTCGGTGGTCGAGCTGGCGACGCTGGTCAAGCGCGGCGGCCATCCGCTGATCGCGGTCACCTCGGTCGAGCACACCGCCCGGGTAGCTCCTCGGCACCCCTCCGGGCACCGGCTCGCCGACCTCGCCGACGTCGTGCTGGACAACGGCGCGCCGTACGGCGACGCACTGCTGCCGCTCGAGGGCGGCGGCGCGGTCTGTGCGGTCTCGTCGGTCACCGCGGCGCTGCTGGCGCAGCTGCTGACCGCCGAGGTCGTACGACGGTTCCACCAGGCCGGTGAGGTACCCCCTGTCTACCTCTCCGCCAACGTCCCCGGTGGGGACGAGCACAACCTCGCCCTCGAGTCGCGGTACGCCGGGCGTCTCCGGCGGACCGCCTGACCCGACCCACAAGGAGAGACAAGATGTCGGTTTCCCCCGAGAAGTTCGGCGACGTCAGCCGGCGGACCCTGCTGCGGCGCGCCGCCGCGGCCGGTCTGCTGGCCGCACCGGCGGCGGGTCTGCTGAGCGCGTGCGCCGGCAGCGAGCCGAGCAAGTCCGACGGCGGCGGCGCGGCCAAGAGCAAGGACAACCCGTTCGGCGTCAAGGACGGCAGCGCGGTCAAGGTGGTCGTCTTCAACGGTGGCCTGGGCGACCAGTGGGCCAAGGAAGACAAGGTCATCTTCAACGCCAAGCACCCGAACGTCACGGTCAACATGTCTTCGACCCAGAAGATCAAGACCGAAGAGCAGCCCAAGATGGCGACGCAGCCGAGCGACCTGGTGATGAACTCGGGCGCCGACATGATGGACCGCAGCACGCTGATCAACGAGGGCGCGATCGAGTCGCTGGACGACCTGCTCACCGCGCCGGCCTGGGACAGCGAGGGGACGGTCGCCGACAGCCTGCTGCCGGGTACCGTCGCCGACGGTACGCAGAACGGCAAGTTCTACGTGGTCAACGTCGCGTACACGGTCTGGGGCAACTGGTACAACGCCGCGCTGTTCTCCAAGGAGGGGTGGACGGCGCCGACCACCTGGGACGATTTCTTCGCGCTCGCGCCGAAGATCAAGGCCAAGGGCATGGCGCCGTACGTGCACGACGCGGTGCACGGCTACTACCCGCGCTGGGCGCTGTTCGCCAGCATCTGGAAGGCGGTCGGCAAGCAGGCCGTCGTCGACATCGACAACCTGAAGGACGGTGCCTGGAAGGCCGACGGCATCGTCGCGGCGCTGGAGCCGTGGGAGAAGCTGGTCAAGGACAGGCTGCTGCTGCCGGGCAAGCTCGACCACACCCAGTCGCAGCAGGCGTTCCTGGACGGCAAGGCGGCCTTCATCCAGGTCGGTACCTGGCTGAAGAACGAGATGGCCGCGACCATCCCGCCGGGCTTCGAGATGACCATCTCCGACTACTGGAGCAAGAGCGGGGACAAGGCGGCCAAGGACGTCTTCGCCTCCTCCGGCGAGGGCTTCGTGGTGCCGAGCAAGGCGCCGAACAAGGAGGCCGCGAAGGAGTTCCTGCGGGCCATCCTGTCCAAGGCCGGTTCGGCGAAGTTCGCCGAGCTGACCAAGTCGCTGGCCTCCACCAAGGGCTCCGGTGACAACGTCCAGGACAGCGCGCTGGCGTCGGCGAACTCGCTGATGAAGAACGGCAGCTCGGACCTGATCTCGGTGAAGTTCCCGGACTTCTACGCCGACCTGGACAAGGAGAGCCAGAACCTCTCCGAGGAGCTGATGGCCGGCCGCCTGACCGCGCAGCAGTTCGTCGACAAGATGCAGGCGGCCGCCGACAAGGTCGCCAAGGACTCGTCGATCAAGAAGCAGACCCGCACCGCCTGATCACCGCGAGGAAGTGAGTCCAATGCGGCACGGAGTCGCGCGTTTCGTCACGGGCTTCCTGGCCCTGCCCGTCGCGCTGTACCTGTTCTACGTGGTGTGGCCGTTCGCCCAGGCGGCGGGATACTCGCTGACCGACTGGGGCGGGTACTCCGATTCCCAGCGCTTCGTCGGGCTGGACAACTACGTCCGGCTGTTCTCCGACGAGCTGATCCGGAAGGCGTTCTGGCACAACGTGTTCTTCCTGGTCACCGTGCCGCTGTTCACGATCGCGCTGGCCCTGTTCCTCGCGTTCCTGCTCAACGTGGGCGGACGCGAGGACAGGGCCGGCATCCGCGGGGTGTTCGGCTCCGGGATGTACAAGGTCATCTTCTTCTTCCCGCAGGTGCTGTCGCTGGTGGTCATCGCCGTCATGTGGCAGCAGATCTACCGCACCGACGGGCAGGGCCTGATCAACGGCCTGCTCATCAAGATCGGGCTGGTCGACGCGGACAACCCGATCGCCTTCACCGCCGACCCGGAGCCGTTCCTCGGCGTGCCGGCGGTGCTCTGGTGGCTGCTGTTCATCGCGGTGTGGAGCGGCGCCGGTTTCTACATGGTGCTGTTCTCCGCCGCGATGCAGTCGATCCCGAAGGACATCTACGAGGCCGCGATCCTCGACGGCGCGGGCCGGTTCCACACGTTCTTCAAGGTGACCCTGCCGCTGCTGCGGGACAGCGTCTCGGTCGCCTGGGTCTATCTGGGCTTCATCGCGCTGGACATGTACGCGCTGGTCTTCGTCATGACGCCGAGTCAGGGCGGACCGAACCACGCCAGCGAGATCTTCGCCTCGGTGATCCAGTTCAACGCCTTCCAGAAGGGCCAGTTCGGTTACGCCTGCGCGATCGCCGTCGCGCTGGCCATCTTCACCATCCTGCTGGCCGCGCTCCAGCTGAGGATCACCCGCCGTGAGCGGATCGAGTTCTGAGGAGGTCTGGACGATGAGCACGGTGACCCACACCTCCGGCCCGGCCCGGTCCGACACGGCGCCGCCGGACCGGCCGCCGACGGATCGGAGCGCGAAGGACGTCGGCAACGGCTTCGGCGGCCGGATCTTCAACGGCTTCTCACACCTGTTCCTCGCGGTCTGGGCGATCATGGTGGTCTACCCGCTGCTGTGGGTGGTGATGTCGGCGCTCAAGACCGACTCCGAGGTGATCCGCGAGCCGCTGTCGCTGCTCCCCGACGCCTTGCAGTGGGACAACTTCGCCCGCGCCTGGACCGCCGGGATCGACAGCTTCTTCCTGAACACGCTGCTCGTGCTCGTGTTCAGCGTGACGCTGACGATGCTGCTGGGCTCGATGGCCGCGTACGCCCTGGCGCGCTACGAGTTCCGCGGCAACCGCCTGATCTACTGGATGTTCCTGTCCGGGCTGACGCTGCCGATCTACCTGGCCGCGGTACCGCTGTTCAAGGGCGTCTACAACACCGGGGTGAGCCTCCCGCTGCTCGGCCCGAACAAGCACCTCATGCTGATCCTGGTCTACGTGGCCTGGTCGCTGTCGTTCACGATCTTCTTCATGCACTCGTTCTTCCGGACGCTGCCCGACTCGATCGCCGAGGCCGCCCAGGTCGACGGTGCCTCGCACACCCGCACGTTCTTCAGTGTGATGCTGCCGATGGCCAAGCCGGGCCTGATCAGCATCGGCATCTTCAACGTGCTCGGCCAGTGGAACCAGTGGTACCTGCCGACGCTGCTCATGCAGTCGGTCTCCGGCGAGCCGAAGAACCAGGTGATCGCCCAGGGGCTGATCGAGCTGTCGGTCAACCAGGGCTACAAGTCC
Source organism: Micromonospora marina (assembly GCF_900091565.1). GTDB lineage: Bacteria > Actinomycetota > Actinomycetes > Mycobacteriales > Micromonosporaceae > Micromonospora > Micromonospora marina. Next base: position 16,755 of record NZ_FMCV01000017.1, on the reverse strand, counting down.
GACTGGTCCGGACTGTTCGCCGGCGTCACCATGGCGATGCTTCCGGTGCTGATCGTGTACATCGTCTTCCAGCGCCAGGTGCAGTCCGGCCTCACCGCCGGCGTCAGCAAATAACCCCCGGATGCAAGGAAGGGCCCCTTGTTAACGCCCAGCGTTAACAAGGGGCCCTTCCTCTACCGCAGGCGTTAACAGGGGGCCCTTCCTTCCACGCGGAGCGTGTCAGGGGCACCGGGCAGAATCGAGTCCGTGCTGGTGGCGGTGGAGGCGGACGAGCGGGGCGGCGGCGTGCTGCAATCGCTGCACCCCGACGGCACCCCGTCCGGCCCGGCCGAGGAGGCGGCCGACCTGGCCGCCGCGGTGGCCGCCCGGGAGGCCGCTGGGCACCCCCGCTGGCTGTGGGCCGCCTGGGCGGGCGTCTACCCGGCGCTGCTGCGTGCCGGGGTGCGCCTCGACCGCTGTTACGACGTCGAGCTGACCGAGGCGCTGCTGCTCGGGCACGCGGGCCGGTGGGGTGAGCCCCGCGCATTGCCGGCCGCCTGGGCCCGCGTGACGGGCGCGCCGGTCCCGCCGGACCCGGCGCCCCGTGCGCCCGAGCCGCCGGGCCACGCCCAGGCCGCGCTGTTCGCGCCGCCGTCCGGCCCGCCCGGTCCGGGCATCACGGCGTTGACCCGGGTGTACGCCGACCAGCTCGCCCGGATCGCCGCGACCACCCACCCCGGCCGGTTCCGGCTGCTGGTGGCCGCCGAGTCGGCGGGCGCGCTGGTGGCCGCCGAGATGGGCGCGGCCGGGCTGCCGTGGCGCGCCGACGTGCACGACGCGATCCTGGCCGGACTGCTCGGCGAGCCGTCGCCGGTCGGCGGGCCGCCGCGCCGGCTGGCCGAGTTGCAGGCCCGCATCGCTGAGGCGTTCGGCGTACGCCAGGTGCACGCCGACTCGCCCGCGGAGCTGTTGCGGGCGTTCGCCCGTGCCGGCGTGGACCTGCCCAACACGCGCGCCTGGGTGCTGCGCGGGGTGGAGCACCCGGCGGCGCCGCTGGTCCTGGAATACAAGGAGCTGTACCGGATCTGGACGGCCCACGGCTGGGCCTGGCGCGACGCCTGGGTCTCGGGCGGCCGGTTCCACCCGGAGTACGTACCAGGCGGTGTGGTCTCGGGCCGCTGGGCGACGCGCGGGGGCGGGGCGCTGCAGATCCCGAAGGTGATCCGGCGGGCGGTGGTGGCGGACCCGGGCTGGACGTTCGTGGTGGCCGACGCGGGTCAGCTCGAACCGCGCGTGCTCGCGGCGGTCTCCGGCGACGAGCGGCTTGCCGCGGCGGGCGGCGCCGGTGACCTGTACGCGGCGCTGGCCCGGGATGCGTTCGCCGGCGACCGGGCGAAGGCCAAGGTGGCCCTGCTCGGGGCGATGTACGGGCAGACCGGCGGGGCGGCGGTGCCGGCGCTTGCGGTGCTGCGGAAGAACTATCCGACCGCGTTCGCCTACGTGGAGGCGGCGGCGCGCACCGGTGAGGCGGGCGGGCTGGTCCGGTCGTGGCTGGGCCGCACCTGCCCGCCCGGGTCGGCGGGGTTCGCCGAGGGCGAGGAGCCGATGCCGGACGGCGGGGCCGATCCGCACAGCCCGTCGGCTCGGGCGGCCCGCTCGCGGGGGCGCTTCACCCGCAACTTCGTCATCCAGGCCACCGCCGCCGAGTGGGCCTCCACGCTGCTGGCCACGCTGCGGACCGAGCTGGCCGGTACGGAGGCGGAGCTGGTGTTCTTCCAGCACGACGAGGTGATGGTGCACTGCCCGGCCGGGCAGGCAGCGGCCGTCGGCGAGGCGATCACCGCCGCCGGCGCGCGGGCCACCCGGCTGCTGTTCGGCGACACGCCGGTGCGGTTCCCGCTCGACCTGTCCGCAGTGGACTGCTACGCGGACGCGGCATAGTCACGCAATTTTCCGTTTTGCCCCGCTACCCGCTCTCGGTCGCGCTCGTTGGGCCCGGTGTGCGTACGACGGGACGGACCGGGCGGCTGTGCCCGGTCCGTCCCCTGATCGAGGGGGCACCGCTGAACCGGATCGCTGCAATGATCATCGCCGCCGGTGGCGGCCGCCGCATCGGCGGACCCGAAGCGCTGCTGCACCAGGGGGAGAAGCCACTGGTCAGCCAGATGATCGACACGATGGCCGAGGCGGGCTGCGCGCAGGTCGTGGTCGTCCTGGGCGCGGCGGCCGAGCAGGTGCGGCAGACCACCGACCTGAGCGGCGCCACAGTCGTGGTCAACCGTGCCTGGGGCACCGGCGTCGGCTCCTCTATCCGGGCCGGGCTCGCCGCGCTGACCGACGACGACATCGAGGCGGTCGTCGTGGTGCCGGTGGACATGCCCGGGCTCACCGCGACAGCGGTCCGCCGGGTCACCGCGCTGCCGTACCCGGACGTGCTGGTCTGCGCCACCTACGACGGGCTGCGCGGCTACCCGATGCTGTTCGGCCGCCGCCACTGGTCCGGCATCGCCACCCTGGCCAGCGCGGACGTGGGGGCTCGGCCGTACCTGCTGGCGCACAAGGACCAGATCGTCGACATCGCCTGCGACTCGGTGGCCGACGGCAGCCGGATCGACAGTCCCGAGCTGATGGTGCTCTACGGCCTGTCCATCCCCGAACAGCGCGTCGGCGCCTGACGCGCGCCCGCTGTCGGACCCGGATGCCACGATGCCGTCATGGCCTACGACGAGAATCTGGGGAACCGGGCCCGGGAACGCCTCGGGCGCGAGCCCGGCATCACCGAACGACGCATGTTCGGTGGTCTGGCGATGATGCTGCCCGGCAACATGGCGGCGGTCGTGGGTGGCGCGGGCGGCCTGATGGTCCGGGTCGACCCGGCCGAGGCCGGACGCGTGCTGGCCGAGCCCGGCGCCGAGGCGACGGTCATGTGGGGCCGGGAGATGCGGGGCTGGGTCACCGTGTCGCCCGATGCCTGCGAGCGCGACCCGGACCTGACCCGCTGGGTCGACCGGGGCGTCCGCTTCGCGCGCACCCTACCGGCGAAGTAACGCGACAGCGCGGCGTTGCGGGCGGCCTGCCCGGACGTGGGGAAATCCGGCTGCGCGGCCGGACCGGCCCGGCCTACGCTCCGGACCTGCCGACGGTCGGCGGCGGGGATCGGAGACGGGCGGATGGCGGTTCACCTCTACGCGGTCAGCCTCGACGCGGACGACCCACGCCGGCTCGCGCGGTTCTGGTCCGGCGTGCTGAGCCGGGAGGTCATCGACGACCCGCACGAGGGCGTGGCGCTGGGCGGCGACGTCCACAGCGACTTCCGTATCCGGTTCCTGCCCAGCGACGCGCCGAAGACGGTGCAGAACCGGATCCACTTCGACCTGACCAGCGCGTCGCCGCAGGCCCAGCGGGACACCGTCTCCCGGGCGCTGGCGCTGGGCGGACGGCACATCGACATCGGTCAGGGCCCGGACGACGACCAGGTGGTGCTCGCCGACCCGGAGGGCAACGAGTTCTGCGTCATCGAGGCGGGCAACAAATTCCTCGCCGGCTGCGGCCCGGTCGGCGCGGTGAACTGCGACGGTACGCGGGCGGCCGGCTGCTTCTGGAGCGAGGCGCTGGGCTGGCCGCTGGTCTGGGACCAGGGCGAGGAGACCGCGATCCAGTCGCCGCGCGGAGGCGCGAAGGTCACCTGAAGCGGCCCGCCGCTGATGGACCGCGGCGACGGGGACCGCGTACACCTGGATCTGGTCGCGGACGGTGACCGGGACGCGGAGATCGACCGGCTGCTCGCGCTCGGCGCGACCCGGGCCGGTGCGGGCCGGCACACCGCCGACGACGTGGTGCTCGCCGACCCGGACGGCACCGGGTTCTGCCTGCTGACGCCCCGCTGAGGCGGGTGCGGCCCCCGGGACCGCACCCGCACCGGTCAACGCAGCCGCAGGCTCGGCTCCAGCGTGACCTCGAACAGCCGGTCCCACGAAACCTCGACCCGTACCGCGGTGACCCGGTCCAGCGTCGCGGTGAACGTCTCGCGTCCTCTCATCGATGCTCCTTCTTCTCCGGCGCGCTCGCCGCCCGGGGGGTGGCCGGAACCAGTCGGCGGGTGATCCACAGCGGTGAGGTGACGGCGTTGCCCATCACCACCGCGTGGGCGCCCGCCTCGAAGGCCCGGCTGATCTGCTCCGTGGTCCGGTAGCGCCCTTCGGCGATCACCGGCACGGGCAGCAGCGCGGCGAGTCGCGCCACGAGCCCGAGGTCGGGCCCGTCGATCTGTGGGCTGGCCGGGGTGTAGCCGGACAGTGTGGTGGCGACCGCGTCCGCGCCGGCCTCGACGGCGGCGACGCCCTCGGCCACAGTGGAGACGTCGGCCAGGACCAGCGCGCCGGTCTGCTCGTGGACCGCGCGGACGGTGTCGGCGAAGCTCCGGCCGTCGGGCCGGGGGCGGTCGGTGGCGTCCGCCGCGACGACGTGCGACCCGGCGCGCGCCGCTTCGAGGGCGTGCCCGGCGGTCGGGGTGATGAACACGCCCTGCGTGCCGTGCTTGTACAACCCGATCACCGGCACGCCGACGGCGGCGCGTACCGCCCGCACGTCGTCGGGGCCGTTGACCCGGACCGCCACCGCGCCGCCGCGCACCACGGCGGCCGCCACGTGGGCCTGGACGTACGGGTCGCGCATCGGGTCGTCCGGGTCGTCGGGCAGGGGCTGGCAGGACACGACCAGCCCGCCTGCGAGTTCGTCCAGGACACTCACGTGCTTGTTCCTCCGTCGTGGTGGATCGGTGCGGTGGCGAGCCGGGCGGCGCCGACCACTACCGCGTCGGCGCCCAGGGCCGCCGGAAGCAGTGGCACGTGCGCCCAGCCGCCTGGTAGTTCCGCCCGGTAGGCGGTCGTCGCGGCGGGGAGCAGGGTGCCGGCGGCGCCACCGGCGACCACCACCGCCTCGGGGTCGAGCAGGGCGACCAGCCCGGCCAGGGACGCGCCGAGCGCAGTACCGGCCCGCTCGACGACCTGCCGGGCGGTCGCGTCACCGGCCGCCGCGCGCCGCGCCACCTCCCGGCCGGTGACCGGCTCTCCGCCGGTGAGCGCGTACGCGGCGGCCAGGCCGGTGCCGGAGGCGATCGCCTCCAGGTGCCCGTACCGGCCGCAGCCGCAGCGCAGCCGGTTCGCCCCCGGTGCCGGCAGGTGCCCGAGCTGACCGGCCGCGCCCCGGGCGCCACCGGCGATCCGTCCGTCGCGGGCGACAGCGCCACCCAGCCCGGTGCCGACGGCAGTGAGCAGCACGTGCCCCAGGCCCCGTCCGGCGCCGGCCCAGCACTCACCGAGCGCCGCCGCGGCGACGTCGTTCGTGACGCGTACCGGCCGGGCCAGCCGCGCGGCCAGCTCGTCGGCCACCGGGGTGCCGGCCCATCCGGGCAGGCTGCCGGTCGCGTACCGGATGGCGCCGGTGACCGGGTCGACGGTGCCCGCGGTGCCCACCCCGACCGGCCCGGGGCCGGCTGCGGCGAGCAGGCCGGCGGCCAGGCCGGCGGCGGTGTCCAGCACCGCGGCCGGCCCGCCGCGCGCGGGGGTGGGCGCCTCGCGGCGGCCGAGCACCCGCGCGCCGGGATCGACGAGAGCGGCGGCGGTCTTGGTGCCGCCGATGTCGATCCCGACGACCGGCGCGGTCATCCCTTCAGGCCGGTGTGTGCGAGACCCTCGACGAACTGCTTCTGCGCGATGACGAACACCGCCAGCACCGGCAGCGCGGTCATCGACGCCGCCGCGAGCTGGACGTCCCACATCGGACCGCCGTACGCGTCGACGAACTGGGTGAGCGCCTGCGGCAGGGTGAACTTGTCCGGCGAGGACAGGAACACGATCGGTTCCAGGTAGAGATTCCAGCTGTGCAGGAACGTGAAGATGGCCACCGCGCCGAGCGCGGGTCGGGACAGCGGCAGCGCGATCTTCCAGAAGGTGGCGAAGCGTCCCAGCCCGTCCACCCGGGCCGCCTCCTCCAGCTCACCGGGGAGGCTGATGAAGAACTGCCGCATGATGAACGTCGCCAGCACGCTCGGCGCCCCGAAGATCGGCACCAGGATCAGCGGCCAGTGCGTGTCGATCAGGTCGAGCTTGAAGAACATCTGGAACAGCGGCACGATCGTCACCTCGCTCGGGATGAGCAGGCCCGCGAGGACGACCAGGAACAGCACGTTCTGCCCCCGGAACCGGATGCGAGCGAACGCGTACCCGGCCAGCGACGCCACGGCCAGCGTGCCGACGGTGACCAGCAGCGCGATGTAGAGGCTGTTGAGGTACTGCTGCCCGAACGGCTGCAGCTCGAACACCCGCTGGTACGCGTCCAGCCGTGGATCGGTCGGCAGCAACTGCGGCGGGAAGGAGAAGATGTCCGCCACCGGCTTCAGCGACGAGGTGACCATCCACCAGGTGGGGAACACGAACGGAACGGCCAGGACCATCAGCACCCCGTAGAGCACCAGCTTGGTCCGCCGGGACAGGTCACGACTCATGGAAGACCCACCTCTTGCGCATCTGCCACTGCAGCACGGTCAGCGCGAGCACGATGACGAACAGTAGGATCGACAGCGTCGCGCCGTAGCCGAAGTGATGGAACTGGAAGGCCTGCTGGTAGAGGTAGTAGACGAGCACCGTGGTCGAGGTGCCGGGCCCGCCCTGGGTCAGCACCGCGATCTGCGCGAAGACCTGCAACGAGCCGACCACCGTGATGATCGACGTGAGCATGATCGTCGGGCTGATCAGGGGCACGGTGATGCGCCAGAACTGGCGCATCCGGCTCGCGCCGTCCACCTCGGCGGCCTCGTACAGGTCGGTGGGCACGCCCTGGAGGGCGGCCAGGAACAGCACCATGTTCAGGCCGACGTTCTTGAACACCTGCACGACGATCACCGACAGCATCGCCGTGCCCTCGCCGCGCAACCAGTTGGGGCCGTCCACGCCGAGCGTGTCGAGCAGGCCGTTGACGCCGCCGTTGTCCTGCAGCAGGAAGCCCCAGACGATGGTCCACGCGACGAGCGAGACCACCACGGGGGAGAAGAACAGGGTGCGGAAGACGATGGTCCCGCGCAGCTTCTGGTTGAGCAGGACGGCCAGCAGCAACGCCAGGCCGAGGTTGAGCACCACCAGGCCGATCGAGAACAGGCCGGTCGACCGCAGCACCGGGCCCAGGTTGGGGTCGTCGGCGAGCGCGGCGTAGTTGTCGGCGCCGATGAAGTCGAAGCTGCCGGCCAGCACGTTCCACTCGTGCAGGCTGTACCAGACCACGAGGACCAGCGGCAGGATCACGAAGACCGCGCTGCCGAGCAACTGCGGGGTGATGAACAGGTATCCGGTGAGCTGGTCCCGGCGGCGGGTGGTCCAGAACGGCCGGGCCCGGCCCGGGGTGGGCCCGGCAGCGGCCGGGCCCACCCTGGTGTCCGTCTGGGTCATGATCCTCGGCCCTACTTCGCCAGCAGCGGCTGGATCTTGGAGCAGACGCCGTCGAGTACGCCCTTGACGTCCGCGTCCGCCTTCCACAGCGGGTCGAGCGCGGCGCGCACCTGCTGGCTCAGCTCGGCCTGCCCGGCGTGGCTGGGCTTGACCGTGCCGTTCGTGATGCCGTCGATGACGACCTTCTGCAGTTGCTCCGGCTTGAGCTTCGGGTTCGTCTTCGCCAGCGTCTCGGCGGTCAGCTGGGACTGCCGTGGCGGCGGGAAGAACTGGGCCAGCTTCGCCGAGTTGGCGGGGTTGGTGAAGAAGGCCAGGAAGTCGGCGGCCTGCTCGGCGTGCGGGCTCTTCTTCATCACGCCGAGGCCGGCCTGGCCGACCACCGCGTACGGGCCCTTCGGGCCGGCCGGCAGCGGGACCAGATCCCAGTCGAAGCCGTTCTCCTTCAGCAGCGAGGCACGGGAGATCTGGGTGACGGTCATGGCCGCGTCACCGGCGAAGAAGTCGGCGGTCGTACCCGGGCCGGGCAGCGCCTTGCCGGTGAAGATCGCCTTGTGCAGCGTGGTCATCGCCTCGACCATCTCCGGGCTGTTGAACCCGCAGCTGCGGCCGTCCTCGCTCCACGCCTGGGCGCCCCAGCCGGTCCAGAACGTGGCCAGGTTGTCCCAGCCCTTGTAGTCGAAGTCGCGGACCACGAGCCCGGCCTTGCCCGACTCCGCCGCTGCCGCGCCGGCCACGGCGAGCGCGGTGTCCCAGTTCCACTGCCCGGCCGCGATCAGCTCGGCCGGGGTCTTCTGCCCGGCCTGCTTGAGCATGTCGTTGTTGACGAACACGCCGAACGGCGAGGTCGAGAACGGGTACGCGAAGAGCTCGCCGTCGTTGCGCCAGAGCTTCAGCGTGGCGGGGGAGAGGTCGTCGTACTGGTAGCCGTCGGTCTCCTTGAGCGTGTCGTCGAGCGGGCTCAGCGCGCCGGAGGCGACGAAGTCCGGAGCCGAGTTCTCGAAGATCCATGCGAGGTCCGGCGCGTTGCCGCCGGCGATCTGCGTGGTCAGCGTCGTGGTGTAGTTCTCGAACGGCAGCGGATCGAACTTGATCTCCGCGACGTCCGGGTTGTTCTTGCGGTACTCGTCGGCGATCTCGTTGAACAGCTTCAGGTGCGCCTCGTTGGCCGACCAGACGGTCATCCGCAGGCTCGCCGGACCGTCGTTCTCTGCATCGCCGCCACCGCCGCACGCGGTCAGGGCGAGCACACCGGTCATGGTCGCCGCGAGCAGGCCGGACAGTCTTCCGTATCTCACTTTCTTCTCCTCACCAGGGGTTCAGTAGCCCGCGATCTGCGGCCAGCGGCGTTCCACGCCGGCGGCCGAGATGCGGTCCGTGAATTCGGCCAGCAGGCGGGGGTTGCCGCGGACCGCGCGCGGGGACTCGCCCCGCGCAAGGCAGAAGTCGGCCAGCAGGCCGGCGACCTCACCGACGTTCCACTCGACCGGGTGCAGCCGGTAGCTGCCGTTCGTGATGTGCGTGGTGCCGATGTTCTTGCCGGCCGGCAGCAGGTTCTCCATCCGCTGCGGGATGAGCGCACCGAGCGGGATCTCGAACGGGCAGGAGCCGACGTCGATGTAGTTGTCGCCGCCGGTCGACGGGTGCAGGTCGATGCGGTACATGCCCACGCCGATCGAGTCGCGGTAGTTCACCGCGCCGTGCTCGCCGCGTACCGCCAGGGAGAGGTCCTGCTCGACCACCGTGTACTCGGCGCGGATGCGGCGCGACTCCCGGATGTAGGGCGCCTGCGCCAGCCCGTCGGTGCTGCCGGTCACGTCGCCGCGCAGCCGCAGCCCGGGGAAGCCGGTGCCGCCGTCGGGGCGCGGCGCCTCGGTCTGGAGCCAGTACAGGACGGAGTACGACAGCTCGCGCGCCTGGGACAGGTGCCAGGACGCGTTGGGTACGTCGATGACCGGACCCTCGAAGTAGTCGATCATCGGCCAGTTGACGAGGGTGATGTCACTGCCGTACGCCCCGTCGACGAAGTTGCGCCGCGCCGCGATGCGCCGGAACGTCCACAGGTTGCCGTCGCCCGGGTTGAGTCGCTGGTCGGCGTTGACGCCCAGCGGGTCGTCGTCCGGGTTCGGCGTGAAACTGCGCTCGACGATCTCCAGCGTGCGCGGGTGCGGCGACCGCCAGGACAGCAGCCGGTCGCCCCAGAAGTCCGGCTTGTAGTCGCGCCAGAAGTCGTAACCGGCGGGCCGGTCGATGGTGTGGTCGCCGTCGACGTGGTCCAGCGCGAAGCAGACGGACACCGCCTGCATGTTCAGCGGCTGCGCCTCGGCGGGCGCGCTCGGCTCACCGGTCTGCGCCTGCGACTCGAATCCGGTTACGTACTCGGTGCCGGTCAGCGGCAGCAGTTCGCCGGTCTCGGTGGCGTCCAGGACGTACGGCGCCTCGACCTCGATCCGCTCGTCGCGGTCCCGGTGGGCGAGCGTGACGCCGGTGACCCGGTCGCCGTCGGTCTCGGCCGCGACCGGCCGGTACGGCTGGAGCACCGTCAGCCGCCCGGACCCCCGGTACGGCGCGAGCATCTGCTCCAGGACGGCGACCGCGACCCGGGGCTCGTGGCAGAGCCGGCTCACCCAGCCGGCGCCGGGGTTAAGGTCGGTCCACGCCCGGGACCGCTCGGTCAGCGGGTAGTGGCGGCGGTAGTAGTCACGGATGCCGTTGCGCAGTTCCCGGTAGCTCGCGGTGGCGCCGAACTGCTCGATCCAGGAGTGCTCGTCCGGCGGGACCGCCTGGCTGGTGAGTTGCCCGCCGAGCCAGTCGAACTCCTCGCTCAAAATGACGGACCGCCCGGCACGGGCCGCGGCCAGCGCCGCTGCGACACCGCCCAGTCCGCCCCCGACGACGAGGACGTCCGCACGCATTAGTACCACTTGCTTCCTTCCAGTTGCGCGGCCGGGCGCGTCAGCGCCGGTCGACCGCCGATCCAGGGACGCCGAGGGTGTCGCCCTCGACGAGTTCGCAGGGCAGAAGCCGTTGCTGTAGGCCGCCGGCGCTGCCGTCGATGACGCCGGTGAGCACCTCGACGGCCTGGCGGCCCATCTCCTCGCGCGGGATGCGGAACCCGGTGAACGTGATGTCGGTGGGCACCGGGACGGTCGGGTCGCCGAGGGTCACGACGGACAGGCCCCCGGGCACCGTCAGCCCGCTGCGCCGGGCGGCCGACTCCAACGCGACAGCGGTGGCGAAGTCCTCCACGAAGACGACGGTGCTGCCGTCGGCCCGCAGGTCGTCCACGGTGGCGTCGGCGGTAAGGGCCGTCGCGGTGATCTGGCGGGCGCTCTCCGCACCGGCCGTGCCGGCGTGGAAGCCCCTGCGCCGGTCGTGCGAGGACTCGGCCGCGGTGCCCATGCCGACGTACGTCAGGCGCCGGTGCCCCAGGTCCAGCGCCCGTTCCGCCAGCCGGTGGACCGCGCTGGCGTAGTCGGCGCCGACGTAGGGCACCGGCCCGCCGGCGTCGTCGCGGCGCCCGACGGCGACGTAGGGGAATCTGTCGCGGTTGAGCCGGAGCAGCTCCGCGCCGTCGATCTCCCGGCCGAGCAGGATGCATCCGTCGGCCAGGCGCAGCCGGTTGTCCTGGTGGAAGATGCGCCGCCGGCCGTCCACCACCGGGGCGCTGGTGAACAGCAGCAGGTCGCAGCCGACCCGTTCGGCGTACTCCTCGATGCCGAGCAGGAAGGGGTGGAAGAAGTCCCGGCTGCCGCTGGGGAAGGCCGGCTCGTAGGTGAAGACGCCGATGATCCGGTTGAACCCGGAGGCGAGGCGGCGGGCGGCCGGGTCGGCGGCGTATCCCGTCTCGGCGATGACCTGCAACACCCGGTCCCGTGTCTCCGGCGCGATCCGGACGTCGGCGTCGGTGCGGTTGTTGAGCACCAGTGAGACGGTCGCCTGGCTGACGCCGGCCATTCGTGCGATGTCACGCTGGGTGACTCGCCTGGGGGGAGGGGTCACGTCGGTCCTTCCGCTGCCGCTAATGCGTATTAGCGATCGGTTGGCAAGGAGCCTCGCTTCTTCCCCGACCTCCTGTCAAGGGGTGGACGGAAGATTTCCGTTCGATGAACTCCCTGGAGTAATGCGCATTAGCCGCCGATTGCGCCAGTCCTTGCCAGTCACTGCTCGCGGGATCTTGACAAGGCGACCAGAGGCGCGCGACAGTAGGCGAGTCGCGGCGCTAATGCGCATTAGCGGGTAGTGGCTCGCCTGCCCCGGCCAGTGACGACACCTAGTTCCCTACCGACAGTGACGCCCGGTCTCGGCTCTGCCCGCCGCCGCCCCGACGACGCGAGGCGCTACCGTTCCGACAGGACGGTCGTGGCGTCGTCCACACGGGGAGGGGACAACGTGGGCATCATCTCGCGGGAGCCGCTGCCGCCTGGCTCGTCGTCGTCGCGGAGGCGGGCGTCGGCTACCTCGGCCTGCTGGCGTACGCGCTGGTCACCGGTGCCGACCCGGGCGGCCCGCTGGCCACCGGATACGCCGCCACGGTGGCGGCCGCCACTGACGTACCTGGCACCCGGGTGCCGCTGGTGTCCGGGATCGCCGCGCTGCTGGTCCTCCCGCCGACCGTGGCGTACGCGTCCACCGCCCGCGGCGTGGGGTGGCCGGCCCGGCTGATCCGGCACCGGGTGGCCGGCACCCGTGCGGTGCGCGCGGAGGCGGGCTGACCTACACCTGGATGTCGAAGCGTTGCAGCACCGAGGGCGCGACCAGGCCCACCGCGGCCAGCACGGCCAGGACCGTCATCGCGGTGCGCAGCACCACCGTCTCGGTCTTGCTGCCGGTGCGCAGGGCGATCTTGTTGGGCAGGCCGACCATCGTCCACATCCGGCGTCTGATCGGGATGGGCCACAGGATCGGCACCCCGGCCCGGGTGATCATGTCGCCGAGGATGTGCACGAAACAGCCCACGCCGACCGCGAGCCCGATCATCGGATAGCCCCGGTCGCCGGGCAGGTTCGCGAACGTGAACCAGGCCGCGGCGGCGGACACCAGCGTGACCACCACCCAGCCGGCCCGCTCGGCCCACTTGTCGAACAGCCCGCGCAGCGCCAGGCCGATCATGAAGAAGAGGATGCCGACCACCGCCCACTTGCCGTAGTGGGCGCAGAGCGCGGTGGTGCCCCACCCGACGAGCACGGTGAACGGGATGGTGTGGGTCAGCGTGCGGTGCCCGTTGCTGCGGCGGGGATCCTTGCTGAGCTTGGTGGCGTAGTAGACGCCGAGCGAGATCTTCTCCATCACCTCGGCGACGAACAGGCTGACCACACCGAACGTGCGGGCCACGGTCGCGCCGCCCTGGTTGCGGGTGACCTTCCCGGACAGGTCGAGGTCGGGGAAGAGCGCCCCACCGGCGCAGACCGCGGTGCCCACCGCCAGGGCCAGCGGTGTCTGGTGGTAGTCCGCGAACTGGGCCATCGCCCAGGAGCCGGTCAGCCACGCCGCCGCGCCCGAGAGCGCGTGGGACGGTCCCATCATCTCGGCTCGCCCTTCCCGAAGATCTTGATCCACAAACTACGCCACTGTAGTCAGCTCGTACGACAGCGGGGCATCAGCCGGACGGTCCACTGGGGAAGGGCTGCCGCACGGCCCGGTTCAGCCCGCGGTACGGGTGGGCCGGACCTGCCCGAGGCTCGCGCGGATGACGGCGAACTGCTTCGAGGCGGCGGGCCAGTCGGCGTCGGAGGTGGTCCAGCCGAGCGTCCAGCCGGCCCGCTCACCGGGCAGGACGCGCAGCGCACGCATCCGCTCCCCGTGGTCTGCGGTCCAGCGGCACTCCCACACCGCGCCCGGACCGTCGGACTCCAGCCGGACCTGCTGGTATTCCAGCAGCCGGCCGGACGAGGTCAGGTCCCGCTCGGACGACTTCAGCCGGCCCACCGGATCACCGCCCGGGTACGGCTCGACGCCCAGGATCCGCCGCGTCGCGGGGTCCTGGAAGCAGGTGGTGTCGCCGGAGCGCAGTTGCAGCCAGCCGGCGGGCAGGGCGATGCGGAAGCCGCCGGTGTCGGCGGGCCAGACCCAGCCGGTCGGGACGGTCACCGGCGGGTCGTCCGGGGGCGGCCCCTTGCGGACCGGTGTGCCGGCCACGTCGGGCCGGACGCAGGGGAACGGCGGAGGTGGCGCGCCCGGCCCGGGCGGGCGGTCCCCAGGGCGGGCGACGGCCTCGGTGGAACCGCCCGGCTGCGGCGTCTCGTCGCGAGCACCGGTGATCGCCAGCGCGGTGCCCACACCCGTCGCCACGGCCAGCAGAACGGCTCCCAGGATCAGCCCCCAGCGCTGCAGCGGGTTGCCGTCGCCGGAGGTGAGCAGGGGGTCGGCAGGACGGGGGACCCCGGCGGGCCGGGGCGGCGCGGGGTGCACCGCGCCGCCGTCGACCGGCCCGCTGTGGGCGACCGGGGGAGGCTTGGTGACCGGCGCGGCGCCGGGGCCGATGATGTGCACCGGGCTGAGGGCGTCGGCGCGGGGGGCCGACTCGGGGCCGGTCGGGCTGCCCGGGTCGACGAAGCTGGTGAGGACAGTCGGACCGAGGCTGACCGGACCCGAGCCACCGGCCGTACCCGAGCCACCGGCCGTACCCGAACGACCGGCCGGACCCGAGCCACTGATCCCGGCCGGGCCGCCGGCGGCGGTCGCGCCGCCGCCTGCCTTCGGGCCGCCGCCCGGTGCCGGGCCACCGATGACAGCACCCGAGTCGCCGGCCGCGTCCGGACGGCGGGTCGCATCCGACCGGCCCGCGGGGGACGAGGGGCGGCCTGCGTCCACGCGCCCGACCGCCTCCGAGCGGCCGGCCGGGGACGATCGACTCCCTGCCTCCGCGCGGATGGCCGGTACGGAACGGCCGGCCGTACCGGAAGGACCGGCTGGGCCGGGCAGACGGACCGGACCGGCGGCGCCGGCCGTGTCCCCGGACGGTGGCGCGCGGTCGCCCTCGGCGGGCGGGGCCCACTCGTTGCGCTTCGCCGCCCGGCTCCACGCGCGGGCCGCGGCGGCCGGCGGCATCAGGTCCGGGTAGACGCCGCCCGCAGCCGCCGGTGACCCCGGCTCGTCACCCGCCGGCACGTCGGCGTCGCGCCCCCCGGCCGGCCGGCCGGCCGACACGGCGGTGGCCCGCCCCGCGGAACCGGCGGCCTCCGCGTCGGCCTCCGACACCGCTGCGACGCCGAGCAGGCGGGCCGTCTCGCGGTGCCCGAGCCGGGCACGCGGATCGCGCCGCAGCAGTCCGGCCAGCACCGGCATCAGCGGACCGGCGTGCGGGGCCGGGTCGGGCGGCCGGGTGGCGAGCGCGGCGAGCGTGGCCATCGCGGTGCTGCGGGCGTACGGCGAGCGGCCCTCCACCGCAGCGTGCAGCGTGGCGCCCAGCGACCACATGTCCGCCTCGACGCTCGACACACCCTCGGCGGCCCGCTCCGGTGCCACGTACTGGGGGGAGCCGAGGACCAGGCCGGGCCGGGTCATCGCGCCGTCGCCGCCCTGGAACACGGCCAGTCCGAAGTCGGTGAGCAGCACCCGCCCGTCGCGGGCCAGCAGCACGTTCGCGGGCTTCACGTCCCGGTGCAGCACCCCGGCGTCGTGCGCGGCGCGCAGCGCGGCGAGCACCGACAGGCCGATCTCGGCAGCCCGGCCGGGCGGCAGCGGCCCGTCGGTCTCGATGATCTCCTGGAGCGAGCGGGACGGGACGTACTCCATGATCAGCCAGGGTTCGCCCTGAACCCGGACCACGTCGTAGACCCGGACCACGTTGGGGTGGTTGAGCCGCGCGGAGGTTCGTGCCTCGCGCAGCGTACGGGCGCGCAGCTCGTCCTGCTCGTTCTCGGCGAGCCAGTTCGGCGGCACGACCTGCTTCACCGCGACCTCGCGTTGCAGCTCCTCGTCGCGCGCCCGCCAGACCTGGCCCATCCCGCCGCGGCCGACCAGTTCGAGCAGGCGGTACCGCCCCGCGATCACTACCTCCCGCACCGCACTCCTCACCGCTGGTCAGTGGTCCACAATAGCCAACGGATCGGACGGTACCTATCGCATGTCAGCGCTAACTCGCCGCGCCGGCGAGCAGGTTGCCCTCCGGAACCGGGATCGGGGACCGGTCGCCGGCCAGCAGGGCGGCGGCCCGGCGGGCCTGGAACGCGTCGTGGTCGCGGCGGGCGGCGGCGTAGCTGCCGGCGGTCCGGGCGGCGATCGCGGACCAGGTGTACCGCCGGCTGACCATGGTCCGGGCCGTGCGCGCCACCCGCCGGGCGAAGACCTCGTCGCCGAGCAGCCGGTCGACGGCGCCGGCCAGCGCGTCCGGGTCGCCGTGCGGGAACGTCACCCCGGTGACGCCGGGCTCGACGATCTCGGCCAGCCCGCCGGTACGCGCCACCGCCAGCGGCGCACCGGCCGCCGCCGCCTCCAGTGCGATCATGCCGAACGGCTCGTAGAGGCTGGGGATCACCGTGGCGTCGGTGGCGGCGAGCACCGCGGGCAGCTGGGTGGCGTCCATGAAACCGGCGAACCGGATCGTGTCCCCGAGGTGCAGCCGCCGCGCCTGGTCCACCAACTCGTCGCGGTACGGCCCGTCCCCGGCGATCACCACCCGCAGGCCGGGGTGCCGCTTCGCCAGGTGCGGCACGGCGTGCACCAGGTGCTGCACGCCCTTCTCGTAGACCAGGCGGCCGGCGTACCCGACGAGCGGCCCGCCCGCGGCGAAGCGTGCCCGGGCGGAGGCGACGGCGTGCGGCCGCGCCCGCCAGGCCCGGTCGTCGACGCCGTTGGCGACCACGTCGATGCGCCCGGCCGGTACGCCGAACAGCCGGGCCACCTGGTCGCGCATGTAGCCGGAGCAGGCGATCACGCGGCCGGACTCGTTGGCGAGCCAGTGTTCGACGCCGTGGATGGTGCGGTTCATCTCTTCCGGCAGCCAGCCCTGGTGCCGGCCTGCCTCGGTGGCGTGGATGGTGGTGACCAGTGGCACGTCCAGGTGTTCGCGCAGTGTCATCGCGGTGTGTGCGACGAGCCAGTCGTGGGCGTGGATGACGTCGTAGGTGCCGGTTTCGGTGGCGCGTAGTGCGGCCCGGGTGAGGGTGTGGTTGAACGCCATGGTCCAGGCCAGCAGGGATGAGGTGGCGAGGGGGAACGTGACGGGGTCCTCGGCGGCGCGGACGATGCGGACGCCGTCGGCGTACTCCTCGAGGGGGGCGCCCTCGGCGTGGCGGGTGACGACTGTGACCTCGTGTCCGGCGGCGGCCAGGGCGACCGACAGGGCGTGGACGTGGCGGCCGAGGCCACCGACGAGCACCGGCGGGTACTCCCA
>NZ_FMCV01000015.1 GCF_900091565.1 Micromonospora marina | reverse complement strand
AAGCATCTAAGCGGGAAGCTCGCTTCAAGATGAGGTATCCCACCCACATTTGTGGGGTAAGGCCCCCAGCTAGACGACTGGGTTGATAGGCCGGAAATGTAAGCCCGGTAACGGGTTCAGTTGACCGGTACTAATAGGCCGAGGACTTGACTACCAAGCTGCTACGCGTCCACTGTGCAACTCTGAACAAACTGCCGCCCGTGTTGTTGGGTTGGTTGACATGTTCATAGAGTTACGGCGGTCATGGCGGAGGGGAAACGCCCGGTCACATTCCGAACCCGGAAGCTAAGCCCTCCAGCGCCGATGGTACTGCACTCGGGAGGGTGTGGGAGAGTAGGACACCGCCGGACAATCTTTCCATTCAGGGTCACCCCTTTCGGGGTGGCCCTGAATTGCGTTCACCCCCGGAAAACACCACAACGGGCCGCTCCCGTCTCGTACCGTCGAGCCGGGACCGTCGTCGCACGCTCACCCGCCGGCTCGGTGGCGGGAACGTGACGTGTCGTACGCCGGGATCGTGATCGGGTCCGACCGCACGGGGTACAGGAGTGAGTATGGAGATCGGAATCATCGGGTCGGGGCACATCGGGGGCACCCTAACCCGTCGTCTGCGTTCACTCGGTCACGACGTCGCGGTGGCCAACTCCCGCGGGCCGCAGAGCCTCGCCGACCTCGCCGCCGATACCGGCGCCCGGGCGGTGCCGGTGGAGGACGCCGTGCGGGACGCCGAGTTGGTGGTCATCGCGATTCCGCTGAAGGCGGTGCCGCAACTCCCGGCAGCACTCTTCGACGGCAAGCTGGTGGTCGACGCCAACAACTACTACCCCCAGCGCGACGGTGACATCGCCGAGCTGCTGGACCGCAGCCTCAGCTCCAGCCGGTGGACCGCTGACCACCTCAAGGGCGCGCGGGTGGTCAAGGTCTTCAACAACATCCAGGCCGCGCACCTGATGGACGCGGGTAAGCCGGCGGGTACGGCGGGCCGGATCGCCCTGCCGGTGGCCGGTGACGACGCGGACGCCAAGCGGATCGTGATGGGGCTGGTGGACGAACTGGGCTTCGACCCGGTCGACGCGGGCACCCTGGACGAGAGCTGGCGGCAGCAGCCGGACACGCCCGTCTACGGCACCGACCGGGACGCCGACGGCGTACGCGAAGGACTGGCCGCGGCACGCCCGTGAGCAGCATGGAAAAGGCCCCGCCGGACACGCTCGGCGGGGCCTTTTCGCGTCTCGCGGATCAGTCGTCGTCCGGCTCCGGGGCGCAGATGAAGCGCGGCTCGGCGTCGTAGCGCCAGCTGAACTTCTCCCGCTTGAACACCTTGCCGTCCTTCTTGATGACCCGGTATGCGTCCTGGGCGAACCCGACAGCGCCGGCGGCGGCGATACAGGTCGGCCCCGGCGTCAGGTAGACCGTCTTCGGCTGGGTGATGTCGCGGCGCGGCCCGTACTCGGTCTTCACACTGTCGTAGATCTTGGTGCTCCAGATCGAGACGGTGATCGAGCTGGACGTGTACGACGTGTCGATCAGGACGCCGTACGGCGTGTTGTTGCGGAACTTGAAGTCGAGGTGCGGCCAGTAGATGGTCGACTCGATCACCGCCGGGTAGCGGCTGAAGTAGAACGAGTGCGGCTTGTGCTCGACGTCTTCCAGCCCGGCGTAGTAGGAGGCGTTGAACAGCGTGGTGGTGAACTGGGAGACGCCGCCGCCGACACCAGGCACCAGCTTGCCGCCGACGATCGTCGGCGCGTCCTTGTATCCCTGGTCGTAGCCGCGTTCGCCGGTGTGTCCGTTGAGCGAGAACGTCTCGCCCGGCTTCACCAGAGCGCCGTCCACGTCCTTCGCCGCCCGGACGATGTTCTGGCTGCGCGGTGACGAGAGACCGCCGGTGAATCGGGTGGTGAACGTCGACACCCGCTCCTTGATGCCGAGCTTCGCCAGTTCCGCCTCGGTCAGCTCGGGGGCGGCCGGCTTCAGCTCGGCGGTCACCGTACGGCCCTCGGTCTTCGGCAGCACGGCGAGCAACGCCGGGCCGAGCGCGGCGGCGTCGACCTGGCGTCCGGCCTTGCTGGGCAGCACCTTCGGCTTGCCGCCGCTGATGGTCAGCCCGGCGTCCCGCGGCTCGACCTCGAGCTTCGTCAGCTTGTCGCCGAGCGCGGTACGCAGCCGCTTGACGTCGACCTTCGGGGTCAGCGTGCCGGCGTCGTCGGCGGAGAAGCGCAGCGACCGGGCGATGGCGGCGGGCGGGATGGCGACCGAGCCGCCGTCGGTGGTGAGCGTGACCGGTGCGGCCACCGCGGGCCGGGCCAGCTCGGCGACGAGGCGGTCGACCTCCTCGCGGGTGGTGGCCGGCCACTTCTCGACGAGCGGTACGGTGACCGGCTCGGCGGCCAGCCAGCCGGTCTTCACCACGGCGGCGGCGCCGTCGGTGTCGATCGTCAGCGCCGGCTTCGGGTAGACCGGCTTCGGTGTGGTCCCGGTCCAGATGATCGCGGGCATGGTCATCTCACGCCCCTGTTCGCCCATCACCTTGCGCAGGGCCGCCCCCAGCCTGGTCTGGTCGACCGTGACCACCGGCTCGACGGTCCGGGAGCCGACGAGCCGGCTCACCGCGTGCGCGTCCGCCTCGGCGGCCGCCGCCACCGTCGCGTCCACGTCGATGGCGAGCCCCACCTCGGACGGCTTCAGCTCGGCCTTGTTCTCACCGACTGTGACCGCGAGCGGGGCGTTCAACGTGTCGGCCCGGCGTTCCAGCTCGGCGCGGAGCGCCTGGGCCGCCTCTGCGCGACTCCGCCCGCCCAGCTCGGCGCCGAGCACCGTGGTGCCGCGGGGCACGTCACCGGCGTACGCGTAGGCGCCCAGGCCGACACCGCCGGCGAGCACGGCCGCGACGATCCCTCCGGCCAGCAGCAGCCGGGTCCGTCGCGAGCGTGTGGGCTTGGCCGCGCCGCCTCCGGGTGGTGTGGCGACCGGCTCCATCTCGACGCCGGGCCAGCTCACCGCCGCCACCTTGATGGTGGGACGGTCGTCGGCAGCCGGCATCTTCTCGCCGTACATCGTCACTGCAACCTCGATCGGAAGTACACGCGGGGACCGCTTCCCCCGCGGGAGACACCTACGGTAGCCAACGCTCGGGCCCGCCGGGAGTGTCCGGTCCGGCGGTCCTGTCGGTTGATCGCCGGCGTCACACCGATCACCCGTTTCTCCGGCGGTGCCGCGCCGGGGATCGTGGCACGGTGAGCTGGTGCGGACACAGGATCGGGTGCCGGCGTACGGCGGCGGATGGCTGGACCGGGCGGCGGCGCGGCGCGCCGACGCGGACTGGCTGGCCGAGCGGCTGACCGACCCGGAGAGCGTCGTGCTGCCGCTGTGGCGCGACCGCTGCCTGGCCGACGGGGACGGCCCGGTCCGGCTCACCGGGGAACAGGCGTCGGCTGTCCGGGCCGCCGCGGGCGAGACCGTCTTCCTCGGGGTCGACGGGGACGCCGCGGTCTTCGCCGTCGACCTCTCCGAGCTGGACGAGCGGGCCGCCGTGGAGGCGGCCGCCGCGACGCGGGCGGTCGACCTGCGGGCGCTGGCCGGTCGGCTCGACCCGGCCGGTGCGGCGGTCCAGGCGTACGCCCGGGGGTTGCTGCTGTGGCACCGGCAGCAGCGTTACTGCGGCGCGTGCGGCGCGGCGGCGGTGGCCGGCGGCGGCGGACATGTCCGGACCTGCGCCGGCGCGGAGTGCGGGCGGATACTGTTCCCCCGGATCGAGCCGGCCGTCATCGTGCTCGTCGAGGCGCCCGGCCCGCCGGGGCGCTGCCTGCTGGCCCGGCACGCGGGCGCGGCCGAGGGGGCCTGTTCGACGCTCGCCGGTTTCGTCGAGGTCGGGGAGAGCCTGGAGGACGCGGTCCGCCGGGAACTGGTGGAGGAGGCGGGGGTGACCGTCACCGACGTGACCTACCAGGGGTCGCAGGCGTGGCCGTTCCCCGCGGGCCTGATGGTGGGGTTCCGGGCCGTCGCCACCTCGGAGCAGGTCCGCGTCGACGGGGTGGAGCTGGTGGAGGCGCGCTGGTTCACCCGGTCGGAGCTGCGGGAGCGGATCGCGTCCGGTCGGCCGCTGGGCCGGGTGGACTCGATCGATCACCTGTTGCTGGGCGACTGGCTGGGCGCCGACGCCCCGGCACGGCCATCAGCAGTGTCGTGACGGTGGCCGTCGCGAGGGCCGCGACGACCAGACCGCCGACGGTACGCGGTCGCACGGTCGCGGCGGCCGTGACCAGCGCGCCGGTGCCCAGCCACAGCGGTGCCGCCGCCCACCTGACGCCGCCGGCGAGACGGTCGTTGAGCAGCACGAACGTCACCGCGTAGAGTGCTCCGACGGCGGCGAACAGTGGCGCGTAGCGGCCGAGCGCGGTGTAGTCGGGTCCGCCGACGAGCCGGAAGGCCAGCCCGCCGGCGACCGTCGACGCGCCCACCAGGACCAGACCGCAGGCGCCCGTCACCACGAGCGCGACGGTGCGGCTGCGGCGGTCCCCGCGGGCCAGGCGCGGCAGGGCGAGGACGGCGGCGACCTGCGGAGCCCACAGCGCGCCCTTGGTCAGGACCGTCCCCACCGAGTACGCTCCGGAGCCCGACGGCGGCAGCAGCTGCCGGGCCAGCAGCAGGTCGGCGTAGGAGACGACGAGCATCGCCAGCGTCGCCCCGCACCCGGCGGTCACCTGGGCGACGGTCAGGCGCGGGGCGGCCGACGGACGCCGTTGCGTACCGGTGAGCCAGGCCAGCGCCGGGGGCGCCAGCGCGGCGGTGAGCGCACCGAGCCCGAGCGCGCCGGTCAGGCCCGCGCCGAGCAGCAGCCCCACGATCACCCCGCCGTAGCGGGCGGCGGCGAGCAGTGCCATCGCGGCGGCGAGCCGCAGGAAGCGCTGACCGCCCTGCAACTCGCCCAGCGAACGCGAGGAGAGCACCACCGAGGCCGTGGTGACCGCCAGCAGCGCGGGTACCACCGCCGGTAGGTCCAGCGCGGCGACCAGCACCGGCGTCGCCGCCAGCAGCGCCCCGGCGCACAGGGCGGCGGTCAGCACGGTGAGCCGCCGGGTGTCGGACGGGCCGTGCCGGGCGTGGTGCACGGCGACCGCCAGTTGCAGGCCGAGCCCCGGCACCCCGACGATGGCCACCAGGCCGAGGGCGGTCGCGAGCGCGCCGAGGTCGTCCGCGTCGAGCTTCCGGGCGGCGAGCACCGGCACCAGGTAGGCGAGGCCGTTCACCAGGACACCGGCGAGCGTGACGGCGACACCGGCCGCTCCCAGCCCGGTCCTCCGGCCGTCCGCCGGGTCCGGCTCCGGCCGGCCCTCGCTCACGTGATCTCCGAGACGCGGGACACCGGCGCGCCGCCGGTGCCCGGCGTGGCGTCCGGTCCCGGCCGCCCGGCCGAGCCCGGCTCGGTCGGCCCCGCCACGCCCGCGTCCCGGTCCGGATCCGGCTCGGCCTCGCCGTCCGGCCCTCGGTCCGCGTCGCGGTCCGTGGCCGTCTCGGCGTCGCGTTCCGGCTCTCGGTCCGGACCCGTGCCTGGACGGGTGAGGGCGGCGGGAGCGGCGACCGCCCCGGCGAGGGCGAGGACGCGGGCCGGCTGCCCGTCCGCCTCCGGCGCCCGCGGGCCCGGCACGACCGGGACCGCCGGTCTGATCCGGCGTACGGGCCGCCGACGGGCGGTCGTGGGGAGCCAGAGCGCGCCCAGGGCGGCGACCGTCAGGAGTTGCGGCAGCGCGTCGGTGTGCCGGTCACCCGACTTCAGGTGGACCCATCCGGCCAGCGCCACGAGCGCGCCGGGAAGCCACGTCTCGGCGGCCCGGACGATCCGCCGGACCCGCCGGGGGTCGCCGGTCCAGGGCAGGCGGCGCGGCCCGGGTACGGCGAGCATGAAGCCCGCCGCCACCAGCAGGCCACCGATCAGACCGCTGTGGAGCACGAGCGCGGCGGCGCCGACGGCGAGCAGCGGCAGCGAGCGGACGAGCCGTCGCCGGGCCGCCGACGCGACGGCGACAGTGCGATCCCCCGCGGGCCGGCGCTCGGGCAGCACCGCGAGCAGGACCACCACCGCCAGTAGGACACCGCCGAGCAGCAGACCCGTCCGGTACGGGGTGTCCGGCGTGAAGCGCAGCACCACGTCCCCGGAGACACCTGCCGGAAGGATCCAGCCCTGCTGCCAGCCGTCCACCACGAGCGGGGTGAGCGTCTTCCCGCCGACGGTCGCCTGCCAGCCGGTGTTTGTGTTCTCCCGGACCGCGAGCACCCGGTCGACGGGGTGCCCGGACACCCGTACCCGCCGCTCGGTGGCCGACCAGGAGCCCACCTCGATGTCCCCGGCGGTGGCCTCCGCGGCGGGCGTCGCGGTCCGTGGCGTCAGCGCGACTCGGGTGGCGGTGGCGAGCGTGCTCGCGGTGGTGACGACGCGGTGCTCGCCGCTGCCCAGGTCGAGCTGCTCGGGCGAGTTCCGGCCGCAGGCGGTGACCGCCATGTCGCGCATCTCCAGCAGGTCGCGCACGGTGCCGGTGAGCGTGGTGGTGATCCGGGACGCGCCGACCTGAAGCGTCGGGCCGGAGCCGCAGGCCAGCTTCAGCGGCGTCTCCGGGCGGGGTGCGACAGTGGTGCCGAGGGGCAGGACAGTCACCTCGCCGACCGCGACGGGAAGCGGCTCGGGCAGCCGCAGGCCGTACGGGTCGGTGCTGGTGGCGGACGGCTTGTCCAGGAACTGGATGGTGATGGAGTCGGTCCGCATCGGCGGGTCGAGCGTGAACACGCCGTCGTTCGTGAGCAGGTTGCTGCGGAACCCGTCGTTGCCGACCACCCGGACGCTGCCGAGCCGGGTGGCCGCGGTCCCCTCCTCGACGGTGAAGCGGATCCGGCTGATGACCTGCGGTTCGAGCCAGGTGAGGCGCAGGATCGGCGCCTCGTCGTCGAGCGCCGGTGACCAGCTCGTGGCGGGGTTGCCGTCGAGGACCGCGCCGGGCCGGCCGGCCGGGTCTGGCACTGCCGTCGAGGACGCGGTGACCTGCGGCGCGAGGCGTAACGGCTGGGCCTCGGCGACCAGCTTGTCCAGGGCGGCGTTCAGCTCCGGGCCGGGGGTCGGCCGCGCCCACAGCTTCGCGTCGTACGTCCCGGCCACCGGCAGCGTGAAGGTGCGGTCGATGGTGGAGGCGTCCTCCGAGCCGCGGATCGCGTCGGTGGAGCAGCGCGGCCGGCCGTCGACTGTGAAACAGGCGGGCGTGGTCGGGGCCGCCGACACGACAACGCCGGCCGGCTGGTCGGTGGCGGGGGCGGCGGGCAGTTGGAGGGTCCGGCCGGTCTCGACGCCGGGAATCCTGATCTCGGTGATGCCCACCGACTTGTCGCCGAACGGGCGCAGGTCGAACGCGGCGTCGACGGAGACCTCGACCTTGCGGGTGGCGTGGACGCCCTGCAGTTCGAAGACCATGTGGTCGCCGAACTGTTCGACGGTGCGGCTCTCGTAGCCGGCGGTCACGGTGACGGTGGTGGGCAGGGCGTCGGCCTTGAGGTCGAACCACACCTCGACCCGGACGACCCGGGTCGGATTCGCCAGGTTCACCTCGATCCACTGCTTGTCGCTGTCCGAGTGCGGCGCCGACCGCCAGGACGTGGCGGTGTCCCCGTCCATCGCGGCGTACGGCTGATGTTCGGGCCGGGCCCCGCCGGTCGCGTCGATCTGGGAGCGGGCGGTCGAGGCGCGGATCCCGCTGATGCCCTCGAAGCGGGCGACCGTCGACCACTCCGACCCCCAGTCGGGCAGGTAGTCGTGCGCGGGCGCGGACACCGCGAAGGTGTCGTCGGCGGTGAGCGTCTGGGAGGAGTTGTCGCGCAGCCGGCCGAACGAGACGGCCCGGCGGCGCATCCCGTCGGTCAGCACCACCCGCCCGGTGCTCTCGCCTGCCTTCACGTCGCCGGCCAGGACCGTGGGCGCGTCGCCGAGCTGGCCCGAGGCGGCCAGGTCGAGCAGCGACTCGGGACCGCCGACGACGGTGGTCACGTCGTCGCGGTCGTAGGCGACCACCGGCTGGACGGCCCGGTCCACCCGGTACACCTCAAGCGCCCGTCCGGGCACGTCGAGACCTTGGTCGCGGAACTCCTCCGGGTCGTCGGAGCCGCCGCGTACCGGGCCGAACGACAGGACGCGGGTCAGGCCGGGCGAGCGTTCCAGCGCCTGCCGCACGACCGCCGGGCGGGCCGTGTCCGAGCGGCCGTGGTCGAGGTCGGCGCGGAACAGGACGTGGCTGATCCCGGAGCGGGCGAGCAGATCGGCCAGGCCGGCCGAGCCGGCGCCGGTGGCGAGCGTCGACTCGATCGCGTCCAGCAGCCGGATCGTGGCGGGCGGGGTGAACGGGATGGCGTTGCGGACCGCCCACCGGCTGTTCAGCAGCGGTTGGGCGATCTCGTCGGTGGTGGCGCCCCAGTCGTACACGGGGAAGCGCGCGCCGGGGACGACGAGCACACGCCCGCGTGCGGTGTTCGTGTCCAGCCAGTCGGTCGCCTCGTGCCAGTAACCGGGCACGTCCTTCACCGCGCCCGGGGTGGCGAGGCCGCCGGCGAGCGCCGGTGAGGCGACGCCTGCGACCGCGACCATCGCCGTGCCGGCGGTGAGCCAGGCCCGGGCCGTGGCGCGGCCGCGGCGCTGCTCGGGCGCGGTCCGGGCGGCCCGTACGGCGAGGCTGACCAGGTGCGCCAGACCGAGCGCCAGCGGCAGACGGAGCAGCACGTCGAACTTGTGTACGTTGCGCAGCGGGGCGCCGATGCCGTCGAGGAACTGCTGCTGCGGCCCGGCGAGGATGTTCGGCAGGTCGCCGGTGTGCCCGAGCCCGACGAGCGCGACGCCGAGCAGCAGACCGGTGATGAGGAACCGCCGGTGCGGCATCCCGCGCCGGGACAGGCCGAGCACCCCGAGCGCGGCCACCGCCAGGGTGGCCACGACGAGCAGCGTGTCGTTGGCCAGCCGCGCGCCGGCCGGGATGGTCGCGCCGAACGGGGAGGCCAGGTACGCGACCCAGTAGGAGGCACCGCGCAGCGTCGTCACCGCGTCGGTGACGCTCGTGGTGTTGCGGGCGGTCTCGATGTAGTCCAGGAAGGGCGGGCTGTACCGCCCGAGGACCAGCAGCGGGATCAGCCACCACGCGGTGGCCAGGGCGACCGCGCCGCACCAGGCCGCGAGGGCGGTGACGCGGCGGCGCAGCGGCCGGAGCGTGGCGAGCCAGAGCAGGGCGAGCGGCACCACGGCGGCGACGGCGGTGGCGTTGACGCCGCCCGCGCAGGCGGCGGCGACCGCCGATCCGGCGACCGCGCGGCGCAGCGGGGCGCCCCGGGCGAGTCCGACGAGCGGGATGAGCACCCACGGCGCGACGGCGCTGGGCCAGGACTCCACCGACGACCAGCCGAGCTGGGTCAGGATGCGCGGCGACAGCGCGAACGCGACACCGGCGATCATCCGGCCGGCGGGACTGCCGATGCCGAGCCGGCCCGCCAGCCGCACCACACCGAGGTACGCGACGCAGAACAGCAGCGCCCACCACAACCGCTGGACGATCCACGGCGCGATGCCCAGTTCCGTCCCGAGCAGGAAGAACGGGCCCATCGGCCAGAGATATCCGTACGCCTGGTTCTGGAGCTGGCCGAACGTGCCGGTGGGATCCCAGAGGTGCAGCGAACGCAGCAGCCACCCGGCCGGATTGACGTTGAGGTCGACCTTGGTGTCCGGGACGACCTGCCCGGGGGCCTGCTGGAAGGCGAGGGCGGTGAGCGCGAGGCAGATCGTCAGGTGCCGGAACCGTCGCGCCGTCTGCCGGGCACGGCCGGTCTCCCGGGCGGGGGTGTCCGTCCCCGTCGGCGACGTTGTCGTCCCGTCCGCACGCATTTCGGCTCCTGTCTCCGCCGGCCGTACGCGCACCTGCAGCATGACGCGTGTCGCGCGACGTTATCCGGACCGGACGCGCAGCGGCGACCTGGGGCGCTGCAGGGCTTCATCAGGAGAACGGCCGTCCCCACGGCGTGTAAGCGTGTGGCAGGCTGCCGACCATGTCAATGCCACAAGCAGCGGCCGAGACGCATCCGGCAGCCGTCGGCGCGGAGGACGACGGACCCGGACCGATCGGTCGTTGGATAGCCGCCGACCGGGTCCGCGCGGTCGCGATCGCCCTCATCGTCGTGTCCGTCGCGTCACGCGCCGGGCTGGCCGCCCGTGGCTGGTTCTCGCAGGACGAGTTCGTCATCGCCGCGCAGGTGCTCGACACCCGGCTGGACCCGGACTACCTGCTGGGCACGTTCAACAACCACCTCATGCCGGCCGGGCTGGCGGTCGCGTGGGTGATGGTCCGGCTCGCCGGATTCACCGGCTGGCCGTGGATCCTGCTGCTGGCGGCCGGGCAGGCGGCGGTGGGGATCGCCCTCTACCGGCTGCTTCGTGACCTGCTGCGGCCCGGCTGGGGGCTGTTGGTCCCGCTGAGCCTGTTCCTGTTCAGCCCGCTGACGCTCGAGGTGTCGTCGCTGTGGCTGGTCGGGTTGCTCGTGCTGCCGCCGCAGCTCGCCCTGGTCCTCGCGGTGGCGGCCCACGTCCGGTACGTGCGTACCGGCCGGAGGCGGCATCTCGCCCTGGTCGCGTTCTGGGTCGTGTTCGGTCTGCTCTTCGACACCAAGGCGCTGCTGATCGTGCCGCTGCTGTTCCTGCTGACCGCGTTCCTGTTCACCAAGGGCCGCGCGTGGCGCAGCCTGGTGACCACGGTCGTGCGGTTCTGGCCGGCGTGGCTGATGCTCACCGTGCTGTCCGGGGCGTACCTGGCGTACTACCTGACCCGTCCGGCCCGGGGGCTGGACGAGCCCACCTCGGTCGGGCAGGTCTTCTCCTTCCTGAGCGACCTGGTCGGCGACACGATGGTGCCGGGCCTGCTCGGCGGGCCGTGGCGCTGGACGGACGCCGGTGACGGGCCGCCGCTGTCCGACCCGTACGACATCGCCAAGTGGCTGTCCTGGGCGGTGCTCGCGGCGCTGATCGTGGTCACCGTGCGGCGGCGGCCGTCCGCCGGGCGGGCCTGGCTGCTGCTCGCCTGCTACCTCGGCCTGGTCGCCGCGCTGTTCGCGGTGACCAGGCTCGGCGGACCGCTGGGGCCGCTGGTCGGCGTCGTCCCCCGGTACGTCGCGGACGTGGTGCTGGTGGCCGCGATCTGCGTCGGGGTGGCGCTGCTCGGGATGAAGGACAACGACGAGGACGACGTCTCCGCGTGGCCGCTGCCGACGGCCCTGCGGGAGCCGGGCGCCTTCGCCGTCGGCCTGGTCTCGATGATCGTGCTGCTGGCCACCATCGGGGTGGGGACGCTGTGGAGCACCGCGCGGTTCGGCGACAACTGGAGCACCAAGTACGGGCGGGACTACCTGGCCACCACGCAGGCCGAGCTGGCCGCCGCGCCGCCCGGCACCGTCTTCTTCGACACCGTCGTCCCGGACCGGGTCGTCGCCGGGTACTTCTGGCCGGACAACCTCCAGTCCCACTTCTTCCGTCCGGCCGAGCGCCGGCCGACGTTCGTGACGATGAGCGAGAAGCCGTCGACGTTCGACGAGAACGGCCGGATCCGTCCGGTCGTGGTCGAGGGTCGCAAGGTCGCGCCCGGCACCGTGGAGGGCTGCGGGCACCTGGCCGAGGGCGGCCGGACCGCCCGCATCCCGATGGACGGCTACCTGACCGAGTGGCCGTACGTGGTGCACTTCGGCTACGTCAGCTCCGGTGACTCGACAGCGGTGTTCAAGCTCGGCGCGGCGACCCGCGAGATCACGCTCAAGGAAGGGCTCAACGACCTGTTCTTCATGCTGGAGGGCGCCGGGTCCGCGGTCGAGCTGACGCTGGACACGCCGGACGTCCGGCTGTGCACCAACCTGGTCACCATCGGCCGGGCGGTGCCGAAGCCGTAATGAGCGGGCGTCCCGCCGAGGCCGGCGGTTCCGCGGTTCGGCGGTGGCGGGAGACGCTGCCGCTGTACCTCGTGGCGGTCGTCGTCACCGCGCTGGTCCTGGCTCCGCTGGCGGCGCCGGGCTACGCGCTGCGGTACGACATGGTGTTCGTCCCCCGGCAGCCGCTGAGCTGGGATCTCGTGGCCCCGGCGCAGAGCCTGCCCCGGGCGGTCCCGATGGACGCGCTGGTGTCGCTGGTGACCCAGCTCGTGCCGGGCTGGGTGGTGCAGCGGGTGGCGCTGGCCGGGGCGGTCCTGTTCGCCGCCGTGGGCGCGGGACGGCTGGTGCCGACGCGGCGGCGTGCGGTGCGACTGGTCGCCGCCGTGGCGTACGCGTGGACGCCGTACCTGGCCGAGCGGCTGCTGATCGGGCAGTGGGGGCTGCTGCTGGCGTACGCCGCGCTGCCCTGGCTGGTGGCCGCGGCGCTGGACCTGCGGGCGGGCCGCGACGGCGCGCCCGCCCGGGTGGTGCTGTTCGCCGCGCCCGCCGCGATCACCCCGACCGGCGGCGTGATCGCGCTGGCGACGGTGCTCGCGCTGGCGGCGGACCGGGCCCGGCTCCGGCTGTCCGTGGTCGCGGTGGGCGGGGTCGCGCTGCTCAACACCCCGTGGATCGTGGCGGCCCTGGTCACCGGCGCGGCTGGCACGTCCGATCCGGCCGGTGTGGCGGCGTTCGCGGCGCGCGCCGAGAACTGGGCCGGACCGCTGGTGGCGCTCGCGGGCACCGGCGGCATCTGGAACGTGCAGGCCACCCCGGCCAGCCGGTCCGCCACCCTGGCCCCGCTGGCGGCGGTGGTGCTCGTGGTCCTGGCCGTGGCCGGCGCGGGGCTGTTGCGGCGCCGGCTGGCGGCGGGCGCGGCGGTACGGCTGGGCGTGCTGGCCGGCGGCGCGTACCTGCTGGCCGCCCTCGCCGTGCTGCCCGGCGGGAACGCGGCGCTGAGCTGGGCGGTGGCGCACGTCCCGGGGGCGGGACTGCTCCGCGACGGGCAGAAGTTCCTCGCGCCGTACGCCCTGGTGCTGGTGGTGTGCGCGGCGCTCGGTGCCGAGCGGCTGGTGGCCCGGATCGACCGGGAGGTCGGCGGGATCGTGCTGGCCGGGCTGCTGCTCCTGCCGGTGGCCGCGATGCCGGACCTGGCGTTCGGCGGGGCCGGCCGGATCAGCCCGGTGCGCTACCCGACGGACTGGCAGGCGGTGGCCGAGCGCCTGCCCGAGGATCCGGGTGAGGTCCTCGCCCTGCCGCTGACCACCTACCGGGCCTATCCGTGGAACCCGGGCCGGGTGGTGCTGGACCCGGCCCCCCGCTACCTGCCGGGGACCGTGCTGACCGACGACACGCTCGTGGTCGACGACGTCGCGGTGGCCGGGGAGAATCCGCGCCTGCGTGAGGTGCGCCGGGTGCTGGCCGACGGGCAGCCGGTCTCGGCCACCGGCGTGGGCTGGGTGCTGGTGCAGCACGGTACGCCGAGCACAGTCGACCCGGCCGTCCTGGCCGGTCTCGACCTGCGGTACGAGGGGGAGTCGCTGAGCCTCTACCGGAACCCGGCCGCGTCGGACCCGCCGCAGCGGGCCGGAGCGGGCCGGTGGCTGGTGGTGCTCGCGTGCGGAACTGCCGTTCTGGTGGTCGTCGCTGCCGCCTTTTCGACCCTACGCCGGCGAGCTACTGCGTGGTAACGTCCGCTCGCACGTCTCACCATCGGAGGAATGGCATGCGTAGAGCTTTGACCCTTGTCGTGTCCGGCCTGGTGGCGGCGTTGCTGGGGGTCCTTGCCCTCGGCGGGCTCTCGGCCGCCGCGACCGCCACGGCGGAGGAGGCCGCGACCGAGGCTCGCAGCGCCTCGGAGGCGGCCAAGCGGACCGGGAAGCAGGACCCGTACGCCCCTGAGGTCTACGGCAACAGGTAGGACGGGTCGCCCCGCCGCTGTACCGGGCGGGGCGAGTCCGCGGTCTCCAGCAGGGTCGCGAAGCGTTCCCCCGCCACCGGCCAGGTGAAGTTCGCCGCGTGCCGCCTGGCCTGAGCACCCATCTCCTGACGCATCGCGTCGTCGCGCAGCAGCGTGCGCACCTTCGCCAGGTAGTCGTCGATGTCGTCGGCCAGCAGGCCGGTACGCCCGTCGACCACCGCCTCCGCGACGCCGCCCGCCTCCCGGAACGCCACTGTGGGCGTACCGGCGGCGCCGGCCTCCACGATGGTCAGCCCCCAGCCCTCCTTGAGCGACGGCGTCAGGGCGACCCAGGCCGAGGCGAGCAGCGCGGCCTTCTCCTCCTCCGTCACGAAGCCCCGGAAGTCGACCCGGTCGGTGATGTCCAGCTCGTCGGCGACCTCGCGCAGGTGCGACTCCCACCAGCCCTGCCCGGCGACCACCAGGCGGAGCTGGGGCAGTTCGTCGGCGAGCGCCGCCACCGCGCGCAACGCCACCTCCACCCGCTTGTGCGGCACCAGGCGGTTCAGCGTCACGAGCAGCGGGAACGGGGCGC
Source organism: Micromonospora marina (assembly GCF_900091565.1). GTDB lineage: Bacteria > Actinomycetota > Actinomycetes > Mycobacteriales > Micromonosporaceae > Micromonospora > Micromonospora marina. The sequence goes on along the minus strand of NZ_FMCV01000015.1, from coordinate 131,516 downwards.
GCCCGGCGTCGGTACGGGGCAGCTCCGGCGTGCCGTTGTAGACCACCGAGACCTGCTCCGGCGGTACGCCGAGGGTGGCGAGTTCGCGCCGGGTCGCCTCGGACACGGTGACGTACCGGCACCGCCGGTAGACGCGTACCGCCAGTGACGACTCGACCCACCAGCCGAACCGGGCGGCAAACTGCGGCAGGACCACCGGCCACTGCTCGCGGTGCACGTGGTGGATCAGCTTGACCACCGGTCGCCGGGCCCAGAGCGGGGAGAGGAACGGCAGGCCGTTGCAGACGTCGACGAGGATGTCCGGCCGGCCGCCCCGGCGGGCGGCGAGCGGGCCGAGGCCGAACGCGCCGGCCAGGTAGCAGAGCGCCGCCCAGAGGTAGACGGTGTGCCGGCCGCCGCGCCGGACGAACCGGATGCCCGCCTCGTCGACCTCGTCGGCGGGAGCCTCGCGGTGCGCGGCGCAGAACAGGGTGGCGCGGAATCCGCGTGCAACCAGCTCGCCGGCGATCCGTTCCACGTACACCTCGGAACCGCCGCCCTCGGGGTTGCGAGTGTCTCGCCAGTTGAGGAACAGCACGTGTCCGGGTATGCCGAAGCGACGCTCCACGCGAACCCTACTCTCAAGTAATTTAGCGGTGCGCGTCACATTAAGGGCTGGGACTCGCGCCCGGCAATGCCCCGAGCGGCGGCGTCGAGCCACCGGGCGTCGTCGGATGACGCCCGGTGTTCAGCCGGTCACTGTCAGGCGGGCGCGGCGACGTCCGGCGCGGTGGCCGGGGCCGCCGGTGACCCTGCCGCCGGTCCGCGTCCGGCCGGCCGGCGTCGGCGCTGCGTGCCGAGCGTCTGGAGGGGGCGCTCGACGCCGTAGTAGCTGACCGCGGCGTACGCCAGGCCGAAGACCATGGTCAGGGCGAAGATGTCGAGGAACCCGCCGGTGAACAGCGGCCGGTCGTCGAGCAGGTAGATCAGCTCGATGACCAGCGGGTGCCACAGGAACAGCCCGTACGACACCAGGCCCATCCAGCGCGCCGAACCGCTGCTGAAGACCTCCTTCGCCCGGGTCTGGCCGCCGAACGCCACCGGGATCGTGATCAGGGCGGCGATCACGAGGTAGAGCGTCAGCTTGGTGCCGAACTCGACAGCGGTCGGGCCGGTCAGGTCGCGCGGGCCGGCGATCGGCGTCGTCGCGATCGCCATCACCGCGAGCGCGGCACCCCAGCAGGCGAGCGGCGCCGAGGCGAGGTCGTCGAGCACACGGAAGGCGGCCGGCGCGGTGCCGGTACGCAGGGCCACGTGCGCCGCGGCCAGCGCCATGCCGGCGCCGAACCAGGCGGCGTACGAGGGGAACCACATCGTGTGCAGCGCATTGTCGAGCCAGCCCGCGCCCATCATGGCGACCCATGCGAGGGTCAGCAGCGCCCCGGAGGAGGCGAGCAGCACGGTGCGGACGGGACGCCAGGTGCGGCCCACGGCGAGCACGGCGAGCAGCGGCAGGAGCAGGTAGAAGACCACCTCGGTGGCGAGGCTCCAGGTCTGGCTGAGCCCGTAGCGGAGCTGGCCCGGTCCGTAGATCTGGGTGAACGTGAGGTGGCGCAGCCAGTCACCGGCCGACACCGGGTGGTTGCCGGGCAGGACGACGAAGCAGACCACCACCGCCAGCCAGTACGCGGGCACGATCCGCAGCGCGCGGCGCCAGAAGTACCGCTCGGTGCGGGGCCGCGGGCGCCCGGTGGCGACAGCGAGCGCCCACGGCCGGAACAGCAGGAACCCGGAGAGCACGAAGAAGATCGCGACGCCCACGTCCAGGCGCGCCAGCCAGCCGCCCCACGTGGTGTTCATGGTGACGGCGGTCTGGAAGCCGACGTGGTGACCGACGACCGCCACCGCTCCGATCGCTCGCAGCGCGTCGAGGGCGGGAAGACGGCCCGTTACCGATGGCTCCGGGATTGTTGGCGTGGTGGCTGTGGACATCTGGACATCCAGGGGGTCGCTTTTGCAGGTGACTGGGGAGTAACCTCCCGCCAATGCTAAGGATCGGGTGCCCCGGACGACAGACCGTAGGGCGGCAGGTTACAGGAGGATGAGTGAAGCTTCGCGTGGGCGCCGCGCTCTTCGGGCTCGGTGTCTTGTTGCTGGTCTTCGCGGCCGGGCTGCCGTTCTACGTGGCCCCCGCCGTGACCAAGCTGCCCTATGACCTGGAACCAACGACGTCCGTCGCCGAGGCGAAGGGCGCGAAGTTCCTACAGATCAAGTCCGAAGCCGGCGGAGTCAGCATCGACGTACCGCAGGCCGATCTCGTGTCCAGCATCGAGGTCATCCCGCAGCCGGAGGACACCAAGGACCGCTTGCCCAAGGAGCTGACGGGCGACGGGGTCATCTGGAACGTCTTCCAGACGGTCAAGCGCAGCGACAACCAGGATGTGATCAGCCAGTACAGCACCGAGCTGGCGCTGTACCGGATCTCCGGCGCGGCGGCGCCGTGGGACGAGCAGTGGCTCAACGAGTCCGGCGCGCAGCAGACCCCGGTCGGCAACGTGCGTTACTCCGGCCAGATCTACAAGTTCCCGTTCGGCACCGGCAAGCGTGACTACCAGGTGTTCGACCGCGACCTGAAGAAGACGGCCCCGGCGCGGTTCACCGGCACCGAGAAGATCAAGGGCGTCGAGACGTACCGCTTCGAGCAGCGGATCGAGAACGAGCCGCTGAACACGCCCGAGGACAGCATCAAGACGCTGCTGGGCAAGTTCGCGCCCGGCGCGACCACCGGCCAGATCGTCTACAGCAACACCCGTACGCTCTGGGTCGACCCGGTGACCGGCGCCTACATCAAGGTTCGCGAGCAGCAGTACAAGGAGCTGCGCCCGGACACCGGCGCCCCCACCGTGCTGCTGGACGCGGACTTCAACTACAACGACGACACGATCAGCCGCAGCATCGAGACGGTGCAGGACAACCGTTTCAAGATCGGCCTGATCAGTGTCTGGGGCCCGATCATCGCCGGTGTGCTCGGCCTGATCGCCCTGATCGCGGGCGTGTGGCTGGTGACCCGGCCCAAGGGTGACGGCAGCGCCCGGCACCGGGCGGACGCGCCGAGCTCCGACCCGACGCCCACCCGCGTCGACCAGGAGCCCGTGGGCGGCCCGCTCGACGACGAGATCCCGCCGGCGTCGACGAACTGGCGGTCGGACGACGTGCCGGCCCAGCGTTCGGGTGCCGGTGAGGTGGAGCGCCGCTGACCGGTACGCCGGAAGCACGACGGAGGGGTGGACCGCGCTGCGGTCCACCCCTCCGTCGTGGAGATCTCCCATGCGGGCGAACGTACTTTACATCCGTTACTCGATTGTAACGGCGAGATGTCCGATGGCTTCCGTCGCGCTACTCGATCGTCGCGGCGATCACCACCGTCTACTCCCTGATCGGGCTCGACCTCGGCGGCTTCTTCCCCGGCCTGCTGCTCGGCACCGTCCTCGTGGCGGGACGCCCCGCCGGCACCCGGCACCGGCTCAGAGCCGGGCCAGCGCCCTGCGCAGCGGGTCCAGCCCCAGCGAACCCAGGTCGAGCGCCTGGCGGTGGAACTCCTTGAGGTCGAAGTCGGCGCCCTTGCGGGCCTTCGCGTCCTCCCGGGCCTGCAACCAGATCCGCTCGCCCACCTTGTACGACGGCGCCTGCCCCGGCCAGCCCAGGTAGCGGTTCAGCTCGAAGCGCAGGTTCTCGTCCGGCACCCGGCAGTGCGCCCGCATGAACTCCCAGCCCAGCTCCGGCGTCCACCGCTCACCCGGGTGGAAGCCGAACGGGTTGTCCTTCGGGATCTCCAGCTCCAGGTGCATGCCGATGTCCACGACGACCCGGGCCGCGCGCAGCGCCTGCCCGTCGAGCATGCCGAGCCGGTCACCGGGGTCGTCGAGGTAGCCCAGCTCGTCCATCAGCCGCTCCGAGTAGAGCGCCCAGCCCTCGCCGTGCCCGGCGACCCAGCACAGCAGCCGCTGCCAGCGGTTGAGCAGGTCGGCCCGGACGGCGGTCTGGGCGACCTGGAGGTGGTGACCCGGCACGCCCTCGTGGTAGACGGTGGTCACCTCGCGCCAGGTGGAGAAGTCGGTGATGCCCTGCGGCACCGCCCACCACATCCGTCCCGGCCGGGAGAAGTCCTCGCTCGGGCCGGTGTAGTAGATCGCGCCGTCGCTCGTCGGCGCGAGGCAGCACTCGATCCGGCGTACCTGCTCGGGGATGTCGAAGTGGGTGCCGTTCAGCTCGGTGACCGCCTTGTCGGCGAGCGCCTGCATCCAGTCCCGGAACGCCTCCTTGCCGCGTACCGTCCGCGCCGGGTCGGCGTCGAGGGCCCGTACCGCGTCGTCGATCGAGGCGCCGCGCCCGCCGATCCGCGCGGCCACCGCCCGCATCTCGGCCTCCAGCCGGGCCAGCTCGGCGAAACCCCAGGCGTACGTCTCGTCCAGATCGACCTTCGCGCCGAGGAAGTACTGCGAGGCCAGTTCGTAGCGCTCCCGCCCGGCGGCCTGCTTCTCCCGGCCCGCCGGCGCCAGATCGGTGCGCAGGAACTGCCCGAACTCGGCGGTGGCGGCGGTCGCGGCGGCGGCGCCCTTGCGCAGCTCCGCGCCGAGCGCGCCGTCGGCGTCGATCCGCTCGACCAGCCCGTGGAAGAAGTTGTCGCCGTCCGGGTCGACCCACACGTCGCACTGCTTGGCGACCTCGACGAGCTGCACCCGCGAGCTGACCCGTCCGGCGGCGGCGGCCTCGCGCAGCGTGCGCTTGTAGCCGTCCAGCGCGGACGCGAAGCGGTTGAGCCGGGCGGCCACGTTCGCCCGGGCTTCCTCGCCGTCGGTCGGCATGAGGTCGAAGACCATCCGGGTCTCGTGCAGCCCACTGGAGATCACGTTGACCTCGCTGCCGGTCTCGCCCGCGTCGTAGCGGGCCAGCTCCAGGCCGAGGCGCTCCTGCATGGCCTCCTGGGCGGTCCGCTCCGACTCGGTCTCCGGCTCGGTCACGTCGAGTTCGCCGAGCGTGCGGCGGGCGAGTTCGGCGCGGGCCGCGTAACCCTCGGGCGACAGGTCGTCGAGCTGGTCGTCGTAGCCGGCGATGCCGACGTAGGTGGCGCCGGTCGGGCTCAGCGGGGCCCACTCGGCCACGTACCGGTTGGCGAGGTCATCGATTCGTCCCACGAGGCGAACCCTACGTGACCCCGCATCCGGAATACCGCGCGACTTCGTCGTACCCCTGGGGCAGAGTGTCAGGGGTGACCGTCGAGATCACTCCTGACCGGGCCCCGGTGCGCAGTTGGCTGCCCGGGTTCGTCGCACTCGCCGCCATCTGGGGTTCCAGCTTCCTGTTCATCAAGGTCGGCGTGGCCGAGCTGCACCCGGTGCACCTCACTCTCTACCGGGTGGCCACCGGCGCGCTGACGCTGCTCGTGGTGCTGGCGGTGCTGCGCGACCGGCTGCCCCGCGACCCGCGGGTGTGGGCGCACATGTTCGTGGTGGCCGCGTTCGGCGTCGCGGTGCCGTTCACGCTGTTCGGCTACGGCGAGCAGCGGGTCGAGTCGATGCTCGCCGGCATCTGGAACGCCACCACGCCGCTGATCGTGCTGCCCCTGGCGGTGCTGGTGTTCCGCACCGAGCGGCTGACCGCCCGGCGCGCGGTCGGGCTGGGGCTGGGCTTCGTCGGCGTGCTCGTGGTGCTCGGCGTCTGGGAGGGCGTGGGCGGCGCCCACTTCGTCGGCCAGCTCATGTGCTTCGGTGCGGCGGCCTGCTACGGGCTGGCGATTCCGTACCAGAAGAAGTTCGTGGCGGGCAGCGCGTACTCCGGTCTGTCGCTGTCGGCGGCCCAGCTGCTGGTGGCGACCGCGCAGCTCGCGATCGTCGCGCCGTTCGTCGGCACGCCGCCGTCGCCGGCCGGCCTCTCCCCGCGCGTGGCGGCGAGCGTGCTGGCGCTCGGCGCGCTCGGCACCGGGCTCGCCTTCGTGATCAACATGCGCAACATCCGGTTGGCCGGGGCGAGCACGGCCTCCACGGTGACGTACCTGATCCCGGTGTTCGCGGTGCTCGTCGGCGCGGTGGTGCTCGGCGAGCGGATGAACTGGCACCAGCCGGTGGGCGCGTTCGTGGTGCTCGTCGGCGTCGCGGTCGCCCAGGGCCTGTTCGGGCGGCGCCGCCCACGCCCCGAGGTGATCGCGCCCGGCGTCCGCACGGCCGCACCGGCCACCCGGGGCTGACCGTCAGCGACGGCCGGCCGTCCACTTCACCAGGCGGTCGGCCGTCCAGGTGTTCACCACCCGCTTCGCCGGTACGCCGCACAGCGCCGCCCGCTCGCAGCCGAAACGCTGCCAGTCGAGCTGTCCCGGCGCGTGCGCGTCGGTGTCGATCGCGAACCGGCACCCGGCCTCCAGCGCGAGGCGGATCAGCCGCTTCGGCGGGTCCTGCCGCTCCGGCCGGGAGTTGATCTCGACGGCCACGTCGTGCTCGGCGCAGGCCGCGAAGACGGCGTCCGCGTCGAACTCGCTCTCCTTGCGGGTACGCGCCCGGTGCCCCCGGTCACCCGGCCCGGTCACCCCGGCGGGCCGGGAGGAGACCATCCGCCCGGTGCAGTGCCCGAGGATGTCCAGGTGCGGGTTCGCGATGGCGGTCAGCATCCGGCGGGTCATCCTCGCCCGGTCGTCGTTCAGGCCGCTGTGCACCGAGCCGACCACCACGTCCAGGCGGGCCAGCAGGTCCTCGTCCTGGTCGAGCGAGCCGTCGGCGAGGATGTCGACCTCGATGCCGGTGAGGAGGCGGAAGCCCTTCGGCAGCGCCTCGTTGACGGCTGCGACGTGGTCGAGCTGCTTGCGCAGCCGCTCCGCGGTCAGGCCCCGGGCGACCTTCAGCCGTGGCGAGTGGTCGGTGAGCACCAGGTACTCGTGGCCCAGCTCGACCGCCGCCAGCGCCATCTCCTCGATCGGTGAGCCGCCGTCGGACCAGTCCGAGTGGGTGTGGCAGTCGCCGCGCAGCGCGTCCCGCAGCTTCGTCGCAGCCTCGTCCAGGTCGGTGCCCTCGGTGGCCAGCAGCCGGCGCAGGTAGACCGGTTCCTCGCCGGCCAGCGACTCGGCCACGCAGCGGGCGGTGACGTCACCGACACCGGACAGCTCGGTCAGCTTGCCGGTGCGGGCCCGCTCGGCGATTTCGGCCGCGGGCAGCGCGCCGAGCGTCTTCGCCGCCGACCGGAACGCCCGGACCCGGTACGTGGCCTCGTTCGCCCGCTCCAGCAGGAACGCGATCCGGCGCAGGTCGGCGAGGGGATCCCGAGCACTCATGTCCTCCGAATCTACGCGCTTACGCCGTCCGCCGCGTGGCCCCGTGACCGCGAGTCGGTCAGCCGCTGTGGGTGGACCGTCCGGGCGCGGCCGGGCAGCCGTGCTTGCGCTGCCAGGCGGTGACCTCGGCGACCGGCGAGCGGTTGCCGCCCTTGCGCCAGGAGTCCAGGTACGGCGCCGGCCAGACCACGCCCCGGCGGATCCACCAGTCGTCGGCGCCGGTGCACTTCGGGGAGAGGCCGAAGTGCAGGTGGCAGACGTTGTTGGCGTTGCCGGTACGGCCCAGCTTGCCCAGCTGCTGCCCGGCGCGCACCCGCACCCCGGCGTCGACACCGGCGGTGATCGCGCTCAGGTGCGAGCCGTAGTAGCGCACCCCGTCGTCGCCGAGCAGCGAGACGGAGAGCCCGCCGTTGTCCGGGCCCAGCGGTCCGCGCTTGTCGAACCGGTCGACGCGGCTCACCTCGAGCACCACGCCGTCGGTGACCGCCACCACCGGTTCCCCGCAGTCGGCGAACAGGTCGGTGCCCGGGTAGCCGCTGTGCGTGGGGTGGTAGGCGACGTCGCCGGCCCGTACCGGGAAGACCCGCTTCACGTCGGTGCGCGCCTGTGACAGCGGGGAAACGGTCGGCGGGGCCGGGCTCGCAGGGTCGGCGGGCTGCGCCGCCGTCGCGATCGGGCCCGGTTCCTGCCACCTGTCGGCGCGCCCGGTGGGGGCGGCGCACCCGGCGGCGAGCGCCGCGACGAGCAGCAGGACCGGGTACGCCGGCAGCGTGCGGCGTCCGATCGATGGCGAGCGCATCCGGTCATCCTGACAGACCACTACCGTAGGGACGAATGCCGAACGCGGAACGGACGGTCCGGGAGAGGGGGCGGCGGTGACGCACGGGTGGCACGGCGGACCCGAGGGGACCGGTCCGGGGGCGTTCCCGCCACCGCGTACGCCCTCGGGGCTGTTCCCGTCGAGCACGTCGACGCGGCCCAGCTACCGCGAGCCGTACCCGATCACCGGCGCGAGCGTCGCGGTCGGCGCGCTTGTCGCGTTCGCCTGGTTGCTGCTGTTCGGGCTGGTCGGCGGCGGCGTGGCCGGTTACGCCTGGTGGACGCTGCTGGCCGGCGGTCTGGCCTGGCTGGCCGCCGCGGTGCTGGTCCGCCACGGCGACCGGGGGGTGGCGACGGGCGTGGCGATCGTCACCGCGGGTGGCTGGAGCATCGCCGCCGCCGTCGTCGCGACCCGGTGGGCGCAGACCGGAGACTGGCCGCTCTGGTGACCTTCGGTGCCGGTTTCGCTGCGTAGCGAAGGCCACCTTGACGTACGCCTGGGGACGGTCCACGCTCGCGGTATGGCCTGGACCACACCGCCGCGGCTCGACCCCGATCGGAGCCGCCGTCGCCTGCAACTCCTCGCCGAGTTGGCCGGTGCCCGTGCGGTACAGCAGCGCCAGCGGCCGCAGCGGGCCCGCACCGAGCGGCTGCGCCAACTCATCGCCACCCGTCGGCGCGTCGTCGGCTGACCGGCTTTCTCTCAAGGATCGGCCGGTCCGTACGGGGCGTTGACCGCTCGGCTGCCGACCCGACCGGTTAACGTGCATCGCGTGACGTGTCGGCGTGCTGCCGAGGCTGATTTGGGGGGACCGTGTCGTACTTCGCTGCTGCCGTGGCGCGCGTCGACGGCGGCTGGACCGCCGGTGAGGTGAGCCTGCGGGGCGTCACCGACATCGAAGAGGTGGCCGACCGGCTGCGTGACGTCGAGCCGGACGCCGACCTCTCGCTGCTGTTCGTCGAGGCCGACGACACGTACCTGGTCGTCCTGCGCCTGGACGAGGGCGAGGACCTGCGGGTCTTCGGCTCGGACTCGGCGTACGCGGAGGAGTCCCGGCTGGGTGCGCTGCTCGTCGGCGACCTGAAGACCTCGGTGACCGGGCTGGAGGAGGTCGACGAGCCGCGCGCCTCCGGCGACGACGACACCGAGCAGCCCGCGGTGGACCCGGAGGCCGACCCGGTCGGCGACGCGGACCTCCTCGCCGACCTCGGCATCTCGGCGCAGAAGCTGCACGCGCTGTGCGCGCACGAGGGCTCCATGCCGGCCGACGTGACAGCCGAGATCTGCCAGGTGCTCGGCTGCGGGGACGAGGTCGAGGAGCTGCGTGAGGTCTGAGCCGGGGGAGTCCCTGACGCCCGGTGCCGCCGAACCGGCCGACGCGACCGATCCGGCGCTGGAGACCGTACGCCCGGGGCAGCCCACCCCCGGCCGGGCCGGGCGCGTCGGCCCGAGTGCGGACGAGGCGCTCGCCGACCCGGGAGCGGTGGGCCGTCGGCAGCGGCACGAGCTGTGGATGCGCCGGGCCCTGGAGGTCGCGGTGACCGGCCCGGACGATGCGACCTCGACCTCCGACGCCGGTGACGTGCCGGTCGGCGCGGTGCTCTACGGACCCGACGGCACCGAACTGGCGATCGGACGCAACGAGCGGGAGCTGACCGGTGACCCGACCGCGCACGCCGAGGTGCTGGCGTTGCGCCGGGCCGCGCAGCGCCTGGGCCGGTGGCGGCTGGACGACTGCACGCTGGTGGTGACGCTGGAACCGTGCACCATGTGCGCGGGGGCGATCGCGCTGGCCCGCGTCTCGACTGTGGTGTTCGCCGCCTGGGAACCGAAGACCGGCGCCGCCGGGTCGCTCTGGGACGTGCTGCGCGACCGCCGCGTCACGCACCGCCCCGAGGTGTACGGCGGCGTGCTGGAACGCGAGAGCGCGGCCTTGCTGCGCGCCTTCTTCCGCTGAGGGGTTCCCCGGCTCAGGCGCTCGCGGGCGTGGGGTGCCGGGTGACGCGGACCGCCCCGCCACCTTGCGGCGACGGGGCGGCCCAGGATCGATCCGGTCAGGCGATGATGGTGTCCAGCGCGATCTCGACCATCTGGCCGAACGTCTGCTCGCGCTCCTGCGACGTGGTCTTCTCGCCGGTCTTGATGTGGTCGCTGACGGTCAGGACGGTCAGCGCGCGGGCCTTGAAGCGCGCCGCGATCGTGTAGAGCGCCGCCGACTCCATCTCCACCGCCAGCACGCCGTAGTCGGCGAGCGTGTCGTACAGGTCCGGCCGGTCCGTGTAGAAGGCGTCCGCCGCCAGGATCGGCCCCACCCGCATGCTGATGCCGCGCCGCTCGGCCACCTCGACCGAGGTACGCAGCAGCCCGAAGTCGGCCACCGGGGCGTAGTCGATCAGCCCGTCGAAACGCATCCGGTTCATGTTCGAGTCGGTGGACGAGCCGATCGCCGCCACCACGTCCCGCAGCTGCAGATCCTCGCTCAGGGCGCCGCAGGAACCGACCCGGATCAGCGACTTCACGCCGTACTCGTTCACCAGTTCGTGGGCGTAGATCGAGGCGGACGGCATGCCCATGCCGGAGCCCTGGACGGACACGTCGACACCGTTCCACCGGCCGGTGAAGCCCAGCATGCCGCGCACCGTCGTGTAGCAGCGGGCCCCCTCCAGGTAGGTCTCCGCGATCCACTTGGCCCGCAGCGGGTCGCCCGGCATCAGGACCCGCTCGGCGATCTCTCCCGGCTCAGCGCCGATGTGCGTACTCATGGCAAAGATCCTGCCAGGCCGGGCCGAGGGACACCGGTTCGGCGTCCAAGCCGGCGGTCCTGTACCCTCGTCGGCGGTGGCGTGTCCGAGTGGCCTAAGGAGCACGCCTCGAAAGCGTGTGAGGGTTTACGCCCTCCGCGGGTTCAAATCCCGCCGCCACCGCTCGTGAACAGCGAGAACGCCCGGTCGATCCGCGAGGATCGCACCGGGCGTTCCGCTTGTGCCCCGTTCGGCAAGCCGGTTGCGTGACGAGGGTCGATGCACTACAACTGTTGTCGGCTCCCGCCGGCAGTCGGCGGGCTCTGCACGGGGGACAAATGAAGATCAGATCGGTCCTTGCTGTCGGCGTTCTCGCCGCTGTCTTGTTGGCCTTCAACTCGCCGGCCTCCGCCCAGGCCGCCGATGTCCTGCAGGTCAACTCTGCCTACAACGACTCGTCGGACGACCTCGGAAGATTGTTCGTCTCCGTCACCTCGTCTCAGCCGGTTGCCGAGATCCGTGCGGAACTCGTCGACGAGGAGACCGGAGCACTGGTCGCGCGCTCCACGGACTTCGTGCTCCACTCGGAGACTCCGGAGAAGACCGTCTTCCGCACGTCGGCGCCCCTGATTCTCGACGCGCTCGGCGACTACCTCGTGCACGTCGAGGTGACCGACGTTGCGGGCAACCACGTACGGCAGGAGCGGGCCGGGTGGATCCTCTACCGGGTCGTCACCTTCCTGGAGGATGTGACGGTCAACCCCAGCACCGTCGACTACGACAACCGGCAGGTCACTGTCCGGGGGGTGCTCAAGGGCCGCTGGCCGGGCACCGGCGAGGTCCGGCCGCTCGTCGACTTCCCGGTCGAGGTCAACAACAGCTTCGAGCCGACCCCGGCCAGCACTGCGTCCGACGGCTCGTTCAGCAAGACGGTCACCATCTACGCCCTCAGCCCGGAAGTGGAGATCTCTTACTCCTACTCCCTGGACCGGCCGTACTTCGAGTACATTCCCCAGCAGTTCTTCCCGATCACCATCGACCCCCGGCAGACCCGAGTCACAGCAACGGTGAACCGCACCCGGGTGGCCGCGGGGCAGAGCGTCCGGCTCTCCGGGCGGCTGTCGTGGCTCACCGCCTCCGGCTGGGCCCCGCATGCCAACCAGGTCAACGACATCTACCTGACTCTGTGCGACGACAACGGGTGTCACGCCACCTACGGCCCGCTGAACACCGATGCCAAGGGCCAGTTTGCAGCAGACGTCGTCCCTATCCAGAGCGGATACTTCCTCGTCGGTTATTCGCCGTCGGACCGATTCGTAGCCAGTAGCTCGGGCCGGACGAAGGTTGTCACAGTAGTGGCGGGTGCTCACCGGTAGCAGAGCGCGCTGTTCGCCCCTGCTGACCCGTGACGCGTGTGGTCAGCAGGGGCCGTAGCCCTCGTCGAAGAGGCGGCGGGCCCAGTCCGCGTACCCGGCGATGATCTCGCGGACGGTGACCCCGTCGTGCAGGAAGAGGTACGCGCGGTCGCCGTCGCGGGCGAGCAGCCCGGCGAAGCGGTGACTGCCGGGCGGCGCCGGCAGGTCGACGGCGCCGGGGTACGCGGCGCGGACCTCGCCGACCGGCGTGCCGGCGCTGATGCCCTCGGGTGTGCTCATCGGGTCGTCGAGCCAGAGCAGGACGAGCCGGTCGTCGACGAAGATCGGGCTGACCGATCCGTGCCCGACGAGCGCGGGCCCGCATGCCTCCTCCTCGTCGGCGCGCAGCATGCCGCGTCTCGTCAGGTCCGCCTCGGTGTCACCGAACTCCGCGTTGCGCAGGCCCTCCAGGCTGACCACCTGAGCGGCGCCGACCGGACGAACCGGCCACTGTGGATGAACGCCGCTGCCGGCTGCGGACGCGGCAGCAAGCAGTGCGGCAATAAAGCCGAATTGTCGTAGTTTCATGCAATCCCCCAGTCACCAACGGGACCGGGGCGATGAGGTTGCTGTTGCTGGTCGGATTGGCGTAGTTCCCACTCCTCGGCCAGCTCGTCCCAGTAGTCGGCGGACAGTCCGCGCCGGCCGTGCGCCAGCCAGCCGTCCGTGTCGCGTTCCAGGTGCAGGCCCAGTTCGGCGAACGGGTCGATCCACGCGCCCGGCTCCGCGCCCAGCCGGGCCAGCGCCGTGTTGATCGGCCACTCGGTCCGCGGCCGGTCCAGCGCGGCGTCGTACCGCGGGCCCCAGCTCACCTCGCCGCCCAGCCAGACCACCGCCGACTGGTGGCCCAGGCCGCCCGCGAACTCCGCCTCCAGGTACGCCACCGGGCCGCTCCTCGACCAGCGGGCCAGTACCTCGGCCAGCGGCGGCGACAGCACCAGCCGGAACGGGCGCTCGGCGTGCGGCTCGTCGATGGCGTAGTCCGGCAGGCCGCCGGTCAGTTCCTGCACCAGTTGCGGGGTGACCGGCAGCAGCGCAAAGTCCTGGCGGAGCGCGGCGAGCACCGCGTGGTCCAGGTCGGCGGTCTGCTCGCGAAGCAGCTCGACGTCGGCGACCACGGCGCTGAGCTGGTAACTCATCCGGTCCTCTCGGCGTCCACAGGCTGTGGATGGAACATGTGTACGACGGTTTCAGGTGGTTCCGTTGGTCAGGTACCTCGGGCGTCCGTCGCTCAGCGCGGCCGCCGCGTGACGCAGCCGCTGCCAAACGTACGGGCGAAGCAACGCCTGCGCATCATCGAGCGCAACGAATCGTGCGTCGGCCAGTTCGCCGTCAGCCGGTTTCAGCGGCTCGGCGGAAGGCAGTGCGCCGCCGTCGAAGATGAACATCAGACTGTCGTCCCACGGGCCGTGCGGTGCCACCCAGTCCACCACGAGCAGCGGTCCGACGCGCAGTTCGAGACCCAACTCCTCACGTACCTCCCGCTCGGCGGCCAGGTGCGGCGGCTCGTTCGCCTCCGCCATGCCGCCCGGCAGGTCCCAGTCCGGCTTGTAGCGCGGATCCACCAACAGGATGTCGCCGTCACCGTTGCGCAGCAGTACGTCGGCTCCCACCCGCTTCCGGGGCTGCCGCGCGTTGCCCTCGGCGAGGTGGGCCTGCCAGGCTGCCGGATCTCGCTCGTGCAGGGGACGCTCCTCGGTCATACCGACGATTGTCGGCTGCCCTCAGCCGGTCGGCAGCGGCAGCGCCACCCATCTCCGCTCCCGGCTGGTGACGCGTACGAGAATTGCGTGATCGACCTCGTCGGGGGCTGTCGGATCGGGGTGGCGGCGTTCGTAGCCGGGGTGACGGCGGCCCGGGCGGCGGCCGACGAGAGCGAAAGAGGGACCGATGGCGCAGTACCTGATCTCCGTACTCGACGACACGACCGGCTCGGCCACCGAGGCGGAGATGGCCGCGATCGGTGAGTTCAACGAGCGGTTGCGCGCCGACGGCCACTGGGTCTTCGCCGGTGGGCTCGCGGCGCCGGAGACGGCCACCGTCGTGGACGCACGGGACGGGAACCCGGTGCTGACCGACGGGCCCTACGTGGAGACGAAGGAGTACGTCGGCGGGTTCTGGATCATCGAGGCGCCGGACTTCGACGTGGCGCTGCCGCTCGCCGCGCTGGCGTCGCAGCGGTGCAACAGGCGGGTCGAGCTGCGGCCGTTCCTGAGCGCGTGACAGACGTCGGCGAGGCGCTCACCCGGGTCCACCGCGAGGAGTGGGCCCGGGTGGTCGCCACGCTCGCCCGGCGTATCGGCGATCTCGACGTCGCAGAGGAGATGACAGCCGAGGCGTTCGCCGCCGCTGTCGAACGGTGGTCGGCCGACGGCGTACCGCCGAACCCCGGCGCGTGGCTCACCACCACCGCGTACCGGCGGGCCGTCGACCGGATCCGGCGCGAGAGCCGGCGTGAGGACAAGCACCGGGAGGCGCTGATGCTGGCCGCCGCCCCGGAACCGCTCGGTGTCATCGACGACGACCGGCTCCGCCTGATCTTCACCTGCTGCCACCCGGCGCTGGCCGTGGAGGCGCGGGTGGCGTTGACGCTGCGCCTGGTCGGCGGCCTCACCGTGCCGGAGATCGCCCGGGCGTACCTGGTCCAGGAGTCCGCCATGGGCAGGCGGATCACCCGGGCCAAGTCGAAGATCAGGGCGGCCGGGATCCCGTACCGGGTGCCGTCCCGCGAGGACCTCCCGGCCCGGGTCGGCGGCGTGCTCGCCGTCCTCTACCTGATCTTCAATGAGGGCTACCTCGCCTCCGATCCGGGCAAGGATGCGGTGCGTGCCGATCTGACCGCCGAGGCGATCCGGCTGACCCGCCTGGTCCGTATGCTGCTGCCCGACGACCACGAAGCCGTCGGCCTCCTGGCGCTGATGCTGCTCACCGAGGCCCGCCGGCCCGCCCGGGTCTCCGCGACGGGCGAACTCGTCGTCCTCGCCGAGCAGGACCGCAGCGCCTGGGACCGCGAACTCATCGCCGAGGGGCACGCCCTGGTCCGCGCGTGCATCGCCGCCGGCCGGCCGCCGGGCCGCTACCAGATCCTCGCCGCCATAAACGCCGTCCACACCGACGCCCGCGACGCGCGGGACACCGACTGGGCGCAGATCGCCGCGCTCTACGACCATCTGGTACGCGTCGACCCGTCGCCGATCGTGCGGCTCAACCGGGCGGTGGCGGTCGCCGAACTGGACGGGCCGCAGGTCGCGCTCGCCGAGGTGGACGTGTTGCCGCTGGACGGTTACCACGCGTACCACGCGACGCGTGCCGAGCTGCTGCGGCGGATGGGGCGAGGCGGGGAGGCGCGGGCGGCGTACGACCGGGCGATCGAGTTGGCGGGGAACAGTGCGGAGACGGCGTACCTGAGGCGGCGGCGGGACCAGTTGGGCGGCCGGTGAGGGGCGCCGCGGAGAAACGACTCAGGGCCGGTCCCGTGCGGGAGCCGACCCTGACGTCTGCGAGCGGAGGATACGAGATTCGAACTCGTGAGGGTGTGAACCCAACACGCTTTCCAAGCGTGCGCCCTAGGCCTCTAGGCGAATCCTCCGCGAGCCAGGATACAGGTCTCCCGGCGGCGGGCCACCCCACCCTCCCGGAAGATCCACAACCCTTCGGGTAGGCTTGGCGTCACCTCCCGTGCGGCGGTACCTCGTGAACCTCCCCAGGGCCGGAAGGCAGCAAGGATAAGCGAGCTCTGCCGGGTGCACGGGAGGCCTTTCTGTCTCCCGGGCCGGGTAACGTCGCTGCGGGTCGGGTCACGGGGTGGTGGGTGGTCACCCGGGGCCGACCGGCGCAGAATGGCTCTCCTCGAGAGGAGGCGGGACGGGTGGCACTGGCCCTTTACCGCAAGTACCGGCCGCGGACGTTCGCCGAGATGATCGGCCAGGAGCAGGTCACCGAGCCGCTGTCGCAGGCGTTGCGTAGCGGGCGGCTCAACCATGCCTACCTCTTCTCCGGCCCGCGTGGCTGCGGCAAGACCTCCAGCGCCCGGATCCTGGCCCGCTCCCTCAACTGCGAGCAGGGCCCCACCCCCGAGCCGTGCGGGCAGTGTGACTCGTGCCGCGGGCTGGCTCCCGACGGCGGCGGCTCGATCGACGTCATCGAGATCGACGCGGCCAGCCACGGTGGTGTCGACGACGCCCGCGAGCTGCGCGAGAAGGCATTCTTCGCCCCGGCCCGCAGCCGCTTCAAGATCTACATCATCGACGAGGCGCACATGGTCTCGTCGGCCGGCTTCAACGCGCTGCTCAAGCTGGTCGAGGAGCCGCCGGAGTACGTCAAGTTCATCTTCGCCACCACCGAACCGGAGAAGGTCCTCGGCACGATCAAGTCGCGGACCCACCACTACCCGTTCCGGCTGTTTCCGCCGAAGGTGGTCCGCCCCTATCTGGAGCAGCTCTGCGAGGCGGAGGGCGTCAAGGTCGAGCCGGCGGTCTTCCCGCTCGTGGTGCGCGCCGGCGGGGGCAGCATGCGCGACAGTCTCTCCGTGCTCGACCAGCTCATCGCGGGCGCCGGCCCGGAGGGCGTCGGCTACGCCCGGGCCGCCGCGCTGCTCGGTGTCACCGACGCCGCGCTGATCGACGAGATGTGCGACGCGCTCGCCGCCGGTGACGGCGCCGCCGCGTACGCCACCGTCGACCGGGTCGCCGAGGCCGGGCACGACTCGCGCCGCTTCGCCTCCGACCTGCTGGAACGCCTCCGCGACCTGATCGTCCTGCAGCAGGTGCCCGACGCCGCAGCCAGGGGCCTCATCGACGGCCCGGCCGACCAGATCGAGCGGATGGCCGCCCAGGCGCAGCGCCTCGGCCCGGCCACGCTGTCCCGCTGCGCCGACATCGTGCACAACGGCCTGGTCGAGATGCGCGGCACCACCGCGCCCCGGCTGCTGCTGGAGCTGATCTGCGCGCGCATGCTCCTGCCCGGCGCGGACGACTCCTCCGGCGGCCTGCTCCAGCGCCTGGAACGGATGGAGCGCCGGCTGACGCTCGGGGGCGCCGACCTGCCGCCGGCCGCCGCCGACTCCGCGCACCCCACCCAGACCCATGCGGTACGCCCGGCGGCTCCCGCCCCGGGCGCGGCTGCCGCCGCGGTCCACCCGGATTCCGCCGGCACGCCGGCGGCTGCCGGTGCCCCGACCGGCGCGGCTGCCGCCCGTGCCGCTGCCGCCGCTGCGGCGGGTACCCGGAACGCCGCACCCGGTTCCCGGCCGGCTCCCGCCGTGACGGAGCCGGCAGGCGGCCCGCAGGCCGGTCCCGCTGCCCCGGCCGCTCCCGCTGCCCCGGCCGCTCCCGACCGGGCCACCGTCGACCCGGGCGCTTACGGCCCGGCGGCTGCCGCCTCCGACGTTCCCGCCCGGCGCCCGGTGCCGCAGTCAGCGGTGATGCCCGACCCGGCCACGCCCGAGCCGCCACGCCCCGGCGCCGGCAACCCCGGCGCGCTCGACGCGGTAGCGGTGCGCCGGGTGTGGCCCGAGGTGGTCGGCAAGGTCAACCGCAGCAACAAGCGGATCGCCGCGTTGATGCGGGACGCGGTGGTACGCGACCTGGACGGCGACACGCTCGTGCTGACGGTGAAGTCGACGGTGCTGGCGAAGATGATGGCCGACCACGCCGCAGTGCTGACCGACGCGCTCTACGAGGAGCTGGGCGGTCGCTGGCAGATCCGCTGCGAGGTGGCGGGCGAGCGCGGCGGTTCCTCACTCGGTGGCCCGTCCCGCCCGTCCGGAGCGGCTCGCGCGCAGGCCGACGCCGCACCGGCCCGCAACCCGTCCGACAGCGCTTCGGCCAGCCCGGCAGCCGACACCGCGCCCGGTCGACCGGACACCGGGACGGCGGGCACCGCTGACGGCCGTCCGGTCGCCGACGCTGGGCGTGTCCATCCGGACGCGGGCGCGGCTGACGCCGGGTACGGGCGGCCTGCCTCCGGTGCGGCCGGCACCGTGCAAACGCCCTCCGATCACGTCCACGAGGGCGCCTCCCGCTCGGCCGCAGCCGATGCGGGACCGAACCGTCCCGGCTCCGACACCGGACCAGGCCGCCCGGGTTCGGTCCACGCCGGGCCGGGCCGTCCGGACTCCGGCGCCGCCGGACGTGATGCAGTCGGCGGCGCCCCGGGACAGTTGGCGACCGGCTCGGGCGGCACCACGGGCAACCGGGCCGGGGATGACCCGGCCACCGGTGGCCGAGGTGCGGGAAGCCAGGCCGGGGGACCGGCGGGCCGGGCCGGTGCGGGTTCGCCGGACGCCTCGCACCGGCCGGCGGCGACCGCTGCCGCTGACCAGGCCGGCGAGGAGGACTGGCCGGAGCCGGCCCGGCCCGGTGGCGCGGCGACCGGCACGGCACCGGCGACCGGCACCGCCCCGGCCGCGAGCACCGGCGACGGGGAGGACTGGCCGGCGGCGGCCCGTCCGGGCGGGGGCACGGCGACCGCCACCGCGCCTGTCGTCGTACCCAAACCTGCCGCACCTGCGGCGGCGCCGGCGCCTGCCGGTGGGTCGAGGCCGGCGGGCGCGAAGAACAGCGCGATCGCGGCGGCGCGTGCCGCGGCTGCGGCGGCCGCTGCGGGCGGTGGTCCCGGCAAGGGGCCGCGCGCGGCGCAGCCGGCGCGGAAGACGGCCGATGCCGAGTGGGCGGGCGAGCCGCCCTACGACCCGGACTTCGACGGCCCGTTACGGGGCGGGGGCGCGCCGGCGGCGGCGCCCGCCTACGAGGGGTTCGATCCGGGCGACGAGCCGCTGGACGACGTGATCGACGAGCGGACGGCCCGGCAGTCGAGCGAGGAGCAGGCGGTGCAGCTGCTGCGCGAGACGTTCGGGGCGGAGAAGATCGACGAGGTGAACGCGCGCTGAGTGCGCGCCGGCCGCGGATCAGCGGTGCCGTGGCCCGACTAGGCTGGGCGCGGCCGAGCAGACGAGTGGAAGAAGGAGCGGTCCGTGCGCCCAGGTGGACAGCCGAACATGCAGCAGATGCTGAAGCAGGCGCAGAAGATGCAGCAGCAGATCGCCAAGGCCCAGGCCGAGCTGGCCGAGGCGGAGCTGACCGGCACCGCCGGCGGCGGCCTGGTCACCGCTACTGTCGCCGGTACCGGTGAGCTGAAGGCGATCAAGATCGACCCGAAGGCGGTCGACCCGGAGGACGTGGAGACGCTCGAGGACCTGGTGGTCGCGGCCGTGCACAACGCCGCCGAGGCGGCCCGCGAGCTGACCGAGCAGAAGATGGGCCCGGTCGCGGGCGGCATGGGCGGCCTCGGCCTGCCCGGGTTCTGAGCCGGCAGATGTACGAGGGTGCCATCCAGGATCTGATCGACGAGCTGGGCCGGTTGCCGGGCGTGGGCCCGAAGAGCGCCCAGCGGATCGCGTTCCACGTGCTGTCGGCGGATCCGGCCGACGTGAACCGGCTGGCCGGCGCGTTGCGCAAGGTCAAGGACCTGGTCCGGTTCTGCACGACCTGCTACAACGTGGCCGAGTCGGAGCAGTGCCGGATCTGCCGCGACCCACGGCGTACCGACGAGGTGCTCTGTGTGGTCGAGGAGCCGAAGGACGTGGTGGCGATCGAGCGGACCGGCGAGTTCCGTGGGCGCTACCACGTGCTCGGCGGTGCGATCAATCCGTTGGAGGGCATCGGCCCGGACAACCTGCGGATCCGTGAGCTGATGACCCGCCTCGGCGGCGGCGAGGTCCGCGAGTTGATCCTCGCCACCGACCCGAACACCGAGGGCGAGGCCACCGCCACCTATCTGGCGCTGATGGTCAAGCCGATGGGGATCGCGGTGACCCGGCTCGCGAGTGGACTGCCGGTCGGCGGCGATCTGGAGTACGCCGACGAGATCACGCTGGGCCGGGCCTTCGAGGGCCGGCGGGCCGTCTGAATTCAGTGGTGCCGTCTCCGGCGGGTGCCCTTCGGGGTGCCCGCCGGACGTGTCTGCGGGTCGGACCGGGACATCGGTCGATCTGACAGGAGCGTGCGTCCGGGACCGGATCGACGTAATAAATTCGCCCTTCAAACCGACGAAAGCTCGGCAGCGGAAGGGATTCTCCTTCGATTCGTATGCCTCGTTGCGGAACAGACACGATTCGATACCAACCCGCCCCCCGCCCGTTTCCGCGCCGTCCACCCGAGGGCTAAGGTCTGCGCACATCGGTGACCCTGTCACCACGTTGTCCGTACCCCCAAGGACGAGGTGAAGCACCATGCGTGCATCCAGGCCGAAGGTCGCAATCGCGGCCGTCGCGGTCGCGGCCCTCGCGGTTGCAGGCTGCGCCGAGAGCGACCGTGAGAGTGGCTCCGGAGATAGCAAGAAGGACACCCTCGTCTTCGGCGTCGCCGGAGACCCGAAGGTGCTCGACCCCAGCTTCGCCAGCGACGGTGAGTCGCTGCGCGTGGCGCGCCAGGTCTTCGAGACCCTGGTCCGTCCGGAGGAGGGCGGCACCAAGGTGACGCCGGGCCTCGCCGAGTCCTGGACGCCGGATGCGGCGGGCACGACCTGGACCTTCAAGCTCCGCTCGGGCGTCAAGTTCCACGACGGCACCGACTTCAACGCCGAGGCCGTCTGCGCCAACTTCGACCGCTGGTACAACGCCAAGGGCCTCATGCAGAGCCCGGACGTGACCGCGTACTGGCAGGACGTCATGGGCGGGTTCGCCAAGAACGAGAACCCGGACCTGCCGCCGAGCCTCTTCAAGTCCTGCACCGCCAAGGACGCCACCACTGTGGACCTCGCGTTCACGCGGGTCTCCAGCAAGATCCCGGCCGCGCTCATGCTGCCGTCGTTCTCGATCCAGAGCCCGAAGGCGATGGAGCAGTACGACGCCAGCAACGTGACCGGCACCGCCGAGGACATCAAGTACCCGGCGTACGCGATGGAGCACCCGACGGGCACCGGCCCGTTCAAGTTCAAGGCGTGGGACATCGCGAACAAGACGCTCACCATCGAGCGCAACGACGACTACCACGGCGACAAGGCCAAGCTGAAGACCATCATCTTCAAGACGATCTCGGACGAGAACGCCCGCAAGCAGGCGCTCCGCTCGGGTGACATCCAGGGCTACGACCTGGTCGGCCCGGCCGACGTCGAGCCGCTGAAGAAGGAGGGCTTCAACGTCCTCACCCGGCCCGCCTTCAACATCCTCTACCTGGCGATCAACCAGAAGGGGAACCCGAAGCTGGCCGACCTGAAGGTCCGCCAGGCCATCGCGCACGCGCTGAACCGGCAGGCCCTGGTCGACTCGAAGCTGCCCCCGGGCGCCAAGGTCGCGATGAACTTCTTCCCGGACACCGTCGAGGGCTGGAACGGCGACGTCACCAAGTACGACTACAACCCGGAGAAGGCCAAGGCCCTGCTGGCCGAGGCCGGCGCGTCGAACCTGACGCTGAAGTTCCACTACCCGACCGAGGTCACCCGGCCGTACATGCCGAACCCGAAGGACATCTTCGAGCTGCTCTCGGCGGACCTCAAGGCGGTCGGCATCAACGTCCAGGCCATCCCGCTGAAGTGGAGCCCGGACTACCTCAACGCCACCACCTCCGGCAACAAGCACGACCTGCACTTCCTCGGCTGGACCGGTGACTACGGCGACGCGTACAACTTCATCGGCACCTTCTTCGACCGCCCGAAGGACGAGTGGGGCTTCAACAACGCCCCGCTGTTCGAGCAGTTCAAGGACGCCGACACCACCGCCGACGCGGCGGCCCGGACGGAGAAGTACAAGGCACTGAACAAGACGATCATGGACTTCCTGCCGGGTGTGCCGATCTCGCACTCCCCGCCGGCGATCGTGTTCGGCAAGGACGTGACCGGGATCAAGGCGAGCCCGCTCACCGACGAGCGGTACGCGACCGCAGAGTTCAAGTGATCTGAAGGCACCGTACGCGGGCGGGCGCTGTGACCACAGCGCCCGCCCGCACCCCTCCGCACCCCCTCCGAGGCGCCCGTGTTCCGGTTCATCGTCAGACGCCTGCTACAGCTGATACCCACGTTGTTCGGGCTCTCCGTCCTGCTGTTCATCTGGCTCCGCCGCCTACCCGGCGGGCCCGAGACCGCGATCCTCGGCGAACGGGGCACACCTGAGACGCGCGCCGCCATCCGGCGTAACCTCGGCCTCGACGAGCCGATCCTGGTCCAGTACGCCCGCTTCCTGCGACGGATGATCCGGCTCGACCTGGGCACCTCGACCGGTACGAAGCGGGCGGTCACCACGGAGTTCGTGGAGCGGTTCCCCGGCACCGTCGAGCTGACCGTCATGGCCCTGATCCTCGCGGTCGGCATCGGTATCCCGCTCGGCTACCTGGCCGCCCGCCGCCGGGGCCGGTTCCTCGACCACGCCTCGGTCGGCGGATCGCTCGTCGGCATCTGCATCCCGGTCTTCTTCCTGGCCTACGTGCTCAAGGCGATCTTCGCGGAGAACCTGGGCTGGTTCCCCTCCAGCGGCCGGCAGGACCCGACAATCGGGGCGACCCGGGTCACCAACTTCTTCGTCCTCGACGGGATCATGACCCGCGAGTGGGACGCCGCCGCCGACGCGCTCTGGCACCTCGTGCTGCCGGGTGTCGCGCTCGCCAGCATCCCGCTCGCGATCATCGTCCGGATCACCCGGGCCAGCGTGCTGGAGGTGCTCAACGAGGACTTCGTCCGCACCGCCGAGGCCAAGGGCCTGACCGAGCGGACCGTCCGCCGCCGGCACGTCCTGCGCAACGCCATGCTGCCGGTGGCCACCTCGATCGGCCTCCAGGCCGGTCTCCTGCTCTCCGGCGCGGTGCTCACCGAGACCGTGTTCGCGTTCAGCGGCATCGGCGCGTTCGTCGCCGAGTCGATCAGCCAGCGCGACTACCCGGTGCTGATGGGCTTCATCATGATCATTGCGGTGGTGTACGTGCTGGTGAATCTCCTGGTCGACCTCTCCTACAGCGTGATCGACCCGAGGGTGAGGGTGCGATGACCATCACCGGTGGCAAGAAGCGCGAGAAGATCGACCGGCTCGCCGAGCTGTCCGCCCGCGAGGACGAGCAGGGGGTGAGCCTCTGGAAGGAGGCGTTCCGCCGGCTCCGCCGCAACCCGGCGGCCATCGTCGGCGTGGTCATCCTGGCGATCTTCGTCCTGGTAGCGGTCATCGGGCCGTTCCTCGTCCCGTACAGCCCGACAGACTCCATCGGCATCCGCGAAGGGCTGGTGAAGTCCGGCCAGGGCATCATCCCGGGCGCCTCCGCCGACCACTGGCTCGGCTTCGACCACCAGGGCCGCGACGAGTTCAGCCGGCTCGTCGTCGGGGCCCGGCAGACGCTGCTGGTCGGCGTGGTCTCCACGCTGATCGGCCTCGCGGTCGGCGCGCTGATCGGCGGCGTCGCCGGTGCCGCCGCGGGGCTCGGCGGGCGCTGGGGCCGCTGGATCGACACCACCCTGATGCGCTTCATCGACATGCTGCTGGCCATGCCGAGCCTGCTGCTCGCGGTGAGCATCGCGGCGCTGCTCGGCGCGAGCCTCACCACCGTGATGATCGCCGTGGGTGTGGTGTCCGTGCCGATCTTCGCCCGGCTGCTGCGCGGCTCGATGATCGCCCAGGCCAACAGTGACTACGTGCTGGCCGCGACGTCGCTCGGCGTGAAGAAGTCCAAGATCGCCCTCACCCACGTGGTGCCGAACTCGATCGCCCCGGTCATCGTGCAGGCCACGCTGACACTGGCGACAGCGATCATCGAGGCGGCCGCGCTGTCCTTCCTCGGCCTCGGCAACCCCGACTCGGCCATTCCGGAATGGGGCGTCATGCTCGCCGACGCGCAGCCGTACCTGGGCATCCGGCCGGGCCTGGCGATCTATCCGGCGCTCGGCATCATCATCACCGCGCTCGGGTTCACCCTGCTCGGTGAGGCGATGCGCGAGGCCCTCGATCCGAAGCTGCGGAAGTAGGTCAGTCAGTCATGTGTGAGTCGCGAGGAGTGAGCTTGCGAGCCCCGCAGTCGCGAACGGAGGGTCGGTAATGGCACTGCTCGAAGTGGACGACCTCTCCGTCACGTTCGCCCGTCGTGGGCAGCGCACCGTGCACGCGGTGGACGGGGTGTCCTTCTCGGTCGACACCGGCGAGGTGGTCGGCCTGGTCGGCGAGTCCGGCTGCGGCAAGAGCGTCACGTCGCTGGCGATCATGGGCCTGCTGCCGAAGCAGCCGGGCCTGCGGGTCGGCGGCAAGGCCGTCTTCGACGGCAACGACCTGCTCCAGCTCGACGACCGGTCCCGTCGCGACATCCGCGGCCGGGATGTCGCGATGATCTTCCAGGATCCGCTCTCCTCGTTGAACCCGGTCATCCCGATCGGGCTCCAGGTGACCGAGGTGCTCGCCCGGCACCGGGGCATGAAGGGCGAGGCGGCCGCCAAGGAGGCGGCCGACCTGCTGGACCGGGTGGGCATCCCGGACCCGCGCCGGCGCCTCAAGGAGTACCCGCACCAGCTCTCCGGCGGCATGCGGCAGCGGGCGCTGATCGCCATGGCGGTCGCCTGCCAGCCCCGGCTGCTGATCGCCGACGAGCCGACCACCGCGCTCGACGTCACCATCCAGGCGCAGATCCTGGAACTGCTCAAGGACCTGGTCCGGGACTCCGGCACCGCCCTGGTCATGATCACCCACGACCTCGGCGTGGTCGCCGGCATGTGCGACACCATCAACGTGCTGTACGCCGGCCGGGTGGTGGAGACCGCCACCCGCCGTCCGCTGTTCCGCCAGCCCCGGCACCCGTACACCGAGGGGTTGCTCGGTTCGGTGCCCCGCCTCGACGCCGGCCGCGGCGAACGGCTGAATCCCATCCCCGGCTCGGTACGTGACCTGCTGCCCTGGCCGGACGGCTGCGCGTTCGCCCCGCGCTGCGCCCGCCGCGTCGACGCGTGCGTCGGCGAACCGCCGGAACTGGTGCTCACGCACGACGCGCGCAGCTACCGCTGCGTCAACCCGGTGCCGGTTCCCGGCCTGACCCCGGAGGCGGACGCCCGCGCGACCGCGCCGACGACCACCGAACCGGGTGCGGTGCCGGCCCAGGCCGAGCCGGCCGACCCGCCCGCCGTGCCCGGCTCCGGACCGGCTCCGCGCGAGGAGGAGACCCCATGAGCGACAACGACATCCTCGTCGAGGTGCGCGACCTGAAGGTGCACTTCCCGATCCGCCGGGGCGTGCTCTTCGACCGGACCGTCGGGCACGTCAAGGCGGTCGACGGGGTCGACCTGAGCATCCCGCGCGGCAAGACGTACGGGCTGGTCGGCGAGTCGGGCTGCGGCAAGTCCACGCTCGGCCGGGCGCTGCTCCAGCTCACCCCGCCGACGAGCGGTGAGGTGAAGTTCGACGGCGTCGAGCTGACCACGCTGCCCGCCGGCAAGCTGCGCGCGACGCGCCGCCGGATGCAGATGATCTTCCAGGACCCGATGTCCAGCCTGGACCCCCGGCAGAACGTCGAGTCGATCCTGACCGAGGGCCTCCAGGCGCACGGCATCGGCGCGAACCGGGACGACCGGCGGCGGATCATCGGTGAGACGCTCGACGCGGTCGGCCTGCCGAAGTGGGCGCTGTCCCGCTACCCGCACGAGTTCTCCGGCGGCCAGCGCCAGCGCATCGGCATCGCCCGCGCCCTGGTCCTCGGCCCGGAGCTGATCGTCGCCGACGAGCCGGTCTCCGCCCTGGACGTCTCGATCCAGGCGCAGGTGGTGAACCTGCTCGACGAACTCCAGGACAGCCTCGGCCTGACCTACCTGGTCATCGCGCACGACCTGGCCGTGGTGCGGCACATCTCCGACGTGGTCGGCGTGATGTACCTCGGCGCGCTGGTGGAGGAGGCACCGAGCGACCGGCTCTACACCGAGCCGCTGCACCCGTACACCCGGGCGCTGATGTCGGCGGTGCCGGTGCCGGACCCGGACGTGGAGGACCGGCGCGAGCGCATCCTGCTCGCCGGTGACCTGCCGTCGCCCGCCAACCCGCCGTCGGGCTGCCGGTTCCACACCCGCTGCCCGTGGGCGCAGCCGACCCGCTGCGCGGACGAGCGGCCGGAACTGCGCCAGATCGGCGCCAGCCGGGTGGCCTGCCACTGGGCCGAGCAGATCGCCGCCGGTGAGCTGCGCCCGCACGAGGTGACCGCGAAGGTCACCCGGCCGGAGGACGAGGGCGAGGAGCCGGGCGTGGTGTCCGCGCCCAGCGAACCAGGATCGTACGTCTGACGCTGACGAGGCGCGTGCCCACCCGGACCGGGCGGGGACGCGCCTCGTCGTCCGTCAGCCCTCAGGGCGGTCGAGCAGGCCCACCGCGATGGTGTGCACGGCGTCCAGCGCGGCCGGGTCGGCCAGTGGCGCGGAACCGCCGGTGACCGCGTACCACTCGTCGGCGTCCTTGTACTGCACCCGCAGCGTCACCCGGCCGTCGGCGTGCTCGGTGCGCAGCGTCAACTCGCCGGTCACCACGCCCACCTCGTCCGTCATGACCCCGCCCGGACCCGCGGTGACGTCCGAGGTGCGGTCCGCCGGTCCGCCCGGTGCGCCCCCGGCCGGTGCGCCCGGCACCGCGTCGGCGGTCATGCCCGCCCCGGCGACGTCCGCGGACTCCGGCTGCCGGCCGTCCGCAGTCATCCCGGCCGAGGCCGGGCCGGCCGGTGCGGACTCCGGTGCGTCGCCTGCCTCCGGCGCCGGTGTCGCGTCCGGCCCGGTCACGGTTTGCTCGCCCATGTGCAGCCCTCCAGCATTTCGGTGAGAGCGGCCTTCTCGGCACTCGTCACAGCCAGCCGCCAGTAGTGCTTGACCGTCACCCAGTCGGCCGCGTACTGACACCAGGACGACCGGTTCGACGGCTTCCACTGGGACGGATCCTGGTCACCCTTTGCCCGGTTGGACCGCGCCGAAACCGCGATGAGCTGCGGCCGGGTCAGGTCGTTGGCGAAGTCACCGCGCTTCGAGTCGTCCCACTCCGCCGCGCCCGAGCGCCACGCCGCGGCCAACGGCACGGTGTGGTCGATGTCCACGTCCGACGGATCGTTCAGCACCATCCCGTCGTAGACGCTCTCCCACCGGCCACCCACCACGTTGCAGCCGGACAACTTGATGCCCTCGCCGTCGCGTTGCAGCACGCTGTCGCGTACGTCGCAGTTCTTACCGGTGTCCCGCCAGTGCGGGAAACGGGAGCGGCTGTAGCCCTTCATCGACCCGGCGGTCGCCACCGTCAGCTCACCGAGCTGCTTGTTGACGTTGCCGGTGGCACTCGGTGGCACCTCCGGCTCGGTGACCGACACGTCGCAGCCGGCCACGCCGAGGGCGAGCACCGCGCTCAGCGCGGCCGCCAGCCCGGCTCGGGCTCCTGATCTGGTACGCACAGACGACACCTCTCCAGCTTGCGTGCTCCGGGCGAGTCCGCACAGTACCCGGCGGCGGTTTACGTGATTCGTGGCGTCGAGGGTGGGCGGCGGGCAGAGTGGTGAGACGTGACAGCACCCGCTTCCGCGCTGCGTACCGGCTCCGCCGCCGGACGCGGCACGCTGCTCGCCGCGATCCTCGCCTCGGGCATGGTGTTCCTGGACAGCACAGTCGTCAACGTCGCGCTGCCACGCCTCGGCGCCGAACTGGACGCCACAGTCGCCGGTCTGCAGTGGACCATCAACGGCTACCTGCTCATGCTCGCCGCGTTCGTGCTGCTCGGCGGCGCACTCGGGGACCGGTTCGGCCGGCGGCGCGTCTTCCTGCTCGGCGTGGTCTGGTTCGCGGTGGCGTCGGTGCTCTGCGGGCTGGCCCAGGACACCGGATGGCTCGTCGCCGCCCGGTTCCTCCAGGGCGCGGGCGGGGCGCTGCTCACCCCCGGGTCGCTGTCAGTGCTGCAGGCCAGCTTCCACCCGGACGACAGGGGCCGGGCCATCGGCACCTGGTCCGGGCTGTCCGGGGTGTCCACGGCGCTCGGTCCGCTGCTCGGCGGCTGGCTGATCGACACGCTCTCCTGGCGATGGATCTTCTTCGTCAACCTGCCGCTGGCCGTCGGCGTTCTACTCGCCGCGCTGCGCTGGGTGCCGGAGAGCCGGGACGAGGAGGTCTCGCGTACCGGGGGCGGCCGGCGGTTCGACGTGGCCGGGGCGCTGCTCGGCGCGCTCGCGCTCGGCGGCGTCACGTACGCGCTGATCGACGCCCCGGCGCAGGGCGCCTCCCCGGCGGTGCTGGTCGCGGCGGTGCTCGGGGTGGTCGCCGTGGTGGTCTTCGTGCTCGTCGAGCGGCGGCGCGGCGACACCGCGATGCTGCCCACCGGGCTGTTCTCCAGCCGGCTGTTCTCCGTGCTGAACGTCTTCACGGTGGTGGTGTACGCGGCGCTCGGCGGGTTCACCTTCTTCCTCGCCGTCTACCTGCAGAACGTGGTCGGCTGGTCGGCGCTGCTCACCGGCCTGGCCACCGTGCCGATGACGGTGCTGCTGCTGTTCGGCTCGCCGCGGGCAGGCGCGCTGTCGGTCCGTATCGGCCCCCGGCTGCTGCTCGCCGTCGGCCCGGTGATCGCCGCGGCGGGTCTGCTGCTGCTGCGCCGGGTCGGGCCGGGCGCGTCGTACTGGGTGGACGTGCTGCCGGGCGTGGCGTTGTTCGGCGCCGGGCTCACGTTCGTGGTCGCGCCGCTGACCACGTCGGTGCTCGGCGCGGTCTCGGACCGGTTCGCCGGGGTGGCGAGCGGCTTCAACAACGCCGCCTCCCGGGCCGGTGGCCTGCTCGCGGTGGCCGCACTGCCGCTGCTGGTCGGGCTGTCCGGCACCGGGTACGAGCAGAAGGGTGCGCTGGCCGACGCGTACCGGGGGGCGCTGGCGTGGTGCGCCGGTCTGTTGCTGGCCGGGGCGGTGCTCGCCGCCGTGCTGATCCACCGCCCCGCACGGAAGGAAGGGCCCCTTCTTAACGCCTCCGGTAGAGGAAGGGACCCCTGTTAACACTCGGACCATTCGGGCGCGGATGTTAAGAAGGGCCCCTTTCTATGCGTGACGCGTTAAGAAGGGGCCCTTCCTTGCACCTCAGGCGCGGGTGCGGTTCACCGCGCTCGTGACCGCCTTGATCGACGCGGTGACGATGTTGGCGTCCACCCCGACGCCCCACACCGTGCGGCCGTCCACCTCGCACTCCACGTACGCGGCGGCCTGTGCGTCGCCGCCGGAGGACAGCGCGTGCTCGTGGTAGTCGAGCACCCGTACCGCCACGCCCAGCGACTGCAACGCGTTGACGTACGCGTCGATCGGGCCGTTGCCGACGGCGGTGAGCGCGCGCGTCTCGCCGCCGAAGCCGACGCGGGCGTCGATCTCGACCTTGCCGTCGACGGTGCCGATCGTGTAGCCGGCCAGCCTCACGGCCGGGTCGACCTGGTGGTCGACCAGGTAGTTGCGGGCGAAGATCTCCCACATGGTGGCCGGGTCGACCTCGCCGCCGTCGTGGTCGGTGACATGCTGCACCACGCCGGAGAACTCGATCTGGAGGCGGCGCGGCAGGTCGAGCTGGTGCTCGGTCTTCATGATGTACGCGACGCCGCCCTTGCCGGACTGCGAGTTGACCCGGATGACCGCCTCGTAGGTGCGGCCCAGGTCCTTCGGGTCGACCGGCAGGTAGGGCACCGCCCAGGTGAAGTCGTCGACCGGCACCCCGGCCGCCGTGGCGTCGGCGTTCAGCGCGGCGAAGCCCTTGTTGATCGCGTCCTGGTGCGAGCCGGAGAACGCGGTGTAGACCAGGTCGCCCGCGTACGGGTGGCGCTCGTGCACCGGCAGTTGGTTGCAGTACTCGACGGCGCGCTTGATCTCGTCGATGTTGGAGAAGTCGATCATCGGGTCGATGCCCTGGGAGAACATGTTCAGGCCCAGCGTCACCAGGTCGACGTTGCCGGTGCGCTCGCCGTTGCCGAACAGGCAGCCCTCGATCCGGTCGGCGCCGGCCAGCAGGCCCAGCTCGGCGGCGGCCACGCCGGTGCCCCGGTCGTTGTGCGGGTGCAGGCTCAGCACCAGGCTGTCCCGCCGGGGCAGACGCCGGTGCATCCACTCGATCGAGTCGGCGTAGACGTTCGGCATCGCCATCTCGACGGTGGCCGGCAAGTTGATGATCAGCTTCCGGTCCGGCGTCGGGTCGATCACGTCGATCACCGCCGAGCAGACCTCCAGCGCGTACTCCAGCTCGGTGCCCGTGTACGACTCCGGCGAGTACTCGTAGTGGATGTCGGTGTCCGGGGTGTGGATCTCCGCGTACTTCTGGCACAGCCGCGCGCCCTGCGTGGCGATGTCGGTGATGCCGTCGCGGTCCAGGCCGAAGACGACCCGGCGCTGCAGCGTCGAGGTGGAGTTGTAGAAGTGCACGATGGCCCGGTGGGCGCCGCGCAGCGACTCGAAGGTCCGCTCGATCAGGTGCTCCCGGCACTGGGTCAGCACCTGGATGGTGACGTCGGAGGGGATCAGGTCCTGCTCGATCAGCTGCCGGACGAAGTCGTAGTCGGTCTGGCTCGCCGACGGGAAGCCGACCTCGATCTCCTTGTAGCCCATCTGCACCAGGAGCTGGAACATCCGCCGCTTGCGCTCGGGCGACATCGGGTCGATCAGCGCCTGGTTGCCGTCGCGGAGGTCGACCGCGCACCAGCGGGGCGCGGCCTCGACGCGGCGGGTCGGCCAGGAGCGGTCCGGCAGTTCGACGCCGAACTCACGGTCGTACGGAACGTAGCGGTGGACCGGCATCCGGCTGGGGCGCTGGCGGGCGAACGGATCGGTCTCGGTGACAGGTTGAGCCATCTCGGAGTGCTCCCTGGAACATGTGGCGTCAGCAGATCGGAAAGGTGTCGGCGAGATGCCGGGCGACGGTGCGCGGCGGTGCCGAGAGGAAGATCGGATGTGCTGGACGGCGCGTTTCCACTCCGCGACGAGGTGCCGGCCGGTCAGGCCTCGTCGCGGCAGCCAAGGAGAAGGTACGCGTGCCACATGACAGGGTCACCCTACGTGGTGGGACGTGTCGTGGGAAGGCTGGTCCGGACTATGGGACCGGAGTCACCGAGTCGGAGGACTTCACCACGTCTGGTAGCCGGGGCGCGGGTCGGCCCGGCCGGTGGTACGACGTCGCGGACGGCGGTGCGGATGCTCTCTGGCCCCCATGACCGGTGAGCCGAGCCGGGCCGCACGGTACGCGACGTCGGCGTCGAGCAGTGCCCGTGTCCCAGCACCTCTCCGCGCTGCACGCCGCCGGTCTGGTCACCCGGTCCCGGTCCGGGCGGCACGTGCTCTACCGCAACACCGAGGTCGGCGCCGCGTTGCTGCGCGCGGCGCGGGGCGGCTGAGCGGGCCGCGTCACGGCGTTCCCGGGGCGTCCCGTCCGACCGGCTCGCCGTCGGTCACCGCTCCGGCCAGCTCGACGGTGCCCGGCGCGGCACCGGGCTCGCCGGTCAGCGTGAGGGTGCCGAATCCGGCCCGTACCGCCGCGGGTGTGCCGTCCTGGCGGAAGCAGTAGATGCCTACGTCCAGCGGCGCGTTCAGCGACGCGGAGGTGCTGTCGACCGTGTAGCAGGGGCCGTCGGCACCGGGTAGCGGCTCGGCGGGGGAGACCGCGAGCGGCGCGCGCCGGTCGGTCAGCACCTCCAGCCAGTCGGTGAACGGATGCTGCACCCGGGGGTCCAGCCGGCGCGGCACCGCGTCGTCGGCGTCGCCGAGGCGGACGCACGTCGCCGCCTGCGTCCAGCCGGCCGAGGGCAGCGCGCACTGGAACAGCCCGTCGGGGGTGCCGGCGAGCGAGACGTCCACCGTGCCGGCGTGCGCCCAGCCGGGTACGTCGACCCGCCAGCTGCCGTCGTTGGCGCTGGTCACCGACACCGTCCGGGGCGCGCCCTCGGCGGGGGTGAACGCGTACGTGGCGGTGAGGTGCCGGTCCTGCGCCGCGGCGGCCAGCCCGGCCAGTTCGTCGCGGGCGGCGTCGACCTGCACCGGGACCGGGTCGGCGGTGCCGGTGGGCGCCGCCTCGGGAGAGCCGCCGTCGCAGGCGGCCAGCAGTACCGGCAGGGTGAGCGCGAGCACGCCGGTCAGGCGGGCCGCACGTCGATGAGCGTGCACCGGCTCATTCTGCGTGGTGGGTGTGGTCCCGGTCAGCCCACCGTACGGCTGTACCGCTTGGCGTGTCGCGTACTCCCGGGCTGGTGAGCCGCCCCACGGCGGGGCCGGATGGTGGGATCACCCGACCCGGCCTCGCGGCCCGCCCGATAGGCTGAGGCGGTCTGACACGCGCCGCCGGACCGAGAGACCCGGCGGCGTCGGCACGCTCAGGGTCGTCGCTGGGAGGGAGTGCACCGTCGTGGCACTCGTGGTGCAGAAGTACGGCGGGTCCTCCGTCGCCAACGCCGAGCGGATCAAGCGGGTGGCCGAGCGCATCGTGGCCGCGCGCAAGGCCGGCGACGACGTGGTCGTGGTGGTGTCCGCCATGGGCGACACCACCGACGAGCTGCTCGACCTGGCCAACCAGGTCAGCCCGCTGCCGCCGGGCCGTGAGCTGGACATGCTGCTCACCGCCGGGGAGCGGATCTCCATGGCGCTGCTCGCCATGGCGATCCACAACCTGGGGTACGAGGCCCGCTCGTTCACCGGTTCCCAGGCCGGCGTGATCACCACCTCGGTGCACGGCCGGGCCCGGATCATCGACGTGACCCCGGGGCGGCTCAAGGGCGCGCTGGACGAGGGCGCGGTGGTCATCGTGGCCGGCTTCCAGGGCGTCTCGCAGGACACCAAGGACGTGACCACGCTGGGGCGGGGCGGCTCGGACACCACGGCCGTGGCGCTCGCCGCCGCGCTGCAGGCGGACGTCTGCGAGATCTACACCGACGTGGACGGGATCTTCACCGCCGACCCGCGCATCGTGCCGAACGCCCGGCACATCAAGCGGATCACCTACGAGGAGATGCTGGAGCTGGCCGCCTGCGGCGCGAAGGTGCTGCACTTGCGCAGCGTCGAGTACGCGCGGCGCGCGGGGTTGCCGATCCACGTCCGTTCGTCATACTCGACCAACACCGGCACGATGGTCACCGGATCGATGGAGGACCTTCCTGTGGAACAGGCACTGATCACCGGGGTCGCCCACGACCGCAGCGAAGCGAAGATCACGATCGTCGGCGTGCCCGACGAGCCGGGCGCCGCCGCGTCGATCTTCGACACCGTGGCCGGCGCGGAGATCAACATCGACATGATCGTGCAGAACGTGTCCACCGAGGGCACCGGCCGCACGGACATCTCGTTCACGCTGCCCAAGGCCGACGGCCCGACCGCGATGACCGCGCTCAGCAAGATCCAGGAGTCGGTCAAGTTCAAGGGCCTGCTGTACGACGACCACGTCGGCAAGGTCTCCCTGATCGGCGCGGGCATGCGCTCGCACCCGGGCGTCGCCGCCGGCTTCTTCGCCGCGCTCGGCGCGGCCGGTGTGAACATCGAGATGATCTCCACGTCGGAGATCCGGGTCTCCGTGGTCTGCCGCGACACCGACCTCGACAAGGCGGTCCGCGCCATCCACGACGCCTTCGAGCTGGGTGGTGACACCGAAGCCGTCGTCTACGCCGGCACCGGGCGGTAGCGCGTCATGGCGTCGCTGCCCACCCTCGCCGTGGTCGGGGCGACAGGTGCCGTCGGTACGGTGATGTGCCAGATCCTCTCCTCCCGGCGCAACGTGTGGGGTGAGATCCGGCTGCTCGCCTCCGAGCGGTCGGCCGGCAGGCGCCTGCGGTGCCGGGGCGAGGAGCTGACCGTCCAGGCGCTCACCGCCGACGCCCTCGACGGCGTCGACGTGGCGATGTTCGACGTGCCGGACGACGTGTCCGCCCGGTGGGCCCCGGTCGCGGCGGCGCGCGGCGCGGTGGTGGTGGACAACTCCGGCGCCTTCCGGATGGACCGCGACGTGCCGCTCGTGGTTCCCGAGATCAACCCCGAGCAGGTACGAAACCGGCCCAAGGGCATCATCGCCAACGCCAACTGCACCACGCTGGCGATGATCGTCGCGGTCGCGCCGCTGCACCGCGAGTACGGCCTGCGTGAGCTGGTGCTCGCGTCGTACCAGGCGGTCTCCGGTGCGGGGCGGGCCGGCGTGGACGCGCTGCACCTCCAGCTCGGCAAGATCGCGGGCGATCGGGTGCTCGGGTCCCGCGCCGGTGACGTACGGCAGGCCGTCGGCGACGAGCTGGGTCCGTTCCCGGCGCCGCTGGCGCTCAACGTCGTACCGTGGGCGGGCTCGCTCGCCGACGGCGGCTGGTCCTCCGAGGAGATGAAGCTGCGCGACGAGTCGCGCAAGATCCTCGGGCTGCCCGACCTCAAGGTGTCCGCCACCTGCGTACGGGTGCCGGTGGTGACCGGTCACTCGGTCGCCGTGCACGCGGTCTTCGCCACCGAGGTGGACGCCGAGGGCGCCCGCGAGGTGCTGCGCAACGCGCCGGGTGTGATCCTGGTCGACGACCCGGCGGCCGGGGAGTTCCCGATGCCGATCGACGCGGTCGGCACCGATCCCTCCTGGGTGGGCCGGATCCGTCGCGCGGTGGACGACCCCCGGGCGCTGGACCTCTTCGTGACGGGCGACAACCTCCGCAAGGGCGCCGCCCTCAACACGGCCCAGATAGCCGAACTCCTGGCCAAGGAACTCACCCGCCCGTAACCCCCGCCCAGAGTCGGTCGATTCAGGCGGCGGAGAGGTGGACGCCGTCCCGGCCGTGGCGCTTCACGGCGTACAGGGCCTGGTCGGCTCGGTGCAGGGTGCGTTCGAGGGACTCGCCGGGTCTCGGCAGGGCGACGCCGACGCTGATCGTCCGGCCGGTGTGGCGGGCCGCCTCGGTGAGCCGTTCGGCGATGCGGACCGCCTCCTCGGGGCGGCTCACCTCGATCACCGCCACGAACTCGTCGCCGCCGGTCCGGTACAGCTCGTCGCCCTGGCGCAACGCGCCCTCCAGCGCCCGGGCCAGCCCCACCAGCAGCCGGTCACCGGCCTGGTGGCCGTACGTGTCGTTGACGTCCTTGAACCCGTCCACGTCGATCGCCAGCAGCGCGGTACGCCCCGGCGTGGCGGTGGCGATCCGCTTCCCGAACGAGCCGGTGTGCCGCAGCCCGGTGAGCGGGTCCGAGCTGGCCTGCTCGCGCAGCCGGGCGAGCGTACGCAGCCGGTCCAGGCAGGTCCACGCCTGCCCGGCGAGCAGCTCGATCAGGTTGACGGTGGTCGGGTCGGGGCGCAGACGTTGCTCGTCGGCGACGAGCAGCACGCCGCCGGAGACCGGCGTGCCGACCGGCACCGCCACGAGCGTGCGTGCGCCGGCCCGGGTCAGCGGCAGGTACTCCTCGGTGGGCGGGTGGCCCGCCTCACCCAGCGTGTACGCCGAGCCGTACCGGTGGGCCCGGTCGATCATGCGGTCGAGCGCGGCCGGTCCGGCCTCGGCCAGCTCGGCCCGGATCCGCGCCTCCAGCTCGCCCGGGGTGCCGGTGGGTGCGCCGAGGCGGGGGCCCTGCCGGCCGGTGAGCACCAGCACGGCGGCGGAGAGCGCCGACACGTCCCGGGCCGCGGCGAGCGCGGCGGTCATCAGGTCCCAGTCGGTCGGCGCGGCGGTGAACGCGGCGGCGTGCCGGAGCAGCTTCTCGCTGCGGCTCTCGGCCGGCGGCCCGCCGAGCGCGGCGATCCGCCCGCCGAGGCGGTCGGCCACCAGTTCGGCGGTCTCCCGCCACGCCGCGAGCACGACCGGCTCGCTCCACTGGAGGTCGAGCACCCCGATCGGACGGCCGTGCGGGTCGCGTACCGGCACACAGAGTTCGGCGGTGACGTCCGGACGGACCGGGAGGTAGTCGGGGTCGGCGCTGACGTCGGGCACGGCGGCGGTGACGCCGGAGGCGTAGACCCGACGGACCACCGAGGGTTCGGCCCGGTGGCGGCCCGGCGGGGTGCCGTCGGCGGTGGCCGGTACGTGGGAGAACACCTGCCAGGCGCCGGTGGCGGCGACGCAGCGCAGACGGTCGTGGACGCGGAGCAGGACGGTGGCGGTCGCCGGTGTGTGCCGGGCGAGCGCGGCGACGGTCCACTGGCACGCCTCCGGAACGGTCGACGCCGTGGGGAGGCGCACCGTGACGTCGCGGAGGACTCGCTCGTGATCCACGTCGTTCCTGCTCGGAGGGGGTGGGGTCGCGATCAAGCGTACTCAGCGCAACCGCCGCCGACCTTCGTACACATGTGCTATCCACAGGCTGTGGACGGCGCCTGTGGGCGAGATCGGGCCTGCGCGGGGAGGCCGCGCGGCGATAGCGTGAGGGCCCGGGCACCCGAGGAGGCGGCCGATGCTCATCGCCCAGCTCAGCGACCCGCACGTGACCACCGGCCCGCTCGCGGCCGACCCGGCGTCCGGATTGCACCGGGCGCTCGGCACGGTGCTCGCGCTGCGTCCCCGGCCCGACTGTGTGGTGATCACCGGCGACCTCACCGCCAACGGCCGGCCCGACGAATACCTCGCCCTGCGCGAGATCGTCGGCGCGTTCCCGCTGCCGGTGCACCTGGTGACCGGCAACCACGACGACCGTGAGTCGCTGCTCGACACGTTCGGCGGCACGCCCTGCCTGGCCGGCGGTTTCTCGGCGCACTACCACGTCGATCTGCCGGACGCGACGCTCGTGGTGCTCGACTCGCTCACCCCGGGCAGTCCCGGCGGACGCCTCGGCGACGAGCAACTCGCCTGGCTCGACGGGGTGCTCGCCGGGCGTACCGACGCGCCCGCCGTCGTGTGCCTGCACCATCCGCCGGTCGCGGTGGGCGTGCCGGGCATGGACGCGATGGGCCTGGCCGACGCCGAGGCGCTCGCCGCCGTGGTCGGCCGTCACCCCCATGTCGTACGCGTCGCCGCGGGGCACCTGCACCGCCAGGTGACGAGCGCGTTCGCCGGTACGGTGCTGACCACCGCACCGAGCCTGGATCCAGGTGAGCCTGACCATGACCGGCGAGGAGGAGCCGGGGTTCGTCGCCGAGCCGACCGCCTTCCTGCTGCACCGCATCGCCGACGGTGGCTGTGTGACGCACACCGTCCAGGTCAGCCACGCCGCCGGGCGCACCTGCTGGTTCTGAGCCGCCGATGCTCTGGTACGTCGCGTACGGCTCGAATCTGCACGCCGCCCGGCTCGACTGGTATCTGCGGGGCGGGTGCCCACCGGGCGGGCTGCGCACGTACCCCGGGTGCCGGGACCGCCGGCCACCGCGCCGGACGCTTCCGCTGCTGATCCCCGGCGGCGTCTACTTCGCCGGGGAGTCGCGGGCCTGGACCGGCGGCATGGCGTTCTACGACCCGCTGCTGCCCGGCCGGGCGGCGGCGCGCGGCTACCTGGTGACGGTCGAGCAGTTCGCCGACATCGCCGCGCAGGAGATGTACCGGCCACCCGGCGCCGACCTGGCCGGGATCCTCGCCGCGGTCGAGACCGGACGGGCGACGCTCGGGCCGGGTCGCTACGAGACGCTGTTGCGCGTCGGCGTCCACGAGGGTCTGCCGATGCTCACGTTCACCGCGCCGCACCGGGCGGTGGAGGTGCGGTGGACCCGGCCCGCCCCGGTCTACCTCGGGATGCTGGCGCGTGGGCTGTGCGAGGCGCACGGCTGGGACGCCGCGCGGACGGTCGGCTACCTGGCGGGCCGGCCGGGTGTCGCCGGGCGGTGGACACGTCCGGCGTTGCGCAGGCTCGTCGGCACCGCCCACAGCGGATCTCCGACCGGCCCTGCGGGGCGTCAGTCGAGTTCGGACAGTTTGCTCGATATGCCGGGCCGTCGGACATGAACGACCGTTCGGTTCGCGATGGGTGTCCGGCAGGAGGTGATTCCGGCAAGGACGGTTGCCAGCGCAAGGAATTCCGCGTGACATGAGCGTCGGTGCCGGCTCCCTGTCCCTGGGAGCCGGCGCCTTCGACGGTGGCGGGCACCGACAGCGTGCGCCGCGCGGAATTTCATCTGACCGTCATGTCCGACTCGTCCGGCAGACCGGTGTGGGCCGCCCGAGACAGCGACGCTTCCTGATGCCGGCCCGTTCGACCTGGCGGCCGGTGGATGAGAAGCTACCCCGGCGAGGGCGGCGTTCCCCCGAGTACCGCACTCCGCGATCGACACCTGTCACGGCACGGATCAGGGTCGCCGGGCGAACCATCGCCCGGACGCCACGTACCGGCATCTCACGAGGAGTTCCATGTCCGTCACCGGGATGCGACGCCGGGCCGCCGTCGGCCTGGCCGCACTCGCCGCGACCGCCTTCACCGCGGTCGCCGTCACCCCCGACCAGGCCGAGGCCCGCCCGAAGCCGGTCGACGTCCAGTTGCTCGCGATCAACGACTTCCACGGCAACCTGGAGCCGCCCACCGGCTCCAGCGGCACCATCGAGGGTCAGCCGGCCGGTGGCGCGGAATACCTGGCCAGCCACCTGAAGTCGATGCGCGCCGCCGCCAAGCAGCAGGGCAAGGGCACCGTCACGGTCGCCGCGGGTGACCTGATCGGCGCCTCGCCGCTGCTCTCCGCCGCGTTCCACGACGAGCCCACCATCGAGGAGATGAACCTCGTCGGCCTGGAGTTCGCGAGCGTCGGCAACCACGAGTTCGACGAGGGCGCGGCCGAGCTGCTGCGCATGCAGCGCGGCGGCTGCCACCCGGTGGACGGCTGCGCCGACGGCACGCCGTTCGAGGGGGCGAAGTTCCGCTACCTCTCGGCGAACGCGTTCAAGACCTCCACCGGCCTGCCGCTGATGCAGCCGTTCGGCATCAAGATCGTCCAGGGCGTGCCGATCGGCTTCATCGGGATGACCCTGGAGGGCACCCCGAACATCGTCAGCCAGGAGGGCGTCGCCGGCCTGCGGTTCACCGACGAGGCCGACACCGCCAACAAGTACGCCAGGATCCTGCGCCTGCTCGGGGTCAAGAGCATCGTCGTGCTGCTGCACGAGGGCGGTGTGCAGAACGGCGGCGGCATCAACGACTGCACCGGGTTCAGCGGCCCGATCGTCGACATCGCCAACCGGATGGACCCGGCCATCGACGTGATCGTCAGCGGGCACACCCACGCCGCGTACAACTGCAACATCAACAACAAGCTGGTCACCAGCGCCAGCTCGTTCGGCCGCCTGGTCACCCAGATCGACCTGAAGATCGACCCGCGTACCCGCGACGTGGTCACCGCGTCCGCGAACAACGTGGTGGTCACCCGGGACGTCGAGAAGGACCCGGCCTCGACCGAGCTGATCAACCGGTACAAGACCGCGCTCGGCCCGGTGGCCGACCGGGTGGTCGGGGAGACCACCACCGCGATCACCAAGACCCAGGAGAACCTGTACCAGACCGGGGTCGACGCCAACGGCAACCCGACTTACCAGACCGGTGAGTCGCCGCTGGGCAACCTGATCGCCGACGCGCAGCTCGCCGCCACCGACACCGAGCAGAACGCGGTCGCCGCGTTCATGAACCCCGGTGGCGTCCGCGCCGACCTCGACGGCGGCCCGGTCACCTACGCCGAGGCGTTCACCGTGCAGCCGTTCGCCAACAACCTGGTGACGCTCGACCTGACCGGTGCGCAGCTCTACTGCATGCTGGAGCAGCAGTTCACAGTGGCGCGCGTGCTCTACGCGTCCTCGACCGTCAACTACGTCGTGGACGTCGACGGCACCACCGCGCCGGCCGGCACGCCGTGCGCCGGCACCCGCGTCGTCCGGGGCAGCCTCACCATCAACGGCACCCCGGTGACGGACACCGCCACCTACCGGGTCACCGTCAACAACTTCCTCGCCGGCGGCGGCGACGGCTTCAGCGTCCTGACCGGCGGCACCAACGCGGTTACCGGCCAGATCGACCTGGACGCCTTCACCGCGTACCTGACCGAGAAGTCGCCGGTCTCCCCGCCGGCGCTGGACCGGATCCGCACCACCACCGAGGTCGCCGCCGGCTGACGGCCGACCGCGCCGCCGACGGGCCCCGGGAGCGACGCTCCGGGGCCCGTCGGCGTGTCAGGCCCGCGCCGGCTCCGGCGCCTCGGTGGCCGTCAGACGACCGTCCTGCGCGGCGGTGAGCAGCGGGCGTAGCGACAGCGCGAGCACCGAGGCGGCCAGGCAGCCGCCCACCACGACTGCCACCCACACGCGGCCGTTCGCCGCGGCGATCAGCGGACCGGCGGTGACCGGGCCGACCACCCCGCTGATCCCGAAGATCATCGAGCTCATCGCGTTGTACCGGCCGCGCAGCTCGTCGGTGGCGAGCGCGTTGGTGA
This sequence comes from Micromonospora marina, assembly GCF_900091565.1. Classification (GTDB taxonomy): domain Bacteria; phylum Actinomycetota; class Actinomycetes; order Mycobacteriales; family Micromonosporaceae; genus Micromonospora; species Micromonospora marina. The sequence goes on along the minus strand of NZ_FMCV01000015.1, from coordinate 90,998 downwards.
TCGCGGGCATGACCGGCGACAGCATCGTCTCGCCGAACCCGAAGATGGCCGAGCAGGCCACCACGCCGAGCGCCGCGAGCACCGCGTTGGCGCTACCCACCACGCCGGCCGCACCGAGCACCAGCCACGCGCCGGCGAAGACCGCGCCGACTGTGGCGAGTGCACGGGTACGGCTGCGCCCCTCCAGCCGCCGGATCACCAGCAGCTGGGAGAGCACGATCATCACGGTGTTCGCCGCCAGCGCCCACGCCACCACCCGTGGGGTCACCTCGACCACCCGGACCGAGTACGCCGCGAAGCCCACCTCGATCTGCGCGTACCCGCAGGTGGTGAGCACCAGGCCGAAGACGACCAGGCGGCGGAACGGCCGGTCCCGCAGCACCGTGAGATAGCCGCCGGTCCTCCGGTCGTCAGCCTTCGTGCCCGCGGCCACGGCCGGGCGGCGTCCGACGTGCGGCAGCGTGAGCAGGATCAGCGCGGGCGTCAGGTAGCTCACCGCGTCCAGCAGGTAGATCACCTCGAAGGTGATCGGACGGGCCACGTCGACAACCGCGCCGGAGATCAGGCCGCCCATGCCGATACCGAGGTTGAGCAGCGCGAAGTTGAGCCCGAAGACACGCTGCCGCTCGCCTTCGCCGGTCAGCGAGGCGAGGATCGTGTTCTGCCCGGCCCAGATCGCCGAGCTGCCCACGGCGACGAGCGTCATCACGCCGAACGCCGACGCGGTCGAGTCGACCAGCGCCAGCGAGCCGGTACCGATCGCCTCGATCACCAGGCAGGGCAGCACCACGCGGCGCGCGCCGAACCGGTCGATGAACGTGCCGGCCAGCGGCGAGAGAGCGAGTGTGACCGCGCCGAACCAGCCGATCACCAGCCCGGCCCGGGTGTCGGTCAGACCGCGTACGTCGGTGAGATAGATGAACAGGAACGGCAGGGTGAGGCCGCGCCCGACCGCGGAGAACAGCGTGCCGAGCAGGATCCGGCGGGCTTCGGGACGGGCGGGCAGGGCGCGGCGCAGCATGCCAGGGATTCTGTTCGGGGGGTACGACTCTCACGACCCGTTTACTCCTTACACACGCGGTGCCGGGCCGGAAGGTGAGCGATCACACGTGCTCTGCCATGCTGACCCGGTGACGACGACCTGGCGGCACCTGCCCGCCCCGGCCCGCGAGATCGCCGAGACGGCCACCGACGCGGTGAACGCCGCGCAGGCCCACGACGCCGAGGCGTACGCACCGGCCGTCGAGCGGCTGGCCGCCGCCGACCGGGCCGGGCTGGTGCTCGGCGGCGTGGTCCGGCTGCTGATCGAGGAGGGGCATCCGGACGGGCTGGACGGCGACGACGTACGGCAGGTGCTGGAACAGTGCGTCCGGTCGGCGGCGCCGTGGTGGCCCGATGTCGACCCGCACGTGCTGCTGGTGCTGCTGGCCGGCGCGCTCGGCGTCTACGACCCGGGCGACGACGAGAACCCGCCCGGCCCGGCGGCGATCGCACGGCACGCGCCGCTGCTGGTGGCCGATCTGCTGGCGGTCACCGGTCGCCCGTTCGCCGAGTACCTGACCGCCGCGTTCGCCGAGGTGGCGCGTACGGAGACGCACGACTGACGGTCTCTGCCGGCGCAGCGGCTCACGGGCTGGCGGCCAGGAAGACGAACGCGGCGAGCAGCACCAGGTGCACCCCGCCCTGGAGCACTGTCGCCCGCCCCGGCACCACGGTGAGCACCGCCGCCACAGCGGTCAGCGCCAGCAGCGTCATCTGGGTGCCACCCAGGCCCAGCATCAGCGGCCCGTCCAGCCAGATCGAGGCGATCGCGATGGCCGGGATGGTCAGGCCGATGCTGGCCATGGCCGAGCCGAGCGCGAGATTGAGGCTGATCTGCACCCGGTCCCGCCGCGCGGCGCGGGCGGCGGCGAGCGTCTCCGGCAGCAGCACCAGCAGCGCGATGACCACACCGACGAACGCCTGCGGCAGGTTCGCCGCGCTGACCGCGCTCTCGATCGCCGGGGAGATCGTCTTCGCGTCGCCGACCACCGCGACCAGCGCCACCACCAGTAGGGCCAGGCTGGCCAGCGCGGTACGCGTGGACGGCGGCTCGGCGTGCCCGTCACCGTCCTTGTCCTCGGCGAGGATGCTGCCCTCCTGGGTGACCGGGAGGAAGTAGTCGCGGTGCCGGCCGGTCTGCACCATGACGAACAGCAGGTAGAGCGCCAGCGAGGCGACCGCCGCGAAGGCGAGCTGCGCCGGGGAGAACTCCGGCCCCGGCCGGCTCGTGGTGAACGTCGGCACCACCAGACTGAGCGTGGCGAGCGTGGCCACGGTGGCGAGCGCGCCGCCGGTGCCCTCCGGATTGAACACCGCGACCTGCCGCCGCAGCGCGCCGAGCAGCAGCGACAAACCGAGGATGCCGTTGCAGGTGATCATGACGGCGGCGAAGACGGTGTCCCGCGCCAGCGCCTGCGTCTTGTCGCCGCCGCTGATCATCAGCGTGACGATCAGACCGACTTCGATTACGGTGACCGCCACCGCCAGCACGAGTGACCCGTACGGCTCGCCGACCCTGTGCGCGACCACCTCGGCGTGGTGCACCGCGGCGAGCACAGCCGCCGCGAGCAGGGCCGCCACCACGAAGATGAGTGGGCCGGGCAACTCCCGTCCCCAGGTCATCACGAGCACGAGCACGGCGACCAGGGGCGCGACGGTGGTCCAATCGGTCAGGCGGGATCGGATCATCGGCGACATGCGCATACTGTGCCAGGAGACACTGTCAACCGCGCGTGGCGGGGTGCATCCGTCTAGTCGGTCGAGCTGGGAATCGGGGCCGGTTCCTCCAGGCGGGCGGGCAGGTCACGCAGGTTCGCGATCACGGGTCCGGCCCAGCCGGCATCGGTGTCCTGGTGTTCGGTGGTCCGGAGCACCGTCATGCCGACCGCCGCCGCGCCGGCCAGTTCGCCGTCCGCGCCGTCGCCCACGTACACGCAGTCGGCCGGCGCGACACCCAGCCGCTGCGCGGCGGTGCGGTAGATCGCCGGGTCCGGCTTGGCCAGCCCGACCTCGCAGGAGAAGACCGCGACGCCGAAACGCCGCGCGAGCGGGCCACTCGCCCACGCCTCGGCCGTCTCGGACGTGGCGTTGCTGATCAGGGCCAGCCGGTGCCCGCGCCCGCGCAGCGCGTCGAGGACGTCCAGGGTGGCGGGCGAGACACGGCCCAGCACCCGGCGGGCGAGGGCGCGTCGGTGCGCGGCGGCCCGCGCAACCTGCTCGTCGGTCGGCGAGCCGCCCAGGCGTCCGGCGAGGATCCGCACTGTCTCCTCCACGTCCCACCGGACGAGGCGGTCCCGCCAGGTCGCGTGGTACGCGGAGACGAGCGCTGCCGGAGCAACGCCGACGACGAGCGCCATCTCGCCGACCACACGGTCCCGCTCGTCGTCGGCGCCGTGGACCAGGGTGTGGAAGAGGTCGAAGACCACCGGCCGCGGCATGCCGGGATCCTACTGCGACAGTGATCGTCCTGCCGGTTCCGTCGCTACACGTCGCCACCCGCCTTGTCACCTGGCTGCTCCGGGCCTGTCGGCTGCGCGAAGCGCAACACGTTGCCGTACGGGTCGGTCACTTGGAGCGTGGGCCCGCCGGGCGCGTCCGCGTCGATACCGGGGCGCATCGAAACACCAAGAGGGCACATCCGGTGACCGGATGTGCCCTCTTGCCTCTGGTCGGGGTGGCCGGATTCGAACCGACGACCTCTTCGTCCCGAACGAAGCGCGCTACCAAGCTGCGCCACACCCCGAGGCGTGCCGACAAATAGTAGCCCACCCTCCCGCACGGTCAAACTCGGTACCCCCCGCCCCGCCCACCCGGCAGATCTTGGTGCGGATCAGCCCCGGGAGGGGCGGGCGCGTACCAAGATCTGCCGGCCGGGCAAGCCGAACGAGCGGTCAGCGGGGGATCAGGGTGAGGATGCTGGCCTCTGGAGGACAGGCGAAGCGGATCGGTGCGGTGGGGTGGGTGCCGAGGCCGGCAGAGACGTGCAGCCAGGAGTCCGAGCCGGGCCAGCGGTGCAGCCCGCGCGCCATCGAGCGGGGCAGCCCGCAGTTGGTCACCAGCGCGCCGTACCCGGGCACGCACACCTGGCCGCCGTGGGTGTGCCCGGCGAGCAGCAGGCCGAAGCCGTCGGCGGCCATCCGGTCCAGCACCACGGGCTCGGGGGAGTGGGACACCGCGATCGACAGCGCCGCGTCGCCACTGACCGGGCCGGCCTCGGCGTCGTAGTCGTCCCGTTCGATGTGCGGGTCGTCCACGCCGGCCAGCTCGATCTCCCGTCCGCCGGCCTTGAGCGTGGTGCGCGCGTTGTTCAGGTCGGCCCAGCCGGCGCCGGTGAAGATGTCGCGCAGCTCCTCGTACGGCAGCGGCACGCCCTCGGTGTACTCCCGGTCGGGCAGGAAGTAGGTGAAGGGGTTCTTGATGACCGGGCCGGTGTAGTCGTTGGAGCCGAAGACGAACGCCCCGGGCAGGTCGAGCAGCGGTTGCAGGGCGCGCAGCACGCCCGGCACCGACTCCGGGTGCGCCATGTTGTCGCCGGTGACCACGACCAGGTCGGGGTCGAGCGCGACCAGCGACGCCACCCAGTCCTGCTTGCGTCGCTGGTCGGGCATCATGTGCAGGTCGGAGAGGTGCAGCACCCGCAGCGGTTCGGCGTCGGTCGGGAGCACCGGCACGTCGTACCGGCGCAGGGTGAACATGTTGCGCTCGACGAGCGACGCGTACGCCAGGGTGGCCGCGCCGACGGCGACGGTTCCCGCCGCGAGCCGGAATAGTGTGCGCTTTCGCATGGCGTTCAGGGTAGTTTCACCGTCCATGAGCACGCTGAAGGACCGTCTCACCGCCGACATGCGCGCCGCTCTCAAGGCGCGCGACGAGCTGACCACCTCTACACTGCGGATGGCCCTGGCCGCCGTGGGCAACGCCGAGGTCGCCGGCCGGGAAAAGCGCGAGCTCAGCGACGACGAGGTGCTCGCCGTGCTGACCAAGGAGGCGAAGAAGCGCCGCGAGGCGGCGGTGGCGTTCGCCGACGCGGGGCGCGCCGAGCAGGCCGGCAAGGAGACCGCCGAGGGCGAGGTGCTGGAGCGCTACCTGCCCAGGCAGCTCTCCGACGACGAACTCGCCGAGCTGGTCTCGGGGGCGCTCGCCGCGGGCGGCTTCACCGGCAAGGCGCAGATGGGCCCGGCCATGAAGGCGGCCCAGGGCGCGGTGGCCGGTAGGGCCGAGGGTGGCCGGGTCGCCGCCGAGGTACGCCGCCAGCTCGGCCTCTGATCCGGCGCCGAAGTAGCGCGGAAACGACGACGGCCACCTCCCGCGCGGGAGGTGGCCGTCGTCGTACTGGATCAGTTGCCCGGTCGTCCTGGTCGGCCGTTACCCGGGCCGCCCGGCCGGTCCGGTGTCGCGGTGTCGTCCTGCTCCGGGGTGCCCTTACCGGAGCTGACCTCGATCATCACCACGCCGCCCTTGATGGTGCGCCCGTCGGGGCTGGTGCCGGCGGCGGTGCCGGCCGGGCACTCCGACGGCACCTTGTTGCTGGAGACCACCGGCTCGAAGCCGGCACCCTTCAGCCGGGACTTCGCGGTCTCGACGGACTCGCACTTCACGCCCGGGATCGAGCGCTGGTCACCAAGGACGATCTTGCCGCTGGGCGGGGTGAAGTTCTTCCGCTCCTTGCCCTTCATGGCGTCCCGCAGCGTCTGGTAGACCGCCGGGTTGATGCCGGTGGGTGTGTCGTGGCCCATCTTCTGGTTGGTCTGCGGCCAGTCCGGGTCGGCCATGATGCCGGCCACCGCGTACTGCTTGGTCATCGCGACCAGGGAGGAGGTCTTCTCCGAGTCGGTGGTGCCGGACTTGCCGGCCACCGGCGCGTCGACGATGTTGCGGACGTTGCCGGCGGTGGCGGTACCGCACTTCGTGGTGGAGGAGCGGTCACCGACCGGGCAGCGCGCGGCGTCCACGGCGGCGCGGGCCACCTCGGTGCTGACCCGCTGCTCGCAGCGGGGGTTGGCGACGTCCAGCTTCTCGCCGTCCGGGCCGCGGATCTCCTGCACCGGGATCGGCTCGCAGTACGTGCCGTCGGCGGCGAGCGTGGCGTACGCGTTCGCCAGCTCCAGCGGGGTGGTCTGGGAGACGCCGAGGCTGAACGCGCCCCACTGGTGCGGGTTGGCGGCGAGCTGCGCGTCGCTCGACGAGCGGAACGTGATACCGAGCTTCTGTGCGGCCTTCACCACGTTCTCCGCGCCGACCCGCTGCTGCAGGTCGATGAAGAACGTGTTGACCGAGAAGCCGAAGCCGCTCCACATGGTGTGCGGGCCGGCCATCGCCGGGTTGGCGTTGGTCGGGCAGTACTTGCTGGTGCCCTTGCAGGCGGCCGGCGAGTTGAACTCGACCGGGTAGTCCGACTTGAACTGCTGGGGCGCGTTGATGTTGTAGCTGAGCGGGTAGCCCTTCTCCAGCGCGGCCACCAGCGTGAAGATCTTGAAGGTCGAGCCGGCCTGGTAACCGGCGATGCCGGGGCCACCGGTGACCAGCGGGTTGACCGTGTTGGGGTAGTTGCCCCGGATCTTCTTCTTGGCCTTCTTCGGGTCGCTGGAGATCTTGTTCTGCGGGTCGGCCGGGTCGTCGAGCTTGAAGTTCCGGTTCACCGCCACGGCGCGGACCCGGCCGGTGCCCGGCTCGACGGCGGCCACCATCCGGGCCGCCTTGCTGCTCTCGCCCAGCTTGTTGCGGACGGCCTTGTCGGCGCCCTTCTGGGCCTGGACGTCCAGGGTGGACACGATGGTGTAGCCGCCGCTCTTGAGCCGCCGCTCACGGTCGTACGAGGTGGCGCCGAACGTCTCCTGCTGGAGCCACCAGCGGTAGAGGTAGTCGCAGAAGAAGCCCCAGGAGCGGGTGGTGGTCTGGGTGCAGCCGTTCGGGGTGCGCTTGCCCTTGACCTGGAGCTTGATCTTCTTGGCGGCGTCCGCCTCCTGCTGGGTGATCGCGCCGATCTGCACCATGTTGTCGATGACGTAGTCGCGCCGGCCGACCGCCTCCGGGTAACCCGCCTTGGTGGTGGGATCGAACGCGGTGGGGGCCTTCACCATGCCGGCGAGCATCGCCGACTCCTGGATGTCGAGCTTGCTCGGCGGCTTGTTGAAGTAGACCTGGCTGGCCGCCCAGATGCCGTACGCGCTGTTGCCGAACGCGGCGATGTTCAGGTAACGCCGGAGGATCTCGTCCTTGGAGAGTTCCTTGTCGACCTGGAGCGCCAGGCTCATCTCGCGCAGCTTGCGGCCGCTGGTGTCCTCGGTCGCGGCGACGACGTCGGCCGGGTGCGTGGCCGAGTAGGAGATGGCCAGGCGGACGTACTGCATGGTGAGCGTCGACGCGCCCTGCCGGGAGGCGCCGGCGGCCTGGTTGTTGACGAAGGCCCGCGCCACACCGTTGATGTCCACGCCGTTGTGCTTGTAGAAGTCGTGGTCCTCGGCCGCGATGATGGCCTTCTGCATGTACGGCGAGATGTCCTTGAGCTGGACGTCCTTGCGGTTCTCGTCGTACATCGTGGCCAGCACCGTCTTGCCGTCGGCCGCGAGCAGCTTGGTGATCTGGGGTGCCCGGGCGACTGTCAGCTCCTTGGGCAGCGCCTCGAACGTCTCCGCCCCGGCCTTGGCTGCGAGTCCGGACATCGCCGCCACAGGGAAGGCCGCCGCGGCGACCACCACCCCGGCCAGGAGGCCGCAGATCAGCAGCGACGCGGCGTTGGTCAGCACGTTGTGGTCACGTTTCCGCATCCAGGTCACCTCGACAGGGTACGCGAGCAGGAATCGGTGGGCGCGCGGGGAACTTTCCCCATTTCCTGCACGCGCCGGCCTCGTTGTGCTAAACGCACGAGCCCTGGTCCGAGGTTGCGTGGATCCGGCGGAAGTCTCGCCGAACTCCGGGAGTGGCGCAGCGTTTTCACGTAGTCGGGCGGGGTAGTCGCGGGGCGAAAGCCCGGGAAGCCGGGAGTGTCCGGAATGATGGATTTCGCCGACAACGTTGCGTAATCGGGCGACTACACAGCATGATGGTGGCGGCGACCGCAGCCATGAGTCGTTTGTGCCGCCCTGGGGAGGCCGGCGCGAACGACCGGGGGGAAGTACGAGAGCTGCGCGCGCGAAGTCGGTAGGTACTGCAAGGGGGGACGTGTACAGATGGGCATGATCACTGACTGGCCGTCACTGGCGGCGTGTCAGAACGGAGACCCGGACGCGTTGTTCGTACAGGGCGCCGAACAGAACGTGGCGAAGAGGATCTGCCGGAGCTGCCCAGTTCGGTACGAATGCCTCGCCGACGCGCTCGACAACCGGATCGAGTTCGGTGTGTGGGGTGGCATGACCGAGCGCGAGCGCCGGGCGTTGCTGCGCCGTCACCCGCAGGTCGCCAGCTGGCGCAAGATGTTCGAGGCGGCCATGAAGAAGAACGCCAAGGAGAAGGCCGGCAAGGACAAGATCCTGGTCACCACGGCCACCTGACCGGACCGGTCAGCGCCGGCTGATCGCCTCGCCGATCGTCCGCAGCCCGTCGACGTCGTGCACGTCGGCGGGCTGCGCCGTCACCGACACCGCCGGCACCGCCGGGAACGCCTCGGTGAACCGGGCCGCCACCTGCTCCTCGCGTACCGCCTGCTGGGCCAGCGCGGCGTGCGCGCGCAACACCTCGACGGTGTTCTCGTGCCCGCCGACGCCGGACAGCCGCTCCGCGGCGGCCAGGCTCTCCGCGGCGGAGAGGTCCGCCGCCGGACGGTGCACCCGGTTGAGCACCAGCCCGGCCAGCGGCATCCGCTCGGAGCGCAGGCGGCCGGCGAAGTAGGCGGCCTCCCGGACCGCGTCCGGCTCCGGCGCCGCGACCAGCAGGAACGCCGTCTCCCGGGCCTGGAGGATCCGGTACGTCTGCTCGGCGCGCTGCCGGAAACCGCCGAACATCGAGTCGAGGGCGGCCACGAAGCCGGACAGGTCGGTGAGCAGCTGGGCGCCGATCACCTTCTGCACCACCTTGGAGAACATCCCGAAGCTCGCCGTGACCAGGCTGAACATGCTCCGCCCGCCGCTGCGTGCCGGAGCCAGCAGCAGCCGCAGCATCCGGCCGTCGAGGAACCGGGACAGCCGGGCCGGCGCGTCCAGGAAGTCGAGCGCGGAGCGGGACGGCGGCGTGTCCACCACGATCAGGTCCCACTCGCCCCGGGCGTGCAACTGGCCCAGCTTCTCCATCGCCATGTACTCCTGCGTGCCGGCGAAGGTGGAACTCATGGCCTGGTAGAAGGGGTTGGCGAAGATCTCCGCCGCCTTCGCCGGTTCGGTGTGCTGGAGCACCACGTCGTCGAACGTGCGCTTCATGTCGAGCATCATGGCGTGCAGTTCGCCACCGCTGGCCTCGACGTCGATGCCCTTTACCTGCCGGGGCGTGTTGTCCAGCTCGGTCAGGCCGAGCGACTGGGCCAACCGGCGGGCCGGGTCGATGGTGAGCACCACCGTCCGCCGGCCGTGCCGCTCGGCCGCCCGCAACGCCAGCGCCGCCGCCGTGGTCGTCTTGCCCACACCGCCCGCCCCGCAGCAGACCACGATCCGTACGCCGTCGTCGGCGAGGATCTGGTCGACGTCAAGCGGAGGCGCCGCGTCTTCGGAAGGCACCAATCGAGCGTATCGGGCCCGAGGGGCACTCTGCTCCGTGCCGGCCTCAGGTGTGAGTCAATCCGCCCGGACGAGGGTCTGCGCGAGCGTCTCCAGCCCGGCCCGGTCGACCCCCTCGGGCAGCAGGGGCAGCTCGACCAGGGGCAGTCCGAGATCCACCAGGTCAGCCCGGAGGGAGTCCTCCAGTTCACGGCGTACCTGCTGGTCACGCGCCTCCTCGACGAGCCCGGCCACGGTCGGGCCGTCGGCCGGCAGGCCGGCGGCGGCCAGCCCGCGCTTCAGCTCGGCCGCGGTCACCGCCCGCCCGGCCGGCACCGGCGGGCGGACGCCGTTGACGACCACCCGGCCGACCGGGAAACCGAGCTGGGTCAGCTCCGCGACCGCGTCGAGCGTCTCCTGGACCGGCATCTCCTCCAGCAGCGTGACCACGTGCACGGCGGTCATCGGCGACCGGAGCAGCGCGGAGACACCCTCGCTCTGGGTCTTGATCGGGCCGACCTTCGCCAGCCGGGCGGTCTCCGCCGTCACATTGAGGAAGCGGCCGATCCGCCCGGTCGGCGGCGCGTCCAGCACCACCGCGTCGTACGCCCGGCGCGACCCGCTGGTCCGGGTGGTCGCCTCCTTGACCTTGCCGGTGAGCAGCACGTCGCGCAGGCCCGGCGCGATCGTGGTGGCGAAGTCGATCGCGCCGAGCTTGCGCAGCGCCCGGCCGGCGGCGCCGAGCTTGTAGAACATGTCCAGGTATTCGAGGAGCGCCTCCTCGGCGTCGACCGCCAGCGCCCGCACCTCACCGCCGCCGGGCGCGTCGGCGAGGTGCCGTTCCTCGTACGGGAACGGGTCGGTGCCGAAGAGCTGGGCGATGCCCTGCCGGCCCTCCACCTCGACCAGCAGGGTGCGCCGGCCCCCGGCGGCCAGGCCGAGGGCCAGCGCGGCGGCCACGCTCGTCTTTCCCGTGCCGCCCTTGCCGGTCACCACGTGCAGGCGGGCCGGCCATCTGCCGGCGGACTCGGCCGGCTGCTCACTCGCTGCCACCCGTCGAGCCTAACCAGCCGTTGGGACCAGCCCTGTCCGGCCGGTGGGATCAGCCGACCTCGCAGACCCACCAACCCGTCTTCCGCACCACCGTGAAGCGCAGCTCCTGCTCGGCGACCTTCTCGTCGGCGGTGGTCATGGTCACCCGGGCGGAGACGGTGGCCCGGTCCCCGGTCTGGTTGTCGACGGTCGGGGTGGGCCAGCGGAACCGGGGGTTCTGGTACTGCCCGACGTACTTCTGCACCTCGGCGACCTTGGTGGCGATCTTCTCGTCGTCGCGGGCCGCGGAGCAGACGAACGCGGCCGCCTTCTCGGCGTCGCGTTCCTGGTAGACGGCCTTGAGGAAGCCGTCCACCGCGACCTGCGGCTCCTTCGCGCCCTGGCCGTCCTCGCTGTCGCGCAGCGCGAGGAACGCGGCGGTGCCCCCGCCGCCGCAGAGCAGGACGGCGGCGGCCAGCACCAGCGAGACGATCAGCACCGCCGGTCGTCTGCGCGGCTGGGGTTCGGACGGGTACGCCGGCGGCGGGCCGGCGGCGGGTGCGGATCCCGGCGGCGCGCCGCCGGTGGGCGGCGGTAGCGGATTCGGGTCGCCGGGCGTGCCGGTGTCGCCACCGGCGGGCGGTTGGGTCATCTGTCTCCCCCGGGTTGCGGCTCCCGGCGCCGCCCCAGGCGACGGGCACGGGTCGAGGTGTGCGGGCGCGCGTCTGCGCGCGTCCAGTCCGGAAGGGTATCGGTCGGCGGGACGGTTGCCAGCCCCGCGTAGGCGCCCCGCCGGACGGAGACGGCCACCGTGTTCCCGACCAGCCTTGTGTCGCAAATGTGACTGGACGTGACGAGGTGTGCGCGTCCCGTTGCCGGGACTTGTCCCAGGATCTACGTTCTTCCCCGATGCGGAGAGCCGGGCCGCCGGACGGCTCCGAGGCGGATGGCGGTGTTGGTGAACAGGTACGACGCCCGGAGGCGACGGATGCGCGACGTGGATAACAGTCCCCGAGCCCAGTTCCCCGGTGACCGGGCCGGACGGCCGGGCGAGGCCGAGGGTCCGGGCGCGTCGTTGAACGAGCGGTCCTACGGCCCGGCGGCCGAGGCGGTCCGGACGCTCCCCCGCTCCGGCGGGGCGGGGCGGGACGAGGACGAGCCCGCGTACGTCATCCACCTCCAGGTCCGGGTGCCCGACCTGGCGGCGGCCACCGCGCTCGCCGGCACCGTGGCCACCTCGCTGGGCTTCCTGGTGGAGCTGGACGCGGGCGAGACCACCGTCTCCACCGCCGACGACCAGAACAACAGGCACCGGGTCTTCTGCGACCTGCTGCTGCCCGACCGCAGCCGGTGCCCGCAGCGCTTCGAGCACGAGGGCCCGTGCGGCGAGCCGCCGAACCCGCCGGAGCCGCGTCCCGCGTCCTGGTGACGGCGGCGGACCGTAGGCTGTGCCTGACCGAAATCCAAGTCAGGCAAGGGAGCCCTCCTCCGATGCAGAAGTGGGAATACGCCACGGTGCCGCTGCTGGTCCACGCGACCAAGCAGATCCTCGACAACTGGGGCGAGGACGGCTGGGAACTGGTCTCCGTGGTCCCCGGCCCGAACCCGGAGCAGCTCGTCGCGTACCTGAAGCGTCCGAAGGGCTGACCTCCATGAGCAACGGACCCCACGCGAAGCTCGCCGAACTCGGCCTCGAACTGCCCGAGGTGGTGCCGCCGGTGGCCAGCTACGTGCCGGCCGTCCAGTCGGGGCAGCACGTCTACGTGTCCGGCCAGCTGCCGATGGCCGAGGGCAGGCTCCTCGCCACCGGGAAGGTCGGCAACGGCGTCTCGGCCGAGCAGGCGAAGGACCTGGCGCAGCGGTGCGCGCTCAACGCGCTCGCCGCGATCGACGCGCTGGTCGGGCTGGAGAACGTGGTCAAGGTCGTGAAGCTGACCGGCTTCGTGGCCAGCGCATCCGGCTTCACCGGCCAGCCCGGCGTGATCAACGGCGCCTCCGACCTGTTCGGCACCGTGTTCGGCGAGGCCGGCCGCCACGCCCGCAGCGCCGTTGGCGTGGCCGAACTCCCCCTCGACGCCCCGGTAGAGGTAGAGGTCATCGTCGAGGTCGCATGACCCCAACCCGCGATCTTGCGGTTCCCGCCCGGGCAGAAGCCCCAGACGGGGACAAAGCTCGGGCCGGAACTGCAAGATCGCGGGGAGTGGCGGGCGGAGTCGTACGATCGCAGCCATGGGTGGGCGGATGGCCGGTGCGGCGGGGGCGCTCGCGGAGGAGCTGCCGGCGTGGGTGACGTTGCTGCGTGCGCCGAACCCGGGGCCGATGACGCTCGACGGGACGAACACCTGGGTGCTGCGGGCCGGGCCGGACGCCCCCGCCGTGGTGGTCGACCCGGGCCCCGCCGACGAGGGACACCTGGCCGCGATCGCGGCACAGGGGCCCGTCGGATACGTGCTGATCACGCACGGGCACGCCGACCACACCGAGGGCGCGCCCCGGCTCAGCGAGCTGCTCGGCGGCGTGCACGTGCTCGCCGCCGACCCGGCGCACACCATCGGTGGTGAACCGCTGACCGAGCCGGGTGAGGACTTCGGCGGGTTCGGCCTGGAGATCCGGCTGCTGCCCACCCCCGGGCACACCGCCGACTCGGTCTGCTTTCTGGCCGAGCACGCCGGCGAGCGCGTGGTGCTGACCGGTGACACCATCCTCGGCCGTGGCACCACAGTGGTCGCCCACCCGGACGGGCACCTCGGCGACTACCTGTCGAGCCTGGAGCTGCTCTCCACGTACCGGGGGATCCCGGCGCTGCCGGGCCACGGCCCGGCGCTCGCCGACTGCGGTGTGGCGGCCGACTTCTACCTGACCCACCGGCGGGCCCGGCTGGACCAGGTGCGCGCCGCCGTCGCCGCGGGCGCCACCACCGCGGCCGAGGTGGTCGCCGTGGTCTACGCCGACGTCGACAGGTCGCTGTGGTGGGCCGCCGAGTGGTCGGTCCGGGCCCAGCTCGAACACCTCGGAGTGGAGCAGCCGTGACCTGCCCGGTGTGCGGGACCGTCGCCGTGCCCGGGGCGCGGTTCTGCCACAACTGCGGGGCGGCGCTGCCGGCTGCCGCCACGCTGCCCGCCGCCGAGCGCCGCGTGGTGACCGTGCTCTTCGGCGACCTGTCCGACTTCACCTCCTGGTCGGAGGACCTGGACCCGGAACGGGTCGGGGCGGTCACCGACCGGGTGCTGGCCGCCCTCGCGGGCGCGGTCAAGACGTTCGGCGGGCACGTCGACAAGCTCACCGGCGACGGGATCATGGCGGTCTTCGGCGCCCCGGTCGCGCACGAGGACGACGCCGAGCGGGCGGTCCGCGCGGCGCTGTCCATGCAGCGCGCGGTGCGGCGGGTGCTCGACGACGAGCGCGGCGGCGGCGCGCCGCTCGGCCTGCGCGTCGGCCTCAACACCGGGGACGTGATCGCCGGCATCCAGGCGGCGATCGAGTACACGGTCATCGGCGACACGGTGAACACCGCCGCCCGGCTGGCCGACGCCGCCGCGGTCGGCGCGGTCTACGCCGGGGCACGCACCTCCGCCGCCACCCGGCACGTCGCCTCCTGGCGGGCGCTGCGCCCGCTCCGGCTCAAGGGCAAGCGGGAACCGGTCGAGGCGTACGAGCTGCTGGGCCTGCTCGACGCCCCCGGCACCCGGTCCGGCCTCGGCGACGAGGCGCCGTTCGTGGGCCGGGAGACCGAGATCGGCAGGGTCGCCGGCCGGCTCGCCGAGGTGATCGACCGGGGCGAGCCCCGGGTGCTGCTGATGACCGCCGAGGCGGGGATCGGCAAGTCCCGGTTCGCGGCCGAGGTGGAACGCCTCGCCGCCGGCTACGACGTCGGCGCCGGACGGTACGCGGCGCACACCGGCGCCCGGGTGCTCTCGGTGCGCTGCGAGGCGTTCGGCGAGCGCCGCCGGCTGGCCCCGCTGGCCGATCTGGTCCGGGCCGCCGTCGGCCTGCCCGGCGACGCGGCCACCGCCGTCACCCGGCCGGCCGTCGAGGAGCGGCTGCGCCGCCTCGGCCAGCGCCTGGCCCGGCTCCCCGGCGACCCGCCGGCGATCACCGTGGACCAGCTCCTGGCCCTGCTCGGGTACGCCGAACTCCCGCCCGCCGCGGAAAACGGCGAGTGGAACGCGGCCGGACCCCCGCCGGACGACGAAGCGGTGCCCACGGCGGTGGCGGACCTGCTCAGCGCGCTCGCCGGTGAGGCGCCGCTGGTGATCGTGGTGGACGACCTGCACGACGCCACCGCCGAGACGCTCAAGGCGCTGGCGCTGACCCTCAACCGGCTCAGCGGGCCGGTGCTGGTGCTGCTGCTCGGCCGCCCCGAGCTGGTCCGGACCGCGGGCGCGCTGACCCGCGTCGCGGACGCCGAGGTGCACGCGCTGCCGCCGCTGCGCGGCGCGGACGCGTCCCGGCTGCTCACCAGCTACCTGTCCGGTGGCCGCATGCCCCAGACCGACGCGGACCGGCTGCTCGCCACCGCGCAGGGCAACCCGTTCTACCTGGCCGAGCTGGTCACGCTGCTGATGGAGCGGGGAGCGCTCACCGCCGGACCGGGCCGGGGCGCTGACGTCGGCTGGCGACTCGCCCCGGGCTCGCTCGGCAGCCGGCTGCTCTCCCGGGACCTGGCCGCGGTGCTCGCGGCGCGTATCGACGCGCTGCCCCCGGACGCCCGATCGGCGCTGCGCGATGCCGCCGTGGTGGGCGACACGGTGCCGGCGGGCGCGCTGGAGGCGTTGCGGGAGCAGCGGGTCGGACGGGACGGGCGGCCCGCCGCGGTGGCCGCCGTCGAGCTGGACCGGGCCGTGGAGGAGCTGCTGCAACGGCGCATGCTGCACCGCACCCGCGGCGGGTTCGCCTTCGCCACCCCGCTGATGCGGGAGGCCGCGTACGCCGGGGTGAGCAAGGCCGAGCTGGCGGAGCGGCACGCGGCGCTGGCCCGCTGGGCCGCACCGGAGAGCGTCGACGAGGCCGGTGTCGCGCCGGGGGGCGCGTTCACCGAGGCCGCCCGCGACGACTTCGTCGCCGAGCACGTGGAGCGGGCCACGGCGCTCGCCGACGCGGTCAAGCTGCGCCCGGACGCGCCGGCCCGGGCGGTCACCCCGCTGGGCGTGGCCGCGCTGGGCCGGGCCGCCCGCCGGTCGCTGCGGTCGGGGGAGCCGGCGCTGGCGGTCGAGTACGCCGAACGCGCGGCCGAGCTGGCCCGCGACGGGGTGCCGCCGGCCGACCGGGTGGTGCACGCCCGGGCCCTGCTCCAGATCGGCCGCCCGGCCGACGCGCTGGCGTTCGCCGAGAAGATCGCCGCGAACACCGGCGACCCGGCCACCCGGACCGCCGCGCTGCTGCTCGCCGGGCAGGCCCAGCAGACACTCGGCGACGCCGAGCGGGCCGAGTGCAACTGGCAGGAGGCGTTGCAGGTGGCCACCGAGGCCGACCTGCCGACACTGCGGGCCTCGGCGATGCGGCGGCTCGGCATGGCCGACTTCATCGCCGGCCGGCTCGGGCAGGCGAGCAGCCGGCTGGCCGCGTCGTACCAGGTCAGTCTCGCCGCGCGGGATCCCCGGGGGCAGGCCTGGTCGTTGCAGAACCTGGCCTGGGTGACCACCACCCGGGGCGACTTCGCGGGCACCGACGCGGTGCTCGGCCGGGCCGCCCGGCTCTTCGCCGAGCTGAAGGACCCGTACGGGCGGGCCTGGCTGCGCGGCACCACCGCGTTCGCCCGGCTGCTCGCCGGCCGGCTGCGGGAGGCGTGCCGGTTGGCGCGGGTGTTCCTGCCGTTCGGGGAGCGGGTCGGCGAGGCGTGGGCGGTGGGGACGCTGCGCGCGGTCGAGGCGTACGCGACCGCCGAGCTGGGCGATCTGGCCGAGGCGGACCGGGCCGCGCGGCGCGCGTACCGGGACTTCGCCGAGGTGGGCGACGACTGGGGGCAGGGCTTCGCGCTTGTGGTGCGCGGGGTGGTGGCGCGCGGGCTGGGCGAGCCGGAACACGCGGCCGACCTGTTCACCGAGGCGCTCGAATACGCCGACCGGAGCACCCACCCGCTGCTCACCGGCATGGCCGGCACGCTGCGTGGTTTCGTGGCGCTGGACATGGGCGACCACGAGACCGCCGAGCAGGAGGCGCGGTCGGTGCTGAGCCGGGTGGAGCCGCACAACCCGCAGGCACCGGCCCAGGTCGCGCCGCGGGTTCTGCTCGCCATGGCCCGGCTCGCGGCGGGCGACCCGGGTACCGCTGTGGGGCTGCTCGCCCCGGTCGCCACCGGCGCGGCGAACGCGCCCTCGCTGCTGTTCTCCCGGCGGCAGACGATGGCCCGCTACGCCGCCGCCCTGCTCGCTTACGGCCAGCGCGAGCAGGCGCTCGACTGGGCGCGGCGGTCGGTCACCGCCCCGGCCGAGGACGTACGCAGCCAGGTGGTGGCGCTGCTGGTGCTGGCCGAGGCGCTGGACGCCTGCGGTAGCCGGGTCGAGGCACTGACGAACGCGGAGGAGGCGGTACGCCTCGCGTACGCCACCGAGCAGCGCAGTGAGCGGGTCGTCGCGGACGCGTTGCGGGTCCGCCTCTCCGGCGGCTGACCGCTCTTGTTCTGACGGTTCCGGGGATGTGTTCGTCGGTGGAGCCGGTTAGCGTGGGGCGGCGACAGTCGTGGATCGGCCGTCGCCTTCCGGTGCGCGGGTGCGTCACCGGCAGACCACGCTGGGGAGGGACGATGAGGCTGCCGCGCTCGGGCGCCGGCTGGACGATCGCGGTCTTCGGGCTTCTCGCGCTGCTGCTCGGCGCGCTCGGTCTGATCTGGCCGGAGGCGCAGCTCCGCCTGCTCGGCTTCGAGGTGCCGGCCGAGCGTGCTCCGGGCGACTACACCGGCACGTTCCTCACCGCGTCCTCGATGGCCTCGTTCAACATGGGGGTCTACTACCTGCTCGCCGTCGCTACGGAGTGGCGGCCGTTCTACCGGTTCACGGTCTGGTTCCGCCTTGTCACCTTCACCGTGTTCACCATCGCGGTGCTCTCCGACGTCGCCCCGGACCGGTTCTTCGCCGTGGCCGCGTGGGAAGGGCTGGGTGCCGTCGCGACGGCGGTCGGCCTGTGGTGGGACGCCCGCCGGGCGGGTGCCGCCCCCGACGACTCCGTCCCGGGGCCGGTGCCGGCCACCGACGCGGCGCGCTGACGGGTCCGGATCGTTGGGTATTTTCGAGTCGTGACCGAGACCCCGCCCGGCGCCCTGCGGCTGCCCATCGTGCCCGGTCTGACCGATCTCGAGGTGTTCGCCCGGGGCGGGTACGCCACCATCTACCGGGCCACCCAGATCTCGGTGGGGCGCGAGGTCGCGGTCAAGATCGAGAACCGCACGCTGGACAGCGAACGCGACCAGGCGCGCTTCCTGCGCGAGGCCCGTGCCGCCGGGCGGATGTCGTCGCACCCGCACGTGGTGGACCTGTTCGACGTCGGGGTCACCGTCGACCAGCATCCCTACCTCATCATGGAGCTGTGCGACGGCTCGTACGCCGAACGGATGCGCACCTCCCCGTTGGGCCCGGCGGAGACCCGCGACCTCGGCGTGAAG
Source organism: Micromonospora marina (assembly GCF_900091565.1). GTDB lineage: Bacteria > Actinomycetota > Actinomycetes > Mycobacteriales > Micromonosporaceae > Micromonospora > Micromonospora marina. The sequence continues at coordinate 72,704 of NZ_FMCV01000015.1, read as the reverse complement.
ATCGCCGACGCGCTGGCCCACTCGCACGCGGCGGGCGTCCTGCACCGCGACGTCAAGCCGGCGAACATCCTGCACTCCGAGTTCAACCCGGCGGTCCTGGCCGACTTCGGTCTGGCGGTGCTCGCCGAGTTCCGTGACTCCTCGGTGATGCTGGAGGCGCTCACCCCGGCGTACGCGCCCCCGGAGACGTTCAACCACAGCCCGCCCACACCCGCCGTCGACGTCTACTCGCTGTGCGCCACGCTCTACGCGGTCATGTACGGCCGTCCGCCGCGCTGGCACTCGGAACGCAACCCGAGCCTGGTCACCGTGCTGGAGATGTTCCAGCAGCCGATCCCGGGCCTGCCCGGCGTGCCCGGCGAGCTGATCGACGTACTCCGGTTGGGCATGTCGAACGACCCGGGTGCCCGGCCCTCCGCGGTCGAGTTGCGTACCCTGCTCGCCGCGCTGCCGCTGGACGGCGCCCCGGCGACCGGCGGCCGGTACGACACCACCGGCGACCGGTCCCACCACACCGGCGGGCCGAATCCGCGACCGCCGGCCGACGACGACCACCCGACGGCGGCCTCGCGCGCCCGGCGCTGGCCCAGGCGCTGGTTCCTCGGCGGCGCCGGGGTGCTGGCGCTCGCCGCCTCGGCCGGGGGTGGCTGGGTGGCCGCCGGGCACACGCCGCCCGTCGCGCCGACGCCGGCGCCCAGCGGCGTGGCCGGGGCGGCGCCGGTGCCCGGCTGCGCGTCCGCCGACGTGCGGCTGCCCGCCGGTGCGCGCTGCGCGACGGAGCTGGAGTGCTTCGGCCCGGTACGCCTGCGCCGCGACCGGGCCGAGGCGAGCCGGGTGCCGTGCGACGGCCAGCACACCTGGGAGACCTACGCCGCCGGTGACCTGCCGGCCGGTCTCGCCGCGGCCCGGCACGAGACGGTGGCGGCCGACCCGGCCGTGCGGCGGGTGTGCAACGCCGACACGTTCCGGCTGATCAGCGGTGGCAGGTCGGCGAGCGGGTGGAACCTGGAGGTGCTGCCGCCGGAGGCCGAGGCCGATCGCACCTACCGTTGCCTGGCGGGCCGGGGCGTGAACGCGCTCGCCGGCCCCACGCTCACCGGTCGCTGAGCCCGTTCACGGTCCGTCCCTGCCGCACCGACCGCGGGTCGAGCGTCTCCAGCGTGTCGGCGTCCACCGCTGTCGTCGCCCGCATGCCGCGGACGACCCGCGGGTCCAGCGTCTCCAGCGTGTCCGCGTCGATCGGCTGGCCCGCCGGGGTGCGCAGGTTCCGCACCGCGCGCGGATCGATCGCCTCCAGCGTGTCGGCGTCCACGCCGTACCCCTGGTGGGGGGCCGGCCAGCTCTCGGTCTGCGGGGTGGACCCGCCGGTGCCGCCGGGCTGGCGGGCCGCGGTGACCGTCACTCCTGTGATCATGGCGAGCAGGACGCAGACCAGGGCCAGCACGACCGACAGGATGCCGGGCGGACGCCACACGGCGAGGGTCACCACCGCCGCCACCGTCGCCAGGGACGCGACGACGGCCTTCGCCCGCGCATCGGGCTTCGGGAACGATCTCACCCGACAAGCATGGCCCAGCGCGTCCACCTGTCAACCGGCGGGATGAGACGGCTTCCCGTCAGCGACGCTCCGCTTCGGAGTCGCACGTAGCGACGAAGTGGCGGGGTCGAGGTCTCCTCGACGGCACCGTTCCCCGACGGAAGGCAGCCGCATGCCCCGTTCATTCCGATCCCTGGCCGCCGTCTGCGTCGGTGACGCGCAGCCGTTCCGGGCGGACGCGACGGCTGGCCGGGCGGACGCGTCGAAGAGCGAGCTGGCCCGGGCGGGCGAGCCGAGCCGGGGCGAGCCGAAGCGGCTGCCGCCGGTGGCGCCGCCGCGTCCGGCGGTCGGCACGCTGACCGTCCGCTGACGGACCCCCGGGTACGGCGGGTGATCGGGCACCCGCCGTACCCGGGGGCCCACCCCGATCAGTAGGACTTGTCCTGACCGAGTACGTGCTGGGCGACGAAGTTGAGGATCATCTCGCGGCTGACCGGGGCGATCCGGCCCGCACGTACCGCGCCGAGCAACGTCGCCACGCCGTACTCGGTGGTCATGCCCGCCCCGCCGAGCACCTGGACGGCGGTGTCGACGGCGAGCGCGGCGGCCTCGCCCGCCGCGTACTTGGCCATGTTGCCGGAGATGCCGGCTTCCAGGTCGCGGCCCGCGTCGTAGAGCGTGGCCGCCTTGTGGATCATCAAGCGGGCCAGCTCGACCTGCACTGCCGCGTGCGCCAGCGGGTGCGAGACGCCCTGGTGCGAGCCGATCGAACGCCCGCCCCACACCTTGCGGGTGGACGTGTAGTCGCTGGCTCTCTCGATCGCGTACCGGCCGGTGCCGGCGCCCATCGCGGCCACAGTGATGCGCTCCGGGTTGAGCCCGGCGAACAGGGCGGGCAGCCCGGCGTCGAGCGACTCCCCGACGAGCGCGTCGGCGGGGAGCCGGACGTCGTCCAGGAAGAGCAGGAACTGGTTCTCCGGCGACAGGATCTCCATGTCCAGCTTGGACTTCTCCAGGCCCGGCGCGTCGGTCGGCACGATGAACAGCGCCGGCTTCAGCTTCTGCGGAGACGCGTCCCCTGAGTCGGCACTGCCGTCCTCGACGCCGACACGTGCCACCACGAGCACGTGCCCGGCCTCGTCCACGCCGGAGATGTAGATCTTCCGCCCGCTGAGCAGCCAGTCGTCGCCGTCGCGGCGAGCCACGGTGGCGAGGCGGTGGAAGTTCGAGCCCGCGTCCGGCTCGGTGATCGCGAAGACGATCTTCTGGGAGCCGTCGGCGAGACCGGGGAGGTGCTTCTTGCGCTGCTCCTCCGTGCCGTGCTTGTTGATCACGGTGGCGGCGATGGCGGGGGAGACCACCAGGAGCAGCAGCGGGCAGCCCGCCGCGGCCAGTTCCTCGCACACCAGCGCCAGCTCGGTGATGCCGCCGCCCCCGCCGCCGTACTCGGTGGGGATGTTCACGCCCAGGTAGCCCAGCCGGCCGGCCTCGTGCCACAGCTCGTCGGTGTGCCCGCCGGACCTGGCCTTCTCGACGAAGTAGGAGTGGCCGTACTTGCGGCCCAACGCCCGTACGGCGTCGCGGAGCTGGTCCTGTTCGGGGGTCAGGTCGAAGTTCACTGCGCGTCCTCCTCGGGGTCCACCACGGCAAGTACGGCACCCGTCTCGACCTGGCCGCCGGCCGGCACCGGCAGCTCCGTCACCACGCCGTCGGCGGGGGCGAGCACGGGATGTTCGAGCTTCATCGCTTCCAGCGTCAGCAGCAGGTCACCGGCGGCGACCCGCTGACCGACCTCGACGTGCACCCGGGTCACCGCGCCGGGCAGCGGCGCGAGCAGCGACCCGGCTGCCTGCTCCGCGGTGGGCAGGGGCAGGCGGGGCAGCTCGGTGAGGCTCGCCGCCCCGTCCGGGCCGTCCACGAAGACAGACGCCCCCACCCGGTGTACGCGGAAAGCCCGCCGCACCCCGTCCACGTCGAGCACCACGCGGTCCGGGGTGGCCGTCACCAGCTCGACCACCGGCAGGTCGGTGTTAACAGGGGGCCCTTCCTCTACCGAATCCGTTAAGAGGGGGCCCTTCCTTCCCCACTCGGCGAGGCCGCCGGTGCGGTCTAGGCGGTAGTGGATCTCGATCTCCTCGTCACCCGGACCGGTGAAGCGGGTGACCTGCGGGAAGGACGGCACGTTGCGCCAGCCCGACGGCAACCCCGCCAGCACCGGGGCGGCGGCCCGGCGCGCGGCGGCCCCGGACAGCGCCGCCGCCAGTGCCGTCACCGGAAGCTGATCGGCCGGCAGCAGCGGCTCGAACACCTCCGGGTGCCGGTCCAGGAAACCGGTGTCCACGTCCACGGCGGCGAACTCCGCGCTGCGCAGCACCCGGACCAGCAGGTCCCGGTTGGTGGCCACGCCGTGCAGTTCGGCGCGGGCGAGCGCACCGGCCAGGGCGCGGGCCGCCTCGGTGCGGGTGGGCGCCCAGGCGACGAGCTTCGCCAGCATCGAGTCGTAGTGCACGCTCACCGACGAGCCGTCCACCACACCGGAGTCCAGGCGCAGCCCACGGGCCGGGCCGAACTCGGCGGCCACCCCCGGGATCGCGAACCGGTGCAACGTGCCGGTGGCCGGACGGAAACCCTGGGCCGGGTCCTCGGCGCACAGCCGTACCTCGATGGCGTGGCCGTCGGCGGGCGGCGTGGTGGTGACCGGCAGCGGCTCGCCCTCGGCCACGAGCAGTTGCAGCCGGACCAGGTCCAGCCCGGTGGTCAGCTCGGTGACCGGGTGCTCCACCTGGAGGCGGGTGTTCATCTCCAGGAAGTGCACCTGCCCGTCCGGCGCGAGCAGGAACTCCACGGTTCCCGCGCCGACGTAGTCGACAGCCCGCCCGGCCGCCACCGCCGCCTCGTGCAGCGCCGCGCGCACGTCGTCGGGCAGTACACCGGGCGCCTCCTCGACGATCTTCTGGTGGCGGCGCTGGATCGAGCAGTCGCGTACCCCGAGGGCCACGACGGCGCCGTGGGTGTCGCCGAAGATCTGCACCTCGACGTGGCGGCCGCGTTCCACGTACCGCTCGATGAAGACCGTGCCGTCGCCGAACGCCGCCGCCGCCTCGCGGCGCGCACCCGCGACGGCCTCGGCCAGCCCGGCGGCGTCCCGGACGATCCGCATGCCCCGGCCACCGCCGCCCGCCGATGCCTTGACCAGCACCGGGAACGCGGTGACCTCGGCCGGGTCGGTCCAGGTGGGCAGCATCGGCACGCCCGCGTCGGCGAGCAGCGCCTTGGCGGCCATCTTGTCGCCCATCGCGGCGATGGCCTTCGCCGACGGACCCACCCAGGTCAGGCCCGCGTCGGTCACCGCCGCGGCGAACTCGGCGTTCTCGGCCAGGAACCCGTAGCCGGGGTGGACCGCGTCCGCGCCGGAGCGCCGGGCCGCGTCCAGGACGGCGTCGATGCGCAGGTACGTCTCGGCCGGCGTGTTCCCCGGCAGCCGTACGGCCTGGTCGGCGTCGGCCACGAAGGGCGCGCCGGCGTCCGCGTCGGAGTGCACGGCGACGGTGCCCACGCCGAGGGCGCGGCAGGTGGCGAAGACCCGGCGGGCGATCTCCCCCCGGTTCGCAACGAGAAGTCTGTTGATCATGCGCGCTGAGCCTGCCCTTCGTTCGCGACTGCGGGACTCCGCTTCGCTGCGTTCCTCGCGCTCACGGTTGCCCACCTTTCGTTCGCGACTGCGGGACTCCGCTTCGCTGCGTTCCTCGCGCTCACGGGTCACATCCGGAAGACGCCGAAACCATCGGCGCCCTTCACCGGTCCGTTGTGGATCGCCGACAAGCACAGCCCGAGGACGGTACGGGTGTCCCGGGGGTCGATCACCCCGTCGTCGTAGAGCCGCCCGGACAGGAACAGCGCCCCGGACTGCGACTCGATCTGCTGCTCGACCATCATCCGCATGGCGGCGTCGGTGTCCTCGTCGTACTCGCGTCCCCGGGCGGCGGCCGCCTGCCGGGCCACGATGGACAGCACGCCGGCGAGCTGCGCCGGGCCCATCACCGCCGACTTCGCGTTCGGCCAGGTGAACAGGAACCGCGGCTCGTACGCCCGGCCGCACATGCCGTAGTTGCCGGCGCCGTAGGAGGCACCCAGGTTGACGGTCAGGTGCGGCACCTTCGAGTTCGACACCGCGTTGATCATCAGGGCGCCGTGCTTGATGATGCCGCGCTGCTCGTACTCGGTGCCGACCATGTAGCCGGTGGTGTTCTGCAGGAAGACCAGCGGTGTGTCCGCCGCGTTGGCGAGTTGGATGAACTGGGTCGCCTTCTGTGCCTCCTGGCTGAACAGCACGCCCCGGGCGTTCGCCAGCACGCCGACCGGGTAGCCGTGCAGCTCACCCCAGCCGGTGACCAGCGCGGTGCCGTAGCCGGGCTTGAACTCGTCGAACGCGCTGTCGTCGAGCACCCGGGCCAGCACCTCGCGCGGGTCGAACGGCACCTTCAGGTCGGCGCTGGCGATGCCGAGCAGCTCCTCCGGGTCGTACCGGGGTGGCAGCGGGTGCGGGTTGCGGGGCGGCGGGCCGTACTTGCGCCAGTTGAGCCGGCGTACGCACTGCCGGGCCAGCCGGATCCCGTCGCGCTCGTCGGAGGCGAGGAAGTCGGCCAGGCCGGACGTGGTGGCGTGCATCGCCGCGCCGCCGAGCGACTCGTCGTCGGTGACCTCACCGGTGGCCATCTTCACCAGCGGCGGCCCGGCCAGGTAGACCTGCGAGCGGTCGCGGATCATGATGGTGAAGTCCGACATGCCCGGCACGTACGCGCCACCGGCCGTGGCGTTGCCGAAGACCACGCTCACGGTCGGGATCCCCTGCGCGGAGAGCCGGGTCAGGTCACGGAACACCCGGCCGCCGGGAATGAAGATCTCCGCCTGGGTGGGCAGGTCCGCGCCGGCCGACTCGACCAGGTTCACCATCGGCAGCCGGTTGGCCGCCGCGATCTCACCCGCCCGCCGGGTCTTCGCCAGCGACCACGGGTTGATCGCGCCGCCGCGTACCGTCGGGTCGTTCGCCACGATCAGGCACTCGACGCCCTCGACCACACCGATGCCGGTCACGGTGCTGGCGCCGACCGGGAAGTCCGTGCCGTACGCGGCCACCGACGACAGCTCCAGGAACGGGCTGTCCGGATCGAGCAGCAGTTCGATCCGTTCGCGGGGGAGCAGCTTGCCGCGACCGTGGTGCCGGGTCACGTACTTCTCGCCGCCACCGCCCCGGGCCTGGTCGAGCGCCGCCTCCAGTTCGGCGAGGCGCTCCAGCAGTGCCTCCCGGTTGGCGGTGAAGGCGGGCGCGGACGGGTCGACGGTGCTCTGCAGGACAGTCGTGCTCACAGGCCCATGCCCTTCGCGATGATCTCGTTCATGATCTCGGTGGTGCCGCCGCCGATGCCGAGCAGACGGGAGTCCCGGTAGTGCCGCTCCACCTCGGCGTCGCGCATGTAGCCGAAGCCGCCGTGCAGTTGCAGCGCCGCGTCGACCACCCAGTCGCAGGTGGCCACCGCGACGTTCTTCGCCATGGCCACCTCGGTCACCACCGGCTGCCCGGCGGCCACCCGCTCGGCGACGTCGTGCACGTACGCCCGCGCCGCGTCGGTGCGGCTGTGCATCTCGGCCAGCCGGTGCCGGACGACCTGGCGCCCGGCGAGCGGGCGGCCGAACGTGGAGCGGTCCCGGCACCACCGCACGGCCAGGTCCACGCAGCGCTGCGCGGTCGCGTACGCCTGCGTGGCGAGCGACAGCCGCTCGTTGGCGAACTGCTGCATGATGGCGAGGAAGCCGGTGTCCTCCGGGCCGACCCGGTTGCTCACCGGCACCCGGACGTCGACGAAGGACAGCTCGGCGGTGTCCGAGCAGTGCCAGCCCAGCTTCTCCAGCCGCCGCCCCACCGTGAACCCGGGCGAGCCCTTGTCGACGACCAGCAGGCTGACCGAGCCCGATCCGGGGAAGTCGGTGCAGACAGCAGTGGTGACGAAGTCGGCGCGGGCCCCGCTGGTGATGTACGTCTTGGACCCGTTGACGACGTAGTGGTCGCCGTCGCGTACCGCGCAGGTGCGGATGCCCGCCACGTCCGAGCCGCCGTCCGGCTCGGTGATCGCCAGCGCACCGATCATCGTCCCGGCGAGCGCGGGCCGGACGTACCTGTCGATCAGCCCCTCGTCCTGCGTCTCCACAATGTGCGGCAGCGCGATCCCGTGTGTGAACAGCGCGGCGACCAGCCCGGACGACCCGCCCGAGCGGATGATCTCCTCGGTGACCACGATCGAGTCGAGCAGGTCGCCGCCGCTGCCGCCGACCGACTCCGGGAAGCCGATGCCGAGCAGGCCGATCTTCGCGGCGGTCTCGTGCAGCGACCGGGGCACCTCGCCCGCCCGCTCCCAGTCGGCCAGGTGCGGCAGCACCTCACGGCTCACGAACGAGCGGGTCAGCTCGCGCAGTTGCCGGCGTTCCGGTGTGTCCACGATGGTCATTGCGGAACCTCCGCCGGAAGGTCGACCACCCGCGAGCGCAGCAGCTCGCCGAGCGCCTTGGCCTGGGGGTCGAAGCGGGTGGAGGCGGCCACACCCTGCCCGAGGAGTCCCCGGACCACGAAGTTGACGGCGCGCAGGTTCGGCAGCTCGTACCGCTCGACGGTCAGCGCCGCGGTCTCCGGCAGCAGCTCCGCCAGCCGCTCCACGGTGAGCCAGTCGCGCAGCCAGGGCCAGGTCGCGTCGGTACGGGCCCAGACGCCCAGGTTGGCGTCGCCGCCCTTGTCGCCCGACCGTGCCCCGACCAGCTCACCGAGCGCCCCGCGCCGGCTTCCGTGCAAGGAAGGGCCCCTTGTTAACGCCTCGTGTTGTATAGGGGGCCCCTGCAAACCGCTGGCCACCGTCGGCGGCGAGATCGGCACCCGCTCGCCGGAGGGCAGCACCGCGACGTGCTCGACAACGTCCTGCGCGATCGTGTCGGCGGTGAAGACCCCGTACGGCGTCGCGTCACCGGGCAGCGTGGTCAGCGTGCAGCCCGGGTAGGAGGCCAGCGCCAGTTCCACCGCCGCCGCCGAGAACGCCCGCCCGGCCCGCGACTTGTCGCCGTCGCGCAGGTGTACGTGCAGCAGCGCGCTCGCCGCCTCGGTGTCGCCGGTGTCCGGGTGGTCGGTGCGGGCCAGCGTGAACTCCAGCCCCTCCGTGCCGACCGCCTCCTCGATCTGGCTGCGGACCAGTGCCGCCTTGGCCGGGATGTCCAGCCCGCACAGCACGAACGTCATCGAGTTGCGGAAGCCGCCCAGGTTGTTGACACCCACCTTGAGCGTGTCCGGCGGCGGCGTGCCTCGCACCCCGGAGACGCGTACCCGGTCCGGGCCCTCCTGCTCCAGCCGTACCGTGTCCAGCCGGGTCACCACGTCCGGCCCGAGATAGTCCGGCCCGCCCACCTCGTACAGCAGTTGGGCGGTGACCGTCTCGACTGTCACCGCGCCGCCCGTGCCGGGGTGCTTGGTGAGCACCGAGGAGCCGTCCGCGCGCAGTTCGGCGATCGGGAAGCCGGGCCGGTGCCCGCCGTCCGGCAACTCGGTGAAGAAGCTGAAGTTGCCACCGGTGACCTGCGCGCCGCACTCGATCAGGTGACCGGCCACCGTCGCGCCGGCCAGCGCGTCGAGGTCGTCGCGGGTCCACCCGAAGCGGGCGATCGCCGGGCCGACCGCAAGCGAGGCGTCGGTTACCCGCCCGGTGACCACCACGTCCGCGCCCGCGTCCAGGCAGGCCGCGATCCCGAACGCCCCCAGGTAGGCGTTCGCGGTCAGCGCGTCCGGGCGTTGGATCGCGTCGCCCTCGACGTACCCGACCCGGACCTGGAGGCCGAGCCGGTCGGCGAGCGACCGGATCGCGTCGGCCAGCCCCGCCGGGTTCAGGCCACCCGCGTTGGTGACCAGCCTGACGCCGCGCTGCCCTGCGGTGCCGAGCACGCCCTCCATCTGGCGCAGGAACGTCTTGGCGTAACCGAGTGACGGGTCGCGCATCCGGTCCCGGCCGAGGATGAGCATGGTCAGCTCGGCCAGGTAGTCACCGGTCAGCACGTCCAACTCGCCGCCGTCGAGCATCTCCCGCCAGGCGGTGAAGCGGTCGCCGTAGAAGCCCGACGCGTTCCCGATCCGCAGCACGCTCATGAGGGAACTCCGTTCGCCGGCCCGCGCTTGCCGCCGGGCGGGCCGGCGAACGCCTGAGCCACGTCCAGCCACTCGTCGGCCACCGGCCCGGTGGCGGTCAGGGCCAGGTCCGCGCGGTGCCGGCGCTGCGTGACGAGCAGGCAGAAGTCGAGCGCCGGACCGGTCACCCGGTCGGCCGCGTCGACCGGCCCGAACTCCCACACCTCGCCGCCCGCGGGCGCGGCCAGCTCGACCCGCACCGGCGCCGTGGGCACGTCGCGGCCGTGGGCCGAGAAGCCGTGCCCGAGGGTACGGAAGCCGAGGTGCGCTATGTGCCGCAGCCGCGCGGTCGGGGTACGGCTGACGCCCAGCGCGTCGGCCACGTCCCCGCCGTGCGCCCACGTCTCCATCAGCCGGGCCGTCACCATCGAGGTGGGCGACATGCTGGTTCCGTACCAGGGGATCTTCTGCCCGGTCGGGACGGCGGTGAGCGCCCCGGCGAGCGCCGACCGGCCGGAACGCCAGCGGGCCAGCAGCGCGGGCGGGGGCGCGAGGAAGGACTCGGCGCCGTCCTCGACCAGGCGCGACGGGTCCGGCGCGGCCGTGACCGAGGCGAAGAACGCCGACTCGTCGGTGGCCGCCAGGTAGGCGACGTGGTCGGTCCAGGCCAGGTGCGCGACCTGGTGCGCGACGGTCCAGTCCGGGGCCGGTGTCGGCCGCTCCCATCCCTCCGGCGGCAGGTCCGCGACGAGCGCGTCGAGCTGTTCGGACTCGGCGGCCAGGTCCGCGAGCAGGGCTGTCAGGTCGACCATTGTGCCTCCGGGCGGGGGTGGGGCGTCAGGGATCAGTGCCGCTCGCTCTCGGGGGTGAGCAGCGCGGCGAGCTGGCGTTTCCAGGTGTGCAGCAGGGCGGCGCGACGGGGCGAGTCGTCGCTGAGCAGGTTGGCCACGCCGAGACCGCGGAGCAGGTCGAGGGTGGCCTGCACCGACTCGCGTACGCCCGGCCTGCGCTCGTCCACGCCGAGCAGCTCCACGGTGAGCCGGTGCATCTCGCGGCCGATCCGCGCCTCCAGCGGCACCAGCGCGGCGCGCAGCTCGGCGTCGGTGCGGGCGGCCACCCACAGCTCCAGCGCGGCCACGAACAGCGGGCCGGTGAAGGAGGTGGCGAGCAGGTCGACCACCCCGTCGAGCCGCTGCGGGCCGGACGGCAGGGCCGCCGCCTCGGCGCGCAGCTCGGCCGCCCGGCGTTCGGTCAGGTGCGTGACGGCGGCTGTCACCAGCGCGGTCTTGGTGGGGTAGTGGTGCAGCTGGGCGCCCCGGGAGACGCCGGCACGGGCCGCCACCACGGTCGTCGTGGTGCCGGACCAGCCGTGCTCGACCAGGCACTCGACAGTCGCCTCCAGCAGCCGGGCCTGGGTGGCACGGCTGCGCTCCTGCTGCGGAACCCGGGTCGACACGCAGACAGCGTGCCCCGCCCAAAACAAACAGTCAAGCCTGACTTTTTCTTAAGGAGGGGCCCCTTCTTAACGCCTCCGGTAGAGCAAGGGCCCCTTGTTAACGCCTCAGCGGCCGTCGCGCGGACCGAAGACCGTGAGGGCGTCGGCGTCGGAGTGGCGGGAGCGGACGTACTCGTCGGCCCAGGCCGCCGCGTCCGGGAATGTGGACCCGGCGGCGACCCGGGCGCAGGCGGCGTCCACGTCGAAGCGGGTCCGGCGCAACTGGACGCCCGGCCCGAGCAGCGCCCACCAGGCGCCGGTGCCCCCGTACGGCATGCCGACGCTGCCCGGATTCACCACCAGGCGACGGTCGACCAACCGGGTGAACGGCATGTGCGTGTGCCCGCAGACCACGGCGCCGACCTCGGCCGGCAGGCCGGCGAAGACCTCGGCCCAGCGGTCCAGCCGCGAGTCGACGAGCACGACCTCCTCGTCGTCGCGTGGAGTCGCGTGGCAGAACAACACGTCGCCGAGGCCGGTGACCGGCAGCGTGACGGACGGCGGCAGCGCCGCCAACCGGGCCACCTGGTCGTCGCGGAGCTGCCCGGCGGCCCAGTTGGAGACCTCGATCGCCGACGGCTCGCCGGCCCTTGCCTGCACCAGCTCCCGGTCGGCGTTCCCGCCGACCCAGCAGGCCCGGTCACCGAGCGCGGCCAGCCGGTCCAGCACCTCGACCGGCTGCGGGCCGGCCGCCAGGTCACCGGTGAGGACGATCAGGTCGGCGGCTGCCACGTCCGGCTCGGCCAGGACTGCTTCCAGCGCGGGCAGCACACCGTGGATGTCGGAGAGGACGGCGACGCGATCAGGCATCGTCCCAGCCTGGTGACACCGGCCCGGGCGGACAAGGCGATTCTGCGGCGGGCAGAGCCAGGTTGCTCGGAGGCGGCACCGGCCTGGCCTGCGCACGAGAGGCGGCACCGGCCCTGCGCAAGAAGGGCGGCACCGGCCTGGCCCGCGCACGAGAGGCGGCACCGGCCTGCGCCGAAGACGGCATCGGCCCGGTTCCGCGCGGCGGCGGGCCGGGCCGGGAAGCCGGTGCGGGAAGTCAGACCCGCGCGCGGCGGGCCAGGCGCTCCGGGTCGAGGATGATGATGCTCTTGCCGTCCAGCCGCAGCCAGCCGCGCGAGGCGAAGTCGGCCAGCGCCTTGTTGACGGTCTCCCGGGAGGCGCCGACGAGCTGCGCGATCTCCTCCTGGGTGAGGTCGTGCGTCACGCGCAGTACGCCACCGTCGCGGGTGCCGAACCGGCCGGCCATCTGGAGCAGGTTCTTGGCGACCCGGCCCGGCACGTCCGTGAAGATCAGGTCGGCGAGCGAGTCGTTGGTCCGGCGAAGCCGGCGGGCGAGCACCCGCAGCAGCTGCTCGGCGATCTCGGGCCGGTTGTTCAGCCACGGCCGCAGCGCCTGCTTGCGCAGCCGGACCAGGCGGGTGTCGGTGACCGCCGTGGCCGTCGCGGTACGCGGGCCGGGGTCGAACAGCGACAGCTCACCGACCATGTCCGACGGGCCCATCACGGCGATCAGGTTCTGCCGGCCGTCCGCCGCGCGGCGACCCACCTTGATCTTGCCGGACAGGAGGATGTAGAGACTGTCGCCGGGCTCGCCCTCGTTGAACACGATCTCGCCCTTGCGGACCTCGATCGTCTCCATCTCCTTGGCGAGCGCCTCGGCAGCCTCCGGGTCGACACCCTGGAAGATCCCGCTGCGGGCCAGTACCTCGTCCATCGCGCACCTCCGCCTGCGCGTGCCGTCCGTCGGCCGGGTCCGCCGTCCGCTGATCCCTCGCGCGCCGCCAGTCTAGGCGCACATGAGCAGTAATCAGAGGTGCACCCCTGGAATCTTGATCGTTGGGCGTAACCTGCCCGACCTGGAGAGCAGCTAAGATCCCGCCTCCGGCCCGGGCCGGCGCCACCCGTTCCCACCTGTGATCGTAGGGTGACCGGCGTGCTGTGCGAGCCGTTCCTGACCAGCCGGTCCGAATCCGGGTGGAACATCCCGCTGCTGGCCTGGCGGGCCGAGGCGCCGCTGCTGGCGGTCGGCTCCGCGCCGCTGGGCGGGGGGATCGGCGTCCGCCGTTGGGTGCTCAACGCGACGGTCCCCATGTCGTACGACCGGGACGACCCCGCCGCGCACCTGGCCGAGCTGGCGCACGGCCTCGACCTGGACGGCCCCGGGGTCGGACTGCTGACCGGCGTGGACGTGAGCGAGGTGGTCCGCCGCACCGACGGCGGCGTCCGGGTCTGGGCGACCGTCGGTCTGGGCACGCCGGTGTGGGCCGCCGCCGTGCCCGAGCCGGCCCGGCCCGCGCAGCGCGTCGGCACCGTCAACATCGTCGCGTACGTGCCGGTGCGGCTCGGTGACGCCGCCCTGGTAAATGCCGTGGCCACCGCCACCGAGGCGAAGGCGCAGGCGATCTGGGAACTCGGACTGCCGGCCACCGGCACCCCCACCGACGCGGTGACGGTGCTCTGCCCGGCCGACGGTGATCCGGCGCCGTACGGCGGTCCCCGGTCGGCCTGGGGTGCACCGCTGGCCCGGGCCGTGCACGCCGCCGTCCGCTCCGGCGGTGCCGGGACCGTCGTGCCCTGGTCCGACCGGCGGGCGGGCTGACGTGCGCCCGGCATACCCGGCGCGCCGGGTTTTCCGACCGATCGGCCCTCGTCGCGGCGTTCCGGGGACGGTAGCGTCGCCGACGATGTACGCTCCCGCCCGTTCTGTGCCCCGTACCCTCCGCGCCGCCGTCGCCGGACCGCCCGCCGCCGCTCCCGGCCCGCCTCGCGCGGTGCTCGGCCGGCGCCTGGCCGCGTTCGCCGCACTCGTCGCCGTCCTGTTCGTCGCCGGTTGCGGCGGGGACACCGGCGGCTCCGGCGGCGACCCCAGATGGCAGGCGGGACAGGGCGGCGGATCGACCGGCTCGGCCGGGCCCGAGACGGGTGACCAGCCGGCGGCGCCGGACGCGTCGAAGGAACCGTCGATCTCGCTCGCCGCGACCGGCGACGTGATCATGGGTAACGCGCCGAACCGGCTGCCAGCCAACGGCGGCAAGGGCTTCTTCGACGACGTGAAGTCGGCGCTCAAGGGCGACCTGGTCATGGGCAACCTGGAGGAGCCGCTCACCGACGACACCGGAGCCGGCAAGTGCGGCCCGGAGCCGAAGAACTGCTACCAGTTCCGCGCGCCGCCCGACTACGCCGCGCACCTGCGCTCGGCCGGATTCCAGCTGCTCAACCAGGCCAACAACCACGGCTACGACTACGGCCGCCAGGGCTACGAGAACACCCAGTCGGCGCTGGAGGCGCACGGGCTCAAGCACACCGGTGCGCCGGGCGAGATCACCGTGGTGGACGTCAAGGGCATCAAGGTCGCCGTGGTGGGCTTCTCGTCGTACCCGTGGTCCAACAGCCTGGTCGACCTGAACGCCGCCAAGCAGGTGATCGAGATGGCCAAGGAGGCGGCCCAGATCGTGGTGGTGCAGGTGCACATGGGCGCCGAGGGGTCGGACAAGACCCGGGTGAAGCCGGGCACCGAGATGTTCTTCGGCGAGAACCGCGGTGACCCGATCCGCTTCTCCCGCACCGTCATCGACGCCGGCGCCGACCTGGTGATCGGGCACGGTCCGCACGTGCTGCGCGGGATGGAGTTCTACAAGGGGCGGCTGATCGCGTACAGCCTGGGCAACTTCGCCGGCGGCGGGAAGTCGCTGAACAGCTCGGGCCGGCTCGGCTGGGGCGGCGTGCTCAAGGTGTCGCTCACCGCGGACGGGACGTTCGTCGGCGGCACGTTCACCTCCACCGTGATGAACGGCGTGGGCCGGCCGTCGGTGGACCGGCAGAACCGCGGCCTCGGACTGGTCCGCGACCTGAACCGGTCCGACTTCCCGGACACCGGCGCGAAGCTCGACGGGACCGGCAGGATCACCGCACCGGCGGGTGGCTGAGCGCGCCCCGACCGCGCCGAGCCGCCAGAGCGTCGGCCCCGCGACGTAGGCTGGCCGACGTGACCACGCGCTCCCCCGAGACCGACCTCGGCCGTACGCGCCGCGCCCGGCGCATCGGCCGCGTGCTGACCGAGACGCACCCCGACGCGCACTGTGAACTCGACCACTCCAGTGCGCTGGAGCTCGCGGTGGCGACGATCCTGTCCGCCCAGTGCACCGACAAGAAGGTCAACGAGGTCACGCCGAAGCTGTTCGCCCGCTACCGCACCGCTGCCGACTACGCCGCGGCGGACCGCGTCGAGCTGGAGGAGCTGATCCGGCCCACCGGGTTCTACCGCAACAAGACCAGCTCCCTGATCAACCTCGGGCGGGCGCTCTGCGAGCGGTACGACGGCGAGGTGCCCGGCCGGCTCGACGACCTGGTGACCCTGCCGGGGATCGGCCGCAAGACCGCGAACGTCATCCTCGGCAACGCCTTCGGCGTCCCCGGCATCACCGTCGACACCCACTTCCAGCGGCTGGTGCACCGGTGGCAGCTCACCACCGAGACCGACCCGGTGAAGATCGAGCACGCGATCGGCGCGCTCTACCCGAAGCGCGACTGGACGATGTTGTCGCACCGGGTCATCTTCCACGGCCGCCGGGTCTGCCACGCCCGCAAGCCCGCCTGCGGCGCGTGCACGCTGGCGAAGCTGTGCCCCGCGTACGGCACCGGGCCGACCGAGCCGGCCGCCGCGGCCAGGCTGCTCAAGGGCCCCCGGGCCCGTGACCTGGCGGTCGCCGTGGGCCTCGACCCCGACCTGGTGCCGCAGCAGGCGGCCGCGGCGGACGTGCCGTGATGCGCCGGCTCGCGTACCTTCTCGTCCCGCTGCTGCTGGCGGCGGCGGGCTGCACCGCCATCGCCGAGGAGCCGGGGCGTCCCGCGTCCGCGACCCGGGCCGAGCGCCCCTCGCCGTTCGCCGACTGCGCCCCGCTGACCGTCGCGCCCGCCGCCGCGTCCCCGACGTCCCCCGGAAAGGCCGTGTCCCCGACGCTTGCAGGGAAGGCCGGGGAGCAGCTCCCCGATCTGACGCTCAACTGCTTCACCGGCGGTACGCCGGTGAACCTGCGCGACGTCAAGGGCCCGGCGGTGATCAACGTGTGGGCGTCCTGGTGCCCGCCGTGCCGCAAGGAGCTGCCCGCGTTCCAGCGGCTCAGCGACCGCGCCGACGGCCGGTTCCAGGTGATCGGCGTGAACAGCCGGGACAGCCGCGGCGGCGCGCAGTCCATCGGCGAGGACTTCGGCGTCGACTTCCCGATGCTGCTCGACCAGGGCGACGCGTTCCAGCGCGCGCTCGAACGCAACGCGTTCCCGCTCACCGTGCTGGTCGACGCCGACGGCCGGATCCGGCACACCGACGCGACCGGCGCGCTCGACGACGCCCGCCTCGCCGCGCTGGTCGAACGCCACCTCGGGGTGCGGGTATGACCCGACGGCCGCCGCTGTGGTTCGACCCGCTGCTGGGCCGGCTCGGCACCGCGCGGGCGGAGGACTTCACCCGCATCGTCACGCCGGCCAGCGGCGGCCGGGAGAGCGCCGTTCTGGTGCTGCTGGGCGAGGAGCCCGGCGCCGGGCCGGACGTGCTCGTCCTCCAGCGCGCCGCGACGCTGCGCAACCACGCCGGGCAGCCGGCCTTCCCGGGTGGCGCGGCCGACCCGGAGGACGCCGACGTCCGTGCCACCGCGCTGCGCGAGGCGAACGAGGAGGTCGGCCTCGACCCGGGCAGCGTCACGGTGCTGGCCGAGCTGCCCCGGCTCTGGATCCCGGTCAGCGACTTCGTGGTCACCCCGGTGCTCGCCTGGTGGCACGACCCGCACCCGGTGCACCCGCGCGAGCCGGCCGAGGTCGCGCACGTGGCCCGGCTGCCGGTCACCGAGCTGGTCGACCCGGACAACCGCATGCGGGTACGCCACCCGAGCGGCTGGATCGGCCCGGCCTTCTCGGTGCGCGGGATGCTCGTCTGGGGCTTCACCGCAGGCGTGATCGACCGGGTGCTGGAGATGGGCGGCTGGTCCCGGCCCTGGCCGCACTCGCGCGTGGTGGACCTGCCTCCGGTCGGCGCCACGCCCGCTCCGTCGGCGGGCACCGAACCGGCCGACGAGAGCCCGGTGCGGTGATCACCCGCACGCATCCCCGGGTCACGTTCCGCGAGCGCTGAGCCGACCGCGGGCCCGGTGCCCGTACCCTTGGGGCGTGTCCGCCGTGGATCTCGTCCTCCTTCTGCTCATGCTCGTGTTCGCGATCAGCGGATACCGTCAGGGCTTCGTCATCGGGGCCCTGTCGTTCTCCGGCTTCTTCCTGGGCGCCCTGCTCGGCCTCCAGGTCGGGCCGCTGATCGCGCAGCAGTTCGCCACGAGCGGCACACGCGTACTGATCTCGCTGGTGGCGATCTTCGGGCTCGCGGTGCTGGGGCAGGCACTCGCCGGGTGGCTCGGCTCGAACCTGCGGGCCGCGATCACCGGGCCGGCCGGTCGCAAGATCGACGACGTCGGTGGTGCGTTCATCTCGGTCGTCGCGGTCATGCTCGTGGCGTGGCTGGTGGCAGTGCCGCTCGGCTCCTCCTCGGTGCCGTGGCTGGCCTCCTCCGTCCGCAACAGCGCGCTGCTCACCGTCGTCGACCAGGTGCTGCCGGACAAGGCGCAGGACCTGTCCACCGCGCTGCGCGACACGGTCGACACCAACGGCTTCCCGGATGTGTTCGGCGACCTCGCGCCGACCCGGGCCCGGCAGGTCGCGCCGCCCGACCCGGCGCTTGCCAACTCCCAGGTGGTGCAGAACAGCAGCCGGTCGGTGGTGAAGGTGCTGGGCTCCGCGCCGAGCTGCTCGCGCCGCATCGAGGGCTCCGGCTTCGTGTACGCCGACGACCGGGTGATGACCAACGCGCACGTGGTGGCCGGCACCCGCTCGGTGGCTGTGGAACTGCGCGGGGAGCGGTACGACGGCGAGGTCGTCGTCTACGACCCGGACCGCGATCTGGCGGTGCTCCACGTACCCGGGCTGCCCGGACCGTCGCTGCGCTTCGCCGCCGGACCGGCCGCCACCGGTGCCGACGCGATCGTGCTCGGTTTCCCGCTCGACGGCCCGTACGACGCCCGCCCGGCCCGGATCCGGGACGTCGACCGGATCACCGGCCCGGACATCTACTCGGCCGGTGACGTCAACCGGGAGATCTACACGATCCGGGCGCTGGTGCGCAGCGGCAACTCCGGCGGCCCGCTGGTCTCCTCGAACGGCCTGGTGCTCGGCGTGATCTTCGCGGCGGCGGCCGACGACCCGAACACCGGTTTCGCCGTGACCGCCGCCGAGGCGCGACCGGTGGCGCTGGCGGGCGCGGAGCGTACCCGGGGAGTGGCCACCGGCGACTGCACCTGAGCCGGCCGGCGGTGCTCAACCACCCGCCGGTGCTCCCGCCGGTGTCGCCTCGTCGTCGGAGCGGGACAGCGGCAGCCGGGCGCGGCCCCAGCTCAGCGTGCGGTCGAGTACCGCCCGCGCCATGATCGCCACGCAGGTTCCGCCGTTGAGGAACGAGGCGACCACGTCGCTGGGGTGGTGCATGCCCCGGTACATCCGGGTGAGCGCCACGCCGACCGGCACCAGCACCAGCAGGGCCCACCAGCCGACCTTGGCCGGTGTGCTGCGCGCCCGCAGCGCCAGCAGCACCGCGAGGCCGACGTAGAGCGCGGTGGCCGCCGAGGTGTGCCCGGACGGGAAGCTGGACGTGGGCGGGGAGGCGTCCATGTGCGCGACGGCCGGGCGGGTCCGGTCGACGGCCATCGTGGTGAACAGGAAGATCAGCGCCTGCGCGGTCACCGCCGCGCACAGGAACAGCGGTTCCCGCCAGCGGTGCAGCACCAGCCGCAGCACCAGCGCCGCCAGCACCGTCACCACGACGATCATCTGGGTGCTGGCGAGCGTGCTGAAGACCAGCGAGACGTCGTTCCACCCCGGCGTCCGGTCGCCGGCCAGCTCACGGTTGACCGTGTCCTCCACGGTGAACGGCCAGGTGCGGGACAGCACCCGGGTCACCAGCAGGCCCAAGCCGACCATCAGCGCGAAGAGCAGGGCCAGCGGCAGCAGGACGCGCCGGGTGACTCGGATCACGATATCGGACATGGGCTCGCCTGTACCCCGGCGCGGGTCCGGCTACGCCCGGCCGCCCTCCGGCCGCTGGTCGGCCAGCTCCGGCTCGACCCCCTCGCGGAGCGGGTGGGCGGACGGCCGCCCGGATCCGCTGCGCCAGGTGGTGAAGGCGGCCGAGGTCGAGGCCACCACCGCCACCCCGAGCACCCAGCCGCCCACCACGTCGCTGGTCCAGTGCACACCCAGCGCGATCCGGCTGAGCCCGGTCACCACTGTGACCAGCAGGGCTGCGGTCCACAGCGCGACCCGGGCCCGGCCGCTGTACCGCACGAACGGCAGGAACACCAGCAGCAGCACACCCGCCGCCAGCGTGGCGTTGAGCGCGTGACCGGACGGGAAGGAGTAGCCGGCGGCCCGGGCGACCGGGTCGAGCAGGTCCGGCCGGTCCCGGCCGACGAGCAGCTTGAGCAGCGCGCCGAGCAGACCACCGGCGACCATTGTCACCACCACCCAGACCGCGAGCCGGGGCGCCCCGCGCCGGACCAGCCAGACCACCACCACGACCGCTGCCACCCGCAGCGGGCCGGGCCCGCACACGTGCGTCCAGACCGTCATCAGGCCGACCCAGGCGGGGTGGTCCCGCGCGTACCCGTGGAACGAGCCCGCGATCGAGGCGTCCAGCCGCAGCAGGGGCGGCCAGGCGCCGAGCACCAGCAGCGCGAGCAGGGTGAACGGCACCAGCACCAGGAACGCCGCGACGACGGTCAGGGTGAGCCGCAGGCCCAGCGAGCGCTCCGGGTCGAGGCGGCGGCTCCGCCACGACCGGTGCGCGACGGTCGCGCCGGTGCTGGTGTCCATGGGGCTTCCCCTACCCACCGAAGGGCAGGATCAGGCGGTTCAGCGGCGGGTCTGCCGGAACCGGCGAACCATCAACGCGGTGCCGGTGACGAGCGCGACGAACAGGGCCAGGCCGGTCCAGAGCCGCTCCGGGGCGGAGGCGTCCGCCTGCCCGGCCGGCCGGGCGGTCCAGCCGTCCGAGGTACGCCCGACCGGGTCACCGCCCCGGCCCGCCGCGGCAGCCCGGGTGTCCCGCCCGTCTCCGGGCGCCGGGCCGAACCCCACCACGCCGGGAGAGGCGTTGTCGTCGAGCGGGTTGTGGCCCACCGCCGGCACGTCGCCGGTGAGCGCGGCCACCGGGTCGACCAGGCCGTAGCCGAACCGGTCGTCCCGGCCGGTCGGCCCGAGGTCCCGGGCGGTGGTGATCAGCCGGTTGACCACGTCGCCGGCCGGCATCTTCGGATAACGCGCGCGGACCAGGGCGGCCGTCGCGGCGACGAGCGGCGCGGCGAAGCTCGTCCCCTGCACCCGCCAGTAGCCGTGCGGGCGGGCGCCGTAGAGGCCGGTGGCCGGAGCGCTGAGCACTGTCTCGTGACCCGTGATCGAGCCGGACCAGAGATTCTCGCTCGTCCGCTCCAGCCCGGCGACCGCCAGCACGCCCGGCTCGCGGGCCGGGTACCAAACCTCGGTGGTCGTCGAGGTGGCCAGGTTGCCGGTGCAGGCGACCACCACCACGTCCCGGGCGAACGCGTAGTCGAGCGCCGCGGCCAGGGCCGGGTTGTCGCTGCTGCCGCCGAGCGACAGGTTGACCACGCGGGCGCCGTTGTCGACCGCCCAGCGCACCGCCTTCGCGATGATCAGCGCGTCGTCGTAGCGGTTCTCGGCGTCGAGGACCCGCACCGGAAGGATCTTGGCGTCCGGTGCGAGCCCCACCACGCCCCGGTCGTCGTCGGCCCGCCCCGCGATCAGCCCGGCCACAGTGGTGCCGTGCCCCACCGGGTCCGGGTCGTCCGAGCCGTCCGGCGTCACCAGATCCAGGCCGGGCAGCACCTGGCCGGCCAGGTCGGGGTGGGTGCCGTCGACACCGGAGTCGATCACCGCGACCACCACGCCGCGCCCGGTCGAGGTGCGCCACGCGGTCTTCGCCCGCAACTCCTCCAGTTGCCACTGCTCGTCGCGTACCTGACCGGTGCGCGGCAGGCCGTCGGGGGCCAACCAGGGGCGCGCCACTGTGGCCGGAGCGGCGGGCGCGGCATGGGCCGGCGGCGCCAGCGGACCGGCGACGGCGGCCATGGCCGACACGGCGGCGAGCAGCGCGCGTCCGGCGCGACGCCGGGGCGGCCCACCGGGCGGTCCCTGCCGATCCCCTGTCACATTCCCCAGCCGTTCGGTCGCGTCAGACACATGCTGCACGGAGATTACCGGTTGTCCCGACCGTCACGGGGCAACTCCGCGAGGCGGATCACCCGGGCGGGAGATGCGCCAACTGCACCAGGCGCACCCCCTCCCGGCGCGTGACCAGCCGCGCCCGCCCCGGGGGCAGCGGCCCGGCCTTCACCTGACCGACGAGCGCGCCCTCCTCCGGGCCGCCCGACATCACCAGCCCGGCCGTGGACAGCTCGCGCAGCCGCTGCACGATCGGCTCGTACGCGGTCCGCCCGGCGCCGCCGGTACGCCGCGCCAGCACCAGATGCAGCCCGACGTCCCGCGCGTGCGGCAGGTGTTCCTCAAGCGCCCGCAACGGATTCGTCGGCCCGCCCGCCACCAGGTCGTAGTCGTCCACCAGCACGAACAGCTCCGGCCCCGTCCACCACGACCGGCTGCGCAGCTGCGCCGGGGTCACCTCCGGGCCCGGCTGCCGCCCCTGCAGGTAGCCGGCGGCCGACTCGATCAGCTCGGCGGTGTGCGGCGCCGCGGTGCCGTACCCGATCAGGTGCGGCGTCTCGATCACGCCCATCAGGCTGCGCCGGTAGTCCACGAGCATCACCCGGGCCTGCTCCGGGGTGAACCGGTTGACGATCGAGGTGGCGAGCGCCCGCAGGAACGACGACTTGCCGCACTCGGCGTCGCCGAAGACCAGGAAGTTCGGCTCGGTGGCGAAGTCCAGCACCACCTGGGACAGGTCCGCCTCGGCCACGCCGATCGGGAACGCCAGCCCGCTCGTCGCGCTCTGGTCCAGCTCGGCGTACGGCAGCACCGGCGGGAGCAGGCGCACCCGGGGAGCCGGCGGACCGGTCCACGCGCCGGCGACCACCTTGACCAGGTCGGCGGTCTCCGCACCGAGCGTGTCGACGCGGGGTTCGGCGGTGAGGAAGTGCAGTCCGCCCGCGGTGATGCCACGGCCCGGACACTCGTCCGGCACGGTGGCCGCCAGCGCCCGCTTGACCACCACCGAGTCCGCCGGGTCGCCGAGGCGCAACTCCAGCCGGGAGCCGAACAGGTCGCGGATCGCCGGGCGGAAGTCCGACCAGCGCAGCGCGCTCGCCACCACGTGCACGCCGTACGCCAGGCCCCGGGTGGCGAGCTCGGTGACCAGCGGTTCCAGGTCCTCGAACTCGCCGCGTAGCGTGTTCCAGCCGTCCACCACCAGGAACACGTCCCCGAACGGGTCCGGCGCGCCCGTCGCCCGCCGCCGTCGCCACGCGGCCATCGACTCCACGCCGGCCTCGGCGAAACGCCGCTCCCGCTCCGCCAGCAGGCCGGCGACCTCGCCGACGGTACGCCGCACGGCGGTGCCGTCGGTCCGCCCGCTGACGCCGCCCACGTGCGGCAGGTCGCGCAGCGTGCCGAGCGTCCCGCTGCCGAAGTCGAGGCAGTAGATTTGCACCTCGGCCGGGGTGTGGGTGAGCGCGAGCGCGCAGACCAGGGTGCGCAGCAGGCTGGACCGGCCGCTACGGGTGGTGCCGACCACCGCGACGTGCCCGGCCGCGCCGTCCAGCGCCAGCCAGAGCAGGTCACGCCGCTGCTCGAACGGCTTGTCCACCACCGCCACCGGCACCTGCAGCGCCCCGTGCAGCTCCGGATTCGCCACCGTGAGCCCGCGTACCGGGTCGGCGCCGACCGGGCCGAGCAGCTCGTCCAGGGTGGGCGAGGCGTCCAGCGGCGGCAGCCACACCTGGTGCGCGGGCGGGCCCTGCCCGGCCAGCCGGTCCACGAGCAGGTCCAGCAGCGTCTCACCGCCGTCGTCCTCGGCGGGTGGCGCGACCGGCGCGGGCGGCTCCGGCACCGGGACCAGGTGGGTGGAGAACGCGAGCACGCGTGCCTCACCGGCACCGGACGCGCCCGCCGCGCCGCCGCGGCGGCGGACCGCGCCGGAGACGTACGCGGCCTTGAACCGGACCAGCGGATCGGTGCCGGCGCGCAGGTATCCGTGCCCGGGGCTGCGCGGCAGCTCGTGCGCGTCCGGCACACCCAGCACCGTCCGGGACTCCAGCGCCGAGAACGTCCGCAACCCGATCCGGTACGACAGGTGCGTGTCCAGTCCGCGCAGCCGCCCCTCCTCCAGCCGCTGGCTCGCCAGCAGCAGGTGCACACCCAGTGACCGGCCCAGCCGGCCGATCTGCACGAACAGGTCGATGAAGTCCGGCTTGGCGGACAGCAGCTCGGAGAACTCGTCGCAGATCAGCAGCAGCGACGGCAGCGGGGCCAGCGGCGAACCGGCCGCCCGGGCCCGCTCGTAGTCGCGCACGCCGGCGAAGTTGCCGGCCCGGCGCAGCAGCTCCTGCCGGCGCATCAGCTCGCCGTTGATCGCGTCCACCATCCGGTCCACGAGCGGCAGCGCGTCGGCCAGGTTGGTGATCACGGCGGCGGTGTGCGGCAGCCGCTCGAACGGCGCGAACGTGGCGCCGCCTTTGAAGTCGACGAGCACGAAGTTGAGCTGCTCCGAACTGTGCGTGGCGGCCAGGCCGAGCACGAGCGTGCGCAGCAGCTCCGACTTGCCCGAGCCGGTCGCGCCGATCAGCAGGCCGTGCGGACCCATGCCGTCCTGCGCCGACTCCTTCAGGTCGAGGTCGATCGCCCCGCCGTCGGCCCCCACCCCGATCGGCACCCGCAGCCGGTCCCGTGCGGCCCGGGGCGCCCCGCCCTGCTCGGCGGTGAAGCTCTCCGGGTCGCCGAGCCCCAGCAGCTCGGGCAGGCCCAGCTCGGCGCCGGGTGGGGCGTCGGGCCCGCGTACCGTGCCGGCGAGCCGCAGCGGCGCGAGCCGCCGGGCCACCGCCTCGGCGTCGGCGGGCGCCAGCGCGTCGGCGGCGCCCACCTCGGCGTGACCCTCGGCGGAGTGCGAGTGCAGCCGGCCGTCGACCAGGTCGAGCAGGAGCGCGTACCGGTCGAGCAGCCGGGGCGGCGGGGTGTCCAGGTCGAGCACGGTGACCGCGTCGATGCCGCCGTCACCGGCCAGGTCGGTCGCGCCGGTCAGGTCGCCGCCGTCGAGCACCACCACGACGTGCGGGCCGTCGGTAGCGGTGCCGTGCGGGCTGAACCGGGACCGGGCGCCGAGCACGTCGTCGAGCAGCCGTTCCAGGTCGGCGGCGGAGCTGGTGACCAGCCGCACCGGGCCCAGCGCGTCGGTACGCACCGGATGGTGGGCGTGCGGCAGCCACTTCACCCACTCCCAGGCGGTCCGGCGTTCCGGCCCGGCGCAGACCGCGATCAGCAGCTCGTCCGGCGCGTGGAAGACGGCGAGCTGGGTGAGCACCGCCCGGGCCAGCGCCTGCGCGGCGGGCGATCCGCCCCCGCGTACCGGACCGGCCGGTCCGCGCACGAAGACCCGGGCGAAACTACGCAGCGACAGCGCCACCGGCAGATCCGGCACCACCGAGTACGCGTCCAGGAAGCGCCGCAGCGCCCCGGCCGTCATGGGTTCCAGCTCCTCCAGCGGACGGGTGACCGGCGGGACCAAAGGGGTGGCCAGCGTCTGCGGGCCCACACCGACCCGGACCACGGCGAAGTCCGGGTCGCCCGGCCGCCGTTCCCAGACCCGGTGACTGTCGACTGTCGACCAGAGCCGCCCCGGCTCGGGATGACGGTAGGACAGCCCGGCCCGCTGGGCGCCGGCGGTCTCCCGCACCCGGCGGCGGAGCGTGGCCAGGTGGCGCAGGTACTCCCGGCGGGCGGCCATCAGCTCGGACTTCTTCGGCCCGGCGCTGCCCCAGGTGGTCACCAGCATCGCCAGCGAGGAGAGGCCGAACATGCCGCCGACCACGTACGAGTAGGCACCGCCACCGCGACCGAACATCATCGCCATGGCCACCGTCCCGCCGAGCATCGGCAGCACCATCAGCGCCTGCTGCCAGCGCCCACCGGCGGCGGCGGGGATCTCCGGCGGCGCCTCGACGGGCAGCTCACCGACCGGGATCTCCGGCGCCGGGCGGCGTGGTGGCCGCTTGATGACGACAGTGGACACTCACCCTCCCCGGAAGTGGCTCTGGGTAACCCGAGCCTGGCTCATGGTAGGTAAAGTCCTCTCGTCCGTCAGCCCACTCCCTCCGCCGATATGGAGATGCCTCGATGACAAGCGGGCTCGCCCGGGTCACGATCAGCGCGCCCAGGCGGCGAGTCGACGTGGCCCTACCGGAGCAGGTCCCCCTGGCCGAGTTGCTGCCCGAGGTGCTCCGGCACGCGGGCGAGGGACTGGCCGACGACGGGGAGCGGCACGGCGGGTGGGTGCTGCGCCGGACCGACGGCGCCGTGCTCGCCACCGCCCAGGCGCTGCTGCCGCAGGGCGTTCGCGACGGCGAGGTGCTGCATCTGGTGCCGGCTCGCGCCCAGTGGCCCGAACTGGAGTACGACGACGTGGTCGAGGCGATCGTGGACGGCGCCCGGCGCCGGGGCGCCGCCTGGTCGGGCCACGCCACCCGGGCCGCCGCGCTCGCAGGTGCCGCCGTACCCCTGGCGGTCGGGCTGGTCGCCGTCGTCGCGGGCGGGCCGGGCGCGCGTGGCTGGCCGGTCGCCGCGGCGGTCGCCCTGATCCTGGTGCTCACCGCCGTCGCCGCGTCCCGGGCGTACGGGGACGGCCCGGTCGGCGCCACGCTCGGCGGGTACGCCCTGCCGTGGGCCGCGGTGGCCGGAGCGCTGGCCGTCACCTCCGGCGATCCGGTCGGCCCGATCCCCGGCCTGCGCTGGGTGGGTGCCCCCGAACTGCTCGTCGGCTCGGTGGCGCTGCTGCTCGCGGCGGTGCTCGGCCTGCTCGGCGTGGCCAGCCGGTCCCGCGTCTCGGTGGCCGGGGTGACGGTCGGATCGACGGGCGTGGCGGCCGCGTTCGGCGGGATGCTGCTCGACCCGGACGGCACCGCCGCCGTCCTGCTCGCCGTGCTGGTGTTCGCGCTCGGCGGGCTGCCGCTGCTGGCCATCCGGGTCGGCAAGCTGCCGCTGCCGCCGCTCACCCTGCCCAGCCCGGCCGGCACCCGGGACCTGCCGGACCGGGGGCGGGTGCACGCGGCGGTGGCGCGCGCCGAGGAGGTGCTCACCGGGATGCTGCTCGGCCACGCGGTGCTGGCCGTCGGCGCGGTCGCGGTGCTCGTCTCCGTCGGCCGGACCGCCGGGCTGCTGCTCGCCGCCGTCACCGGTGGGGTCCTGCTGCTGCGTTCGCGCCTGTTCGTGGCGGTACGGCACCGGGTGCCCGCGATCGTCGCCGGGCTGACCGGGTTCGCCCTGCTCGGCGTGGTGCTGGCCGACCGTGCCGGTCCGGGTGGCCGTCTCGCGCTGACGGTGGGCGGGCTGGCCCTGGCCCTGACGGCGGTCACCGCCGGGGCCACGTACGCCCGTCGTCCGGTCTCCCCGTACCTCGGCCGGCTGGCCGACCTGACCGACACCGCGCTCGTGGTCGCGGTCGTGCCGGTGGCCTGCGCGGTGCTCGGCCTCTACGACCGGGCCCGCGACCTGCTCGCCTGAACACGCGCGAGGCCCGGGTCGCCAGACGCGACCCGGGCCTGCGGCAGGTGTGCGCGTCAGTGCAGCGTCTCGCCGCGCTCCTCGGCCTCCTTGGCACGCCGGTACGACGCGGCGATCTCCGCCTCGGCCTCGACCCGGCCCACCCAGGTCGCGCCCTCGACCGACTTGCCCGGCTCCAGGTCCTTGTAGACCTCGAAGAAGTGCTGGATCTCCAGCCGGTCGAACTCGCCCAGGTGGTGGATGTCGCGCAGGTGCTCCTGACGCGGGTCCTCGTAGGGCACGCAGAGGACCTTGTCGTCGCCGCCCTTCTCGTCGGTCATCCGGAACATGCCGATCGTGCGGCAGCGGATCAGGCAGCCCGGGAACGTCGGCTCCGGCACCAGCACCAGCGCGTCCAGCGGGTCGCCGTCCTCGCCCAGGGTGCCCTCGATGAACCCGTAGTCGGCCGGGTACTGGGTGGAGGTGAAGAGGGTGCGGTCCAGCCGGATGCGGCCGGTCGCGTGGTCCACCTCGTACTTGTTGCGGTGACCCTTGGGGATCTCAACCGTGACGTCGAAATCCATCTTCCACGCTCCCTCGTCTGCCCACGCTGGCTAACGGAAACCAGCGGCTCACCGCCGGCGCGGGGTGAACGCCCCCCGTCGGCTCCGGCCGCCGCATAGTGTTCGGACCGAAGTAGTGTCGCCCAAGGCGATTTCGAACGGGGAGGAGGGGGCCGTGGGGAGGGAAGATTCACACTACCGCCCCGAGAGGGTTGACGGGCGCGGGTCCGCCGGCTCCGGTTCCGGCGGTGCCACCGGGCGGGTGTCCGTCCCCGGGGCGAACGTGCCTCATCGTCCCTCTCCGCCCGCCGGGTCCGCCCGCGTCGGCCCGGCGCACCACGGCTCCGACCCGGCGAGCGGCTCGGCCCGCGTCGGGCCGCCGCACGACCCGACGGTGCCGCTGAACTGGCCCGGCGCGCCGGCACCGATCCCGGTCAGCCCGCCGGTCCCGCCGGTCGCCGCCGCGCCGCCCGTACCCTCCGGGCCGCCCCCGGGCCGGCCGCGACGCGGCCGGCGGCTCGTCGCGGCGCTCGCCTGCGTGCTCGTGCTGGCCGTGGCGGTGGCCGGGCTCGCGGTGTTGCGTCCCGGCCCGGTCGCCGGGTGGCTGGGCGACGACGACAGCACGGGTCCGGCGGCCGCCACCTCGCCCGAGCCCTCCCCGCAGGCCGTGCTGGCCGGGCCGGACGGCAACGCCCCGCTGCCCACCGGGGCCGGCATCCGCGCCGCCCTGGACCCGCTGGTCCGCGCCGCCGCGCTCGGCGACCGGGTGCACGTGTCGGTGGCCGACGTGAGCACCGGCCAGGCGCTCTACGGCAGCGGTCAGGACACGGCCACCGTGCCCGCCTCGGTGACCAAACTGGCGACCGGCGTGGCGGTGCTCGCGGCCCGCGGCACGGCCCACCGGATCCCGACCCGGGCGGTGGCCGGGGCCAACCCGGGCGAGGTGGTGCTGGTCGGCGGCGGTGACCCCACGCTCGCCGTGGACAAGAACGGCTTCTACCCGGGCGCGGCCCGGCTCGACGACCTCGCCGCCCAGGTGCGCGACGCGCTCGGCGGCACCGCCCCGACCAAGGTGATAGTCGACTCGTCGCTGTTCAGCGGTCCGGTCTTCGAGCCCGGCTGGGACGCCGACATCCCCACCGGCGGATTCGGCGCGGCGATCACCGCGTTGATGACCGACGGCGCCCGGAAGGACCCGGTCCAGGCGCGGCGCACCGCCGAGCAGACCAACCACGCCGCCGAGCGGGTGCCGCAGCCCGACCTGACCGCCGGCCGGCAGTTCGCCAAGCTGCTCGGGCTGAGCGGCGGCGCCGCCCAGGTGGCCCGGGGCACCGCGCCGGCCGCGACCGGCGCCACCGGTACGGCCCCCGGTGCCGAGCTGGGGAAGGTCGAGTCCCTGCCGATGATCCGGCTGGTCGACATCATGATCAGCGACAGCGACAACGTGATCGCCGAGGCGATGGCCCGCCAGGTGGCGCTCGCCAAGGGCAAGCCCGGCTCGTTCGCCGGCGGCGCGGCGGCCACCGACCAGGTGCTGGGCGAGCTGGGCCTGCCCGCGGGCGAGATCAGCCTGGCCGACGGCAGCGGGCTGTCCCGCACCAACCGGATCAGCCCGTCGCTGCTCACCGACCTGATCACGCTCGCCGGCAACGGCAGCCACCCCGAGCTGGCCGCGATCTTCGGCGGCCTGCCGGTCGGCGGCTGGTCCGGCACGCTCGACGAGCGCTACCGGGCGGCGGCGACCCGCGCCGGAGCGGGCGTCGTCCGCGCCAAGACCGGCACGCTCAGCGGCGTCAACGCGATCGCCGGCACGGTGACCACAGCCGACGGCCGGCTGCTCACGTTCGCCGTGCTCACCGACCGGACGCAGGGCTCACTGGACGAGACCCGGGCGGCCCTGGACCGGATCAGCTCCGCGCTGGCCGGGTGCGGCTGCCGCTGACCGACGGGCGTCGATCGGCCCGCGCGAGCCCGGGTGGGGGTGTTCCGGCGCGGGTACGGTGGGTTCATGGCGCAGTTCGTGGACTGGGATCTGGCCGCCGCTACCGCGGGGGCGCTGAGCAAGTCGGGCCCCCGGGTGTCGTACGCCGAGGCCACCGACGTGGTCGGCGACCTGCGCCGGCTGACCGACGAGGCGGCCGGTCACGTCGCCGACTACACCGGCCTGCGCGCGCAGGTCGCCCACCCGCCGGTCCGCGTGGTCGACCGCCGTGACTGGGCGGCGGCCAACATCGCCGGGCTGCGTGAGGTGGTGTCCCCGCTGGTCGAGCGCCTCTCCGGCGACAAGCGGCCGGGCCCGCTCACCGAGGCGATCGGCTCCCGGGTGACAGGCGTGCAGGCCGGCACCGTGCTGGCGTACCTCTCCGGCCGCGTGCTCGGCCAGTACGAGGTGTTCGCCGGCGACCCCGGCCAACTGCTGCTGGTGGCGCCGAACATCCTGGAGGTCGAACGGAAGCTCGGTGCCGACTCGCGCGACTTCCGGCTCTGGGTGTGCCTGCACGAGGTCACCCACCGCACGCAGTTCACCGCCGTGCCGTGGATGCGCGCGTACTTCCTCGGCGAGGTGCAGGCGTTCGTGGACGCCTCCCAGGGCGGCGAGCACCTGCTGGAACGGCTCCGCCGCGGCGTGGCGACGCTCTCCGACGCGGTGAAGGATCCGGAGAGCCGGGCCAGCGTGCTGGACATCGTGCAGACCCCGGCCCAGCGCGCCGTGCTGGACCGGCTGACCGCGCTGATGACGCTGCTGGAGGGGCACGCCGAGTTCGTGATGGACGGCGTGGGTCCGCAGGTCATCCCGAGCGTCGAGTCGATCCGGGCGGCGTTCAACCGGCGCCGCGAGTCCGGCAACCCGCTGGAGAAGGCGATCCGACGGCTGCTCGGCATCGAGGTCAAGATGCGCCAGTACGCCGAGGGCCGCAAGTTCGTGCACGGCGTGGTCGACCGGGTGGGGATGACGGGCTTCAACAAGATCTTCTCCTCCCCGCTGACGCTGCCCCGCCTGGACGAGCTGGGTGACCCGGACGCCTGGGTGTCCCGCGTACACGGGCCGGCCGGTGCCACCCCGTCCGTCGGCTGATCCGCCCGGTCCGGCTGGTTCCGCTGGTTCGGCTGGTTCCGCTGGCCGGGCTGGTTCCGGCACGCGATCGCGCCGCTCTCCGTCGCCCGCTCCCGCCGTCGCCGCGGTGCGGCTCGCTCTCCGCCGGGTGCTGACCGGCCTGCCGGGCACCGGCCCGGTGCTGGTGGCCTGCTCCGGCGGGGCCGACTCGCTCGCGCTCGCCGCCGCCACCGCGTTCGTGGCCCCCCGGCTCGGGCGGCCGGCGGGCCTGGTGACCGTCGACCACGGCCTGCAAGCCGGGTCCGCGGAACGGGCCGAGGCGGTCGCCGGCTGGGCCCGCGCCGAAGGGCTCGACCCGGTCGAGGTGCTTCCGGTACGCGTGGACGGCCGGCCCGGCGGCCCGGAGGCGTCCGCCCGGGAGGCCCGGTACGAGGCGCTGATCGCCGTCGCCCGCCGGTACGACGCCGCCGGGGTGCTGCTCGGGCACACCCGCGACGACCAGGCCGAGACCGTCCTGCTGGCGCTGGCCCGGGGCGCCGGACCGCGCGGACTGTCCGGGATGCCGCAGCGGCGCGACGTCACCGGGGTACCCCTGCTGCGCCCGCTACTCGACGTCCCGCGCGCCGACACCCGGGCCGCCTGCGAAGCGCTCGGACTCGACCCGTGGGCGGATCCGCACAACGCCGATCCCGCGTACGCCCGGGCGCGGGTCCGTACCGGCGCGTTGCCGGCGCTCGTCGAGGCGCTGGGGCCGGCAGTGGTGGCGAACCTCGCCCGTACCGCCGGGTTGCTCGCGGCCGACAACGCCGCGCTCGACGCGCTCGCCGACACCGCGCTCGCCGACGTCCGGACCGAGGCGGGCGGGCTGTCCGTCGCCGGGCTCGCCGGGTTGCCGGCCGCCGTCCGTACCCGGGTGCTGCACGCCTGGGCCCGCGAGCTGGGCGCGACGCCGGCCGCGCTGTCCCACAGTCACGTTGCCGCGCTGGACGCCCTGGTCACGGCGTGGCACGGACAGGGCCCGGTGCACCTACCCGGCAACCACCGGGTACGCCGCCAGGCAGGCCACCTCCTGCCCTAGCTCGGCACGGGCCGACCCCGCCCGCACCGGTTGATCAAGGACTATTGGTCACGCTCCGGCTCTGCCCAGCCCGCACACTCCTTGATCACCGCCGCAGGGGTGGGGGTGTCAGGTGGGTTGGCGGTCCCGGAAGGTCGTGCGGTAGGCCAGCGGGGTGGTGCCGACCCGGCGGGTGAAGTGGTGCCGCAGGGCCGCCGCGTCGCCGAATCCGGCCTGCTCGGCGACGCCCTCCACGCTCAGTGAGGTGTCCTCCAGCAGGTGCCGGGCCAGCAGCACCCGCTGGTTGGTCAACCAGTCGTGCGGGGTGGTGCCGGTCTCGGCGCGGAACCGGCGGGCGAACGTACGCGGGGCCATCCCGGCCCGGGCCGCCAGCTCGTCCACTGTCACCTGCCGGCGCAGGTGCCCCATCAGCCACTCCAGCACGGGTTCCAGTGTGGGTGCCTCCGGCGCCTTCGGGATCGGTGCCTCGACGTACTGCGACTGGCCGCCGTCGCGGTGCGGCGGCACGACCATCCGGCGGGCCAGCCGGGTCGCCACCGCCGAGCCGTGCTCCTGGCGCACCAGATGCAGGCAGGCGTCGATGCCGGCGGCGGTGCCGGCGCTGGTGAGCAGCCGGTCGTCCTGCACGTAGAGCGAGTCGCACTGGACCCGGGCGGCCGGGAAGCGCTGCTGGAGTTCGTCGGTGTACCGCCAGTGGGTGGTGCAGTCGCGCCCGTCGAGCACGCCCGCCTCGCCGAGGACGAACGCGCCGGCGCAGACGCTCAGCAGCCAGGCACCCCGGTCGGCGGCGCGGCGCAGGGCGGCGAGCACCGGCTCGGGGATCGGGCTGCCGTCGGCGTGCGCGGGCACCGCCACCAGGTCGGCGTCCTCGACCGGGCCGAGGTCGGCGGTGGGGGTGAGCAGGAAGCCGGAGCGGCTGCGGACCGCGCTGCCGTCGGCGGTGCAGACGTCGAACCGGTATCCGGGGAAGCCGTCGGCGGTGCGGTCGGTGCCGAAGACCTCGGCGAGCACGCCGAGTTCGAACGCGGCGACCTGGTCCATGGCGATGACGGCGACCGAGCGGAGCATGTGACGAGGGTAACCCGGCAGGTGGCAGGAAATCGATGTTCAATGACATTCCTGCCACTGTTCGGGTGGGCGGGTGGCCCGCAGAATCATTTGTGTCCGGTGCGCACCGGCGGCGGAAACAGTCCCCACCATGCGAAAGCGAGCGCCGCCATGACCGTTCTGCTGCTCCTGCTCTTCCTGCTTCTGCTCGTGGGCGCCAGCGCCTTCGGGTTCACCGCCGACACCCGCGACTCGGCCGACTGGAAGCCGAGCGACGACGGGCAGCGCTGGCGCTCCCGTACCTGCTGAGGTGATTTAATCGGTTCGCGCTAAAAAATCCCCGGCGGGACCGCGCCGAAAGGGGCGGCCCCGCCGACGGCGGCACCGGGGCGTACGGCAGGCTAGGAGCATGGCTGACGGCTCCTGGTACGACGCCGACATCGACCACGTGATCATCTCGGAGGCGCAGATCCGCGACAAGACCGCGGAACTGGCCAAGCAGGTCTCGGCGGACTACGCCCACGTCGAGGACGGCCTGCTGCTCGTGTGTGTACTCAAGGGAGCGGTCATGTTCATGGCCGACTTCGCCCGTGCGCTGGGCCGCCAGGGCCCGCCCGCCGAGCTGGAGTTCATGGCCGTCTCGTCCTACGGCCAGGGCACCACCTCGTCCGGCGTGGTCCGCATCCTCAAGGACCTGGACCGGGACATCGCGGGCCGCCACGTGGTGGTCGTCGAGGACATCGTCGACTCCGGCCTGACGCTGTCCTGGCTGCTGCGCTACCTGGAGTCGCGCTCCGCGGCGAGCGTCGAGGTGGTCGCGCTGTTCCGCAAGCCGGACGCGGTCAAGGTGCAGGTCCCGGTCAAGTACGTCGGGTTCGACATCCCCACCGAGTTCGTCGTGGGCTACGGGCTCGACTTCGGCGAGCGTTACCGCGAGGTGCCCTACGTCGGGGTGCTCAAGCCCGAGGTGTACGCGCGGGCCTGAGAGGTCTGCCGAGCCCGTCGTCAGCTGACATTCAGCGGGCTCTCAGTCTTCCGGTCTACGGTAGGACCGGTGACGTGGAGGCACCCTCCACGCCCGGCCCCTCGAACCGCGTGACCGTGCGGTGTGGGCGGGCCGGGTGGGAGCTCCCCGCCACGCCGGCGCCAAACCCGGGTTCGCCCTACGCGTAAGTGCCGGGCTCGCAAGCTCACGCGTCGCCCGAACGGTGTACCGTCGAATGACCGTGGTGCGGCAGTTTGCGTGCCCCGGGGGTCGGGCCGGCCCGCACGGCGGCCCCGGCCGCCGCTCAAGGCGGCGACACCATTCAGACGGTCAGGACGTCGATCAGGAGGATGCGGGCGCCTCGGCACCCGACTACAGCATGGAACGTACGCGTTTCTTCCGCCGACCGGTGGTCTGGATCATCCTGGTCATCCTCGGCGCCGTTGTGCTCAGTCAACTGTTCACCGCTGGTCCCAGCTACCACCGGGTGGACACGTCCGTCGCGCTCGACCAGCTCAACAAGGGCGGCATCGAGAAGGTCGTCTTCCAGGACAAGGAGCAGACGCTCCAGCTCGACCTGAAGGACAAGGCCAAGTTCGACGGCGACACCACCACTGACAAGATCGAGGCGCAGTTCCCGTACGAGGTCGGCGGCCAGGTCTGGAACCAGGTACGCGAGGCCGAGGCGGCGGACCGCATCACCGGCCCGGTCGACACCAAGGTGTCGTCGGACAGCATCTGGGTCAGCCTGCTGGTCAACCTGCTTCCCATCGCGCTGCTCGTGCTCCTGCTGCTGTTCTTCATGTCGCAGATGCAGGGCGGCGGCTCCCGGGTGCTCAACTTCGGCAAGTCCAAGGCGAAGATGATCACCAAGGACACGCCGAAGACCACCTTCGCGGACGTCGCGGGGGCGGAGGAGGCCGTCGAGGAACTGCACGAGATCAAGGACTTCCTGCAGAACCCGGCGAAATACCAGGCCCTGGGCGCCAAGATCCCGAAGGGCGTGCTGCTGTTCGGCCCGCCCGGTACCGGTAAGACGCTGCTGGCCCGCGCGGTCGCCGGCGAGGCCGGCGTGCCCTTCTACTCCATCTCCGGTTCCGACTTCGTCGAGATGTTCGTCGGTGTCGGCGCCAGCCGTGTCCGCGACCTGTTCGAGCAGGCCAAGTCGAACGCCCCGGCGATCGTCTTCGTCGACGAGATCGACGCGGTCGGCCGCCACCGCGGCGCCGGCATGGGCGGCGGCCACGACGAGCGGGAGCAGACGCTCAACCAGCTCCTGGTCGAGATGGACGGCTTCGACACCAAGGGCGGCGTCATCCTGATCGCCGCCACCAACCGGCCGGACATCCTCGACCCGGCGCTGCTGCGCCCGGGCCGGTTCGACCGGCAGATCCCGGTCGACGCCCCCGACATGGAGGGCCGCAAGGCCATCCTGCGGGTGCACGCCAAGGGCAAGCCGTTCACGCCCGACGTCGACCTCGACGCGGTCGCCCGGCGTACCCCGGGCTTCAGCGGTGCCGACCTGGCCAACGTGATCAACGAGGCCGCGCTGCTCACCGCTCGTAAGGAGCAGCGGGCGATCACCAACGACTCCCTGGAGGAGTCGATCGACCGGGTGATCGCCGGCCCGCAGCGCCGGACCCGTGTGATGAGCGACCAGGAGAAGAAGATCACCGCGTACCACGAGGGTGGGCACGCGCTGGTCGCCTGGGCGCTGCCGCACGCCGCCCCGGTGCACAAGGTGACCATCCTGTCCCGGGGTCGCTCGCTGGGTCACACGCTCGTCCTCCCGACCGAGGACAAGTACACCCAGACCCGGGCCGAGATGATCGACACCCTGGCGTACGCGCTGGGTGGTCGGGCGGCCGAGGAGCTGGTCTTCCACGAGCCCACCACCGGCGCCGGCAACGACATCGAGAAGGCCACGCAGCTGGCCCGCGCGATGATCACGCAGTACGGCATGAGCTCCAAGCTCGGTGCGATCAAGTACGGCACCAGCGGCGACGAGCCGTTCCTCGGCCGCAACATGGGCCACGAGCGGGACTACTCCGACGCGGTGGCCGCCGAGATCGACGGTGAGATGCGCGCGCTGATCGAGCTGGCCCACGACGAGGCCTGGGAGATCCTGGTGGAATACCGGGACGTCCTGGACAACATGGTCCTGGAGCTAATGGAGAAGGAGACTCTCTCCACCGCCGACATGGCCCGGATCTGCGCACGCGTGGTCAAGCGCCCGCCGATGGCGCCGTACCACGGCTTCGGCAAGCGTCAGCCCTCCACCGAGCCGCCGGTGCTCACCCCGGCCGAGAAGGAGGCGCTGGCCACGCAGGCCCGCGCCGACGCCGCCGCATCGATCGGTGGTTCCAGCAACAACTCGGACGGTACGCACTGAACAGCGATCCGACGACGGCCGGCTCCCACCACAGGGAGTCGGCCGTCTCCGCGACCGAGCCGGACGGCGACGACGCGCTCGACTACGTGGCCGCGCGCCTGATCAGCGGCAAACTCACCGGTGGCCCGGTGGAGGACAGCGTCGACCTCGCCCGGATCGAGAAGGCGGTCCGCGAGATCCTCATCGCGGTCGGCGAGGATCCGGACCGCGACGGCCTCCAGCAGACGCCGGCCCGGGTCGCCCGCGCGTACGCCGAACTCTTCGCCGGCCTGCGGGTCGACCCGGCGCAGGTGCTCCGCACCACGTTCGAGGCCAACCACGAGGAGCTGGTGCTCGTTCGGGACATCGACGTGATGAGCCTCTGCGAGCACCACCTGCTGCCGTTCCGGGGCAGCGCGCACATCGGCTACATCCCGGGCCCGGACGGCCGGATCACCGGCCTGTCCAAGCTGGCCCGGCTGGTCGAGGTGTTCGCCCGCCGGCCGCAGGTGCAGGAACGGCTCACCTCGCAGATCGCCGACCTCCTGATGTCCAGCCTCGCCCCGCGCGGCGTGATCGTGGTGCTGGAGTGCGAGCACATGTGCATGGCGATGCGCGGCATCCAGAAGTCGGGCGCGAAGACCATCACCTCCGCAGTGCGCGGCGGCCTCCAGAACGACGCGAAGTCGCGGGCCGAGGCGATGACGCTGATCATGGCCCGCTGACCCCACCGGCACCGGCGGCCGCGTACTCCCCGGGAGGCGCGGCCGTCGTCAGACGGGCAGCATGGCCAGCAGCAGACCGGCGGCGGTGAGCACCGCCGGGACCAGGCAGACCAGCGCACCGAAGCGGGGCGTCCGGTCCACCCGGTCGGTGGGCCGCGGGCGGAAGACCCGCCCCACCGCGAGCCAGCCCAGCATGAACGCCACAGCCGGCAGCGGCAACCCCACCAGCAGCGCCAGCACCGTCACCGGTCCCGGACCGGCGACCGCGTACAGCACCAGCTGCAGCAGCGGCACCACGAGCGCCAGCGGTCCGTACACCAGCAGGTTGCGGGGCCGGGCCGGCCACCGGGCCAGCCGCGGCAGGCCACGCGCGCTCATCGTGTCGTCCGCCGCGTCCGCCCAGTCCCCGGCCGCGCGCAGCGCCGCCAGCACCGCCGACGGCCCACCCGTCATCGACCGGGCCGCCTCGGTCACCTCCGGCGGCGTCGGGACCAGCGACATCGCCGGTACGCCCAGATCACGCAGCCGGGACTGCTGTGGCGCCAGCCGTTCGCGTACCGCGGTCAGCTCCTCGCGGGCCGCGGCCACCGACCGCGCCTGCTCCCCGGCGGCGGTGGCCGCAGCCCGGCGTACCCCGTCGAGCGCCCGTGCGGCCGCGACGTACTCCGCCCAGGCCGACTCGGCGGGGTCCGCCACAGTGGTCGGCCCACCCGAGCGGGGCCCTGGTACGGCCGTGCCGGTCTCGCTCATGCCGCCCCCTCCCCGGCGCGGTCGGTCGCCCGTGGATCCGGCTCGATCCGCGCGGTCGCCGTCTCGGCCGCGCCGAACGGCACGAAGACGGTGCCCTGCTCGTCCGGGCCGTCCCAGAGCACCGCGCGTCCCGGCTGGGGCCGCCACCAGACCGGGCGGTCGAAGAGCTGCTCCAGCCGACCACCCGGTACGTCGGTGACCGCTACGGCGGTGAGCTTGTCCACCTCGCCCTCCGGGCCGAGCAGCCCGGCCAGCGGAGCCGGTGTACGCCACCAGCCGAGCAGGTGCCGGCCGGTGGGCGGACCCTCCAGCAGCAGCGTCCGCAGCAGGTCCGGCGGCAGCTCGGTGGCGTCCGGCACGTCCAGCCCGAAGACCACGAGGTAGCCCGGCTCGTCCGACTCCATTGCGGTCCGCAGCCCGGCCACGTCGACGGTCTCCACCCGGTGACGTCCCGCCAGCTCGGCGGCGAGCACCCCGGCCGGCTCGGCCGACCCGTTCGCCAGCGGTGCCAGCACGAACCGGGCCGCGGCCGGATGCGCCGCCGCCGCGCTGCGAACCGCCGTGACCAGCAGCCGCTCGGCCTCCTCATCCCGACCCAGGACGGCCAGGTTCCGCCCCGCGCCCGGCCCCAGCGGCACCGTCACAGTGGACCGCCGCACGTCCACCGCCCGGCCCAGCAACACGGCGGGCGCGTGGGCCCGTCCCGCGAGCGCCGCCCGGTGCCGCGGATCGTTCGCCAGCAGCGGGCGTGCGAACCCGGCGAAGACCACCGGCGGTGCCGACTCGCCCCGCGCCTCCCAGAGCCGTCGCCGCAGGCCGGCCAGGAAGTCGGGATCCTCGTACGGATCAGGGAAACGGATCATCCGTTCGTGTCCCCGGGTCGCGCCGCGCGGACCGCCCAGACCACCCGCCGTGTTCACCACCGCGCTGCCCACCGGCAGCCCGGCCGCCGAGTCGTTCGCCGGCTCCAGCACCGCCGAACCGCCGGGCAGCGCGACCCGCACCGGGAACCGGCCGAGCAGCGGATCACGCGGCCCGCCGATGCCCAGGTCACCCTCGCCCGCCAGCACCAGGTGGATCCCGTACGACCGGCCGGCGCGGGCCACCGCGTCCAACCGGGCCAGCAGGTCGGCGGCGAGCCGGTCCCGCTCGCGCAGCGCCAGCGGGAAGTTGTCGACCACGCAGACGATCCGGGGCAGCGGCTGGTGCTGCCGCAGCTCGGCGTAGCGCTGCCCACCCGCCCGCCGGGACGCCTCCTCGCGGCGGCGCAGCTCCGCCTCCAGCTCGCCGAACAGGTCGGCCACGTACTCCCGGTCGGCCGCCATCCCGGCGGCGCGCACCTGCGGCACCCAGGAGCGGTCCCGCTCGGTCTGCAGGAACTCCACGAAGGACTCGCCGTCGGCCAGGTCGGCCAGATAGAGCACCAGTTCGTCCGGGCCGTACCGGGCGGCGAGGCCGAACAGCGCGGCGGTCAGGAACGCCGACCGGCCCGCCTGGCCCCGGCCGCTGACCAGCCAGTGCGGGGTCAGCTCGGTGAAGCCCAGGCTGACCGGGCGCCCCGCGGCGTCACCAACAGTGGTGCTCAGCCCGTCCGCCGAGCCGGCCGCCCAGAAACCGTCGGCCGGCAGCAGATCGCCCAGGGACAGGCGGGAGCCGTCCTCGATCTGCCGGACCAGCCGGGCGCACACCTCCGCGACCAGGTCGGCGGGCGGATCCTCGTCGAGGAACACGGGCGAGTTCAACCCGCCCGGCGGTTCGGCGCCGGGACTGCCGAAGCCCACGCCGGGCGGGTCAGCGACCAGCGCGTACGCGGTGCGGACCGTGACCGCCGTGGCGCGTGGCAGAGGACTGCCGTCCGGCCAGCCGGCGAGCACCAGATGCAGCCCGGCACGTGGCCCGCCCTCGGCCAGCCCGGCGAGCCGGTCCAGGTCCGCGGTGGTCGTACCGTCCGGCAGCGCGGCGACCACGAGCAGCAGCGTCCGGTCGTGCCCGCGCTGCCGGGCCGTCCCGGCAGCCACCCACTGCTCCGCCTCGGCCAGCACCGCACGCATCCCGGTGAGATCGGTGGCGGGCGGCGGCAGCAGGCCGGCGTCGGCGAGCGGCGCGTACCCGGCGAAGGTCTCACCGGAACCGCCGTCGACCGCACGCGCCAGCAGCGCGCCCGCCGGCGTGGCGGCGAAGACGCGCAGCAGCAGCGCGCGGAGCAGCCCGGCCACCCGGGCGTCGGAGGCGTCCGCATCGAGAGTCACATGGCAGCTGCCGAGCAGCGGCACCAGCGCGGGGAAGCGGGCGTCGTCGAGCGGCGCGGCGGTGCCCACCCGGACCAGCGGCGGCAGGCCGTCACCGGGCGGCGTCGTCGCGGTCAGCGACTCCAGCGACCCGCCGGCCCAACCCGGCGCCGCCACGTCGGCTGCCGTCCGCAGGCGCTCGGCCAGCTCGTACTGCCGGTGATGGTCGGCCGGCGCGGGCCGGATCTCGTCGAGGATGCCCGCCGCGGCTGTGGCGGCGGCCTCGGCCCGACGGTGCAGCGCGGCGGCCCGGCCGGCGCGCGCCTTCGGAGTCGCCACCGCGTCCACCTCTCTTTCCGAGGCCGACATGTCCTCCCCGAGGAGAGACGGTAACCCAGGCGGCGGCCCTCCACCGGGATGTCGGTCGGCGCGGTGAACTGGTCGGCGGTGAGCAGCCTCACCCCGCCGCCGGTCGGCGCCCGCCCGGCGGTTCGCCACGATCCACCGCTTCCAGGCATTGGGTACGCGAGGCGCAGCCGATAGCCTCAGGAGGTGGAATCAGTGCAGCCCCCCGCCGGTTCCCAGGTGTCCCGAGTACCGGCGCAGCGGACCCCGCCGGAGCAGTTGGCGCCCCCCGCGCCCGCTCCCGCCCCGGTACGCCCCAAGCGCCCGGTCCGCACGGTGCTCGCGGTCGTCGCGGGAGTGCTGGCGGTGCTGTGCACTGTCGGCGGGGTGGCCGGGTTCGTGCTGTACGACCGCGCTACCGCCCCGGACCGAAGCGCCCCCGACGTCGTCGTTGCCAGCTACATCCAAGCCTTCCTAGACGATCGTAATGACACGAAAGCGCAGGAGTTCACCTGCGCAAGGCAGGCCAGCCTGGACGCAGTGCGAGCGCTTCGCGACGACCTTTTAGCCCGGGAGCAGCGCTTCAACACGACGATCTCGGTGAGCTGGGGCCCGCTGGCCGTCCAGCAGTCCGGCGACTCCGCGGTGATCGAGGTCGAACTCATCATCTCCGCCTCCGTCGAGGGCATCGCACAGAGCGATCGACAGCGGTGGCGTTTCGAGACGAGACGCGAGGACGGGTGGGGCGTCTGCTCGGCACAACGCGCTGCTTGACACGACTACTCGAGCCAGAGCAGGTGCACCGGCACCTCCAACGTGGTCGGCGCCTGCCCGCGCCAGGCCCACCGGTACCACTCCAGCTCGGGGGCCACCCGCACACAGATGTCGCCGTCCGCGCCGGAGTAGGTCTCGGTGACGGCGCGCAGGTCGCGTCGCTCCACGCCGTCGTCCACGTGCACCACGCGTCGCCCGGTCACCGCGTCCGCCTCGAACACCGGCGTGGGCGGCCGGCGTTCCGGCACGTCCAGCGAGACCAGCCGGAGTCCCGAGGTGGTCGTCGATTCAGTCGCCGGACGCCGTTCGCCGATGGTCTCCACCCAGACCCGTTCCACGGGCACCAGCGGCGCGAACACCTCCACCTGCTCGGCCTCGGCCCGGTACCACTCGTGTTCCGGGATCACCGGTACGTAGGTGCGGCTGCCCTGCACCACCCGCTCGTCGGCCCGCAGGTCGCCACGCCAGCCGAGACCGGGCAGGCCGACCAGCACGCGGCGGCCGCGCAGTTCGGTCCCGCCGGTGGCGGGCACGGTCTCCACCGGCCGGGGCGGCAGCGGCGCCCAGTCCGGCCGGTCGGCGAACGGGTCGGGCAGGGGGTTGCTCATCCGCGCGGCCTCACTCGGTCTCGCCGAGGGGCGCGCCCCGCTTGCGCATGAAGGGAACCGGGTTCTCCGCCCCGTTGCTGGACCGGTCGCCGTCCTTGTGCACCTCGAAGTGCAGGTGGGGACCGGACGAGTTGCCGCTGCTGCCGGCGAACCCGATGACCTCGCCCGCCTCGACCGCCTGCCCCGGCACCACGCGGGGTCGTTCGACCATGTGGCAGTAGCGGGTGATGAACCCGCCGGCGTGCAGGATGTCCACGAACCATCCGCAGCCACCCTTGTTCGGCCAGCCGTCCCGGTCGCAGTCCCGCCGCCCGGAGCGGTCGGGGTCGCAGCGGGCCACCAGTACCCGGCCCGCCGAGGCGGCGTGGATCGGGGTGCCCTTCGAGGCGGCCAGGTCCACGCCGTGATGGCTGGGACGGGCCGTGGTGCGGAAGCCGGAGACCACGCCGCCTGGCAGCGGCGCGGTCCAGCCGGAGGCTGCGATCCGGTCGCCGGCGGCGGCGTCGCACACCGCCTTGCCGGCGATCTCCACGGTCCGGGCGGCACCGCCGGCCAGCGCGTCGACGATGCGCCCGGCCAGTTCCTCGTGCTTGGCGTAGGCGTCGGGGTAGGCGCTGACCTGGACCTGTTGGGCGACCACTGTGAGCGGGCGCTGCTGCCAGTTCGGCACCTTCTCCATCTTCTGGTAGAACTTGCGGGCCGCGTACGAGGGCGTCATCCGCTGCTCGACACTGCCCCACCCGGGCCGCTGCTGGAACAGGCCGAGCGAGTCGTGGTCGGCGCCCACTCCCTCGTGCGGCAGCGCGAGCGACGCCGGGACGGTGCTGTTCGCGAGGTTGCGCAGCGCTGATTCCTGCATCGCGGTGGCCAGCGCGATCACCCAGCCGCGAGCGGGGAGCTTCATGTCCTGGCCGACCTTGATGATGACCGCGGCGTTGCGCAGCTGGCGTTCGCCGTACTCGGCGAAGCGCGGCATGTCGCCGGTCAGGTCAACCTGGTAGGCCGGGTCGCAGTTCAGGGCCGCGAGCTTCGGGTCGTCCTCGTCGCCGCCCAGTTCGGTGAGGAGGAAGGCACCGGCCCCGCCGACGCAGCAGAGCAGGGCGAGCACGCTCGTGACGGCGGTGGCGATCATGCCCAGCCGCAGCTTCCGCCGGATCTGTCCGGAGACGGCCGGACCGGCGGTCACGACCGCTCCCAGTCGATCGCGTCCACCAGCCAGGGCCCGTCCGGTGCGACGAGTTCGAGCCGGAGCGTGCCGTTGTCCAGCGGAACCAGCGCTTCCACGAAGGACTCGGTGCGGGGCCGGAGCGTCGGGGCGCCCGTCGTCCTCCGTGCGGGCACGGTCTCCGGGTCGGCGCCTGTCATCTTCTCGGCCAGCGCCGGGGTGGAGAGCGGCCGCAGGCGGGCCTGCCAGACGTCGCCGCTGCTGCCCGGGCCGCTCAACCACGCGGTGGTGAACCGCCCGGCGACCTGCTCCGGCGTGTCCTCGCCCGGCCGGGTCCTCGGGGCGACAGCGGCCGGTGGGCTGGCCAGCACGCCGTCGTCGCCGGCCTCCGGGTCCGCGGTGCTGATCGGCTGGGTGGGGCGGCTGGTGAGGCCGAGACCGGATTCGCCAGGGCCGGCGACGAGGCGGGCCGCGCCGATCACGCCGAAGACCAGCACGGCGATCACGAGAGCGACACCGATCCGGGACCGGAGAACCCGGGTGAAGAGGAATTCCAGCGCGCGTCGCACCGGACTCACCGGGCCTCGGAGCGGATGCGCGGCGCCGGCCGCGCCGGGGAGGCGCTGCGGCCCGCCGAGTCCGGCCGGTAGACGGCGTAGGAGGGCGTCTCCTCCGGCACGTCCGGATCGGTCCAGGTCGACGGTGCGCGCCGGGGGCGGGGCGTGCCGGCGGGGCGTGCGGTCGCGGGCGTCTCCTCCGGCCGTTCCCGCCCGTCCGGCCGTTCCCGTTCGGCGGGAGTGGCGCTGTGCGCCGGATCCTCGTGCCGGGCCTCCGGCCGGAGGCTGCGCTGGTCCGCAGTCACGGTGCGACGCTTGCCGATCGCCGGTTCGTTGGTGCCGCCGGGCTCGGCCACGTCCAGCCGGGCGGCGATCCGCATGTCCCTGAAGAACCGCCGGTGCCAGGAACCGGCCGAGCTGACCGCTTCGCTGCTGTCCTTGCCGCCGAGCTGGGTGATCCGGCGGTACGGCCGCAGCA
The DNA here is from genome assembly GCF_900091565.1 of Micromonospora marina. Lineage (GTDB taxonomy): Bacteria > Actinomycetota > Actinomycetes > Mycobacteriales > Micromonosporaceae > Micromonospora > Micromonospora marina. Next base: position 29,029 of record NZ_FMCV01000015.1, on the reverse strand, counting down.
GCAACCAGCCGACCACCCCGCAGAGCCAGACCAGCACCACCTGGAGCCAGCCGGGAAGCGTGGCGGTGTTCATGATCAGGTCGACGGCGAAGAGGTAGATGGCCGCTCCGGTACCGAAGATGGCGATGTTGAAGACCGCGGCGACCACCGCGTTCGCCAACCGCCGGAGGCCGGCGCTGGCCGGGCGCATCAGGCCGACCGTGCCGAGAATCGGCGCGGCGATCACCGCCCAGCGGAAGATCAGGAAGCCGAGCAGCACCAGCAGCGAGGCGGTGAGGTCGAACATCGCGAACAGCACCGAGGCCAGCACCGCGATGAACCCGGCGCCGATCCGGTCCATGTCCCGGGTGCCCTGGAGATACTCGTAAGCCTCCGGGTCCTCGGTCTTGATCTGCTCGGCGACCTTGGCCCACTGCTGCTGCTTGGCCTTGATGACCACGTCCCGAGTGGCCGGGTTCGACCGGATCGACTCGGCCTCGTCCCAGGTCAGCGACTTCGCGTCGTAGAGTGCTTGGCCGTACTTCTTCGCGGTCTCGCTGTCCGCCGAGCCGAGCACACCACGCAGCCAGTTCCGGTAGAGCATCGTCTCGGTGGCGGTGTCGCTCGCGCGCACAGCGGGTAGCCGCTTGTCGACACAGGCGCTCGGGTTCGGCAGTGCGCACTTGTCCGGCGGGATGGTCTTGGACGAGGGACCGACCGCGTCGTGCACGACGCCGAGCGTGGTGATCAGCGTGCTGTCGGCGATGTTCGCGGACTTGACCGGCCAGGCGGCCAGCGCGGTCACCGCCACCATCACCAGCAGCGCCCACCCGGCCGTGGTCATCGCGTTGCTCATGTCCGACTGGCGGGACCGCCAGAGCAGGTAGAGACCGACCACGCAGACGGTGACGATGCCGAAGACGCTGAACACCTTCTGGTAGACGGCCTTCGTGGCCTGCTCCACGAGCGGGTCGGCCCAGCTCCACATCGTCCGCGGATCCCAGGCCCGCTCACGCAGCGCGTTCGAGGCGCCGATCACCGCGTTGGCGAACATGAACTCGCCGTTGGCGACCATCGTGGTGAAGCGGTAGTCCGGATGCAGGACCGAGGAGGCGCAGCCGCCGTCGATGTCGTACGTGTTGTAGCTGTATCCGGCGTACCCGTAGTCGCTGTAGAGACCCTTCGGGCCGGGCTCCTTCGCCGAGTCGGGCCGGGACGCGAACCAGCCGGCCAGGCCCGAGTCCGGTGCGGCGGGCACCGGCGCGTTGCGGCACTCGACCTGGTCCTCGCTGACGGCCTTGAGCCTGCCGACGCAGGACCGGAAGTCGGCCTGCCACTCCTTGGTGGTGCACAGCTCGGCGCGCGCCTGGGTGACCGGCGCGGCGGCGTACGCGGGTGTGGCCGCCCCGATCACCGGCCAGGAGATCGTGGCCCCGGCGAGTACGCCGAGCGCGAGGAGGAGCGCCGCGATCCGTGCCCGGGCCCTCACCATGTCACGCCTCCAGGTCAGCCAGGACGGTCGGCAGTATCCCGGCGGCCTGGGCGACCGCGGCGGGGGTGGTGTCCAGGTGCTCCAGCAGCCCGTCGACGTACGACACGTCGACCCGGACCTTCTGCACGCGCCCGTCGACGTCGCGCATGACGAACTCGCGGAAGCCGAGCCGGTTGGCCGATCCGCTGTCCGCCTGGGAGAGCGAGGCGAGTGTGGCCTCGTACCCGTCGTCGACGGGCACCCGCAGCAGGCGCAGCGCCTCGGAGGCGATCTCGCTGTCCTCGGCGATCCGGCCGACGAAGACGGTGGAGACGAGGTTCTGCACGTCGAGGCCGAGGATGTCCTTCGGGTTCTGTGAGGCGACGAGCGCCGCGAGGTTCCACTTACGGGAGTCGCGGGCGAGCCGGACCAGGAACGACCGCCCGGACCGCCAGCCCTCCATGAAGTGCGCCTCGTCGAGGCCGACGAGTTTCCGGGAGGACATCGACCCGCCGTAGCAGCGGCGCACGGCGAGCCGGTGCGCGGTGTGCAGCATCGGCAGCGCGAGCGCCTCCTCGGCCGACCAGTACTCCCGCTCGATCTTCAGGTCGGGGAGCCGCAGACCGGCCATGGTGATGACGGTGAGCGCGGCGTCGGCGCCGAGCAGCCCGTCCGGCGGCCGGCCGAAGAAGAGCATGGCCAGCGGCATCTCGGCGGTGTCGAGCAGTAGGTGGGCCAGTTCGCGACCGGCGTCGTCGTCGAGCCCCTGGAGGCAGGTGACCACGTCGTCGAGCGTGGAGGTCTCCTCGGCCGGCACCTGGCGTACGGCGTGCCGGAACAGCGTGGCGGTGGACGCCTCCCGGGCGACCTGCGGCGGCACCAGCATCATGCAGATGTCCTGCACCAGCATCCGGCGCTCGGCGCGGGCGTTCGACACGCCGATCTCGAATTCGCGGTCGCCCGCCGCCCCGGCGCCGAACTCGCTGCGCAGCGGCGTCGGGATCAGCGCGTACGGCGCGAGTGTGCCCTGTTCCGAGCCAGTCAGGTTGAGCACCCGCGAGTACGGGGCCAACTCGGGCATGGCGCAGAGCCGGGCCAGCGGGCCGGACGGGTCGAGCAGCGTCACCTGCACGCCGCGGCGTGCGGCCAGGTAGCCGAGCGCGCCGAGCAGCGTCGACTTGCCACCGCCCGGTTCGGCGACGAAGACGGCGAGGCCGGAGCGCTCGCGTACCTCCATCGGGAAGTGCAGGTCGAGGAAGACGGGGCGGCGGCAGGTGCCGGCGGTCCGTCCGATCAGGTCGCCGCGCCGGTCACCCACTGTGGACGCGGCCTGCGGCAGCGCGGCGGCGAGCAGGTTGACGGGCATCCGCCGGACGTAGCCGGTGTTGGCGATCGGCTCGCCGGGGATGAACTCGCGGGCCAGCCAGTCCTGGTTCTTCGGGTGCTGGAGCGAGATGCGCAGCTCGCGGGAGTAGAGCTGGATGAGCCGCCGGGCCCGTTCCAGGCACTCATCCCGGGTACGGCCGCCGACCGCGATCCGGTGCCAGCCGTGTGCCCGGGCCGAGTCGACGGGCAGGCCGGTGGTCATCTCGTCGCCGATCACCAGCGCGCGTTTGGCCAGTCGTTCCAGCTCCGGCGGCGCGTCGATGCCGTGCTCGGCGTAGTCGAGCTGCTGCGAGCGGATCATCCGCAGCCGGTGTTCGAGGTTCCGGAAGGAGTCGTTGGGGCCGAGGATGTCGACCCGGGTGGACAGCTCCATCGGCCACGGCAGCCGCTCGTGGAAGTGCAGCCAGGGCTCGTGCCGCTCGGGGATCTCCAGCGGTTCCATCCGGCCGACCGCGAGCACTGCGACGTGGCGTTCCTCGCCGGTCATCCGGTTGACCAGTTTCACCGTCGAGCCGTACGGGGTGCGGTAGCGCTCGACCTGCTCGGTGAGGGCGAGCAGGTCGCCGCGTTCCCACCGGCCGTCGGTGATCGGGGACAGGACGCCGGGCGGCGCCATGCACAGCGCCACCGAGCGGTAGAGCAGCCACTCCAGTTCGGGCGCGGTGACCCGCCGCCCGCGCATGCCGAACGCGCCGAGGACCTCGTCGAACTGCTCGACGGTGCGGCTCAGCCGGCGCCGCTCGCCGTCGGCGGTGCCCCGGCCGAACGTGCGCAGCAGGCGTTCGGTGAGCGAGTCGCCGAGTGACCGGCGGGCGAACGTGACACCGAGGTAGGTCTGGCCCTCGGCGTGGTTGACCGCCATCAGGTGCCGCTGGGCGGCGACCAGGTGGTCGGCCCAGCCGGTGGTGCCGGGTACGTCGGGCAGTGGGGCGGTGGTGTGCGCGTCGATGGTGCGGGCCCACTCGTCGGCGGGGAAGGGCCGGGTGGTGCGGCGCAGGTGCAGCCGGAACCCGGCGAGCCCGGCGTACTGCTCGGAGATCGCCGAGAGCAGTGCCTCGCGTTCGGCGTCCGGCCGGAACGCCCACCGCACCTCGGGCAGCCAGTACCAGGCGGTGACCGTGTTCGGGGTGAAGGTGAGGTGGCCGGCGATCTCGGTGACGGCCAGCTCGACCGACGGATCCCGGTCGCCGAACTTGATTTTCGGGGCGCGGACCCGGACCGGCTTGGTGGGCCGGTTCCGGCGCTCCGGCGTGCGCTGCCGGGGCGGCGCCACCTCACGGTGGGCCGGACGGCCGACCTCGCGCGACGGCGCCGCTCCGGCCGCGGGCGGGTCGGCCGGAGCGGGATCCGGCTCCCGGTTGTCGGTGGGAGCAGGCGGGGGCGCGGGGGCGTGGATCGGCGGGGGCGGCGGTAGCGCCGGCTCGGGCTCGGCCGGGGGCCGGAGCGCGGGCAGCCGGTCACCGGCCTGCTGCGGCACCCGGCTGCGCGACGGCGGCGGGGCGAGCGCGGCGGGCGGGTCGGGCAGGGGCGGCTCGACCGGCAGCGGCGCGGCGTGCACGGGCTCGGGCCGGGGACGCCCGACCGCGCGTACCCCGGGGGCCTGCTCGCGGGCCGGTGGTTCCGGTTCGGCCCGGGGCGCCGGCTCGACCGGCACGGCGGGCTGGTGCGGGATCGGCAGGGGTTCGCGGCCGACCCCGCGGCGGGGCGGCGCCACCACCGGCTCGACCGGTGCCGGCGGCGTGGACGCGGCGGGACGCCGCCGGGGCTGCGCGCCGCCGAACAGGTCGAGGAAGGGCGAGTCGATGTCGCCGTCGGGGCGTACCGGTTCACGCGGGCTGAGCGGTCGCGGCGGCTGGAAGACGCCGACGCGACCGTGCCCGGGGCTGGTGACGAGCGCACTGTCCAGGACGACCTCGTCCAGGTCCTCGTCCGGTGGGTAGTCGAACGATCGCGCACGGTTACCGGTCGGCCCGGCCGGACGCCCGGCCGGGGAACCCGGCGTGGAAGAGCGACTCATGCGACCGCCTCACCCGCGTCGTTCGTCTGCACGGTTGTCGTACGCCCGGTCATGCCAGTTCCTCCCGGATCCTGATCCGGCTCGCGACGAGCCGCGGATCCCGCTGCTCGGTGGCCGGTTCCCGGGTGCGTCGCCAGTCGGTCAGCGCGGTCCGGATGACCATGCGCGCGGGCCGGTCCGGGTCGACGTACCGGAAGATGAACGAGGTCGTCACGATCGCCAGCGAGATCTCCCAGGCGGGGAACAGTTCGACCTGGAGCGTGAACAACCAGTGGATGAACATGTAGAGGGGTACGAGCAGCATGAACAGGCCGTACTGGGCGTACGGCAGGTGAACGGGAAGGGTGTACCCGGGCGGCCCCAGGTAGACGAGGCGTGCCCGGTAGATGTCGTCGTCGGTGCGCAGCCGCATCGTCGCCCAGCGCCCTACTCGAAGATCAGGTTGATCAGGTAGTCGCCGACGAAGAAGAGTGTTGCCGCTCCGGCGATGAAGGCCAGGCCGATGATGGCGATGGCCGAGCTGGTCAGCACCTTCGAGATCTCGCCCCGGCTGGCCCGGCCGATGAAGATCACCCCGAGGACCGCGAGCAGGATCGGTGCGATCTTGCTGGCGAAGAAGGTGACGACGTTGTCGGTGTCGATGCCCTTCGGGGCCGGCTCGGCGAGTGGAGTCGACGCCAGGGTGTGGAGCGCGTGGTCCACGGCACTGGACGCCGTTGCCATGAGCTCGATGGCGATCACTGGAAACCTCCCCAAGGTCGCGGCCGGCGGCGCCGCGTTGGTGCAAGTAGGCAAGCCTGGCGGGATGGTGCTCGTCAGAGACAGCGCCGTCGACGCTGAGTCAGTCACCCACCACGTAGAGTGGTGAGTTTTGGGGGGATTCTTCCCGCTTCGGCCCTCCCTCCAGGCTTCGCCATCTCGATGCTGGGCAATTCCAAAGCGTACGGCCCGGCCACCTTTGCGACAAGCCGTGAAGAGTCGACCCCCGACGGCCCGGATGACCGATCGTACACCTGTTCCAATGCGCACGTCAGGGGTGCCGCGTCGCGCGCTCGCCCGGTGGCCGGAAGCCCGGCCGGCGAACGGTACTGTCGGGTCCGTGACCGATCTGGTACGGGCGGAGACCCCGGTGGTGATGGGCGTCCTCAACGTCACGCCCGACTCCTTCTCCGACGGCGGCAGATACGCCGATCTGGACGCGGCCGTCGCACACGGGGTGCGACTGCGCGCCGACGGCGCCGATCTGATCGACGTGGGTGGCGAGTCCACCCGGCCCGGCGCCGACCGGGTCGACGCGGAGACGGAGACCGCCCGGGTGCTGCCGGTGGTCCGCGAGCTGAGCGCCGCCGGCATCCGGGTCAGCATCGACACCAGCCGCGCCCGGGTCGCCGCGGCCGTCCTCGCCGCCGGCGCGTACGTGGTCAACGACGTCTCCGGCGGCCTCGCCGACCCGGACATGGCCCAGGTGGTCCGCGACGCCGGCTGCCCCTGGGTGCTCATGCACTGGCGGGGGCACTCGCGGGGGATGCGTGAGCTGGCCACGTACACCGACGTGGTGGCCGAGGTCCGGGACGAGCTGAGCCGGCGCGTCGACGCCGCGCTCGCCGCCGGGGTGGCCGCCGACCGGATCATCGTCGACCCGGGCCTGGGTTTCGCGAAGACCGCCGCGCACAACTGGGCGCTGAGCGCCCGCCTGCCCGAGCTGGTCGCCCTTGGCTTCCCGGTGCTGTTCGGCGCCAGCCGCAAGTCCTATCTGGGCAGGCTGCTCGCCGACCCGGCCGGCGAACCCCGGCCCACCGCCGGACGGGAGGCCGCGACCGTCGCGACGAGCGTGCTCGCCGTCGCGGCCGGCGCCTGGGGGGTACGCGTGCACGAGGTCCGCGACACCGCCGACGCGCTCGCCGTCTGGCGCGCCACCGGCAGCCCCCGGCTCGCCGCCGCGACCGGCGCGCGGCCCGCGACCGCGCCGCGGACAGAAACGCCGACCGGCGGCAGACGGCCGACGGAAGCGGCCACCGGCACGAGCGGAGGCGACCGATGACCGACCGGATCGAGCTGACCGGCCTGCGCGCGCACGGCCGGCACGGCGTCTACGACTTCGAGCGCGCCCAGGGGCAGGAGTTCGTGGTCGACGCGGTGCTCGAACTGGACCTGGGACCGGCCGCGCGCTCGGACGAGGTGACCGACACCGTCCACTACGGCGAACTGGCCGAACGCCTGGTCGCGGTGATCACCGGCGAGCCGGTGAACCTGATCGAGACGCTCGCCGACCGGCTGCTCGCGGTCTGCCTGGCCGAGCCGCTGGTGGCCGCCGCGGCGGTGACGGTGCACAAGCCGGAGGCCCCGATTCCGCACGCCTTTCGGGACGTCGCGGTCACGATGCGGCGTACCCGATGACCCGGGCCGTGCTGTCGATCGGCAGCAACCTGGGCGACCGCCTCGGCCACCTGCGCGGCGTGGTGGCCGCGCTCGGCGACCGGGTGCTGGTGGTCTCCGGCGTCTACGAGACTCCACCATGGGGGGACGCCGACCAGCCCGCGTACCTGAACGCGGCGGTGATGGCCGCGGACCCGGCGGCGACGCCGGAGGACTGGCTGGCCCGCGCCCGGACCGCGGAGGCGGCGGCCGGGCGCGCCCGCGACCCGCGACGACGGTACGGGCCGCGCACGCTGGACGTGGACGTGATCGCGGTCTGGGACTCCGAGGGTGAGCCGGTGCTGCGCGACGATCCCGAGCTGACGCTGCCGCACCCCCGGGCCCACCTGCGCGCCTTCGTGCTGCGCCCGTGGATCGACATCGAGCCGCACGGCCGGCTGCCCGGGCACGGCTGGCTGACCGACCTGCTCAACGCCGAGCCGCTCGCCGGGGACGCCCTGGAACTGAGCCCGCGGCCCGAACTGACGCTAGAGTCGGACACATGACCCGGAGGATCGTGGCCCGGCAGCGGCTAGTGGAGGAGGTGCGGTGAGCACCGATCGCTCCCCGCAGGGGCCCGACCGCTTCCGGATGGGGCCGACCCGGGCCTCCACGCTCGTCGTGGCCGGCCTGGCCGCCGCCGCAGTGGCCTGGCTGCTGATCAGCGGCTTCTACTACGACTTCGCGCCCGATCTGCCCTGGCTGCCGGTGATCACGCTGGCCGGCCTCGCCGTGCTGGAAGGCTACGCGGCGGTGAACACCCGGAGCCGGATCGAACGGCGGCCCGGCCGGGAGCCGGTGAACCCGCTGCTGGTCGCCCGGTTCGTGGTGCTGGCCAAGGCGTCCGCGCTGGCCGGAGCCATCTTCGCCGGCTTCTACGCCGGGCTGACCGGCTGGCTCTTCGTGGAGCGGACGAACGCGGCGGCGGGTGACCGCCCCGCCGCGCTCGGCGGCCTGATCGCCGCGCTGGCGCTGGTCGCGGCCGCGCTCTGGCTGGAACGCTCCTGCCGCGTCCCCGAGCAGGAGGACGACGAGGACCGCGCGCCGGGCGACCGGGAGACGCCCCACGGCCGTCTCTGAGGGTTCCCCCCACCCCGGCCCGGCGGTACCGTCCCTGGCTACCGGAGAGCGACGGCCGCCACCGGTCCGCCCGCCCGTGGGCCGGTCGCGGCCACCTGGGGAGGCGCGAGCCAATGGCGTACGACGATGCGGGCCGGACAGCGCCGCCGGAGACGTCGTCCGGGGTGCCCGCTGCCGTACTGGAGAACGTCTTCGACGACCCGGCGCATGGCGAACCCGGCCGGGACCGGATCGCGGTGCACGTGATCTGGGAGTTCGTGCTGCTCGCCGGGCTGGTGACGATGGCCTGGCTGCTGTGGCGGGAGGACGCGGACGCGCTGCGCGGCGGTGCGCTGAAGGCCCTGCTCGTCGACGTGGCCGCGCTGGGCCTGCTCACGCTCGCCGCCGGCCTGAGCCTGCGGGCCGGCGCGGTGAACCTGGCGATCGGCCCGGTGGCGCTGGCCGCCGCGCTGCACTTCGCCGAGCAGGGCGACCGGGGCATGCGGGAGGCGCTGCTGCCGGCGCTGGCGGTGGCGGCGGCGGCCGGGCTGGCGCTCGCCCTGGCCGTGGTGGTGCTGCACGTACCAGGCTGGGCGGCGAGCCTGGCCGGGGCGGCCGGCGTGATCGTCCACCTGGAACAGCGGACTGGTCCGGTGACGGTGCAGGGTTACTACGACCCGAGCCGCAGTGCGCTCTACTTCTTCGTCGGCTTCGCCGCGATCGCAGTCCTCGGTGGCCTGTTCGCCGCGATGAAACCGGTACGCCGGATGATCGGCCGGTTCCGCCCGGTCGCCGACCCGGCCCGGCGGCGCGGCGCGGTGGCCGCCACGGTGACCGCGCTGGCGCTCGCCGGGTCCACGGTGCTGGCGATGCTCGGCGGCGTGCTGATCGCGGCGAACGGGGACGGCGAGGTCGCGCCCGGCACCGGCCTGGACTGGACCGTGCTGGCGGTCGGCACGGTCATGCTCGCCGGCACCAGCGCGTACGGGCGGCGCGGCGGGATCTTCGGCACGCTGTTCGCGGTCTGCCTCGTGGTGGTGTTCCTGGCGTGGACCGTGCCGTACGGCTGGACGGTCAGCCGGTGGGCGCTCGGCGGCACCGTGCTCGGCGCCGGGCTGCTCGTCACCCGGCTGGTCGAGACGTTCGGCCGTCCCCGTCCGGCGCCGGCGGGCGAAACCGCCCCGATCCGCCCGACCCGGGACGGCGCGTTGAGCGGCGGCTGGACGATGACTCCGCCGCCCGAGCCGGCCGACGCCTGGCCGTCGGTCCTGCCGGTACGCCAGGACGACTCCCCGGTCCAGGCGTGGGAGGCCCCGCGCTGGGACAGCGAGCCCCGGCGCTGGGACGCCGACGAGCGCTGACCATGGTGGCGGCCGTGCGTCGGGCGCGCCGAAGCTGATCTCGCCGGTTAGGCTCGGCGGCATGAGCGAGACTCCTGCCCCCGGCGGCCGCACCTTCGACGAGCTCGACAAGCTCTCCACCGAGGAGTTGCGCGAGCAGGCGTTCGACCTGGCGCGCGAGCGCCGCGACGTGAAGTTCTTCTGGTCGGTCCTGCGGCACCTGCCCAACGCCGACGAGGCCGCCGCGCTGGACGGCGCGCCGAACTCGATCGGCCCGACCATCGACGAGGCGAACGCGCTCTGGCGTGAGCTGACCGGGCACGGCTACGACGAGTCCGCGCCGCTGCTGCGCGCCGCCTTCATCGACTACCTGATGAAGCACTGAGGTCGATGACGGCCCGCCGGGGGGCGGCGGCCGACCGGTTACGCAGGTTTGCCCGGCGGGACCGGCCGGGAACTGACCGCCGCATGGCCTTGAGCAACCGCCCCCGCACCGTCTCCCGGTACGGCACGGCCGCCGGCACCGGCACGCTCGCCGCGTTCCTGCTCGTCGCCGTCGGCGGCAGTCCGATGTACGTGGACTGGGCGCAGCGCGGCACCGACCCGACCGGTGCCGGCGGCTGGTTCCTGCGGCTGCTCGCCTGGCCGTCCTGGCGGTGGCAGGCCGACGAGGGCGTGTTCGCCACCAACCTACGGGCGATCCTGCTGCTCGTGCTGGCCGCGGCGCTGCTGTACCTGCTGCCCGGCCCGCAGGTCGACCGGGTGACGTCCTCCGGCAGCCAGTTCCTCTCCGGCTGGGGCGCGTACGCGCTCGCGGGCGGGCTCAGTGCCCTGCTCGCCACGCTCCTCGGTCCGCACGGCTCGCTGTTCGCCGCGTTCCAGGCGGCCAGCACCGGCGTCACGTACGGGTTCTTCGCCGGCTGGATCGTCGGCCTGGCCAGCCTCGGCGGCCGGGCCTGACCTCAGTCCACGGCACCCAGCGTCAGCAGCCGGGTCCGGGCGAGCAGTCCCACCGCCCGGCCCTCCTCGGTGACCACCGCGTGCTCCGCGCCGGAGGCGAGCAGCGCGCCGAGCGCGTCGTACGCCGAGTCGCCGAGCGCCACAGTGGGCAGGCCGCTGCCGCCGCCGGCCGGGAGCGGGTCGAGCACCGCGCGGGTCACCGGGGTCACGGCGAGACGCCGGATGCCCCGGTCGGCGCCGACGAACTCGCGGACGAAGTCCGAGGCGGGCGAGCCGAGCAGCGCGGCGGGTGCGTCGTACTGCTCCAGCCGGCCGCCCTCGGACAGCACCGCGATCCGGTCGCCCAGCCGGACCGCCTCGTCGAGGTCGTGGGTGACCAGCACGATCGTCTTGCGCACCTCGGCCTGCAACCGCAGGAACTCCTCCTGCAGGCGGGTCCGGACGATCGGGTCCACCGCGGAGAACGGCTCGTCCATCAGCAGCACCACCGGGTCGGCGGCGAGCGCGCGGGCCACACCCACCCGTTGCCGCTGCCCGCCGGACAGCTCGTGCGGGTAGCGCCGACCGAACTGGGCCGGATCGAGACCGACGAGTTCCAGCAGTTCGCCGACCCGGTCCCGGGTCCGCTGCTTCGGCCAGCCCAGCAGCCCCGGCACTGTCGCGACGTTCGCGGCGACGGTCTGGTGCGGGAACAGGCCGACGTTCTGGATGACGTAGCCGATGCGGCGGCGCAACGCCACCGGATCGACGCGGGTCACGTCGTCGTCGCCGAGCAGGATGCGCCCGTCGGTCGGCTCGATCAGCCGGTTGATCATCCGCAGCACCGTCGACTTGCCGCAGCCGGACGGGCCGATCAGCACCACCAGCTCACCGGCGGCGACCTCCAGGCTCAGCTCGCGTACCGCCTCGGTGCCGTCCGGGTAGCGCTTGCGGATGCGCTCCAGCGTGATCGACGCCGCGCCGCCTCCGGCGGCGCTTCCCGGGGTACCGTCCACGTGTGTCCCTCCACCTGAGCTACCGGGCCGACCCGGGTAATCCGTGGTTCTCCTGGCAGTACGTGCGGGACAACTCTGACACGATCCTCGCCGCGCTGCGGGAGCACACCTCGCTCACCGCCCGCGCCGTGGTGATCGCCGCGCTGGTGGCGCTGCCGCTCGCGGTGCTCGCGTACTGGTTCCGGTCGCTGTCGGCGCCCATCCTGGCGGTGACCGGGGTGCTCTACACCGTCCCGTCGCTGGCGTTGTTCGCGTTCCTCGCGCCCTACCTGGGCATCGGCGCGATCACCGTGCTCACCGTGGTGGCGCTGTACGCGTTGCTGGTGATCGTGCGCAACGCGCTGGCCGGGCTGAACCAGGTGCCGCCGGAGGTGCGCGAGGCCGCCGAGGGCATGGGGTACGGCAGGTGGGGCCGGCTGTTCCGGATCGAACTGCCGCTGGCGCTACCCGGCATCCTCACCGGCGTACGGCTCGCGACCGTGTCGACTGTCGCGCTCGTCACCGTCGGGGTGGTGGTCGGCCGGGGCGGGCTCGGCCAGCTCATCTTCGCGGGCTTCCAGAACAACTTCTACAAGGCGCAGATCATGGCCGGCACGGTGCTGTGCGTTCTGTTGGCGCTGGTGCTCGACCTGGTGCTGGCGGGCGCCGGACGCCTGCTCACCCCCTGGCTGCGCGGGAGGTCCGCCCGGTGAACCCCGTCGAACAGGCAGTGGTCTGGCTGAACGACCCGCTGAACTGGACCAACCCCGGCGGCGTGCTGGACCGCCTCGGCGAGCACCTCAGCATGTCGGCGCTGGCGGTGCTGCTGGGCTGCCTGGTGGCCTGGCCGATCGGGCTCTGGCTCGGGCACAGCGGCCGGGGCGGCGGGCTGGTCCTGCTGGTCTCCAACGTCACTCTGGCGATCCCGACGCTGGCGCTGCTGACCATCCTGCCGCTGACGTTCCTCGGCTTCGGCCGTCCGGCCGTGGTGGTGGCGCTCGCGGTCTTCGCGGTCCCGCCGCTGCTGGCGAACGCGTACACCGGGGTGCGGCAGGCCGACCCGGAGGCCCGGGACGCGGCCCGGGGGATGGGTCTGTCCGGCGGGCAGGTGCTGCGCCGGGTGGAACTGCCGCTCGCCGTGCCCTACCTGGCGGCCGGCTTCCGCACCGCGGCGGTGCAGGTGGTGGCCACCGCCGCGCTCGCCTCGTTCGTCAACGGCGGCGGGCTGGGCCAGATCATCCGGGCCGGATTCGGGCTCGACATCGCCGCCGGCGGCGGTCAGATCATCGCCGGCGGGGTCCTGGTGGCCGGGTTGGCGCTGCTCGTCGAGGGGGTCCTCGCCCTGGTGGAGCGGGCGGTGACGCCGCGCCCGCTGCGTCGCGTACGCAGGCGGGCGAACCGCCGCGCGACGGCTGCGACGACCGGCGGTTGAGCCGCCGGTGACGATCGGGTGACGAAAACCGCTCCGAGTTTGTCGGTCGGGTGCGGAGGATATTGGCTGGAGTCGCGGGTGGCCGTCCGGATCGCCCGTCGGACACGCGGCCGGCCCGAGAGGGCCGCGCCGGGACACGGAAGGCGGGCACTGAATGCGCGCGCGTACGACATTGGCCGCGGGGGCGCTCGGCGCACTCACCGCTGCTGTTCTCCTCACCGGCTGCGGCGACGCCGGCTCGTCCGGCACCGACGCGCCCGAGCAGGGCGCCTCGGGGGCGGGCTGTGCTCCGGTGGCTGGAGACCAGCTCGTCGTCCTGACCGACGACAAGAAGCTCCAGAACACCGACAACGTCATCCCGGCGATCAACGCGAAGGCGGCCACGCCGCAGCTCGTCGCCGCGCTGGACAAGGTCTCCGCGAAGCTCGACACCCCGAAGCTGATCCAGCTGAACCGGGCGGTCGACGTCGACCGCAAGACGCCCCAGGTCGCGGCGCAGGAGTTCGCCTCCGCCAACGGCGTGACCGACGGGATCGAGAAGGGCCCGGGCGGCCAGATCACTGTCGGCGCCGGCAACTTCAGCGAGAGCCAGACCCTCGCCGAGCTCTACAAGATCGCGCTCACCGCGGCCGGCTACGAGGTCGAGGTGCAGACCATCGGCAACCGTGAGCTCTACGAGCCGGCCCTGGAGAAGGGGCAGATCCAAGTCGTCCCGGAGTACGCCGCCACCATGGCGGAGTTCCTCAACACCAAGGCCAACGGCAAGGACGCCCAGCCCGTCTCCTCGCCGGAGCTGGACAAGACGGTCGCGGCGCTGAAGACCGAGGGTGACAAGGCCGGCCTGGTCTTCGGCCAGCCGTCCCAGGCGCAGGACCAGAACGCGTTCGCGGTGACCAAGGCGTTCGCCGACAAGTACGACGTGTCCACGCTCTCCGAGCTGGCGGCGAAGTGTTCCGGGCAGGCCACCGTGCTGGCCGGGCCGCCGGAGTGCCCGCAGCGGCCCAAGTGCCAGGCCGGCCTGGTCGAGGTCTACGACTTCAAGGCCGGTTCGTTCAGCTCGCTGGACGCGGGCGGCCCGCAGACCAAGAACGCTCTGAAGACCGGCTCGGCGAGCGTCGGCCTGGTCTTCTCCTCCGACGCGGCGCTGGCCACCAGCTGACGCACCACCGCCGGCCGGCGCCACGCGTGCCGGCCGGCGGCACGGCCGCCCGGTTCGACGGGCCGCTGATCGAGTGGCGCCGACCCGTTCCCCTCGGGTGGAACTCTCGGTACTCTGCTCAGCCATGCCCGCCTCGGTCGCGCCCGCCGACAAGAGCACGCCCACTCTGCTCACCGTCCTGTTCTGGGTCGGTGTGGGGCTGGCGCCCCTGGCCGCGCTCATTCTGCTGATCGCCGACGGCAACGGCTCGCTCCGGTTCGGCGCCGTCCTGGCGATCCTCGCCGTCGTGCTCATCGGTCTGTCCATCGCGCTGCGCCCGGAGAGCGGTTCCGGGGGCGTGGCGTCCGAGGAACTGCGCGAGGAGTTGGCGCAGCTCCGGCGGGAGCTGCGAGCCGAGATCGTGGCCGCCGCCCAGCGCGGCAACCAGGCGCTCGACCAGGCACGCCGGGCCGAGGAGATGGCCGGCGCGATCAGGCACCGGCTCGACGCGGCCGCGGCCGGACTGGCCTCCGCGCCCGTCTCGGCGTCGACCTCCGCGTCGGCGCCGGAGCGCCCCAGTGGTGCGGCGCGGGTGCCGGTGACCGGCACGTCCGACGCCGGCCGGGCGCACCCGGCCGGCCGGGACGACGACGAACCGCCCCGGCCGGCGTACTCCGGCGGACGCTACGGAACCGACCACGACACGGACCCGCCCCGGACCGGCCACCACGACGCCGACCCGCCCCGTACCGGCCGCTACGACGCCGAGCCGCCCTGGACCGGCCGCCACGACGCCGAGCCGCCCGGAGTCGGCCGCTACGACTCCGAGCCGTCCCGGGCGGGCCACCACGACTCGGAACCGGCGCGGACCGGCCGGCTCGACGCCGAGCCGGCGCGGGCCACCGCACGTCCGGACCGGCCGGTGAGCGGGGTCTACGGCGCGGCGCGGGTGTCCGAGCCGGCCGACCGGCCGGAGAGCCGCCCGGTCGGCGTGGTGCACCACACCGAGACGGTGCACGTCACCACCCGGCACACGATCGTCGGCGGCGGTGAACCGACCGGCACCCGGTACGGCGGATTCCGCGGCGGCTGGCCGGACGAGGACCGGTCCCGCGGCGCGGAGGCGGCCGACCACTGGCGCGCGGGACACCGCGACCCGGGCCGGGACGACCGGTCCGGCCGCCGGGCCGGGTCCGACCAGGGCGGCCGGGGTGCCGACGACGACGGGCACTCGTGGACCGACCCCGGGCGTCCCGGTGCCGAGCATCCGTGGGCGGGTGTCGGCCGGGCCGCCGCCGGGGAGCACGGCTGGTCGGGGCGTAGCGCCGGGGACCAGGGCTGGTCGGGGCGTACCGCGGGGGGCGGCTGGTCGAGCGACCAGGGGCGGACGGATGCGGAGGAGCAGCGGCACTGGTCCGGCGGCGGCGACGACCGGGCCGGCCGCTCGGCGAGCGACTGGCCCTCAGCCGCATCGGGCGTACCGGACGGCCGGGCGGGCACCGACGGCGACCAGTGGTCCGAGATGCGTGCCGGCAACCGGTGGGCCGCGGTCCGCGACGACGGTGCGGGCCGGGAGATCCGGCTCGGGGAACGGCGGGCCGCCGTGCACGCCGACGGCGGCGGCACGGAGTACCGGGTCGAGGACCGGTGGGCCTCGGTACGCGGCGGCGGACCGGACGCGGGCGGGCCGGACGCCCGCTGGTCCGGGGAGAGCCACCCGGCGCTGCCGGCCGGTGGGGTGCCGGTGCCGGACGAGTGGCGGCCGCCGACGCAGCGCAGCGGCCAGGCGGAATGGCGCCAGCCACCTCCGGAGTGGCGCCGGCCCGAATCGCAGTGGCGTCAGCCCGAGCCGGAGCAGTGGCGTCAGCCCGAGCCGGAGTGGCGTCCACCGGAGCCGGAGTGGCGCGACCCGGAGCACGGTGGACACGGCCGGCCGTACCGGGACACCGGCGACCGCTGGCACTGACCGTGCCCCGCTGAGCACGGCCGCCGCGACTACTTGTCGATGTCGCCCACGACGAAGAACATCGAGCCGAGAATGGCGATCAGGTCCGGCACCAGACAGCCGGGCAGCAGCGACGACAGCGCCTGCACGTTCGCGTACGAGGCGGTGCGCAGCTTGAGCCGCCACGGTGTCTTCTCGCCCCGGGACACCAGGTAGTAGCCGTTGATGCCGAGCGGGTTCTCGGTCCAGGCGTACGTGTGCCCCTCGGGCGCCTTCAACACCTTCGGCAGCCGTGTGTTCACCGGCCCGCTGATCCGGTCCACCCGGTCCAGGCACTGCTCGGCGAGGTCGAGCGAGACGTACACCTGGTCGAGCAGCACCTCGAAGCGGGCGTGGCAGTCACCGGCGGTCTTCGTCACCACCGGCACGTCGAGCTGGTCGTAGGCCAGGTACGGCTCGTCGCGGCGCAGGTCGAGGTCGAGCCCGGAGGCGCGGGCGACCGGCCCGGACGCGCCGAACGCGGCGGCGTCGGCGGCGGAGAGCACACCGACCCCGACGGTACGGGCCAGGAAGATCTCGTTGCGCCGGATCAGGTTGTCCAGGTCGGGCATCCGGCGGCGTACCTCGGCGATGGCGGCGCGGGCGCGCCCGGTCCAGCCCGCCGGCACCTCCTCCTTGAGGCCCCCGACCCGGTTGAACATGTAGTGGATCCGGCCGCCGGAGACCTCCTCCATCACGGCCTGGATGGTCTCCCGTTCCCGGAACGCGTAGAACATCGGCGTGATCGCGCCGATCTCCAGCGGGTACGAGCCGAGGAACATCAGGTGGTTGAGCACCCGGTTCAGCTCGGCCAGCGCCATCCGCAGCCAGGTGGCGCGCTCCGGCACCTCCATGCCCAGCAGCCGCTCGACCGCGAGCACCACGCCCAGCTCGTTGGAGAACGCCGACAGCCAGTCGTGCCGGTTCGCCAGCACGATGATCTGCCGGTAGTCGCGTACCTCGAAGAGCTTCTCCGCCCCCCGGTGCATGTAGCCGACGATCGGCTCGGCGGCGACCACCCGCTCCCCGTCGAGCACCAGCTTCAGCCGGAGCACGCCGTGCGTCGAGGGGTGTTGCGGCCCGATGTTGAGCACCATGTCGGTGCCGAGCTGCTCACCGCCGGCGCCGGTGCCGACTGTCAGCTCGCGGAGGTCGGCGGCGTCCGTGGTCATGCCCGTCATCGTGCCACGACCGCGTCGAGCGCGACGCCGACCGGCTGCCGCAGCCACAGGTGCCCGCCGAGCCCGGCCGCGTCGGTCAGCTCGGCCGCCGCCGACGCCGCTGCGAGCGCCCGCAGGTAGCCGGCCGGGTCACGGGAGGCCAGGCTCAGCGGCGGTCGCCCGCCGTCGGCCCCGAGCGCCCGCAGCGCCTCCCGCTGCGAGACCAGGGAGTACGCGCACCGCGCGACCCGTTCACCGGCGGAGGCGACCGAGTCCATGGCGACGTGCGCCGTCACGTCGCACGACCCGTCCGGGACCGGTGGCACCTGCCGCCCACCCCGATACCCGGTCAGCGTCCCGTCAGCCGGACGCGACTCCCGCAGATGCCCGTAGTCCACCGCCAGCGCCAGCCCGCGCGCAACCTTCCCCACAGCCTCCGCCCAGGCCAGATCCCGTCCCACCCCGATCTCCGCCCGCCCTCCGACCTCACCCCCGCCCTCACCGACGCCGTTGATCAAGGAGTTCGTGTCCGGATCCGGGCCCTCCGCCGCCGCAAACTCCTTGATCATCGGGGCGTTGGGCGGGGTGGGAGCCGGGGGCCACCAGTGGGTCAGCCAAGTCGTGTCGGTGGGGGACGGGGGCGGGCCCGGGGTTTCCTCGCCGGTTCTCGGGTTCACCAGGAGGAGGCGCCAGCCTGACTGGGCGTGGATTGCCACGTCCAGGGGGACGTTGTCCAGCCATTCGGTGGCCAGGAGCAGGCCTGTTATTCCGTCGGGGATGTCGGCCTGCCAGTCGATCTCCGGCGGCAGGTCCGGTGGGCGGGCCGACCGTTCCACGGCTACCGGGTGGAGCCGGGCGGCCAGCTCCGGTGCCGCCTGTGCCAGCAGCGCCCGGAGCAGTTCGCCCCGTCCCGCGCCCACGTCCACCACGTCCAGCCGGGCCGGGTGCCCCAGCGCCGCGTCCACCGCTTCGAGCTGCCGCATCAGGCAGGCGGCGAAGACGGGCGAGGCGTGCACGCTCGTCCGGAAGTGCGCGGCGGGCCCGGCACCGGAGACGAAGAAGCCGTCCGGCCCGTACAGCGCCCGCTCCATCGCGTCGCGCCAGCGCAGCGGGGAGGTCACCGTGCCGACCCTACGGGACGTACCCGATCGGGCGGTTTGCCCGCCACCGCAGCGGCCGCTTCGGTGGCCGGTGAAGGTTTTCACACCTTCTTGTTTCAGGTCTGTCACCCGGGCGCATACTTGCCATCGACCGGTACCCCCTTCGAGGACTGGATCGCTGCCATGAGCGCACCGCTGCGCCCCCGGGCCACCGCTGCCCCGCCCGTCTTCCCGCGTACCCTCACCGTCGGCGTCCTCGGCGCCGGCCGGGTCGGCGCCGTGCTGGGCGCGGCCCTCGCCGCCGCCGGTCACCGGATGGTCGCCGCGTCCGGCGCCTCGGGCGCGACAGCGGCCCGGCTGGCGCTGCTGCTGCCGCAGACCCCGCACCGTTCCGCGCCCGCCGTGGCGCGCGCCGCCGCAGACCTGCTGATCGTCGCGGTCCCGGACGACGCGCTCGCGGGCGTGGTCGCGGACCTGGCCGCGAGCGGCGCGCTGCGCCCCGGCCAGGTGGTGGCGCACACGTCCGGCGCGCACGGGCTCGCCGCGCTGGCCCCGGCCGTCGAGGCGGGTGCCCGGCCGCTCGCGCTGCACCCGGCGATGACCTTCACCGGTACGCCGGACGACCTGTCCCGCCTGCCCGGCATCTCCTACGGGGTGACCGCCCCGACCGAGCTGCGCCCGTTCGCGGCCCGGCTGGTGGCCGACCTGGGTGGCGTACCGGAGTGGGTCGGTGAGCACGACCGGCCGCTCTACCACGCCGCGCTCGCGCACGGCGCGAACCATCTGGTGACGCTCGTCAACGAGGCGGCCGACCGGCTGCGCGACGCCGGGGTGGAACGGCCGGAGAAAGTGCTCGCCCCGCTGCTGCGGGCCGCGCTGGAGAACGCGCTGCGGCTGGGCGACGACGCGCTGACCGGCCCGGTGTCGCGGGGCGACGCGGGCACCGTACGCCGGCATCTGGACCGGCTGGCGCGGACCGCGCCGGAATCAGTACCCGCGTATCTGGCGTTGGCACGACGGACGGCGGACCGTGCCGTCGCGGTCGGCCGCCTCCGCCCGGCGGACGCGGCCGCACTGCGCAACGCGCTCGACGGAATCGAGGTGGCGGCCTGATGGCCGAGGTGCTGCACACGCGCAAGGAGCTGGCGGCGGCCCGCGAGGCGACGGCCGGCCCGGTCGGCGTGGTGATGACCATGGGCGCGCTGCACGCCGGGCACGAGGCGCTGCTGCGGGCCGCCCGCGAGCGCGCCGGCCACGTCATCGTCACGATCTTCGTGAACCCGCTGCAGTTCGGCCCGAACGAGGACTTCGACCGCTATCCGCGCACGCTCGACTCCGACCTGGAGATCTGCCGGCGGGCCGGGGTGGACGTGGTGTTCGCGCCGTCGGTGAGCGAGATGTACCCGGAGGGCCGCCCGGCGGTGCGGCTCGACCCGGGTCCGCTCGGCGAGGACCTGGAGGGCCTGAGCCGTCCCGGCTTCTTCCACGGCGTGCTCACCGTGGTCATGAAGCTGCTCCAGCTCACCCGCCCCGACCTGGCCTTCTTCGGCGAGAAGGACTTCCAGCAGCTCACCCTGGTCCGCCGGATGGTCCGCGACCTCGACGTGCCGACCGAGGTCGTCGGCGTGCCGACCGTACGGGAGCCGGACGGGCTGGCCATGTCCAGCCGTAACCGGTACCTGTCGGCGGAGCAGCGGCGG
Organism: Micromonospora marina; assembly: GCF_900091565.1. Taxonomy (GTDB): domain Bacteria; phylum Actinomycetota; class Actinomycetes; order Mycobacteriales; family Micromonosporaceae; genus Micromonospora; species Micromonospora marina. The sequence goes on along the minus strand of NZ_FMCV01000015.1, from coordinate 8,914 downwards.
GCCGCGCTGAGCCTGTCGGCCGCGTTGCGGGCCGGCGCGGCGGCGGCCGAGCGGGGTGAGGACGCGGGTACCGTGCTGGCCGCCGCGCACCGGGCCTTCGACGTACCGGACGCCCGCCTGGACTACCTGGTGCTCACCGACACCGAGCTGGAACCCGGCCCGGTGGCCGGTCCGGCCCGGCTGCTGATCGCGGCCTGGGTCGGCGCCACCCGCCTGATCGACAACACGGCGATCCACCTCGCGCCGCGTCCCTGAACCCCACCACGAATGCGGAAAGGCACCCCGATGCTGCGGACCATGCTCAAGTCGAAGATCCATCGGGCCACCGTGACCCAGGCCGACCTGCACTACGTCGGCTCGGTGACGGTGGACGAGGACCTGCTCGACGCGGCGGACCTGCTTCCCGGCGAGCAGGTCGCGATCGTGGACATCACAAACGGCGCCCGGCTGGAGACGTACGTGATCCCGGGCCGGCGAGGCAGCGGCGTGATCGGTATCAACGGCGCCGCCGCGCACCTGGTGCACCCGGGTGACCTGGTCATCCTGATCTCGTACGGGCAGATGGACGACGCCGAGGCCCGCGCGTACCACCCGAAGGTGGTGCACGTGGACGCCGACAACAAGGTCGTCGACCTCTCGGCCGACCCGGCGACCGCGGCCCCCGGCACCGCCGGAACCCCGGTCCCCAACCCCCTCGCCGCCGCGTCCCGCCGTTGATCTTGCAGTTTCGGCCCCCTTGTCGCCTCTGTTGTCAGGTCCGCGGGGGCGGTTAGGGCAAGATCGGCGGGGCGGACGGGCGGGAAAGCGGTCTGTCACCGGAAGGTCATTTTCGGCTACCCTGGGCGGACCGTCGGGGATCGACGGTCGTCGGCTGGGGGAGGCCGCGATGCGCCGTGCGATGAGCTTCCTGGTCGCCGCGATGGTCGCGAGCGCCGCCCTGACCGGCTGTGCCGACGCCGGCGGGCTGGACGGCGACCTCACCGACGACTGGGCCGCGATGGCGGCCCCCGGGCCGTTCACCCCGGCCGCCGGAGTCTGCCAGGTCGCCGACTTCACAGCGAGCGTCGGCCTGAACGCGTACGCGCCGGTCGACTGCGAGCTGCCGCACCGGGTGGAGACCGTGCATGTCGGTGCGTTCGCCGCCGACCGGTCCACGCCGCCGCCGCTCACCTCACCCGAGCTGCGTACCGCGTTCGCCGACTGCGACAAGCGGGCCACCGGGTACGTGGGTGACGACTGGCGTGCCGGGCGACTCCGGCTGGCGGTGGCGGTGCCGACGGGCGCGGGCTGGACGGCCGGCTCCCGCTGGTACCGGTGTGACCTGACCGAGCTGACCACTGTCGAGGCGGCGGCCACCGTGGTCACCCGGACGGGCAGCCTGCGCGACGCGCTCAAGTCGCCGTCCCCGCTCCGGCTCGGCTGCCAGCGCACCGGGCGGGACGCGGGCCGCGTGCAGCGGCTCACCCCGGTCGACTGCACAGTGGCGCACGACGCCGAGTTCGTCGGGGTGTGGGCCGCGCCGGACCGCCCGTATCCGAAGAAGCCGGAGGACTGGGTGCCGCTCTACGACGGTTGCTTCGGCGTGATCGCCCGGTACGCGGGAGTGCCCGCCGACGCTTCCGTGCGCTACCGCAGCGACGTGGTGGTCCGCCCGCCCGCGGCGGGTCGCTGGGCGGTCGGCGACCGGGGCGTGCGCTGCTACCTGTGGCTCAGCGACCGGACGGTGACCACCTCGCTCAAGGGCGGCGGACCGGCCGCCCTCCCGCGCCGGACGAGGTAGCCGGGCGCACTCGTCACGCCCCCCGCGCCCGAGCCGAGTTCGCTTCGGGTTGACTGTGCTCATGGACCTACCGACCGTCGACCTGCCGGCGCTGCCCCGGCTGCTCGCCGCACCGGCCCCCGGCTGGGTGGAGACGACAGACGTGATCGTGGTCGGCTCCGGCGTGGCCGGGCTGACCGCCGCGCTGCACCTGCGCGAGGCGGGCCTGCACGTCACGGTGGTCACCAAGGTCGACATGGACGAGGGCTCCACCCGCTGGGCGCAGGGCGGGATCGCCGCCGTACTTGATCCGGCGGACACCCCGGACGCGCACGCGTACGACACGCAGGTCGCCGGCGTCGGCCTGTGCGACCCGGCGGCGGTCCGCGCGCTCGTGGCCGAGGGCCCGACCCGGCTGCGCGAGCTGATGCGGATCGGGGCGGAGTTCGACCGCAACCCGGACGGGTCGCTGATGCTGACCCGGGAGGGCGGCCACCGGGCCGACCGGATCGTGCACGCCGGCGGCGACGCCACCGGCGCGGAGGTGCAGCGGGCGCTGCACGACGCGGTCCGCCGCGACCCGTGGATCCGGCTGGTCGAGCACGCCCTCGTACTGGACCTGCTGCGCGCTCCCGGCGACGGTCCGGGCGGGCTCGGCCCGGCCTGCGGCATCACGCTGCACGTGCTCGGCGAGGGCAGCGAGGACGGCGTCGGCGCGATCCTCGGCCGGGCGGTGGTGCTTGCCACCGGCGGGATGGGGCAGGTCTTCGCCGCCACCACCAACCCGGCGGTCTCCACCGGGGACGGGGTGGCGCTGGCGTTGCGCGCCGGCGCGGCGGTCACCGACGTGGAGTTCGTCCAGTTCCACCCGACCGCGCTGATCGTGCCGCCCGGCGGACCGGGGGCGGGGCTGGCCCAGCAGCCGCTGGTCTCCGAGGCGCTGCGCGGCGAGGGCGCGCACCTAGTCGACGGCGACGGCAAGCGGTTCATGGTCGGTCAGCACGAGCTGGCCGAGCTGGCTCCCCGGGACGTGGTCGCGAAGGGCATCCACCGGGTGCTGCTCGCGTCCGGCGCCGAGCACGTGTTCCTGGACGCCCGGCACCTGGGCGGCGACTTCCTGGCCCGGCGGTTTCCCACCATCGTGGCGTCCTGCCTGGCCATCGGCGTGGACCCGGCGACCGACCTGATCCCGGTCGCGCCGGCCGCGCACTACGCCTCCGGCGGCGTCCGGACCGACCTGCGCGGCCGTACCTCCATCCCCGGCCTGTACGCGTGCGGCGAGGTCGCCTGCACCGGCGTGCACGGCGCCAACCGGCTCGCCAGCAACTCGCTGCTGGAGGGGCTGGTCTTCTCCCGCCGGATCGCCGAGGACATCGCCGCCGGGCTGCCCGAGCAGGCCCGCCCGGCAGAGACCGGTGCCTGGGTGGGTGGTCCGGGCGCGCTGGTGCCGGCGACGGGCACGGCGGAGCTGCAACGGGCGATGACCCGGGGCGCGGGCGTGCTCCGGTCGGCGCGGACGCTGGAGGCCACCGCCGCCACGCTCACCGGGCTGGGTGCGGGCCGGGGCGTGCCGCGTACCGCCGACTGGGAGGCGACGAACCTGCTGACAGTGGCGTCGACGCTGGTCGCGGCCGCGTACGCGCGCCAGGAGACGCGGGGCTGCCACTGGCGGGAGGACTTCCCTACGGCCGACGAGAGGTGGCTGGGCCACCTGGTGGCCGAGGTGGGCACGGACGGGCTTGTGGCCGAGCGCTGGGAATCCCGTGAGCGCGAGGAGTGAGCCGGTCTTGCGAGCCCCGCAGTCGCGAACAAAGGAGGCACAGCTGATGAGGGAGCCGACGGAGCGGGCGCTGCGGGACGGCGGCCTGGACCCGGAGCGGGTCCGGCAGGTCGTCGTCGACACGCTGCACGAGGATCTGGGGCCCGGCTTCCTCGACGTCACGAGCGTGGCCACCATCCCGGACGAGCAGCACGACACGGGCGACCTGGTGGCGCGCGCCGACGGCGTGGTGGCCGGGCTGCCCGTCGCCGCCGCCGTGTTCGAGCTGGTCGGCGAGGTGACCGGCGCGGGGCGTACGGTCGAGGTCTCATTTGTCGCGCACGACGGGCAGCGGGTGGCGCGCGGCGACGTGCTGGCCACCGTGACCGGGCCGACCCGGCTGCTGCTGACCGCCGAGCGGACGGCGCTGAACCTGCTGTCCCGCATGTCCGGGGTGGCGACGCACGCCCGGGCCTGGGCCGACGCGCTGGCCGGCACGAAGGCGACGGTGCTGGACACCCGCAAGACCACGCCCGGCCTGCGGGCGCTGGAGAAGTACGCGGTCCGGGCCGGTGGCGGCACCAACAAGCGGATGGGCCTGTACGACGTCGCCATGATCAAGGACAACCACAAGGTCGCCGCGGGCGGGATCGCTGCCGCGTTCCGCCGGGTCCGGGAGGCGTTCCCCGACGTCGCGGTGCAGGTCGAGGTGGACACGCCGGCCGAGGCGGTGGAGGCGGTCGAGGCGGGCGCCCGGTTCCTGCTGCTGGACAACATGACCCCGGCGCAGCTGCGCGAGGTGGTGGCGTCGGTGGGTGACCGGGCGGAGCTGGAGGCCACCGGCGGGCTGACGCTGCCCATGGCCGCCGAGTACGGCGCGACGGGCGTCGACTTCCTCTCGGTCGGCGCGCTCACGCACTCGTCGCCGATCCTGGACATCGCCCTCGACCTGCGCGACGTCTAGGCTGCCGCTGTGCTGCTCTGCATCGACATCGGAAACACGAACACCGTGCTGGCGACCTTCGACGGCGACAAGCTGGTGCATTCGTGGCGGATCAAGACCGATGCCCGTTCCACTGCGGACGAGCTGGGCCTGATGTTCCGCGGACTGCTCGCCGGGGACGCCGTGGAGATCACCGGCGTGGCCGCCTGCTCGACGGTGCCGGCCGCGCTGCGCTCGTTGCGCACCATGCTCGACAGGTACTACGCCGACCTGCCCAGCGTGATCGTCGAGCCGGGCGTCCGGACCGGCGTGCAGCTCGCCATCGACAACCCGAAGGAGGTGGGCGCCGACCGGGTCGTCAACACGCTCGCCGCGTACACGCTCTACGGCGGGCCGTCGATCGTCGTGGACTTCGGCACCACCACCAACTTCGACCTGGTCAGCAGCCGGGGGGAGTTCCTCGGCGGGGCGTTCGCGCCCGGCATCGAGATCTCCTTCGACGCGCTGGCCGCCCGCGCCGCCCAGCTGCGCAAGGTGGAGGCGACCCGCCCGCGCTCGGTGATCGGCAAGAACACGGTCGAGTGCCTCCAGGCCGGGCTCTACTTCGGCTTCGCCGGCCAGGTGGACCGGATCGTCGAGCGGATGTCCGAGGAGTTGGGCGGCGTGAAGGCGGTCATCGCGACCGGCGGCCTGGCCTCGCTGGTGCTCGGCGAGTGCCACACCATCACCCACCACGAGCCGATGATCACGTTGATCGGCCTGCGGATGGTCTACGACCGCAACGTCTGAGGTGTAAGGAAGGGCCCCCTATTAACGCCTCCGGTAGAGGAAGGGCCCCTTCTTAACAGCTCGGTCAGCTCCGCGTCGACCCGCCGCTGCTCGCCCGCGTCGGCGGTCAGCCAGTACGAACAGGGTGTGCAGCACGCCCACCACCTCGTCCTTCGTGAGCGTGGTGGCGTGCGCGAACTCGGTGAAGGCGGCGCCGAAGTCCGCGTACCGCTGGGTCATGTCGCCGGCGTCGTCACCGAGGTGGGCGATCCGGCTCAGCTCGGCCACCCAGCCGACCCGCCCGTCCCTGATGTTCCAGACCGGCGCGAACGTGCCGCCCGGGCGCAGCACGCGGCCCACCTCGGCGTGCGCCCGCTCCCGGTCGAACCAGTGGTAGGCCTGCCCGACCAGCACCGCGTCCGCCGACGCGTCCGGCAGCGGCACCGCCTCGGCGCTGCCGGCGAGCGCCGTCGTGCCAGGCGTGGCGGGGCCCGTGGTGAGCGTCAACCTGGCCGCCCGGCAGATCACCGCGACCGACACCACCGCGTAGAACGCCACCGGAATGGGCCAGTTGCGCCCGCATCCCCGGATCCGGTTCCACGGGTGCGACGTACGCCACCGGCCCGGTCGGCGCCAGCAGTCCCCGGGTCAGGATGCCGGTGCCGGCGCCGAGGTCCACCACCCGCGCGGCGTGCAGCCCGTCCAGCGCAGCGCCGCCTCCGGATAGCGGGGACGGAAACGGTCGTACTCGGCCGCGGCCACGCCGAACGAGAGCGCCGCAGTGGGGTCGGTCATGGCGGGCAGTTATCCCGTAACGCCCGCCACGGCGCTTGAGTACGCTCATGTGCTGACCCCGCGATGTCCCCAAGGCCTGAGGAAGCGTGCCGTGACCGAGCAGAACGCCCTGCCAACAGATCCCGCCGACGACCTTCCCGAGCAGATGAAGGTCCGCCGGGAGAAGCGGGACCGGATGCTCGCCGAGGGAGTCGAGCCGTACCCGGTGGGTTTCCCGCGGACCACCACGCTCGCGCGGTTGCGGGAGCGCTACGGCGACCTGCCGACCGACACCGCCACCGGCGACCGGGTGTCGGTCACCGGGCGGGTGATCTTCATCCGCAACACCGGCAAGCTCTGCTTCGCGACGCTCCGGGACGGTGACGGCACCGAGGTCCAGGCGATGCTTTCGCTGGACCGGGTCGGCGCCGAGCGGCTGGCGGACTGGAAGCGCCTGGTCGACCTCGGCGACCACGTCGGCGTGACCGGCGAGGTGATCACCAGCCGGCGCGGCGAGCTGTCCGTTCTCGCCGAGGAGTGGGCGGTGACCGCCAAGGCGCTGCGTCCGCTGCCGGTGGCGCACAAGCCGCTCAGCGAGGAGGCCCGGGTCCGCCAGCGCTACGTGGACCTGGTGGTCCGCCCGCAGGCCCGGCAGATGGTCCGCACCCGGGCCACCGCCGTTCGCAGCCTCCGCGACACCCTGCACGGTCAGGACTTCCTCGAGGTCGAGACGCCGATGCTGCAACTGCTGCACGGTGGCGCGGCGGCCCGCCCATTCGTGACCCACAGCAATGCGCTCGACACGGATCTGTATCTGCGAATCGCGCCGGAACTGTTTCTCAAGCGCGCCGTGGTCGGTGGCGTGGACCGCGTCTTCGAGATCAACCGCAACTTCCGTAATGAGGGCATCGACTCTTCGCACTCGCCCGAGTTCGCGATGCTGGAGGCGTACCAGGCGTACGGCGACTACCAGACGATGGCCGAGCTGACCCGAAATCTCGTACAGCGGGCCGCAGTGGCGGTCTCCGGCTCGACGGTGGTGACCCACGCCGACGGGCGTGAGTTCGATCTCGGCGGCGAGTGGCGGTCGGTGACGCTGTTCGGTGTTCTTTCCGAAGCGCTCGGTGAGGAGGTCACCGTCCGCACCGAAAGGGCGCGCCTGGTCGAGTACGCGGACAAGGTCGGTCTCTCCGTCGACCCGAAGTGGGGACCGGGCAAGCTGGCCGAGGAGTTGTTCGAGGAGCTGGTCGTGCCGTCCCTTCAGGCGCCCACGTTCGTCATGGACTACCCGGAGGAGACCAGCCCGTTGACCCGGGCTCACCGCAGCGAGCCGGGCCTGGCCGAGAAGTGGGACCTCTACGTGCTGGGATTCGAGCTGGGTACCGCGTACTCGGAGCTGGTCGACCCGGTCGTGCAGCGGGAGCGGCTGGTGGCCCAGGCGCAGCTCGCGGCGCGCGGCGACGACGAGGCGATGCGACTGGACGAGGACTTTCTCCGGGCCATGGAGTACGGAATGCCGCCGTCCGGCGGCATGGGAATGGGAATCGACCGGCTGCTGATGGCACTGACGGGCCTCGGAATTCGGGAAACGATCCTGTTCCCGTTGGTCCGGCCCGAGTAGGCGCTCCCCGCAAACCTTCTCCGGCTCGTTACCCCGTCCTATTGACGCGGCAAGCGCCGGTCGGGTTATCGTGCTCGGTGTATTGCAGGAGTGCAACCCTGCTCGAAAGGAATGTGGGACGTGGCCAAGCAGATCATTCACAAGCTGGTCGATGACCTGGACGGCGGGGACGCTGACGAGACCGTCAAGTTCGCGCTCGACGGCGTGCAGTACGAGATCGACCTCTCCGCATCCAACGCCGGCAAATTGCGCGACGTATTCGCGCCGTACGTCGCGAACGGAACGAAGGTCGGTCGCGGGGGTGTGGTCGTCGGTGGCCGGGCCGCTCGGGGCCGAGGCGGCGCGACCGCCGACCGTGAGCAGAACCGGGCCATCCGCGAGTGGGCCAAGAAGGCCGGCAAGGACATCTCCGATCGGGGCCGGATCCCGCAGGAGATCGTGGACGAGTACCACGCGAAGGCGGGGCACTGACCCCACCCTCGTCACTGGCGACGCGACGCCGGCCCGGAGTGCCACTCCGGGCCGGCGTCGCCGCTTCCGTTCGGGGTCACGAATGCGCCCCGCCGTCCCTTTGGTGCCGGATGTCCGGTCCGGCCCATCCGGCGAAGGAGGCGCCCCGGCCGGGAAGAAATCCCCGCCCGGGGCGGTTGTCCACAGGTGGTGGAGATTTCATCCACAGGCTGTGGACGGCCCCGGCGGACGCATCGGCGCCGCCTCCGGGCCACTCGACCGACCGTTCGGGCGCCGGTCGAATTTCGCTCTGCGCGTACAGGCAGGGGCCCCGGAACACCTCCTGAGCGTGGACGGTTGGCAGAAACGACGTCGGAACGGTCATTCGCGGAGGCACACGACCTCAGCGGAGACGGTCCGCGGCGATAGAGTAAGGAGGCACGGACGCCCGTCCCGGACGTCCGCGCACCGGCCCCGCCGAGATCTGACCATCAAGGCGCACGGCACGTGAGGAGCACGAGGGCATGTTCGAGCGGTTCACCGACCGAGCGCGACGGGTTGTCGTCCTGGCCCAGGAAGAGGCCCGGATGCTCAACCACAACTACATCGGTACGGAACACATCCTGCTGGGCCTGATCCATGAGGGTGAGGGTGTTGCGGCTAAGGCCCTGGAGAGTCTTGGTATCTCTTTGGAGGGCGTGCGTCAGCAGGTTGAGGAGATCATCGGTCAGGGTCAGCAGGCGCCGAGCGGGCATATCCCGTTCACGCCGCGGGCCAAGAAGGTGCTGGAGTTGTCGCTGCGTGAGGCGTTGCAGCTGGGCCACAACTACATCGGTACCG
>NZ_FMCV01000036.1 GCF_900091565.1 Micromonospora marina | reverse complement strand
CGGGTGGCGATCCAGTCGGCGAGGTTGTCGATGCTCATGCGGTAGGTGGCGGTGTTCGGGTCGGCGCTGTCGGCGATGGTGACGGTGTCGCCGTTGTCGCGGTAGCCGGTGACGCTGATGTAGTGGCCGCCTTCGAAGGAGTGGGTGGTGCCGTCGGTGTCGGTGGCGGTGCCGGCGATGTTGGCGACCACGGCCCGGCCGGCGTCGACGGTCTTGATCACGTCGGCGCGCAGGGTGTCGGTCTGCTTGTCGTCGGCCTTGGGGGTGCTGATCTCGACCGACTTGTAGGCGTCGGTGGCGCCGGTCTGCTTGTTCAGCACGGGGGTGATGTCGTTGATGCTGTCGGTGCCGGCCTCGGTGGTGCCCATCTCGCGGGCCATGGCGTGCACGTCGATGTTCTTGCCCTGCACGGACAGGGCGTTGCGGGCGGCGGCGGGGCCGCAGAAGTAGAAGTTGGGCTGGGCCTCGTAGCGGACGTCGAGTTCCCGCTCGCCGTGGTTCTTGCGGTCGGTCACCATCGCGGTGGTGCCGGTGGTGCCGGTGGTGCCGGTGGGGGCGGCGTGGGCGGCGATCGCGGGGCCGGCGATGCCACCGGCGGTGGCGGCGATACCGGCAGCGGTCAGAACGGTCTTACGCAGCAGAGTGGTAGCCATGATGGTGGCCTCCCTGAAGTGGGGGATGACGCGGCGGGGGTGCCGCGCGGGGGAGAGTCTTCGGGGGTGCCCGTCGGAGGGCCGGCGCGCGGGCGGCCGGGGGGCCTGCTGTCCGCGGCTCAAGGGGATGTAACGACGACCCGGCCGGGATGATTCCCTGACCTGCCTCACGGCCGGTGGGCCGGTGGTCGGCGCTCGACCCGGTGCCTCGGCGGTCAGCCATGTACAACGCCCCTGGCCCGGCCCGGATTCCGCCACGGCAGTGGCACCCGCCACCACAACGCGGCACCGAACCGGGCAAACGCCCCGGAACTCCCGCCGATGCCCAGCGAACGACCCCCTGGGCTCGTCCGCTGCCGGCCGGTCGCGCCTGCTGTCCAGCGTGTGCCGTCCGGCTTGCCGGCACATCACCACCGACCCGTGCCCGGGTGGAACGCCATGGGTGTCTCGGTCGGCGTTTGACACCCATGGCGTTCCAGCCACGGGTCCGGTCCCGATGGGCGAAACCGCCGTCCCGCCTCCCGGGAGGCCAACCACTCTCTCGCGCGATCTTGCAGTTTGGTGCCCGGCAACCTCGCGAAGCGGGCATCCTGCGGGCCCGAAGTGCAAGATCGCGTGGGGCTACGGCGGCGGTGGAGGAGGCGGTGAGGAAGGTGCGCCGGCTGGACCTCGTGGGCTGACCCTCGGCGGTCGCGTGGTTTCCCATCCCGGCATCCTCGCGCCGATCACGAGGAATGCCCACATAGTTGCTGATGGATGAATCGTGGGCACGTTTGTCGCAGGTCTGCCCGGGAACGGCAGAAGGCATGACGAAACCACGGGTGGTGATCGTGGGGGCCGGGTTCGCCGGGTACCACGCGGCCAAGACGTTGCGCCGACTGGCCCGCGACCGGGCCGAGATCGTCCTGCTGAACACGACCGACTACTTCCTCTACCTGCCGCTGCTGCCCGAGGTGGCGGCCGGCGTGGTGGAGCCGACCCGGATCGCGGTGCCGCTCGCCGGCACGCTCGACGGCGTCCGTGTGGTGGTCGGCGAGGCCGACCGGGTCGACCTGCAGAACCGGTGGGTCGGCTACCGCTCGATCGAGGGCGACCACGGACAGCTCGCCTACGACCGGCTGGTGCTCAGCGTCGGCAGCGTCAACAAGCTGCTGCCGATCCCCGGCGTGACCGAGTACGCCCACGGCTTCCGTGGCCTGCCCGAGGCGCTGTTCCTGCACGACCACGTGGTCCGGCAGGTGGAGCTGGCCGAGCTGACCGACGACCCGGCCGAGCAGCGGGCCCGCACCACGTTCGTGGTGGTCGGCGCCGGCTACACCGGCACCGAGGTGGCCGCGCACGGGCAGCTGTTCACCGACCGGCTGACGGCCCAGCGCCCGCACCTGAAGGTCCGGCCGCGCTGGATGCTGCTGGACGTGGCACCCCGGGCGCTGCCCGAACTGGACCGGCGGATGTCCGTCACCGCGGACCGGGTGCTGCGCAAACGCGGCGTGGACGTGCGGATGGGCACCTCGGTTGCCGAGGCCACCCCGGACGGAGTGATGCTCACCGACGGCGAGTACGTCCCGACGTGCAGCCTCATCTGGTGCGTCGGGGTACGCCCCGACCCGTTCGTGGCCGAGCTGGGCCTGCGGACCGAGAAGGGCCGGCTCGTGGTCGACGAGTTCCTCAACGTCCCCGGCTACCCGGAGGTGTTCGCCTGCGGCGACGCCGCCGCCGTGCCCGACCCGACCCGGCCGGGGCAGGTGTGCGCGATGACCGCGCAGCACGCCCAGCGGCAGGGCAAGCTGGCCGCGCACAACATCGCCGCGTCGTACGGCCAGGGCGTGCGCAAGTCGTACAAGCACCACGACCTGGGCTGGGTGGTGGACCTGGGCGGCAAGGACGCGGCGGCGAACCCGCTCAAGGTGCCGCTGGCCGGGCTGCCGGCCAAGGCAGTCACCCGCGGATACCACCTGCTGGCCATGCCCGGCAACCGTTCCCGGGTCGCGGCCGACTGGGCGCTGGACGCGACGCTGCCCCGGCCCGCCGTACAGCTCGGCCTGGTCCCCGCCAACGCGGTGCCGCTGGAGAGCGAGTCGCCGGAGCTGGCCCGCCGCCACTGATCGCCGCGAACGCGGCCAGGAACACCGGCCGCGGCGGCGTACCCGACGTTCGAGACGGTCCACGAGCGGTTCGAGGGCGACGGCGAAGAACACCGCCACCAGCACCCGCCGGGTGGTCCAGACCAGCGCCAGTCCGACCACGGTGGCGAGGACCAGACCGATCACGATCAGCGTCCGGCGCCCGGTCGACCGGTCCTCGGCGGCGCTCACCGGGCGCGGCTACCCGCGCCGGGGACACGAAGACCCGGGTCAGCCCGGCTCGGCGTCGGTGACCGGGTGGGCACCCGCGGCGAACGCGTCGAGCGGCGCGGCGTGCAGCACGGTCCCGGGCACCGGGTCCGCCGCGACGCGGGCGGCGAGCCTGCGTACCGGCAGCCGGCCCGGCTCGGGCGAGGCGGCGAGCACCACGTTGCCGTACCGGCGGCCGCGCAGCATCCGCCGGTCGGCGACCAGGCACACGTCGGCGAACACCGCGCGCAGCGTGGCCACCTGCGCCCGGGTGTGCGCCAGCGGCGGGAGATCGGTGAGGTTGATCAGATAGAGGCCGTCCGGGCGCAGCACCCGCGCCACCTGCGCCGCGAACTCCACCGCCGCCACGTGCGGCGGCATCCGGGCCGCCCGGTACACGTCGGCCACCACCACGTCGTACGCCCCGGACGGCTCCTCGGCGACCGTCTCCCGGGCGTCGCCGAGCGCCACCACCACCTCCGGCGGCAGCCGCGGCAGCTTCCGCCGGACCAGCTCGACCACGCCCGGGTGACGTTCGACCACCCGTTGCGCCGAACCGGGCCGGGTGCTCGCGAGCCAGCGCGGCAGCGTCAGCGCGCCGCCGCCGAGGTGCAGGGTGGTCAGGGCCGCGCCGCGCGGGGCTGCCAGGTCGATCGCGGCGGCGATCCGCCGCACGTACTCGAAGTGCAGGTACCGGGCGTCGGCCACGTCCACGTACGACTGCTCGACCCCGTCCGCGAGCAGCGTGCGCCCGGACGGGCGGGCCGGGTCCACCACGATCTCCAGGGTCTCGGTGTCGTCGTGATCCACGGCGGGACACGGTACCGCCCGGCCACGGGCGGCCCCGGCCCGCGTGGGGCCGGGGCCGCCCCGCCGCCGGCTCAGCCGGCCGCCATCCCGGCGCCGGCCTCGTCGACTGCCGCGTCCACCCGGTGCGCGAGGTCCACGTCCGCCGCCGTCACGCCGTCGACCTGCTGGGTGCGGACCGTCAGCACGGCGTTGTCCGGGTCCGGCCGCCCGATCTGCGGCGACCGCCCGACGTCGGACTTGAGCCGGTCCAGCCGGTCGAGCACCCGGTCCAGGTTGCCGCCGGGCAGCTCGATCGTGCGCACGAGCGACCGCCGGTCGCTGGACCAGTAGGGCAGCGTGGCGAGCGCGTCGCGCAACTCCGCCCCGGTCAGCGGCGCGGTGGCCGAGGACGCGCCCACCAGGCCGCCGCCGAAGTCGGTCGGCCCGAGCAGGTCACGCAACTCGTCGGGTACGCGCAGCGACTCGACCAGCTCCGCGTCGGCCTCGGTGAGCGCGGCGAGTGTGGCCTCGGCCTGGTACCGCGCCTGCTCCGGGGTGAGCCGGCCGTACCGGCCCACCTCGGCCAGGAAGCCGGGCAGGTCCCGGCGGGGTGCCAGGCCGTACATCGGCACCACGTCGTGCAGGGTCAGCGGCACCGCCTCCAGCAGCCGCTCCCGTTCCGCCTCGTCCAGCGCCTGGGCCAGGGCCAGCACGGTGCCCTCCGCCGCGACCCTGGCCGTGGTGAAGTCCACCCCCGCGCGCCGGCTCACGTCGTCGACGAGATCCCGGTAGCGCATCGAGAGCCCGGGTGACGGCACCGGGTCCGGCAGCGGGCGCGGGCGCTCCGCGACGGCGACCGGCGGCGGCGCGGGACCACCACGGGTGCTGTCCGGCTTGTGCGGGCCGGCCGGCGGCGGGCCGGACCGGTCGTGCTCGTCCAGCGAGGTGACCTGCTTGGACGCGCTCAGGCTGGCACCGATCTGGCTCGGCCGCAGCCCTCGCTCACGGGCCTCGCGGGCCAGGGCCCGGCGGCGCTGGTTGTCGCCCTCCATCTGCTTGCGCATCGTCGCACCTCGTTCCTGGGTCGGTTCGCGCTTGCGTCGACCGCGTTCCCGGCGCTGCCGGGAAGGTAACGGCGGACCTCCCGGCGGACGCTTCATTCGCTGCGGGTGAGGAGCGCTCACCCCGGCGGGCGGCAGGCTCGGACGGACCGGACAACTTCCGACGCACGCGGAAGGGCAGGTCGACATGAAACGGATCGTGGAGATCGTCCCCGCCCGTCCCGGCTGGTACGCCCGTTGGCGGATCGGCCCGGACGCCACCCGCTCCTACCCGGTGACCCTCTGGGCCCTGCTGGAGCACCACGACGGCAGCGGACGCGAGGTGGTCGGCGTCGACTGCGTCGGGCAGTGGCCCGGCGCGGACGACGACGACATGAGCGGTGACTTCGTCCGTTATCTGTTCCAGACGCCCGATTCCGGCGCGCCGGAGGACATCGAACCGCCATCCGCGGGCCGGTCACGCGACGAGGCACCGCACCGGCAGGCCGCGCCGGCCGCCTGAGCCATCCTCCCGGCCCCCGGCCCCTGGTCCCAGGGCCGGGGGTCACCCCTGTCCGCCGGGTCGGGTCAGCCCGCCTCGCGGGCCCCGCCGCCGGTCAGGTCACGCGGCGGGGCGGCCAGCAGCTCGGCCAGGCCGGTGCGCTCCAGCAGGTGCCGCACCTGCGGGTTCAGGTTCAGCAGGCGGATGGCCCCGGTGCCGGCCCGGTGGATCACCACGAGCGCGCTCAGCCCGGAGGAGTCGCAGAGGCCCACCCCGGCGAAGTCGAGTTCCAGCTCCTGACGGCCGTCGCGGCGCAGACCGGCCACGGCCTCGACGAGTTCCGGCGCGGTGTCGAAGTCCAGCTCCCCGGCCAGCCGGACCCGGGCGGAACCGGCGTCGAGCCGGTCCACCTCGATGGTCAGCATCTGGGCGGGCACGCCTCCATGTTCCCAGCCGGGCGCGGCCGGGAAACCCCCGGGGTCACGCGGACGCGGTCGAACCCGGCGCGGGGTGGCCGGCGGTGTCGTCGACCGGCGCGCGGTCGAGCAGGCCGGTGACGCCGGTCAGGTCGAGGATGGTCTCCAGGAAGCGCGGGACCGCGCGCAGTTCGATGGCGGTGCCGGCCTGCTGGCCCTCCCGCCAGGTGTGCACGATCACGGACAGGCCGGTGCTGTCCATGAACTGCAGGTCGCCGAAGTCGAACACCAGCGTCGTCGGGCGCCCGGCGAGCAGCCGGTCGATCTCGGCGCGCAGCGGGCCCGCGGTGGCGTACGCCAGGTCACCGCCGACGACGACCACCGGGACAGCCGGATCGGATCGATCCACGGAGATGCTCAGCGGACTCGCCTCGGGCCTTCTCCGTTGAGGGACCACGTCACGCCTTTCCGCGAGGTTGCCGGTCGGGCCGGAATGACAGGATCGTAACAACAGCACCATCACCTCGCTGGACGCGCGATCCGGCCGGCAGCGCCGTGGGGTGGCGGTCGCGGCATACCGGCGTAGGGTGGACGTCGAGACGTGACCACAGGCGCCGTGTCCGGCGCCCTCGGGTGTCGACGAGGAGAGTGGGGCTCAGCTGGTGACTGCTGCCGACGTCAGGGGTGCCGACCCGGGCGACGGACGGATCTCCACGCCGAGTGCCGCACGGGCTCCGGTGTGGTCCGCCGTCGCGCCGGCGCCGTCCGCCCTGCCGCCGCTGGCAGCCGACCGCGACCTCACCGTCGCGAACTGGTCCGAGGTGGTCGAGCATTTCCGTGAGGGCCTGGTCGTGTGCGACGCCGACGGTGTCGTCCAGCACGTGAGCCCGGTCGCGGAGCGGCTGATCCCCGAGGTGACGCCCGGCGAGCCGCTGGCCGCCGCCGGCCCGGCCCCGCTGCGCGGCGACGGCCCGGCCGAGTTCGCCCACCACGGGCGGCGGCTGCGCGTGCGCCCGGTCGCGTTGTCCCACCGCCGGCGCTGCTGGTACGTCGACGACGTCACCGAGAGTTTCAGCCGGGCCG
The DNA here is from genome assembly GCF_900091565.1 of Micromonospora marina. GTDB lineage: Bacteria > Actinomycetota > Actinomycetes > Mycobacteriales > Micromonosporaceae > Micromonospora > Micromonospora marina. The sequence goes on along the minus strand of NZ_FMCV01000036.1, from coordinate 21,591 downwards.
ACGCGGTGCTCGCCGAGCGGGCCCGTTCGGCGTTCCTCGCCGTGGTCGGCGAGAAGCTCGGCAACCCCCTGCACCCGGACCGGGCCGCCGCCGCCGTGGTGCGGCTGGCCGTGCCCACGGCGGCCGACGTGGCGGTCCTCGTACTCGCCCCCCGCTCCGGCCGCGCCCGCTGGTGGCGGGCGGTCCGCGCGGACGACCGGCCGCCGGTGGTGGACAGCGGGATGCTGCCCGCCACGGCGCTCCCCGCGGCCATCGAGGCCGGCCTCGCCGGTGCCGAGCCGCACGAGCTGGACTGGCTGGTCGAGCAGGCCGCCGAAGCGGGCTGGCTGCCCGGCCTGGACGCCGCCGGCGCCACCGCGCGGGTGGTGCCGCTGCCCGGCCGGGAGGCGCCGGCCGGTGCGCTGCTGGTGGCCCGGCGCGCCGACCGCTGGTACGACGAGGCCGACGTGGACCTGGTCCGCGCGTTCGCGGCCCGGGCCGGCGCGGCGCTGACCACCGCCATGCTCTACCGCGACCAGGCCGAGGTCGCCGACACGTTGCAGGCCAGTCTGCTGCCGGTCGAGCCGGCCTCGGCGACGGGCGTGCAGTGGGGCACCGCGTACCGGCCGGCGCAGGCCGGTCTGCGCATCGGCGGTGACTTCTACGGTTCGCACCGGCTCGCCGACGGCGGCTCCGTCTTCTTCCTCGGTGACGTGTCCGGCAAGGGTGTGGAGGCGGCCGTGTTCACCGGCCAGCTGCGCCAGTGCCTCCAGGCGTTGCACCGGGTCGAGACCCGGCCGGGGCGGCTGCTGAAGCTGCTCAACGACGCCTTGCTGGAGACCACGCAGGCGCACGGGCAGGGCCGGTTCGCCACCATGGTGCTCGGCGTGGCCCGGCCGCACCGCGACGGCGGCCTGACGCTGACCCTGGCCGGCGGCGGCCACCTGCCGCCGCTGGTGCTGCGGGAGTCCGGCGAGGTCGAGGTGGTGCCGCTGCGTGGCATGCTGATCGGCGTGGTGCCCGATCCCCGCATCGGCGAGGAGACGGTGCACCTGGCGGCGGGGGAGACCTGCCTGTTCTACAGCGACGGGGTGACCGAGGCCCGGGGCGGCCGGCGTGGTGACGAGCAGTTCGGCGCCGAGCGGCTGCTCCACGCGGTGACCGGCTGTCACCGGATGCCCGCGCCGGCGCTCGCGGAACGGATCGAGCAGGTGACCTGCGACTGGCTCGCCCACGGCGACCACGACGACATCGCCGTGCTGGCGCTGCGGGCCACCGGCCCGGCGGGGCGGTCGCCGCGGCACCTGCACGCGGTGCCGGATCCCGAGACCGAGCGATCGAGGGAGTTGTCCGCGTGACCGTGCCGACCGTCGATACCGACCCGGGCCACGCCTTCTCCCGCTATCTGAAGTGCCTGGCCGACGCCGACGAGTCCGCCGCCGTGGCGACCGCCCGGGGGCTGCTGGAGGCGGGTGTGCCGGCCGAGCGGGTGCTGCTGGAACTGGTCGCCCCGGCCCAGGCGGAGGTGGGCGAGCGCTGGGCCCGCAACGAGTGGAGCGTGGCCGAGGAGCACGCCGCCACCCACATCAGCGAGCGGGTGGTGGCCGCGGTGGCCGCGTACGCCGATCCTCGCCCGACCCGGGGGCGGATCGTGATGGCCTGCATGGACGGTGAGTGGCACGCGCTGCCGGCCCGGCTGGTGGCCGAGGTGCTGCGGCTGCGCGGCTGGCAGGTCGTCTTCCTCGGCGCCAGCGTCCCCGCCGCGCACCTGGTGTCGTACCTGCACCGCTACGACGCGGAGGCGGTGGCGCTCGCCTGCGCCCTGCCGATGCGGCTGCCGCACGCCCACCGGATGGTGGAGGCGTGCCGCCGCTCCGACGTGCCGGTGCTGGTCGGCGGCCGGGGCTTCGGCGACGACGGCCGATGGGCCCGCGTGCTCGGTGTGCCGTGGGCGCCCGACGCGCCGGCGGCGGCGGACCTGGTCGCCGACGAGCGGGCGTTGCGCGAGACGCCGCCCGCGCGGCTGGACCACCTGGCCGACGACGAGTACGTCAGCCTGGTGAAGCGGCGCGGCGAGCTGATCGACAGCGCCCTGGCCGACCTGCGGGAGCGGGTGCCGTCGACGGCCAACTACACGGCGGCGCAGCTCGACTCCACGATCAGCGACCTCGGCTACATCGTGGACTTCCTGGCCGCCGCGCTCTACGTGGACGACGCGACCCTGTTCACCGGGTTCGTCGAGTGGCTGGTGGAGATCCTGGTGAGCCGGGGTGTGCCGGCGGGCGCGATCGGGTCGACGCTGGAGCACTATGGACAGCAGCTGCGCGACTTCCCGCGCGCTGCCGCCTTCCTCGACCGGGGCCGTGCTCTGGTGGGCGGGTTGTCGGCGGCGGGCCGCTGACGGGAGTTCGACCGGCCGTCACATATACTTGCACCACTGCAAGGATTCGCCTGCGGTGGGAGCGAGAGGGGCCGCTGTGACGTTCACCGTCACGTACGCCCAGCGGGACGGGGGCGGCACCTGCCTCCGGCTGGCCGGCGAACTCGACCTCAGCACGGCCGGCGAGCTGAACTCGACGATCGACCGGCTGGTCACCGAGGGGCGGCGCGAGCTGCTTCTCGATCTCACCGAACTGACGTTCTGCGACTCCACCGGCCTCGCGGCCTTCGTCCGGGGGGACAACCTCGTCGCCGCCGACGGCGGGTGGCTGCGCCTGACCGGGGCGACCGGGCCGGTCGCCCGGGTGCTCCAGGTGACCGGGCTCGCCGAGGTGCTCCACCACGGCCGCGACCCGGCCGACCCGGCCGCCTCGGCCGCCCCCTGATCCGGTACATTTCCCCGCCAGCAGCCGGCCGTGCGGCCGGACGCCCTCCTCACCACGAAGCAGGTAAACCGATGGGCCAGACCAGTCCCAGCCCCGTCCGCATCCTGGTGGTGGACGACGACCCGGGCGACGTTCTGATGATCGAGGAGGCGCTCGCCGACTCCGACGTCGACAAGGTCATCGAGGTGGTCGCCGACGGCCAGGAGGCGATGGAGTTCCTCCGGCGCGAGGGCCGGCACACCGAGGCGCAGCGCCCGGACATGATCTTGCTCGACCTGAACATGCCCCGGATGGACGGGCGGCAGGTGCTCGGCGAGGTCAAGGGTGACGAGAGCCTGCGGACCATCCCGATCGTCGTGCTCACCACCTCCAACGCCGACACCGACGTGGTCAGCAGCTACACGTTGCAGGCCAATGCGTACGTGACGAAGCCGATCGACCTGGACGACTTCAACGACGTGGTGCGCCGCATCGACGAGTTCTTCGGCCGGGTGGTCGTGCTCCCGAAGCACCAGTAGGGGCGGGAAGTCCGGGCCTCCGCATCCTGAACATTTTGCGGGAACGGCCGCGCCCGGGATCGCCCGGACCGCAGGATCGGCAGGTGGGGACGTACACCGGCTGCCTGGGGGGCGACGCATGAGGTTCTCGGTGGTGGAGGCCGGCTACGACAGGCGGCAGGTCGACGCCTGCCTGGACGAGCTGGGCCTGCGGCTGGGGCGGCTGGCGGCGCGTGCGGAGGGCGCCGCCGGGGTCGGCCGGGAGTGGGACCAGATCCGGTCGGACGCCCTGCACCTGTGCGACTTCCTGCGTCGGCGTACCGCTCCGGTCGAAGGGGACGCGTTCCGCCCGTCGGCGGCCGAACGGGAGGCCGCCGAACTGCTGGCGCAGGCCCGCGCCGAGCTGGAGGCCGCACGCGAGGAGGCCCGCCGGGTGCGGGAGGAGGCGTACGCCGAGGCCGTGCGGGCACGCCGCGAGTTCGAGGCGGCTCTGCTGGCGCGTCGTCGCCGGGAGTCCCGGGTCGACGAGATCCTGGCCGGGGCACGTGGTGATCGGGTTGCGGTGGACACCCCGACCGCCGCGGCGAGCGTGCGGCCCGGCGCCGCCGGGCGCAGCGCCGCCTGACCCGCGCCGGGTCAGACCAGCGCCGCCACCACCGTCGTGGCGCGCTTCTCGTGCCGGGCGTACGCGTCGGGGTAGGCGGACACCTGCACCGCCTGGGCGGCGGCGGTGACGCTCATGTCCTCCCAGCCCGGCACCTCGCGCAGCGCGGCGTAGAAGGCCCGGGCCGCGTACGCCGGGCGCATGAGCTGGGCGACGGTGCCCCAGCCGCTGCTGGGACGCTGCTGGAACAGCCCGACCGAGTCGTGGTCGGAGCCGCTGCCCTGGTGCGGATGGTCGAAGGACTCCGGCAGCACGTCGCTGGCCAGGTTGTAGAGGTTGCTCTCCTGCATGGCGGTGGACACTGCCACGACCAGGGCCCGGCGGGGCATCTTCATCTCCCGCCCCACGTCGACGATGGCCTGGGCGTTGTCCATCTGCCGCTGGTCCAGGCCGGCCACCGGCCGGGGGCGCTTGGGCGCCACGGGCCTGCGCGGCGGCTCCTTCGTCGCGGGGGTGGCGCTGGGTGCGGGAGCCGGCGGAGGCAGGGCCGCGGCGGCCGGTGGCGTGCGCCGGGTGAAGTCGCGGGAGGCGCGCTGGTCGGCGGCGGCCCGCTCGGCGACCGCCTCGCGCACCTCCAGGTGTGCCGGGCCGCTCTCGCCGACTCCGGCCACGCCGATCAGGCCGAGGCAGCAGGTGACGCCGGTGGCCACCGCGATCCGGCCGGTTCCGGACCGGGCCGGGCCGCGTCGTGGCGGCTCCGGGGCTCGGTGACGTCCCACCCTCCGTTCGGCTGATGCCGGGTCAATCGTTCGGCGAACCGGGCGGTTGGCGGGCGGCGGCTGATGATCGGGGTGGTCGGGGTGCACCCGCCGAGGCTAGAAAGCTTCCCGGTCTTTGCCATCGGGGTGATTGGTGGCATGCGCCACAATCTGCCGGATTCCTGGACGACATTAGGGATGGAGAGTCATTAAAGCCGCCGATCAACCGTACCCGAAAGAATGCTTATGTCGGTTTCGACGGTGTGAAACGGGCGCTCGATCCGGCGGATGGCGGCCCGTACCTGTCTCCACCGTTCGGCCGAGGGTGACCCGGTCGGCCGGCCCTCGCCCGGCGGCGGAACGCCGACCAGCCGGGATCGGCGCCCCGCGATCCGATCGCCGTACCGCTGCTCGCGCTCGAGGCGCTGCTGTGCCGCCCCCGTCCGGCGCTGCTGCTGCCGGCAGCGGTCTGGGCCGGGCTCCACGGCCGCGCGTGGCTGCCCCGGCCGCCGGGCGGACGGCGCCGCGGTCCGCGTGGTCAGCCAGAACCTGCGTATCGAGGACTGACGCCGACCGCCGCCGGGGTGCTGCGCACCCCGGACAGCGACCACCGGGCGGTGACCGCCGGCTTCCGCTGGCGACAGCTCAGTGCCGGCCGTTCTCCGCCGGGGTCACGGTGAGCCGGTGCCGGCTCGGGTCGCTGCTGGAGAACGGCCAGAGCCGGTCGGCGTACGCGACCAGGTCGGCCAACTGGTCCCGGGTCAGTCCCGCCGAGGAGATCTCGGCGTGCACGTCGGCCCGGTACCGGCCGTCGTCGTCGCGGCCCAGCTTCGCCTCCGCGGTCACCTGCACGGTGTGTGCCTCGTCGGTGATCTCCCCGGCCGCCTCCACCGCCGCGTGGTGCAGGCAGGAGGCGAACGCCGCGGCCAGGAGCTGTTCCGGCGTCAGGCCGGTGCAGTGCGGCGCCAGTGGGGACGCCAGGGCGGAGGAGAGCCCGCCGTCGTCGGTGCGTACGTGACCGCCCGCCGCGGTCGCCGTGGCCGTCTCGGCCAGCCAGGAACTCGGATCCGGCATCGCGTTCCTCCCGTCGCTCACCGGGCCGCGTTCCCGGACCCCGAGCGGCGAAACCGCACCCGGGCAGCCAGTACGCGTGCTCAGCCGGCCCGGCCGCTCGGCGCGGCGTCGACGGCCATCGCCTCGGTGGCCTCGGCGGCGGCCCGGCTGGTCCACGGCGACACCTGCGGCGCGCGCTGCCGGGGCGGCGTCGCGGTCATCGGCACGTAGACCCGGGCGTCCACGGCCTCGGCCAGCAGCAGCGCGGCCATCGGGCTGGTCGGCCGGGCGCACGGGTCGGCGTCGAGGCAGCGGCGGACGAGCTCGGCCACCTCGCCCGGCAGGCCGGGCACCTCGGGCAGCGGGCGGGGCGGCCGGCGGCGGCGCGACCCGAGCAGCTGGGTGGTGCTGCCCGCCTCGTACGGCAGCTCGCCGGTGAGGCAGTAGTACAGCAGCACGCCCAGGGCGTACATGTCGGCGGCCGGAGTGGCGGGCCGCCGGTCGAGCTGCTCCGGGGCCAGGTAGGCCGGGGTACCCACCACGATGCCGTCCGGTGTGGGGTCGGTCGCGCCGGCCGGGGCGGCGATGCCGAAGTCGAGCACCTTCACCCCGCACGGGGTGAGGATCACGTTCGCGGGCTTCACGTCCCGGTGCACGATGCCGTGCGCGTGCGCGGCGGCGAGCGCGGCGCACACCTCGGCGCAGACCCGCACCGCGATCCGCCAGTCCAGCGGCCCGGTTCGCAGGTGCGCGGCGAGCGTCTCACCCTCGGCCAGCTCCATCACGATGTACGGCACCGGCCGTCCGTCCGGCAGCGTCGCGGTGCCGAAGTCGTGCACGCTGGCGACGTTCGGGTGCACCAGCCGCGCCGCCGAACGCGCCTCGGCCCGGATGCGGTCCACCGAGCCCGCGTCGCCGTCCAGCGCGGGCGAGATGAGTTTCACCGCGACGGTCCGGTCCAGCACGCGGTCGTGCGCGCGCCACACCTCCGACATGCCGCCCAGGCCGGCCCGCTGTTCGAGCTCGTACCGCCCGCCCAGCGTCCTCATCGCCCACTCCTCGCCTCGTCCGGTGCCCTCCGGTCCCCCGCTACCCGGCCCCGGAGCTGTGCAAACCGCAGAGGGTTCGCACTCCGGCGGGGTAGCTTCGCGGCGAGGGCGTCGACGGACGGAGGGCAGCGGTGGCCGCGGTGCGCGTACGGTTCGTCGGCGGGCCGGCCGACGATCTGACCCGGGATCTGCCCGCCGGTCCGGACGGCGCGCCGCCGCCCCGGTGGGTGCTGCGCCATCCGGAGGAACCGGGCCAGGGGGTGGCCGACCACCTCTACGAGCGCGACGACCACGCGTCCCCGGGCGGCTGGACGATGCGGTACGTGCACACGTTCCCGTTCGGCGCGACCGAGTGAGTCGAAGCGTGGTGGTGCGCCGCAGCGGCCAGGGCAGCCGGGCCAGCGCCGCCTCGAAGGCGGGCAGGTCGGCGCGCGCCTCACGGACCAGGTCGGTGTCCACCCACGACGGATGGGCGGTGCCGACCGCCACGCCGTGGTGTGCATCACCCCGATCAGGTTGACCTCGACGGTACGCACCAGCGCCTCGACGTCGCCGACGGCGATCGTGCCGCAGTCGGCCACCCCGGCGTTCGCCACCACCGCGTCGATCCCGCCCAGCGTCGCGAGTTTCCCGTCCACCGCGGCGGCGAGGCGGGCGGTGTGCCCGCCGACGCCCCGGGCCGCGCCGGTCACCAGCACCACCTTCCCGGCCGACCGGTCGGGAACGCGACCGTCGATGGACATGCCGGGAAGTCACCACCGGGTAGCCCCGGTGCGGAACACCCGCCGGACCTGCCCGGATCGCCGTCGGAGGGCGCGCACAGCTGGTACACAGGATCGGGACAGCCCGCCGACAGCGGGTCCGCCCACGATGGGGGGCATGGTCATGAACGCGCAGGCCGCGCAGGGCCGTATCGAGCTGCGCCGACCGGACGGCGAACCGGTGCGGGTGCTCGTCGTCGACGACGAGCCGACACTGACCGACCTGCTCTCGATGGCCCTGCGGTACGAGGGCTGGCAGGTCGCCACCGCCGGCAGCGGGATGGCGGCGGTCACCACCGCCCGCCAGTTCCGCCCGGACGCCGTGGTGCTCGACGTGATGCTGCCCGACCTGGACGGCTTCCAGGTGCTGCGCCGCCTGCGCGAACAGGCCCCGAGCGTGCCGGTGCTGTTCCTCACCGCCCGCGACGCCGTGGAGGAACGCGTCGCCGGGCTCACCGTCGGCGGCGACGACTACGTCACCAAGCCGTTCAGCCTGGAGGAGGTGATCGCCCGGCTGCGTGCGCTGCTGCGCCGCTCCGGCTTCGCGGTCGCCGCCCGCCAGGAGGCGGTGCTCACCGTCGGCGACCTCACCCTCGACGAGGACAGCCACGAGGTACGCCGCGGCGACGACCTGGTCACGCTCACCGCCACCGAGTTCGAGCTGCTGCGCTACCTCATGCGCAACCCGCGCCGCGTGCTCAGCAAGGCGCAGATCCTCGACCGGGTGTGGAACTACGACTTCGGCGGCCAGGCGAACGTGGTCGAGCTGTACATCTCGTACCTGCGCAAGAAGATCGACGCCGGCCGCGCGCCCATGATCCACACGCTGCGCGGGGCGGGCTATGTCCTCAAGCCCGCCGAGTGACAGGGGCAGCCGGCTGCGCAGCCGTCTGGCCGGCTGGTCGCTGCGCCGCCGCCTGGTGCTCTCCGTGGTGGCGCTGCTCGCGCTGGTCAGCGTCGGCATCGGCGGCCTGACCACTGTCGCGCTGCGGCACTTCCTGATCGATCAGATCGACAACCAGCTCACCTTCGGCGACCGGCGGCCCGCCGACTTCGAACGCTGGGCCCGCCGCGGCGCCGACCCGCCGCGCCCGGACCAGCGGCCCGTCCTGCCGGACTCCGGCGAGGTGGCGCCCGACCCCCCCGGCGGCTTCCCGCCGGGCTCGATCGCGGTCCGGGTGCCCGCCGCCGGCGAACCCGTGGGCCGGGTCCGGTCCGGCAGCGGCGGGAGCGAGGAGGTGCCCGCCGCCGACCTGACCGCGCTGGCCCGGGTGTCCGCCGGCGAACGACCGCGCACCGTCGTCGTCGGCGACCGGGGCGACTTCCGGGCGGTCGCGCTGCCGTCGCCGCGCGGCGACGGCGACGTGCTGGTCCTCGCGATCCCGCTGGCCCAGGTCGACGACACGGTCATGTGGATGCTCGTCGCACAGGCCGGGGTGATCGGCGCCGGCCTGGTCATCGCCGGAGTCCTCGGCCTGATCATCGTCCGGGCCACGCTGCGTCCGCTCAACCGCGTCGCCGCCACCGCCGCCCGGGTCACCGAGCTGCCGCTGGACCGCGGCGAGGTCGCCCTGTCCGTGCGGGTGCCGGCCGCCGACACCGACCCCCGCACGGAGGTCGGGCAGGTCGGCGGCGCACTCAACCGGATGCTCGGCCACGTCGCCGCCGCGCTCGCCGCCCGGCAGGCCAGCGAGACCCGGGTACGCCAGTTCGTCGCCGACGCCAGCCACGAGCTGCGCACCCCCCTGGCCGCCATCCGCGGGTACGCCGAGGTGGCCCGCCGGGGACGCCAGGAGGTGCCGCCCGACGTGGCGCACGCGCTGCGCCGCGTCGAGTCGGAGAGCACCCGGATGACGAGCCTCGTCGACGACCTGCTGCTGCTGGCCCGGCTGGACTCCGGCCGCCCGCTCGCCGCCGAGCCGGTCGACCTGACCGCCATGGCGGTGAACGCGGTCAGCGACGCGCACGTCGCCGGGCCCGGCCACCGCTGGCAGCTCGACCTGCCGGACGAGCCGCTCACCGTCGCCGGCGACGCCCACCGGCTGCACCAGGTGCTGGCGAACCTGCTGGCGAACGCGCGGGTGCACACCCCGGCCGGCACCACCGTCACCGTCCGGCTCGCGCCCGCGCCCGGCGGCGTCGAGCTGCGCGTCGCCGACGACGGGCCGGGCATCCCGGAGCAGCTGCAGCCGGAGGTCTTCGAGCGGTTCGCGCGCGGCGACAGCTCCCGGTCCCGCGCGCAGGGCAGCACCGGCCTCGGACTGGCCATCGTCGCCGCCGTGGTGGAGGCGCACCACGGCCGGGTCGACGTGGCCAGCCGGCCCGGCCACACCGCGTTCACCGTGTGGCTGCCGGGATCCACAGCCGACGCATAGGCCGCTCACGGGAGCGGGCCAGCGGGCCCGCCGAGGCTTGCCGGCATGGACAGAACCGAGACGATGCCGACCGCGCCCACGGCCGGTCCACCCGGCACCGAGCCCGCCCCCGCGCCGGTACCTCAGGAGACCCGCACCAGCCGCGACCCGCGCTGGACCCGTCCCGCCCTCGTCGGTCTGCTGTGCGTGACCGCGCTGCTCTACCTGTGGGGGCTGGGCGCCTCCGGCTGGGCCAACGCGTTCTACTCGGCCGCCGTGCAGGCCGGGTCGCAGAGCTGGACGGCGTTCTTCTACGGCTCCTCGGACGCGGCCAACTCGATCACGGTGGACAAGACGCCCGCGTCGCTGTGGCTGATGGCGCTCTCCGTGCGGATCTTCGGCCTGAGCGGCTGGTCGATCCTCGTGCCGCAGGCGCTGCTCGGCGTCGCCTCGGTCGGCGTGCTGTACGCGACGGTCCGCCGCTGGTACGGCCCGGCCGCCGGCCTGCTCGCCGGGGCGGTGCTCGCGCTCACCCCGGTGGCGGCGCTGATGTTCCGGTTCAACAACCCGGACGCGCTCCTGGTGTTCCTGCTCGTCGCCGCCGCGTACGCGACGGTGCGCGCGGTCGAGACGGCGAGCACCCGGTGGATCGCGCTGACCGGCGTGCTCGTCGGCCTCGGTTTCCTCACCAAGATGCTCCAGGCGTTCCTGGTGATCCCGGTCTTCGCCGGGGTCTACCTGCTGGCCGCGCCGACCGGCCCCGGCCGGCGGATCCGCCAGCTCCTGCTGGCCGGGCTCGCAGTGGTCGTGGCCGCCGGCTGGTGGGTGGCGATCGTCGAACTGGTGCCGGCGAGCGCCCGCCCCTACATCGGTGGCTCGCAGGACAACAGCATCCTGGAGCTGACTCTCGGCTACAACGGGCTGGGCCGCATCACCGGCGACGAGGTGGGCAGCGTCGGCGGCGGCGGACGGCCCGGTGGGGGAGGCGGCGGACCGTTCTCCGGCCAGACCGGGCTGCTGCGGATGTTCGACACCGAGGTCGGCGGGCAGATCTCCTGGCTGCTGCCGGCCGCGCTGGTCCTGCTGGTGGCGGGGCTGTGGCTGGCCGGGCGGGCGCCGCGTACCGACCGCACCCGGGCCGGCCTGCTGCTCTGGGGCGGCTGGCTGCTGGTCACTGGACTGATCTTCAGCTTCATGTCCGGTATCTTCCACGCCTACTACACGGTCGCCCTGGCCCCGGCGGTCGGTGCGCTGGTCGGCATCGGGACCACCCTGCTGTGGCGCGCCCGATCGGCGCCGGGCCGGTGGCGCCGGCTCATCGCCGCGCTGGTCCTGGCCGGCACCCTGGCGGTCACCTCCTGGTGGTCCTGGCATCTGCTCGGCCGTACTCCCGACTGGTACCCGTGGCTGCGCCCCTCGGTGCTGGCCCTGGGTCTGACCGCGGCCGCCCTCCTGACCGCGGCGGCGTTCCTCACCCACGCCCGCCGCCCCGCCCCGCCCGCCCTCTCTCCCGGCTCCCCGCCCTCTCCCGGCTCCCCGCCCTCTCCGATGATCAAGGAGTTCGTGTCCGGGAACGGCTCTCCGGGCGACGCGAAGTCCTTGGTCAACTCGACGGGGGCGGGTTCGGCCGGGACCGTGGGGCGGCGGGTGGTGCGGTGGGTCGTTCCGGTGGTGTCGGTCGCCGGGATCGCGGTGGCGCTGGCCGGGCCGGCCGCGTACGCGATGCAGACAGCGGCCACCCCGCACAGCGGCTCGATCCCCAGCGCCGGGCCGGCCGGAGCGGGCGGCTTCGGCGGCCCCGGTGGACCGGGCGGGCGGATGCCGGGTGACGGCGGGAACGGGCAGTTCCCCGGTGGTCCCGGTGGCGGGAACCGGCAGCTCCCGGGCTTCCCGGACGGCACCGGCTCGGACGGGACCGGCTCGGCCGGCACCGGCTCGGACGGGACCGGCTCGGACGGCGGGGCGAACGCCGGTGGATTCCCCGGCTTCCCGGGCGGTGGCCCGGCTCCGGGCGCACCCGGCGACACCGGGCAGGACAGCGGCACCGGGCAGGACAGCGACAACGGCACCGGCGGCGCCGGTCCGGCGAACGGCCGGGCCGGCCGGGGGCAGCGCGGTGGCGGCACGGGCGGTCTGCTCGAGGCCCGCGAGCCGAGCGCCGAGATGACCGCGCTGCTGCGCGCCGGCGCCGACGACTACACCTGGGTCGCCGCCACGATCGGCTCGAACAACGCCTCCGGCTACCAACTCGCCACCGGTCGGCCGGTCATGCCGATCGGCGGCTTCAACGGCAGCGACCCGTCGCCGACGCTCGCCCGGTTCCAGCAGTACGTCGCCGACGGGCGGATCCACTACTTCCTCGGCGGCGGCGGGTTCCGGGCGAACGGCGGCAGCAACGCGTCGGCCGAGATCGCCGCCTGGGTCGCCGAGAACTTCACCGCGACCACCGTCGACGGCGTGACCGTGTACGACCTGAGCAGCGGAGAGCAGGGCTGAGCCATGACCGACACATATGCGCCCCGGGCCGCCGTGCAGGCCCGCCCCGGCGCCGGCAGCGCGGTACTCGACGTGGTGGTTCCGGTGTACAACGAGGAGGCCGACCTGGGTCCCTGCGTCCGGCGGCTGCACGCGCACCTGACCGCGCAGTTCCCGTACCCGTTCCGGATCACGGTGGCCGACAACGCCAGCGTGGACGGCACCCCGGCGGTGGCGCGGGCGCTCGCCGACGAGCTGCCCGAGGTGGGGGTGCTGCGCCTGGACGAGAAGGGCCGCGGGCGGGCGCTGCGCGCCGCCTGGTCGGCCTCCCCGGCGCCGGTGCTCGCGTACATGGACGTGGACCTGTCCACCGACCTGGCCGCGCTGCTGCCGCTGGTTGCGCCGCTCCTGTCCGGGCACTCGGACCTGGCCATCGGCACCCGGCTGGCACGGACCAGCCGGGTGGTCCGGGGCGCCAGGCGGGAGGTGATCTCGCGTGGCTACAACCTGCTGCTGCGCGGTGCGCTCGCGGCGCGTTTCTCCGACGCCCAGTGCGGGTTCAAGGCGATCCGTGCCGACGTCGCCGCCGAGCTGCTGCCGCTGGTCCGCGACACCGGCTGGTTCTTCGACACCGAGCTGCTGGTCCTGGCGCAGCGGGCCGGGCTGCGCATCCACGAGGTGCCGGTGGACTGGGTGGACGACCCGGACAGCCGCGTCGACATCGTCGCCACCGCACTCGCGGACCTGCGCGGCATCGGGCGGCTGGGGCGGGCGCTGGTGACCGGCGCGCTGCCGCTGGCGCAGTTGCGCGCCCAGCTCGGCCGTGGGCCGCTGCCGGCCCCGCCGGCACAGGTGCCGGTCGGGTTGCCCCGCCAGGTCGCCCGGTTCGCCGCGGTGGGCGTGGCGAGCACACTCGCGTACCTGCTGTTGTTCGTGCTGGCCCGCGGCCCGCTCGGGGCGCAACCGGCGAATCTGCTGGCGTTGCTGCTCACGGCGGTCGCCAACACGGCGGCCAACCGGCGGCTCACGTTCGGGGTGACCGGACTCCGGCACGTCGGCCGGCATCATCTCCAGGGACTGCTCGCGTTCGCGCTCGGCCTTGCCCTGACCAGCGGTTCCCTGGCCGTGCTGCACGCCACCACACCCCCGAGCCGCCCGTTGGAGTTGGCGGCGCTGGTGACGGCCAACCTGGCCGCGACCGCGCTGCGCTTCCTCCTGCTCCGCCTGGCCATGCACCACCGCCCCTGACCCACCCCCGACCGACTCGGTCGATCATGAGGTTGGCGGTGCGACACGCCGGGTGCCGGCACCGTCAACTTCATGATCGACGGGGAGGTGGCAGGGTGGGGGCGTGTACCGGGAGTGGGATGCGCGGGAGGTCCCGGGCGCTGTGGCGTGGAGCAGCGTCTCGGGCGGGAGTGAGACGCGGGTCCTGCCGGACGGGTGTCTGGATCTGCTCTGGTCCAGCCGGATCGGCCTGCTGGTCGCCGGTCCGGACCGCACCGCGCACCTGTCGCGGTCGGCGCCGGGGGACCGGTGGATCGGGCTGCGCCTGCCCCCGGGGACCGGCCCAGCCGTGTTCGGGGTGCCGGCCGAGGATCTGCGGGACCGGCGCGTACCGCTGGCCGACCTGTGGGGCCGCGCCGCCGTCGAGGTGACCGAGCGGGTCGCTGCGGCGCCGGCCGCGCCGGGCCCCGCCGACGAGGCCGCCGCCGCGGTGCTCGCCCGGGTCGCCCGCGACCGGCTGCGCGCGGCCGGCGGCCCCGACCCGCTCGGCGCGCATGTCGCCGCCCGTCTGGCCGCCGGGGCCACAGTCGCCGCTACCGCCGCCGAGGTCGGCCTCGGCGAGCGCGCCCTGCACCGGCGCAGCCGGGCCCTGTTCGGGTACGGCCCGAAGACGCTGGCCCGCATCCTGCGGATGCGCCGCGCGCTGGACCTGGCCCGCACCGGCGCGCCGCTGGTCGAGGTGGCGGTGCGCAGCGGGTACGCCGACCAGGCCCACCTGACCCGCGAGGTGCGGGAGCTGGCCGGGGTGCCGCCGACGCGGCTGCTCGCCCCCGCCCGGAGCCGCCCGCCGGCGAGCTGACCGGCCGGGATCCGCCGGTGGCCGGCTGACCCGCCGGGAGCGGCCCGTCAGCCGGCTGCGGGCAGCGGGGCGAACAGGTCCACGCCGTTGCCCTCCGGATCGTGCAGGACCGCGTACCGCTGGCCCCAGAACGCGTCCCACGGCGGCAGTTCGCCGTGGTGTCCGGCGCCGGTGAGCTCGGCGTACCAGCGGTCCACCTCGGCCGGGTCGGCGCACCGGAAGGCGAGGCTCATCCGGTTGTTGCCGCCGGACGGGTCGAAGCCGGGGTGGAAGCTGCGGATCGTCGCCACCGTGTCCCAGGCCAGCCGTACGCCGTTCGGCAGGGTGACCTCGACGTGGCCCTCCGTCTCGGCGCCGTCCGGGATCGGCAGGCCGAGCCGCCGGTAGAAGTCGAGCGTGCGGGCCATGTCGGTGACGACGGCCCCGATCAGGTCGAACTGCGGTGTCATGCCGGTCACGGTAGGCGCGACCGGCCGGGCCCGTCTTGAACGGATCGGACGGGGGACGAGTGGCCGGTGTGGCCGCGAACCCGGTCACGGAGACGTTACGGTGGGACAAGTCCGGCTCCGAGCAATGAACCTCGCATTCCGGACGTGCTCCGATGACCCGGCGACGGAAGGAACAACAGCCGTGACGCATCTGGCCTACCTGGACGCGGGATCCGGCAGTCTCATCGTGCAGGCAGTGGTCGGCGGGGTGGCCGGGGTGGCCGTGGCCGCCAAGCTCTACTGGCGCCGCCTGGTGTCCCGCTTCCGGCGTCAGCCCACCGACCAGGGCCCGGCGGCGTGACGATCCCCGACACCGGCGTCCGCGTCGAACCCGGTTCCTTCCGCGACCCCGGTAACCGGGTGTTCCACCGGGGCGACGAGGTGCTGCGCGGGCTCGACGAGCGCTCCGCCCGCGACTGGCGGGCGTTGTCGGTGACCGATTTCTTCCGGCGGGCCACCGCCGGCGGGCAGATCGTCGGCACCGAGGAGCTGACCCCCACCCCGGTCGACGCGCCCTGGACGGCGGTGTTGCGGCACGAGCGGATCCCGTTCGTCTCGCACCCGTACGAGTGGTCGTCCGCGATGCTGCGCGACGCCGCGCTGCTGCACCTGGACGTGCTGCGGGCCGCCCTCGAAGCCGGCTTCACCACCAAGGACGGCTCGGCCTACAACGTGCAGTGGCGCGGCGCCCGGCCCGTCTTCATCGACGTCGGCTCGTTCGAGGCGCTGCGCGACGGCGAACCCTGGGCCGGTTACCGGCAGTTCTGCCAGACGCTGCTCTACCCGCTGCTGATCCAGGCCCACCTCGGGCTGGACTTCCAGCCGTTCCTGCGCGCCCGCGTCGACGGCGTCGAGCCGGAGCAGATGCGCCGGCTGTTCGGTGGCGTCCGGCGCTGGCGGGCCGGTGTGCCCACCCACGTGCACCTGCACGGCGCCATGCAGGCCCGCAACTCCGCCGCGAGCACCACCGACGTCCGCGCCCAGTTGCGTGCCGCCGGGTTCTCCCGCGAGCTGGCCCTGGCCACGGTACGCGGGCTGGCGAAACTGGTCCGCCGGCTCGACCACCGGCCCGGCGACAGCCACTGGTCGGACTACCAGCGCACCTGCGCGTACTCGGTGCCCGACCGGCAGGCCAAGGAGGAGTTCGTCGACCGGGCGGTGGCCGCCACCGGCGGCGGATCGGCGCTGGACCTGGGCGCCAACGACGGCCGGTACGCCCGCATCGCCGCCCGGCACGCCACGCACGTCGTCGCCGTCGAGCAGGACCCGGCGGTGGTCGACACGCTCTACCGCGCGCTGCGCGACGAGGGCGAGACACGGATCCTGCCGCTGGTGATGGACCTGGCCGACCCGTCCCCGGGCGGCGGCTGGCGCGGCGTCGAGCGGGCCGCCTTCGCCGACCGGGCCCGCGCGGACACCGTCCTGGCCCTGGCCGTGGTGCACCACCTGGCGATCGGGCGCAACGTACCGCTACCCGAGGTGCTGGACCAGCTCACCGCGCTCACCGCCACCGGCGGCAGCCTGGTGGTGGAGTTCGTCCACCCGGACGACCCGATGGCGCGCCGGCTGCTGGCGAACAAACCCGACGGCCTGTTCCCGGACTACCGGCGGGACGCCTTCGAGGCGCTGCTGGCCCGCCGGGGCCGGATCGTCGCCCGGACCGAGCTGCCGTCTCGCACCCGCACGCTCTACCAGGTGGTGGTGGGTGGCTGAGGACACCCTCACGCCACCCCGGGACCGCGCGGCCGTCCCGGACCGGCGGGAACACCGGGCCCGGTGGCGGGCCGAGGCGGCCCGGCTGGCCGAGCTGGCGGCGCTGACCGGGCTGGTGGTCACCCAGCCGCTGCTCGACGTCCTCGGCCGCAGCCCCGACTTCTTCCTGTTCCACCGCGCCTCCCGGGCCGACGTGCTGCTCCTGGTAGCCCTGATCACGCTCGCGCCGACAGTGCTGTTCGCGCTGCTGGGCGCGCTCGCGCTGCCCGCCGGACGCCGCACCCGGGCCGCCGTGCACACCGCGCTCGTGGGCCTGCTGCTCGCCGCGCTGGCGGTCCAGGTCGGCCGGCACCTGACGCCGCTTCGGGGCGTACCCCTGCTGGTCGTCGCCGGTGCGGCCGCAGCCGCGGGGGCGGCCGCGCACCGGCGGTGGCGGGCGCCCCGGCGGGTGCTGCGGGTGGCCGCCGCCGGGCCGCTGGTCTTCGTCGGGTTGTTCCTGTTCGCCTCGCCCGCGTCGGCGGTGGTGCTGCCGCGCGGTGAGGGCGGCGCCGCCGGTGTGGCCGGCGCGGGCGCGCACCCGCCGGTGGTCATGATCGTGCTCGACGAGCTGCCGCTGGTCTCCCTGCTCGGCCCGGACGGCCGGATCGACGCCGCCCGCTACCCGAACTTCGCGGCGCTGGCCGGCGGGTCGACCTGGTACCGCAACGCCACCGGCGTCAGCGGCTGGACGCCCTACGCGCTGCCGGCGATGCTCACCGGGCGCTACCCGGAACGGGGGGCCGCGCCGCACTACTCGCAGTACCCGGACAACCTGTTCACCGCGCTCGGCGGCCTCTACCGGATCAAGGCCGAGGAGAGCATCACCCGGCTCTGCCCGCCGAGCCGCTGCGAACAGGCGACCACCCCCGAACAGGGGCTCGGTGTGCTGGTCCGGGAGAGCGGCCGGCTGCTCGGCCGGATCGCCGCGCCGGTGGACAGCCGGATCGACCCGGAGGACTCCTACCGCGAGCGGACCGCGGCCGAGGCCGGGCTCGACGCCGCCGAGCCGGTGCCGGACGACCCCAAGTTCCGCTGGGACACGCTCGACGACAACCAGCCGGCCCGGTTCACCTCGTTCCTCGCCGGTCTGCGTCCCGACGCCCGGCCCACGCTGCACTTCCTGCACCTGCTGATGCCGCACTCGCCGTGGGCGTACCTGCCGTCCGGGGCGCACTACGCGGCGCCGGACGACCTGCCCAACGACGGCCCCGGCTGGGTCGACCTGGCCCGCGCCCGGCACCTGGCCCAGCTCGGCTACACCGACCGGCTGATCGGCGAGACGCTGCGGACGCTGCGCGCCACCGGCCTCTACGACAAGGCGCTGGTGGTGGTCACCGCCGACCACGGCGTCAGCTTCCGCCGGGACTGGCAGGGCCGGGGGATGGACGCCATCAACCACGCCGCGAACGAGGTGGCCTGGGTGCCGACGTTCGTCAAGGAGCCCGGCCAGCGCGCCGGACGGGTGGACGACCGCAACTGGGAGCACGTCGACCTGCTGCCCACGATCGCCGACGAGACGCACATGCGGGTGCCCTGGCGGATGGACGGCCGGTCGGCGAAGGCGGCGCCGCGCGAGCGGGCCGGCAAACGCTTCTACGACCGCCCCGGCCAGCCGGTCACGATCACCGGCGGGGTGCCCGCCGCGCTCCCGCCGGTTCCGGTAGACCCGCTCGTCGGCACCCGGGCCGGTGACGTACCGGCGGGCGGGTCTGCCACGGTGGCGAACCGGGACGCGTTCGACGCGGTCGACCCGGCCGGCGGCGGGCTGCCCGCGCTGGTCTGGGGCACCGTGCCCCACGACGTGCCCGACGGCACCCGGCTCGCCGTGGTGGTCAACGGGACGGTCGGCGCGGTGGTGCCCGTCGTGCCGCCGGACGCCGGTGGGCGGCGGTTCGCGGCGCTGCTCGCCGACGACCGTCTGTTCGCCGCCGGAGCCAACCGGCTCGACCTCTACCGGGTCGGTGACGACGGGACGCTGCGGCGGCTCACGCTGTCGTGACGACCTCCGGAACGTGTCCATGGTCGCGCTCCCATCCGGTTTCCGGACCGGCTGGCCGGGAACAGGTGACGCACACCTCACCCCGAAACCATGACGAGCGGTGTTCTCCGCGCCGTGATTACGGTAGAAGCGAAGGCAATTCAACGAAGATCTTGCCGGCGAAGCGAGGAACAGATGACGGAAGTCAAGCTCGACCACCCCGGTGGGCAGCTGTCGATGCCGGTGCAGTCCGCGGTTGAGGGCCCCGCCGGAATCGGGGTGAGCAAGCTGCTCAAGGAAACCGGGATGACCACGTACGACCCCGGTTTCGTGAACACCGCGTCCTGCTCGTCCGCCATCACCTACATCGACGGTGATGCCGGCATCCTGCGGTACCGGGGTTACCCGATCGACCAGTTGGCCGAGAAGTCCTCCTTCCTGGAGGTCTCCTACCTGCTGATCTACGGCGAGCTGCCGACCCAGGCACAGCTCACCGATTTCAGCGAGCGGATCCGGCGGCACTCGCTGCTGCACGAGGAGATGCGCCGATTCTTCGACGGCTTCCCCCGCGAGGCGCACCCGATGGCCGTGCTCTCGTCGGCCGTCAGCGCCATCTCCACCTTCTACCAGGACAGCCTGGACCCGTTCGACTCCGAGCACGTGGAGATGTCCACGGTGCGCCTGATGGCGAAGGTCCCGACCATCGCCTCGTACGCGTACAAGAAGTCGATCGGACAGCCGCTGCTGTACCCGGACAACTCGCTGGGCTACGTCGAGAACTTCCTGCGGATGACGTTCGGCGTGCCGGCCGAGCCGTACGAGGTCGACCCGGTGGTGGCCCGGGTGCTGGACATGCTGTTCATCCTGCACGCCGACCACGAGCAGAACTGCTCCACCTCGACCGTGCGGCTGGTCGGCTCCAGCAACGCCAACCTGTTCGCCTCGGTCTCGGCCGGCGTGAACGCGCTGTTCGGCCCGCTGCACGGCGGCGCCAACCAGGCCGTGCTGGAGATGCTCCAGAAGATCCAGGAGGACGGCGGCGACGTCCGTACCTTCGTGCAGAAGGTCAAGGACAAGCAGGACGGCGTGAAGCTGATGGGCTTCGGCCACCGGGTCTACAAGAACTACGACCCGCGCGCCGCCATCGTGAAGAAGGCCGCCCAGGACGTGCTCGGCCGGATGGCCAAGCCGGACCCGCTGCTGGACCTCGCCATGCAGCTGGAGGAGATCGCCCTCGCCGACGACTTCTTCGTGTCCCGGCGGCTCTACCCGAACGTGGACTTCTACACCGGCCTGATCTACAAGGCCATGGGCTTCCCGACGAAGATGTTCACGGTGCTGTTCGCGCTCGGCCGGCTGCCCGGCTGGATCGCACAGTGGCGCGAGATGATCAACGACCCGGAGACCAAGATCGGCCGTCCGCGGCAGATCTACACCGGCGCCACCGAGCGGGCCTACGTCCCCGCCGACAAGCGCTGACGGTGTAAGGAAGGGCCCCCTGTTAACGCCTGGGGTAGAGGCGGGGCCCCTTCTTAACACGTTGACGAGGAAGGGCCGCCGACCCGGCTCGGGTCGGCGGCCCTTCTCGTGCGCGCTGCGGGGGTGCGGGGGTGCGGGGTGTTAAAAAGGGGCCCTTCCTCTACCTGAGGCGTTAACAGGGGGCCCTTCCTTACCGCAGGCCGGCGGCGGCTAGCAGGTTGCCCTGGGGGAGGGTGGGCAGCGTGCGGCCGGTCGCCATCCGCTGCTCCGCGCGGGCCGCGGTGAACGCCGGATCGCCGGCGACGGCGGCGGCGTACGCGGCCGCCGTGCGGGACGCGATGGCGGTCCAGCCGTACTGCTCCTGCACCATGGCACGGGCCCGCCGGGCGAGCGCACGGGCCCGGTCCCGGTCGGACAGCAGCGTGTGCACCGCCTCGGCCAGCCCGTCCGGGTCGTGCGGGGCGAACGTCATCCCGGTGACACCCGGTTCGACGATCTCGGCCAGCCCGCCGGTGCGGGCGACCGCCAGCGGCGCGCCGGCTGCCGCTCCCTCCAGCGCCACCATGCCGAACGGCTCGTAGATGCTCGGCACCGCGAAGCAGTCCGAGGCGGCCATCACGGCGGGCAGGTCGGTGCCGCCCAGGAACCCGGGCATGCTGACCGTGGCGCCGAGCCCGAGGCGGTGCACCTCGGCCTCCAGGTCGGCCTTGTACGGCCCGTCGCCGACGATCACCGCGCGCAGCCCCGGGTGCCGGTCGCGCAGCCGGGGCAGCCCGGCCAGCAGGTGCTGCACGCCCTTCTCGTACACCAGGCGGCCGGCGAACGTGACCAGCGGGCCGTCGGCGGCGAACCGCGCCCGGGCGGCGGCGACCGCCGACGCGGGCACCCGCCAGCGGTGCGGCTCGACGCCGTTGGGGACGACGTCGACGCGGGCGGCGTCCACGCCGAACAGCGCGCCCACCTCGTCGCGCATGTAGCCGGAGCAGACGATCACGCGGCCGGACTCGCTGGCGAGCCAGTGTTCGACGCCGTGGATGGTGCGGTTCATCTCTTCCGGCAGCCAGCCCTGGTGCCGGCCTGCCTCGGTGGCGTGGATGGTGGTGACCAGTGGCACGTCCAGGTGTTCGCGCAGTGTCATCGCGGTGTGTGCGACGAGCCAGTCGTGGGCGTGGATGACGTCGTAGGTGCCGGTTTCGGTGGCGCGTAGTGCGGCCCGGGTGAGGGTGTGGTTGAACGCCATGGTCCAGGCCAGCAGGGATGAGGTGGCGAGGGGGAACGTGACGGGGTCCTCGGCGGCGCGGACGATGCGGACGCCGTCGGCGTACTCCTCGAGGGGGGCGCCCTCGGCGTGGCGGGTGACGACTGTGACCTCGTGTCCGGCGGCGGCCAGGGCGACCGACAGGGCGTGGACGTGGCGGCCGAGGCCACCGACGAGCACCGGCGGGTACTCCCA
>NZ_FMCV01000072.1 GCF_900091565.1 Micromonospora marina | reverse complement strand
GACGCGCGCCCGTAGTGCAGCTCGAATCCGCGCCACCGGAACGCCAGGTATAGGTAGGGCTTCGTCTGTTCGTAGGTCACAGCGAAGCCCAGGGCGCGCCAGAAGGCCAGGGTTTCCTCCGGTGCCACACAGGGCAGCATCGGCACGGTGGTCTCGTTGGGCTGGACACCTTCGTCAAGCATCGTCAGCACCTCATCTGTTCAACAGGGCAGGCGACGCAGCAGTCTGCCAAACCCGACCATCACGCACATGCGAATTCGACGATCGTTGCGGACTTGACAGAGCTGCACCGTCGCACACGCTCATGCCGCGGACCGTGCGCCGCAGCGTCACGATCGCGTGAGTCAGGTGCCGTCCGGTCGCGTCGGTGACAGGGCGGGGGGATCGCCGATTGCGCTACGGATTGGCGGTCTGCCGGATGAACGACAAGACCCTCGGCAGGACGTAACAGAACTCGCTGCCACCCCATGAGTCCACGAGGCCACCGGCTCGTTCCATCGCGTCCCAAAATGGCTCAGTCGAGCGGATGATGTCCTCCGCAGTAGCCGGATCGATGTCGATGGCAGCGCAGACAGCCGCCGTCAGCTCCGCGCGAGATTCGGCGGGCATGTCCTGCAACGGATCATGAGGCATCCGCAGAAGCTACCTCAGGCGAGGTGCACGCTCATGCCGCCGAGCGGGCCTGGGCTGGCCGGTGTTACTTACCATCCGTAGCGGTTCCGCCAGCGGAACGGCCTGTCAAGCCCCGGGTTTGGTGGAGAGTTGGTTAGCTGGTTTCAGGGGTGTGGTGACCGGGTGGGTCATCGCGTGTAGCGTCTCGTGTTCGGTGGGTGGGACGTGTCCGAGTTCGCCGTGCAGCCGTCGGTTGTTGTACCAGTCGATGTACTCGATGGTGGCCATCTCCAGGTCGTCGAGCCCGCGCCACGGACCTCGGTTGCGGACGAGTTCGGCCTTGTACAACGAGTTGAACGCTTCGGCCATCGCGTTGTCGTACGAGTCGCCCTTGGACCCGACCGAGGCCACGGCGCCGGCTTCGGCGAGGCGCTGGCTGTAGCGGATCGCTCGATATTGGACTCCTCGGTCCGAGTGATGCACAAGTCCGCCCAGGTCAGCGTCCTGATGCTCGCGCCGCCAGATCGCCATCTTCAACGC
>NZ_FMCV01000001.1 GCF_900091565.1 Micromonospora marina | reverse complement strand
GGTGACCGTAACGACCACGACTCGCAGGGCCTGTTCCAGCAGCGCCCCTCCAGTGGTTGGGGCACGGTGGAGCAGATCACCGACCCCGAGTACTCCACCCTGGCGTTCCTGAAGGGTCTGAAGCAGGTCGACGGCTGGCAGGACATGCCGCTGACCAAGGCCGCCCAGACCGTCCAGGTGTCCGCTTACCCGGACCACTACGCCCAGTGGGAGCAGCAGGCCGCCGACCTGGTAGCCGAACACTGGAACAAGTAAGACCGCAGTGCAAGGCCGGCACCCCGACGACGGGGTGCCGGCCTTCACGCGTTCTCAGCGCACGACCTTGACGTTGCCCAGCCGGCCGTAGAGGCGCAGCCCCAGCCAGATCGGCAGCAGCATTTCGGTGCCCCGTCCCTGGTGCCGACGGCGACCTCGTGTCCCAGCTCGGCCACGCGAGCGGTGATGGTCCGTCCCACTACGCCGGTGCCCAGTACTGCGAACACCGCGGCCGAGTCAGCGGCCGGCAGCCCGGTGCACGCCCGTACCGTCGAGCACAAGAACGCGGTACGGGCCTGGGTGACCGACCTGGCCCGGCAGTCCGGGGCGGCCGAACCGGAGTCGCTGGCCCGCCAGCTCACCCTGCTGCTCGACGGTGGCCTGGCCGGCGGGGTGCTCGACGGCGACCCGGCGGTCGCCGACGCGGCGAAGCGGAGCGCCCGCGCCCTGGTCGACGCGGCGCTGCGGGAGCGTTAAGAAGGGGCCCTTCCTCTACCGGAGGCGTTAATAAGGGGCCCTTCCTTACTCGCTGGCCGGGTGGGGGGCGATCTGACCCTGGCGCTGCCGGGCGGCGCAGAGTTCGGCCAGCTTCGCGTACGCGGGCGCGCCGATCAGCGCGGTCAGCTCCGGCCCGTACGAGACGTACATCGGCTCGGCGCCGACGTGCGCGTCGGTGGAGGACGTGCACCACCAGTCGAGGTCGTGCCCGCCGGCGCCCCAGCCGCGCCTGTCGAACTCGGCGAGCGTGGAGATCAGCACCTTCGTGTTGTCCGGCCGCTTGTGCCACTCCTGGTCGCGGCGTACCGGCAACTGCCAGCAGACGTCCGGCTTGTACTCCAGCGGGTGCACCCCGTCGCGCAGCGCCTGGGCGTGTAGCGCGCAGCCGCCCCCACCGGCGAAGCCGGCGTCGTTGAGGAACACACACGGTGCGTCCACGTCGCGGGTGGCGGTACGCCGGGCCGGGGTCTTGCCGTCGACGGTGTCGTTCTCGGTCCAGTTCTTGAACCCGCGCCGGAAGTGCTGCCACGTCTCCGGCGTCAGCTTCTTCACCGCCGCACGGACGCGCTTCTCGTCGTCGGAGTCGGTGAAGAACGCGCCGTGCGAGCAGCACCCGTCGGCGGCCCGCCCGGCGACGATGCCGTGGCACCCCTGGCCGAAGATGCACGTCCAGCGGGACAGCAGCCAGGTCAGGTCGGCGCGGACGACGTGCTTCGCGTCGGCCGGGTCGACGAACTCGATCCACTCCCGTGGGAAGTCCAGCCCGACCTCGCGGCTGCGCGGGTCCTCGGGGTCGTCCACCAGCACGTGAAGCTCGATCTGCCCTGTCACTCGGACCAGCGTACGCGCGGTGACCCGGCCCGGCCGCCGAGCCGACGAAACGTGTTGGCCCTAGTGTCTCTCCCATGCGACTGGGTGTCCTCGACGTCGGTTCCAACACGGTGCACCTGCTGGTGGTCGACGCCCACCACGGCGCGCATCCCTGGCCGGCGCACTCGGAGAAGGTGGTGCTGCGGCTGGCCGAGCAGATCGGGCCGGACGGCGCGCTCACCGAGGGCGGCGCGGACGGCCTGGTCGAGGCGGTCGGCATGGCCCGGGCGGCGGCTGACGGGCTGGGCGCCGAGGATCTGCTGGCGTTCGCCACGAGCGCGGTCCGCGACGCCACGAACGCCGCCGACGTGCTGGCCCGCGTCCGCGACGAGACGGGCGTACGCCTGGAGGTGCTCTCCGGCGCGGACGAGGCGCGGATGACGTTCCTGGCGGTGCGGCGGTGGTTCGGCTGGTCGGCCGGGCGGCTGCTGGCCATGGACATCGGCGGCGGCTCGCTGGAGCTGGCCGCCGGGATCGACGAGCACCCGGACGTGGCGATCTCGCTTCCGCTCGGCGCGGGGCGGCTCAGCCGGGAGCGGCTCGCCGTCGACCCGGCCGGCCTGGCGCCGCCGTCGGCTGAGGCCGTGGAGGAACTGCGGGCGTACGTGGACGCGCAGCTCGACCCGGTGGTGGAGCAGTTGACGGCGGTGGGCTGGGAGCGCCCGGTGGCCACCTCGAAGACGTTCCGCACGCTGGCCCGGCTCGCAGGCGCCGCGCCCTCCGGCGCGGGTCTGTGGGCGCGCCGGAGTCTGACCCGTACCGGGCTGCGGCAGGTGCTCGGGTTCGTCAGGCACATCCCGCCGGCCCAGTTGCCGGAGCTGGAGGGGGTGAGCGCGCAGCGGGCGCACCAGCTCCTCGCGGGCGCGGTGGTGGCCGAGGCGGTGATGCGCCGCCTCGACGTCGACTGTGTGGACGTCTGCCCGTGGGCGCTGCGGGAGGGAGTCATCCTGCGCCGGCTGGATCAGCTCGCGCCGATGTGACAGTGCGAGCGCTCTGGGTTGCTTTGCGGTTGCTCGTCCCGATGCTTGCCGGCGGTTGGAGCTACCCTCGGGGGTGTGACTTACCGCGTTCCGGTGCTCCTGTCCACGTCCTCGGTCTTTCCCGAGCGGACCGCGGCGGCGTTCCAGCTCGCCGCGGAGCTCGGCTACGACGGCATCGAGGTGATGGTCTGGACCGACCCGGTCAGCCAGGACGCGGGCGCGCTGCGCGGCCTCGCCGAGCACTACGGCGTCCCGGTGCTGTCGGTCCACGCACCCTGCCTGCTCGTCACCCAGCGGGTGTGGAGCCCCGACCCGTGGGAGCGGCTGCGCAGGGCCGCCGAGCTGGCCGAGACGCTGGAGGCGCCCACTGTCGTGGTGCACCCGCCGTTCACCTGGCAGCGTGACTACGCCCGTACCTTCGCCGACGGGCTCGACACCATCGCCGGGCAGTTCGGCGGCGTGCACTTCGGGGTGGAGAACATGTACCCGGTGCGGATGGCCGGACGGCAGTTCGTCCCGTACGCGCCGGGCTGGGATCCGACCGGGATCGGGTACGCCTCGTACACGCTGGACCTGTCGCACTGCGCGGCCTCGCACACCGACGCGTTGGCGATGGCCGACCGGATGGGATCCGGGCTGGCGCACGTGCACCTGGGCGACGGCACCGGCGAGGGGCGTGACGAGCACCTGGTGCCCGGCCGTGGCGGCCAGCCGTGCGCGGAGATGCTCCGGTCGCTCGCCGGGCGGGGGTTCACCGGCTCGGTGGCGGTGGAGGTGACCACCCGGGGCGCGAAGAGCCGCGCGGTCCGGGAGGCGGACCTGCGGGAGTCCCTGGAGTTCGCCCGGGCCAACCTGACCGCGCCCTCACCGGTCGACGCCTGACCGGCGCTCGCCGCCCCGGCCGCTCGTACACGGGCGGCGGCCGGGACGCCGCAGGTCAGCTCACCGGGGACAGCGGCTGCGCCGGGACGGCCTGCTCGCCGACCGCTGCGCGCTTGCGGGCCCGATGCGCCGCCACGTGGGAGCGGGTGGCGCAGCGCTCGGAGCAGAACCGCCGGCAGCAGTTGGACGAGGTGTCCAGGTAGACGTTGCCGCAGCGGTCGTCGGCGCAGACCCCGAAGCGGGCGCTGCCGTACTCGCACAGCCACACCGACAGGCCCCAGACCGCGCCGGCCAGGTATTCGGAGGAGACCGACGCGCCCCGGCTGGTCACGTGCATGTGCCAGTCGGAGGAGTCGTGCCCGGAGATTCGCGGTTGCACCGGGAACGCCTCCAGTAGCGCGTTCAGCTCCGCGACCGCCTCGTTGTCCCGGCCCGAGGTGCCGTACTCGAAGACGTCCCGGAGGCGCTTCTGGGCTCGCCGGAAGATCGCCAGGTCCCGTTCCGCGACCTCGTCGCGCATCCAGCCCTGCTCGTCCGAGAAGACGGCCCGCAGGCCGTCCAGGTCGTCCAGCCGGGCGTTGACGAGCTCGACCCCGGTCCGGGCGTACGCGTCGAAGTTCACGACACCAACGGT
The DNA here is from genome assembly GCF_900091565.1 of Micromonospora marina. Taxonomy (GTDB): domain Bacteria; phylum Actinomycetota; class Actinomycetes; order Mycobacteriales; family Micromonosporaceae; genus Micromonospora; species Micromonospora marina. Next base: position 519,628 of record NZ_FMCV01000001.1, on the reverse strand, counting down.
AGACGACTCAGGGCGCACGCGGTGCGTCGATGTAGTGGGGCAGGAACCGCGCGTAACCGTCAGTGATGAGGCTCTCGCTCTCGCGTACGCCGGCGCCCGCCGACTCGCCGTCCACGATCCAGCTCCCCAGCACCGTCCGGTTGCCCTCGAACTCGGGCAACGCGCGGAACTCCTGGAAGCAGAAGCCCTCGTCGCCGTAGATCCCCGGGTTCGTGATCTCCGTGTCACCGGTCACGATGCGTACCGAGCCGCCCTCGCGGCCGAGCAGCGGCTTGGCCACGTACTCGGTCATGCCGCGCGGCGAGTCCAGGTACGCGGGCAGCAGGTAGTCGTGCCCCGGGTACATCTCCCAGAGCACCGCCAGCAGCGCCTTGTTCGACAGCAGCAGCTTCCAGGCCGGTTCGATCCAGGTGGTGGGCGTGCCCGGGTCCAGCGCGGTCCGCCCGTACGGCTCGGCCAGCATCCACTCCCAGGGGTAGAGCTTGAAGCAGGTGGTGATCGGCTTGTCGGCGGCGTCGACGAAGCGCCGCCCGTCCCAGCCGACCTGCTGGATCGGCATGAGCGTCACGTCCAGCCCGGCCTGGCGGGCCGTCTCGGCCAGGTAGCCGGCGGTGATCTGGTCCTCGCCCGACTCCTCCTCGTCGGACCAGAGCACGTGCGCCCGCGGCTCGTGCAGCCCGGCGCCGATCTTGGCCCATGCGCCGACCAGGCGTTCGTGCAGGCTGTTCCACTGGTCCGCGTCCGGGCGGGTGTGCTCCAGCCAGTACCACTGCACGATGCTCGCCTCGACCAGCGCGGTAGGGGTGTCGGCGTTGTACTCCAGCATCTTCGGCGGCCCGCTGCCGTCGTACCACAGGTCGAACCGGCCGTAGAGCGTCGGCGGGTTCTCCCGCAGCGAGCGGGCGACCGCCTCGGCGGCCCACTCGGGGATGCCGAACTCGGCGTACCGGCGGCGGGCCACCACGTGCTCGGCGGCGGCGACCGACATCCGGTGCAGCTCCTCCGTGGCCTCCTCCAGCCGGAGCACCTCGTCGAGCGTGAACGAGTACGCGGCCGTTTCGTCCCAGTACGACATGATCTCGCCGTCGGGCAGCTCGGTGTCCACGTACACCAGGCCCTGGGCCCGGATGGTCCCGTCCCAGCCGGGACGCGGCGTGGTCGCCTCGCGGCGCACGTCAGCCGCCGCAGGAGGCGAGGTGGGTGCCGAAGCCGCCGCGCTCGGGCAGCGCCGCGGCCGGGGCGGGTTCGCCGCGCCCGGCGGTGGCCGGTGCGGGCACGCGCAGGGCGACCGCGACGGTGTCGCCGCCTCCGCCGGCCGGTCCGAGCGCGCAGTCGTCATCGTCGTCGTCGTAACCGTTGTTGCAGCCGGAGAGCGCGAGGGCCAGCGCGGTCAGCGCGCCGAGCTGCACGGAGGCCGAGCGGAGCCGGCGCCGGGGGTGTCGTCGATCCACGTGATTGTTGTAGCCGATCCCCGCCAGCCGAGGCTGCTCGGGCCAGGCCGCAGGGTGGGAGGCAGCGGGCCTCGGACGCACCCGGCGGGGGCTCGGTGGTGAGCGTTACGCTCGGCTCATGCTCCGTTCCGTCATCCTCGCCGCCTCCCGGTCTTCCCAGGTGGAGCGGCTCGTCGCGACGGCCCCGTTCACCCGGGACGTCGTCCGCCGGTTCGTCGCCGGCGCCACCACCGACGACGCGCTGCGCGCCACCCGTGAGCTGGTCGCCGACGGCCAAGCGGTCACCCTCGACTACCTGGGCGAGGACACCACCACCCCGGATCAGGCGAACGCCACCCGGGACGAATACCGCACGCTGCTGAGGCGCCTCGCCGCCGCCGGGCTCACCCCGGCGGCCGAGGTCAGCGTGAAGCTGTCCGCGTTGGGCCAGATGTTCGACGAGCAGCTCGCGTACGACAACGCGCGGGCGATCTGCGCGGCGGCCGACGCGGCGGGCACCACTGTCACGCTGGACATGGAGGACCACACCACCACCGACTCGACGCTGGACATCCTGGCGAAGCTCCGCAAGGACCACCCGGGCACGGGCGCGGTGCTGCAGGCGTACCTGCGGCGGACCGAGTCGGACTGCCGGGAGCTGGCCTCGGCCGGGTCGCGGGTGCGGCTGTGCAAGGGCGCGTACAAGGAGCCGGAGTCGGTGGCGTACCAGTCCGCCCGCGAGGTGGACAAGTCGTACGTGCGCTGCATGAACGTGCTGATGTCAGGTGACGGCTACCCGATGCTGGCCACGCACGACCCGCGGCTGATCGCGATCGGCGAGGACCGGGCGCGCTGGTTCGACCGCGACCCGGGCCGGTTCGAGTTCCAGATGCTCTACGGCATCCGCCCGGAGGAGCAGCAGCGCCTGGTCGGCGAGGGCTACACGGTGCGGACGTACGTCCCCTACGGCGACCAGTGGTACGGCTACCTGATGCGCCGGCTCGCGGAGCGCCCGGCCAACCTGGCGTTCTTCGGCCGCGCGGTGCTGTCGAAGAAGTGAGTCAGTCGTTCGACCAGGCCCGGGTGCACAGCACGAGGCGGTAGCCGTCCGGGTCGGCGAACGTGACGCCCCACCTGTCCCAGTGCGGGCCGGCGGAGACCCTGGTCCCGCCGGCCCGTTCCAGTCTCGGGACCAGCTCGTCGTCGGGCGGGCCGTCGAGTACGCGCGGCAGCACCCCGGCCGCTACCGGGCCGCCCAGCGCGCGTCCGATCCGGCCGACCCCGTCCTGAGAGATCCTGGAAGGTTTCGGCCCCTCTGGGGGCACTTTCCTAAACGGCGGGGGACTCTTTCCCGGAACGCCCGATTGGTCGTACCCTTCGCCGGTGACCGACGGCGACGAGCAGCCTCCCGGCCGGACGACGGACGGCGACGAGCCTCCTCCCATCGTCGACGCCGTCGCCCCGGCCCCGGCCCCGGACGCGGCGTCGTTGGCGCACTTCGCCGCTGGTCCGGCCCCGTATCCCGTACCGCCGGCGCAGCCGGACCCGGCGCAGACGCGGGCGGTGCGGAAACGGCGGTGGCCGCTCTGGACCGCGCTCGGGCTGGCGCTCGGCCTGGTGGCGGGCGCGGTCCCCGGCGTACTCCTGCGGGAGCCGGCGCCCGATGCGGCCGGGCGGCCGGCCGCGGCGGACGACCCGGGCACGGCGGCGCAGCGGCGGCTCGGCGAGCGGATGCTCGCGCTGCTGGACCGGCAGGCCACCGCGCTCGTCGGCGCGGATCGGGCGGGCTTCCTCGCGGTCGCCGAGCCGGCGGCCCGGCCGGCGCTGAGCCGCCGGTACGCGGCGCTGCGGGCGCTGCGGGTCACGACCTGGCGGCCGGCGGCCGACGGGGTACCGGCGGAGGCCGACGGGCGACCGGGGGAGTGGCGGTTCACGGTGACTGTCGGCTACTGCTTCGTGGTGCCGGACTGCGCGCCGAGCACAGTGGAGCTGGGCACGCGCTGGCGGCTGGCGGGGGAGGAACCGCGGCTGACCGCGCTGGAACCGTCCGAGACGGACCCGGCGGGCGTGCGGCCGTGGCAGGCGGACGACCTCGCCGTGACGGTCGGCAAGCGGGTGGTGGTGGCCACCACCCAGGCCCAGCGGCGCAAGCTGCCCGGCCTGCTCGCCCAGGCCGAGACCGCGGCGCGGGCCGCGGACCGGTACGCGATCGGCGGCGGCCCGCCGGACCGGTACCTCGTCTTCTACGCCGCCAAGGGCGAGTGGCAGCGCTGGTACGGCGGCGGACGGCCGAAGTGGACAGCCGGTTACGCGGTGGGCGTCGGGGGTGGGCGCCACGACGTCGTGCTCAACGCCCAGATCGTCACCCCGGCCGGCATCGACGACCTGCTCCGGCACGAGCTGACCCACGCGGCCTCGCTGCCCGACCGCGGCTACGCCGACCGCGCGGACTGGTGGCTGGTGGAGGGGCTGGCCGAGTACGCCGGAGCCGACGGCCAGCCGGTGCACCGCTACGACGGCCTGGCCGAGGTGCGGGACCTGCTGGGCGGCGGCTGGCCCGGGCGGCTGGAGGCGGTGGCACCCGCCGACGACGCGAGCGACGACCGGGTCGGCGGCGCGTACGGCGTGGGCTACCTGGCCGTACGCCACCTGGTCGACAGGTACGGCGAGCAGCGGATGCTGGACTTCTACCGGGCCGTGGTGCACCAGGGCCGGACCCCGGAGCAGGCCGCAGACGAGGTGTTCGGCGACCCGTGGTCGATGCTGCACGACGACTGCATGGCGTACCTGCGGGCGGTCGTCGGCTGAGCCGTCGACGCCTGTCGACGGGTCGTAGCATGGTCCGGGTGGCCCGCACTCCCTCGCCGCGGCTGCCCGCGGCCCGCCGCCCCCGTCTCGTCACCGCACTTCTCGCGGTCGTCGCGCTGACCGGCACGACCGCCGCGTCCTGCGGCGACGACGCCCCGGCGGTCACCGTCGCCGAGGTGGGCCGCGCGCCGGTCAGCGAGGTGATCGACGCGCCCGCCACCGTCACCGCGCGGGCCGCCGCCACGCTCACCGCCCCCGCCGACGGCACACTGGCCCGCCTGCGGGTCCAGCCGGGCCAGCGGGTGAGCCGGGGGCAGGTACTCGCGGTGATCGACTCGCCGTCGGCCCGGGACCGCCTGGCCAAGGCGCGGGACGCGTTGCGCGCGGCGAAGCGGGCCGGGCCGGGCACCGGCCCGGGCGACCTGGGCGGCAGCCGGCGCGGCACCGACCGGGCCGCCGACGAGGCGTTCGCCGCCGCCCGCGCCGCCGCCGGCAAGGTCGGCGACCCGCAGGTACGCGCCGCGCTGCTGCTCCACGTCCAGTCGGCGCAGCGGCAGTACGAGTCGGCCGCCCGCGCCGCCGACCGGGCCGTGGCCCAGGTGCAGCGCGGGGTCGCCGGCCTGAACAGCGCCGTCGGCGCGCTGTCGGCCGCGCAGCGAATCCAGGCCCAGCAGGCGTACGACCTGGCGAAGGCGGCAGTGGACGCGCTGACGTTGCGCGCGCCGATCGCCGGTGTGGTGCAGCCGGGCGGCACCCGGGCGGCGGCTGAAGCCGACCTGGCCGGGCTGCTCGGTGCGACCGGTGGCGCGGCGGTGCCCGGTCTCGACCCGTCGGCGCTCGGCACGGGCGGGCAGGGCGGCCCGCCGCCGGGGGTGGACGACGCGATCCCGGCCGGTGGCCGGGTCACCGCCGGGACGCCGGTGCTCACCGTGGTGGACATCGGCCGGCTCGGCCTGCTCGCCGAGGTGGACGAGACCGACGTGCTGCTGGTCCGGGCCGGGGTGCCCGCGTCGGTCGAGCTGGACGCGGTGACCGGTGCGACGTACGACGCGACGGTGCGGTCGGTGGACGTGCTGCCCACCAGCTCGGCCCGGGGCGGCGTGACCTACCGCGTCCGGCTCGACCTGGGCACCGGCCGTCTCGGTGAGGCCGAGGCCGCCCCGGCGCCCCGCCCCGGCATGAACGCGGTGGTGCGGCTGCGGGTGCGGGAGGCCGCCGACGCGGTGGCCGTGCCGGCGTCGGCGGTGTTCTCCGCCGACGGGCGGGACGCGGTCTGGGTGCTGCGCGACGGCCGGGCCGGCCGGGTGCCGGTGACGGTCGGCGTGCAGGGGCAGGACCTGGTGCAGATCGTCGACGGCGTACGGGCCGGTGACCGGGTGGTGGTGCGCGGCGCCGACCAGGTGCGCGACGGCCAGGAACTGCCGTGACCGTACCGGCGGTCGAGGCGGTCGACGTCTGGCGCACGTACGAGCTGGACGGTGTTTCGGTGTCCGCGCTGCGCGGGGTGTCGCTCACCATCGACCAGGGCGAGTACGTGGCGGTGATCGGCCCGTCCGGCTCGGGCAAGTCGACGCTGATGCACCTGCTGGGCGGGCTGGACCGGCCCAGCGGCGGCCGGCTGGTGATCGGCGGGCGGGACGTGACCACGCTCACCGCGCCGGAACTGGCGACGCTGCGCAACGAGACCATCGGCTTCGTGTTCCAGGCGTTCCACCTGCTGGCCCGGACGTCGGCCGTGGACAACGTGGCGTTGCCGCTGGTCTACCGGGGTGTCGGGGCGCGGCAGCGGCGGGAGCGGGCGGCGGCGATGCTGGGCCGGGTCGGGCTCGGGCACCGGCTGCACCACCGGCCCAACCAGCTCTCCGGCGGCGAGCAGCAGCGGGTGGCGATCGCCCGGGCGCTGGTGACCGAGCCGGCGGTACTGCTCGCCGACGAGCCGACCGGCAACCTGGACAGCGCGACCGGCGAGGCGGTGCTGGAGCTGCTGGAACGGCTGAACGCCGAGTCCGGGGTGGCGCTGGTGATGGTGACCCACGACCAGGAGGTGGCCGCCCGGGCACACCGGCGGATCGCGGTACGGGACGGGCTGATCCGGTCCGACAGCCTCCATGATCGACCGGCGTCGGACGGCTCCGGCGTACCTGCGACACTGGACCCCGCTCCCAGCGCGGAGCCCCGGTCCGCGTCCGGAAGCGGCCCGGGGCACCCGCCCGGTGGCTCCGGTGGCGCCACCGGAGCCACCGGGCGCCTTCCGTGGGAAGACGCCGGATGAGGCTGGCCGAGGCGTGGCGGGTGGCGTCGGACGCGCTGCGGGCCAACCGGATGCGCAGCCTGCTGACCATGCTCGGCGTGATCATCGGGGTGGCCTCGGTGGTGATCCTGGTGGCTATCGGCACCGGCACGAAACAGCAGGTCGAGCAGCAGGTCGAAGGGCTCGGCTCGAACCTGCTGCTGGTGGTGCCGGGCCGGATCGAGGTGGGCAACGCGCCGGTGGTCTCGCCGCTGGACCTCAGCGACGCGGACGCGGTGTCCCGGGTGGTCGGCGACCCCGGCCGGGTCGCCGTCACGGTGGCCTCCGGCGCGACCGCGCGGGCCGGCAACCGGTCCGACTTCACCACCGTGCAGGGCGTCCTGGAGACCACCCCGTCGGTGTTCACCAGGTCGCTGTCGCGGGGCCGCTACCTCACCGGGGCGGACGTGGACACCAGCCGCCGGGTGGCGGTGCTCGGCGACTCGGTGGCCCGGGCGCTGTTCCCCGACCGGGATCCGCTCGGTCAGCAGGTCACGCTGGCCGGCGTGCGGTTCCGGGTGATCGGCGTCTTCGCCCCGCTCGGGCAGAGCCTCGGCGTGGACCGGGACGACGAGGTGCACGTACCGGTGACGGCGGCGCAACGGCTGTGGGGCACCCAGCGCATCGACGGCATCGCGGTGAAGGCGCCGGACCGGGAGCGGATCGACGAGCTCGGTGACCGGATCGTCGCGGAGTTGTCGCGCCGGCACCCGGACACCGAGTTCAGCGCCGTCACCCAGCGGCAGATCCTCGGCGTGCTCGGTGACATCCTGGGCGTCCTGACCGGTGTGCTGGCCGCCATCGCGGGCATCTCGCTGCTGGTCGGCGGCGTCGGCGTCTCCAACATCATGCTGGTCTCGGTACGCGAGCGGACCCGCGAGATCGGCCTGCGCAAGGCGGTCGGTGCCCGCCCCCGCGACATCGGCGTGCAGTTCCTGCTGGAGGCGGTGCTGCTCACCTCGGTCGGCGGGCTGACCGGGATGGCGCTGGGCGTGGGCACCGCGCTGCTCGTGGACGCGTTCTCGCCGATCCCGGCGGCGATCACCTGGTGGTCGCTGGCGCTGGCGTTCGGCGTCTCCGCGGCGGTCGGCATCGTCTTCGGCGTGGTGCCGGCGCAGCGGGCCGGACGGCTCGACCCGGTGGTGGCGCTGCGCGCCGAGTAGGCGATGGCGCTGCGCGCCGAGTAGGCGTTATCGGACGAGCCACCCGTCCGGGCGAAAAAGCCCTGGTGGACACCGGGTGAACGGCTGTCTCGCCATGATCAAAGGGTGGAAGGGATCGCGCAGGTCACAGCCGTCCCGCTACCGTACTGGTTACACGCGCGTCGCTCGTCGAGGCGGGAGCACCTGCCCGGTGACACGCGCCGGGCACGGGAATGGGTCGGTGAGCCATGGCCGGGTCGCAGTCCGACGCACGGCTGTCGGATGTCAGGTTCCTGACCGTCGCCGAGGTGGCGACGGTCATGCGGGTCTCCAAGATGACCGTCTACCGCCTCGTGCACAGCGGTGAGCTGACCGCGGTACGGGTCGGCCGGTCGTTCCGGGTGCCCGAGCACGCCGTGCACGAATACCTCCGGGGCGCCTTCCAGGAGTCCGCCTGAGCCCTCGGCGCACCGTCCGCCGAGTGCGACGAAAAGGGGCATCGACGGGGGCGCGTTGGTCCTGCTGACGCACTCCGGTTAGGCTGGGCCACGACCGTGACCGCTCTCTGGTGTGCCCTGCCCACCACGCTGGTCCGGTCCGTTGTCCGCAAGCGGTCACGGCGCCACCCGTGGTGGTGCCGTCCGGTCCGCCCCGCACGTTGCATCGAAAGGCTGTCGTATGGGCTCGGTGGTCAAGAAGCGCCGCAAGCGCATGGCTAAGAAGAAGCACCGCAAGCTGCTGCGCAAGACCCGCGTCCAGCGTCGCCGTCTCGGCAAGTGACCGGTGCCGGGCAGCGGCCCGGCACCGGCACCACTTGCCAACTGTCGACCCTCGGAGGCTCAGGTGATCAGGCCGTGGACGTCCCGGCTCGATCCCGCCTGCCGCGCTAGGCGCACGACATGACCCCCGGTGACACCTCAGGTGCCCCGGGGGTCGTCGTCGTCACCGGGGTCGGTCGCTGGCTCGGTGCCCACGTGGCCGCCCGGCTCGCCGCCGACGAGCGGATCGAGCGTGTCATCGGGGTCGATCCGGCGCCACCCAACCCCGAGCTGACCGACCTGCTCTCCGACGTCGAACGGATCCGCCTCGACCTCGACTCGCTCGGCGGCCTCCTGCACGACCTCGACGTCGACACGGTGGTGCACCTGGCGCTCGTCACCGCCCCCGACCCGCAGCAGGGCGGCCGGGCGGGGATGAAGGAACAGAACGTCATCGGCACCATGCAGCTGCTCGCCGCCGCGCAGCGCGCGCCCCGGCTCCGCAAGCTCGTGGTCCGCTCGTCCACCGCCGCGTACGGGGTGTCGTTCCGCGACCCGGCCGTCTTCACCGAGGAGACCGAGCCGCGCGAGGTGCCACGCGGCGGTTTCGGCCGCGACATCCTCGACATCGAGGGGTACGTCCGCGGGTTCCGCCGCCGCCGGCCCGACGTCACCGCGACGGTGCTGCGCTTCGCGCCGTTCATCGGGTACGCCGCCGACACCACGCTCACCCGCTACTTCTCCCAGCCGGTGGTGCCGACCGTCTTCGGCCGCGACCCGCGCCTGCAGTTCGTGCACTTCGACGACGCGCTGGAGGTGCTGCACCGGTCCGTCGCCGAGGAGCACCCGGGCACGTACAACGTCGCCGGGCCGGGGGTGCTGTCGCTGTCGCAGGCGATCCGCCGGGCCGGCCGGGTGGCGGTGCCGGTGCTGGAACCGGGCCTGGCCGGGGTCGCCGCGATCGCCCGCAGCCTCGGCTTCGGCCGGTACGGCTTGGACCAGGTGGACCTCTTCGTGCACGGTCGGGTGGTGGACACCAGCCGACTGGAGCGGGAGTACGGCTTCACGCCCCGTTCGACCGCCGCCGCGTTCGACGACTTCATCCGCGCCCACCACGGCGGCGTCGTGGTCACCCGGGACCAGCTAGCCACCGCCGAGCAGTTGGTGCTGGAGAGCATCCGGCAGGTCCGCTCGACCGTACGGGAGCGCTCGTGAGCAGCCCCGACGAGCGGCGTGACGCTCGTTACGACGTACCGCTGGGTGTGCCGGATCCGGGCGCGGAGCCGGCGCGGCGCAACGGGCACCGCCGGCTGACCGCGCCGTCCGCCCGCCCGGCGGCGGCCGCGGACCCGGCCGACGAGCCGGACACCTCCGCCGACGAGCCCGGCGCGGCTGCCGAGCCGGGCGTTCCGGGCCCGGCCACGCCCCACCAGCCGGCCAGGAAGTCGGTCGCCAAGAAGGCCGTCGCGAAGAAGGCGGTGGCGAAGAAGGCGGTGGCCAAGAAGGCGGTGGCTGAGCAGCCGGCCGGGAGCACGCCGGCCGGCGAGACGCAGAACCCCGCCGGGCCGGCGGTCGCCGACCGGCCGGGCGACCACTGGGACCGCAAGGTGGCCCAGGGGCTGGCGTTCCTGCGGCGGCGGCTCGCCGGTGACTACGAGGTCGACGAGTTCGGCTTCGACCCCGACCTGACCGACGCGGTGGTCCACCCGCTGGTCCGGCTGCTCTACCGGGACTGGTTCCGCACCGAGGTCAGCGGCATCGAGCACCTGCCGGCCGAGGGCGCTGGCCTGGTCGTCGGCAACCACTCCGGCACCGTGGCGCTCGACGCGCTGATCCTCTCCACCGCGCTGCACGACCGGCACCCGGCGCGCCGCTACCTGCGGCTGCTCGGCGCCGACCTGGTCTTCCGGATGCCCGTGGTCTCCGAGATAGCCCGCAAGACCGGCGGCACCGTCGCGTGCAGCCCGGACGCGGAGCGGCTGCTCGGCAACGGGGAACTCGTGGGCGTGTTCCCGGAGGGCTTCAAGGGCGTCGGCAAGCTCTACGCCGACCGCTACAAGCTCCAGCGCTTCGGGCGGGGCGGGTTCGTCTCCGCCGCGCTGCGTACCGGGACGCCGATCGTGCCGGTCGCGATCGTCGGCGGCGAGGAGATCTATCCGATGCTCGCCGACATCAAGCCGCTGGCTCGGCTGCTCAAACTGCCGTACTTCCCGGTCACCCCGACGTTCCCCTGGCTGGGGCCGCTGGGCATGGTGCCGCTGCCGAGCAAGTGGCTGATCGAGTTCTGCCCGCCGATCCCGACCGCGCACCTGCGCGACGCGGCGGACGACCCGCTCGTGGTGTTCAACCTCGCCGACCAGGTGCGGGAGACGATCCAGCAGACGCTGCACAAGCTGCTCGAACGCCGGCCGGACCCGTTCGGCCCGTGAGCCGGGCCACGCGGGGTCAGACCTCGCGGTGGCGGCGCCGGTGCAGCGCCAGACCGGCCGTCACCGCGCCGGCGAGCAGCCCGGCGGCCGCGGTGGAGGGCACGGCGATGCGTACGGCCCGTCGCCCGGTGCGGAAGTCCCGCACGTCCCAGCCCCGCTCGCGGGCCTGCCGCAGCAGCGCCGGGTCGGGGTTGACCGCCACCGCGCGGCCGACCGCACCGAGCATCGGCAGGTCGTTCGCCGAATCGCTGTAGGCGGCGCACCGGGCCAGGTCCAACCCTTCCGCGTCGGCGAGCTGGGTGACCGCCTCGGCCTTGGCCGGGCCGTGCATCAGGTCACCGACCAGCCGCCCGGTGTACGCGCCGTCGACCACCTCGGCCACCGTCCCGATCGCGCCGGTCAGGCCGAGCCGGGCCGCGATCACCCGGCCGATCTCCACCGGGGCGGCACTGACCAGCCAGACCCGCTCGCCCGCGTCGAGGTGACGCTGGGCCAGGCGACGGGTGCCGGCCCAGATGCGCGGCGCCATCAGCTCGTCGAAGATCTCGTCGGCGAGGCGTTCCATGTCGTCGACCCGCCAGCCCTGGACGAAGGCGAGCGCGGCCTCCTTGGCCTGCGACATGTCGCCCGCGTGCTCGGTGGCGAGCAGCCGGAACCGTGCCTGCTGCCAGGCGAACCGGGCCAGGTCACCGGCGGTGAAGTACTTCCGGGCGGCCAGTCCGCGGGCGAACCAGTAGATCGAGGCGCCCTGCATCATCGTGTTGTCCACGTCGAAGAACGCGGCGGCGGTGGGATCGGGCGTGCCGGTCGTCGCCGGTGCCGCCGGGGTCTCCGACCAGCCCGCGGTGTGCCCGTGCGCGTCGGTGCTGACGGTCACCTTCCGGCTCCCGGCCACGGTGACCTCCCTGCCTGGACGACGCGTGCCTGCCCCGGGTCGAGCGTATCCGGCACGGCGTGACGGCCGGGTGTCCGGCGGGAGAAGTGTGGCGCGGTACGCCCGCCCCTCAGCGGCCGGCCGGGCAGGTGGCCGGAGCGGGCCCGAGCATGTCGCTGGCCTGCGGCGCGGGCAGCCCGCAGGCGATCGCCTCGCGCAGCGCGTCGGCGCGCTTGCCCGCCGCGTCGAGCAGGGACAGCGAGCGGCGGGTACGGTCCCGGTCGGCGCTGTCGGGCCGGTCGAGCAGGCCACTGACCACCCGGCGCTGGCCGGCGAGGAACGTGTCCACCGCGTCCAGCGCCGCCGGGTCCGAGCGCTGCGCGGCGACGGTGGTCAGCAGGCGTACGCCCTGGCGGGTGTCCGCGTCCATGTCGTCCAGGACGGCGCTGAAACCGAGCCGGTCGTCGCGGACCGAGGCGGCCTCGTCGAGCCGGGTACGGGCGAAGTCGAGGAAGAGCTGCCCGCGGCTGATGTCCGAGCTGGCGAGTGCGAGCTGGGCGCGCTCGGTGGAGCGCTTCATGCCGTACAGGGCGTCACCGGGCAGCGCGTTCTCGCTCGCGGCGGAGATGCCGGACAGGGCGACCGCCCCGGCGGCCACGCCGACCAGGATCGCGCCCCGGGCCCGCGCCCGGCGGCCGGTGATGGCTGGCAGCAGCGCCCCGCGTACGCCGGAGGTGCCGGTCCTGGCCGGAGCGCCGACGCCCTCGCGTTCGGCGGTGGCCACGAGCATCGCCCGCAGGCCGGTACGGAACTGGGCGTCCACCTCGACGTCGGGCCGTTCGGCGGTGAGCCGCCGGCCCACCTCGACGAGTGCGGTGAGTTCACCGTCCGCCTTGGACCGGACGTGGTGCCGGCGTCCGCCATTGGCCTCGTCGAGGAGTTGCGCGAAGCGCTCGGCTCGCCGACGGGAGAAGAGGTCGCTGTCCACCGCGGCACCCCCTCTCGCTGGTCACGGCCGGGCGGCCGTCGTCGTCACCAGCGACCGGTGGCAGCGTGTGGCCCAGGGCCGACCGGGACGGCCGACCTGACCCGCCGGACCGGGTGGCCCGGGGGACGCCGGGACAACCACTGGTCGCACCCGGAGAAACGGACCGCGCCGGTCGCCGGTTACGGCTGGGACGGCGGCGAAATCACCGGGAGTGAGGGGCGGGCGGGGGCACGTCGGGCATGCGACACCGCCCGGCGTCCGTGCGCCGGCCGGGTCGGGACGGTCAGGAGTGGAAGCCGTCGGGCAGCAGCCGGGCCAGCGCCCGGACCGCCCGGTACTGCAGGGCCTTGATGGCACCCTCGTTCTTGCCCATGGCGCGGGCCGTCTCGGCCACCGAGAAGCCCTGGAGGAACCGCAGCACGATGCACTCCTGCTGCTCCGGGTTGAGCTGCTTGACGGCGGTGAGCAGGGCGACGTTCGTGATGTGCTCCACCACGGCCGCCTCCGGGCTGCCCTCGGGCCCGCGGTCCTCCCGGTCGGCGTCCAGGACGTCGCCGGTGGTGACCTCCAGCCGGTAGCGCCCGGACTTGAAGTGGTCGGCGACCAGGTTGCGGGCGATGGTGACCAGCCAGGCGCCGAGGTCGCGGCCCTGCCAGGTGAAGCTGCCGATCCGCTTGAGCGCCCGCAGGAACGTGTCGGAGGTGAGGTCCTCGGCGAGCTGCCGGTTGCCGACGCGGAAGTAGACGAACCGGAACACGGTGTCGACGTACCGGTCGTAGATCAGCCCGAACGCCTCGGACTCGCCCGCCTGCGCGCGCTCGACCAGCGTCCACACCTCGGTGGCCGGGTCGGACGGGTCGGGACGGCTCGGGAAGCCGGTGGCGGGCGCCGCGGCCGGCACGGCGGGCAGGACGGCGGTGTCGCCGGTGGTCACCGCCGGCAGGACCGCGGTCTCGGCGGCGGACGGCTCGGCCTCGGTCGCCGCGTCGCCGCGCCGCACCTGGACGGGCATGGCCGGGCGGGCCGGGCTGCCCAGGCGGCCGGTCGCGGGCTTCGCGTTGCCGCCCGGGGTCGCGGGGCGGGGTGGTGCCTCGTTGGTGTGGTGCGCGCGGCTGCGGACGCGCCGCCCGTCGCCGCGTACGGCGAGCTGGCCGTCGGCGCCCCGCGGGCCGGGGTCCGCGCGCTCGTTGAGCGGGTTGCGCTGGGCCGGGCCGGTGACACCGGCCGGTCGTTCGGCGTAACCGAAGGTGGTCACCGCGCCTCCCCAGGCTCAGTGGACAGTGGCCGCGCCGGAGGACCGGGTATCACCCGGTCGGGCACGGCCGGGTCGGGACATGCCGGCGGGCGGCAGATCCCCTTGAGGTGCTGGTCCAATGCGCTCACGGGCACGGGGGCCTCCTCGGGCTGAGGGGTGTCGACTCACGGCAAATGGGGTGAGCCGACCCGAGTGATGATAGGGCCAACGTCACCCACGCGTGGCAAGTCCGTTACACAGAGCGGAAGTATTTCCCGCCGGATCGCACACATGGCGGACCCGTTGTCCGTCGTGTGTGGTTGACTTTCGCGCCGGAGCCTGGTTCGTCGTGGAAAGTCCTGGTCGGAGCCGATTTTCTTTTCGCTCGGCGTGTCGCGGGAGCGGTGCGTACGGTGCCCGGCCGGCGGTCCTTCCGGACGCCGGCAGAGATCCTCATCCCGCATACAGGAAACCCACCGGACGACAATTGCGGTCCCGCGCGGCGGTCCTGGGCGCGCCGCACCCGCGGACCGGCGAGACTGTGCGGGCGTACGTGGTCCGGGCGGCCGGCCCGCCGGTGACGGCGGAGGACCTGCTCGCCCACTGCGCGCGTAACCTGGCCCGGTTGAAGTGCCCGTCGAGTTCGTCGACAGCCTGCCGTACTCGGCGATCGGGAAGGTACGCAAAATCGAGCTGCGCCCGGCGCCCGCGGTGCCGTCGCCAGCGCCGCCGACCGAGATTCGCACGGAGGTATCCGATGTCCAGTGACCCGAGGCTCATCCTGATCACCCGGCCCGGCTGCCACCTGTGCGACGACGCGAAGGCCGCGCTCGACCGGGTGGTGGCCGTCACCGGCGACCGCTGGGTGGAGCGCGACGTCACCGGAGACCTGGAGATGGAGCGCGACTACGGCGACCGGCTGCCGGTGGTGCTGCTCGACGGCAAGGAGCACGGCTACTGGCGGGTCGAGGAGGACCGGCTGCTGCGCGACCTGACCACGCCGCAGCTCTAGCACTATGGTGCTCGGGTGACGGGTATGCGACGCCACCTCGTGTGGGACTGGAACGGAACGCTCCTCGACGACCTCGACCTGGTGGTCCGGGCCACGAACGTCGCCTTCGCCAGCGCCGGCGGGCCGGCGGTCACCGCGGCCGAGCACCGGGTACGGTTCCGGCGGCCGATCGCCGACTACTACGCCGAGATGCTCGGCCGGGCCGTGGACGCCGAGGCGTTCGGGACGCTGGACCGGGTCTTCCACGACGCCTACCGGGCCGGGCTGACCACCTGCGCCCTGGCCGCCGACGCCACGACCGCGATCGAATCCTGGGAGGGCAGCCAGTCGCTGCTGTCCATGTGGTTCCACGACGAACTCGTGCCGACCGTGCACACGTACGGGCTGACGCCGCACTTCCGCCGGGTGGACGGGCTGCGCGCCACAGTCGGCGGCGGGCACAAGGCCGAGTGGCTGGAGAAGCACCTGGCCGAGCTGGGGCTGGGCGGGCACGAGGTGGTGCTGATCGGCGACTCGCTCGACGACGCGGACGCGGCCGCCTCGGTCGGCGCCCGCTGCGTCCTCTACACCGGTGGCCTCTCCGACCCGGAGCGGCTGCGCGGCAGCGGCCACCCGGCCGCCGACACGCTCACCGAGGCGGTGACACTGGCCCGGACGCTCGCCTGACCCGCCCGGTCAGGCGCGCAGGTGGGCCAGGACGGCCAGGACGCGGCGGTGGTGAGTGGTCGCGTCCGGGGGCAGGTCGAGTTTGGTGAAGATGTTGCGGACGTGCTTCTCGACCGCGCCGTCGCTGACCACGAGCGTCCTGGCGATGGCGGTGTTCGAGCGGCCCTCGGCCATCAGCGCCAGCACCTCGCGCTCGCGCGGCGTCAGTGACGCCAGCGGGTCGTCGCGCCGCCGCCGGACCAGCAACTGGCTGATCACCTCCGGATCGAGGACGGTGCCGCCGGCGGCTACCCGGGCCAGGCCGTCGAGGAACTCGTCGATCGCGGCGACCCGGTCCTTGAGCAGGTAGCCGATCCCGCCGCCGGCCCCGCCCGCGGTGTCCAGCAGGTCGTCGGCGTACGACACCTCGACGTACTGGGACAGCACCAGGATCGGCGTGCCGGGCACCCGGCGGCGGGCCTCCACCGCGGCGCGCAGTCCCTCGTCGGTGTGTGACGGCGGCATCCGCACGTCCACCACCGAGACGTCGGGCCGGTGCGCCACCACCGCCTCGACCAGCGCGTCACCGTCACCGACGGCGGCCACCACCTCGTGCCCGTACTCCGTCAGCAGCCGGACCAGCCCTTCCCGGAGCAGTACGGCGTCGTCCGCGATCACCACCCGCATAGGTCCGGTGTCTATCACGCCCGGAGCCCGGGCGGGCCGGGTCACCTCGGCAGTTCGGCGTGGATCCGGGTGGGCCCGCCGGCCGGGCTGGTCACCTCCAGCGTGCCGCCCGCCGCCCGGACCCGGTCGGCGATGCCGCTGAGTCCGTGCCCCTTCGCCAGGTGGGCGCCGCCGGCCCCGTCGTCGGTGACGGTGATCTCCAGCCGGCCCACCTTCCGGGTGACCTCCACCCGGCAGGCCGTCGCCCGGCTGTGCTTCGACACGTTCGTCAGTGCCTCGGCCACCACGAAGTACGCGGTGCTCTCCAGCCCCGGGTCGAGCCGCCCGGCGGCGGTGCCCAGGTCGTCGTCCAGGGTCAGCTCGGTGGGTATCAGGGCGCGGGCGGCGAGCGCGGCGAGCGCGCTGGGCAGGCCCCGGTCGACCAGGATCGGCGGCGCGATGCCCCGGGACAGGGCGCGCAGCTCGTCCAGCGTCTCCCGGGTCTGCGCGACCGCCTCGTCGAGCGTCTGCCGGGCCGCCTCCGGGTCGGCGGTGAGCTGGTGCCGGGCCCGGCCGAGGTCCATGGCGAGCCGGACCAGCCGCTGCTGGGGGCCGTCGTGGATGTCGCGCTCCAGCCGGCGCAGCGCGACCGCCTCGGCGGAGGCGGCGGCCCGCTTCTGCTCCTCCAGCGTGACGATCCGCTGCCGCATCTCGGCCACGCCGGTGAGCAGCGAGTACGCCAGCCCGGCCTGGAGCCGGGCGCAGCCGCGCGCCACCAGCGGGAGGGTGAACAGGGCGAACAGCCCGATCGCGGTGTTCAGGACGATCCGTGGGCCGGGGCCGTCGCCCATCCCGAGGAGCTGGCTCAGGTCCTGGTGACCCGCGCCGCGCGGGATGGCCCAGTCGTAGGTGATGTAGAGGGTGCCGCCCAGGGCCAGCACCCACCAGACCACCAGCACCACGAACGTGGGCACCGCCACGAGCAGCTGGACGAAGGCGTGCAGCAGGTCGAGCCACGACTGGGCGTCCCGGATCGGGGTGAACACCCGGCGCCAGAACCCGGCGCCCGGCTCCGGCCGTCGGTAGACCGGGCGTACCCGCGGCCGGTCCTGCACCCCGGCGAGCCGGAGCCGCTCGACGTCGGCCAGCCCGCGGGCCGCGTAGAGGAAGCCGGCGATGATCGGCAGGCCGAGCGTGGTCACCAGCAGCCCGGCGGAAAGTGAGATCCCCACCACTGCCAGCACGAAGCCGACGAGCGCCAGCGGGAGGCCCACGAGCACGTAGGTGGTGTCGCGGGCGAGGCGTCGCAGGAGCCCTCGTACGGGGGAGAGCGGGGCGGGCGCGGTGGCCAGTGGTACGGCGGTCATGGTTCGAGGCTATGGGCGCGTGACCCGCCTACCCATCCCGCGCGCTGGCCTGTCCGGGGTGGGGTTCTCCCTACCGGAAAACGTGAGCCTCGCCTCGCCACGCCCGTCACGGAGCGCTACGGGCTCCGCGCGATTGGTCAGGGAAGTCTGGATTGAGCAATAATCGCCATGCGCCGCCGGGGGACGCGGTTGATCGATCTTGCGGGAATGGAGGGGCAGGTGAAGGCGCGTCGCGAGCTATCAAGATCGCGATTTGTGCACCCCTTCACAAACACCTACTCTGTAGTTCCGACGCGCCCTGCTAGCACAGCCGGCAATCTCGGTCGCCAGCGGGAGTCCCGAAACGACCGGCCCCCGTCGCTGGTCGAGGATCGCACCGCACGGAGTCTCATGAGCCAGCACCGTCAACCAGGCGCGTCCGGTCGCACCGGTGCCATACCGGCGCTCCCGGACCTGCCCGAGGCGACCGTGTCCCGGCTCCCGGAATACCTGCGCGCGCTGCATGCGCTCGCCGACGCCGGGCACGAGACGGTGTCCAGCGAGGGCCTCGCCAACGCGGCCGGCGTCAACTCCGCGAAGCTCCGCAAGGACCTGTCCCACCTCGGCTCGTACGGCACCCGCGGCGTCGGCTACGACGTGGCGCTGCTGGTCGACCAGATCTCCTCGGTGCTCGGCCTCACCCAGTGCCGGACCGTCGCGCTCGTCGGCGTGGGTAATCTCGGTCACGCGCTGGCCGGCTACGACGGCTTCGCCAACCGCGGCTTCCGCATCGCGGCGCTCGTCGACGCCGACCGGTCCCGCGTCGGCGAAGTGATCAACGGCCTGGTCGTACGGCACGTCGACGAGCTGCCCCAGATCGTCGCCGAGGAGTCCATCTCGATCGGTGTCATCGCCACCCCCGCGCCGGCTGCCCAGGCGGTGGCCGACCAGTTGGTCGCCGTCGGCGTGACGAGCATCCTCAACTTCGCGCCCTGCGTACTCTCGGTCCCGGACGGGGTCGACGTGCGCAAGGTCGACCTCGCCATCGAGCTGCAGATCCTGTCCTTCCACGAGCACCGCAAGGCATCGCTGACCGCGCTCCCCGCCACCGGCGGGTCCGCCCTCACCGCCCTGCCCGGCGGATTCGCGGCAACCGACACCCAGGAGGCGATCGGCACGTGAAACTGCTCGTCGTCGGCGCGTCCTACCGCACCGCCCCGGTCGCCACCCTGGAACAGCTGGCCGTCCCGCCCGCCGACCTCACCCGCACGCTGGACCGCCTGATCACCCAGCCGTACGTCGCCGAGGCCGTCCTGGTCTCCACCTGCAACCGGGTGGAGGTCTACGCCGCCGTCTCCGGGTTCCACGGCGGACTCGGCGACATCTGCGCGGTCCTGGCCGACCAGGCCGGTTGCCAGCCGGCGGCGCTGGCACCGCACCTCTACGTGCACTACGACGCCGCCGCCGTGGACCACG
Organism: Micromonospora marina; assembly: GCF_900091565.1. Classification (GTDB taxonomy): domain Bacteria; phylum Actinomycetota; class Actinomycetes; order Mycobacteriales; family Micromonosporaceae; genus Micromonospora; species Micromonospora marina. Next base: position 500,530 of record NZ_FMCV01000001.1, on the reverse strand, counting down.
TCTTCCGGGTGGCCGCCGGGCTCGACTCGATGGTGGTGGGCGAGGCGCAGATCCTCGGCCAGCTCCGCGACGCCTACCACTGCGCCGGTGGCGCCGACTCGGCCGGGCGGCTGCTGCACGAGCTGATGCAGCAGGCGCTGCGGGTCGGCAAGCGCGCGCACGCCGAGACCAACATCGACCGGGCCGGGCAGAGCGTCGTCACCGCCGCCCTCGACCTCGCCGCCGACCTGCTCGACGGCGACCTGGCCGGCCGGCCCGCCATGGTGGTCGGTGCCGGCGCGATGGGCTCGCTGGGCGTGGCCACGCTGTCCCGGCTGGGCGCCGGCCCGCTCACCGTGACCAACCGGGGCACCGCCCGTGCCGTCCGGCTCGCCGAGTCGTACGGCGCGTCCGCCGTGCCGATGGCCGAGCTGATCGCCGCGCTCGCCGCTGTCGACGTCGTGGTCGCCGCCACCGCCGCCACCGAGCCGGTGCTCACCCGCGACGTGGTGACCCGGGCGCTGGCCCGCCGGGACGCCGGCCGGGGCCCGCTGATCCTGCTCGACCTGGCCGTTCCGCGCGACGTCGAGCCCGGTGTCGCCGAGCTGCCCGGCGTCGAGGTGATCGACATCGACCGGATGGCCGCCGTCCTCGCCGACGGACCGGCCGCGGCCGACGCCGCCGAGGTCGCCCGGATCGTGACCGGCGAGGTCGAGGCGTTCCTGAGCTGGCTGCGCGGCGCCGACGTCGCACCGACGGTGGCCGCCCTGCGCGGCCGGGCCGAGGACGTCGTCACCGCCGAGCTGCGCCGGCTCGGCCAGCGCCGCCCCGACCTCAGCGACGACCAGCGCGCCGAGGTCGCCCGGACCGTGCACCGGGTCGTGCAGCGACTGCTGCACCAGCCGACCGTACGGGTCCGCCAGCTCGCCGCCGAGCCCGGCGGCGACCAGTACGCGGCGCTGCTTCGCGAACTGTTCGACCTGGACGTTCCGCAGACGTCCCCGGTCGACACCGTCCCCGACGTGGTCGCCACCGATTTCGACGGCCGGTCGTCGTTCGACGCCGCCGACGTCCCGCCCACCGGAGGTGCGCGATGACTGCCCCCCTTCGCCTCGGTACCCGGGGCAGCACCCTGGCGCTGGCCCAGTCCGGCCACGTCGCCGAGGCCCTCACCGCGGCCACCGGCCGGCCGGTCGAGCTGGTCGAGGTGGTGACCGCCGGCGACCGGTCCACCGCACCGGTGCAGCGGCTCGGTGTCGGTGTGTTCGTCTCCGCGCTGCGCGACGCGCTGACCGCCGGCGAGATCGACTTCGCCGTCCACTCGTACAAGGACCTGCCCACCGCGGCGGCGCCCGGCCTGCACGTCGCGGCCGTACCGCCCCGGCAGGACCCGCGCGACGCGCTGGTGGCCACGAACGGCCGTACGCTCGCCGAGCTGCCGCCCGGCGCCCGCGTCGGCACCGGCGCGCTGCGCCGGATCGCCCAGTTGCACGCGCTGGGCATGCAGTTGGAGGTCAGCCCGATCCGGGGCAACGTCGACACCCGGCTCGGCCGGGTGCTCGGCCCGGACGCCGACCTCGACGCCGTCGTGCTGGCCCGTGCCGGGCTCAACCGGATCGGCCGCGCCGACGTCATCACCGAGACGCTCGACCCGATGCTCATGCTGCCCGCGCCCGCCCAAGGTGCGCTGGCCGTCGAGTGCCGGGCCGACGACCAGGACGTGGTCGAGCTGCTCGCGCTGCTCGACCACGCACCGTCCCGTGCCGCGATCACCGCGGAACGGGCGCTGCTGGCCACCCTGGAGGCAGGGTGCAGCGCACCCGTGGCCGCGTACGCCGTTCTCGCCGAGGGCGAGCCCACCGACGAGGGCGACGTCAACCAGGAGATCTACCTGCGCGGTGCGGTGATCAGCCCGGACGGTACCCGTGACCTCCGGCTGTCCCGCACCGGAACGCCCGCCGACGCGGCGGAGATCGGCAAGGCACTCGCCGCCGAACTCCTCGAACTCGGCGCCGACTCGATCCTCGGCCAGGACGCACAGGCCGGCCCGGGGACCCAGCAACTTGGGAGCACAGAATGACCCGCACCCGTAAGCCCGTAGGCCAGATCGCATTCGTCGGGGCCGGCCCCGGCGACCCCGGCCTGCTGACCCGCCGGGCGCTGGACGCCCTGGTCGAGGCCGACCAGGTGGTCTACGACCGGGGCGTACCCGAGTCGCTTCTGGCGCACGTCCGCGCCCAGGCCCGGCCGGACGCCGAGTTCAGCCCCGCCGAGGGCGTGCCGGGAGACGTGGCGAAGGTGCTGATCTCCGCGGCCCGGTCCGGGCAGAACGCCGTGCACCTGGTCGCCGGTGACCCGTTCGGCCACGACTCGGTGGTCAAGGAGGTGCAGGCGGTCGCGCGTACCGCCGCGCACTTCGAGGTGGTGCCGGGCGTCGGCCAGGCCGAGGGCGTGGCCACCTACGCGGGCGTCCCGCTGCCGGGCGTACGCACCGCCGCCGACATCGAGGACGTCACCGCGCTGGACTTCGAGGCGCTCGCCACCGCGGTCGCCCGGGGTTCGCTGGCGCTCGCCGTGGACGCCGGCGACCTGGCCGCCGTCCGGGACGGCCTGCTGGCCGCCGGGGTCGACGGCACCACAGCGGTCGGGGTGACCGGCGACGGCACCGGCGAGACGCAGTACACCACCACGTCGAGCGTCGACTCCTTCGTCGCGGCGGCGCTCGGCTTCACCGGCCGGGTGGTGCTCACCGTCGGCGCTGCCGTCACCGACCGCGACAAGCTGAGCTGGTGGGAGAACCGCCCGCTGTACGGCTGGAAGGTGCTGGTGCCCCGCACCAAGGAGCAGGCCGGCGTGATGAGCGCGCGGCTGCGCGCGTACGGGGCCATCCCGTGCGAGGTGCCGACCATCGCGGTCGAGCCGCCGCGTACCCCGGCGCAGATGGAGCGGGCGGTCAAGGGTCTGGTCGACGGCCGGTACGCCTGGGTGATCTTCACTTCGGTGAACGCGGTCCGGGCGGTGTGGGAGAAGTTCGCCGAGCACGGCCTCGACGCCCGCCACTTCGGCGGCGTGAAGATCGCCTGCATCGGCGACGCCACCGCCGAGGCGGTCCGCGCCTTCGGTATCCAGCCCGAGCTGATCCCCTCCGGCGAGCAGTCCTCCGAGGGCCTGCTGGCCGAGTTCTCGCCGCACGACGAGATCCTCGACCCGGTCGGCCGGGTGCTGTTGCCGCGCGCCGACATCGCCACCGAGACCCTGGCCGCCGGCCTCACCGAGCGGGGCTGGGAGGTCGACGACGTGACCGCGTACCGGACCGTGCGCGCGGCCCCGCCGCCCGCCGAGATCCGGGACGCGATCAAGTCGGGCGGGTTCGACGCGGTGCTGTTCACCTCGTCGTCCACGGTGCGGAACCTCGTCGGTATCGCGGGGAAGCCGCACGCCCGGACCGTTGTTGCAGTGATCGGGCCCAAGACGGCGGAGACCGCCACCGAGTTCGGCCTGCGCATCGACGTGCAGCCGCCGCACGCCTCGGTGCCCGACCTGGTGGAGGCGCTCGCCGCCTACGCCGTCGAGCTGCGGGAGAAGCTCGCCGCCATGCCGGCGAAGCAGCGCCGCGGCTCGAAGGTGCAGGGCCCGACCGCCCTGCGGTTCCGCTGACAGGAGGCCCGTCATGCCGTACCCCGAGATCCGGCCCCGCCGGCTGCGCCGCAACGCGGCCGTGCGGCGGCTGGTCTCCGAGACCCGCCTCGACCCGGCCGAGCTGGTCGTGCCGATGTTCGTCAAGGAGGGGCTGACCGAGCCGCGGGCCATCGCGTCGCTCCCGGGGGTGCTCCAGCACTCCCGGGACTCGCTGCGCAAGGCCGCCGTGGAGGCGGTCCAGGCCGGGGTCGGTGGGATCATGCTGTTCGGCGTGCCGGCGACACGGGACGAGACCGGCTCCGGTGGCGTCGACCCGGCCGGTGTGCTCAACACGGCGATCCGGGACGTGGTCGCCGAGGTCGGCGACTCGACCGTGGTGATGAGCGACCTGTGCCTGGACGAGTTCACCTCGCACGGGCACTGCGGCCTGCTCACCCCGGACGGTGGGGTCGACAACGACGCCACGCTCGCCGCGTACGCCGACATGGCGGTGGCCCAGGCCGCGGCCGGGGTCCACGTGGTCGGGCCGTCCGGGATGATGGACGGTCAGGTCGGCGTGGTCCGCAAGGCGCTGGACGCCGCCGGGCACCGGGACGTCTCGGTGCTCGCGTACGCGGTGAAGTACGCCTCCGCCTTCTACGGCCCGTTCCGGGACGCCGTGGAGTCGGCGCTGGAGGGGGACCGGCGCACCTACCAGCAGGACCCGGCGAACCTGCGCGAGTCGCTGCGCGAGGTCGAGTTGGACGTGGCCGAGGGCGCCGACATGGTGATGGTCAAGCCGGCGCTGCCCTACCTCGACGTGGTGTCGGCGGTCCGGGCCGCGGTGAACGTCCCGGTCGCCGCCTACCAGGTCTCCGGCGAGTACGCGATGGTCGAGGCCGCCGCTGCGAACGGCTGGATCGACCGGGAGCGGGTGATGCTGGAGACGCTCACCTCGATCGGCCGGGCCGGCGCCCAGATCATCCTCACCTACTGGGCGGTCGAGGCCGCCCAGTTGCTGCGCGAGCGCTACTGACCGCTGCCGGCTGTCGGCTGCCTTGCCGGAGGTACGGCAGCCGAGGGCTCGCCCCCGCTCGGGCTCGCATGGTCGGCCAACGCTTGCCCACAGCCGATGTGGTCACTCAGAGCAACATTCCGGCTTGCGGACCATGTCACCTCGCCCCGCCTTTGCTCTGCAGCCACCGGCGCACCCATCACCAAGCGTGAGCGCCGCCTCGGTGGCTGCAGAGCAAAGTCTGCCGAGGTGGACTTGCCTGCCGGACAGGCCCGGGTTTTGTGTCCGTATTCGTGTATTTTGATTGGTCGCGCTGGGCCGCCGGTCTCGGTGTGGTGTTAACGCTGAGTGAGTGTCACCCTCTGTGCGCGCCTCCGATCGGTACCGCGCAGGGGCGAGCGCCCTGTCCCGGGTTTTCCACAGGGGCAGGGCGCAGGGTTGCCGAGCCGGTGTGGCAGGCGGGACCGTGGGCGGCGTGACAGACATCTCCGACACCGGGCCGGAGGCCGCTCCCGCCCCCGGCGCCGCTACCAACCCCGGCGCCGCGACGGCGGCAGACGGCGCGCCGGCGCTGCTCACGGAGCCGTTCGACGTCCCGTTCCCGGCGCCGGGGATCGTCCGGGCGGTGCGCCGCCGCGCCGACGCCAGCCAGCGTGAGCTGGCCCGGTTCGCCCGGGTGCACCCGAGCACGATCGGGCGGATCGAGGCGGGCAGCCTGACGCCGAGCCTGGCCATGCTGTCGCGCATCGTCGGCACGGCCGGCTTCCGGCTCGTGGTCGTCGACGAGGCCGGCCGGGTGCTCAAGCCGATGCGTGACCGGGCCGACCTGCGCGACGGCGCGGAGCGGCGGTACCCGTCCCACCTCGACATCGTCACCGACCCGGAGCCGGGGGAGTGGTGGGCCGACCGGTACGGGCTGGCCCGCCCGCCGGAGACCTTCTACCGCAACCGGGAGGTCCGGGACTGGCTGCGCCGCCGCAGCCAGTGGGAGGTGCGGGTGGCCAAGTACCGCAGCGTGCCGCCACCGCCCGATCCACAACGGTGCGGATACCGCGGCGGCCCGCCGATCCGCCCATGAGCGGATCGACGGGCCGCCGAGCGGAACGCCGCTCAGTCGTCGTTCAGGATCGTCCCGACGCCGGCCGGGTCGGCGAGCCGCAGGCCCGGCACGCCTGCGACGTACAGCGTGAGCTTCTCGTCCGCCTCGCGCTTACGGTCGCCGCGCACGGTGACCGGGAACGTCAGCGAGGTCCGGCCCGCGGCCAGCATCCGGCAGCCCACGTACGGGTCGTAGTCCGACCCGGCCTGCGCGGTGGTGCCGTAGGTGGCCGCGCACACCAGGGCCGGCTCGGAGAGCGGGCGGGACACGGTGACCGTGAACGTCATCGTGCTGGTGCCCTTGTCGCCCTCCGTGACCGAGGTGTCCGCGACGCGCAGCGAGGCGCGCGACCGGAACCGGGCCACCTGCGGGTCGTGGTCGCTGGCGCCCCGGTCACCCAGGTCCGGCGCGTCGGTGGGGTAGTCGGCGTTGATGTGCGCCGTCCGCACCTGCACCAGGTCGTCGTGCATCGGATCGTTGACGAAGAGGCTGTCCAGCGTCTGCGCCTGACCGCTGAAGGTGTACGAATACGCCGACGCCGGAGCATCCTGCACCAGATCGTCCCAGAGGTTGTGCAACCCGGCCTCGTAGAGCGGGGCGAGCTGGTCCGACGGGGTCGGGTTCTGGGCGGTGGCGATCGGGTCGTCCGGCCGGGGGAAGACGTTCAGGTCACCGCCGTAGACCACCCGGGCGTCCGGGTCGTTCGCCTCGGCCGCCCGGACGATCGCCGCCCCGTACGCGGCCTGCTCGCGGCGCTGCCCGACCCGGCTGTCCGGCCCGGACGAGAAGTGGTTGGCGACCGCCCAGAGCGTGAACCGCTCGGTCGATCCGGGCCCGGCCTTGACGGTGAACCGGGCCACCTGCGCCGCGCGGGTGTAGACGTTGCTGCCGTCCACCCCGGTCGACCGGTCCACGTCGTCCGGCAGCACCGCGTTGAGCGCCTTCGGGTTCTGCACGTCGGCGTTGGACGGCAGTGCCGCCGAGCGGTACTGCACCGTCGGCGCGGAGCCCAGAAGCGGGTCCGCGGTGGTCGCCTCGGCCAGGGACAGCCGGTCGGTCCGGTAGAGGAACGCCGAGGTGATGCCGCGGGCGTCCGCGCCGGTCCGGTCGTACGCGGCGGCGTACGCCGGGCCGCCGTTGGCCGCCACCGCGAGCGCCAGCTCCTGCACGGTGTCCGGCGCGCCGTCGGCGTCGTTGGTGTCGCCGCAGGCCAGCGCGCCGTTGACCACCGAGCAGATGTCCTGGTCCTCGGCCTCCTGCACCAGGATCAGGTCGGGGCTGTGCAGCGACCGGACGATCTGCCGGGCCTGCACGGCCAGCCTGGCGGCGTACGCCTCCGGGCTCGCCGGCACGTAGTCGAACGGCGGGCTGACACCGGGGCAACCGGTGTTGCCGGCGAAGTCGCAGCCGTCGAACGGGTCGTCCCGGTAGTCGTACAGGTTCTCCACGTTGTACGTGGCGATGGCGACCTCACTGCCGCGGTCGGCCGGCTGCGGCGGGTGGTTCGCCGCCGGGTCGGCGCCGCCGGTCAGCGTGAGCTGCTCCGGCTGCACGCTGTACTTGCTGAACGCGTACGAGACGGAGCCGTAGGCGTCCTCGGTGAGCGTGTCGAACGTGCGCGCCTCGGGCAGCAGCGCCCGGGAGTCACCGGCAGTCGCCTTCACGCCGCCGGCGCCCAGCAGGATCCGCTGGTTGTTGCCGTTGTCGAACAGAGTGCCGGGGATGTCGTCGAGCGGGTGCGCGTCCCGGAACACGCGCCGGGCGTACGGGTCGGACCGCTTCATCACCGGGTCCTCCCGGTCCAGCACGTAGATCTCGGAGTCCGTGGTGGAGGAGAAGATGTGCCGGGGCGCGGAGACGCCGCTGCCCGCGCGTACCCGCATCCGCTCGCCCTCGTGCCGCTCCCAGAACAGGTCGGCGGCGGCCGCCTCGGCCGGCGGGACCGCGTCGTCGACCCGGACCACGGTGTCCACGTCGAGGCCGGAGTCCAGCTTGCGGACCAGCGAGGCGCCGGAGAGCTGGGTCTGGTTGAAGTACTCGGAGACCCGGCCGCGCAGCACCACCTCGTCACCGACGGTCGGCGCGTATCCGCCGATCAGCGTGGTGAACGAACCCATGAAGACGAACAGGCCGTCGGAGGTCAGCGGGTCGTCGTCGGAGGTGCCGAGCCGGCTCTGGAGGTAGAAGCCCCACTGGTCGGCCCCGGCCGAGCTGCGGGTCAGCGACTTGCCGGTGATGACGCCGCGCACGTCGTACAGCGTGGAGCTGGTGCCGTTGCCGCTGGCCGGCGCGAGCGGCGACCGGTCGGTGCGGCCGTCCTCGTCGGCGGTGCGGCCCTGCACCTCGCCGATCGACAGCACGCTCGTGGCCCGCACGGTGAGCGTGCAGGTGGCGGTGTCGCCCGCGGCGTCGGTGGAGGTCACGGTGACCGCGTAGCTGCCGGCCGGCAGGCCGGTGGCGGTGAGCGTCGCGGTGGCCGTGCCACCGTCGCCGGTCGCCGGGGTGAAGGCGGTACGGCTGATCGAGCCGCTCGCGGGCACCGGCACGACCGCGGTGACCGCCAGGTCGGTGACCGTGTCGTCGGCGTCGGTCGCGGTGACCTCACGGGTGGCAGTGGCGCCCGCCGACAGCGTCAGCGTGTCACCGCAGGCCAGGGCGGGCGGCTGGTCGGCCGGGCCGCCGCCGGTGGTGTGGCTGCCCAGCCCGTCGAACGTGTCGGTGGCGAAGCCGGCCCACTGCGCGGCGGGGTCGAACGCGTCCGCCGGGTCGGTGTCGCCCGCGGTCACCGACGGCAGCCGGCGCAGGGTGTTGTCCGCCGTGCCGGTGAGGCCGCTGCCCCACTCGCTGCCCGGGTCCACGCCGACCTGGCCCAGGGAGTCGGCCACCGTGCCGCCCTTGCGCAGCACGATCGCGTCGTCGCCGTTGAACAGCGAGCCGGAGTACGTCTGGTCGGCCTGGGCGAGGATGGCCGGCGCGGCCGCCGCGGCGGCGAAGACGAACACGTCACCGGCGGCGACGGTGCCGGTCAGGGACACGTTCGTCGAGGTGGAGGCGCCGTTGAAGAAGAGCTGGAGCTGGTAGTCGCCGGCCGCCAGGTCGATCGGGGCGCCGGTGCCGTTGTACAGCTCGACGGCCTTGTTGTTGGACGACCCCTCGACGTACTCGGAGATGAACAGGTCGGCGGGCGCGGCGCTGGCCGCGGTGGGTGCGACAACGATCGCCGTGAGGGTGACGGCGGCGGTGGTCGCGAGCGCGGCGAGGGTGCGGCGCGGGCGCATGGGGCCTCCACGATGGGTGGACAGGAACTAACGAACGTTAAGGCTCTCGTGGGTACACCGTCCAGCCCCTTCGATGACCGGCCGGTGAACGCTCAGCGGTGACTGTCCAGCCGGTGCACCAACTCGGCCACGTCCACACCGTATTCGCACCAGTCGCGGTCGGGGCGGTAGCCCAGCTCGGCGTTGACCTTCAGCATCGACTCGTTGTCCTGCGCGTTCCAGGTCTGCACCTCGGCCACCTCGGGCTCGGCCGAGCGCAGCTCCAGCAGCATCCGCGCCTTGATGGCCCGGTCGATGCCGTAGCCGCGGTGGTCGTGGACGACGATCGTGTCGTACTGGTCGGCCCGGGTCGGGTGCTGCGCCGGCACCACCACCTCGGTCAACCCGGCCACCTCGCCGGTCTGCTCGTGCAGTGCCAGCACGATGTACGGCTTCATGCCGCGCCGGTGCAGCGTGGCGAGGCTGTCGCGCAGCCGGTCCGGGTCGTAGGAGCTGGGCCGCAGCTCCACGTCGTCGGAGTCGCGCACCTCGGCCTTGGCCCGCGCGTACGCCTCGATGAGCTCGTCCGGCGGGCCGCCCGGCCAGAACTCCACGCGGTAGCCCGCGCCGACCTCGGCGGCCATCTCGGTGAGCGCCGGCCAGTCCACCGAGCGCAGGTCGAGCACGCTGCGGGTCTCCACGTAGTCGCGGGTGAAGCCCAGCGACTCGTAGAACCCCACGGCCGGGGTGTCGCCGACCACCTCCACGCCGATCGACTGGAAGCCCTCGTCCCAGACCCGGCGGGCGGCCACCCGCACCAGCTCGCGGCCGATGCCGCCGCGCCGGATCGCCGGGTGCACCAGCACTTCGAGCACGCCGATCCCGCCGAGCAGCAGCACGTGCACATGCCCGAGGATCGCCCCGGGCGTGCCCTCCGGGGCGTCCTCCTGGGCGACCCACGAGATCCGCCGCTCGCCGGGCATCACCTCGGAGAGATACTCCCGCATGGAGCTCTCCCGCCAGGGCGGATCCTGCGGCAGATCGGCCGCCAGGACCGCGTTCAGCGTGTCCAGCAGGGACGCGATCTCGGCGGACGACGCGGTCCTGGGATCCCACTCGCGCACCATCACCCGTCTAGCTTGCCGTCAACGGCAGCCGGGGGGAAGGGTTCAGTCCGCGAATGTACGCGAGCCGTCACCTCACGTTGCGGCTGAGTCTGCCGTACTCGTCGGCCTTGTCGAAGACGGCCTGGGCGTACCGGCGCACATCGTTGTAGGAGAGGATGGCGCCCCACCAGTCACCCGGGATGGTCATGTTCCGGCCGCCCTTGCACAGGTAGAGCCCGGCGGCGAGCGCCGCGTCGTCGATGTCGTGCGGGTTCTTCACGCCGTCGCCGTCAGCGTCCGCGCCGATCTCCTGCCAGGTGGTCGGGATGAACTGCATCGGGCCGAGCGCCCGGTCGTGGACGCGGTCGCCGTCGAGCAGCCCCTGGTCGGTGTCGAGGATGCGGGACCGGCCGCCCTGCCCGTCGAGCGGCTCTCCCCTGATCTCCGGCAGGGCCCGCCCGTCGGCGTGCAGCGTGGCGCCGTTGGCCGAGCCGTGGCGCGACTCGACGTGACCGATCGCGGCCAGCGTGGTCCAGCTCAACTGGCAGGCGCGGTTGGTCTGCGCGAGCACCAGCTCGGCGTAGGCGTACGCCTGGAGCGCCACCGCGGGGACGTCGGTCACCGCGCTGACCCGTTGCGCCCAGCCGGCGAGCGCGTCGGCCGGGCGCCCGGTGGGCAGCACCGGGGCGGTGGTCGCGCCGGGCAGCGGAGTGCCGGTCGGCGTGGCGGTGCCGGGCAGGCCGGTCAGGGTCGGGAGCGGGGGCGTGGCGGGTGCCGCGGCGGTCTGCGGCACGCTCGGTTCCGAAAGGGCCTCGGTGACCGGCTCCGACCGGCCGAGCGCCGCCGGCACGATCACCGCGCCGGCGGTGGTGGCGGCGGCGACCAGCGCGAGCAGGAACAGCGCGGGCAGTGTGGTGCGCCCGCCGGGCCGCCGCGACCAGGCGCGGGTGGCCCGGGCCGCGCCGACGGTGAGCTGCCTCGGGCGCGTCCGGATGGCGCGTGCGAACGGTATCCGCCGACGACGCCCGCCGCTGTCGGCCGGCGCCTCGCCCTTCGGCGCCGACCCGGAATCCGGCTGCTCGCCCTCGCCCGGACCGGGCTGCGGCTTCCCGCCCGGCCCGGCGTCCGCGTCGCGCTCGGCGCCCGGCATGGGCTGCGGCTTCTCGACAGGCTCGGCGCCGGCTCTACGGGGCCGCGGGACGGGTGGGACACCGTCGTCGGGTGGCGCGGCGCGTCGCAGGGGCCGGGCCGTCGCTCGCCGTTCGCCGTCCACCACCCGTCGAGTATCACCCATCCGGGTGACGACGTCAGGCCCGGCCGTACGCTTGGGGCATGCCCCGGTACGAGTTCCGTTGCCGCGCCTGCGGCGACACCTTCGAGGTCAGCCGCCCGATGGCCGAGGCCGCGCAGCCGGCCGCCTGCCCGCAGGGCCACGCCGACACGGTGAAACTGCTGTCCACGGTGGCCGTCACCGGCCGGGGCGGCTCCGCCCCGAGCGGTGGGATGCCCAGCGGCGGCGGTTGCTGCGGCGGCTCCTGCGGCTGCTGACTTTCCGCCGTCCGTCCCGCGGGTCGATCGGGGTCTTGCCGCCGGTGTGATCTTTTGGCACCTTGGGGCGGAATCTGCCCAGCCGTTCTCACGATGCGTGACGGCACGACCATAGGGCAGCATGAACCCGACGTCACCGGGCGGAGGTTCGACGTATGTCGCAAGGACACCACCTCCCCAGCGGGTGGGTGACCTTCGTGTTCACCGACATCGAGGGCTCGACGCGGCTGGCCCGGATGCTCGGCCCGGTCTACCGCCCGGTCCTGCACGAGCACCGACGGCTGCTGCGCGACACCCTGGCCGGCACCGACGGCGCGGAGCTGCTGACCGAGGGGGACTCGTTCTTCCTCGCGTTCCCCGACGCGGCCGCCGCGGTCCGCGCCTGTCTGACCGCCCAGCGCGCGCTCGCCGGCCACGAGTGGCCGAACCCGGATGCCACCCCTCGGGTCCGGATGGGGCTGCACACCGGCTATGCCGAGCCCCGCGACGGCGACTACGCCAGCCCCGAGGTGCACCGGGCGGCGCGGGTGGCCGCCGCCGCGCACGGCGGGCAGGTGCTCTGCTCGGCCGCCACCGCCCGGCACGCCGACCCGCTGCCCGACGGGGTGTCCCTGCTGGACCTCGGGCTGCACCGGCTGCGCGGCTTCGACGACCGGGAGCGGCTGTTCCAGCTCGTCGCGCCCGGGCTGGAGCGGCGGTTCCCGCGTCCGCGTACCGCCGACGCGACAGCGCACAACCTGCCCACCCAGGTCACCTCGTTCGTCGGCCGGCAGGCCGAGCGCGCCGAGCTGGGGCGGCTGGTCGAGGCGTACCGCCTGGTGACGGTGCTCGGCGCGGGCGGTGCCGGCAAGACCCGGCTGGCGGTGGAGCTGGCCGCCGGGATCGTCGAGGACTACCCGGACGGCGTCTGGTTCGTCGACATCGCCGCGGTGACCGACCCGGGGCTGGTGGCGTTCGAGATCGCCGCCGTGCTCGGTCTCCGCCCGGAGCCGGGCCGGCCGATGGTCGACACCCTCGTCGAGTACGCGGCGCCGCGCCGGATGCTCGTGCTGCTGGACACCTGCGACGCCCAGACCGCGGCGTCGGCCGACGTGATCGGCCGGCTGCTCGCCGGGGGCAGGGGTGTGCGGGTGCTGGCGACCAGCCGGGAGTCGTTCGGCGTACCCGGCGAGGTGGTGTGGCGGATCCCGCCGCTGTCGGTCGACGAGGGGCCCGACGGCGGGGGCAGCGACGCGGTGGCGCTGCTGCTGGACCGCACCGCCGTGGCCCGGGGCGGCCGGGCACCGGAGCCGGCCGAGCAGGCCGACCTGCACCGGGTGGTACGCCGCCTGGACGGGTTGCCGCTGGCCATCGAGCTGGCCGCGGCCCGGTTGCGGGTGCTCTCGGCCGGGCAACTCGCCGAGCGGCTGGACGACATGCTCGGCACGCTCGACGCCGGCCGCGAGACGGCGGAACCGCCGCCGGTGGAGGCCGGCTGGAGCGGCAACCAGCAGGACACGGTGGACCTGGTGGCCGCCGCGACCGGCGCCGCCCCGCCCACCCCGGCGACCCGGGCGGTGCAGCGTTCGGCGAGTGAACGGCACCTGACCATCCAGGCCACTGTGACCTGGTCGTACCGGACGCTCGGCGCGCGCTCGGCCCGGCTGCTGCGCTGGATGGCGGTGTTCGCCGGCCCGGTGGACCTGCCCACCGTGCAGTGGCTGCTCGACGAGGATCCGCTCGATCCGCTCTCGGTGCTCGTGGACAAGTCGATGGTGCTGGCCAAGCCGCACGCCTCCGGCAGCACGTACCGGATGCTCGACCCGATCCGGGCGTACGCGGCCCGGCGGCTGGTGGAGGCGGGCGAGGAGCAGAGCGCCCGCGCTCGCCACGTCGCCTGGTGCCGGCACGCGCTGGACCGGGCGCACCTGGGGCCGGACGGCCGCCCGGTGACGCTGTCGCTGTACGCGCTCGACCCGCTGGCGAACGAGTTGCGGGCCGCGTTGCGCTGGTGCGCCACCGGCGGCAGCGCCCGGTCGGGTCTGGTGCTGGCCGGTGACCTGGACCAGTGGTGGCGGGAGCGCGGGCTGGCCCGGGAGGGGCGGCTCTGGCTGTTCCGGCTCTACGGACGCCTCGCCGAGACGGGCGAGGTCATGCCGGACGCCGAGCTGGCCGCCGCGTACCACATGCACTCGCTGCACGCGGGCGCGGACGGCGAGTTCGGCGAGGAGCTTCGGTACTCGCAGCGCGCCGAGGCGGCCGCGCGGCAGTCCGGCGACCGGGGGCTGCTGGCCCGGGTGCTCGCCGGGCGCGCGGCGCCGCTGGTCGACATGGGGCAGTTCGCCGAGGCGGAGCGGATCTGCCGCGAGGTGATCGACTGGGCGTACGCGCAGGACGTGGTGGGCGACGCGCTGCTGGCCGTCTACAACCTCGCCGAGCTGCTCTGGCGCCGGGGCGCGCTGGACGAGGCAGCCGATCTGCTCGCGGCGGCCCGCCCGGTCGAGGCGGCCCGGCCGGCCGAGCGGGGCGGCCGGTCGGTGGACATGCTGCTCGGGATGGTGGCCCTGGCCCGGGGCGATCTGGTCGCCGCGCACGAGCACCTGCTGGTGGCGTTGCGGTCCCGGATGAGCCACGGTTACCTGGGCCGGGCCTGCGACACGATCAACGCGATAGCGGTGCGCTGCGCGCTCGCCGGGGACGCGCTCGCCGCGGCCCGGCTGTTCGGGGCGGCGCAGGCCACCCGGGCGAACCTGCGGGCCACGCCGGGGATCTACGGCCCGTACTGGTCAACTCGGCAGGCGGAGCTGCGGCGGGTGCTGGGCGACGAGGCGTTCGACGCCGCCTACGGCGCCGGGACGGGGCTGCGGCTGGACGAGGTGGCGGCGCTGGCGCTGCACGTCGAGCACCCGGACCTGGCCGCCGACTCGCCCCGGTTCGGCGCGCAGACGCCGGGTTCGTGGCCGGCGTTCGAGCCGCGCAGCACGGCCGGCTGAGCCGGGCGGGGAGCCCGCCGGGTGGCGGACTCCCCGCGGTGCGTCAGGTGCGGGCGGCAGCGCGGCGCTGGGCGTCGGCCTTCATCCGGGCGGCGCGGTCGAGGTCGGCCTGCGACACGGCGGCGACCGAACCGAAGACGCTCACCGCCTGGTAGTACGTCCAGGCGAGGCTGTAGCAGGCGGGCCGGACCACCGCGTTGTACGTGGCGCAGACCCGCTTCAGATCGGCGTAGAAGGCGCTGTCCAGGCGGGACTTGCTGGACGAGAAGACACCCATCGCCTTGTGGTTGCGGTAGCCGAAGTCGTGCCGGTAGCAGGAGAGCTTGAAGCTGAAGCCGATCGGGTTGTCCGGGCTGGACGAGCAGTAGTCGGTGGACCAGTCGAAGCCGTACTCGGTCCAGGGGGCCCGGTTCTGCCGGGCGCTGTTCCAGGCGTTGTAGCTGGACGCGCTGGTCTGCGTCCAACTGGTCAGGACGGACAGCTTCTGCTGGGTGCTCACCGCGGCGGCGGCCGGTGTGGCCGGTCCGAGCATGGTGAGCAGGGCGAGTGCTGCGGCGGCGAGGGTGGTGGCGAGGCGACGGGACACGGGTACCTCCGCGGGGGGTGGCCGGGATCTCCGGGTGTCGACAAGTGTCGATCAAATGGGTGAGCTGGGGCGATGCTCCGGGGAACGGCTCGCTGACATCCGCCTGAACAGACGAATGCCTCCGGGCCGGCGAGGCGGCCCGGAGGCATCCGGTGAGGGTCAGCGCACGAAGCGCGGCGGGCTCGCCAGGCTCTCGTTCGCCAGCCGGTCCAGTGCGGTCACGTAGTAGGTGTACCGGGCGCCGTCGGCCGCCGTGGTGTCCACCCAGGACTGGACAGCGCCGTCGGTGGCGCGGACGGTGCCGACCAGGTGTGAGGCGTCGGCGAAGTCGCAGCGCCCGGCCAGGCCGAGCCCGTCGAACCGGTAGATCGCGTACGACGCGGCGGTGCCGAGCGGACCCTTGCCGTCGGCCGGCTGCCGCCAGCTGAGGCGTACCCCGTCCGCCTCCCGCTGGGCCTTGGTGACCACCGGGAACAGCAGCGGCTTGCGCGGCAGGTGCGTCATGGCGGGCACCAGCGCCGGGCGGGAGTAGTGCTCGGCCGCGTAGATGTCGGTGGCGCCGAGCCGGTTCGCCCGGACCTGCACCGCGGAGAAGTGCACGTTGCCGAGCACCTCCGGGTACGACCGGTTGAGCGTCAGGTGGTTCGACAGCTCCTGCGGGTTCATCCAGAACGACCCGTACGCCGGTTCACCGCTCTTGTAGTCGGCCTGGCCGATGTAGAGCTGCACCCGCGTGCCGCGCACCTGCTCGGCCCACCACGGCACCAGCCGGGCGTAGTCGGCGGCCGGGTACTGGCCGATGTACCAGTAGAGCTGCGGCACGATGTAGTCGATCCACTCCTCCTTGACCCACTTGCGGGAGTCGGCGGAGATGATGTCGTACGACTGCGAGCCGGTGGTGTCCGAGCCGTTCGGGTCGGCCGACGCGTTGCGCCAGATGCCGAACGGGCTGACGCCGAACTTCACCCAGGGCTTGGCCGCCTTGATCTTGGCGTTCATCTCCTGGATCAGCAGGTTGACGTTGTCCCGCCGCCAGTCGGCCTTGTCGGTGAAGCCCCTGTTGTACGCGGCGAACGTCGCGTCGTCGGGCACCTGGTGGGTGCCGCTCGGGTACGGGTAGAAGTAGTCGTCGAAGTGCACGCCGTCGATGTCGTACCGGTTGACCGCGTCCATCATCGCGGTCTGGACGAACTCGCGGACTTCGGGGATGCCGGGGTTGTAGTAGAGCCGGCTGCCGGCGACTCCGGCGGGCGGGTAGGCGAAGACCCAGTCGGGGTGCTGGCGGGCCGGGCTGTCCGGGGCCAGTTGCGACAGGTCGGCGCCGGCGCCGCCGGGCGCGGGCATGGAGACGCGGTACGGGTTGAACCAGGCGTGGAACTCCAGGTTGCGCTTGTGCGACTCGGTGACCAGGAAGTCCAGCGGATCCCAGCCGGGGTTCTGGCCGCGTACGCCGGTCAGGTACTCCGACCACGGCTCGTACGGCGAGGGCCAGAACGCGTCGGCGGTCGGGCGGACCTGGACCACGACGGCGTTGTGGTTGAGCTTCCGGGCGAGGTCGAGCCAGGCCAGGTATTCGGCCTTCTGCTTGGCCACCTGGTCCGGCGTGGTCCAGGAGTCCTTGCTGGGCCAGTCGATGTTCGTCACCGAGGCGATCCACATGGCCCGGAACTGGCGCTTGGGGGTGGCCGGGTCGGTGACGCATTCGGTGGAGGGGGAAGTGGCGGTGCCGGTGTCGCCGGGGGCGGCCTGGGCCGGCGTGCCGGCGACCAGCGTGCCGAGCAGCGCCGCGGCCAGCGCGGCGGCTCCGAGCCGAGTTGCCTTCATGCGGTGCGGTCCCTTCGTCGGGTCCGGGGGGACGGGCGGCGGCCGGGCACAACGGCAAGATTCGCCGCTCTGCCCGAGCCACAGGTAGAAAACTTTCACCTATCCGTGCCCGGCGCAAGACCCTGGGGGCCGATCGATGTCCGGCGTCGCCGATCGCGTCCGCGTTCCGGGCGGTCGGCGCCGGCTGGGCCGCGGTGCTCGTCTCCATCGCCGCCGTCGCCGGTCTCACCAGCGCGATCCTGGTCGACCTGGCCAGCATCCCCCCACCCCTGAGGCGGGCACGCTGCTGGTGCGGGCAACCGCGGTCACCCTCTGGCAGTGGATTATGCAACGTTGTAAGCGCCTGTGTGAGGAGGCCGTCACGTCGTCGTGAAGCGGTACAGTGCGGCCAGCATTCGCCGGAAGGAAGTGCAGTGCGGCACAGGCTCAAGGACGTCGCGGAGCGCGCCGGAGTGTCGGTGAAGACCGTCTCCAACGTCGTCAACGGCTACCAGCACGTGCGCGCCGACACCCGGGCCGGGTCGAGGAGGCCATCGCCGCGCTCAACTACCGGCCCAACCTGTCGGCCCGCAACCTGCGCAAGGGCCGGACCGGGGTGATCGCGCTCGCCGTACCCGAACTGGACATCCCCTACTTCGCCGAGTTGGCCCGGCACGTCCTCACCGCCGCCGCCGACCACGGCTGGACCGTGCTCATCGACCAGACCGGCGGCGGCTCCGAGCAGGAACGCAAGGCCGCCAGCGGGATCGGCGACCACATGATCGACGGCCTGATCCTGAGCCCGCTCGCGCTCACCGCCGACCACCTCGCCGCCCTGGCCGGCCTGCCGATTGTGTTGCTCGGCGAACGCATCGACCACGGCCTCGCCGACCACGGCCCCGCCGACCACGTCATGGTCGACAACGTGGCCGCCGCCCGCGAGATCACCGCCCATTTGATCGGGCTCGGCCGCCGCCGGATCGCCGCGATCGGCTCCCAGCGGACCCCCGAGGGTGCCAGCGCCCGGCTCCGCCTGGCCGGCTACACCGCCGCGCTGGCCGAGGCCGGCATCGCCTACGACGACCGGCTGGTGGCGCCCGCCCCGGCCTGGCACCGCGCGGGCGGCGCCGCCGCCGTGCGCAACCTGCTCACCGAGGGGGTACGCCCCGACGCCGTCTTCTGCTTCAACGACACGCTCGCCCTCGGTGCGTTGCGTGCCCTGCACGAGGTGGGCCTGCGCGTGCCCGAGGACGTCGCGGTGGCCGGCTTCGACGACATCGAGGACGGTCGCTTCTCGATCCCGACACTGACCACCGTCGCGCCGGACAAGGAGCGCATCGCCCGGCTCGCGGTCGAGCTGCTCGCCGGCCGCCTGGGCCCCGACCGCGACTCCCCACCGCGCGAGCTGGTAACCCCTCACCACCTGGCCCTGCGTGAATCCGCCTAGCCGGCCCCCGCCGGCCGCGTCGATCATGAAG
The DNA here is from genome assembly GCF_900091565.1 of Micromonospora marina. Taxonomy (GTDB): domain Bacteria; phylum Actinomycetota; class Actinomycetes; order Mycobacteriales; family Micromonosporaceae; genus Micromonospora; species Micromonospora marina. The sequence goes on along the minus strand of NZ_FMCV01000001.1, from coordinate 482,069 downwards.
TTGACGGCGAAGTCGATCTCCTTGAGTGCCGCCAACTTCATGATCGACGGGGTGGTTCGTGGGCGTCCTCAGTCGAAGAAGCGGGCCAGGTGGGAAGGAGCGGGGGCGGGGGCGTCCGGCGGCAGTGGGGTCAGGTCGGCGAAGATCGACGCTCCGTCGCAGCCGACGTGCAGCGGATACCAGCGCGGCGCACCCGGTGGGCGCTGACCGCAGATGCCCTTGAACGTCTGCACGTCGAGCAGGCGTACGTGCGTCGGGTCGGCCACCGCGTTGACGTGCCGCCACCACGGGCTCATGACGTGCAGCACCCCGCCCGGACGCAGCGCCCGGTGGCACTCGTCGAACAGCGGCAGGAAGTCGATCAGGTGCTCGACGATGTGCACCGCGAAGAACACGTCCACCGAGTCGTCCCGCAGCGGCAGCGAACCGGCCAGGTCGGCGACCGCGTTCACCCCCGCCGCCGGGTAGATGTCCAGCCCCAGGTTGCCCGGCCACTGCTTGGTCGCGCCGCAGCCCAGGTCGACCACCACCGGCGCCCGCCCGGCCACGCTGACCCGGCACCAGATCCCGAGTACGCCGGACAGCCGACCGATCAGCTCCCGCACCAGCCGTAGCCGCTCCGGGTCGGCGACCTCGCCGGTCAGGTGCGCCACGCCCCGGTCGAAGCGCACCTCGACCGCCGTACCGCGCAGCCGCTCGTCGTGCCGGACCATGTCGGCCCACGCCTCGGCGAGGAAGCCGTCGGTCTGCCGGAGTCGCTCACCCGAGAGCGCGGTCTGCCCCATCGCCACCATGCGCGCCCGTTACCCCCTTTTCGCCCCGATATGCGCCCGCCCCTCGCCCCGCCCCTGTCGCCCTCGCCCCGCGGGGCGGGTGGTGCGCGGAGAGGCGAGGGAGCGGGGGAAGGGGATCAGGGGGAGAGGGCTCGGCGGACCGTGCGGGAGCCGCGCATGCGCTGACGGGGCTGGGCAGGGGCCGTCTTCGGGCGCTTGAGGTGGTAGCGGTGCAGCTCGTTGTTGCCCGGCAGCGACGGGTCCTCGCTCATCGAGACGAGTTCCCAGCCCTGGTCACCGGCCCGGTTCAGGTGGGCCAGCGCGGTGTCGCCGTACGACGATACGTCGATCATGGAGCCGTCCGGGCCGTACCAGATGAAGACGACCTCCCACCCGGTGTCGGTGGTGGCGGCCTGGCGGCGACGGACCAGCAGCGCGTACTCCCACTTGAGCATGCGCTCATTGTGGACCCGCGCGCGCCGGTCGGCACGGATCAGTGTTCGGCGATCCGTCCGTCGGCCACGCGCAGGCGCCGGTTCACGCTCACCGCGTCGAGCATCCGCCGGTCGTGGGTCACCAGCAGCAGCGTTCCCGGGTAGCTCGCCAGCGCCGATTCGAGCTGCTCGATCGCCGCCAGGTCGAGGTGGTTGGTCGGCTCGTCGAGCACCAGCAGGTTGACGCCCCGGCCCTGGAGCAGGGCCAGCGCGGCCCGGGTCCGCTCACCGGGGGACAGCGTCGCCGCCGGCCGCAGCACATGGTCGGCGCGCAGCCCGAACTTCGCCAGCAGCGTCCGCACGTCCGCCGGGGCGAGATCCGGTACGGCGGCGCCGAAGGCGTCGAGCAGCGGCTGGTCGCCGAGGAACAGTCCCCGGGCCTGGTCGACCTCGCCGACCACCACACCCGGACCGAGCGCGGCGTGCCCCTCGTCCAGCGGCAGCCGGCCGAGCAGCGCGGCGAGCAGGGTGCTCTTGCCGGAGCCGTTCGCGCCGGTGATCGCCACCCGGTCGGCCCAGTCGATCTGCAGGTCCACCGGGCCGAGCGTGAAGCCGCCACGGCGTACCACAGCTTGTCGGAGCGAGGCCACGACGGCGCCGGCGCGGGGCGCGGCGGCGATCTCCATCCGCAGCTCCCACTCCTTGCGCGGCTCCTCGACCACGTCCAGCCGCTCGATCAGCCGGGCGGTCTGCTTCGCCTTCGCGGCCTGCTTCTCGGTCGACTCGGCCCGGTACTTGCGGCCGATCTTGTCATTGTCGGTGGCCTTGCGGCGGGCGTTCTTGACGCCCTTCTCCATCCACGCCCGCTGGGTGCGGGCGCGCGCCTCCAGGTCGGCCTTCGTGTCGGCGTACTCCTCGTACTCCTCGCGGGCGTGCCGGCGGGCCACCGCACGCTCCTCCAGGTAGGCCGCGTAGCCACCGCCGTAGTGGTTGACCTGCCGTTGGTGCAGGTCCAGCTCGACGATCCGGTTGACGGTGCGGGTGAGGAACTCCCGGTCGTGGCTGACCAGCACGGTCCCGGCGCGCAGGCCGGTGACGAAGCGTTCCAGCCGGTCCAGCCCGGCCAGGTCCAGGTCGTTCGTGGGCTCGTCGAGCAGGAAGACGTCGTACCGGCTGAGCAGCAGCGACGCGAGCCCGGCGCGGGCGGCCTGCCCGCCGGACAGGCCGGTCATCGGGTGGTCCAGGCCGACGTCGAGACCCAGCTCCGCGGCGACCTGCTCGGCCCGCTCGTCCAGATCCGCGCCGCCGAGGTCGAGCCAGCGTTCCAGAGCGTTCGCGTACGCGTCGTCGGCGCCCGCCGCCCCCGCGGAGAGCGCCTCGGTGGCGGCGTCCAGCGCGGCCTGCGCGGCGCTCACCCCGGTCCGCCGGGCCAGGAACCCGCTGACCGTCTCGCCGGGCCGACGCTCCGGCTCCTGCGGCAGGTAGCCCACTGTCGCCGTGGGCGGGCTCAGCGCCACCGAGCCCCGTTCGCGGGGGGCAAGACCGGCGAGGGTACGCAGCAGCGTGGACTTGCCCGCGCCGTTGACCCCGACCAGCCCCACCACGTCGCCGGGCGCGACGACCAGGTCGAGGTCTTCGAAGAGGAGGCGGTCGCCGTGGCCGGCGGTGAGATCCTTGGCGATCAACGTGGCGCTCATCAGGTGACCGAGCCTACCTGCGGGCGCATCCGGATTGCCGTGACCCGTGCTCGCGGCGGCGCCGGTCTGAGGGAGACTCACAGCCGTGGTGACCACACTGGCGATCGACTGTGGTGGCGGCGGGATCAAGGCCTCGGTGCTGGACGCCGCCGGGACCATGCGCGCGCGGCCGTTGCGCGTGCCCACGCCGTACCCGTTGCCGCCCGGCCTGTTCGTCAAGACGCTGCTGGATCTCGGCGCCCGCCTGCCCACGGCGGACCGGCTCACCGTCGGCATGCCCGGCATGATCCGGCACGGCGTGGTGGTGGCGACGCCGCACTACGTGACCCGCTCCGGGCCGCGCAGCCGCGTCGACCCGGACCTGGTGGCCGAGTGGTCCGGGTACGACGCGCGCACCGCGCTGGCCGGGGCGTTCGGCGTGCCCGCGCTGGTGCTCAACGACGCCGAGGTGCACGGCGCGGGTGTGGTCGCCGGGACCGGCTGCGAGCTGGTGCTGACGCTCGGCACCGGGCTGGGCAGCGCGTTGTTCGACGGCGGGATGCTGGCCCCGCACCTGGAGCTGTCCCACGCGCCGGTGCGGTGGAACACCACCTATGACACGTACGTGGGGGAGCCGGAACGGCGGCGCCTGGGTGACGCGTTCTGGTCGCGGCGGATCCGGCAGGTGGTGGACGGCCTGCGGCCGGTGTTCCGCTGGGACCGGCTGTATCTCGGCGGTGGCAACTCCCGGCTGATCCGGCCCGAGCAGGTGGCCCGGATGGGCGACGACGTGGTGATCGTCCCGAACACGGCCGGAATCGTCGGTGGTGTCCGGGCCTGGGATCTGGTCGGCGGCCGGTACGACCCCACCGCCTGATCTTCACCCGCAGGAACACTCGCGCTCGCGCCGGTGTTGTGCCAGCGTCGGACCAAGGGTCTGGCGCGACACGAGGAGGTGGGTCGAGTGGATCTTCTGGCGGAGTACCGGCGGGCGACCATGTTCTTCGAAGCGGGTGACCCGACCGGAGCGGCCCGGCTGCTCGAACCGATCATCGAGGCGGAGCCGGACAACTCCTCGGTCCGGCAGCTGCTGGCCCGCGCGTACTTCCAGTCGGCCCAGCTCAACCGGGCCGAGGAGCAGCTGCGCGAGCTGGTCGACCGCGACCCGAGCGACCACTACGCGCACCACGTGCTCGGCCGCACGCTGGAGCGGATGAACCGGCCGGTGGACGCGCTGCGGCACCTGCGCATCGCGGCCGCGATGTACTCGACGAACACCGACTACGCCACCGCCCTGCGCCGGGTGGAGGGCAAGGTCGGTCGCTGACCGATGACGCGGAAGGGCAGCCCGGGCGGGCTGCCCTTCCGCGTACCTAGGATGGGACCGTGAAGCTCAAGCTCGACCTCCACGACATCTACAACAAGGGCCACGACATCGACCGCGCGCTGCGCGGGATCATGGACGAGGCGGTGGCGAAGAAGGCCACGCTCGTGGAGATCATCCCGGGCAAGGGGTCGGGCGCGTTGAAGAAGAAGGTGCTGCGCTTCCTCGACCAGAAGGACGTGAAGCAGCTCTACCACCGGGTCGAGAAGGACTCGAAGAACTTCGGCCGCCTGTTCGTCCACTTCCGCTGGAAGTAGCGGCTGCATGCCCTTTGACCTGCATCTTGGGTCGTTCAGAGGGGGCCGGAAGCAAGATCATGCCGTTTCCAGGCCGTCTACGGGCTCCGCAGGGTCGTCGTCCTCCTGGTCCTCACCCAGCGCCTTGTCGATGGATCGCCGGGTGCGGTCCTCACTCGTCGGCAGCAGGTGCGTGTAGGTCCGGAGGGTGAAGCCCGGGTCCGCGTGCCCGAGGTACGCCGAGAGGGCCTTGATGCTTTCCCCGGCGTCGAGGAGCACCGAGGCGTAGGTGTGCCGGAGCACGTGCATCCCGTTGTGCCTGTCGTCCGGTGCGCCCGTCGCCCTGATCGCGGGCTTCCAGACGCCGGAGTTGAACATCGAGCGGGTGAGTGCCGTTCCGGCGGGCGTCGACAGGTACAAGCTCGACGGTCCGCAGCTCGCCCGTCAGGCTGGCCCACGGGAGGCTGACCGTGGCCGGTGGGAAGTCGGCCACATGCCGCTCCAGTCGCCCGGCTACCGACCTGGGTAGGGGCACCTCGCGGGACTTGCCGCCCTTGGGCGGCGCGAAGATGAGTCGACCGCGAACGAGCTTGATCTGACGAGTGACATGCAGGACGGGCCGTGTGCCGTCCAGGTCCGCTGGACTGGCCCCGAATATCTCGCCCTGCCGGAGACCGCAACCGGCGCCCAGGTCGACAGCGACTCGATATCGCTCCGGCATGTTGTCCCGGAACGTCGCCTAGCCCACCGACAACCCGGATTCCTGGAGGCGGCGTGCCCACTCCCGGACGGTGGCCGGCTGAATGGACGCCAGCGGCCGCTGCCCGAGCACCGGGTACACGTGCGGCGCAGCCGGGGGAGATGCGGCGCGGTGATTACTGGTGAGGACCGGGAGGGTCACCGCTTCTCTGCCGACCAGCGGGCGTCGACTTCCTGGGCGGCAGCCACGCAGGCGGTACATGCATTGGGCCGCGATGGATCGAAGTGATGCCGATACACCGTCACCTGGTCTCGCGGAAGACCGCACAGGGTTCCATCGCCCACAGCGTGGAGCGTGGCGCTCGGGTCCGACGAGTCTGCGGTGGCTGGGTACCCGGCCGCCCATTGCTGGTCTATCGGGGCGTGCGGCCCATAGAAGGACTCGCCGGTCTTCTCGACTTGGTAGAACTGCGCTGGGCAGTGAGAGCACGAGTACCACCGGGTTGGCCCATGTTGATGGAGGTTAGTTACGCCGTTGAGAACGAGCTCACGTCCGCATCTCTCACACGTCACCCGCGCAGGATTCCACAAGGCTTGACCGGCCGGCATCTCTGATGGCGCGCCATCAGGGTGGCTCTGTTGCTGTCCAAGATCATGCCGTGTCCAGGCCAGAGGTGCAGTCGTCCAGTTTGATCGACTACGCTCCTGCCCTAGATCGATACCGCTGGAAGTAGCGGTCTCAGCTCACCGGGACGGTGCCCGATGCCGACCAGGACCCGGTTGCCGAGCGGCGCGGCCAGGCGCACCACCACCTCGCATTCCGCGCATGCTCCAGATCGGTCGGCACGCCGCCAGCCCAGCCCGCCTCGCTGCTCACCGCTCAAAGCGGGTACGTGCGCGCCACCGCCAGCATTTCCGAGCTGTGTGACCCGACCACTCCCACACCCTCCGGCCGGGGCCGGAACCCGGGCACCCCGGACAGTCCGTCACTGGCGTCCATGGCCCGCACCGAAACGGCACCGCCCCGGGGCACGAGCGTCAGCGTGACCTCGACACCCTCCGGCGGCGGGGCGTGGAACACGACCCCGAATCCCCACCTGCCGTCGCCGGGCTCGACCGGCACGTCCCGCCCGGCCACGGTGGCGGACCGCACTGTCGCCGTGCTGGTGTCGACGTGCAGCGTGAGCAGGCGTACCTGCCGCTGCGGCACCACCCGTACCCGCAGCACGCGCTGGTCACCGGAAGTGCTGTCGGAGAGCAGGTCCAGCTTCGGCGCGGGCAGGGAAGCGGCAGCGGCCGGTCCGGCGCGCATCTCGCCGTCGCCCAGCCCGGGGAAGTCGTCGGCCAGCGAGATGCTCCGGTCGACGTAGCCGTCGGTCCAGGGCTGCGGCCTCTCCTCGTGACTGAGCCACGCCGCCTTCCCGGTGCCCGCGTCCAGCGCGTACATCAGGTGGGTCGGCACGGGGTGTTCGGCGTCGAAGCGGTCCACCGCGAGGCCGACCCCGGCGAGCACCGCCGCCGCCAGCGCGGCGGCCGCGGCGGGCAGCGCGCCGAGCCGGCGTGCGCGCAGCGCGAGCAGGCCGCGCTGGCCGCCGGCCCGGGGGTGCAGCAGGTCCACCACCGGGAGTACGGCGAGGCCGAGCAGCACCGCGACGAGCGCGGCTACCGCGCCCATGCCCATGCCGAGCGCCGGGAACAGCAGCACCACCGGAGGCAGCAGGATCACCACCGCCACCGCGGCGGCCAGCGTCACCGCGCCCACCGGCCACGGGCCGTCGGGCCGGGTGGCGAGCGCCGCGAACCCGGCGAGCGCGCCGGCCAGCGCCGGCAGTGTCGTCAGGTACGCCCCGCCGGGCGCCGCCACCGCGAGCAGCACCCCGAACACGGCGAGCCAGGCCAGCCCGCCGAACGCCAGCGCGGCCGGGCCGACCCGGCGGCGCAGCAGCGCGTACCAGCAGAACAGCACAGCGGCGGCGAGCGCCACGACGGCGAGGCGGTACGCCACCGGGCGGTACGGGTCGAGCAGTTCGGCGTACCCGGGTCGGATCGTGGTGATCGCGGCCCAGAGCAGCCACGCGCCGAGCGGGGCCACGACGACCGGCACCAGGGTCAGGCCGAAGCCGGCGGCGAGCGTGCCGGCGGTGGCCCGGCCCCGGCGGCGCAGCAGCCAGCCGAGCGCGCCGACGGCGAGCAGCGCGGCCACTGCCAGCGGCAGCGTCAGCCAGCCGGGGTAGCTGATCAGGCCGCCGAGCACCGGGAAGTAGGTGTCGTCGTGGCCGGCGCGCAGGTCGCCCAGGTCGGTGCGGCCGAACTCGCGGGTCAGGCCGAGCGCGTTGTCACCGTGCATCTGGAGGCTGCCCCGGTCCATCCGGGCCGGCACGTCCAGCGGGGTGTGGTAGATCGCGCCGCCGTCGATGTAGGCCGAGTTCAGGCCCACGAAATCCCGGTCGAGGAACGCGGTGAAGTCGGTGTCGTTCGGCAGCGCCCGGTAGATCTCCACCGCGAACGAGGTGCCCACCGGGTGCGGGGCGGCCTTGCCGAAGATCTCGACCAGCTTCGCGTTGTCCCGGGACGTCTCGAACATGATCACCGGGCCGGTGAAGCCGCGCGCCTCCAGGTTGAGCACCACGCCGCCGTCGCGGGCGAGCGGATGATCGGCGGCGAACCCGGCGGCGCCGCACAGGCACGCCTCCTCCGCGTCGGTGAGCACGAAGACGACGTCGTTGCGGGGGCGTGGGCCGGTGGTCAGCGCGCGTGCCACCTCCAGGATCGTGGCGGTGCCGGCGGCGTCGTCGTTGCCGCCCGGCCCGGTCTGCACCGAGTCGTAGTGCGAGACCAGGAAGACCTTCCCGGTCGGGTCGGTGCCGGGGAGCCGGGCCACCACGTTGCGGACCCGGGCCAGCGCCGCCCCGCCCGCCGCGCCGGACAGTTGCCCGGCCTCGGGTGCGACCGCGTCCTGCACCTCGGTCTGCAGGCCCAGCCCGCGCAGCGTGCCCACCAGGTGCTCGCGTACCCGGTCGTTGGCGGCGCTGCCGGCCACGTGCGGCTCGGCCGCGATCACCTCGACGTTCCGGAACGCCCGGGCGGCGCTGAAGTCGCTCTCGGGCGCGTCTGCCGGGCGCGGCGCCGGGGTGGAGAGGCCGACCAGGACGCCCGCCCCGACGGCGAGCAGCGCGGCGAGCGCGGCCAGGGCGGCGATCGGCCGGCGGCGGGGCCTGGCGAAGGCACGGTCGGCGGGGCGGGTGGGGGGTGCGCCCACTGGGACTCCTCGGGGTGGATCTGCGGGGTGAGATCATCCTGCACCCCCGAGGGCCGCGGCGGCAGTCCCCGGTCGGTGCGCTGCGGGCGTGACAGCGCTCCCGGCGTAACATCGTGGGTCAACCGTGCCGCTGTCGGGATGGGACCGTTGTGTCGGCCATGATCAGCAGGGCATTCGGAAGGAGTCCGACATCACCAGCGAACTCCCGCGACTAGCGGCGGTGACCCGACCGTACCGGGGTGCCGGCGCGTCGGGTGGTGCCTTCGTGCCGTCGGCCGGGGCGGGGCTGCACGGCACCGTACCCCCGGGGGAGCGGCTGCGGGTGCTGCTGGTCGAGGACGACGAGGGCGACGCGTTCCTGGTCGGTGAACTGCTCGCCGAGACCAACTCGATGATCGACCTGCTGGTCGCCACGAGCCTCAGCGAGGCCCGGCAGCGGGTGATGGGCGTGGACTGCGTCCTGCTCGACCTGGGTCTGCCCGACGCGCAGGGGCTGGACGGGCTGCGCCGGGTGCTGGAGATGGCCAGCGGCGCCGCGGTCTGCGTACTGACCGGCCGGTCGGACGAGCACCTGGGTATCGTCGCGGTCGCCGAGGGTGCGCAGGACTACCTGGTCAAGGGCCAGGTGGACGGTGTCCTGCTGACCCGGGCGCTGCGGTACGCGGTCGAGCGCAAGCGGGCCGACGAGAACGCCCGCCGGCTGCGTGAGGTGGAGCTGCGCCAGGCCGAGTCCGCCCGCCTGGAGCGCGGCCTGCTGCCGCAGCCGCTGATGACCACCGACGAGGTGTCGGTGCACACGTTCTACCGGCCCGGCCGGCACGCCGCACTGATCGGCGGCGACTTCTACGACGTGGTGCAGACCCGGCCGGACCGCATCGACCTGATCGTCGGCGACGTCTGCGGGCACGGCGTGGACGAGGCGGCGCTCGGCGTCGAACTGCGCGTCGCCTGGCGGGCACTCGTGCTGGCCGGGGTGCCGGACGACGAGGTGCTGCCCGCGCTGGAACAGGTGCTGATGAGCGAGCGCCGGCTCCAGGAGATCTTCGCGACGGTGGCCACCACCCGGCTCGACCTGGCGTCGGCACGGGCCACCGTACGCCTCGCCGGTCACCCGCCGCCGCTGCTGCTCAGCGGCGGGACTGTCGCGCCGGTACCGGCCAAGGGCGGGTTGTTGCTGGGCGTACGCCCGCGCCGCCCGGTCGCCTTCGACCTGGAGTTCGACACCGCCGACTGGTCCCTGCTGTTGTACACCGACGGCCTGATCGAGGGCCGGGTGGACGGCGGTGACGAACGGCTCGACGTGCCGGGTCTGACCGGGCTGCTCGCCGAACCGGCGAACCGGGCGGTGCCGCTGGCCGAGTTGCCCGCCTGGCTGGTCGGGCGGGCCGAGCAGATAAACGGTGGCCCGCTCGCCGACGACGTGGCGATGTTGCTGGTCAGCCGGGGCACCGGCCGGTGAGTGCGAGGAACGAGCGGGAGTGGGGACTGTGAAGGCGTACCAGCAGGGGTGGACCCTGCGGCGGCGGGTGGCCGCGCTGCTCGGTGTGGTGGTCGTGCTGCTGCTCGGGCTGGCCGGCGCGGAGGCGGCGGTCGCCGCGCAGAACCGGCAGAACATCGACGTCGTGCTGCTCAGGACCGGCCCGCTGCGCGTCCAGGCGCAGGAGCTGATGAGTGCGCTGCTCGACCAGGAGACCGCGGTACGCGGGTACGCGGTGAACGGCGACCTCGGTGACCTGGGGCCCTACCGCGAGGGCGTGAAGCGGGAGCAGACCCTCCTCGCCTCGATCCGGGGCCTGTCCGCGGGCTACCCGGATGTCGGCCGCGCGCTGGAAGTGGTGGAGCAGGAGTCCGCGCAGTGGCGGACCCAGGTCGCCGAGCCGGTGATCGCCACGGTCGAACGCGACGGTCCGGCGGCCGGGCGGGCGCTGATCACGGACGAGACCCGGCAGCAGTTCGACGGGATCCGCACGTCGGTGGACACGCTCCAGGACGAGATCCTCTCCGTCCGGCAGGAGGCCGCCGACCGCGTCAACTCGACGAGCAACACCCTGGTCGTGCTGCTGATCATCGCCGCGCTTGTGGTGACGACGGCCGGCGTGGTCATGCTGCTCTCGCTGGACCGGATCCTGATCCGCCCGCTGGCCGACCTGGTCAGCCAGGTGCGCGAGGTGGCCGACGGCGACTACCGGCACCACATCGAGGGGTCCGGTCCGCCGGAGTTCCGGCGGCTCGCCGAGGACATCGACCAGATGCGGATGAAGATCGCCCGGGATCTGGACGAGGTACGCGAGGCGCGCGAGCGCATCGAGTGGGTCAACAGCCAGTTGCAGAAGCAGGCCGAGGAGCTGACCCGCTCCAACCGCGACCTGGAACAGTTCGCGTACGTCGCCTCGCATGACCTCCAGGAGCCGCTGCGCAAGGTGGCGAGCTTCTGCCAGCTCCTCCAGCGGCGGTACGCCGGGCAGCTCGACGAGCGCGCCGACCAGTACATCGCGTTCGCGGTGGACGGTGCACAGCGTATGCAGCGCCTGATCAACGACCTGCTGGCGTTCTCCCGGATCGGCCGGTTGACCACCGGCTTCACCGAGGTCGACCTGAACAAGGTGATGGGCGACGTGGCCGGGCAGACCGAGGCGGCGTTGCAGTACGCCGACGCGGAGCTGACCTGGGGCGAGATGCCGACCATCCGCGGTGAGGAGCCGCTGCTGACCAACCTGCTGGTCAACCTGGTCAGCAACTCGGTGAAGTTCCGCCGGCCCGACGTGCCGCCGAAGGTGCACGTGTCGGCGCGGCTGGTGGACGGGGAGTGGGAGATCAGCTGCCGGGACAACGGCATCGGGATCGAGCCGGAGTTCGCCGACAAGATCTTCGTGATCTTCCAGCGGTTGCACTCGAAGGACGCGTACCCGGGCACCGGCATCGGGCTGGCCATCGTCAAGAAGATCGTGGAGTATCACGGCGGCCGGGTCTGGGTGGACACCGACACCGACGAGGGCACCGTCATCCGGTTCACGCTGCCCGCGCTGGAGGCCGACATCTCCGCCGCCCAGGCGGCCCAGGCGGCGGCGACGGCACCGGAGGCCGAAGCCGGGGAGCAGACCGAGGCAACCGAGGGCGACCCGGCGGACGCCGGGCGGCAGCCGGACGGCGAGGCACCCGAAGAGTCGCCCGCAGGGGCGGACCGACACGGTACAAACGGTGGCATGAAGGAGACGGTGGGATGACCGCGCCTGCGGACGGCAAGAGCCCGATCGAGGTCCTGCTCGTCGAGGACGACCCCGGCGACGTGCTGATGACCCAGGAGGCGTTCGAGGAGCACAAGCTCCGCAACCGCCTCACCGTCGTCTCCGACGGCGCCGAGGCGCTCGCCTACCTGCGCCGCGAGGGCCAGTACGCGGACGCGGTGACGCCCGACCTGATCCTGCTCGACCTGAACCTGCCCCGCCGGGACGGCCGGGAGGTGCTGAAGGAGATCAAGAAGGACGACGAGCTGCGTCGCATCCCGGTCGTGGTGCTCACCACCTCGCAGGCCGACGAGGACATCCTGCGCAGCTACCAGCTGCACGCCAACGCCTACGTGACCAAGCCGGTGGACTTCGAGCGCTTCATCTCGGTGGTCCGCCAGATCGACGAGTTCTTCGTCAGCGTGGTCAAGCTGCCGCCGCGTGGCTGACCCGCTGCTGGACGACGTCGGCGCGCTGCTGCGGGAGGCGGCGGCCAAGGTCGTCGTGCCGTTGTTCCGCCGGCTCGACGCGTCCGACATCTCCGAGAAGGCACCGGGCGAGGTGGTCACCGTCGCCGACCGCGAGGCGGAGGCGCTGATCTCCGAGGGCCTGCGGCGGCTGCGTCCCGGCTCGGTGGTGGTCGGCGAGGAGGCGGTGGCCGAGGATCCCGGCCTGCTGCGGCACCTGCGCGGCAGCGGCGACGTGTGGCTCGTCGACCCGGTCGACGGCACCTCCAACTTCGCCGCCGGTCGCCGGCCGTTCGCGCTGATGGCGGCGCTGCTCACCGACGGCGTACCGGTGGCTTCCTGGGTGTACGACCCGCTGGACGGCACGATGGCGGCGGCCCGGCTCGGCGCCGGCACCGAGCTGGACGGGGCGTCGCTGAGCGCGCCGCAGGCCGAACCGCGGGTGGGCGCGTTGCGCGGCACCGCGGCGACGAAGTTCCTGCCCCCGGACTTCCGCCGCCAGGTGGAGGAGGGCGGGCGTCGCGTCGGTGAGCTGCTGCCCGGCCAGCACTGCGCCGGCCGGGAGTACCTGGACATGCTCACCGGCGCGCAGCAGTTCGTGCTGTTCTGGCGCACCCTGCCGTGGGACCACACGCCCGGCGCGTTGCTGGTGCGCGAGGCCGGTGGCGTGGCCCGCCGGTTCGACGGCGCCGACTACCAGCCGGCCGACGAGGGCCGGGGACTGCTCGTGGCGGCGAGCCCGGAGATCTGGGACGAGGTGAGCGCGGCCCTGCTGAGCGGTTGAGCGGCGCTGCGCGACGGGCGCGGCACGCTGCGTCGACACCGGAGGCCGTACGCCGTCGCCGGCCTGGCGTGGCGCGCGTGGTCCGGTATCGTGACCGGCGGTCTCCGCCAGCAGGCCGCCGTCCGGCGCCGGCGGAGACGCCGCTCGGTGTACGGGGGCCGGCGGTCGACGGAAGGACCATCACGTGCCCAGGACCAGCCCTACCGGCCGGCGCGTCCGGCGGTCGCTGCTCGCCGCGCTCGCCGCGGTGGCCGTGCTGCTCGGCTCCGGCGTGGCCGCCGGACCGGCTGCCGCCGTACCCAGCCCGAACGCCCCGGACGAGGGCGGCAGCAAGCAGTTGCGGGCGGCGTTGGAGGCGGCGGCGAAGGGCCACATCGAGGCCCAGAACAAGCTGGAGAACTCCAAGCGCCGGCAGAAGGCGCTCGCCGCCCAGCTCACCGACATCGAGGGACGCCTCGTCGGGCTCAGCGCGCAGGCCGGTGAGGTCGCCGCGCAGTCGTACCGGCTGGGCCGGCTCACCGCGACGTCGATGCTGCTGGCGAGCGCCGACCCGGACGACTTCCTCAAGCGCGCGGCCGAGCTGGACGTGATGGCCCAGCGCGACAGCAAGCGGCTGCGGGAGCTGGCCGACGCGAAGGCGCAGGCGGCCGAGGCGAAGCTCGCCATCGACGCCGAGGTACGCGAGCAGGCCAAGCAGGTGGCGGTGCAGGCCCGCAAGAAGAAGGACGCCGAGGTGGCGCTGGCGAAGGTCAGCTCCGGCGCCGGGTCCGGGTTCAACGGCAGTTCCTCGTCGGCGAAGCCCGCGCCGCGCAACTCGGACGGCTCGTGGCCGTCGGAGTCCTGCTCGGTGGACGACCCGACGCCCGCGTCCGGCTGCATCACGCCGCGCACGCTGCACATGCTCCAGCAGGCCCAGTCGGCCGGTTACAAGCGCTACGCCTCGTGTCACCGCAGCGGTGGCGGCGGCGAGCACCCCAAGGGCCGGGCCTGCGACTTCTCCGCCGCCAGCGGCGGGTTCGAGGACAAGACCGCCACCGGCGGCGACAAGTCGTACGGCGACAGCCTCGCCGCCTGGGCGAAGAACAACGCCAACAAGCTCGGCATCATGTACGTCATCTGGTATCGGCAGATCTGGATGCCGAACACCGGCTGGCGGGCGTACAGCGGCGGCGGCAGCCCGGCGGCGGACCACACAAACCATGTTCACATCTCGATGTATTGACCCGGCGTCTCAGCGGCGCTGCGTACCATCGCCACGATGAGCAGCACTTCGTCCGACGTCACGGCGGAACCGGCCGCCGACGCACCGGTTCCGCCCCGGGCCCTGCCCAACGGGCTCGCCGCGTTCCTCGTCTTCCTCTCCAGCGGGGCGGTGCTGGTGCTGGAGACCGTCTCGCTGCGCCTGGTCGGCCCGTACGTCGGGGTGACCCTCCAGGTGACCAGCTCGGTCATCGGCATGGCACTGGCCGCCATCGCGTACGGGGCGTGGTTCGGCGGGTGGCTCGCCGACCGGCGTGACCCGCGCACCCTGCTCGCCCCGGCGCTGGTGCTGGCCGGCATCGCCACCGCCGTCACGCTGCCGATCGTCAGGTACGCCGGTGAGGTGCTGCGCGGCGGCGCGGCGAGCGCGGTGCTCCTGCTGACCGCGCTGACCGTGGTGCTGCCCGCGGCGCTGCTGTCCGCCATCACCCCGCTCGTGGTGAAGCTCCAGCTCGCCGACCTGCGCCGCACCGGCCAGGTGGTGGGCAAGCTGTCCAGCATCGGCACGCTCGGCGGCATCACCGCCACGCTCGGCACCGGCTTCATCCTGGTGGCCGCGCTGCGCAGCTCCGTCATCGTGCTGGCACTGGCCGCGGTGATCGGGGTGACCGGGCTGGCACTCGGCGTCTGGCTGCGCCGGCAGGCCGGTCCCACCGGGCTGTCCGCGCCGGGCCGGGTCAAGGCCGCGCTGGCACTGCTCGGTCTCGCCGCCGCCGGGCTCACCGCCGCGGCGCCGAACCCGTGCGACGTGGAGACGGCGTACCACTGCGCCCGCGTCGAGGTGGACCCGTCGTGGCCGCAGGGGCGCACGCTCTACCTCAACTCGGCCGAGCACTCGTACGTCGACCTGAACGAGCCGAACCACCTGAAGTACGCGTACACGCAGTGGATCGGCCTGGTCGCTGACGTGGCGCGGCCGGCGCGGCAACCGATGGACGCGCTGCACCTGGGCGGTGGCGGCTTCACCGTGCCGAACTACCTGGCCGCGACCCGGCCCGGCACCGACAACCTGGTCTTCGAACTCGACGGCGGCCTGGTCGAGCTGGACCGGCGGGAGCTGGGCCTGCGCACCGGCCCGCAGATGCGCGCCGAGGTGGGCGACGCGCGGGTGCTGCTGCGCGGCGAGCCGGGCGACAGCCGCGACTTCATAGTCGGTGACGCGTTCGGCCACCTGGTGGTGCCGTGGCACCTGGCCACCCGGGAGATGGCCGCCGACATCCGGCGGGTGCTGCGCCCGGACGGGATCTACGTGCAGAACGTCATCGACTATCCGCCGGGCCGGTTCATCCGCGCCGAACTGGCCACCGTGAAGGCCGAGTTCGCGCACGTCGCGCTGATCGCCCCGCCCGGCGCGATCGACGGGGAGCAGGGCGCCAACTTTGTGATCGTCGCCTCGGACGCGCCGCTGCCGCTCGCCGCGATCCCGGCCGGGCTCAAGTTGCTGCCGGAGCGGGCCGAACTGATGGACGAGGCGGCGGTGACCGGATGGGTCGGGGACGCGATGGTGCTCACCGACGACTACGCGCCGGTGGACCAACTGCTCGCGACAGCCTGAACGGGTGACTTTCCTGACCGATTCCGACCGCTGAGGTGTACCGGGGTCGACTTCGGGCAACAGGACCGACCATGGGTGGACCGGTCAGGAACGGCGTGCAACTGCTCGGCGAGCGGTACCGGCTCGTCGAGCAGTTGGGTGCGGGCGGCATGTCGGTCGTCTGGCGCGGCTACGACGAGGTGCTGGGCCGGCAGGTCGCGGTCAAGGTGCTGGCCTCGCGGCTGGCCAGCGACAAGGCGTTCCGGCACCGGATCCGGGTGGAGGCGCAGGCCGCGGCGCGACTGTGCCACCCCAACATCACGAACGTGTACGACTACGGCGAGTCCGTGCAGGTCGGCCTGACCGTGCCGTACGTGGTCATGGAACTGGTCGACGGCGGTCCGCTCAGCGGGCGGCTCGGCCGCGACGGGCAGCTTCCCTGGCGGGAGGCCATGACCATCGGCGCGGAGGTCGCCTCGGCGCTGGCCGCCGCGCACGCCCGGGGCGTGGTGCACCGGGACGTGACCCCGGGCAACGTCATGCTGACGCCGACCGGCGTGAAGGTCGTCGACTTCGGCATCTCGGCGCTGGTGGGGGAGAGCGACAAGGGACCGGACGGCGCGCTGCTCGGCACGCCCGCGTACCTGGCGCCGGAGCGGCTGGACAACGGCCACGTCTCGCCTGCCACCGACGTGTACGCGGTGGGGCTGTTGCTCTACCGGATGCTCACCGGCCGCCTGCCGTGGCAGGCCAGCACCACCACCGAGATGCTGCGCGCCCACATGTACCGCGACCCGGACCCGATGCCCGCGGTGCCGGGCCTGCCCGAGCCGGTCGCCGCGCTGGTGCAGCGGTGCCTGGCCAAGCGCCCCGAGGACCGCCCGGCCACCGCCGAGGTGGCCCGTACGCTCGCCGAGGCGGCCGGTATCGCGGCGGTCGTGCCGGTGTCACCGGCGTTCGGCCGGATGGACCCGGCGCTCGCGGAGAACGCGGGCACGACGATCCTGCCGTGGTCGGCGGAGACCGGTGCGCTGCCGTTCTCGGCGGTGCGCACCCGGACCCGACGGGCGGTGGCGCGGCGGCGCAAGCTGGAGGCCGGTGTGGCCGCCGTCGGACTGATCGCGGTGACCGCCACGCTGTGGGGCGTGACGTCGCGGAGCCCGGCCAGCGGCGGGGTGGAGCCGACCGAGGCGAAGATGGGGCTGCCCGAGCCGACTCCCTGCGCTGTCGACTACTCGCTGCGCCGCGACACCGGCAAGGACTTCTCCGCCGAGCTGACGCTCACCAACACCAGCGACCGCGAGCTGCGCGGCTGGACGATGAACTTCACGTTCCCCGGTAAGCAGACGGTCACCACGGCCCAGCCGCCGGCACGCCAGGTGGGACAGACCGTGTCGGTCACCGCTGCGGCGGCGACCCCGGCGCTGGCGCCGGGCGCGTCGACGAAGCTCACGCTGGCCGGACGCTACACCGGGAGCAACACGCTGCCGGTGGAGTTCACGGTCGGTGGTCGCACGTGCGGCGTGCTGGTGTCGGGGATCGCCGGCTCGGTGCCGGTCACCGTCGCGCCGACCACCGAGGCACCCGCCAAGCCGCCCGCCAAGCCGACCACCAAGGCACCCGCAAAGCCGACCACCAAGCCGGCCACCAAGGCCACCAAGGGTGGCCCGGCGAAGGCGAAGCCGGCGCCCAAGCCCAAGCCGCCGAAGCCCGCCAAGGGCGAGGCCGGGAAGAGCGACGACGACGATGACGACGACGAGGACGAGGACGACGACTGAGGGGCAGTGGTGCCTGCTCAGCCCAGCGCGGAGAACCGTTGCACCTGGGTGATGCCGCCCTCCACGATGAGGACGCTGTCCGGCGTCAGCACCGTGTCCGGTCCGGCGTACCGGAACGGCTGTCCGGACCGCTTCGCGCCCACCACCATCACGCCGAACCGGTCCTGCGGGGCGACGTCGCGCAGCGACCGCCCGACCAGCGGCGCGGGCACCCGGATCTTGGCGATGGCGAAGTCGTCGTCGAACTCGATGAAGTCGAGCATCCGGCTGACGATCAGGTGCGCCACCCGCTCGCCGGTCTCCGCCTCGGGGAAGACCACGTGGTGCGCGCCGACCGAGTGCAGGATCTTCGCGTGCTTCTCCGAGGTGGCCCGCGCCCAGATCTGCTCGATCCCCAGTTCGGCGAGCGCCAGCACGGTGAGCACGCTCGCCTCCAGCGACGCGCCGATCGCGACCACCACCCGGCGGAAGTCCGCCAGCCCGAGCTGGCGCAGCACCTCCTCCTCGGTGCTGTCCGCCTGCACCACCCGGTCCAGCTCGCCGGACCAGTGCTGAACCCGGACCGGGTCTCGGTCGACCGCGAGCACCTCGTGGCCGAGCCGGGACAGCGACTCGGCCAGGCGCGAGCCGAACCGGCCCAGGCCGATCACCACGATGCCCGTCTCGTTCGGATGTCTAACCGACAATGGGTTGCTCCTCCGGGTAGCGGTACAGCCGCCGACGGGTGTTCAACGCGATCGCCGAGCCGAGCGTGAGCGGCCCGACCCGGCCGACGTACATGAGCGCGGTCAGCGCGTACTGGCCCGCCGGGGAGAGCTGCTGGGACAGGCCGACGCTCAGGCCGGTGGTGCTGAACGCGGAGGTGACCTCGAACAGTGCCGCGTAGAAGGGCACCTGCGCGGTCAGCGCGATCAGGACGACGGTGCCGGCGGCCACCAGCGCCACGCTGAGCAGCGCCACCGTCAGCGCCTGCCGCTGACTGGACGGGGACACGCGGCGTCGTCCCACGGTGATGTCCGGCTCGCCACGCAGCTCGGCCCAGATGGCGAAGCCGAGCAGGAAGAACGTGGAGACCTTGATGCCACCGGCCGTGCTGGCGCTGCCGCCACCGACGAACATCAGGCCGACGAACATCGGATAGCTCTCCTCGGTGAGCCGGTCCACGTTGACGAGGTCGAAACCACCGGTGCGGCTCAGCGCGATCTGTCCGAAGGCCGCGAGCACCTTGCCCGGCACGTCGTAGGTGCCGATCGTGTACGGGTTGAACCACTCGGCCAGCAGCAGGTAGACCACGCCGACGACGGTCAGCACCACGCTGCCCCAGACGGTCAGCTTGGTGGCCACCGTCCAGCGCGTCGGCCGTCGCCACTCCCGGGTGGCCTCGAAGATCGCCGGGAAGCCGAGCCCGCCGACGATCGCCCCGGCACTGAGCGACAGCGTCACCCAGGGGTCGCGACCGAAGGCCACGAGGCTGTCGGAGTAGAGCGTGAAGCCGCCGTTGTTGAACGCCTGGACCGAGTGGAACACGGCGGACCAGAGCGCCCGCCCCGGCGTGTAGTCGTAGACCAGCCACACCCGTCCGCCGACCACGGCGGCCACCAGCGCCTCGGTGACGAAGACGGTGGCCGCGATCCGCACCAGCAGCCGGCGCAGGTCACCGAGCCCGAACTCGGCGGTCTCGGCCTGGACGAGCAGCCGGTTGCGCAGGCCGAGCTGGCGGGAGACGGCGAGGATCACCAGTGACGCGCCGGTCAGGATGCCGAGCCCGCCGAGTTGCGTGAGCACGGTGATCGTCACGAGCCCGAAGTGGTTCCAGTAGTTCGGCGTGTCGGTGACGGTCAGGCCGGTCACCGACACCGCCGACGTGGACGTGAACAGCGCGGTGACGAACGGGGTGTGCCGCTGCTCGCTGGTGGCCCAGGGCAGCATGAGCAGACCGGTGCCGACCAGGATCACCGCCAGGAACCCCAACGGCACCAGCCGTACGGGCTTCCGGAGCAGGCGGCGCACCCCGTCATCTTCCGTCCGGAGATTCACCGGCAGGTCAGGAACCGACCAACTGGCGGTCAACCACACCCGGTCTGCTGTGCGTACCCATCGACGACAGGAGACGGCGTTGCGACGTACCCTTTCCGCCCTCGGCGTGGCCGGCGCGCTGCTCGCGGCGGCCGCTGTGGTGGTGCCGGCCGTGGCCGCCCAGGCCGGCCCGGACCACCGCGCCGAGCAGGCCCGCGCGCCCCAGCGGCCGATCGTGATCGGCCACCGCGGCGCGAGCGGCTACCGCCCGGAGCACACCCTGGAGGCCTACCGGCTCGCCATCCGCCAGGGCGCCGACTTCATCGAGCCGGACCTGGTCTCGACCAGGGACGGCGTCCTGGTCGCGCGGCACGAGAACGAGATCTCCGGTACGACGGACGTGGCCGCCCGCCCCGAGTTCGCCGGCCGCAAGGCGACGAAGACCATCGACGGGGTGACGGTCACCGGCTGGTTCACCGAGGACTTCACGCTGGCCGAGCTGAAGACGCTGCGCGCCAAGGAGCGCCTGCCCCAGGTGCGGGTCGCCAACACCGCGTTCGACGGCAAATTCGAGATCCCGACGTTCCAGGAGGTCATCGACCTGGCGCGGGCCGAGTCGAAGGCCCGGGGCCGGACCATCGGCGTCTACCCGGAGACCAAGCACCCCACCTACTTCGCGTCGATCGGGCGTCCGCTGGAGGAGCCGCTGGTCGCGGTGCTGCGCCACAACCGGCTCACCCACCGCAACGACCCGGTGTTCGTGCAGAGCTTCGAGACCGCCAACCTGCGCAAGCTCGACAAGATGATCGACGTGCGGCTGGTGCAGCTCATGGACGCGAGCGGCGCGCCCTACGACTTCGTCGCCGGCGGCGACAAGCGGACCTACGCCGACCTGGCCACGCCCGCGGGACTGGCCTGGATCTCCCGGTACGCCGACGGCGTCGGCCTGAACAAGAACCTGATCGTGCCCCGGGACTCCGCCGGTCGGCTGCTCGCGCCGACCTCGGTGATCCGGGACGCGCACCGGCAGAAGCTGGTGGTGCACGCATGGACGTTCCGGGCCGAGAACCAGTTCCTGCCGGTGGACTTCCGCATCGGCACCGACCCGAACGCGCGTGGGGACATCACGTCCGAGTACGAACTGTTCTTCGACCTGGGCCTGGACGGGGTGTTCAGCGACCACCCCGACACGGCGGTGGCCGCCCGAGCGGGCCGCTGACCCTCGAAAGGCGTGGCGGGCCGGCCGGGTCGTTCCGGCCGGTCCGCCCTTCGCCGACGAGGACGTCTGGGTCTTCAACCTGCCCGGCAACCAGGCGACGACGGGTACCTTCCAGACGATCACGGCAACATTCAGCACGCCCGGCGGACCGGTCACCCGGACCATTCCCACCGACCCGAACAGCGCCATCGTCAACGACCTCGGCACCAGCAAGGCCTGGATCCGGACCCCGGCCGGCTGGACGCTGACGGGAGCCACCGCGGTCATCTCGGGCACCGCCCGCTTCTTCGTCCTCACGCACACGTGCGCCGCCGGCGACATCGGCCTTTCGCTGACGCTGACGAAGACCGGCACGCCCGCGAGTGGGCTCAAGGCCGGCCAGGTCGTCACCTACACGTACACCGTCGGGAACGCGAGCACGGGCACGACGGACCCGATCACGGCCATCGCGATCACCGACGACAAGGTCACCGGCATCACCTGCGCGACGACCTCGCTGGCGCCCGGCGCGAGCACCACCTGTACGGGGACGTACACCGTGACGGAGGCCGACGTGGCGGCGGGCGAGATCGTCAACATCGCCAGGGCGAACGGCTCGTTCGGTGAGCAGCAGGTCACCTCCAACGAGGCCACCTTCACAGTCACCACGGTCACGCCCCCGCCGGTGCGGGCCAGCCTGTCGATCGACAAGAAGGCCCGGGTCGAGTCGGCCTGCAAGAACGAGTGCGAGCCCGACGGGTACGCGGCCAAGGGAGACAAGATCCTCTACACCTACCGGGTGACCAACACCGGCACGGTGACGATCACCGACGTCGCCGTGGTCGACCCGGCAAGCACCTGCCCGTCACCGGCAGCAGCACGACGCCGATGGTCGGCATCGGTGGTGGGCTGCTGGCCGCGGGCGGCCTGCTGATCGGCCTCAGCCGGATGCGCCGCAAGGTGGGCGTCCAGCTCTGACCTGTCACTCCGGAGGCACTCCGGGCGCTGTACGCGGTGCATCCCGCCCGGTCTCGCGGAAGATCGATGTGAATCTTGGAAAGTTCTCGTTCGGTATGAACGAGAACTTTCCAAGATCGGGGCCGGTCAGCTCGGGGGTTCGGCTACGTATGTGCCTCGGCCGGGCTGGCCGGTGATCAGCTCGCGATCATGCAGCAACGAGAGAGCACGGGACGCCGTGTTCATGTGGACGCCGTAAGCCTCGGCGAGTTCACGGGTCGAGGGCAGCTTGTCGCCGGGCTTCAACTCGCCGCTTCTGATCTTTGCGGCAAGTTCGTTGGCGATCTGACGATACGGTGCTTCGGCTGTAGGCATGGTGAGGACTCCGGTTGGTTCGGCACCTCCGATCATGCCGGGCCTACACCAGTAACTGCAACAAGCTAGAAGCCCGATGTGGACGCTCGACCTACACAGGTATTTTGGGTAGGCTGACTCGTGTCCGGCTCCGGTTGGTTCGGCAAACCTCGGGAGCCGGGCCCCGAATGGGCTCCGGGGTCGTACCGCCGAACGGGCTGCGGTCTCGGGGCCGGCGGCCCGCCCGCGTCCCCTGTCTGCGGGCGGGCCGCCTCCACGGCTCGGCGAGGAGGATCGGCGTGCGTAACGTGCTCAACCTGTTCCAGCCGTCCCGGCGGCGCGGCAAGGGCGGCCCGCCGAACCAGGGCTGGTACCGCTCGGACTCGTGCCGCCCGCTGAGTGTCGGGCAGATCCGCGAGCGGCGGTTCCGGACCGTGCGGCACGGGCTCGACCCGGCGGAGGTGCACGCCTTCCTCTACCGGGTGGCGGGTGACCTGGCGCTGGCCCGGCGCGACGCGTCCCGGCACGCCGAGGAGAACACCCGGATCAAGCAGGCGCTCAAGAGCTGGCAGTCCCGGTTCACTCCGGGCGCGCAGCGGTGAGCCGGGAGCGGTTCGTCGTACACCTGCCGGTGCTCGCGGCCGACCTCGACGGCGCACGGGGGTTCGCGCGGGCCATCTGCCGGGCCCTCGGGTTCCTGGCCGACGTGGAACGCGCCGGGACGACCGTGTCGCGGGAGGACGAGCAGTCCGTACGCCACTGGGTCTGGTGCGACCGGGTACGTGACGGTGGCCGGCGGTGCGCGCGGGCGGCCGACCACGACGGGGACTGCGGCGGGCGCTGACCCGGCCCGCGATGGCGTGGGCCGACATTCCCGGCGGGGCGTGCGTGGCGGGCGTGGCCATCCCGGGTCGGTACGGTTACGTGCCGATGTCCGGCGTTGTAACGTGCGGCCACCCCGTCGCGGGCACTTGTGTGCGCCGACCACATAGCCCGTGGGTGACGTCACTTCTAGCGTGAGCCGACAACTGACATTCCCCCTGTCCTCACCTGGAGTCGCAATGACGATCCGGCACACGCGACGGGTGTTCCTTACCGCCGCCACCTCGGTGGCGGTCGCTCTGGCCGCCACGGCCTGTGGCAGCCCGCAGGACACCGCATCCGGCGGCGGCGACGCCGCCCCGGTCAAGGTCGGTCTGGTCTACTCGCAGTCCGGCCCGCTCGCCAGCTACGGCAAGCAGTACATCGAGGGTTTCAAGGCGGGCCTCGACTTCGCCACCGAGGGCACCGGCAAGGTCGGTGACCGTACGATCGAGCTGACCGAGGCCGACGACGCGGGCGACCCGGCCAAGGCCGTGTCCGTCGCGAAGGACATGATCGGCAAGGGCACGAAGATCATCGCCGGGTCCACCTCCTCCGGTGTGGCACTCCAGGTGGCGCCGATCGCCGCGCAGAACAAGGTGCTGTTCATCTCCGGCCCGGCCGCCACGGACGCGGTGACCGGCGCGAACAAGTACACGTTCCGCTCCGGCCGGCAGTCGTGGCAGGACGTGGTGACCGCCCGGTCGTTCATCGGCGACGCGGCGGACAAGAAGGTCGTGGTGTTCGCGCAGGACGGCGCGTTCGGCGACGCGAACGAGGCCGCCGTCAAGGCCGTGATCGGCGGCGCCGGCGCGAACGTGAGCAGCGTCCGGGCCCCGGCCAGCGCCACCGAGTTCACGCCGTTCGCCAGCCAGATCAAGGCCGCCAAGCCGGACCTGCTCTTCGTCGCCTGGGCCGGCACCACCGCCGGCGCGATGTGGCAGACGCTCGACCAGCAGGGCGTCCTCGCCTCCACGACCGTCGTCACCGGCCTGGACATCCGCGCCTCGTGGCCGACGTTCGGCGCGGCCGGCACCAAGATCTCGTTCCTCTCGCACTACTTCGACGGGGCCAGCGACACCGAGGCCGCCAAGGCCGCGAAGGCGAAGGTGCCGGGCGGCACGCTCGACCTGTTCCACCCGGACGGGTTCGCCGCCGCGCAGATGGTCGTCCGTGCCGTGCAGGAGGGCGGCGACGACGTGGAGAAGATGGTGCAGGCGCTGGAGGGCTGGGAGTTCGAGGGCGTCAAGGGTGCCATGAAGATCCGCGCCGAGGACCACGCGCTGCTCCAGCCGATGTACCAGGCCAAGCTCTCCGGCAGTGGCACCGCCTTCACGGCCACCGTCCAGAAGTCGCTCACCGGTGACGAGAGCGCGCCGCCGGTCGCGCAGATGAAGGGCTGACCGATGCTCGCCACCCGCGGTCTGACCT
Source organism: Micromonospora marina (assembly GCF_900091565.1). Taxonomy (GTDB): domain Bacteria; phylum Actinomycetota; class Actinomycetes; order Mycobacteriales; family Micromonosporaceae; genus Micromonospora; species Micromonospora marina. The sequence goes on along the minus strand of NZ_FMCV01000001.1, from coordinate 457,744 downwards.
GGCGGATCGGTGAGGTCGCCATCGTCGACTCCGTCTACCTCGATCTGGCGCCAGGGGAGTTCCTCGGCGTGATCGGGCCCAACGGCGCCGGCAAGACCTCCCTGTTCAACCTGATCACCGGCCTGCGCCGCCCCACCGAGGGCACGGTCCTGCTGGACGGCGCGGACATCACCGCGCTTCCGCCGCACCGGCGTGCCCGGCTCGGCCTGGGGCGCACCTTCCAGGCGTCCTCGGTCTTCGGCTCGCTGAGCGTGCGGGAGAACGTCCGGCTCGCCGTACAGGCACACCGGGGTGGCTCGATGAAACTGTGGCGGCGGGCGGCGGCCGACCGGGAGGTGGCCGCCGCCGCCGACGCGGCGCTCGACCGGGTCGGCCTGCACCACAGGGGTACGGCGCTCGCCGGCACCCTGGCCCACGGCGAGAAGCGCAAGCTGGAGATCGCGCTGCTGCTCGCCGGGGAGCCCCGGGTGATGCTGCTGGACGAGCCGATGGCCGGCGTGAGCGCCGAGGACGTGCCCGAGCTGGTCAGCGTGATCAAGTCGTTGACCGGCGACAGCGGCCGGGCGGTGCTCATGGTGGAACACCACATGGACGTGATCCTGGAGCTGGCCGACCGGATCGCCGTGATGCACCACGGCGCGCTGCTGGCCTGCGACACCCCGGACACGGTGATGGCGAACGCCACCGTGCAGGAGGCGTACCTGGGGGAGGCCCTGTGAACGCGAGCAGTGAGCCGGTCCTGTCCGTCGAGGACCTGTCCGTGCGGATCGCCGGACTGCACATCCTCCAGGGCGTGTCGTTCGAGGTCGCGCCGACCGGCGTCACGGTGCTGCTCGGGCGCAACGGCGTCGGCAAGACCACCACGTTGCGTGCGATCGTCGGGCTGACGCCGCGCGGCGGCGAGGTGCGCGGCAGCGTACGCATGGGGGCCCGGAGCCTGCTCGCGCGCCCCACCCACCGGCTGGTCCGCGACGGGCTCGGCTACGTGCCGGAGGACCGCTGCGTGTTCGCCGCGCTCACCGTCGCGGAGAACCTGCGACTGGCCGAACGGCGGGGCGTCACGCCCGCGTACGACAAGGTCTTCGCTCTCTTCCCGGAGCTGGAGCGGCGCGGACGGCAACGGGCCGGCTCGCTGTCCGGCGGGCAGCAGCAGATGCTCGCGATCGGCCGGGTGCTGCTGAACGACAACCGGCTGCTGCTGGTCGACGAGCCGACGAAAGGGCTGGCGCCGAAGGTGGTGACCGAGGTGGCCGAGGTGCTGGAACGGGTGGCGGAATCCGTGCCGGTGCTGCTGGTCGAGCAGAACCTGGCGGTGGTACGGCGACTGGCGACCGACGCGGTGGTGCTCTCCGCCGGGCAGGTCGCCTGGACCGGCGACGCCCGCGAACTGCTGCTGGAGACCGCGCTTACCAAGTCGCTGCTCGGTGTGGGTTCGGGTTCCGGGGAGGTGCACGCGTGAACACGGTGGTCCTGCTGACGCTGACCGGGCTGGGCCTGGCGGCGCTCTACTTTCTCGTGGCCTCCGGCCTCTCCCTGGTCTTCGGCCTCGCCGACGTGCTCAACTTCGCGCACGGTCTGTTCCTCGGCGTGGGCGCGTACGCGACGTGGTGGGCCTCGGGCAACCTGCCCGGAGCCGGGCCGGACGGGTTCGGCTTCGTCCTGGCTGTCGTCTTCGGCGTGCTGGCCGGTTCGTTCGTCGCGGTGCTGGTGGAGCTGGTGCTGATCCGGCCGCTCTACTCCCGCACCATCGAGCAGGTGCTCGTCACCGTCGGCCTGTCGCTGGCCGGGGTGGCGCTGCTCCAGGCCACCTGGGGCGCTGATCCGCGGCCATTCCCGCGCCCGGACTGGAGCCGGGACGTGACGTCGGTGCTCGGCGCCCAGGTGCCGAACGCCGGTCTGCTGCTGATCGTCGCCGCCGTGGTGGTGCTCGGCGCGCTGCTGGCGTTCCTGCGCTGGACGCGGTACGGCCTGATCATCCGGGCCGGGGTGGAGAACCGGGAGATGGTCACCGCGCTCGGCATCGACGTGCGCAAGGCGTTCACGCTGGTCTTCGCGATCGGCGGGGCCGCCGCCGCGCTGGCCGGCGCGCTCGGCGGCGTCTACTTCGGCACCGTCTCGCCGGGGCAGGGCGGCTCGCTGCTGATCTTCGCCTTCATCGTGGTGGTGATCGGCGGGATGGGCTCGGTGGTCGGGTCCGCGTACGCGGCGGTCGCGGTGGGGCTGCTGCAACAGTTCGTCAACTACTACGGCACGTCCGGGCTGGGTGACCTGTGCGTGGTCGGCCTGCTCGCCGTGGTGCTGCTGCTGCGTCCGCAGGGCCTGGCCGGAAAGGTGGCTCACGCATGACCAACTCGGTGGTCGACGCGCCTCCGGCGCAGGTGCCCGACGAACTGACCCCCGGGCGTTCCCGCTGGCACGGACTGCGCCCGTACCTGCCGCTGGTCGCGCTGGTGGTGGCGGCGGTCCTGCCGTACTCCACGCTGAACCTGCCGGGCATCTTCGAGGGACCGCTGAACTCGCCCGGCACGCTGCAACTGCTCGCCATCTGCCTGGTCTTCGGCGGGCTCGCGGCCGGATACGACCTGCTGTTCGGGCGTACCGGAATGCTCTCCTTCGGCCACGCCCTCTACTTCGCCGCCGGGGTGTACGGCACCGACATCCTGGTCACCGAGGCCGGGTTGCCGCTGTGGCAGGCCGCCGTGCTGACGGTGGTCGGCGGGACCACGCTCGCCGCGCTGCTCGGCGCGGTGGCACTGCGCACGGTGGGCATCGCGTTCGCCATGGTGACGCTGGCGTTCGCGCAGGTCGGGGCGATTCTGGTGGCCCGCGACTTCGGTGGCCTCACCGGCGGTGAGGAGGGCTTGCCGCTGGACGTGTCAGGGCTGCCGCCGGCGCTGGTGGGCGTCACCAACACGGTGAACCTGTACTGGCTGGCGCTGGCGTACCTGGCGATCGTGGTCCTGGTCGTGCACCGGGTCAGCGCCTCGCCGACCGGGCGGGTGCTGGCCGGGCTGCGTGACGACGAGCGGCGCATCGGGGTGCTCGGGCTCGACCCGTACCGGTTCAAGCTCGTCGCGTTCACGCTGGCCGGTGGTCTCGCGTCGGCCGGCGGGGTGGTCTACGTGCTGATCGTCGGCGGCGCCAGCCCGCACATCACCTCGTCGGAGCTGACGCTGTCGCTGCTGGTCATGGTGGTGCTCGGCGGCCCCGGTACGCGGTGGGGGCCGGTGCTCGGCGGCGTCCTCTACATGTACCTGGACCACCGGCTCACCGCGTTCGGCAGCAGCGAGGCGGTGAACAGCCTGCCCGCGTTCCTCAGCCGTCCGCTGAGCCAGCCGTTGTTCGTCCTGGGCACGGTGTTCATCCTGGCCGTCTACTTCTTCCCCGGCGGCCTGGCCAGCCTGCGCTCCCGCCTGACCCCCGTCCTGACCGCCCTCCGCCGCCCCCGCTGACGGCTCCCATCCCCCTCCCCTCTCCCCGTTGATCAAGGAGTTTGTGTCCTGATTCCGCGGTTAGGATGACCCAAACTCCTTGATCAACGGGGAGAGCGGGGAAGGGGAGACGTCATGGGGGAGCTGCGGCGGCTGGCTGTGGTCAGTGGGGGTGGGACCGGGATCGGGGCCTCCGTCGCCCACGGGCTCGTGATCGACGGGTTCGACGTGATCGTGGTGGGACGGCGGGGCGACGTGCTCGAATCGACGGCACGGCGGATCTGTGACGAGAGCGGGCGGGACGGGGCGGTCGTGGCTGTCGCCGCCGACCTGACCGATCCGGCGCAGGTCGGAGCGGTGGTGGACGCGGTCGGGGATCGTGCCGTGGATGCCGTGGTCAACAACGCCGGCGGTTACCTCAGCGGGTCGACCGACTCGCTCGCCGGTGTGGCGGACTGGTGGCGGGCCAACCTGGACGCCACGTGCTGACCGCCGTGCTGCTCACCGAGGCGCTGCTGCCGGCCCTGAGCCGCCCCGGCGGCCGGGTGGTCCTGCTCAGCTCGATCGCCGCGCAGCGCGGTGGCGGCGGGCCGTACTCGGCCGCGAAGGCCGCACTGCACGGCTGGGCGTACGACCTGGCCGCCCAGCTCGGTCCGGAACAGATCACTGTGAACGTGGTCAGCCCCGGCTACGTGGCCGAGACCGAGTTCTTCGGCGACCGGATGACGCCGGAGGGGCACGCCAAGCGGGTCGCCGCCACGCTCGTCGGCCGGGCCGGTGAGCCGGACGACATCGCGGCGGCCGTGCGCTACCTGGTCGGCCCGTCCGCCGGGTACGTCACCGGGCAGGTGCTCGGCGTCAACGGCGGTTCCGTGCTCGGCCGCTGACACGCGGAAGGGGCGGCCCCCCGTGTGGCCGCCGCCCCTGCGCCGCTGTTCGGCGGCCCCGTGCCGCCGGCCAGGCGGCCGGCCGGAGTGCCCAGGTGGTTGAGCGTCTTCGCGACAGTCAGCGGTGCGTTCGTCGCCCTGTTCTCGTTCGGCCTGCTCACCTGGCTGGTGGTGCTGCTCTACGGGTTCTGGCGGCGGGGCTGGGGCAACGTCCTCGCCGCGGTCTACTACCTGACCGTCGGCGTGACGTTCGTGGTGGTCATCGGCGGCAGCGAGACGGAGGAGGTCAGCGGACCCCGAGGCGCCCTGATCCTGGTCTGGCTGGTTACCTGGATCTCGGGCGTCCCGCACGTGGTGCTGCTCAACGGCCGGCTGCTCGCCTGGCTGCGTGGCCTGTGGCGGGGCCGGCCGTACGCCGACCGCAGCCGGCTGCGCCGGGAGTACGCCCGGTACCTGCTCTACCAGTACCCGTCGGCGCGGGACGACCTGCGCATCGGCCGCCCCGACCTGCCCCGCGCGTACGACGACGGCGGACTGGTGGACGTGAACTCGGTGCCGGACCACGTGATCGCCGGGCTGCCGGGGCTGACCCGGTCACAGGCGCAGCACGTGGTGGCCGACCGGCGGATACGCGGCCCGTACACGTCGATGGAGGAGCTGGCGTCGCGGTGCCTGCTGCCGGCGGCGGCGACGGACTCGCTGCGCGAGCTGCTGATCTTCCTGCCGCCCGTATCGCCGCCCGCGCCGCCTTCGTCGACCCCTGGTCCGCCGGTGACGTCGGTGGACCCTGGTAGAAATGCCGGATGAGCCAGGATCGGATGGCCGTCCGGGAGCGCGCCGAGGCGGTGCTGCGGCGGCTGGCGGGCGACCACGCCCGGCTGCGCGAGGACCAGTGGCGGGCCATCGAGGCGCTCGTGGTCGACCGGCGCCGGGTGCTCTGCGTGCAGCGCACCGGCTGGGGCAAGTCGGCCGTCTACTTCGTGGCCACCGCGCTGCTGCGCGACGGCGGTCGGCACGGGCCGACCGTGATCGTCTCGCCGCTGCTGGCGCTGATGCGCAACCAGGTCGAGTCCGCCGCCCGCGCCGGCATCCGGGCGCGCACCATCAACTCGGCGAACCTGGACGAGTGGGACGAGATCACCGCCGAGATCCACGCCGGTGCGGTCGACGTGCTGCTGATCAGCCCGGAGCGCCTGAACAACCCCGACTTCCGCGACGGGGTACTGCCGAAGCTCGCCGCCACCACCGGGCTGCTCGTGGTCGACGAGGCGCACTGCGTCTCCGACTGGGGGCACGACTTCCGCCCCGACTACCGGCGGCTGCGCACGTTCCTGGCCAACCTGCCCGAGCGCACGCCGGTGCTGGCCACCACCGCCACCGCCAACGCCCGGGTCACGCAGGACGTGGCCGAGCAGCTCGGCGACGCGCTGGTGCTGCGGGGCACCCTGGACCGGGAGTCGCTGCGCCTCGGCGTACTCGACCTGCCGAGCCCGGCCCACCGCCTGGCCTGGCTGGCCGATCACCTGGACCGGCTCCCCGGCTCGGGGATCGTCTACACGCTCACCGTCGCGGCGGCCACCGAGACGGCCGACTTCCTGCGCGGCCGGGGCTGGTCCGTGGCGTCGTACACCGGCCAGGCCGAGGACGCCGACCGGCGGGCCGCCGAGCAGGACCTGCTGGACAACAAGATCAAGGCGCTGGTCGCCACCAGCGCGCTCGGCATGGGCTTCGACAAGCCCGACCTCGGCTTCGTCGTGCACCTGGGCGCGCCGCCCTCGCCGATCGCCTACTACCAGCAGGTCGGCCGCGCGGGCCGGGCCGTCGAGCACGCCGAGGTGCTGCTGCTGCCCGGCGTCGAGGACGCGGCGATCTGGCGGTACTTCGCCTCGCTCGCCTTCCCGCCCGAGGAACAGGTCCGCGCTGTGCTCGCCGCGCTGGACACCGACCGGCCGATCTCCACCCAGGCCCTCGAACCGGTTGTCGACCTGCGCCGGACCCGGCTGGAGCTGATGCTCAAGGTGCTCGACGTGGACGGCGCGGTCCGCCGGGTGCGTGGCGGCTGGCTCGCGACCGGCGAGCCGTGGGTCTACGACGAGGCCCGGTTGCGGCGCGTCGCCGACGCGCGCGCCGCCGAGCAGCGGGCCATGCGCGAGTACGCCTCGACGTCCGGCTGCCGGATGCGCTACCTGCGGGAAGGGCTGGACGACACGGGGGCGCAGGACTGCGGGCGGTGCGACAACTGCGCCGGCCCGCTGTTCGACGCCGCCGTCTCCGATCAGGCGCTGACCGCCGCGCAGACGTTCCTCGGGCGTCCCGGCGTGCCGATCCCGCCGAAGAAGCTCTGGCCCACCGGGTTGGAGGCGGTCGGCGTACCCCTGAAGGGCCGCATCCCCCCGGCGGAGCAGGCGCTGGCCGGCCGGGCCGTGGGGCGCCTGTCCGACCTGGGGTGGGGCGGGCGGCTGCGCGGACTGGTCGGGCCGGAGGCGCCGGACGGCCCGGTGCCCGACGACGTGGTGGCGGCCGTGGTCGAGGTGCTGAAGGCGTGGGCGCACGGCGACGACCCGTGGCCCCGGCGGCCGGTGGGCGTGGTGGCGGTCGGCTCCCGGACGCGACCGCTGCTGGTCGGCTCGCTCGCCGAGCGGATCGCCGCCGTGGGCCGGCTGCCGCTGCTCGGCCAGGTCGTCCCGGCCGGCGGTGGCGGGCCGCGCGGCAACAGCGCCCAGCGGGTACGCGCGCTGCACGACGCCTTCCTGCTGCCCGATGAGCTGGCCGGTGCGTTGGCGGAGCTGGACGGTCCGGTGCTGCTGGTGGACGACCTGGTCGACTCGGGCTGGACGATGGGCGTGGTGGCGCGGCTGCTGCGGCGGGCCGGTGCGCCGGACGTGCTGCCGCTGGCGCTGGCGGTGGCCGGCTGACCCGTCCGGGCGCCGGTTCCCGGCGTGCTCCCGGTCGCCGCGGGGAGGTCCGGGCGTGCGCGGAAAGTTCCCGGGCCGGGCGGAATGCGAGCGTCACCACCGTCGGCGGACCGTCGTCGGGCCCGGACCCGGGCGGCGGTACCGTGGGGTCATGACCGAGCAGCGACCCGTCGTCCAGACGTACACCGTGACCGGGATGACCTGCGAACACTGCGTCAAGGCGGTGACCGAGGAGCTGTCCGCGCTGCCCGGTGTCGACGAGGTCCGGATCGATCTGGTGAACGGCACCGCCACTGTCACCAGCGCGACGCCGCTGTCCGACGAGTCCGTGCGTGCCGCCGTGGACGAGGCGGGTTACGAGCTGGTCGGCGGCGGTGCCTGAGTCGTCGTCAGTCACCTCCGACCCCGGCGTCGTCCCCGACGACGCCGGGGCGGGCTCAGGCGCTCCCGCTGCGCAGCCCGGGGACGCGGTGCTGACCCGGGACGCGGTGCTGACCCGAGACGCGGCGCTGGCCGGGAACGGCGCGGGTGGTCCGGCCGGGACGGCCGGGCCCGTCGCGGTGGACCGGGAGACGCTGCGGCTGGCCCTGGTGGTGGGCGGCCTGGTGCTCGCCGTCCTGCTCGGTTTCGGCCTCGGGCGGATGAACGCGCCGGCCGGCCCGGCCCGGCCCGCGACGGCCGGCGGGGCCGCCACGGGCGGCGCCGACGGTGGCGTGCACGCCCACGCACCGGGGACCGGCGCGCACACGCACGACGGCGCCACAGTCACCCAGGGCGGCGGCGACGGCGTGACCGGACTGTCGATCACCTCGGCCGGCTACACGCTGGTGCCGTCGACCGGGCTGGTCGCGGGCCGCGCCGGTGAGCTGCGCTTCCAGATCCGCGACGACCAGCGCCGGGCGGTCACCCGGTTCGCCGTGGTGCACGACAAACCGATGCACGTGATCATGGTCCGGCGTGACCTCGGCGGCTACCGGCACCTGCACCCGGCGATGGCCGCCGACGGCACCTGGTCGGTGCCGATCACCCCACCGGAGGCGGGCCCCTGGCGGATGTACGCGGACTTCACCGCGGTGGCCGACGACGGTCGCCAGGTCGCCGTGGTCCTCGGTGCCGACCTGACCGCGTCCGGCGCGTACCGGCCCGGGCCGCTGCCCGCCGCCGCCACGTCGGCCACCGTCGACGGATTCACCGTCGGGTACACCGGCACGCCGGAGGTGGGGAAGTCGGTGCCGCTGCGGTTCCGGGTCACCGGCGCGGACGGCGCGGCGGCGGCGCTGGAGCCGTACCTCGGGGCGTACGGGCACCTGGTGGCGTTGCGCCAGGGCGACCTCGGTTACCTGCACGTGCACCCGGAGCAGGTGCGCGACGGCGACGACGTGACGTTCTGGCTGACCGCGCCGGGGCCGGGCAGCTACCGGATGTTCCTGGACTTCCAGGTCGGCGGCGTGGTGCGCACCGCGGAGTTCACGCTGACCGTCGCCTGAGTCGCGAGCCGCATGGGCGGTCAGCCGGCCCGGCGGACCGGGCGGCGGGCAAGGTAGCGGAGCAGGTCGCGGATGTGGTGCTTCTCCTCGGCGGGCACGTTCGGGTCGGCGAGCCGATCCAGGATCACCCGCACGTCGGCCTCCACCGGGCCGTCCTCGGCACCCCGGCGGCGGGGCACCGGCCCGGCGTCGGGCAGGCCCAGCGCGCGGAACGCGGCCGCCACGGGCAGGTCGAGGGCGGCGCAGAAGCCGCGGACCTTCGCGAGTTCGGGGTAGTCCTGCCAGTCGCCGGCCAGCCAGCGGAACACTGTGGAGCGGCCGACACCGGTGTGGGTGGCGAGGTCGGTCACCGTCCAGCCGCGCTCCTCGCGCGCGGCGTCGATGGCCCGGCGTACGAAGCGCGCGAAGGCCATCTGCGGCGAAACGTCTGCGGAACCCATCCCTGGCGGATCTGTCCTTCCTCCGGTGGCCCGGCTCGCTCGTCGAGCCTAGTACGCCGGGCCGGAGAAGTAACTGACTGATCGGTCCGGAAGTCCCGTCGGCGAGACCCGGACGACTACGGAAGCTCGCTTCGGGCAATACGCTTCGGGTAATAGGCTGAGGGAACCCTGTGAGTCGATGGAGGAGCAGCATGGCCGAGCCGGAACGTCCCGTACCGCATCGCCCCGGCGCGGTGAGCCTGTTCTTCGTGGCCAAGGCCGCGGTGTTCGCGCTCGGGTTCTGGATCTGGCTGCTGGTGCTGGCGGTACGCGGCGTCGAGGCGACCGGCGTACACCTGATCGCCGCCACCGGCGCGATCTGCACCACCCTGGCCGCGGTGGTGCTCGGCGCTCGGCTGGCGTTGCAGCGCAACGCCGCCGCGCGGCACGCCGAGCTGAAGCGGCTGCTCGTCGACATCTCGTGGAACGCCTTCGCCGCCGCCGGGAACGCCGAGCAGCCCGGCAAGGTGGTGCCGTTCCCGAGCGCACCGCACGACGGCGCGCGGGCGCCGAACCGGGGCGCCGGTGAGCGGGTGCCGGTGCTGGACCGGGGCGACCGCAACCGGGGCGACCGGGGACGGTAGACCGCTGCCGCTCAGCGCGCCTCGGTCAGCAGCGTCTCCAGCCGGGGCGTGACACCCCACTGGCCGACCAGCTCGCGATACTCGGCGCGCTGCCCGTCGGTCGGCGCACCGGCTGTCCGCCGGGCCCGGATGAGCAGGTTGCGCGGGGTGTGCTGGGAGTCGACGAACTCCACCACCTCGGCGCGGTAGCCGTGCAGTCGCAGCAGCGCGGCCCGCAGCGAGTCGGTGAGCACGTCGGCGAACCGCTCCCGTAGGATGCCCTGCCGGGTCAGCAACTCGTACGGTGCCGGGGCCGGACCGGCGCGGAGCTGGGCGGCCAGGTCGTGGTGGCAGCAGGGCGCGGCGAGCACCCAGCGGGCGCCCCAGCGCACGGCCCGGGCCAGCGCCTCGTCGGTCGCGGTGTCGCAGGCGTGCAGCGCCAGCACCAGGTCGGGTGCCGGTTCGACTGATGCGTCGGCGATGGTGCCGGCCACGAAGCCGACCCGGTCGGCCCAACCCAGGCGCTCGGCCAGCTCGGTGTTGCGGCGGCGCTGGTCCTCGCGCACGTCCACCCCGACCAGCGTCACGTCCAGGCCGCGCTGGACCAGGTGACGGTAGGCGGCGAAGGTCAGGTAGGCGTTGCCGCAGCCCAGGTCCACCACGCGCAGCGGGCCGGTGAGGTCGTCGGGCAGCGTCGCCGCGAGCGCGCGCAGGAACGCGTCGACCTGGCGGCGCTTGGCCGCCGAGCCGCCGATCTCCCGGAACAGGGGATCACCGGGGTCGAGCAGCCACTCCTTGGCGCGATCGTGCCCGCCCGGCTCGGTGGCCGGACGGCTGGCCGCCGCACGGTGCACCTGCGCCTCGCCGGACTTGGTGACCCGGAGTTGGAGCGTGGCGTCGGCGGTCTCGACGTGCCAGTTGCCGAACGGTTCGGCGAGCAGTTCGTCGACTGCGGCGCCGGCCTCCGTGCCGGGTGCCACGTTGCGGGTGTGCGGCCGAGATCCGTCGGAGACGGCGATCTGCAACCGGGGACCGGCCTTCAGCGTGACCGGGCGCAGTTCCGCGCGTACGACCGAGGGGCGCTGCCCACGACGGCGCCCGGCGGCGACCGCGCGGGTCAGCCCCGGCGCGAGCAGCAGCGCCCGCACCTCGGCCAGCGCGGAGTCCAACGCTTCCGGCATCAGTACCTACCTTCCTGCCTCCGCCCCGGCGATCATGAGGTTGGCGGCCGTGAGCACGGCGTGTCGCGCCGTCAACTTCATGATCGTCGCAGGGGGTGAGGGGCGGGGATGGGGACGGCCTCCGGGACCGGGGTCCGGGAGGCCGTATCCGTGGTGTGCGTCAGTCGGTGGTGGTGGACTCGGCGGGTGCGCCGGTGCCGCTGCGGCGACGGCGGCGGCGACGGGGCTTGGTGCTCGCGACCTCGCCCTCCGCGGGCTGCGGTGCGGCGGCGGCCTCGGCCGTGCCCTCGGTGCCGATCACCGCGGTCGGCTCACCGGCCACCGTCTCGCCGGCCCGGCGACGACGCCGCCGACGCGGGGTACGCGGGGTCTCGTCGTCACCGCCGTCGGCCTGCCCGGTGGACGAACCGGCGGCGGGACCGGCCTCGCCGCCCCGGCGCCGGCCGCGGTCGCCGCGCTCGCGGCCCCGGCTGTCGCCCCGGCGCTCGCCGCGCCGCGACCGGCCGCCACCGCCCAGGTCCTCCTCGACCTCGGCGGACAGGCCGGCCCGGGTGCGCTCCGCGGTCGGCAGCGTGCCGCTGATGTCCGTCGGGATGTCCAGGTCCGTGTAGAGGTGCGCGGAGGTGTGGTACGTCTCCGGCGGCTCGGGCATGTCCAGCCCGAGCGTCTTGTCGATGATCCGCCAGCGGGGCATGTCGTCCCAGTCGACGAACGTCACGGCGGAACCCGTGGCCCCGGCCCGGCCGGTACGGCCGATGCGGTGGGTGTAGGTGTCCTGGTCCTCGGGGCAGTCATAGTTGATCACGTGGGTGACGCCCGTGACGTCGATGCCCCGGGCGGCCACGTCGGTGGCGACCAACGTGTCGATCTTGCCGGCCCGGAACGCCCGCAGCGCCCGCTCGCGCGCGCCCTGGCCTAGGTCACCGTGCACGGCGGCGACGGCGAAGCCGCGGAAGTCGAGATCCTCGGCGACCCGGTCGGCGGCCCGCTTGGTGCGGGTGAAGATCATGGTCAGCCCGCGGCCCTCGGCCTGCAGGATGCGCGCCACGATCTCGACCTTGTTCAGCGAGTGGGTGCGGTACGCGAGCTGCTTGGTCTGCGGCGACGGACCGGTCTCGGCGGTGTGCCCGGCGTGGATCGTCACCGGCCGGCGCAGGAAGCGCCGGGACAGCGCGACGATCGGGTCCGGCATGGTGGCCGAGAACAGCATGGTCTGCCGGTCCTCCGGCAGCATCGCCAGGATCTTCTCGACGTCGTCCAGGAAGCCCAGGTCGAGCATGCGGTCGGCCTCGTCGAGGACGAGCGCACGGACCCGGTCGAGCCGCAGGTGCTTCTGCTTCTGCAGGTCCAGCAGGCGGCCCGGGGTGCCGACCAGGATCTCGACGCCCTTGCGGAGCGCCTCGATCTGCGGCTCGTACGCCACACCGCCGTAGATCGGCAGCACCCGGACACCCCGGGTACGGCCGGCGGCGTCGAGGTCCTTGGCGACCTGGATGCCCAGCTCGCGGGTGGGTACGACGACAAGCGCCTGCGGGACGCCGTCGCTGCCCTCGGACGGGGCGAACACCCGCTCCAGCAGCGGGATGCCGAAGCCGAGCGTCTTGCCGGTGCCGGTCGGCGCCTGCCCGATCAGGTCGACGCCGCGCAGCGCGATCGGCAGCGCGTACTCCTGGATGGCGAAGGCGCGGGTGATGCCGGCGGCGGCCAGCGCCTCGACGGTCTCCTGCCGCGCGCCGAGCGCGGCGAACGTGGGTGCCTCCGGGGGGACCGGAGCGGTGGGGGCCAGTGGCTGGCCGGAAATCTGCTCGCTCATGTGGATGTGGGGGTGCCCTCTCGTGGTGCGCCCCTTCTGTCCTCAGGGCGCGATCGGTGTGGCGCGGGCCACGCGGTCAGGGGCGAACTCGCCGAGCCGGACCGGGCCGCACGCGCGTCGGGGACCGGCGTTGATCAGCAAGTGACCGAATCGGTGCCCACGGCAACTGTCTCATCGTACCTGAACGGCCAGCGGGTCGTCCCGATTCCAGGTGGTGGCCGTGTACGCGGGGTGACTACCTGTGACTCGGGTCACACGCGAGGCGCCGGTAGCCCTGCGCTCGTGTCCGCCCCCGAAGCTCTGCCCGACCCTGCGCGGCCGACCTGTTCGGGCTCGTCGCCCCTGGCGAACCGCTCGCGTTCGACCGCCTCGCCGCCGCCGAGATCCGGGCCGCGATCGAGGTCGATCCCCGCACGGCCGGGCGGCTGTCGATGTGGGTGCGGCGGCTGCTGGGCGAGGCACTGTCCCAGGCGGGCCGGGCGGCCGGGGCGCGCTCGTCGCGTTGATCAGGTGGACCGGCGGGGACGTGCCGGGGCTGCTGCGCCGGCTGACCGATGCGCACACCGCGCGGATGGCAGCCGCCGGATCGAACAACTGAGCCGCCGTGGCGGGAGCCCGCCACGGCGGCCGGTGCCGCGGGAATCAGCGAACGGTGAACCCGACCGCGCGAGGCGACGCCTCGGCGATCTCGACGTAGGCGACCTTGCCGACCGGCACGATCACGCGCCGGCCCTTCTCGTCGGTCAGCGAGAGCGTGCCCTCACCCTTGGCGAAGGCGTCGGTCACGATCTGCTCGATCTCGGCCGGCGACTGCGCGCTCTCCAGGACCAGCTCCCGCGGCGCGTACTGCACGCCGATCTTGACCTCCACTGTGCCTCCTCAACTGGGGCGAAAAAGCCACCGTGGGAAGGCTATCCGATCCGGCGGCCCGATGTTCAGGCCGACTCACCTTGCAGCGGGAAGCTGGCGATGCCACGCCACGACAGGGCCGCGACCAGCGCCTCGGCCTCCGCCTTGGGCACCTGGCGGCCGCCGGCGAGCCAGAACTGGGCGGCCGTCTCGGCGGCGCCGACCAGACCCGAGGCGAGCAGTTGGGCGTGCGAGCGGCTGACCCCGGTGTCCGAGATGATCGTGTCGGTGATCGCCGCGATGCAGCCCTGCTCGACCCGCTCCACCCGCTGCCGCACCGCCGGGTCGTTGCGCAGGTCCGACTCGAAGACCAGCCGGAACGCCTCGCTCTCGTGGTCGACGAAGTCGAAGTACGCGCGCACCGCGGCGCCGACGCGCTCCTTGTTGTCGTTGGTGCCGCTCATCGCGTCCTGCACGTTGGCCACTATCGCGTCACAGTGCGTGTCCAGCAGTGCCAGGTACAGGTCCATCTTCCCGGGGAAGTGTTGGTAGAGCACCGGCTTGGAGACACCGGCCCGCTCGGCGATGTCGTCCATCGCGGCGGCGTGGTAGCCCTGCGCGACGAACACCTCCTGGGCGGCGGCGAGCAGCTGCTTACGGCGCGCCGAGCGGGGCAGGCGGGTGGGCCGACCGGCGGTCTGTGCACCGTTCCCCACTGCGGTCATCGGATCCTCCGAGTATCTGCGTACGAGCCGGCACGTATCACCCGAACCGGTCCGGGTTCGTGAACCCGTCGCGGAATTGGCCCGCCGCTGTAACTTATCGCCACTGTCACCACACGGTAGCCTCAGCGGGGGCGACCAAGGAGCGCGCGGTGAGTGAAACAGGGCAACCCGGAGCCGCCACCCCGGGAGAGCACGGCGACGGGACGGGCCAGCAGGACGACCCGGTCCGTACCGGCGGCGGTTGGGCGCCCCCGCCGAGCGGCTGGTCCCGCGGCGCTCCGGCGTCCGGCGGCTGGCCCTACGGCGACCTCGGCGGCTGGGCCGCCTCCTCGCCCCGGCACGGCGACCTGCCGGCCCCGCTGCCCGGCCACTCCGCGCCGGAACCGGGCCGCGTCAACGGCCGCCACGTCAACGGCGTGCACCACGCCGGGGAGGAGTCGCCAGTGACCCGCCAGGCGCCGGTCAGCGCCCCGCCCGCGGACGAGCCGCCCCGGCCGGCCGACGGCGAGCGGCTGGCCGTACCGGCCCCGCGCCCGGCGCCGACGATCGAGCAGCCGGCCGACCCGGGAGAGGCCACCGGTTCCCGGCACGCCGCCGACGACCCGGCCGCCCGGGCCCCGCGCTGGGCCGACAGCGGGCCGACCTCCGCGCCGCCGGCTCTCCAGGTCCCGCCGGTCGGCGCCGCCGCCTCCGGCTTCGAGGTGCCGCCGGGCTTCCACGCGCCGAACACCGAGTCCACCCCGTCGCTGTCCCGCGGCTGGGCCGACCGGCCGATCACCCCGCCGGTCCCGAGCCGGCCGGAGCACGCACCGGGCGACGTGCACCCGCCGGAGGGCCGGGCGGTCACCGCCGAGCCACGGGCCGCGGCCGAGATCCCGGCGGACGACCCGAGAGCCGCCGCCGAACCGGACTGGTCGGGGCCGTCCTGGAACCGCCCGAGCTGGGGTGACGGCTGGGCCCCGCCGTGGGCCCGCACCGACGAGCCGCCGGCCCGCCGGGCCGAGGAGCCGCCGGTCCGGGGCCCGGAGGAGCCGCCGGCCCGCCGCACCGGAGAGCCCGTCGCCGAGCGGCGGGAGTGGGAGGACGACAGCGCCGCCCACCGCACCCCCCGCGAGGACCGCGCGGCCGAGTGGTCGCCCGAGCCGGTGCGGCCGTACGAGCCGGCCCGCGTCGAACCGCCGGCCGCCTACGAGCCACCCCGACCCGAGCCGGTACGGCAGTACGAGCCGATGCGCGCCGAGCCTGCCCCGGGACCGGAGGCGGCGCGGCCGTACCCGCCGTCCGCCGAGTCCGAGGCGTCCTGGCCGTACGAGCCGGGTGCCGGGCCCGAGCCGGCGCGCCGGTACGAGCCGGGTGCCGGGCCCGAGCCGGCGCGCCGGTACGAGCCGCCGGCCGCACCCGAGCCGGCGACCGAGGCGACCCGGCCGTTCCGGCTGGCCCGGGGCGACGCCGAACCGCCGCACGGCTACGACCGGCCCTCCTGGGCCGGGCCGCCGGTGCCGGTCGCCCCGCTGGGCGCGCCCGCCGGCCCCGCGCCGACCAGCGCCCCGCCCGCCCCGGCCGGTGGATACGCTCCGGCGCCCCCCACCGAAGCGGCCGCCACCGCCCCGCCGACCTCAGGCGTGCCCGCCACGAGCGGCGCGCCCCGTTTCGACCGCACACCCGCGTCCCACCCGACGAGCGCCCCTCCCTACGCGGCCCGCCGGTCCGCACCGGAACCGGTGCCGGCCGCCGACGCGGTCGCCGAGCCCCGACCGGAGGATCCGTCCCCCGTGCTGCCGCAGCGCGTCCCCTCGGAACCGGACGTGCCAGTCGTGCCGGAGCCACCGGCAGTGGAACCGTCCGCCGAGACCCCCGAACTCGCCCGCATCGCCACCCACCTGCGCCGCGACGACGAACCCGCGCCACTACGGGAGCGGCCGGAGGGCTTCGACGTCAACGCGATCCTCGACGCGGTCCGGGAGGTGGCGGGCGTACGCGACGCCGCGCTGCGCCGCACCCCGGCCGGCGCGCACAGCCTCCGGCTCGATTTGGCCGACGGCGCGGACCCGGCCGAGGTTAGCCGCCTGGTGGCCCGGCTGCTCCAGGAGCGGATGGGCCTGGCCGCCGCCCCGCAGAACCTGCCCGGCGAGCCCGCCGTGCCGCCACCGGCGCCGCTGCGCCGCCGGTCGGCGCGGCTGGACCGCTCCGGTGAGGCGCGCGCGGGCGAGAACCGGGCACCCGGCGGGCAGTCCGCGCCGGGCCAGGCCCGTACCGACGGGACCGGCGCCGCGCAGCCCGAGCCGGGCGAGGCCCGCAACGGTGACGAGACGGGCGGCGACGAGATGCCGGCGCGGACCGGTGTGGCACGTCCGGCCGCGAACCGGTCCGGCGACGCGCGGTTCGGCGCGGACCGCGCCACGCGGCCGGCCGAGGTGCCCGGCGACGGCGACGAGCCGCCGCGCCGCCGCCGGCAGGCCACCCACCGGGGCCGGGCCGCTGTGGACGAGACGTCGCTGGCCGCCGCGCCGACCGGCATGTCCACCGGCAGCCCGGTCACGCTCGGTACGTCGTACTCCGGTGGGCAGATGACCACGACGGAGACCGCGCCGTCGCGACCGCTGGACACCGGCGGCGTGCCGGGGCCCCGCGTGGTGATCGAGCACGTCCTGGTGAGCACGTTCGGCCTGGACGCCACCACGGAGGTCCGCCTGGTCGCCGGTGACCGGACGGCCGAGGGGCACGCGACCGGGCCGGCCGTCGACGGGTACGTGCTGCGGCTCTGCGCGGTGGCCGCGGCCGCCGCGGTGGACGAGCTGCTCGGCCGGGCCGTCCCGGCCGGCGAGCGGGGCCGGTGCTTCGTGGAGCACGCCGCGGTGGTGCCGTTCGGCAACTGCGAGGTCGCCACAGTGGTGGTGCTGCTCGTCTGCGACGGCTGGGTGGAGCAGCTGGCCGGTTCGGCGCTGGTGGCCGGGGATCCCCGGCAGGCGGTCGTGCGGGCCACGCTCGCGGCGGTGAACCGGCGGCTGGAGGCGCTGCTCTCCTGAGCGCGTGTGCGGTACGGCCCCGGCGGGGAAGACTGGAGGCATGAAGCGCGCCGCACTGTGGCCGGAGCACAGCCTTCCCGCACACCACGTCCCGCCGCCCTGGCCCGGCCGGCACGTACGCCTCGACGGCACGCTCGTGCACGTCCGCGACACCCCGGCCACCGGTGGCGGCGCGGAGCCCGCGCTGTACGTGCACGGCCTCGGCGGGTCGGCGCAGAACTGGACCGACCTGGCCGGGCTGCTCGCGGACCGGCTCGACGGGCAGGCGATCGACCTGCCCGGCTTCGGGCGCAGCGAACCCGGCCCGCGCTACACGATCCCGTCCTTCGCCGATCGGGTGATCCGGTGGATCGAGCACAGCGACCGGGGCCCGGTGCACCTGTTCGGCAACTCGCTCGGCGGCGCGATCTCGGTCCGGGTGGCGGCGTTGCGCCCGGACCTGGTCCGCACGCTCACCCTGGTCTCACCCGCCCTGCCGTTCCTGGACTTCCGCCGTTCGTTGCAGGGGCGGATGCTCCCGCTGCTGGCGATCCCCCGGGGCGAACGGCTGGCCGCCTGGCGGCTGGCCCAGTTCAGCCCGGAGGTGACGGCGCAGCAGGTGATGGAGGCCTGCGTGGCGGACCTGACCCGGATCAGCGAGCAGCGCCGGCAGGAGGCGATCGACGAGATCCGGATCCGGTACGAGGTGGCCCACTACGCCGCGGCGTACGTGCGGACGTTCCGGGGCCTGGTCGGCAGCTTCCTGCGTTCGTACCTGCCGGGGGAGGGCGCGCTCTGGCGGCAGGCGGCGGCGGTACGGGTGCCCACGCTCGTGGTGGGCGGGCGGCAGGACCGGCTGGTCGACGTGCGGGTGGCGCCGCAGGCGGCCCGGGTCATCCCGGACAGCCGGCTGCTGATGCTCGACGGCGTCGGGCATGTGGCCCAGTTGGAGGTGCCCCGGACCGTGGCGCGGGCGGTGCTCGGCCTGCTGGCCGAGGCGACCCCGTCGCTCGTCACCGGCATGGGGGAGAGCGGAACGGAGCGCGACATGGCAGGCTGAGCCGGATGCCCAGCTCACGCCGTCCTCGTGCCGCCCGCTCCCGTTCCTCGCTCCGTCACTGGCGTACCGCGCTCGTGGTCTGCGCCTTCGTCGTCGCCGCCGCGGTCGGTGTCGGCGCGGCGGTGCAACTGCCGTCGGCGGGTGCGGTGGCGCGGTTCACCGACGGGTTCGTCGCCCAGCCGCCGGCCTCAACGCCGGGACCGTCCATGCCGGGACCGTCCACGCCGAGCGTTCCGCCGTCGCCTCCGGTGGTGCCCAGTTCTCCGGCCGCGCCGGTGCTGACGCTGTCCGACCCCGGTCCGGCGAAGGGCCGGGGCAGCTTCGCGTACGACGAGCGGCCCAGCGGCGTGCTCGGCCGCTCGGGGACGCTGCGCCGCTACCGGGTGGCGGTGGAGAACGGCTCCGGCGAGGAGGTCACCGCCTTCGGTGAGGCGGTGCAGCGGGCCTTGGCCGGCCCGGGCAGCTGGGTCGACGGCGGCCGGTTGCGGTTGCAGCGGGTCGGCTCGGACGACCGGTACGACTTCACGGTCTACCTGGCCACCCGCGACACGGCCGGACGGCTGTGCGGGGCGGGCGGGATCGACATCCGGGTGGGCGGCGTGCCGTACACGTCGTGCCGGGTGGCGGGCAAGGTGGTGATCAACCTGGCCCGGTGGCGTACCTCGGCGCCGCATCTGGTCGACGCCGGGATGCCGCTGGACGCGTACCGCCTCTACGTGGTCAACCACGAGGTGGGTCACCAGCTCGGGCACCGGCACGAGGGGTGCCCGGGTGCGGGCCGGGCGGCGCCGGTGATGCAGCAGCAGACGCTCTTCCTCAAGGGCTGCCGGCCGAACCCGTGGCCCTACCTGGGTGGCAAGCGGTACACCGGGCCGTCCCTCTGAGCGCCGGCTTGTGAATAACATTCGCGGCATAGGTGGCAAAAGCAACTAAATGCCCGAATTGCATGGGACGCTGGGGTCATGACGTCGTCGTCCCGTTACGACAACCCGGCGGCACCGCCACCCGAGCGTCCCACGCGGCGCCGGATGCGCCGGCGCCGGCGCCGCTCGGTTCTGTTGCTGGCGATGCTGCTCGCGGCCCTGAGCGGCGCGGCCGGCGTCACCCGCCTGAACGCGCCGCCGTCCGGGCACACGCCGCTCGCCGCCGAACCGTCGCTGGCCCGCGGCGCCGAGGCCGACGTCCCGGCCGCGGCGCCGACCGGCTACCCCACCGCCGGCCCCGGAACGTTCGCGGTGGCGCAGGGCCGGTCCCCGGTACGCGGGCAGGACGGCCCGCTGCGCCGCTACCGGGTCGAGGTCGAGCAGGGTACGGGGCAGGACGCCGACGGGTTCGCCGCCACCGTGGACGCGGTACTCGGCGACCCGCGCAGTTGGATCGCGTCCGGGGACCTGCGGGTGCAACGGGTGCCCGAGGCGGTCGCTGCCGACTTCACCGTCTACCTCGCCACCCCGGTAACCTCCGAGCGGATGTGCGCCGAGGGCGGCCTGCGCACCGATCGGTACACCTCCTGCCGGCTGCCCGGCCGGGTCGTGCTCAACCTGGCCCGGTGGATGACGGCGGTGCCCGACTACGGCGCCCCGCTGGAGGTCTACCGCACATACGTGATCAACCACGAGGTCGGGCACGAGTTCGGCGAACTGCACCAGGCGTGCCCCGAGCCCGGAGCGCCCGCCCCGGTGATGCAGCAGCAGACGTACGGGCTGGACGGCTGCCTGCCCAACGCCTGGCCGTACGTCGGCGGGACGCGATACTCCGGCGAGCCCACCGACGGCGTCTGAGTTATTCCCGGTCCCGCAGTTCGGGCGCAGTGTCCCTCATCATGGCCGATCCCCGTCCGGGCGAGCGACAATGGCGCGGTCACACCGCCGATTCCGGGGAGTCCACCGTGTCGTTGCCCCCGCTCGTCGAACCCGCCGCCGAGCTGACCGTAGACGAGATCCGCCGCTACTCGCGCCACCTGATCATCCCGGACGTCGGGGTGGAGGGGCAGAAGCGGCTGAAGAACGCCCGGGTGCTCTGTGTCGGCGCCGGGGGCCTCGGCTCGCCGGCCCTGCTCTACCTGGCCGCGGCAGGTGTCGGCACGCTCGGCATCATCGACTTCGACACCGTCGACGAGTCGAACCTGCAGCGCCAGGTCATCCACGGCGTCTCCGACGTGGGCCGGTCCAAGGCGGAGTCCGCCGCGGCGTCGATCCGCGAGATCAACCCGCTGGTCGACGTGGAGATCCACAACACCGCGCTGGACCGGGAGAACGTTCGGGACATCTTCTCCCGGTACGACCTGATCGTCGACGGCACCGACAACTTCGCCACCCGCTACATGGTCAACGACGCGGCGGTGCTGCTCGGCAAGCCGTACGTCTGGGGCTCGATCTACCGCTTCGACGGCCAGGCGTCGGTGTTCTGGGCCGAGCACGGCCCCTGCTACCGCTGCCTCTACCCGGAGCCCCCGCCGCCCGGCATGGTCCCGTCCTGCGCCGAGGGCGGCGTGCTCGGCGTGCTCTGCGCGTCGATCGGGTCGATCCAGGTCAACGAGGCGATCAAGCTGCTCGCCGGCATCGGTGAGCCGCTCGTCGGCCGGCTGATGGTCTACGACGCCCTGGAGATGAGCTATCGCAAGATCAAGGTTCGCAAGGACCCGAACTGCGTGCTCTGCGGCGAGAACCCGACCCTCACCGACCTGATGGAGGACTACGAGGACTTCTGCGGCGCGGTCTCCGACGAGGCGCAGGAGGCGGTGGTCGACTCGACCATCACCGCGCTGGAGCTGAAGGACTGGCAGGACTCCGGCAAGGACATCTTCCTGGTCGACGTGCGCGAGCCCGCCGAGTACGAGATCGTCCGGATCCCCGGCGCGACGCTCATCCCCAAGGGCGAGATCCTGTCCGGCGAGGCGCTGGCCAAGTTCCCGCAGGACCGGCAGATTGTGCTGCACTGCAAGTCCGGCGTCCGCTCCGCCGAGGCGCTGGCCGCGCTGAAGGCGGCGGGCTTCTCCGACGCGGTGCACCTCCAGGGCGGTGTGCTCTCCTGGGTCAAGCAGGTCGACCCGTCGCTGCCCGCGTACTGAGTCTTCTCGATGGGCCCGCCCGGCGTCCCGGGCGGGCCCATCGTGCTCTCCGGCGCCCCTGGCGTGGGCATACGCCGATCGCGGCGACCGCTGGGCCGGGTGGTCCTGACCGAGCTACCGAGGCGTGACGTCGGCCGCGCCAGTACGGTCAGTGCCGTGGTCGACTTGGACGCGGCGATCGGATTCGTCGTCGCTCACGGTGACGCGGTGGACCGCGCCCGCCTCTCCCGGCTGCGCTCCGGCGCTCCGGTGCCGCCCGACGTGCTCGACGCCGCCGAGGCCGGACAGGCGCCGGGCGGTGGCTGGCCCGCCGTCCTCGACGGTGACGTCGCCTCGATCGACGCGACCTGCTTCCGCCTGGCCGAGCTGGACGACCTCGGCGCGCTGGGCCGCCCGGCCGCCCGGCACGCGCTGGACTGGCTGGCCGCCCGGCAACTACCCGACGGCGGCTGGGACGAGGACCCCTCACTGGCCGGGCTCGCCCCCGAGTGGGCCACCCCGGGCGACCCCGAGGCTCGGCTCTACCAGACCGCCAACGCCGGATTCTGGCTCACCGTGGCCGGGCTGGACGCCCGGGCCGCCGGGCCGCTGGACCACCGGGTCGGCGGCGCGTACGCCGGTGTGGTGCAGGCGGCGGCGCAGGCGCTGGCCGCGCAGCTCGCGCCGGACGGAAGCTGGCCGTCGTTCCTGCCGGCCGGCTGGCTCGCCGCCGCGGTGCTGCACCGCCAGCAGATGTACTACGAGTCGGCGCGCATCCAGGCGGTGCTGGCCGACCGGGTCCCGCAGATGTCCCCGGCCGACGTGGCCTGGCTGGCGGCCACACTGCGCCGGGCCGACGTGGGCGAGGAGCAGTGGCTGCTGGTCTCGGCGCGCAGGCGGCTCGCGGAGACCCAGCGCAGCGACGGCGGCTGGGACAGCGACGACGGCCACCAGTTCGACGTGCACACCACGCTGCGGGCGATCCGCGCGTGCCGCCCGAACACACCCGAGGCCCCGGTGTCCGGAGCGCCGTTCGTGGTGCCGCAGACCGCCGAGCTGCCCGCGCCGCCGGCCATACCGGCCCCGCGCCGGCTCCCCGCCTCTCCGCCGTCCGCCTCGCCTGCGCCGCCTGTCTCCTCGCCTCCGTCATCCGCGCCCGTGTCCCCGCCGTCCGCGCCCGTGTCCCCGCCGTCCAGGTCCGTGTCTGCGCTGCCCGCGCCCGTCTCTGCGCCTGGGTCGGCCGAGCCCGCCCCCGCCCCTGCGCCTTCGGCCGCGCCCGCCCCCGCGCCCGCCCTTCCGCTGCCCACGTTTGCCAGCCCTGCCCTGGCTCGCCCGCTGACGGGCCCGGCCGGGGGATCTGCTGCATCGGCGGGTTTCGGTTCCGACCCGTCGGTCCGCCGTGGCCCTGAGCTTTCGTCCGGCCGCGGGCCCGAATCGTCGGCGGGCTTCGGCCCTGACCTGCCCTCCGGTCCCGGCCCCGGCCCGTCGACCGGACCGGTGGCAGCGCCCGCGCTGTCGGCCGGTCCGGACGGTGGGCCGGGCCCGTGGTCTGACTGGATCGTCACGCCCGGCCTGCTCCCCGAAGAGGGCACCGGGATTGCTGCGCGTTCGGTGCCGGACCTGCCACCCGGCCCGGTTATGCCCGGTCTACCTCCGGTGGTTGCGACGCCGCGTGCGGCCCCGGTGTCTCCCGGGACGCCTCCGCTCGCCACGCCGCCGCCGGCGCCCATGGCCCCGACGATCGCCTCCTCGCTGCAGCCCGGCACAACCCCGCCGGTCGACCCCGCCGAACCGGCGGACGGTGGTCCACTCCAGCTCGCGTAGCCCAACCCGCCGATGATCAACACCGGTTCGGCGAAGTGGCGGCATCAGGGGCGCCGGGGTGCCGCCACCTCGCCGATCTGGCGGCGGCCCCACCAGTACGGCGAGGTGGCGCTACCGCAAGCACGCCACGAGCCGGAGCCGGTCAGCGTACGTGGCCGTCCCCGGTGACCACGTACTTCGTGCTGGTCAGCTCCGGCAGGCCCATCGGGCCGCGCGCGTGCAGCTTCTGCGTCGAGATGCCGATCTCCGCGCCGAACCCGAACTCGCCGCCGTCGGTGAAACGGGTGGACGCGTTGACCATGACCGCGGCGGAGTCCACCCGGGCCACGAACTCCCGGGCCGCCCGCTGCGAATCGGTGACGATCGCCTCGGTGTGGCCGGTGCCGTACCGGCGGATGTGCGCGACCGCCGCGTCCAGCGAGTCGACCACCGCCACCGAGATGTCGGCGGAGAGGTACTCGGCGCCGAAGTCCTCCTCGGTGGCCGGGACCACGGCGTCGGAGTGGGCGGCGACAGCGGGCGTGCCGTGCACAGTCACCCCGGCCTCGGCGAACGCGGCCAGCACGGCCGGCAGGAACGCGTCCGCGACGTCGCGGTGCACCAGCAGCGACTCCGCGGTGTTGCAGGTGGACAGGCGTTGGGTCTTGGCGTTCAGCGTGATCGCCAGGGCCTTGCCGAGGTCGGCGGCGGCGTCCACGTACACGTGGCAGTTGCCTACACCGGTCTCGATGACAGGCACCGTCGACTCCTCCACGACGGCGCGGATCAGCGACGCGCCGCCGCGCGGGATCAGCACGTCGACCAGGCCGCGGGCGCGCATCAGCTCCTTCACCGAGTCGCGGGTGGTGGAGTCGAGCAACTGCACCGCGTCCGCCGGCAGCCCGGCACCGGAGACCGCGTCGCGCAGCACCGCGACCAGCGCCGCGTTGGAGTGCGCGGCCGACGAGGAGCCGCGCAGCAGCGCCGCGTTGCCGGACTTCAGGCAGATCCCGGCGGCGTCGACAGTCACGTTGGGCCGGCCCTCGTAGACGATGCCGACCACCCCGAACGGCACCCGCACCTGGCGCAGCTCCAAGCCGTTGGGCAGCGTCGAGCCGCGTACCACCTCACCCACCGGGTCGGGCAGTGCGGCCATCTGGCGCAGTGCGTCGGCGATGGCCGCCACCCGGCCCTCGTCGAGCGCGAGCCGGTCCAGCACGGCCGCGGACAGCCCGGCCTCGCGCCCGGCCGCCAGGTCCGCCGCGTTCGCCGCCAGAACCTCTGCGGTACGCGCCACGAGCGCGTCGGCCATCGCGTGCAGCGCGGCGTCCTTGACGGTACGGGTGGCCGTGGCCAGGGCTTCCGCCGCGTCCCGGGCTCGCCGGGCCTGCTCGACGACGCTCATCGTGCTTCTCCTTCGGAGGTGTTTTCTTAAGGAAGGGCCCCTTATTAACAGACGTCTGTTAATAAGGGGCCCTTCCTTACAGCAGGACCAGGTCGTCGCGGTGGACGACCTCGCGTTCGTACGCCGGGCCGAGCGCCGCGGCGAGTTCGGAGGTGGAACGGCCGAGCAGGCCGGGCAGCTCCACCGCGTCGTAGTTGACCAGGCCCCGGGCCACCGGCGCGCCGGCGGTGTCGACCAGGTCCACCGGGTCGCCGGCGGTGAACGCGCCGTCGACGGCGGTGATGCCGGCGGGCAGCAGCGACTTGCGCCGGCCGACCACCGCCTGCACCGCGCCCGGATCGAGGTGCAGCCGGCCGCGGGGGGCGGTGGCGTGGGCCAGCCAGAACAGCCGGGCTGCGGGGCGGCGGCTGCTCGGGTGGAAGTACGTGCCGACCGGCTCACCGGCCAGCGCCGGCCCGGCCAGCGGCGCGGCGGTGAGCACCACCGGGATGCCGAAGCCGGTGGCGATCCGGGCCGCCTCGACCTTCGTCACCATGCCGCCGGTGCCCACTCCGGCGCGCCCGGCCCCGCCGATGTCCACGCCCGCCAGGTCGCTCTCGCCGTGCACCTCGGTGATCCGGGTGCTGCCCGGCCGGGCCGGGTCGCCGGTCCAGAGCGCGTCGACGTCGGAGAGCAGCACCAGCAGGTCGGCGTCGACGAGCGCGGCGACGAGGGCGGCGAGGCGGTCGTTGTCGCCGAACCGGATCTCGTCGGTGGCCACCGTGTCGTTCTCGTTGACGATCGGCACCGCGCGCAGGTCCAGCAGCTTGCGCAACGTCCGGTACGCGTTGCGGTAGTGCGCCCGCCGGGTCACGTCGTCCACGGTGAGCAGGACCTGCCCGACGGTGCGGCTGTGCCGGGCGAACGCCGCGGCGTACCGGCCGATCAGCAGGCCCTGGCCGACGCTGGCGGCGGCCTGCTGGGTGGCCAGGTCGCGCGGGCGCCGGGTCAGCCGCAGTGGGGCGAGTCCGGCGGCGATCGCGCCGGAGGAGACCAGCACCACCTCACGTCCGTCGGCGGCGAGCCCGCCGAGCGTGTCGACGAGCGCGTCGACCCGGGCGTCGTCGAGGCCGCCCGTCGCGGTGGTCAGCGAGGACGAACCGATTTTGACCACGACCCGCCGGGCCGAGGTGACTGCTTCGCGCACCCGACCATTCTGCGCGCTGCGGTCTGCCACGCCTCGGCGCGTTCCCATATCGTGGCAGCTCGTGACACCTGACGAGTACGTCGAGGCGGTGCTGGCGCTGGTCGAGCGGATTCCGCCGGGGCGGGCGATGTCGTACGGGGCGGTGGCCGACGCGCTGGCCGAGCGCTCGGGGCGGGCGTCGCCGCGGCTGGTCGGTTCGATCATGGCCCGGCACGGTGGTGGGGTGCCGTGGCACCGGGTGGTGAACGCGGCCGGCCGGCTCCCGCCGGGGCACGAGCGCAAGGCCCGGGAACGGCTGCTCGCCGAGGGGTGCCCGCTGCGCGGCGACCGGGTGGACCTGGCGGCGGCGTCCTGGTCACCGGACGAGGGGATGTGACGCCGGCCATAACGTGAGTAGCATTCGGCTCCATGACAGCTTCGGGCCTGCCCCGCCGGGTGCATCTCGGATACGCGCTGGGTTCGCTGGTGACCGGCGCGTTCGGCACCGTGCCCGGGCTGCTCCTGCTGCCGTACCTCACCGACACGCTCGGCGTCGCCGCCGGCCTGGCCGCACTGCTGGTGCTGCTGCCGAAGGCGTGGGACGTGCTCGTCAACCCGGTCGCCGGGCGGATCTCCGACCGGACCCGCTCCCGCTGGGGCGCGCGCCGGCCGTACCTGCTCGGCGGCGGGCTGGCGCTCGCCGTACTGTTCGCCTCGATCTTCGCCGCGCCGTTCGCCGACGGTCCGGCCGCCGCCGCGTACGTGGCGCTGGCGTTCCTGGCGACAGCCACCGCGTTCGCGTTCTTCCAGGTGCCCTACGTGGCCATGCCGGCCGAGCTGACCGCCGATCCGGCAGAGCGTACCCGGTTGATGACCTGGCGGATCGCGGTGCTGGCCCTGGCCATCCTGGTCTCCGGCGCGGTGGCCCCGGCGGTGGTGACCGTGGGCGGCGACGGCGTCCCCGGCCACCGGTGGATGGGCCTGTTCGTCGCCGCGCTGATCGTCGCCGGCACCGTCGGCGTGTTCCTCGGCACCAGGTCCGCGCCGACCGGGACGGTGGGGGAGAGCGAGCCGAGCCTGCGCGCGCAGCTCGCGGTCGCCACCGGCAACCGGCCGTTCCGGGTGCTGCTGATCTGCTTCGTGATCCAGTCCGCCGGGGTGGCCACCGTGCTGGCCGGGGTGAAGTACTTCGCCGACCAGGTGCTGCGCGAGCCGGACAGCGGCCCGACGCTGCTGTTCGCCTGCTTCGTCGCGCCCGCGCTGCTGGTCATGCCCCTCTGGTCCCGGGCCGGTGCCCGGCTGGGCAAGCGGGCGTCGCTCGTCGCCGCTTCGCTGATCTTCGCGGCGGGCGCGCTGGCCCTGGTCGCCGCGCCCGCGCTGCCCGCCGCCGCGGCCTACGCGGTGGTCGCGGTGATCGGCGTCGGGTACGCGGGCCAGCAGGTCTTCGCGCTGGCCATGCTGCCGGACTGCATCGCCTACGACACCGCGCGCACCGGGCGGCGGCAGGCCGGGGTGTTCACCGGGCTGTGGACCGCCGGGGAGACGTTCGGGCTGGCGCTGGGGCCGGGCATCTACGGGCTGGTGCTCCAGCTCTCCGGCTACGTCTCGTCGTCCACCGGTACCGCCGCCGTCCAGTCGGACACGGCTCGGCTCGGCGTGCTGCTCGGCTTCACCGTGCTGCCCGCCCTGCTGGTGGCGATCCCACTGGTGCTGCTGCGCGGCTACACCCTGACCCCGGCCCAGCTGGCCGACGCGCCCGGGGACACCGCGCCCGGCGCCGCCGCCCTCGGGGCCGACCGCGCCGCTCCGGCCGCGCGGGCGTGAACACCGGCCCGTCCACGAGAGGAACCACCCGATGACCGACACGGCAGACGTGGGCGCGCTGCCCGCGCGCGGGACGCCCGCGTCAGACGTGCTGGACGAAATCCGCGCGCTGCGGGCCACCGACCGTCCGACGCACGGCGGGCGGCTGTTCGCGTACGTCTACGACCCCGGCGTGGCCGGACTGGACGAGCTGGCGCAGGCCGCCTACGCGGAGAGCGCGCACGTCAACGGCCTCGACCCGACCGCGTTCCCGTCGCTGCTGGCGATGGAGAACGCGCTCGTCGGCGCCGCCGCCCGCCTGCTCGGCGGCGGCCCGGGCACCAGTGCGCCGGACGTGGTCGGCAGCGTCACCAGCGGCGGCACCGAGTCGCTGCTGCTCGCCGTCAAGGCGGCGCGGGACGCCCGCCCCGACCTGACCGAGCCGCGGATCGTGGCGCCGGCCAGCGCCCACGCCGCGTTCGCCAAGGCGGCGCACTACCTGCGGGTCACGTTGGACACCGTGCCGGTCGACCCGGTGACGCTGCGGCCGGACGTGGCAGCGGTGGCCGCCGCGATCCGCCCGGAGACGGTGCTGGTGGTGGCGTCCGCCCCGTCGTACGCCCACGGGGTGGTCGACCCGGTGACCGGGATCGCCGCCGTCGCGCAGGCCGCGGGCGTGCGCTGCCACGTGGACGCCTGCTTCGGCGGCTGGGCGCTGCCCTGGCTGCGCCGGCTCGGCGCGCCGGTGCCGCCGTTCGACTTCGCCGTGCCGGGCGTCACCTCGATCTCGGTGGACCTGCACAAGTACGCGTACGCCCCGAAGGGCGTCTCGGTGCTGCTGCACCGCGATCCGGCGCTGCGGGCCCCGCAGTTCTTCGCGTACGCCGACTGGCCCGGGTACACGATGGTCAACCCGGTGATCGCCTCGACCCGGTCCGGTGGGCCGATCGCCGCCGCGTACGCCACACTTCGCCACCTCGGCGAGGACGGCTACCTGCGGCTGGCCGCCGCGACCCGGGACGCGGTCGCCGGGCTGGCCGGTGCGGTACGGGCCACCGGCGGGCTGCGGCTGATGGCCGAACCGGACACCACTGTGGTCTGCTTCACCAGCGACGACCCGGGGCTCGACCTGTTCGTGCTGGTCGACGAGCTGACCGCGCGTGGCTGGCACACCCAGCCCCAGCTCACGTACGCCGATCTGCCGGCCAGCGTCCACCTCACGGTGACCGCGGCGGTGGCGCCCCGGGTGGCCGAGTTCGGTCCGGCGCTGGCCGAGGCGGTCGCGGCGGCCCGCGCCGCCGGGCCGGTCGTGCTGCCGCCGGAGCTGCTGGCGCTGGCCGGCAGCCTCACGCCGGAGGCGCTCACCCCCGAGCTGGTGGCCGGGCTGGCGGACGGGCTCGGCCTGGCCGGCGGCGCCGGTGTGCCGGACCGGATGGCGGTGGTGAACACGTTGCTGGACTCCGCCCCGGCGCGGCTGCGGGAACGGCTGCTTGCCGAGTTCGTCGGGATGCTCCAGCGTCCGGCCTGGTGACACGGCGACGCCCGGCCGGCGCGTGGGCGCCGGCCGGGCGGGCGACGGTCAGCTCGCGGCGACCGCAGTCACCGTGAACGAGGTGGTGTTGTCCGACGGGTCCACGTCCTGCGGGTCCGCAGCCCCCCAGAAGTAGTTCCCCTTCCCGGTGAAGGTGCCGGTGCCCAGCTCACCGGCAGCGTCGGTCAGCCGACAGAGGTCAGCTCGACCTCGTTGTCCTCCCGGTTCAGGTCGTTCCAGTAGCGCTGCTGCGAGTCGACGTGGATCACGCGTAGCGTCGGCGGTTCGTCGGCGGTCACCGGATGGTCGAACGTGAACGTGTACGTCCTGCTCGCGCCCACCGACAGGGTGTCCAGCACACAGGCGATGTCTCCGTCGAGCCGCACGTTCCGGCACCGGTCCAGGGCGGAATCAGTCGGTACCGTGTAGCCGTACCAGCCAGCGAACCCGAGCATGCGCACGCTCACCGGCCCCCGGTTCACCACTGTCACGGTGACCGTCACCTTCCGGATCCCCTTTTTGTCCGGCGGCCCGGCCACGTCGTCCCGGGCGGTCATCGTGAGGTCGGTCAGGCGGGGGTCGGTGCCGAACCTCGTGGGTCCGTCGACCTGCCGGAACCGTTCACCGTTCCAGGAGTACGTCCGCCACTGCCGTTGCGGCGCCCATTCCGGCGTGCCGCAACAGGGCTGGACGTCGGCGACGTGCGCCCTGATCTCCCCGCCGTCCCGCACCGAGAACTCGGTGATGTCGCCCATGCCCGCACGGGTGCCGACGACCCGGCCCATGGTGATGACCCGGCCGTCGTCGTCCCGATCGAGGGCGAGCACCTGCTTGCCCGACGCCTCGCCGTAGCGGCAGGCGACGAGGACGACCGTTTCGGCCGCGCCGTCACCGTCGAGATCGACGTACTCCGGACCGGCCAGCAGCGTCGGGACCGAGTCGTCCTGCGGCCCGGCCCGGAGCCGGACGTCGTCGCTGACGCAGGTTTCCGGCGCGTCCGGCCAGGACACGAGGTCGAGCCGGGCGGCGAGCAGCTGGGATCGGGTGATCCGGCCGTCCGGCACGCCCCGGGTCGAGGCGGCAGCGCTCGGCGACGGCGTGGACGGTGGCGGCGACGTGCTCTCGGACGGAGTCGGGGTGACCGTCTGCGCGGGCGTCGGGGGCGGTCCGGGCCGCCGGTCCAGGGCGGCGTTCGCGCCCACCGGGACCACCACGGCGAGCACCACGGCCGTCGCGGTGACCACCGCTGTCCGCCGGCGACGGCGCCGGACCGTGCGCCGGACCGCGGCCGTCCCGGCCGGGTGCACCACCGGCGTGTACGCGGCGCGGAACTCGGCGAACTCGCCGCCGACCAGGATGTCGTCGGGCTCAGTCATGGTGGTTCACCTCGCTCGTGGTGGTGAGCTTCGCCGCCAGGGCGGTCCGCCCCCGGTACAGCCAGGACTTGACGGTGCCCTCCGGCACGTCCTCCTGGGCCGCGATCTGCGCGACGCTGAGATCGGCCAGGTAGTGCAGCACCACGGCGCGGCGCTGATGAGGCGGCAGCTCGGACAGCGCGGCGGTCAGCGCGACCCGGTCCGGCCCCGGCCCCGGGACGTACTCCTCCCGCTGGCGATGCAGCCACGCCTGGGCCGTACGCAGCCGCCGCCAGCGGCTGGTGGCCAGGTTCCAGGCCACCCGGCGGACCCAGGCCACCGGGTCGTCGTAGCGGGACACCCGGGACCAGCGGGCCAACGCCCGGCAGAACGCCTCCTGCACCATGTCCTGCGCATGGGACAGGTCGCCGCAGTAGGCGGTGAGCTGGAGCGTCAGGGACCGGAAGTGCGCGTGGTAGAGCCCGTCGAAGTCGACTGCCTCGCGCCTCTCGGCGCGCCTCGCTGTCCCCTCGGGTGGCTCGTCGAGCATCGGCTCCCTCGTCACCGTCACTGGTCCTCCCCGTATGCGTACCGCCGACGCGGTCACGCCGGTCACACGCCCTGACGCCCGTACCGGTTGCGGTGGTTGCCGTCCGAGCGCGGTGTCGGGCGTCGGGAAACCGGCCGACATCGCGCAGAGCCGCCCCGCGCTCGGGCGGGGAAGACGACGTCGCCCCGCCCGGATCGGCTCCGGGCGGGACGACGGGGGAACGGTTGTCAGCCGGCGATGGTCAGATCGAACGAGACGGCGTTGTCGGCCGGATCGGCCTCGGGCACCGTGATGGTGTCCCATCGGAGCCCGATCCGCCGTCGGCGGGCTGTGGTTGACTGGCACCTCGGAGTTCTGCGAGGGAGGCCAGAGATGCAGGTGCCGGCCGTGCTCGGCGAGCCGATCCGGTTCGTGCTGAACTGGGGCCGCCGCTACTCGCTCTGGGTCTTCAACTTCGGCCTGGCCTGCTGCGCCATCGAGTTCATCGCCACCAGCATGGGCCGGCACGACTTCATGCGGCTCGGTGTGATCCCGTTCGCCCACGGGCCCCGGCAGGCCGACCTGATGGTGGTCAGCGGCACCGTCACCGACAAGATGGCCCCGGCGGTCAAGCGGCTCTACGACCAGATGCCCGAGCCGAAGTACGTGATCTCGTTCGGTGCCTGCTCCAACTGCGGCGGCCCGTACTGGGACTCCTACTCGGTGACCAAGGGCGTCGACCAGCTCATCCCGGTCGACGTGTACGTGCCCGGCTGCCCGCCGCGCCCGGAGGCGCTGCTGCACGGCATCCTGCGCCTTCAGGAGAGGATCGCCGCCGAGCAGTCCGGCGTCGGCGGCGTGCCCCGGCCCGACGCGCTGACCTCCCCGGCGGACGCGGTGGCGCGGCCGGTCGAGGCGCTGACCGCACCACCGGTACGTCCGCCGGTCGGCTGAACCGCCCGGGTGGCGGCGCGGGGTTAGCCTGCGGCTCATGACCGACCTCGCGGAGGAGCGCTCCGCATTCATCGTCGACGTGCTGACCGCGGAGTTCGGCGCGTCCATGGCGATCGACCCGGCGGCGTTCCGCCGCAAGTTCCGCAAGATGGCGGCGTCACCGTTCGCCTTCTACCGGGGCAGCGCCGCGCTGTTCTACGCCGACCAGCGGGGCGACTTCGCCAGCGACCGGTTCCTCGACGGCCGGACCAGCCGGGTGTGGATCCACGGCGACCTGCACGCCGAGAACTTCGGCACCTACATGAACGCCTCCGGGCAGCTCGTGTTCAACGTCAACGACTTCGACGAGGCTTACGTCGGGCCGTTCACCTGGGACCTGAAGCGCTTCGCCGCGAGCGTGGCGCTGCTCGCTACGCCAAGGCGCTCTCCGACCGGGTGATCGGCGAGCTGGTGACCGGCTTCGCCCGGTCGTACCTGGCCGAACTGCGGGCCATCGCCGCGGGCGGCGACGACGCGATCGGTTCGATCACGCTCGACAACGCCGACGGTGTGCTGCGCCGGGTGCTCCAGCAGGCGCGGCTGAACACCCGGGTGGACCTGCTGGCCGCGCAGACCACGATCGACAACTACGAGCGCCGGTTCTCCCTCGGCGACGGCGTCCACGAGATCGACGACGCGACCCGGGAGAAGGTCTGCGCGGCGTTCGCCGACTACCTGCACTCGCTGCCGGACCCGACCACCCGGATGCGCCCGGTGGCCGCCGGCATCAAGGACGTGGTGCTGCGCAAGGGCGTCGGCATCGGGTCGGCCGGGCTGCCGTCGTACAACCTGCTGCTGGAGGGGCACACCCAGGCGCTGGAGAACGACGTCGTCATCTACATGAAGCAGGCGCAGGTGCCGGCCGTGGCGCGGTACGTCGACGACGAGCGGGTCCGGTCGTACTTCCGGCACCAGGGGCACCGCACCGCCGAGTCGCAGCGCGCGTTGCAGGCGCACGCCGACCCGTGGCTGGGCTTCACCGAGCTGGACGGCGTCGGGCAGCTCGTCGCCGAGGTGTCCCCGTACGCGGCGGACCTGGACTGGGCCGACGTGAACGAGCCGGAGGAACTGGCAGGCGTGCTCGCCGACCTGGGCCGGGCGGTGGCCCGGATGCACTCGGTCGCCGACGACGAGTCCAGCCACGACCTCGTCGACTACTCCACCGAGGAGGCGGTCGTCGCGGTCGTCGACGCCGACCCGGAGGCGTTCGTCGGCTATCTGGTCGACTTCGGCCACCGGTACGGCATCCGGGCGCGCGAGGACCACCAGCTCTTCGTGGACCTGTTCCGCAACGGCCGGCTGCCCGGCATCTGAGCCGGCCGGGGCGCGGCGCCTCAATGCGTGAAGTCGAGTACCGCCTTGATGTCCTCGCCGGCCGAGGCGTACGCCTCGCGGTAGTTCGACAGCGGCACCCGGCGGGTGATCAGCGACGTGAGCCACGACTGTTCGGCCTGGGCGAGCGCCTCGGCGGCCATCTCCCAGTGCCGCCGGCCGGCGTTCACCGAGCCGAACACCACGTTGTTCTCCAGCACCAGCTCCCGGTTGAGCGCCCCGGCGTCGAAGTCGATCTTCCGGCCACCGCTGGACACCCCGGTCAGGCAGACGATGCCGGTCGGCGCGGCCTTGCACATCGCGTCCAGCACCACGGTGGGCGCGCCGGTGCACTCGATCACCACGTCCGGCTTCACGTCCAGCTCGGGCACCGTCGCCGTGTGGTACGTCGCCCCGAGCGCGCGGACCAGCTCCGGCTTCGGCCCGGTGGTGTTGCGGTCCAGCACGTGCACCGACAGCCCACGCTGGCTGCCCAGCAACGCGGCCAGCAGCCCGATCGGCCCGGCGCCGGTGACCAGCACGGTCATCGGTTTCCACTCGGCCCGGCGGCCGATCCTCTCGATGTGGTCCCACGCCTTCGCCACCACGCTCGTCGGCTCCAGCAGCACGCCCACCGACGCGAGCGCCGGGTCCAGGCCGACGGCGAACTTGGGCTGCAACCGCCAGCGTTCCCGGGCGAACCCGGGCAGCCCCTTGATGCCGTGCTCGGTGTAGCGCCCGTTGCGGCACATGTCCCACTCGTCCACCGCGCAGTTCGCGCAGGGCACCGGATCGGGGTGGCGGACCACGCCGGCGACCAGGTCGCCGGGGTGCAAGGTGCCGGTCGGATCGTCCAGCACGCGGCCCAGTGACTCGTGCCCGAGCACCAGCCGTTCCTGGCCCGGCGGCGCCTCGCCGTACTCGCCGGCGACGATCTCGTGGTCGGTGCCGCAGACACCGACGGCCAGCGACTCGACCAGGATCGCGCCCTCCTCGGGCGGCGGCTCGGGCCAGTCCTCGACGAGCCGCAGAGAATCCGGGAGACCGGGGGTCACAGTCACAGCACGCACGGACCTCATCTTTCCGCGCGCCGCCGCCGTCCGCCCGGCAAAGCGGCGATCCCGGCCCGGGCGGCCCGACCCGGTCCGCAGCCGTCGGCCATAGGATCAGCGCATGACTCCGGAAGAGGTCGGCCGCCGAGTGGTGGCGCTGCTCGCGCCCGTCGAGGCCACGGCGTCGGTCTCCGGCGGTCAGGGGTACGCCCGTGCCACCGTCGACGTACCCCCGGCGAGCTGGGCGGACGCGGTGCGCGCGGCGCGCGACGACGACGAGCTGGGTCTCGATTTCCTGGACTGGTTGTCGGCGGTGGACGAGCTGGCCGACGGCTTCGACGTGGTGCTGCACCTCTGGTCGGTCCGCCACCGGCACGGGCTGCTGCTGCGCACCCGGGTGCCGAGGGACACGCCTGTCGTCGCGTCGGTGGTCGGCCTGTTCCCCGGCGC
Source organism: Micromonospora marina (assembly GCF_900091565.1). Taxonomy (GTDB): domain Bacteria; phylum Actinomycetota; class Actinomycetes; order Mycobacteriales; family Micromonosporaceae; genus Micromonospora; species Micromonospora marina. The sequence continues at coordinate 422,903 of NZ_FMCV01000001.1, read as the reverse complement.
CGCGTGGCACGAGCGCGAGACGCACGAGATGTTCGGCATCGACTTCGCCGGCCACGGCGAGCTGCGGCCGCTGCTGCTGCCGCCGGAGTTCGAGGGGCACCCGCTGCGCAAGGAGTTCGTCCTCGCCTCCCGGGTCGCGAAGCCGTGGCCCGGCGCGAAGGAGCCGGGCGAGTCGGAGGCGGGCGGCGGCCGTCGGCCGGTGCGGCCGCCGGGCGTGCCCGCGCCGGGTGAGTGGGGCACGACGCCCACGCCGGCGGGTGCGGCGGGCGCCGGTGCGGGCCCCCGCGGGGGTACGCCGGCGCGCCCGGCCCGGGAACGTCCGCCGCGGCCCGCTGCGGGGGAGCGTACGGCGCGCCCTGCTGCCGCTGAGCGCCCGGCGCGCCCGAATGCCGCTGAGCGCCCGGCGCGGCCGACTGCCGGGGAGGCTTCGGAGCGGCCTGCTTCCGGGGAGGCCGGGCCGGGGTCCGGTGCTGCTCCCGCGGCGGATGAGGCGGGTCCGCCCGGTCGGCCGCTGCCGGGGGAACGGCCGACCGGTCCGCCCCGCCAGGAGCCGGGGCCCGACGCGGCGGGGGAGAGCTGATGCCGGACTGGTTGGAGCTGGTCCTGCGTGTGGCGGGCGTGCTCGTCGCGTTCCTCACGCTGCCGCTGATCGTGGGTCAGGCCGAGCACAAGGTGATGGCGCACATGCAGGGCCGGCTGGGCCCGATGTACGCGGGCGGTTTCCACGGCTGGGCGCAACTGGTCGCCGACGGGATCAAGTTCGTGCAGAAGGAGGACGTCACCCCCCGCGACGCGGACCGGCCGGTGTTCCGGCTGGCGCCGGCGGTAGCGCTGGTGCCGTACCTGCTCGTGCTGTTGGTCATCCCGCTCGGACCGGGTGACCTGGTGGCCCAGCCGCTGGACATCGGCCTGTTCTTCGTGCTCGCCGTGGTGGGCGTCGGCGTGCTGGCGGTGCTGATGTCGGCGTGGGCGTCGGCGAACAAGTACAGCCTGCTCGGCGGGCTGCGTGGCGCGGCCCAGCTGCTCGGGTACGAGCTGCCGCTGGTGCTCGCAGCCGCCTCGGTGGCGATGGCGGCGGGCACCCTCAGCCTGCCCGGCATCGTGGAGGCGTGGCAGCCGTGGTGGCTGCTGTGGCAGGCGCCGGCCATGGTGATCTTTTTCGTGGCGGGACTGGCGGAGATCCGCCGTCCGCCGTTCGACATGCCGGTGGCCGACTCCGAGCTGGTCTTCGGCTACATGACCGAGTACACCGGCCTGCGGTTCGCGTTCTTCCTGCTCGCCGAGTACGTGGGCATCGTGGTGATCGCGGCGCTGACCACTGTGCTGTTCCTCGGCGGCTGGCAGGGCCCGTTCGCCGACGCGCAGCTCGGGTGGCTGTGGACGCTGCTCAAGGTCTTCGCCGTCGCCTTCGTGATCATCTGGCTGCGGGTGAGCTACCCGAGGCTGCGCGAGGACCAGCTGCAGCGCCTCTGCTGGCTGGTCCTGGTCCCGCTGGCCCTGGCCCAGCTCGTCCTGACCGCCGCAGTCCGCCTGGCCCTGTAGCCCGCCCCTCCCGCCCTCCCCGCCCCCCGGCCCCCCGCCCCGGCGGGGAGGGGCGGGCCGGGGCGGGGTCTACTCGCTCGGACTCGGGTGGGGCGGGGGTGGGGTGCCGTCGCCGAAGGGGCGACCACCCAGTTCCTCCCGTCCGTGCGGGGTGAGCCAGTTGCTCAGGTCCGGGCCGAGCGGCACGACGCCGGTCGGGTTGATGTCCCGGTGGACCTCGTAGTAGTGCCGCTTGATGTGGTCGAAGTCGATGGTGTCGCCGAACCCGGGCGTGGTGAACAGATCCCGGGCGTACGCCCACAGCACCGGCATCTCGCTGAGCTTCTGCCGGTTGCACTTGAAGTGCCCGTGGTAGACCGGGTCGAAGCGGACGAGCGTGGTGAACAGCCGCACATCCGCCTCGGTGATCGTGTCGCCGACCAGGTACCGCTGCCCGGCCAGCCGCTCGCTCAGCCGGTCCAGCCGGTCGAACAGCCGGTGGTACGCCTTTTCGTACGCCTCCTGGCTGCCGGCGAAGCCGCACCGGTAGACGCCGTTGTTGACGTCGGCGAAGACGACCTCGTTCACCTCGTCGATCTCGCCGCGCAGCGGTTCCGGGTAGAGGTCCGGCGCGCCCGGCCGGTGGTGCGCCGTCCACTCGGTCGTGAGGTCCAGGCTCATCTGCGCGTAGTCGTTTGTCACCACCTGACCGGTGGGCACGTCGACGAGCGCCGGGACGGTGATGCCGCGCTCGTAGCCGGGGAAGCGGGCGAAGTACGCCTCGGCCAGCCGCTCGATGCCCAGCACCGGGTCCTTGCCGTCCGGGTCCAGGTCGAACGTCCAGCTCCGCTTGTCGTGGGTGGGCCCGGCCACGGCCATCGAGATGGCGTCCTCCAGCCCGAGCAGCCTGCGGACGATGATCAGCCGGTTGGCCCAGGGGCAGGCCCGGCTGACCGCCAGCCGGTAGCGCCCCGGCTCCACCGGCCAGCCGTCCCGCTCGTCCGCGGTGATCCGGGTGGCGATGTAGCGCTGGTCGCGGGTGAACTCGCCACCCGGCTCCACGTACTTGCCGCCGGTCCGGTTCAGGCCCTCGTCGTCGCTGACCACGCCCACCTCCGAGTTCGCTTCTCGCTCCCATCATGGTCGCTCCGGCGGTGGCCGGCAGGGCGAGCGTCTGCGGAGACCGGCAGGGTGAGCGCCCGGGAGAGCGCATAGGCTGCCCGCCGTGACCGATGTGGAGGCGGCAGCCCGGCGTTTCGTCGCCGACGTGTGGAACGCGGGGCGCGAGGAGAGCGCGTACGAGCTGGTGGCGGCGGACTGCCCGGGGCTCGGCGGCACCGGCCCGGCGGCGATGCTGGCGTGGCACCGGGACCGGCGGGCCTCGTTCCCCGACCTGCGCTACAAGATCGTCGAGGTGGTGGCGACCGGTACGCGGGCGGCGGTGCGCTGGCGGGCCGCCGGCACCCAGGCCGGCCAGTTCGGCCCGGTGCCGCCGACCGGCCGGGTGGTCAGCTACTCGGGCGCGACGTTCCTGCGTTTCGACGACGACGGGCGGATCGTGGACGTGTGGAGCGTCAACGAGCTGTTCCAGGTGCTCCAGCAGCTCGGCGTGCAGATGCTGCCCCCGCTCAGACCCGGCGAGGCGTGATCCGGTCGACCGGCAGGTTCACCGGGAACGGCTCGCCGGTGTCGACGAACTTCGTCCACCGGCCGGTCTCCGTGTAGACCTCGTGCACCGGATCGATCTTGTAGGTGTAGACGACGATGCCCTCGTCCTCGATCTCGATCCGCCAGTGGAACGGGATCCCGGCCTGCGCGTAGAGGGCCGGCTTGAGCACCCGGTCGATGGACCGGGTGCTGGGCGAGACGATCTCCACGGCGAGCACCACCTCGTGCGGCTCGTACCGGGACGGCTCGCGCGCGGCGGCGGTTGCGGTGGTGACCAGCACGTCCGGGATGAAGGAGCGGGTGCGGTTGATGCGCACCTCCACACCCTGGGTCACGTCGTACCCGTCGGGGCAGTCCTCGTCGAGCGCGACCATGAGCAGGGCCGCGATGCTCTGGTGGATCCGGGTGGGGGAGGGGGACATGAGCAGCACTCCATCGAGCAGTTCGCGGCGGCGACCGTCCTCCGGCAGCGCGTCCAGATCGTCTGTCGTCCACCCGCCCTCCGGCGGGTGATCGCTCTCCAGCGCGGCGGTCATCGGTGAGCCCTTCCCGGTGCGTCGTTCTCCCCGCGCTCACGATACCGCCGCCAAGAGTCGGGGGGTGGTCGCGCGCGCCCGGGCCACAGGGCAGGATGGGCGGCATGAGCGAGCACGGTGGAGTGCCCGGTGCCGGGTTGGTCAAGGGCCTGGCGGTCACGTTGAAGACGATGACCCGCCGCTCGACCACCCAGCAGTACCCGGACGTCGCGCCCGAACTGCCGCCCCGCTCCCGCGGCGTGATCGCGCTGCTGGAGGAGAACTGCACGGTCTGCATGCTCTGCGCCCGCGAGTGCCCGGACTGGTGCATCTACATCGACTCGCACAAGGAGGAGGTGGCGGTGCCCGGCGCCGCCCGCCCCCGCCAGCGCAACGTGCTCGACAAGTTCGACATCGACTTCTCGCTCTGCATGTACTGCGGCATCTGCGTCGAGGTCTGCCCGTTCGACGCGCTCTACTGGTCGCCGGAGTTCGAGTACGCCGAGTACGACATCAAGGATCTGCTGCACGACAAGGACCACCTCGGGGAGTGGATGGCCACCGTGCCGCCGCCGCCGGCCCACGACCCGCTCGGCGACCCCTCGAAGGAGGAGACCACGGCCGCCCGGAAGGCGGCGGGTCCGTCGGCCCGTCCGGCTCCCGCCCGGGTACGCCCCGACGCCGCCACCGATCCGGGCGGAGGCGCTGCCTCATGACCGGTGCGGACGTCCTGCTGCTCGCGCTGGGTGCGGTGGCGGTGGGCTCAGGTGCGCTGGTGGTCGCCACCCGGCACCTGGTCCGGGCCGGCCTGTGGCTGGTGGTCTGCCTGGGCGCGCTGGCGGGGAACTACCTGGTGCTGACCGCCGAGCTGGTGGCCTGGGTGCAGGTGCTCATCTACGTGGGCGCGGTGGTGGTGCTGCTGCTGTTCGCGGTGATGCTGACCCGTGCGCCGATCGGCCCGTCGGACGACCTGGACCGGCCGGGCTGGCCCGCCGCGCTCGTCGGTGCCGGCAGCGGCCTGGGCCTGGCGGTGCTGCTGATCGACGCGTTCCGCTGGTCCCGGGTGGACCTGCCCGCCGCGGGCACCGCCGAGCGTCTCGGCGAGCAGGTGTTCCGCTCCTGGGTGCTGCCGTTCGAGGTGCTGTCGGTGCTGCTGCTGGCCGCGCTGGTCGGCGCGATCGTGCTCTCCCGCCCCGACATCGGCCGTCCGGCCGCGCCCACAGCGGCCCCCGACGGCGGCGAGCGCCCGGCCCGCGTCGCGTCCACCCCGGCCGCCGACGAGGGCGGGCGCCCGTGAGGCCGGTCATCCCGTACGTCACCGCCGCGCTGCTGTTCGGCCTCGGCGTGTACGGCGTGCTGCGCCGCCGCAACGCCGTCCTGGTGCTGATGGCGGTGGAGCTGATGCTGAACGCGGTGAACCTGGTGCTGGTCACCGCCGACACCACCGTGCAGGCCGTGCTGCCGCACTCCGGTCAGGTGTTCGCGCTGTTCGTGATCGTGCTCGCCGCCGCCGAGATCGGTGTGGGGCTCGCCATCGTCCTCCAGCTCTACCGGCTGCGCGCCGGCGTCACCGTCGACGACGTCCCGTTGGCCGAGCCGGCTCCGGCGGTGACCCCGGTCGAGCGGCCGGAAGGAGCAATCCGGTGAGCACGCCGACGCTGTGGCTCGCGGCGGTGCTGCCGGCCGCGCCGCTCCTCGCCGGGCTGCTCGGCCTGCTGCTGCCGCCCGCTCCGCACCACGACCGGGCGTCGGCCCGACGTTCCGCGGTCGCGCTGGGCGTGGCCGGGGCGGCCGTGTCGCTGCTGGCCGCGCTGGCGCTGCTGGTGCGCGTGGACGCGCCGGTCGAGGCGTCCACCACCTGGATCGACCTGGGTGGGCTGCGGGTTACGCTGGGCCTGCGGCTGGACGGCGTGGCGGTGCTCGTCGCCACCGCCGTCACCGCTGTCGCGCTGGCCGTGCAGGTCTACTCGATCGGCTACCTGCGCCGGGGCCCGCACGACGACGTGGACGTCGACCACCGCTACCCGCCGTACGCGGCGCAGCTCAGCCTGTTCACCGCCGCCATGCTCACGGTGGTGGTGTCCGGCGATCTGATCATGCTGCTGGTCGGCTGGGAGGTGATGGGCGTCTGCTCGTACCTGCTCATCGCCCACGACCGGCGGCTGCCCGAGGCGCCCGGCGCGGCGGTGCAGGCGTTCCTGGTCACCCGCGTGGGTGACGTCGGCTTCCTGCTCGGCATCGCGCTGCTCGGCGTGGGCGCTGGGAGTTTCCGGATCGCCGACGTGCTGGCCTACGACTACGGCACCGGCACGCTCACCGCCGCCTGCCTGCTGCTGCTCGCCGGGGTGGCGGGCAAGAGCGCCCAGTTCCCGCTGCACACCTGGCTGCCCGAGGCGATGGCCGGCCCGACGCCGGTGTCCGCGCTGATCCACGCCGCGACGATGGTCGCCGCCGGGGTGTACGCGGTGGCCCGGCTGTTCCCGCTGTTCGAGCGCGCCCCGGCCGCGCTCGCCGTGCTCGGCGTGCTGGCCGCGATCACGATGCTGCTCGGCGCGTTCGCCGCCACCGCGCAGGACGACATCAAGCGGGTGCTCGCCTGGTCGACCGTCTCGCAGATCGGCTACATGACCGGCGCGCTGGCGGTCGGCGCACCAGCTGCCGCGCTGTTCCACCTGCTCACCCACGCCGCGTTCAAGGCGCTGCTGTTCCTCGCCGCCGGTGCGGTGATCCACGCCGTCGGCACCACGCTGATGTCCCGGATGGGCGGCCTGCGTTCCGCCATGCCGGTGACGTTCTGGTGCACGGTGGTCGGCCTGGGCGCGCTCGTCGGCGTTCCCCCGCTCTCGGGTTTCTGGAGCAAGGACGGCGTGCTGGCCGCCGCCGAGGCGGTCGCGCTCGACGGCGCCGGGCCGACCGCGGCCTGGGTCGGCTGGCTGGTCTGGCTGGCCGGGCTGGCCGGCGTGGCGGTGACCGCCTGGTACGCGACCCGTCTGCTGCTGCGTACCTTCCTCGGCGCCACCCGCACGCCGTTGCTGCGCCCGCACGACCCGCCCGCGCTGCTGCGCTGGCCGGTGCTGCTGCTCACGGTCCCGGCCGCGCTGCTGGGCCTGGCCGCGTTCGCGCCGTGGTTCGCCGATCGCCTGCGGGTGCCCGGCGACGACACCGGCGAGGCGGCCGAGCTGGTCCACCTGGCACCGAACCTGATCCTGCCGTTCCTGCTGCTGCTCGCCGGTGCGGGCGTCGCCTGGGCGGGCTGGCGCCGCGACCCGGCCGCCGACCCGGCCCGCTTCCTGGGTCCGCTGCGGCCGGTCTTCGCCCGGGCGTTCCGGCTCGACGACGTGCAGCACACCCTGGTCGTACGCCCGGCGGGCGCGCTCGCGCGGGTCGTCCGTACCGGTGACGAACTGGGCGTGGACGGGCTGGTCGAGGGCAGCGGCCGGGCGGCGGTCGAGGTGGGCGGCGGCCTGGCCGCGCTGCACCGGGCGGCGCTGCCGCGCGCGGCGGCCGGCGTGCTGGCCGGCGCGCTGCTGATCGGCCTCGCGGTCGCGCTGATCGGAGTGACCTCATGACGTTCGGGCAGGTCCTGCTGGTGGCAGTGGTCGCGGTGCCGGCGCTCGGCGCGCTGGCCACAGCGGTCGTGCCCGGTGACCGGGCCGGCCGGGTGGTCGGCACCGTCGCCGCCGCGGTGACGCTGCTGTCGGCGCTGCCGCTGGTTGGCGGCGACCACGGCTGGTTCGGGTACGGGCCGCGCCCGGCGGTGCAGCCGTGGCACCAGCTCGACCTGCCGTGGGTGCCCGGGCTCGACCTGCGCTTCCACCTCGGCGTGGACGGGATCTCCTGGCCGCTGGTGGTGCTGACCGCGCTGCTCACGTTGCTGTGCTGCGCGTACACGCTGTGGCGGGTGCCGCCCGGCGGCGGCAGCGGGCGGGCGCTCGTGGCGCTGCTGCTGGTGGTCGAGGTGGGCATCCTCGGCACGTTCCTCGCGCTCGACCTGGTGCTGTTCTTCCTGTTCTTCGAGGTCGTCCTGCTGCCGATGTACGCGATCATCGCCGGCTGGGGCGGCGCGGACCGGCGGCGCGCGGCCCGCAAGTTCGCGCTCTACACGCTGTTCGGCTCGGTGCTGCTGCTGGTCGGCGTCTACGTGGTGGTGGCCGCCGCGGGCACCGCCGACCTGGTCGCGCTCACCGGCGGCGCCGGGCTGTCCCGGGGCACCCAGCTCGCCGCGTTCACACTGCTGGCGATCGCGTTCGCGGTGAAGAGCCCGCTCTGGCCGCTGCACTCGTGGCTGCCGGACGCGCACACCCAGGCACCCACCGTCGGCAGCGTCATCCTCGCCGGGGTGCTGCTCAAGATGGGCACGTACGGACTGATCCGGATCGCCGTCGGGGTGGCCCCGGAGGGCGCCCGGTGGGCCGCGCCGGTGCTCGGCGTACTCGCCGTCGCCGCCATTCTAATCGGTGGCCTGGTCTGCCTGGCGCAGGACGACCTGAAGCGGCTCATCGCGTACTCCAGCGTGGGGCACATGGGCTTCGTGCTGCTCGGGGTCGCCACGCTCACCGCCACCGGAATCCAGGCCGCGCTGATCGGCAACATCGCCCACGGCGTCATCACCGGCCTGCTGTTCTTCCTGGCCGGTGCGGTCAAGGACCGCGCGCACACCGGCTCGCTGGCCGAGCTGTCCGGGCTGCGGGAGACCGCGCCCCGGCTGGCCGGGCTGCTCGGCTTCGCGGCGGTCGCCTCGCTGGGGCTGCCCGGCCTGGCCGGGTTCTGGGGTGAGGCGTTCGCAGTGGTCGCCGCCGTGCAGCGGGGCGGCCCGCTCTGGCTCACGCTGGCCGGGCTGGCGGCGCTGGGCGGGGCGCTCACCGCCGCGTACTTCCTGCGGCTGCTGCGCCGGGTCACGCACGGCCGGCCCAGCCCGGCGGTGGCCGGTCTCGCACCCGGGCTGGCCGGGGCGGAGCTGACCGCCTGGGCGCCGCTCGTGCTGCTCGCGCTCGCGGTCGGTCTGGCCCCGGCGCTCGTGCTGTCGTACGCCTCCGGTCCGGTGGAGGCACTGCTGGGGGTCGTCCCATGAGCCTGGTCCAGCCGGTCGACAACGTGGCGATGCTGCCCGCGTACCTGGCCGCCGGCACGGCCGTGCTGGTGCTCCTGTTCGACCTGCTGGTGGCCCGGCCCGCCGTCACGGTGGCGATGGCGGCGCTCGGCGCGGCCGGCACCGCGGCCGGCGCGGCACTGGTCGGGGCGGCCGGTGAGCGGCGCACGTTCTGCGTCGGTGACGACTGTTCCTGGGTGTGGGGCGGCCGGGCCGCACTGGTCGGTGCCGTGATCGCCCTGCTCACGCTCGGCGTGCTGGCGCTGTCCGGCCCGCTGCTGCGCGCCGGTCGTACCCCGGTCGGCGAGTACTGCTTCCTGCTCGCCTGCGCGATGACCGGCGGCGTGGTGCTCGGCGCCGCCGGTGACCTGATCACGCTGATCGTGGCGCTGGAGACGCTGACGCTGCCGCTGTACGTGCTGGTCGGGCTGCGGCGGGACAGCCTCGCCGGTGCCGAGGCGGCGGTGACGTTCTTCGTGGTGAGCGTGGTCGCCACCACTGTGACGCTGCTCGGCGCGGCGCTGCTCTACGCGGTCACCGGCACGCTGCACCTGGACCGGCTCGGCGCCACCCTGGCCGCCCGCGCCGACCTGACCGATCTGCCGCTGACCGGCGTCGCGGTGGCCCTCGTGGTGGCCGGGCTGGCGTTCAAGGTCGCCGCCGTGCCGTTCCACGCCTGGGCCCCCGCCACGTACGACGGCGCGCCCCTGCCGGTGGCCGCGTACCTGTCGACCGCCTCGAAGCTCGGCGGCGTGGTGGCGCTGCTGGCGGTGGTGCAGCGGGCGCTGCCGGGTGACCTGACCGGTCCGGTGCTGGCAGCGCTGGCGGTGCTGACCATGACCGTCGGCAACCTGGTGGCGCTGCGGCAGCGGCGTACCGTGCGGTTGCTGGCCTGGTCGTCGGTGGCCCAGGCGGGCTACATCCTGGCCCCGCTGGGCGCGCTGGCGCTGTCCGCGGGCCGCACCGGCGACGCGCGGGCGGCCGCGTACGCCGCAGCCGTCGCGTACGCGATCTTCTTCGTGCTGCTGGAACTGGCCGCGTTCGCCGCGGTGGTGGCGCTGCGCCCGGCGGACGGTGACGGCGGCACGCTCGCCGACCTGAGCGGCGCGGCGCGGCGGCACCCGTGGGTGGGCGGCGCGTTCGCGCTGGCGCTGATCGGGCTCGCCGGACTCCCGCCGGGCCTGGCCGGGCTGTTCGCCAAGGTGACTGTGGTACGCGCGCTGCTGGCCGGGCACGCGGGATGGCTGGCGCTGGTGGTGGCGCTCAACGCGGTGATCGGCCTGGCGTACTACCTGCGGGTCACCGCGTCCCTCTACGCGACGCCGGCCGGCGCGGCGGCGGTCCGGCCCGCCCGGACCGTGGTGTTGGCGCTCGGCGTCGCCACCGCCGCGGCGGTGGTGATCGGTTTCGCACCGCAGATCGTGCTGGACGTGGCGGCGCGCTGACCGGTTCCTGCCCGGATGGGCGACCGCTTCAGCCTGCGCACAGCAACATCCAGCCAACTTTCAGCCATGAGCCGGATGGTTGACGGGTACCGGTGTGTTGAACCGGTCAGCGGGCCTCCCGCAAGGGTCCGTGCACCGAAGGAGAGATCGTGCATCACAACCGTCTCAAGACCGCAGCGCTGCTCGGCCTGTTGACCTCGCTGATCCTCGCGGTCGGCTACTGGTTCGGCGGTAGCGGCGGTCTCGTCATCGCCGTCGTCGTGTCGTTGCTGATGAACGGCGTCACCTATTTCTTCTCCGACAAGCTCGCACTGCGCTCGATGAAGGCGCAACCGGTCAGCGAGGCACAGTTCCCCGAGCTGTACCAGATGGTGCGGGAGCTCTCCACGCTGGCCGGGAAGCCGATGCCCCGGCTCTACGTCAGCCCGACGTCGCAGCCCAACGCGTTCGCCACCGGTCGTAACCCGGAGAACGCGGCGGTCTGCGTCACCCAGGGCATCGTGGAGATCCTGGACTACCGGGAGCTGCGCGGCGTGATCGGCCACGAGCTGTCCCACGTCTACAACCGGGACATCCTGATCTCCAGCGTGGCGGCCGGCCTGGCCGGCATCATCACCATGCTGGCGAACCTGGCCTGGTTCATCCCGCTGGGCTCGTCCGACGACGAGGACGGCCCGAACCCGGCCGTGCTGCTGCTCACGCTGATCCTCGGCCCGATCGCCGCCACGGTGATCCAGCTCGCGATCAGCCGGAGCCGGGAGTACCAGGCCGACCAGTCGGGCGCCGAGCTGAGCCGCGACCCGCTGGCCCTTGCCAGCGCCCTTCGCAAGATCCACAGGGGTACGCAGGCGCGCCCGCTGGCGCCGCAGGGCCAGCTCGCCAGCACCGCGCACCTGATGATCGACAACCCGTTCAAGCGGGGCGGCGGCATCGCCGCGATGTTCGCCACCCACCCGCCGATGGAGCAGCGGGTGGCCCGCCTGGAGCAGATGGCCCGCAACTCCGGGCCGGTGCAGTTCCAGCGCTGACCCGCCGTACGCCCCGCCGCGCCCGCGTCGCACGACGCGGGCGCGGTGGTGTGTCCGGGCACAATGCGCTTCCCCCGGTCCTGCCGCGCCGTTAGGGTCGAAACGTCTCCCGCTCATTACCCTCCTGGAGGTCGACCGTGGCCGCACTGCGCCAGTACCAGGGCGTCTGGCGGATCCCTGGCGCGCCGATGCTGCTGATCCTCGGCATCATCGGCCGGCTCGGGATCGGCATGACCCCGCTGGCGCTGCTGCTCGTCGTCGAGCAGGTCACCGGCCGGTACTCCCTGGCCGCCGTCGCCGGCGGCATCTACGCGCTCTCCGGTGCCGCACTCAGCCCGGTCGCCGGCCGGATCGCCGACCGGGTCGGACCCGCTCCCGTCCTGCTGGCCACCGCGCTCGCCCACCCGCTCGCCCTGATCGGGCTGCTCGTCGCCACCCGCTCCGACAGCGGCAACCTCGGGCTGATCTACCTGGCCGCGGGCCTGGCCGGCGCCACGTATCCGCCGCTGACCGCCGCGATCCGAGGCGCCTGGAACGACCTCACCGCCCCCGCCACCGGCCGGGGGCACCTGCGCAACACCGCGCTCGCCGCCGAGACCACGCTGTTCGAGGTCGTGTTCGTGGTCGGCCCGCTGCTGGTGGCGGGCTTCGTGCTGTTCGCCGACGCCTCCGCCGCGCTCGTCGGCGCCGCGGTGGTCACCCTGGTCGGCACCGGCACCGTCGCGCTCGGCCGGGTCATGCGCGGCTGGCGCCCGCACGCGCGAGAGCACCACGCCCGGGGCCTCGGCCCGCTGCGGCTCGGCGGCTTCCCCGCGCTGCTGCTCTGCGTGGCGAGCCTCGGCATCGCGTTCGGCGCCTCCGGCGTCATCGTCCCGGCCTTCGCCGGAAACTCCGGCGCCGACGACCCCGAGAGCCTGGCCGGCGTCCTGCTCGCCGTCTGGGGCATCGGCAGCGCCATCGGTGGTTTCTGGTTCGGCGTACGCAAGCCCGCCGCCAACATGACCCGCCAGTTCGCCTGGCTGCTCGGCACCGTCGCGGCCAGCCTCGTCGTCTTCGCGTTCATTCCCGACCCGGCGGCGCTGGGCGTCGCGCTGGTGCTCGGCGGCGCGGCCATCGCCCCCGCCCTCACCCTGGAGAACACACTCGTCGGACGGATCACCCCGTCCGGCATGCTGAACGAGGCGTACACCTGGGTGGTGACCATGTCGGTCGCGGCGAGCGCCGCCGGCGGCTCGGTCGCGGGCCTGATCATCGATCACGCCGGTGGCGTCTCGTGGGCGTTCGTCTTCGCCGGGGTGGCGGTCGCCGTCGGGGCCGCGGTCGCCGCGCTGCCCGGTGGCCCGATCGCCCGGGCCGAAGCCACAGCGGTACGCGCCGAGCAGTCGCTCGCCGCCTGACCGCTCACCCGCCGGCGGTCACCACCCGCTCCGCGCCGCCGGGCGGCGGCCAGGCCCAGCGCGAGGATCGCCACCGCGCACGCCAGCAGCGTGGAAAGAAGAACGCGAAGGACAGCGACAGCAGGCCGAGCAGCGACCGGTCCCGCGCGATGATCCGGCATCCCGACGTACGGGACGGTCCGGCCGTCGGGTCCTCGTGGCGGTCTCCGCCCTCGCGGTCTCCGTCCTCGTGCTGGGCTCCGGCCGGGTGGCGGACGCTGCCTTCACGGCGGGCGCCTCCACTCCGGACGGCGCCTCCACGGCGGACGGCGCTGCCACGGCGGACGGCCGGGACGACGAGGCGGTAGCTGACGGCCAGCACGGCGAAGCTGACCGCGTCGATCGCGATCACCCACACCGCGCCCGCCCAGGCGATGAGGAGACCGGCGAGCGGTGGGCCGACGATCGTCGCCGCCTGGCCGAACACGCCGAGCAGCGCGTTCGCGGCCAGGTGGTGCCGCCGTGGCAGAAGCTCGGCCACGAGCGTGAAGCGACCGGCCGACCCCCAGGGATGCAGGAGTGAGGACACCGCGAGCAAGGCGACGTAGAGGCCGACGTCCAGCACCCCGGCGAGGTGGGCGGCCGGGATCGCCCCCAACGCTGCGGCCCGCACGGTCGCGTCCCAGCCGGCGAGCTGGGCCCCGCTCCGCCCACCCAGCCACCGCCCGATCAGCAGCGTGCCGGCCGCCCCCGGCAGCGTGTACGCGGCCACCGCGAACGCCGTCCAGGTGCTGCGCTGCCCCGTGGGGGCGAGTTGCAGGGCCAGCCACGTCACCGCGACCAGGGCGAGCCCGTCACCGAGAGCGGAGGCCGCGAGCCCGGGCAGCAGCCGGCGCAGCACCGGTTGACCGAGCACCGGCCGATAGGGGAGGAGCATCGTGGGCGTCATGCTCCCACCCGACCGTATGCCCGGCCCGTACCCCAAGGAAGTCGCCTGACGGCAGAAACAGGGCTGGAAACGGTGGCAACCGGCGGGAACGTCGTTCCGGCCCGGCGGGCGTCCGGCCCCTGCCAGACTGATCGTTACCCGCCGGTGTTCCGCGCCCATTCCACTCGACGCGAAAGGTGCAGGCCATGGCCACCGACGACATCCACCCTTTCCGGCTCGACACGCCGGACGAGACCATCGTCGACCTGCACCGCCGGATCGCGGCGACCCGCTGGCCCAGCCGGGAACTGGTCGACGACCGCTCGCAGGGTGTGCAGCTCGCGACCGTCCGAGCGCTGGCCGACTACTGGACGAACGAGTACGACTGGCGCGCCTGCGAGACGAGGCTGAACGCCCTGCCGCAGTTCACCACCACCATCGACGGCGTGGAGATCTACTTCGTCCACGTACGGTCGAAGCACGAGAACGCCCTGCCGCTGATCATGACGCACGGCTGGCCGGGCTCGGTGGTGGAACTGCTCGGGGTCGTCGGTCCGCTCACCGACCTTACCGCCCACGGCGGCACCGCCGAGGACGCCTTCCACCTGGTGCTGCCGTCCGTGCCCGGCTACGGCTTCTCCGGTACGCCGACCGAACCCGGCTGGGAGAACGGCCGCATTGCCGCCGCCTGGGCCGAGCTGATGCGCCGCCTCGGCTACACCCGCTACGTCGCCCAGGGCGGCGACGTGGGCGCCGCCGTCACCGACGCGATGGCCCGCCAGGGACCGGACGGGCTGCTCGGCGTCCACGTCAACCTGCTCGCCGGGGCGATCGACCTCAAGGACGAGCTGCCGGCGGAGTCCGAGCAGGAACGCACGGCACACGACGCGCTCCAGCTGTTCACGACGGATGGGTTCGGCTACTTCCTGGAGCAGACCACCCGGCCGCAGACCATCGGCTACTCGCTGCTGGACACACCCGTCGGGCTGGCCGCCTGGATGCTCGACCACGACACCGACAGCTACTACAAGATCTCCCGCGCGTTCGTCGACGGCACACCGGTCGGTGGCCTGACCCGGGACAGCGTCGTCGACAACATCACGCTCTACTGGCTGACCGGCACCGGCGCCTCGTCCGCCCGGTGGTACTGGGAGTTCGGCCGGTTCCTGGCCGCCGCCAAGGAGGCCGGCCAGGCCCCGCCGCCGGCCAAGGTGCCCGTCGCATTCACCGCGTTCCCCGACGAGATCTGGGCGGCGCCGCGCAGCTGGGTCGAGGCGGTCTACCCCGGCGTCGCGTACTTCAACGAGGTCGACAGGGGCGGGCACTTCGCCGCCTGGGAGGAGCCGGAGCTGTTCGCGGCCGAGATGCGGGCCCGGGTTCCGGCCGCTGCGGGGCCGCTGACCCGCGTCGTGGCCGGTGACCGGCCCGGTCCCGGCCACGACGCGGTCGTGCTCACCGGTAGTTGGTGAACTGGAGAGATACCGCCCATGAGCAGCCAAAACTCCGCCACGATCGCAGCTAGGCCGTCGCCAGGCCGTCCGAGGGCGACCCGAGCACCTTGTCGACGGCTCGCCGGGTGCGGTCCTCGCTGGTGGGCATGAGGTGGGTGTAGGTGCGCAGGGTGAAACCCGGGTCGGCGTGGCCCAGGTACTCCGACAGCGCCTTGACGCTCTCCCCGGCGTCGAGCAGGACCGAGGCGTAGAAGTGCCGCAGGGCGTGCATTCCGGTGGCCCGCGACGATTGGATGCCGGCGGCCGTCAGGGCAGGATGCCAGTAGTCCCGGTTGAAGGTGTGGCGGTCCATCGCGACGTTCGTGCGTCCGTGGACGACCAGGTTGACGGGCAGCGCGGGCGGGTCGCGGTCCGTGGGTGGTTGCGGTAGGCCATCCCGCCTGCCATCGACCCGGGCAAGCCGAGCAGACCCCCGCCCGACCCGCCAGCATCCGTACGAGGCGTCAAGGTCCGCTTGACGTGGCGGGCCGGGCGGCAGCCCGCTCCCCTGGAGGGCGGGTCGACGGCAACCGGGATGGCTTTGGATCTATCGCGTTGGCGTCGCCGACGGGTGTGCTGAGCTGTGCGGGGCAGGCGATGACGGTGCCGAAGGAGCCGGGGACGGGGTGCGCCACGCCTCCTGCTTCTCCAGCTGCCACAGGTTGACGATTCTCTTCTCCGCCGTCTGCACCTTGCACCGTTCTCCGTCGTGCACGACGTTCACCAGGACTGCTCCCAGCCTGCCGTTGTTGTCAGAGGCCCCCATCAGTTGCAGACGTTCCCCGACCCTAAGCTGATCGGGACGAACGACGAAGGATGCCTGCTTCTCGGCATTCATTGCCAAAACGCGGGGCGAGTAGTCAGCAATTGAGCCTTGGCCTTCACTTTGAAAACAGACCTTTCCCTGCGGCACGAAAGTGACATAGGCAGCAATTCCGGCCTTTGCCAGGCGCCGTTCCAGCCCTGCGGGGTCCTTGAATTCCCGAATCCTCACCTCGACCGAGCCGTCGTCCCGACTCTCGACGGCCCAGGCAGTCGAGCCCGCCTGCTGGCCGAGGACTACGGGCACGCCAACCGCGCCAGCCACAGCGAGGGCTCCCGCCCCCGCCAGTACACCGACGCGTCGCGCACGGCTCCTGCGGTGCTTATGTCCGGCAGTTGATCGGGCTGCCATTTCTGCCACTTCGGCTTCAAGTACCGCCAGCAGACGGTCTTCGAACGTTTCCGGTTGGTTCACTGCAATGCCTCCAGGAGGGGGTAGGTGGTGACATCGTTGGCTTTGTCGGCAGAGTTGTTCAGGTGCCGGCGGGCGCGGTGCAGCCGGACACGTGCCGCTACGGCGGTAATTCGCAGCGCGGCGGCCGCATCTCGAATGGTTAGCCCGTCGACAGCAACGAGCTCCAGGACGGCCCGCTCGCCTTCAGGTAGCTCATCGATCGCGGGCATCATTTGCCGTAAGGAGGCCTGCGCATCAATGCGTTCCTCTAGACGCGCGATGTCATCGTCGCTGAGTAACCTTCCGCCGGCGACACGATTAACGGCCCGCCGCTCGCGCTCGGTGCGCCGAAGGTCTGTGAGGAGCACGTTCCGGGCGATGCCGTAGGTCCATCCCAGCGGGGTTCCTTTCGCTGCCCGGTAGCTTGGGGCCGCGGAGATCGCGGCAAGGAACACGTCGGCGGTCAGGTCTGCCACCCGCTCGGCATCCGCAACCCTCCGGGCCAGGTAGTTCTGCACGGCGCTGACGTGTGCCTTGTAGTACGCCCTGAAGACCGCCGGGTCCTTAGCGATCTGTCTCAGGTCCTCGGTGAAGTTGTCGTCGTCATCCACTCGATCTCCCTCTCTCGACGCCGTCTGCCCGGTACTTAGTCGCAGGCGTCGGAGGCGTTACAACCAAGGCCCAGCGCGGGCCGCCCTAGGCCGGCAGAAACTGACCACCGATGACCGACAACTGCCAGCGGTACCCGAGGAAATGGCAGGTCAAGACTGCCGCCGCGGTCGAGGCTCGGCAACAAGGTGTCCTGGGCGTCGCATTCGGCCCCGGGGAGAGTCACCCGCCTGGCCTCAGATCACGACCACCGCAGGCCAGGGCGATGTGGGAGTCTCCTGGCAGTGGGGAAGCCCGGCAGCGGTTGCCCGCAGCTACCGTGACAGCAAATGTGGGACGAGGACACGCCGGCCCGTTGGCGCGGACAGTCGCCAGGGACCACAGACGCGGATGAAGACCGCGAGACGTAGCGCCCAGAACTACAACGAGGGCACAGAGCGAGCGGGGTGTGGGCTTCGGGCGGACCGACGAGGACCAGGCCCAGGCCGTCGCCAGGCCGTCGGAGGCCGATCGTGAGCGACCAACGACGACCACTGGTGACGAAGTCTGCCCAGGTAACAAGGCGCGGCCGGCCCGATCGCCGGGCCGGCCGGATCCTCCTTACCTATAGTTGGTGAACTGGAGCGCCAGCCCGAAGTCCTCACCCTTGAGCAGCGTGATGACGGACTGGAGATCGTCCTTCTTCTTGCCGGTGACGCGGAGCTGGTCGCCCTGGATCTGCGCCTGCACGCCCTTCGGGCCCTCGTCGCGGATCTTCTTGCTGATCGCCTTGGCCTTGTCCGAGTCGATGCCCTGCACCACCTTGGCGTCGATCTTGAAGATCTTGCCCGACTGCCGGGGCTCGCCGGCGTCGAGCGACTTCAACGAGATGTTCCGCTTGACCAACTTCTCCTTGAAGACGTCCAGCGCGGCCCGGACCCGCTCCTCGGTCTCCGCCTGGAGGCTGATCGCCTCCTCGCCCGCCCAGGAGATCTCCGCGCTGGTGCCCCGGAAGTCGAACCGCGTCGAGAGCTCCTTCTCCGACTGGCGGACGGCGTTGTCGACCTCCTGCCGGTCGACCTTGCTCACGATGTCGAACGACGGGTTCGCTGCCATGCTCATGCTCCTGCTGTCCGGCGGTCTGTCCTGGTCCGTCCCGCGCTGACCAGCGTGGGACCTCCTGACGGTACCCGGTTGCGGCAGTGCCGGGGGCAACCGCTATCCTTGCTTCCGCTGCCGCGTTGCGACGCGGTGGCGTGCCCTGGCGGGTTGCCCGAGCGGCCAATGGGAGCGGACTGTAAATCCGTCGCGAAAGCTACAGAGGTTCGAATCCTCTACCCGCCACCAGTGCACAAAGAGGCCCCTGACCAGCGAGAACGCCGGTCAGGGGCCTCCCTCGTGAGTCTCACTCAGTCCTGCTCTAGCCCGCTCGATCTCGCTGGCTGTGTCACATGCGTGTCATCGAGATCAAGCCGATCCGGCGTCCCTCTCACGGCTCCGATGACCAGAGCGAGACCGGTGAACATTCCCGGTAGGGCGGGAGAGTCCCGATGCCGAGCGACGCGGTGGGCAGCGATCCGTCCTGGGGCAGCCGGATCCGCCGCCTGAATTGATCCGGGCCTGACCGCCGCCGTCGGCGCCCGCCGGAAAGTGGTCGGCGGCTCCAGCATGGGTTGTTAGGGTCGCTCGGTGCCGCGGTCGTCGACGGCCGCCATCCGCCAGCCCAGCCTGTTCAGGAGTCACACCGAGTGCAACTGACCTGCCCGCCATCGATCCGCGACGGCGACATCGTGATCCGGCCGCACAAGCCTGCGGACCTGGACGCCTTCGCGCGCTTCCTGACCGACCCCGACGCCACCCGGTACATGGCGTTCACCCCAGAGCAGAAGTCCGCCGAGGGCGCGCGGGCCATGCTCGACTACGTCATCTCGTCGTACGGCACCGAAGACGAGGTCCTGTCCCTGACCATCGCCGACGCTTCCGACGACAGCTATGTCGGTTCGGTGGGTGCCGCCCCGACGGAGGCTCCCGGCGTCGTCGAGATCTACTTCACCGTCCTACCGGGCCGGCAGAGCCGGGGAGTGGCGACCCGGGCGGCGACCCTGCTGTTGGACCACCTTGTCGCCCAGCCCGGCGTCCGGGAAATCCGCGCCGACGCCGTTCGGGACAACCACCCGTCCATCCGGGTGCTGCAGAAGCTGGGCTTCCAGTCGGTTGGTCGGATCGACCGACAGGCAGCCGAAGGGGACCTCGCGCACGTGGCGATGTCAGGAGTTCGCCAGACCCTGGACCCTGAGCGGTGGCGGGCCGCTCGTCGCCGGTCCGGTGGCTGACCCGGTCGGTACGCGGGCCTAACTTGATCTTCAACCGCCTGAGGTCCTGCGGGGACCCCGGCCGATCACGGAAGCAGCCCCTTGGCTGATGATCTTCTTGTCTATAGGTGCTGACTGATCCCAGCAGAAGGTGCGAGCGCCCGGAGCTGGCTGTGTGCGGGCGCGGAACTCGTCAGTAGCAGCGCGGCCGGTCCGGCGAGCGCTTCCTCCGGCGAACAGACCGGCCGGGGCTGCCGGGCCTACTGAGGGGTTCGCGCGTGAATGAGGGAATCGTCCTCTGGCGTTCATGACACAGACAGGTATGGTGGTCAATGGCCGCGGGTCCGGTGGCGTGCTGCCGGGGCGGATCGGCCAGGCGGAGCCGGCCGGGCCACTCAGGGCTGGCGGTGTGGGTTTCGCGTGACTTGATCCCCTTCGTGGGTGAAGGCAGGAATCCGCAGTGGACGAAGCGGCTGAACTCCCTGCACCCCCGTGACCTGGCTGCGTGTCGTGGTCGGCCGGGCCGAACGGCGGAACCTGACAGCTACTCGGGCTGGGCGGCTCCTCTTCGCTTTTCTGCCCCCCGGCGTTGTGGCACGATCGGGAAACCTTCACCGTCCCTCTGTGGCAATCTCCCGACAGGAGCAATCATGTCTGGTCGAACGCTGGGCCGCCTGTTCGGCTCGCTCCTCGTGCTCGCCGCCGTCGCAGGCGCCTTCGGCGTCATTCCCGGCACCGGTGGCGCGCAACTCGGCGACATCGTCTGGACGATGGGCACCCTGCGCTGAATCATCGAGCCGTCCGCCCCCCGGCGGACGGCGTCTCGGGTAGGAGGGGCATGGCAGGCCAGGGCCGACCTCGCAGGTCGACGGAACGTGCCTGGCTCGTCACCGCCCCTCTGGCGCTGCTGGCGGTGGTCTTCGGCACCTGCGTCGCGCTGGTTGCCGATCAGCCGTTCGGCAAGTGGCCGCTCGCCTTCGTGTTCTTCGTCGTCATGGCGGGGACCAGCTTCGCTGCGCTAAACGTCTACGTCCGGCGCCAGTCGGTGGGCGTGACGCTGACCGAGGTGCCACTCATCGTGGCGCTCTACTTCCTGCCCCCGTTGACTGTCGTCCTGATCTACACACTCTCGGTGCTGGTCTGGAGCGTCTCGCACCGCTTCGGCGCGGCGAAGCTCTGGTTCAACGTCGCCAAGGCCGCCGCCGCGACCTCGCTGGCCAGTCTCGTCCTCCTGGCGCTGCCACCGCTGCGCAACGTCGGCCCGGTGACGTGGGGCTCGCTGTTCCTCGCCGTCTGCGTGGTCACGTTGGTCAGCCTCGTGAGCGTGGTCGGTGTGCACGTGCTGCTCCAGGGCTGGCCGGCCGGGCGGGACGCGCTGCGCAGCATGCCGACCGCTCTGCTCACCGCCGCCATCAACGCGGCGATCGGCCTGCTCGTCCTGATCGCCCTGCGGACGACGTGGTGGTCGGCCCTGCTGCTCGCCGCCCTCTTCAGCGGCCTGGTCCTGGTCTACCACTCCTACTCCCAGTTCTTCCGCCAGCATCGGACGCTGGCCGGGATGTACGAGCTCACCCGGCTTCTCGCCTCCGGCACCGAGCGGTCGCTCGCCGACATCCTGCTCGACCGGGTACGCGCGCTGATGCAGGCCGAGTACGCGACGCTCTGGCTGCCCGCCCAGGGCCGGCATCCCGAGGTGCTGCTCACCGCCCGGGTGGACACCCCCGGCCTGCTGGACCTGGCGCCGACCCCGGCGAGCCTGCGGCAGCAGGTACGCAAGAAGGGGCGCACCCTCTCGTTCGGCCGCTGGCTCGGCGGCGATCCCGCGTTGCGGCAGACCGCGGGGGAGGAGCGGGTAAAGGACGCCATCGTCGTGCCGCTGCGTTCCGGTCAGGCCGTGATCGGCACGCTCGAGGTGACCAACCGGCTCAGCGACATCGGTCACTTCGCTCCCGGCGACATCCCCGTCTTCGAGACGGTGGCCGCGCACGCCGCGGTGGCGCTGGAGAACTCCCGCCTGGTCGACCGGCTGCGACACGACGCCGAGCACGACGTGCTCACCGGGCTGCCCAACCGGCGGCGCCTCACCTCGTCGGTGGCGGAGGCGGTCAAGATCCGCGCCCCGGGCGAGGTGGTGGCGCTGCTGCTCTTCGACGTCGACCGGCTCCGCCAGGTGAACGAGTCGCTGGGCCACGCCGCGGGTGACAAGGTGCTGGTCGAGGTGGCCGAGCGGCTGCGCGCCTGCACGCCCTCCTCGGCGCTCGTCGGCCGCGCCGGCGGTGACGAGTTCCTGGTGACGCTGCGGTTGGAGAGCGCCGAGGCGGCCCTGGAGCTGGCGAACCAGATCCGGGAGCAGATCCGCGACGAGATGGTCTTCGACGCGCTCACCCTGGACGTGGACACGGTCGTCGGGGTGGCCGTCCACCCGGACCACGGCAGCGACGCGGTGGCGCTGCTGCAACGCGTCGACCTGGCGGCCACCGCGGCGAAGTCGGTACCGGGCAGCATCCAGCTCTACAGTCCGGCGCTGGAATCACGGTCGATGCGCCGGCTCGGCCTCGCCGGTGACCTGCAACGGGCGCTCGACGAGGGCGAGCTGGAGGTCTACTTCCAGCCCAAGGTCACGCTGCGGGACCGCCGCCTGGTGGGCGTGGAGTGCCTGGCCCGGTGGGAGCACCCGGCGCACGGCACTGTCGCGCCGGACGACTTCGTGGCGGTGGCCGAGCACACCGGCCAGCTCGGCCGGCTCACCGAGTTCGTGCTCCGGGAGAGCCTGCGGCGCAGCCGCGACTGGAGCCACGGCGAACAGCCGCTGTCCGTCGCGGTCAACCTCGCCGCGCGTACGCTCACCGACCAGCGCTTCCCCGCGCTGGTACGCGATCTGCTGGCCGAGTACGGCGTACCGCCGCAGCGGCTGACGCTGGAGGTCACCGAGGCGGGTGTCCTGGACGGCACCGAACGTCCCATACCAACCCTGCGCAGCCTCCGTGACCTGGGTGTTCGGCTCTCGGTGGACGACTTCGGCACGGGGAACTCGTCCCTGGCGCAACTTCGCCGGCTGCCGGTGCACGAGGTGAAGGTGGACCGGTCGTTCGTGCAGGGCATGGCGACCGATCCGGGTGACCTGGCGATCGTCAACGCGGTGGTGACGCTGTCCCAGCAGTTCGGCCTCGCGGTGGTGGCCGAGGGCGTGGAGAGCGAGCTGACGCTGGAGCTGCTCCAGGACATCGGTTGTGAGATCGGCCAGGGTTTCCTGTTCAGCCGCCCGCTGCCGTACGAGCGGCTGGAGGCGTGGTTCGGCGCCCAGGTCGACCCGGAGACGGTGGTCGCGGGGGAGCTGCCGCGCCTGCGAGTTGTGCCCTGACCAGGGCTGACACACGCCTGGGGGATCCGATTTCACCTGCACGACGCGGTCGTGTACTGTTTCCCCTGCGCGACACCCCCCGGGGTGATCGAGCAGGCCCCCTTAGCTCAGTCGGCAGAGCGTCTCCATGGTAAGGAGAAGGTCTACGGTTCGATTCCGTAAGGGGGCTCAGAGGGTCCGGCTGGACCCGCCACGGCGGTGTAGCTCAGATGGCAGAGCAAGCGGCTCATAATCGCTGTGTCGCCGGTTCAAGTCCGGCCACCGCTACTCTCGTCCTCCGGGTCAGCCCGGTGGCCGGTGGGATGGGCGCCGCAGGCGCCCACTTTGCATGTCCGCGTCGTCAGCGCGTACGCTGACACGCCGTAGTTGTTATCCGTGAGCGAGGAAGGCACTCCGCCGTGGCGAAGGCGACCGATGTCCGGCCGAAGATCACTTTGGCGTGTGTGGAGTGCAAGGAGCGCAACTACATCACGCGCAAGAACCGCCGTAACGACCCGGACCGCATCGAGCTGAAGAAGTTCTGCCCCCGGGACGGCAAGCACACCGTCCACCGCGAGACCCGCTGATCGCGGCCGGCGCAGCCGGCTCGCAGCAGCTTCTCGAACGCCGATCCACCTGACGGGTGGCCTCCAGGCCGCCCGACCGGGCGGATCGGCGTTCGTGTTTTCCGTGTAGGTTCGGCGACATGTCCCTGGACCCGTCCTTCGTCGGCCGGACGTACCCGCCGACCGCCCCCTATCAGGTGGGCCGAGAAAAGATCCGCGAGTTCGCCACCGCCGTCGGCGCGACCGACCCGGCTCACCACGACCCGGAGGCGGCCCGGGCGCTCGGCCACCCCGACGTGGTGGCGCCGCCGACGTTCCCGGTGGTCGTCACGATGGCGGCCAGCCGGCAGATCGTCGAGGATCCGGCGCTCGGCGTCGACTACAGCCGTGTGGTGCACGGCGACCAGCGGTTCGCGTACACCCGGCCGGTGGTGGCCGGGGACGAGTTGGTGTGCGTGAGCACCATCGAGGAGGTCACCACCCGGGGCGGGCACGGCTTCCTGACCACCCGCACGGACGTGAGCACTGTGGACGGTGAGCCGGTGGTCGCCGTGTGGTCCAAGATCGTCGTACGCGGGGAGGCCTGAGGACATGGAGCTGCCCACCCAGACGTACCGGGTGACCCGCGCGGACCTGGTCCGCTACGCGGGCGCCTCGGGCGACTTCAACCGGATCCACTGGAGCGACCGCACCGCCACCGCCGTCGGGCTGCCGGGCGTCATCGCCCACGGCATGTTCACCATGGCGCTGGTCGGCCGGGCGGTGGCCGGCTGGGCCGGCGCGCCGGACGCGGTGGTCGACTTCGGCGTCCGGTTCACCCGCCCGGTGGTCGTTCCGGATACCGACGAGGGCACCGAGATCGAGGTGTCGGCGGTGGTCAAGGAGGTCACCGAAGAGGGCCTGACCAGGCTCGACATCACCGCCACCTGCCAGGGTGAAAAGGTGCTGTCGCAGGCTCGGGCACTGATCCGTACGACGCGCTGAGGGTCCGCCCGACGCGCGAGGGGCAGACCGGTTGGGAAAGTCGCACGACTACCCGTACACTGGTCCGCCGTGGGGCAAGTGACCCCCGCTCGGCACAACGTGTCCGGGTGGAGGTGAGTTGCCGCACAGGGGTGTAGCTCAATTGGCAGAGCAGCGGTCTCCAAAACCGCAGGCTGCAGGTTCAAGTCCTGTCACCCCTGCGCCTCAGGCCTGACCGTTCCGTGGGTCGCGCCGCCCTCACCGGTGGCGTCCGGCCCGTGGTGGTGGCATCGGTGGGGTGGTTCCGAGGCGTTCGGGCCCTCCCGGCCGGTCCGCCGGCCGCGGCCCGTCGCGGGACGGTTGGTCCGGCCGGCGTGACCAACACGCCGCGCACGCCGCCCGGCGTGCGACCCCATACCCGCACGGAGGGCGAAGTGGCCGAGAGCAAGCGCCGCGGCGAGGACGACGGCGACGAGCGTCTGAACGACGACGCGACCGTCGACGGCGTGGCCGACGACGACGCCACCGACGCGGACGAGCCGGTCTCGCGGGGCGGCACCGCGACCCGTGCGCGGGCGCAGGCCGAGCCGGCCGAGGGCCGGAAGACCCGCAAGGACGCCGAGCGGATCGGGCTGTTCGCCCGCATCGCGCGGTTCTTCCGCGAGGTCGTGGCAGAGCTGCGTAAGGTCATCTGGCCGACCCGCAAGGAGCTGCTGACCTACACGGCCGTGGTGGTCACCTTCGTCGCGGTGATGCTGGCGATCGTGGCCGGCCTGGACTACGGCTTCGCCAAGGCGGTGCTGTGGGTCTTCGGCGAGCCCAGCTGACCTGCGGACAGCGATACTGACGGAAGTGAGCGAGCGTGCCTGAGTACGACGAGACCGCCGGAACCCCGGACGAGCAGTCCACGGTGGCGACGGCGGCCAACAACGAGTCGGTCGAGGCCGCCAGCGAGCCGGAGTTCCCGACCACCGAGCCGGCCCCGGACGAGGACTTCGACCCGGTCGCCGAGCTGCGCCAGAAGCTGCGCTACGCGCCCGGCGACTGGTACGTGGTGCACTCGTACGCCGGCTACGAGAACAAGGTCAAGACCAACCTCGAGACCCGGATCACCTCCCTCGACATGGAGGACTTCATCTACCAGGTCGAGGTGCCGACCCGGGAAGAGGTCGAGGTCAAGAACGGCAAGCGGTCGCAGGTCCAGGCGAAGGTCTTCCCGGGCTACATCCTGGTCCGGATGGAGCTGACCGCCGAGTCCTACTCCTGCGTCCGGAACACCCCGGGGGTCACCGGCTTCGTCGGCGCGACCGACCGGGCCGACCGGCCGGCGCCGCTGAGCCTCGACGAGGTGCTCAAGTGGCTGGCCCCGGCGGTCGAGACCGAGCAGAAGAAGGCCAAGCCCGAGGTCAAGGTCCTCGACTTCGAGGTCGGCGACTCGGTCACCGTCACCGACGGCGCGTTCGCGTCGCTGCCGGCGACGATCAGCGAGATCAACGCCGACCAGCAGAAGCTCAAGGTGCTGGTGTCGATCTTCGGCCGGGAGACGCCGGTCGAGCTGAACTTCAACCAGGTCGCCAAGATCTGACGTACGCCGGCACCGGCGGTCACCCCGGAAAGGGTGACCGCCGGTGCGGCGTTTCGACGACCGCCGACCTCGCCGAAAAACCCGGTAGAGGTTTGCGCTACCCTAGAACGTCGGCTGTCCGCACCGTGCTGACCGTGCGCGCCCGCGGACCGGCGAGAATCCCAGTTCCAAGCCCCAGGAAGAGACATGCCTCCGAAGAAGAAGCTCGTCAAGACGTTCACGCTTCAGCTGCCGGCGGGCCAGGCCACCCCGGCGCCGCCGGTCGGCCCCGCGCTCGGCCAGCACGGCGTGAACATCATGGAGTTCTGCAAGTCCTACAACGCGCAGACCGAGTCCCAGCGGGGCGACATCGTCCCCGCCGAGATCAGCGTCTACGAGGACCGCACGTTCACCTTCGTGCTGAAGACCCCGCCCGCCGCCCGGCTGCTGATCAAGGCCGCCGGCGTGCCGAAGGGCTCGGGCGTCCCGCACAAGGAGAAGGTCGGCTCGGTCACCCGCGCCCAGCTGCGTGAGATCGCCGAGAAGAAGATGGCGGACCTCAACGCCAACGACATCGACCAGGCTGAGAAGATCATCGCCGGCACCGCCCGGTCGATGGGCCTGACCGTCGCCGACTGATCTCGCTTCACCGCTCCACCCGATCTTTCTGTTAGTGGGAGGGCCGCGACCGCCGCGCGCCCGCCAGAGACCACAGGAGTCACCAGAAATGCAGCGCAGCAAGAGCTACCGCAAGGCCGCCGAGGTCATCGACCGGTCGAAGCTCTACACCCCGGTCGAGGCCGTCAAGCTGGCCAAGGAGACCACAAACGTCAAGTTCGACGCCACGGTCGAGGTCGCGATGCGCCTCGGCGTCGACCCCCGCAAGGCGGACCAGATGGTCCGTGGCACGGTCAACCTGCCGCACGGCACCGGTAAGACCGCCCGCGTGATCGTCTTCGCCGCCGGCGCGAAGGCCGAGGAGGCCGTCGCCGCGGGTGCGGACGAGGTGGGCACCGACGAGCTGGTCGCCCGAATCCAGGGCGGTTGGCTGGACTTCGACGCGGCGATCGCCACGCCCGACCAGATGGCCAAGATCGGCCGGATCGCGCGGATCCTGGGCCCGCGCGGTCTGATGCCGAACCCGAAGACCGGCACCGTGACCATGGACGTCACCAAGGCCGTCTCGGACATCAAGGGCGGGAAGATCACCTTCCGGGTGGACAAGCACTCCAACCTGCACCTGATCATCGGCAAGTCTTCCTTCTCGGAGAACCAGCTGGTGGACAACTACGCTGCGGTGCTGGACGAGGTGCTGCGGGCCAAGCCGTCCGCGGCCAAGGGCACCTACCTCAAGAAGGTCACCCTCACCACCACCATGGGTCCGGGCGTCCCGGTCGACCCGAAGGTCGTGAAGAACTTCCAGGAGGACTCGGCCGAGGGCTGAGCACGCGTACTCCCGGACGGGGCCCCGCCACCACGCTGTGGCGGGGCCCCGTCCGTTCGTCAGGTGGGCGGGGCGACTGGGCCTGACCCGTGTCCACGACGTGCGCCTGCCGCGGTTGTCAAAGGGCACCGCGCGGAAGGTCGGCCTGGTGCAGGCGCTGCTGCGTCCGCCCGGCCTGCTGTGCTCGACGAACCCTGGGACGAGCTGGACGCCACCGCCCGCGAGTCGGTCCCCGAGATCATCGGCGAGGTGCTCGCCGACGGCACGGTGACCGAGGAGGCGTCGCCGGGCGGCGCGGCCCTCGTCGTGGTCGAGCTGGCGGTGCCGGCCGCCGGGCTGGTCGCCGCCGTCGCCCGCCTGCGCGCCGACGGCCACCAGATCATTCGGGTACGCGAACACGCCGTCCCGCCGCCCGCCACGCACCCGGTGCCAGCCTCCGCCGGCCCGTCGGGCACTGGCGCCCGGCGCTTCCGGCCCCGGCGCCGATGCAGGTTCAGCGGGCGAGGACGGCCTGATCCGGTTCCCCGGAGCAGGCCGGCGCCGAGGCCGGGGACTCCGCCCGGCCCGGGCCGGCGCCGCAGGCGGCCCGGTGATCGCGCTGGTCCGCCTGCGGCTGACCAGCTTCCTGCGTACCGGACGGGCGCTGGCGCCGGTGCCGGCCGGCCTGCTCGTCCTCGGCGTCCGCTACGGCGGTGGCCCGGCTCGCGGTGGCGCTCGGCGCGCTGGCCAGCCGGGCCGTGACCCGCAGCGCCGGGTACGGCGTGGCCGTGCTGATCACCGGCGCGGCCGGGGTCGGTCTGCTGCTCACCGGCTGGGCGGTGGCCTGGACGGCGGTGGCGTTGACCGGCTACGCGTGGGAGCGGCGCACCCGGTCCTGACCTCTGGTGACCGGGAGCACTCCGGCTGATTTGGTGCTGCGGCGCGCGTCGCGTAACCTGGTGCGGTAGTTCCACCCAAAGACCGCTGGTCACCGTGCTCCGGCACGGTCGAAGGTCCCGCGACGACGGGCGACCCGCGCAGGGCGGTAAGCGAAACTCGGTGTCACCCACGGTCCGCCGACTGTGCCCGTGCCCCGGCCCTCGCCCCGTGCGCCCTGCGCCGGGGCTTTTTCGTTGTCGTGATGCCTCCGCCGCCGTCGTCGAGCCTCGGCTCGCCGCCGGCGTACCAGCTCCGAGCAACGAGAGAGGAGGGACATGGCGGACAAGCCGATCCGGGCCGACAAGGCCACGGCCGTCGCCGAGCTGACCGAGAGCTTCCGCAACGCGGGAGCGACCGTGCTGACCGAGTACCGCGGGCTCACGGTTTCGCAGCTCACCCAGCTGCGGCGCTCGCTCGGTAAGGAGACCAGCTACACGGTCGCGAAGAACACGCTGGCCAAGCGTGCCGCGGCCGATGCGGGCATCTCCGGCCTCGACGAGCTGTTCTCCGGTCCTACCGCGCTGACTTTCGTTTCGGGCGACGTCGTCGAGGCGGCGAAGGGGCTTCGCGACTTCGCGAAGGCCAACCCGAAGCTCGTCATCAAGGGCGGTGTCTTCGAGGGCAAGGCCATTTCCGCGGCCGAGGTCACGAAGCTCGCCGACCTGGAGTCCCGCGAGGTGCTGCTGGCCAAGCTGGCCGGCGCCATGAAGGGCAACCTGAGCAAGGCCGCGGCCCTGTTCCAGGCTCCGCTCGCCAAGACCGCGCGTCTGGCGGCCGCCCTGCAGGACAAGCGCGAGAAGGAGGGCGCCGAGGCGGCCTGAGGCCACCCGGCGCACCCACGTTCTTAGTTTTCACTTGAGAAAGGACGCCAGACATGGCGAAGCTCAGCACCGACGAGCTGCTCGACGCGTTCAAGGAGATGACGCTGATCGAGCTCTCTGAGTTCGTGAAGCAGTTCGAGGCGACCTTCGAGGTCACCGCCGCCGCTCCGGTCGCCATGGCCGGCCCGGCCGGTCCGGGTGCCCCGGCCGCCGAGGCCGAGCCGGAGAAGGACGAGTTCGACGTCATCCTCGACGCCGACGGTGGCAAGAAGATCCAGGTCATCAAGGTCGTGCGCGAGCTGACCGGCCTGGGCCTCAAGGAGGCCAAGGACCTGGTCGAGGCCGCTCCGAAGGCCGTCCTGGAGAAGGCCAACAAGGAGACCGCCGAGAAGGCCAAGGCCAAGCTCGAGGGCGAGGGCGCCAAGGTCACCCTCAAGTGACCTTGCAGTTGACCTGACGCGCGTCCGGCTCACGTGAGCCGGGGCACACCGCGTCGCGGCGGGCGGTGATCCGGGAGACCGGGTCGCCGCCCGCCGTGTTGGTGCCGCCCGCCGGCGGACGGCGTGAGCAGGGCGTACAGCGTCCTCTCATCGGCCGGTCAGCGACCTCTGCCGGTAGCCCGTCGGTGGGAAAGACACCCCGAGCGGTAACCGGCCCTTGACGCGGCACCGACCTGCCAGGCACGCTGAACATCAGCAAGACCTTCCGCGCTTGCAACGGCCGCCTCTCGGGTATGGGCAACGGCAGCACCGCCGCTGCGGCACCCGAGCGGACCGGCAGGAGCGTCGCGTTCCGAGCGGCCCGGTCGACCCGGTTTTCCGAGGTCCCAGGGCTTGTTCCGCGACGACCTGCGGGGTGGGCTGGACAGCGGTTAGCCTCTCGGCTACACTGCTAGTTTGCGCTGCCTTCCGAATTGACCCCTGCTCGGAAATGTCCGATTGTGGATGTTTCTGGTGGGGTCATTGGAGTGCACGCGTACCAGCCGTTCTGCAGCACCGGTCCTCGGAAGGACGCATCTTGGCAGCTTCCCGCCCTGCGAAGACCAGTCGTACGTCGAGCGCATTCGCGCCCCGCCGAGTTTCTTTCGGTCGGATCACCGAACACCTCGAGGTCCCCAACCTCCTCGCCATTCAGAACGAGTCCTTCGACTGGCTCGTCGGCAACGAGGCTTGGCAGGGCCGGTCGGCGGACGACCCGCACGCACGCTCGGGTCTCGCGGAGATCCTCGACGAGATCAGTCCCATTGAGGACTTCTCCGGCACCATGTCGCTCTCCTTCTCGGCTCCGCGCTTCGACGAGGTCAAGGCCTCGATCGAGGAGTGCAAGGAGAAGGACCTGACCTACTGCGCGCCGCTGTTCGTGACCGCGGAGTTCACCAACAACACCACCGGCGAGATCAAGAGCCAGACGGTGTTCATGGGTGACTTCCCGATGATGACGCCGAAGGGCACCTTCATCATCAACGGCACCGAGCGCGTCGTGGTCAGCCAGCTCGTCCGCTCGCCGGGCGTGTACTTCGACAAGCAGCCGGACAAGACCTCCGACCGCGACCTCTCCAGCGTCAAGGTCATCCCGAGCCGGGGTGCCTGGCTGGAGTTCGACATCGACAAGCGCGACACGGTCGGCGTTCGCATCGACCGCAAGCGCCGGCAGGCCGTCACCGTCCTGCTCAAGGCCATCGGGTGGTCCGCGGAGCGCATCCGCGAGAAGTTCGGCTGGTCCGAGCTGATGATGACCACGCTCGAGAAGGACCACATCGCCGGGCAGGACGAGGCTCTGCTCGACATCTACCGCAAGCTCCGCCCCGGCGAGCCGCCGACCCGCGAGAACGCCCAGACCCTGCTGGACAACCTCTTCTTCAACCCGAAGCGGTACGACGTCGCCAAGGTCGGGCGATACAAGTTCAACAAGAAGCTCGAGCTGGACGTGCCGATCACCACCGGGACGCTGACCGAGGACGACATCGTCGCCACCGTGGAATACCTCTGCCGGCTGCACGCCGGTGAGGAGGGCTACGAGGCCGACGACATCGACCACTTCGGCAACCGTCGCCTGCGCACCGTGGGCGAGCTGATCCAGAACCAGGTCCGGGTGGGTCTCTCCCGGATGGAGCGGGTCGTCCGCGAGCGGATGACCACCCAGGACGTCGAGGCGATCACGCCGCAGACCCTGATCAACATCCGCCCGGTGGTGGCGGCGATCAAGGAGTTCTTCGGTACGTCGCAGCTGTCCCAGTTCATGGACCAGACCAACCCGCTGGCGGGCCTGACCCACCGGCGCCGGCTGAGCGCGCTCGGCCCGGGTGGTCTGTCCCGCGAGCGGGCCGGCTTCGAGGTCCGGGACGTGCACCCGTCCCACTACGGCCGGATGTGCCCGATCGAGACGCCGGAAGGCCCGAACATCGGCCTCATCGGCGCGCTGTCCACGTTCGCCCGGGTCAACCCGTTCGGCTTCATCGAGACGCCGTACCGGAAGGTCATCGACGGCCGGGTCACCGACCAGATCGACTACCTGACCGCGGACGAGGAGGACCGGTTCGTCAAGGCGCAGGCCAACGCCCCGCTGAGGTCGGACGGCACCTTCGCCGAGGACCGCGTCCTGGTCCGCCGTAAGGGCGGTGAGACCGAGGACGTCCCGCCGGGCGCCGTGGACTACATGGACGTGTCGCCGCGGCAGATGACCTCGGTCGCCACCGCGATGATCCCGTTCCTGGAGCACGACGACGCGAACCGCGCGCTCATGGGCGCGAACATGCAGCGTCAGGCGGTGCCGCTGGTCAAGGCCGAGGCCCCGCTGGTCGGTACGGGCATGGAGTACCGCGCGGCGGTGGACGCCGGCGACGTCGTCGTCGCCGAGGTCGGCGGTGTGGTCGAGGACCTGTGCGCGGACTACGTCACGGTCCACCAGGACGACGGTCACCGCCGGACGTACCTGCTGCACAAGTTCCGCCGTTCCAACGCCGGCTCCTGCGTCAACCAGAAGCCGGTCGTCTTCGAGGGCGACCGCGTCGAGGCCGGTCAGGTCATCGCCGACGGTCCGTGCACCGACGAGGGCGAGATGGCGCTCGGGCGCAACCTGCTCGTGGCGTTCATGACCTGGGAGGGCCACAACTACGAGGACGCGATCATCCTGTCGCAGCGCCTCGTGCAGCAGGACGTGCTCACCTCGATCCACATCGAGGAGCACGAGGTCGACGCCCGGGACACCAAGCTCGGCCCGGAGGAGATCACCCGCGACATCCCGAACGTCAGCGAGGAGATGCTCGCCGACCTCGACGAGCGCGGCATCATCCGGATCGGCGCCGAGGTCGTGCCCGGCGACATCCTGGTCGGCAAGGTCACGCCGAAGGGCGAGACCGAGCTGACCCCCGAGGAGCGGCTGCTCCGCGCGATCTTCGGTGAGAAGGCGC
Source organism: Micromonospora marina (assembly GCF_900091565.1). Classification (GTDB taxonomy): domain Bacteria; phylum Actinomycetota; class Actinomycetes; order Mycobacteriales; family Micromonosporaceae; genus Micromonospora; species Micromonospora marina. Next base: position 390,702 of record NZ_FMCV01000001.1, on the reverse strand, counting down.
GCGAGGTCCGGGACACCTCGCTGAAGGTGCCGCACGGCGAGACCGGCACGGTCATCGGTGTGCGTACCTTCTCCCGCGAGGACGGCGACGAGCTGCCCCCGGGCGTGAACGAGCTGGTCCGGGTCTACGTGGCCCAGAAGCGCAAGATCCAGGACGGTGACAAGCTCGCGGGCCGCCACGGCAACAAGGGCGTCATCTCCAAGATCCTGCCGATCGAGGACATGCCGTTCCTGGAGGACGGCACCCCGGTCGACATCGTGCTGAACCCGCTCGGTGTGCCGTCCCGGATGAACATCGGCCAGGTCCTGGAGACCCACCTCGGGTGGGTGGCCAAGACCGGCTGGAGCGTGGACGGTGACGACGAGGAGTGGAAGCGCCAGCTCCGCTCGATCGACGCGCACGAGTCCGAGCCGGACACCAACGTGGCCACGCCGGTCTTCGACGGTGCCCGCGAGGAGGAGATCTCCGGTCTGCTGGCGTCGACCCTGCCCAACCGGGACGGCAACCAGCTCATCGGGCGCAGCGGTAAGGCGCAGCTGTTCGACGGTCGCTCCGGCGAGCCGCTGCCCGACCCGATCGCGGTCGGCTACGTCTACATCCTGAAGCTCAACCACCTGGTCGACGACAAGATCCACGCCCGGTCGACCGGCCCGTACTCGATGATCACGCAGCAGCCGCTGGGTGGTAAGGCGCAGTTCGGTGGCCAGCGCTTCGGTGAGATGGAGTGCTGGGCCATGCAGGCGTACGGCGCCGCCTACGCCCTGCAGGAGCTGCTGACCATCAAGTCCGACGACGTCCTGGGCCGGGTCAAGGTCTACGAGGCGATCGTCAAGGGCGAGAACATCCCCGAGCCGGGCATCCCGGAGTCGTTCAAGGTGCTGCTCAAGGAGCTGCAGTCGCTGTGCCTCAACGTCGAGGTGCTCTCCAGCGACGGTGTGGCCCTGGAGATGCGCGAGACCGACGACGAGGTGTTCCGGGCGGCGGAGGAGCTGGGCATCGACCTGTCCCGGCGCGAGCCGAGCTCGGTCGAAGAGGTCTGAGGTGGTGATCCGGGGCAGGGTCACCCTGCCCCGGATCCCACTCGTTAGCTAGCAGTACAGACGACGACATAGGGGACATAGTGCTCGACGTCAACTTCTTCGACGAGCTGCGCATCGGCCTCGCCACCGCTGACGACATCCGTCAGTGGTCCCACGGCGAGGTCAAGAAGCCCGAGACGATCAACTACCGCACCCTCAAGCCGGAGAAGGACGGGCTCTTCTGCGAGAAGATCTTCGGTCCGCAGCGGGACTGGGAGTGCTACTGCGGTAAGTACAAGCGGGTCCGCTTCAAGGGCATCATCTGCGAGCGCTGCGGCGTCGAGGTGACCCGTTCCAAGGTTCGCCGGGAGCGGATGGGTCACATCGAGCTGGCCGCTCCGGTGACCCACATCTGGTACTTCAAGGGCGTGCCGAGCCGGCTGGGCTACCTGCTGGACCTCGCCCCGAAGGACCTCGAAAAGATCATCTACTTCGCCTCGTACGTCGTGACGAGCGTGGACGCCGAAGCGCGTCACCGCGACCTCTCGACCATCGAGAACGAGATCCTGGCCGAGAAGCGGCAGGCCGAGAACAGCCGCGACTCGGAGATCGAGAAGCGGGCCGCCAAGCTGGAGGCCGACCTGGCCGAGCTGGAGGCCGAGGGCGCGAAGGCGGACGTCCGGCGCAAGGTCAAGGAGGGCGGAGAGCGCGAGATGCGCCAGATCCGCGACCGGGCCCAGCGCGAGATCGACCGCCTCGACGAGGTCCTCGACACCTTCCGCAAGCTGGAGCCGAAGCAGCTGGTCACCGACGAGCTGCTCTACCGCGAGCTGCGCGACCGCTTCGGTGAGTACTTCACCGGCAGCATGGGCGCCGAGGCGATCAAGGCCCTGGTCCAGAACATGGACCTGGAGGCCGAGGCGGAGAACCTGCGCGAGACCATCCGGTCCGGCAAGGGTCAGCGGAAGATCCGGGCGCTCAAGCGGCTGAAGGTCGTCGCGGCGTTCCAGAACACCCGCAACTCGCCGCTCGGCATGGTGCTGGACTGCGTCCCGGTCATTCCGCCGGACCTGCGCCCGATGGTGCAGCTCGACGGTGGCCGCTTCGCGACCTCCGACCTGAACGACCTGTACCGGCGAGTGATCAACCGGAACAACCGTCTCAAGCGGCTGATCGACCTCGGCGCGCCCGAGATCATCGTCAACAACGAGAAGCGGATGCTCCAGGAGGCCGTCGACGCGCTGTTCGACAACGGCCGCCGTGGTCGTCCGGTCACCGGCCCGGGTAACCGGCCGCTGAAGTCGCTGTCCGACATGCTCAAGGGCAAGCAGGGCCGGTTCCGCCAGAACCTGCTGGGCAAGCGCGTCGACTACTCCGGCCGTTCGGTCATCGTGGTCGGCCCGAAGCTCAAGCTGCACCAGTGCGGCCTGCCCAAGCAGATGGCGCTGGAGCTGTTCAAGCCGTTCGTGATGAAGCGGCTGGTCGACCTCAACCACGCGCAGAACATCAAGTCCGCCAAGCGGATGGTCGAGCGGCAGCGCCCGGTCGTGTGGGACGTGCTGGAAGAGGTAATCGGCGAGCACCCGGTGCTGCTGAACCGCGCGCCGACCCTGCACCGTCTGGGCATCCAGGCCTTCGAGCCGCAGCTGGTCGAGGGTAAGGCCATCCAGATCCACCCGCTGGTCTGCACCGCGTTCAACGCCGACTTCGACGGTGACCAGATGGCGGTCCACGTGCCGCTGTCCGCCGAGGCCCAGGCCGAGGCGCGGATCCTGATGCTGTCGTCGAACAACATCCTCAAGCCGGCCGACGGCAAGCCGGTCACCATGCCCACCCAGGACATGGTCATCGGTCTCTACCACCTCACCCACCTCACTCCGGGGGGCAAGGGCGAGGGCCGGGCGTTCAGCTCGGACGCCGAGGCGCGGATGGCGTTCGACAACGGCGAGCTGCACCTGCAGGCTCCGGTCCGGATCCGGCTGCGCGACGTGGTCGGTGTGGACAACGGCGCCGGCGCCGAGCCGTGGACCGCCCCCGAGGGGTGGACCGAGGGCGAGCCGGTGACCGTGGAGACCACGCTGGGCCGGGTCCTGTTCAACGAGACGCTGCCCCCGGGCTACCGCTTCGTGAACTACGAGATCCGCAAGGGCCAGCTCTCCGCGATCGTCAACGACCTCGCCGAGCGCTTTCCGAAGGTGGCCCTGGCGGCCACCCTGGACGGGCTCAAGGAGGCCGGTTTCCACTGGGCCACCTGGTCCGGCGTCACCATCGGCATGGAGGACGTCATCGCTCCGCCGCGCAAGCGGGAGATCCTGGAGCGGTACGAGAAGGAAGCCGACCGGATCGACAAGCAGTACCAGCGTGGTCTGATGACCGCCGAGGAGCGCCGCGGCGAGCTCATCGAGATCTGGACCAAGGCGACGAACGAGGTCGCCAAGGAGATGGACACCGCGCTGCCGCAGGAGAACCCGCTGTGGAAGATGATCAATTCGGGTGCCCGCGGTAACCTGCTCCAGCTCCGGCAGATCGCGGCGATCCGTGGTCTGGTGGCCAACCCGAAGGGTGAGATCATCCCGCGGCCGATCAAGGCCAGCTACCGGGAGGGTCTGTCCGTGCTGGAGTACTTCATCTCCACGCACGGTGCCCGTAAGGGTCTCGCGGACACCGCCCTGCGTACCGCCGACTCGGGTTACCTGACCCGGCGTCTGGTGGACGTCTCGCAGGACGTCATCATCCGCGAGGAGGACTGCGGCACCGACCGCGCCATCCCGATGCAGGTTGGTGAGCGCATCGACGGCACTCTCGTCGTGCACGAGCACGCCGAGACCAGCGTGCACGCCCGGACGCTCGCGGACGACATCAAGGGGCCGGACGGCACCGTGGTGGCCCACCGCGGCCAGGACATCAACTCCATCGGCGTCGACGCGATCGTCGCCGCCGGGGTGGAGACGGTGCGGGTGCGCAGCGTGCTCACCTGCGAGTCGAAGCTGGGCGTCTGCGGTGCGTGCTACGGCCGTTCGCTGCCGACCGGCAAGACCGTTGACGTCGGCGAGGCGGTCGGCATCATCGCCGCCCAGTCGATCGGCGAGCCGGGTACGCAGCTGACGATGCGTACCTTCCACACCGGTGGTGTCGCGGGTGAGGACATCACCCAGGGTCTGCCCCGTGTCCAGGAGATCTTCGAGGCCCGGGTGCCGAAGGGTAAGGCGCCCATCGCCGACACCCCGGGTCGCATCCGGATCGAGGACGGCGAGCGGTCCCGCAAGATCGTGGTCATTCCGGACGACGGCAGCGACGAGATCGTCTACGACAAGATCTCGAAGCGGGTCCGGCTCCGGGCGCACGACGGCGACCACGTCGAGGTCGGCGAGAAGCTCACCGAGGGCACGATCGACCCGCACGAGCTGCTGCGCATCCTCGGCCCGCGCGCGGTCCAGGTCCACCTGACCCAGGAGGTCCAGGAGGTCTACCGCTCGCAGGGTGTGCTCATCCACGACAAGCACATCGAGATCATCATCCGCCAGATGCTCAAGCGGGTGACCGTGATCGACTCCGGCTCGACCGAGTTCCTGCCGGGTGTGCTGGTCGACCGGGCGCTGTTCGAGTCGGAGAACCGCCGGCTCGTCGGCGAGGGCGGCGAGCCCGCCGCCGGTCGCCCGGTGCTGATGGGTATCACCAAGGCCTCGCTGGCCACCGACTCCTGGCTGTCGGCGGCCTCCTTCCAGGAGACCACCCGGGTGCTGACGGACGCGGCGATCCACGCCCGCAGCGACTCGCTGATCGGCCTCAAGGAGAACGTGATCATCGGTAAGCTCATCCCGGCCGGTACGGGCATCAGCAAGTACCGCAACGTCCGGGTCGAGCCGACCGAGGAGGCGAAGGCCAAGGTCTACTCGATGACCGGCTACCCGGAGACCGACTACGGCTTCGGGCCGGCCAGCGGCCAGGCGGTTCCGCTGGACGACTTCGACTTCGGGTCGTACCGCTAGGCAGTAGGAAACGACGAGGCCCCCGGCTGATGCCGGGGGCCTCGTCGCGTCCGGAGTTCCGGGACCGGCTGCCTTCCGTCGGGACGGACGGCCGGGCCGGGGCATGATGGAGGGCATGACGACCGTGCCCGGGCAGGCGCCCGTCGTGCCGCACGCGTACCGCCATCCGTACGACCCGGAGCCGGTCCGCTCCACCAAGGCCCGCGCGGTCTTCGCGCTCGGGCTGATCGGCGCGCTCACCGGTCTCTTCCTCGGCGGCGCGGTCCCGGCCACGATCGCGCTGATGCTCGCGCGGCAGGCGCGCCGGGAGGCGTACGCCTCGGGTGGTTACCTGACCGGCGCGGACTGGCTGCGGCGCGGTGAGCAGATGGCGCGGACCGGGCTGCTGCTGACCGCCGTCGCTGTGGTCGCGGCGGTGGTGATCGGTGTGGTCCGGGCCGCTGACGCCTCGTTCGGCCACGACTTCGCGCCGAACTTCGACTGACCCGGTGGGGGAGCGGGCCGCCGCCCGCCCACCCGGGGACGATCGGCGGCGGTAGCCTGGCCGGTGTCCGCCGCGCGGCGGGCGCGTGTGGACAGGAGGACCCCGTGACGGAACCGGCTCCGCCGGGAGGCGACCCGACCCGCCCCGGGCCGTACCCGCCGGCTCCCGCGTCCGCGCCGGTGCACGACCCGGGGCCGGCGTACGGGGCGTACCCGGGGAATCCGCCGGCGCACGGCGGCGGGTGGCCGGCCCCGGTGAGCGCGCCCGGCCACGGCGGCTGGGGTCCGCACGGCGCTCCGGCGTTCCCGCCGCCGCCGGCCGAGGCGCCGCGACTGCCGAAGCGGGTCGACGCGGTGCCGGGTACGCCGTTCGGTGTGGTCCACCTCGACGTGCCGCCTGTCCCCTCGGGCCTGGCCATCGGGTCGCTCGTGGCCGGGATCGCCGCGATCGGGGTGTCGCTGCTGGTGTTGTGCTTCGGCCTGGCCGGCCGCGACTACGGCGGCGCCTGGGCGGCGGGCGCGTTCACGGTGCTGGGCGGGCTGGTCGGCGTCGGTGCGGTGGTGGCCGGGCTGCTCGCCCGGCGGCAGATCCGGCGGCCTGCGCCGCCCCCTTCGGTCCGGTTCACCGGTGCCGGCCTGGCGGTGGCGGGGATCTCCTGCGGGGCGGTGGGGGTGCTGTTCGGCCTGATCGGGCTCGCCCTGGCCCTGGTGGTGCAGATCACGTGAGGCGGCTGCCGCGACGTCTGCGGCCGGTGACCTGGGTTGAGCGGTATGTCCGGGTGTACGGAGGTCGGGCGGTGTCGGGGCCGCCGGGTCACACGGCGGACGAGCCGGTACACTTGTCACTGTAGGTGCCCATCACTGGCGCACCGGCGACCCGGAGGCAGGCGGCGGACCGCGGGGGCGGTCCTTCCCGACCCATCCGTTTTGACCGGCGCGGCTGTGGTAGGTACTCTTTCCCCTTGTGCCCGGGCCAGCCCGGGCAATGCGTGCGTGCGCTGAACCGGTCAGCCGGTGATCGCGCGGTCGCACCACCAAGACCGACAGAACCGGTACGACGCGTAAGCGGCCGGCACCGGGACCGTGACTCGGGCGACACGCCCGACCGCGGGTGCTGGGGGTGCCGTCAGGCGGCCCTGGTTGGAATGTAGGAGAGCCGCCCATCCGGGACGGCTGGAGCAGACGGCGCGGTCGCCTCGCAGCGGCCGAAGGGAGCGGAGAAACCCGGTGCCCACCATTCAGCAGTTGGTCCGAAAGGGCCGTCAGGCCAAGACGACCAAGACCAAGACCCCGGCGCTCAAGGGGTCTCCCCAGCGGCGCGGCGTGTGCACCCGCGTGTACACCACCACCCCGAAGAAGCCGAACTCGGCGCTGCGCAAGGTCGCTCGTGTCAAGCTCAGCAGCCAGATCGAGGTGACCGCCTACATTCCGGGCGTCGGCCACAACCTCCAGGAGCACTCGATCGTGCTCGTGCGTGGCGGTCGGGTGAAGGACCTCCCCGGCGTGCGGTACAAGATCGTGCGCGGCTCGCTGGACACCCAGGGTGTCCGCAACCGCAAGCAGGCTCGCAGCCGCTACGGCGCGAAGAAGGAGAAGAGCTGACATGCCGCGTAAGGGACCCGCTCCGCGGAAGCCGCTGGTCGCTGACCCGGTGTACAACTCGCCCCTGGTCACCCAGCTGGTGAACAAGATCCTGCTGCGCGGCAAGCGTCAGCTCGCCGAGCGCATCGTGTACGCCGCCCTGGAGGGCTGCCGCGAGAAGTCCGGCACCGACCCCGTCGTCACGCTCAAGCGCGCGATGGACAACGTCAAGCCGACCCTCGAGGTGCGCAGCCGCCGTGTCGGTGGCGCCACCTACCAGGTTCCGGTCGAGGTCCGGCCGTCCCGCGCGACCACGCTCGGTCTGCGCTGGCTGGTGACCTACTCCCGGGCGCGGCGTGAGAAGACCATGGTCGAGCGGCTGATGAACGAGCTGCTGGATGCGAGCAACGGCCTCGGCGCCGCCGTCAAGCGGCGTGAGGACACGCACAAGATGGCCGAGTCCAACAAGGCCTTCGCGCACTACCGCTGGTAACACCTGAGGTTCCGGCGCCCACCGGCGCCGGAACCGCCACCAGTTGTGTCGAGACGACGATAAGTAGGGATTGAAGTGGCCGCCGCAGACGCGCTCGCCAACGTACGCAACATCGGCATCATGGCCCACATCGATGCCGGTAAGACCACCACCACCGAGCGAATCCTGTTCTACACCGGCATCACGTACAAGATCGGCGAGGTCCACGAGGGCGCCGCCGTCATGGACTGGATGGAGCAGGAGCAGGAGCGCGGTATCACCATCACTTCCGCCGCCACCAAGTGCGAGTGGAAGGGCCACACGATCCAGATCATCGACACGCCCGGCCACGTCGACTTCACGGTCGAGGTGGAGCGGTCGCTGCGTGTTCTGGACGGTGCGGTCGCGGTCTACGACGGCGTGGCCGGCGTGGAGCCCCAGACGGAGAACGTCTGGCGGCAGGCGGACAAGTACAACGTCCCCCGGATGTGCTTCGTCAACAAGCTCGACCGGACCGGTGCCGACTTCTTCCGCTGCGTGCAGATGATGATCGACCGGCTCAACGCAACCCCGCTGGTCCTCCAGATCCCGATCGGCGCCGAGTCCGACTTCATCGGCGTGGTCGACCTGGTCGAGATGCGCGCGCTGACCTGGCGCGGCGAGACCCAGAAGGGTGAGGACTACGCGGTCGAGGAGATCCCGGCCGACCTCGCCGACTCCGCCGCCCAGTGGCGCGAGAAGCTGATGGAGACCCTCGCCGACGTCGACGACTCGGTGATGGAGAAGTACCTCGAGGGCGAGGAGATCTCGGTCGACGAGATCAAGGCCGCCATCCGCCGGGCCACCATCGCCGGCAAGGCCAACCCGGTCCTCACCGGTACCGCCTTCAAGAACAAGGGCATCCAGCCGATGCTGGACGCGGTCGTCGCGTACCTGCCCTCGCCGCTGGACATCCCGGCGATCGAGGGTACGGCCACCGACGGCGAGACCCCGCTGCAGCGGAAGCCCTCGGTCTCCGAGCCGTTCTCCGGCCTGGCCTTCAAGATCCAGACCGACAAGCACCTCGGCAAGCTGACGTACGTCCGGATCTACTCCGGCACGCTCGAGTCCGGTTCTCAGGTGATCAACTCCACCAAGGACCGCAAGGAGCGGATCGGCAAGATCTACCAGATGCACGCCAACAAGCGGGAGGAGCGCAGCTCCGCCCAGGCCGGCGACATCATCGCGGTGCAGGGTCTGAAGCAGACCACCACCGGTGACACCCTGTGCGACCCGGCGAACCCGGTCATCCTGGAGTCGATGACCTTCCCGGAGCCGGTCATCGAGGTGGCCATCGAGCCGAAGACCAAGGCCGACCAGGAGAAGCTCAGCACCGCCATCCAGCGGCTGGCCGAGGAGGACCCGACCTTCCGCGTCAAGCTGGACGACCAGACCGGTCAGACGGTCATCTCCGGCATGGGCGAGCTGCACCTGGACATCCTGGTCGACCGGATGCGCCGCGAGTTCAACGTCGAGGCGAACATCGGTAAGCCGCAGGTGGCGTACCGCGAGACGATCCGCCGCAAGGTGGAGAAGATCGAGTACACCCACAAGAAGCAGACCGGTGGTTCCGGCCAGTACGCCCGCGTGATCATCAGCGTGGAGCCGCTGCCGCTGGGCAACGACGCCCCGACGTACGAGTTCGCCAACGCGGTGACCGGTGGCCGCATCCCCCGGGAGTTCATCCCCTCGGTGGACGCGGGCGCGCAGGACGCCATGCAGTACGGCATCCTCGCCGGCTTCCCCCTGGTGGGCGTCAAGCTCACCCTGGTGGACGGCCAGTACCACGAGGTCGACTCGTCGGAGATGGCGTTCAAGATCGCCGGCTCGATGGCGATGAAGGAGGCGGCCCGCAAGGCCGACCCCGCTCTCCTCGAGCCGATGATGGCTGTTGAGGTCACCACTCCGGAGGAGAACATGGGTGACGTCATCGGCGACCTCAACTCCCGGCGTGGCATCATCCAGGCGATGGAGGAGCGCAGCGGCGCTCGCGTCGTCCGGGCCCTGGTGCCGCTGTCGGAGATGTTCGGCTACGTCGGCGACCTGCGGTCGAAGACCCAGGGCCGGGCTAGCTACAGCATGCAGTTCGACTCCTACGCCGAGGTTCCGAACTCGGTGGCCAAGGAGATCATCGCCAAGTCGACGGGTGAGTGACGCTCATCCTCGGCTGATCCGATGACGCGAGGGCGGTCGCGGGAGGGTTCTCCCGCCCGCGGCCACCTCGATCGGATTGCGTGAGACCGGGCCTGTAGGCTTCATCGCCGCAGAACCCACAAAAGCTCTCCGGCCTTCCGGCCGGAAAGGCTGTCGACAGAGTCCTAAGCGCCGAACGGCGTGCCGGGGCGAACGAACCAAGAAAGTCCACAGGAGGACACCAGTGGCGAAGGCGAAGTTCGAGCGGACTAAGCCGCACGTCAACATCGGCACCATTGGTCACATCGACCACGGTAAGACGACGCTGACGGCGGCCATCACGAAGGTCCTGCACGACCAGTACCCGGACCTGAACCCGTACACGCCGTTCGACGAGATCGACAAGGCGCCGGAGGAGAAGGCCCGCGGCATCACGATCTCGATCGCGCACGTCGAGTACCAGACCGAGGCGCGTCACTACGCGCACGTCGACTGCCCCGGTCACGCCGACTACATCAAGAACATGATCACCGGTGCCGCGCAGATGGACGGCGCGATCCTGGTGGTGGCGGCGACCGACGGCCCGATGCCGCAGACCCGCGAGCACGTGCTGCTGGCCCGTCAGGTCGGTGTGCCGTACATCGTCGTGGCGCTCAACAAGAGCGACATGGTCGACGACGAGGAGCTCCTGGAGCTCGTCGAGCTCGAGGTCCGTGAGCTGCTCTCCTCGCAGGAGTACCCGGGTGACGACCTGCCGGTCGTCCGGGTCTCGGCGCTGAAGGCCCTGGAGGGCGACCCGGAGTGGACCGGGAAGCTCCTGGACCTGATGAACGCCGTGGACACCGCGATCCCGCAGCCGGAGCGCGAGACCGAGAAGCCGTTCCTCATGCCCATCGAGGACGTCTTCACCATCACCGGTCGCGGCACCGTGGTCACCGGTCGCGCCGAGCGCGGCATCCTCAAGCCGAACGAGGAGGTGGAGATCGTCGGCATCCGTGAGAAGTCGATGAAGACCACCTGCACCGGCATCGAGATGTTCCGCAAGCTGCTCGACGAGGCCCGCGCGGGTGAGAACGTCGGTCTGCTGCTGCGCGGCATCAAGCGCGAGGACGTCGAGCGCGGCATGGTCGTCATCAAGCCGGGCACCACGACCCCGCACACGGAGTTCGAGGCGACGGTCTACATCCTCTCCAAGGAGGAGGGCGGCCGGCACACCCCGTTCTTCCAGAACTACCGCCCGCAGTTCTACTTCCGGACCACGGACGTCACCGGCGTCGTCACGCTGCCCGAGGGCACCGAGATGGTCATGCCGGGCGACAACACCTCGATGACGGTGAAGCTGATCCAGCCCATCGCCATGGAGGAGAACCTGAAGTTCGCGATTCGCGAGGGTGGTCGTACGGTCGGCGCGGGTCGCGTCACCAAGATCCTCAAGTGAGCTGGGTAACCCCGATTAGCGTTGCCGCCGGTCGTGCGGCATACTAGTCAGGTTGCGTAACGACAGTCGGTCACCCGCGTCCGGTTGACGCTGGACCTCCGGGAGTCAGACTGTCTCGCGTAGGGTGGTTGGCCGCCATCAGCGGTCAACCACCCTCGCGCGGCGTCCAGGTCGCGGTCCCCCGCGATCGGCGTCATGACCCACCGCGTGGTCAGAGAATCGCTCCGGAGTCCCGGGGCGGAGCCTGGCCCACGGGCGCGACACGCCCGACCGCGGGGGTCGGCGGAAGTGGGCCTGTGCCAGCCGGTACAGGCGCCCGCAACACAGCGGCATCGAGAGAAGGAACAGAAGCCACCATGGCGGGACAGAAGATCCGCATCCGGCTCAAGGCCTATGACCACGAGGTCGTCGACTCCTCGGCTCGGAAGATCGTCGAGACGGTGACGCGTACCGGGGCGCAGGTCGCTGGCCCGGTGCCGCTGCCCACGGAGATCAACCGTTTCTGCGTCATCCGCTCGCCGCACAAGTACAAGGACTCGCGCGAGCACTTCGAGATGCGTACGCACAAGCGTCTGATCGACATCATCGACCCGACCCCGAAGACGGTCGACTCGCTCATGCGCCTCGACCTGCCGGCTGGCGTCGACATCGAGATCAAGCTGTAGGGACCGGACAAATGGACAGGCAAGTCAAGGGGATCCTGGGCGCCAAGCTCGGCATGACCCAGGTCTGGGACAACAACAAGGTTGTGCCCGTGACCGTGGTTCAGGCCGGCCCGTGCGTCGTGAGCCAGGTTCGTAGCGCCGACAAGGACGGCTACTCCGCGGTCCAGCTGGCGTACGGGGTCATCGACCCGCGCAAGGTCAAGAAGCCGATCGCCGGGCACTACGCCAAGGCGGACGTCGCGCCGCGCCGGCACATCGTCGAGCTGCGCACCTCCGACGCCGCGGACTACGCGCCGGGCCAAGAGGTCACGGTCGAGGAGTTCCCGGCCGGCGTCGTGATCGACGTGACCGGCAAGACCAAGGGCAAGGGCTACGCCGGCCCGATGAAGCGGCACGGCTTCCACGGTCTGCGTGCCAGCCACGGTGTCGAGCGCAAGCACCGCTCGCCCGGCTCGATCGGCGCCTGCGCGACCCCGGGTCGCGTCTTCAAGGGCACCCGGATGGCGGGCCGGATGGGTGGCGTGCGCTACACCGTCCAGAACCTGACCGTCCAGGCGGTCGACACCGAGAACAACCTCCTGCTCGTCCGCGGCGCCATCCCTGGCCCGAAGGGCGCGCTGGTCCTGGTCCGCACTGCGGCCAAGGCGAAGGTGAAGAAGGGCGGTGCGGCCAAGTGACCACCGTTGACGTCATCAACGTCGAAGGCGCCAAGAGCGGCTCCGTGGAGCTGCCGGCCGACATCTTCGACGCGCAGGCCAACATCGCCCTGATGCACCAGGTCGTGGTGGCCCAGCTCGCGGCGGCCCGTCAGGGTACGCACAAGACGAAGACCCGCGGCGAGGTCTCCGGTGGAGGCAAGAAGCCGTACAAGCAGAAGGGCACCGGTCGTGCCCGCCAGGGTTCGACCCGCGCGCCGCAGTTCGCCGGCGGTGGCGTGGTCCACGGCCCGGTGCCGCGCGACTACAGCCAGCGCACCCCCAAGAAGATGAAGGCCGCCGCCCTGCGTGGCGCCCTCTCCGACCGGGCCCGCGCCGGCCAGGTGCACGTCGTCGAGGCGTTCGTCTCCGGCGAGAAGCCGTCCACCAAGGCGGCCCTGGCCACGCTGACCAAGCTGACCCAGGCCCGCCGGGTCCTGGTCGTGCTGAGCAGCGCCGACGAGCTGAACTGGGTGTCGCTGCGGAACCTGCGCAACGCGCGGGACAGCCGGGTGCACCTGATCGAGGCCGGCCAGCTCAACACCTACGACGTGCTGGTGGCCGACGACGTGGTCTTCACCAAGGAGGCCCTGGACGAGTTCCTGGGTGTGCCGGCCGAGACCACCGAGGAGGATGGCAAGTGAGCACGATCGCCGATCCGCGTGACGTCATCGTCGCGCCGGTCGTCTCGGAGAAGAGCTACAGCGAGCTGAACCGCAACTGGTACACCTTCCTGGTGCACCCGGACGCCAACAAGACCGAGATCAAGATCGCTATCCAGCAGATCTTCAACGTCCGCGTCCTGACGGTCAACACGCTCAACCGCGAGGGCAAGCGCAAGCGGACCCGTACCGGGTTCGGCAAGCGCAAGGACACCAAGCGCGCGATGGTGAAGCTGGCTGACGGTGACCGTATCGAGGCCTTCGGCGGCCCGGTCAGCTGAGGGGTGTAGACAATGGCTATCCGTAAGTACAAGCCGACGACGCCGGGCCGGCGTGGCTCGAGCGTTGCCGACTTCGCCGAGATCACCCGGTCGACGCCCGAGAAGTCGCTGCTGGCTCCGCTGCCAAAGAAGGGCGGACGCAACGCCCACGGCCGGATCACCACGCGGCACCACGGTGGCGGCCACAAGCGCCAGTACCGTCTGATCGACTTCAAGCGGGTCGACAAGGACGGCGTGCCGGCGAAGGTCGCCCACATCGAGTACGACCCGAACCGCACCGCGCGCATCGCGCTGCTGCACTACGCCGACGGCGAGAAGCGCTACATCATCGCGCCGAAGGACCTGAAGCAGGGCGACCGCGTCGAGTCCGGTCCGGGCGCCGACATCAAGCCGGGCAACAACCTGCCGCTGCGCAACATCCCGGTCGGTACCACCATCCACAACGTGGAGCTGCGTCCGGGCGGCGGCGCCAAGCTGGCCCGTTCGGCCGGCGTCGGCATCCAGCTGCTCGGCCGTGAGGGCGCGTACGCGACCCTGCGTATGCCGTCCGGTGAGATCCGGCGTGTGGACGTGCGCTGCCGCGCCAGCATCGGCGAGATCGGCAACGCCGACCAGTCGAACATCAACTGGGGTAAGGCCGGCCGTATGCGGTGGAAGGGCAAGCGCCCGACCGTCCGTGGTGTCGCGATGAACCCGGTCGACCACCCGCACGGTGGTGGTGAGGGTAAGACCTCCGGTGGTCGCCACCCGGTCAACCCGCAGGGTAAGCCCGAGGGCCGCACCCGTCGTAAGGGCCAGCCGAGCGACCGGCTGATCGTCCGCCGCCGCTACGCCACGCGTAAGCGCGGCTGAGGGAGATAAGACATGCCTCGCAGCCTGAAGAAGGGCCCGTTCGTCGACGACCACCTGCTCAAGAAGGTGGAGACGCAGAACGACAAGGGCTCGAAGAACGTCATCAAGACCTGGTCGCGCCGCTCGACGATCATCCCGGAGATGCTGGGTCACACGATCGCCGTGCACGACGGACGTAAGCACGTCCCGGTCTTCGTGACCGAGGCCATGGTCGGGCACAAGCTCGGCGAGTTCGCGCTGACCCGCACGTTCAAGGGTCACGAGAAGGACGACCGGAAGAGCCGCCGGCGCTGACGCCGCGGGCATACGGATAGAGGAACAAGGGGTTACAGCGATGCCAGGAAAGGGCGACGCTCCGGTGCTTCCGGGCGCGCGGGCGGTTGCGCGGCACGTGCGCATCTCGCCGATGAAGGCGCGCCGGGTGGTCAACCTCGTCCGCGGCCTGCCCGCGAAGGAGGCGCTCACGGTGCTGCAGTTCGCGCCGCAGGCTGCGAGCGAGCAGGTGTACAAGGTGCTCGCGAGCGCGATCGCCAACGCGGAGAACAACGAGCGGCTGGACCCCGACGCGCTGCTCGTCAGTGAGGCGTTCGTCGACGAGGGCCCGACCATGAAGCGGTTCCGCCCGCGGGCGCAGGGCCGGGCGTACCGGATCCGCAAGCGCACGTGCCACATCACCGTGGCGGTCGAGGCGGTTGCGCCGGCGGCGCCGAAGAAGTCGGCGAAGAAGGCCGCCCCGGCCAAGCCGGCCGCCGAGGAGCAGAGCACGACGGAGGGTGCCGAGTAATGGGTCAGAAGGTTCACCCGACCGGGTTCCGGCTCGGCATCTCGACCGACTGGAAGTCCCGCTGGTTCGCGGACAAGCTCTACAAGGACTACATCGGCGAGGACGTCAAGATCCGCCGGATGATGTCCAAGGGCCTCGAGCGCGCCGGCATCTCCAAGGTCGACATCGAGCGCACCCGCGACCGGGTCCGCGTCGACATCCACACCGCCCGGCCGGGCATCGTCATCGGCCGTAAGGGTGCGGAGGCCGACCGGATCCGCGGCGAGCTGGAGAAGCTCACCGGCAAGCAGGTCCAGCTGAACATCATCGAGGTCAAGAACCCCGAGTCGGATGCGCAGCTGGTCGCCCAGGGCGTCGCCGAGCAGCTGTCCAGCCGGGTCAGCTTCCGCCGGGCCATGCGCAAGGCGATGCAGTCCGCGATGAAGAACCCCGCCTGCAAGGGCATCCGGGTTCAGGTCTCGGGCCGTCTGGGCGGCGCCGAGATGAGCCGGACCGAGTTCTACCGCGAGGGCCGGGTTCCGCTGCACACGCTGCGGGCCAACATCGAGTACGGCTTCTTCGAGGCCCGTACCACGTTCGGCCGGATCGGCGTGAAGGTCTGGATCTACAAGGGCGACGCCGTTCCGGGCCGTGAGGCCCCGGCCGAGGCCGCCCCGTCGCGCGGCCCGCGCCGTGACCGTGGCGACCGGCCGGACCGGCCGCGCCGTGGCCGCTCGGGCTCGTCCGGTACGACCGCCGGTGGCACCGAGGCCGGCCGGGCAGCCGCGACCACCATCGCGCAGCAGGCGGAGACGCCGGCCGGTGACCCGGTCGACAGCAGCGCTGTCGCCGCCGCCGCGACTCAGCCGGCAGAAAAGCAGCAGGAGGGCTGACAGATGCTGATGCCGCGCAAGCCCCCGAAGGGCTTCCGCAAGCCGCACCACCCGGACCGCAGTGGCGCGTCCAAGGGTGGTAACCGGGTGGTGTTCGGCGAGTTCGGGATCCAGGCTCTCGAGCCGGCGTACGTGACCAACCGCCAGATCGAGTCGGCGCGTATCGCGATGACCCGTCACATCAAGCGTGGCGGCAAGGTCTGGATCACGATCTTCCCGGACCAGGCCCTCACCAAGAAGCCGGCCGAGACCCGGATGGGTTCCGGTAAGGGTTCGCCCGAGTGGTGGGTCGCCAACGTGAAGCCGGGGCGGGTTCTCTTCGAGATGTCCTTCCCCAACGAGCAGATCGCGCGAGAGGCGATGCGTCGCGCGATCCACAAGCTCCCGATGAAGTGCCGCATTGTGACGCGCGAAGTGGGTGAATCCTGATGGCAGCGGGCGTCAAGCCCTCCGAGCTGCGTGAGCTCTCCGAGGAGGAGCTGGTCACGAAGTTGCGCGAGGCGAAGGCGGAGCTGTTCAACCTCCGCGTGCAGGCCGCAACCGGGCAGCTGGACAACAACCGGCGGCTGCAGGTCATCCGTCGGGAGATCGCCCGGATCTACACGATCATGCGTGAGCGTGAGCTGGGTCTCTCGGCCGCGCCGACTGAGGTGACTTCGTGAGCGAGCGAAGCGAGCGTATGGGAGCTCGAGCATGAGTGAGAACACGACCGCGAGCGTGCAGCGCTCGCGCCGCAAGGTTCGCGAGGGCCTCGTGGTCAGCGACAAGATGGACAAGACCGTCGTGGTCGAGGTCGAGGA
Source organism: Micromonospora marina (assembly GCF_900091565.1). GTDB lineage: Bacteria > Actinomycetota > Actinomycetes > Mycobacteriales > Micromonosporaceae > Micromonospora > Micromonospora marina. The sequence continues at coordinate 373,937 of NZ_FMCV01000001.1, read as the reverse complement.
CCGCGTCAAGCACGCGCTGTACGGCAAGATCATGCGCCGTACGAGCAAGCTGAAGGTCCACGACGAGCAGAACTCGGCCGGCATCGGCGACCGGGTCCTGATCATGGAGACCCGGCCGCTGTCCGCCACCAAGCGCTGGCGGCTCGTGGAGATCCTCGAGAAGGCCAAGTAGCGAAGGCTCGAGCTCGGCCGGTCTCGGTCGGGCGCAGGTTCCGCCAGGCTCCGGCCGCCCCGAGCGGCCGGAGAACCGGCAGACATAGGAGATAGACGTGATTCAGCAGGAGTCGCGACTGCGCGTCGCCGACAACACGGGTGCCCGGGAGATCCTGTGCATCCGGGTGCTCGGCGGCTCCGGTCGGCGCTACGCGAGCATCGGCGACGTCATCGTGGCCACCGTCAAGGACGCGATCCCCGGTGCCGGTGTGAAGAAGGGCGACGTCGTCAAGGCCGTCGTCGTTCGGACCGCCAAGGAGAAGCGGCGGCCGGACGGGTCGTACATCCGCTTCGACGAGAACGCCGCCGTCATCATCAAGGACGGTGGGGACCCGCGCGGTACCCGTATCTTCGGCCCGGTGGGCCGGGAGCTGCGGGACAAGCGGTTCATGAAGATCATCTCTCTCGCGCCGGAGGTGTTGTGACCGTGAAGGTCAAGAAGGGCGACACGGTCGTCGTCATCGCCGGCAAGGACAAGGGTGCCAAGGGCAAGGTCATCGCGGCCTACCCGCGGCAGGACAAGGTCCTGGTCGAGGGCGTGAACCGGGTCAAGAAGCACACCCGTATCAGCACCACCCAGCGTGGCGCCAAGACCGGTGGCATCGTCACCCAGGAGGCCCCGATCCACGTCTCGAACGTGATGGTCCTGGACTCCGACGGCAAGCCGACCCGCGTCGGCTACCGGATCGACGACAACGGCCAGAAGGTCCGCATCGCGCGTAGCACCGGTAAGGACCTCTGATGACCACGGCTACCGAAACCAAGACCCTGCCGCGCCTCAAGGAGCGGTACCGCAACGAGGTGGTGGCCGAGCTGCAGAAGCAGTTCGAGTTCGCCAACCCGATGCAGGTGCCGCGGCTGGTCAAGATCGTCGTCAACATGGGTGTCGGCGAGGCCGCTCGCGACGCCAAGCTGATCGACGGGGCCGTCCGCGACCTGGCCACCATCACCGGCCAGAAGCCGCAGGTCCGGCGGGCCACCAAGTCCATCGCGCAGTTCAAGCTCCGCGAGGGCATGCCGATCGGCGCGAAGGTCACCCTGCGCGGCGACCGGATGTGGGAGTTCCTGGACCGGCTGCTCTCGATCGCGCTGCCGCGTATCCGCGACTTCCGCGGCCTGGACGGGCGCAAGCTCGACGGGCACGGCAACTACACGTTCGGTCTGACCGAGCAGTCGGTGTTCCACGAGATCGACCAGGACAAGATCGATCGCCAGCGGGGCATGGACATCACGGTGGTCACGACCGCCACGACCGACGACGAGGGCCGGGCGCTGCTCAAGCTCCTGGGCTTCCCGTTCAAGGAGAACTGAGATGGCCAAGAAGGCGCTGATCCTCAAGGCGGCCGCGAAGCCGAAGTTCTCGGTTCGCGCGTACACCCGCTGCCAGCGGTGCGGGCGTCCGAAGGCGGTCTACCGCAAGTTCGGTCTCTGCCGGGTGTGCATCCGGGAGATGGCCCACCGCGGTGAGCTGCCCGGCGTGTCCAAGGCTTCCTGGTAATAGCCCGGCGCGCTCCGGCGCGTCAGCTGAACTGTCTCTTCGCCGTAGGCCCCGGGCCTGGCCCGGGGAACCCCGGCGAGAAAGGTTGACGAGTTTTCATGACGATGACCGACCCGATCGCAGACATGCTCACGCGTCTGCGTAACGCCAACCAGGCGTACCACGACCGGGTGACGATGCCGTACTCGAAGATCAAGGCGAACATCGCCGAGGTCCTCAAGTCCGAGGGCTACATCGCCACCTGGTCGGTCGAGGAGCCCGAGGAGGGCGCCGTCGGCAAGCGACTGGTCGTCGAGCTGAAGTACGGCCAGAACCGCGAGCGGAGCCTGGCTGGCATCAAGCGCGTGTCCAAGCCCGGTCTCCGGGTGTACGCCAAGTCGGACGGGCTCCCGCGGGTGCTCGGCGGGCTGGGCGTGGCGATCATTTCGACGTCCCAGGGGCTGCTCACCGACCGGCAGGCCCGCAAGCGGAGCGTTGGCGGGGAAGTCCTCGCCTTCGTCTGGTAACGGGAGACAGGTAGAAATGTCGCGTATTGGACGTAAGTCGATCCCGGTGCCTGCCGGCGTCGACATCACGATCGACGGCCGGACCGTCAAGGTCAAGGGCCCCAAGGGCGAACTGAGCCACGTGCTGGCCGAGCCGATCACGGCGGAGCGGGGCGAGGACGGCGAGCTGCACGTCAACCGGCCCAACGACGAGCGCAAGGCCAAGGAGCTGCACGGCCTGAGCCGTACGCTGGTGGCCAACATGATCGTCGGTGTGACCGAGGGCTACCGCAAGAGTCTGGAGATCGCCGGCACCGGTTACCGCGTGACCGCCAAGGGTAAGGACCTGGAGTTCGCGCTCGGGTTCTCGCACCCGGTCCTCGTGCCGGCGCCGGACGGCATCACCTTCACGGTCGAGAAGCCGACGCTGTTCCACGTGGCCGGCATCGACAAGCAGCAGGTCGGTGAGGTGGCCGCCAACATCCGGAAGATCCGTCCGCCGGAGCCCTACAAGGGCAAGGGCGTGAAGTACCAGGGCGAGGTCATCCGCCGTAAGGCTGGAAAGGCCGGCAAGAAGTGACCGCGGCCGTCAACACCCGGGCGAGGTCGTCCGCCGGCCGCGAGGCCGTGAGAAAGGCAGGTAAGAAGTGAGCGCCACGCTGCTCAAGCGCCGCCGCGGCGTCGCCGCCAAGCGTGCCGTCGGGCGTGCGCGTCGGCACTTCCGGGTCCGCAAGAACGTCAGCGGCACCGCCGAGCGTCCCCGCCTCGTCGTCACCCGCTCCCTGCGCCACGTGGTGGCCCAGGTCGTGGACGACACCAAGGGTCACACCCTGGCGTCGGCCTCGACCATGGACGCCTCGCTGCGCGGCGCCGAGGGTGACAAGAGCGCCCTGGCCGGCAAGGTCGGCGCCCTGCTCGCCGAGCGTGCCAAGGCCGCCGGCGTCTCGAAGGTCGTCTTCGACCGCGGTGGCAACCGGTACGCGGGGCGTGTCGCCGCGCTTGCCGACGCCGCCCGCGAAGCCGGGCTCGAGTTCTAGAAACCCCGTCACGAGAGAGAAGGAAGGCTGCTGATGCCAGGTCAACAGCGCCGTGGCGGCGGGTCCGGTGGCAACGAGGGTGGTCGCCGCGACAACCGCCGTGAGGGCGGCCGCGGAAACGCGCCCGTCGAGAAGACCCCGCACCTCGAGCGGGTCGTCGCGATCAACCGCGTCGCCAAGGTCGTGAAGGGTGGTCGTCGCTTCAGCTTCACCGCCCTGGTGATCGTGGGCGACGGCGACGGCACCGTCGGCGTGGGCTACGGAAAGGCCAAGGAGGTGCCCGCGGCTATCGCCAAGGGTGTCGAGGAGGCCAAGAAGCACTTCTTCAAGGTGCCGCGCATCGGCGCCTCGATCCCGCACCCGGTCACGGGTGAGGACGCGGCCGGTGTGGTGCTGCTCAAGCCGGCCTCCGCCGGTACGGGTGTCATCGCCGGTGGCCCGGTGCGTGCCGTGCTGGAGTGCGCGGGCATCCACGACGTGCTCTCCAAGAGCCTCGGCTCGTCCAACCCGATCAACATCGTGCACGCCACGGTGGCGGCCTTGAAGGGGCTCGAGTCCCCGGAGCAGGTCGCGGCCCGTCGTGGTCTGCCGGTCGAGGACGTCGCGCCGGCCGCCATGCTGGCGTCGCGGGCGGGGGTGGCGTCCTGATGGCACGCCTGAAGGTCACCCAGGTCCGGTCCGAGATCGGGACCAAGCGCAACCAGCGTGAGTCGCTGCGTTCGCTCGGTCTCAAGCGGATCAACGACGTGGTGGTCAAGGAGGACCGGCCGGAGATCCGCGGCATGATCTTCACGGTCAACCACCTCGTGAAGGTCGAGGAGGTCGAGTAATGACGATCAAGGTGCACCACCTGCGTCCGGCTCCCGGCGCCAAGACCGACAAGACCCGTGTGGGTCGCGGTGAGGGCTCCAAGGGCAAGACGGCCGGTCGCGGTACCAAGGGTTCCAAGGCCCGCAAGAACATCTCGCCGGCGTTCGAGGGTGGGCAGATGCCCATCCACATGCGCCTGCCGAAGATGAAGGGCTTCAAGAACAAGTTCAAGGTCGTGTTCCAGGTGGTCAACCTGGACCGGCTGGCCGAGCTGTTCCCCAACGGCGGCCAGGTCGGCCCGGTCGAGCTGGTCGAGGCCGGTGCGGTCCGGAAGGGTCACCCGGTCAAGGTGCTCGGGACCGGCGACCTCGGCGGCGTGTCCCTCCAGGTGTCGGCGCACGCGTTCAGCGCGTCGGCCAAGGAGAAGATCACCGCCGCCGGTGGCTCGGTCACCGAGCTGTAAGACGATGTGCATGGCGCCCGCTCAGTTGTTCGCGACTGGGCGGGCGCCATGGTCTACCGGCCACGTGTGCGCCGGGTAACATCGGATTCGGTTTATGTAGCCGGGGACATCTGCCCGGACCGGGATCGGGCTGTTAGAGTCCGTTCCCAGCCATGGATTCCGGACACTCCGTCCGGCACCACACCCCGCCCCGCCAGGGATTCGTCACCGGCGGCCCGCGTCGCGCAGGAGGAAGAAGTTGCTGTCCGCCTTTCTCAGTGCGTTCCGTACGCCTGACCTGCGCAAGAAGCTGCTGTTCACAGTAGGCATCATCGCGGTCTACCGGCTGGGCGCCACGCTGCCCAGCCCGGGCGTCTCGTACGGCAACGTGCAGAAGTGCCTCGACTCGATCCAGGGTGGCAGCACGGGTGTGCTCAACCTGCTGGATCTCTTCTCCGGTGGCGCGCTGCTCCAGCTCTCGGTCTTCGCGCTGGGCATCATGCCCTACATCACCGCGTCGATCATCCTTCAGCTGCTGACGGTGGTGATCCCGCGCCTGGAGCAGCTCCGCAAGGAGGGCCAGGCCGGGCAGGCAAAGATCACGCAGTACACCCGCTATCTGACGCTGGGCCTGGGCGTCCTCCAGGCCTCGGCGTTCGTGGCGCTGGCCCGCTCCGGGCAGCTGTTCAACAACCAGTGCGACCAGTTCCCGATCGTGCCCCGCGGCACCGGCATCCCCGACTGGCTGACCCTGACCATCCTGGTCATGACCATGACCGCCGGCACCGGCGTGGTGATGTGGCTCGGTGAGCTGATCACCGACCGGGGCGTCGGCAACGGCATGTCCGTGCTGATCTTCACCTCGATCGCGGCCCGGCTCCCCAGCGAGGGCTGGAAGATCAAGACCACCAAGGGCTGGGGGATGTTCCTCCTCGTCATCGCCCTGGTGCTGGTGGTCATCACCGCTGTCACGTTCATCGAGCAGGCACAGCGCCGCATCCCGGTGCAGTACGCCAAGCGCATGATCGGCCGGCGGATGTACGGCGGCACGTCGACCTACATCCCGCTGAAGGTGAACCAGGCGGGTGTCATCCCGGTCATCTTCGCCTCGTCGCTGCTCTACCTGCCGCAGCTCGCGCTCCAGTTCTTCGATCAGAACGACCCGGGCAAGGTCCAGGCGTGGATCCAGAACCACATCGTGAAGGCGAGCGCGCCGGAGCACATCGCGATCTACTTCCTGCTGATCATCTTCTTCACGTACTTCTACGTGTCGATCACGTTCAACCCGACCGAGGTCGCGGACAACATGAAGAAGTACGGCGGCTTCGTGCCGGGCATCCGCCCCGGCAAGCCGACCGCCGAGTACCTCGACTTCATCCTCAGCCGGATCACCCTGCCGGGCGCGCTCTACCTCGGCATCGTCGCGATCCTGCCGAACTTCTTCTTCATCTGGCTGGACAACCAGCAGTTCCAGAACTTCCCGTTCGGCGGCACCGCTGTGCTGATCATGGTCGGCGTCGGTCTGGAGACCGTCAAGCAAATCGAGAGCCAACTCATGCAGCGGAACTACGAAGGGTTCCTGCGGTAGATGAGACTCGTTCTGGTTGGCCCGCCGGGCGCGGGCAAGGGCACACAGGCGGAGTTCATCGCCGCGCACCTCTCGGTGCCGAAGATCTCGACCGGTGACATCTTCCGCGCGAACGTCTCCCAGGGCACGCCGCTGGGCGTCGAGGCCAAGCGGTACATGGACGCCGGCAAGCTGGTCCCGGACGAGGTCACCATCAACATGGTGCGGGACCGGCTCGCCGAGCCGGACGCGAGCGAGGGCTTCCTGCTCGACGGCTTCCCGCGGACCACTCCGCAGGCCGCCGCGCTGGACAAGCTCCTCGCCGACCTGGGCACCGCGCTGGATCTGGTGCTGGAGCTGGTCGTCGACGACGACGAGGTGATCCGGCGGCTGTCCGGCCGGCGCACCTGCCGCGGCTGCGGCAAGATCTGGCACGTCGAGTTCGACGCGCCGAGCCGGGAGGGCGTCTGCGACCGCTGCGGCGCCGAGCTGTTCCAGCGCGACGACGACAAGCCGGAGACCATCGCCGCCCGGCTGCGGGAGTACGCCGAGAAGACCGCGCCGCTCGTGGACTACTACGGCGCCCAGGGCAAGCTGGTCGGCATCGACGCGACCGGCCCGGTGGAGGACGTCACCGTCCGCGCCATCGACGCGTTGCGCTCGTACGGCGGCTGAGGTCCCGCCGCCACCCGGCGGATAGAGTGCGAACAGCGGGGTACGCGCGACGTGCCCCGCTGCTCCGCGTACGCGACGAAAGGGAACCACCACATGCGCCGTCCCCAGCTGGACATCCAGCTGAAGACCCCCGAGCAGATCGAGCTGATGCGGGCCGCCGGTCTGGTCGTCGCCCGTGCCCTGCGCCGGATGCGGGAGGCGGTGGCTCCGGGCGTGTCGACGGCCGACCTGGACGCGATCGCCGAGTCGACCATCCGCGAGGCGGGCGCCGTGCCGTCGTTCAAGGGCTACCACGGCTTCCCGGCGTCGATCTGCTCCTCGGTCAACCGGCAGGTGGTGCACGCCATCCCGTCGCCCGAGCAGGTGCTGCGCGAGGGCGACCTGATCTCCATCGACTGCGGCGCGGTGCTGGACGGCTGGCACGGTGACGCGGCGGTCACGGTGCCGGTCGGCGACGTCGACCCGGCCCTGCTGAGGATGACAGCGGTGGCCGAGGACGCCATGTGGGCCGGGATCGCCGCCGCGGCGCGCGGGGCGGCCTCCGGCAAGGGCCGGCTCACCGACATCTCCCACGCGGTCGAGACCGCGGTCCGGCGGGGCGGCCGGTACGGCATCGTCGACGGCTACGGCGGCCACGGCATCGGCACCGAGATGCACCAGGACCCGCACGTGCTCAACCACGGTCGCCCTGGCAAGGGCCCGCGCCTGGTGCCGGGTCTGGCGCTCGCCATCGAGCCGATGATCACGATGGGGTCGCCGCGTACGGTCGAGCTGCCCGACGGCTGGACCGTGGTGACCCGGGACGGGTCGATGGCGGTGCACGTCGAGCACTCGATGGCGCTGCTGGACGACGGCGTGTGGGTGCTGACCGCCGAGGACGGCGGACGGGCCCGTCTGGGCGACCTGGTGACCGCGCGGCAGACGCCTGTCGACTCCCCGGCTGCCTGATCGCTCGCGGCGGGGGCCTGTGGGCCCTGGGAGACGTGACGTGCGTCATATTCGAGCCGTCCGGGTGACTGTCGCGCCGGTCGGTTTGGCGAGCAAGCGCGGGTCGGCGTACACTTTCGGATCGGCGCACAGCGTCCACTCCGCCATGCCCACCCTGCGCTTCGGTGGGAGTCGGAGCCGCGGCTGGCGCGGGTTTCCTGATCTTGATCAGTTCTCCCGTGTAAGACGTTGTGGGCCGTCCGGAGTAACCGACGTCAGGACAGCGGAGGACATGCCGAAAAAAGACGGAGCAATCGAGATCGAGGGTCGGGTCATCGAGCCCCTGCCGAACGCCATGTTCCGGGTGGAGCTCGCGAACGGCCACAAGGTGCTCGCTCACATCAGCGGCAAGATGCGGCAGCACTACATCCGCATCCTGCCGGAGGACCGGGTCGTCGTCGAACTCTCGCCGTACGACCTGACCCGCGGGCGCATCGTCTACCGCTACAAGTAAGCCTGACGGCGGCCGGGAGACCCGTGTCCGTCTTCGACGTCCGGATCGCGCTCCGTCGCGGCTCCGGGCCAGATGGGAAGTAAGGCAACCGTGAAGGTCAAGCCGAGCGTCAAGAGGATCTGCAACAAGTGCCGGGTGATCCGCCGGCACGGCCGGGTCATGGTCATCTGCACCGACCCGCGCCACAAGCAGCGCCAGGGCTGACGCCCCAACACATCACCAGCTCGTCCCAGCCGCGGTCGGGTGCGCAGCGCGTACCCCCTCGTGGTTGACCCCCGGTCGGAGGCCGGGGCCCGCTCGGGCAGCGACCGATCCCGGTCGCCGGCGTTCTCGACGCCGGAAGGACAGGGACGGCCGGTAGCGGGGTGGGACGGGTCCACACCTCCGCCACAACATCACGAGGAGTACGCCCGCACATGGCACGTCTAGTCGGCGTGGATCTCCCCCGCGAGAAGCGGATGGAGATCGCGCTCACCTACATCTTCGGGGTCGGTCGCACCCGCGCCCTGGAGACGCTCGCCGCGACCGGCATCTCGCCGGACAAGCGCGTTCGGGACCTCACGGACGAGGAGCTCGTCGAGCTCCGGAACCACATCGAGGGCAACTACAAGGTTGAAGGCGACCTGCGCCGCGAGGTCGCCGCTGACATCCGCCGCAAGGTCGAGATCGGCTGCTACGCCGGTATCCGGCACCGTCGCGGTCTGCCCGTGCGTGGCCAGCGCACCAAGACCAACGCGCGGACCCGGAAGGGCCCGAAGCGGACCGTGGCCGGCAAGAAGAAGCCCGGCAAGAAGTAACTAGGAGCGCACAGACTTATGCCACCGAAGGCTCGTGCCGGAGCCGCCGTCAAGAAGGTCCGGCGCAAGGAACGCAAGAACGTCGCCCACGGGCAGGCGCACATCAAGAGCACCTTCAACAACACCATCGTGTCCATCACGGACCCGACCGGTGCGGTCATCTCCTGGGCCTCCTCCGGCCAGGTCGGCTTCAAGGGCTCTCGCAAGTCGACTCCGTTCGCCGCGCAGCTCGCCGCCGAGGCCGCCGCGCGCCGCGCGATGGAGCACGGCATGCGCAAGGTCGACGTGTTCGTCAAGGGCCCCGGCTCCGGCCGGGAGACCGCCATCCGTTCGCTGCAGGCCGTCGGCCTCGAGGTCGGGCAGATCTCCGACGTCACGCCGCAGCCGCACAACGGGTGCCGTCCGCCGAAGCGTCGCCGGGTCTGAGAGGTTAGAGAGAGATGGCTCGTTACACCGGTGCTGACTGCCGCCGTTGCCGGCGGGAGAAGATGAAGCTGTTCCTCAAGGGCAGCAAGTGCGATGGTCCGAAGTGCCCGTTCGAATCCCGGCCGTTCCCGCCCGGGCAGCACGGCCGCGGCCGCACGAAGGAGACGGAGTACCTGCTCCAGCTCCGTGAGAAGCAGAAGGCCCGCCGTGTCTACGGCGTGCTGGAGAAGCAGTTCCGCGGCTACTACGAAGAGGCCGTGAGCAAGGAAGCCAAGACCGGTGAGGTCCTGCTGCAGATCCTCGAGTCGCGGCTGGACAACGTGGTCTACCGGGCCGGCTACGCCAAGTCCCGGGACATGGCCCGTCAGCTGGTCAAGCACGGCCACTTCACGGTGAACGGCAAGAAGGTCGACATCCCGTCGTACCGCGTCAAGGAGCACGACATCGTCGAGGTGCGTGCCAAGAGCAAGGAGCTCACCCCGTTCCTCGTGGCGCAGGGTGAGGCCGGCTCGAGGACCGTTCCGGCGTGGCTGGAGGCGATCCCGAGCCAGCTGAAGATCCTCGTGCACTCGCTCCCGGCCCGCCAGGTGATCGACACCCAGGTCCAGGAGCAGCTGATCGTCGAGCTCTACTCCAAGTAAGGGCTCGTTGCGGTGGCCCGTCCTCCGGGGCGGGCCACCGGAACAGTTGTGTCGTGGGCGTCATATAGCGGGCGCCCCGGAAGAGAAGAGAAAAGATGCTCATCAGCCAGCGACCGTCTCTCTCCGAAGAGTCGATCAACGAGACCCGCTCCCGGTTCACCATCGAGCCGCTGGAGCCCGGCTTCGGCTACACGCTCGGCAACTCGCTGCGGCGTACGCTGCTGTCGTCGATCCCGGGCGCGGCGGTCACCTCGATCAAGATCGACGGTGTGCTGCACGAGTTCACCACGATCCCCGGTGTCAAGGAGGACGTGGTCGAGCTCGTCATGAACATCAAGGAGCTGTGCGTCAGCTCCGAGCACGACGAGCCGGTCAGCATGTACCTGCGCAAGCAGGGCCCGGGCGACGTGACCGCCGGCGACATCCAGCCCCCGGCCGGTGTCTCGGTGCACAACCCGGACCTGAAGCTCGCCACCCTCAACGGCAAGGGCCGGCTCGACATGGAGCTGACCGTCGAGCGGGGGCGCGGCTACGTCACGGCGGCGCAGAACAAGCAGGCGGGCGCCGAGATCGGCCGGATCCCGGTCGACTCGATCTACTCGCCGGTGCTCAAGGTGACGTACCGGGTCGAGGCGACCCGTGTCGAGCAGCGGACCGACTTCGACCGGCTGATCATCGACGTCGAGACCAAGCCGTCGATGGGCCCGCGTACCGCGCTGGCCTCGGCCGGCTCGACGCTGGTGGAGCTGTTCGGGCTGGCCCGGGAGCTGGACGAGACCGCCGAGGGCATCGACATCGGGCCGTCCCCGCAGGACGCCCAGCTGGCGGCGGACCTGGCCCTGCCGATCGAGGAGCTGGACCTCACCGTCCGCTCCTACAACTGCCTCAAGCGCGAGGGCATCAACGCCGTTGGTGAGCTCATCGGGCGTACCGAGGCCGACCTCCTCGACATCCGCAACTTCGGTCAGAAGTCGATCGACGAGGTCAAGATGAAGCTCGCCGGGATGGGCCTGGGGCTGAAGGACTCGGCTCCGAACTTCGACCCGGCGCACGTCGTGGACGCCTTCGGCGAGGCCGACTACGACACCGACGACTACCGCGAGACCGAGCAGCTCTAGTCCGCGCTGCCGCCACACCTGAGGAGCACCAAGCATGCCCACGCCCACCAAGGGCCCCCGCCTCGGCGGCAGCCCCGCGCACGAGCGGCTGATGCTGGCCAACCTGGCCACCGCGCTGTTCCAGCACGGCAAGATCCAGACCACCGAGACGAAGGCCCGGCGGCTGCGTCCGCTGGCCGAGCAGCTCATCACCAAGGCCAAGCGCGGCGACCTCGCCTCGCGCCGCCGGGTGCTGGGCGTCGTCAAGGACAAGGACGTGGTCTACGCCCTGTTCGACCAGATCGCGCCCCGGTACGCCAACCGCAACGGTGGCTACACCCGGATCGTGAAGACCGGCCCGCGCAAGGGTGACGCCGCTCCGATGGCGATCATCGAGCTGGTGGAGGAGCTTCAGGTCGCCGAGCCGAAGGCGAACAAGAAGACCGCCGCCCGCAAGGCCGCGCAGCAGGACAAGGTCGAGGCCCTGGCCCCGGCCGAGGAGGCGCCGCGCTCCAGCGACGCCGACCAGGACGCCGAGGCGCCGGTCTCCGCGTCGGGTGACACCGCCGCCGCCCGTGAGGACAGCGACGAGGCCACCGAGAACGACAAGGCCTGAGATCAGGCTCGACCGGGCCCGGTATCCCCTCGGGGGTGCCGGGCCCGTCGCCGTCGACAGGAGGTACGAGGTGGACGAGCGGACCCGGCTGCGGCTGGACGTCTCGTACGACGGCACCGACTTCTCCGGCTGGGCGCCCCAGCCGGAGCGGCGCACCGTGGCGGGCGTGCTCATGCAGACGGTGGACCTGGTGCTCGGCGCGGGCACGGCGACCGGCCTGACGGTGGCCGGACGTACCGACGCCGGGGTGCACGCCACCGGGCAGGTCTGCCATCTCGACCTGCCGGCGGCGGTGTGGCGGGAGCACGAGGGGCGGTTGCTGCGCCGGCTGGCCCGGCTCCTGCCGCCCGATGCGCGGGTTCGCGCGATGACCGAGGTGCCGGCCGACTTCAACGCCCGGTTCTCGGCCACGTTCCGGCGCTACGAGTACCGGGTCACCGACGCGCCGTGGGGCGCCGAGCCGCTACGCCGCCGGGACACGCTGGCCTGGCCCAAACCGCTGGACCTGGCGGCCCTCAACGCCTCCGCCGCCGGGCTGGTGGGCGAGCACGACTTCGCCGCGTACTGCCGGCGCAAGGAGAACGCGACCACGTTGCGCGAGGTGACCCGGCTGGACTGGCGGCGCGACCCGGACGGGATCCTGGTCGCCACCGTGCAGGCCGACGCGTTCTGTCAGAACATGGTGCGCAGCCTGGTCGGGGCGATGCTGGTGGCCGGCGACGGGCGGCGGCCGGTCCAGTGGCCGGCCGGCCTGCTGACCCGGCGGGAACGCTCCAGCGAGGTGACCGTAGCGCCCGCGCACGGTCTCGCCCTGGTGGAGGTGGGCTACCCGGCCGACCCGGCCGAGTACGCCCGCCGGGCCGAGGAGACCCGCCGGTTGCGGGTGCCGGTGGCCGAGGGCTGAACCCGGATCAGTCCGTGCCCCGCTGACCGCCGCTGTCCTCGACCGAGTCCGCGTCGGGCTGCCCGGCGGTTCCGGAGGCCGCGCGGCGGTCCAGCACACCCTGGTTGAGGTGCAGCTCGACCAGGTCGTACATGATCTCGCGGGCGGTCGCGTCGTCGCTCGGGATGTGCTCCCCGTCGGCGCGGGTGACCAGGCAGAAGGCGACGTAGTGTCCGCGTACCTGCCAGGCGACCCGGGCCGCGGCCCGCTCCACCGCCTCGGTGCCGTCGCCCGCGGCCATGCCACGGAACCGTCCCTGGCGCGTGTCGAGCAGCGGCCGGATGCGGTCGCGTACCCGCTGGGCGGTGGCCACGTCGGTGAGGTTGAGCAGACCGGCGGTGATCAGGTGGTCGCCGTCGGGGGAGCGGAGCGTGCCCCGCACGACCTGGTTGCAGCCGAGCCGGACCAGCAGGTCGGCGATCTCGCCGGTGGCCGCGACCTGGCACTTCGTGCTGGCCTGGGTCTTGAGCACCCGGTAGGCCGGCTCTCCGTCGGTGACCACGAGCTCCTTGGCCGGGAAGACCTCCTTGGCGGTGAGTGACGCCTGGTCGGTGTCCCGGGAGTCCAGGTCGGTGCCGCCGGACGGGGCGCTCGACTCGGTCGGCTGCGGGGTCGGCCGGCCGGCCGGCGGCGTGGTGGTGCGTTCGTCGAGCAGGGCCGCGACGGCGAGCCCGGTGAGTGAGAGCAGGAGCAGTACGGCGGCGCCGCCGACGAGCGTCTGCCAGAACCGGCCGCCGCCGCGGCGTTCGGCGCGCCGGGTCCGGGGCGGCTCGGAGACGTCGGCGGCGCGGGCGGCCAGGCTGGCCTGGATCGGCACCGCCGGCCGGTTCGTCGCCGCCGGTACGGGTGCCGGCAAGGGCGGCGCGGGCTGCGGCACCGGGGAGGGTTCCCGTGGTGGCGCGGGCCGCCCGGGTGTGGGCGCCGGGGCCGGTGGTGCCGGAACGGGTGCGCGGGCGTCGTCCACCACCGCCTGCCCGTCGGGGTCGGCCTGCTCGGCCGCAGCGGCCGGTGGCAGGGTGGTGGGTCGCGGCGGCGGGGGCAGCGACGGGGTGGGGAAGCGGGAGCGTGACGGACCCGCGGGCGGGGGCGTCGTGGCTGCGGGCCCGTTCGGGGCCGACCCGGGCTTCGGGTACTCCAGGAAGGCGTCCTCTTCGGACTCGTACCGGTACACCATGTGGCATAGAGTAGGGCTGATTGTCCCTTTCAGGGGTAATATCGGGAAAATCTGGCGGAGTGGCGTGCGGCCCGGCCCGCGACACCGTCGCCGGAACCACTCCGGCCCGGTGCGAGAATGCCTGCGTGACCGGCGACCACTACTTCACCGCTGAGCCCTCGACCCCGGCCCGCCCGCGCGAGGTCGAGTTCACAGTCGCCGGACGCGACTACACGCTCGCCTCGGCCGGCGGCGTCTTCTCCGCCGACCGCCTCGACCCGGGCACCGCCGTGCTGCTGCGCAAGGCCGAACTGCCGGCCGCCGACGTCACCGGCGCGCTGCTCGACATCGGGTGCGGCTTCGGCCCGATCACCTGCGTCCTGGCCACCGTCGCACCGCAGGCCACCGTCTGGGCGGTGGACGTCAACGAGCGCGCCCGCGCCCTCACCACCGCCAACGCGGCCCGGGTCGGCGCCGCCCGTCGGGTACGCGCCGTCGCACCCGACGAACTGCCGGACGACGTCACCTTCACCCAGATCTGGTCCAACCCGCCGATCCACATCGGCAAGCCGGAACTGCACGGCCTGCTGCTGCGCTGGCTGCCCCGGCTCGCCCCGGACGGCGTGGCCTGGCTGGTCGTCGCCCGGCACCTCGGCGGCGACTCGCTGCACCGCTGGCTGGTCGAACAGGGCTGGGCGGTCGAGCGGCACGCCAGCCAGAAGGGCTACCGGGTGCTGCGGGTCACCCGGTAATCCGGTGTCGTCCACCGACCGGGCTCGGGCAGGATGCCCGCGTGGGATACGTGGACGTGGCAGGGGTCGGGCACATCCTCCCGGACGGACGTGAGCTGTTCGGCGACGTGTCGTTCCGGGTCGGCGAGGGCGCGAAGGTGGCGCTCGTCGGTCCGAACGGCGCCGGCAAGACCACGCTGCTGCGAATGGTCGCCGGCGACCTGCCGGTGAAGACCGGCGCGATCGCCCGCTCCGGCGGGCTCGGCGTGATGCGGCAGTTCATCGGCATGATCGGTGACGAGTCCACACTCGCCGACCTGGCCCTGTCGCTCGCCCCGCCGGCGCTGCGCGACGCCGGGCTGCGGCTCGCCGAGACCGAGGCGGCCATGCGGGCGGCCGAGGTCCGCGGCAAGTACAGCTCCGCCGCCGCCAAGGCCCAGCTCGCGTACGCCGACGCGCTCGCCGCCTGGGGTGAGACCGGCGGGTACGACGCCGAAGTCCTGTTCGACACCGTCGCCACCATCGTGCTCGACCTGCCCTGGGACAGCGCCCGGGACCGGCCGGTGCGCACGCTGTCCGGCGGCCAGCAGAAGCGCTTCGCGCTGGAGCTGCTGCTGCGCGGCCCGGACGAGGTGCTGTTGCTCGACGAGCCGGACAACTTCCTCGACGTACCCGGCAAACGCTGGCTGGAGGCGCGGCTGCGCGAATCCGGCAAGTCCGTGCTCTACGTCTCGCACGACCGGGAACTGCTGGCCCAAACCGCCGACCGGGTCGTCGCGGTGGAGGGCGGCAGCGCCTGGGTGCACCCGGGCGGCTTCGCGAGCTGGCACTCGGCGCGGGTGGCCCGGCACGCCCGCCTCGACGAGCTGCGCAAACGCTGGGACGAGGAACACCAGAAGCTGCGCGAGCTGATGCTGATGTACAAGCAGAAGGCCGCGTACAACGACGGGATGGCCTCCCGCTACCAGGCCGCGCAGACCCGGTTGCGCAAGTTCGAGGAGGCCGGGCCGCCGCCCGTACCCCCGAAGGACCAGGACATCCGGATGCGCCTGACCGGCGGGCGGACCGGCAAGCGCGCGGTGATCGCCGAGCAGCTGGAGCTGGACGGCCTGACCTACCCGTTCGACCTGGAACTCTGGTACGGCGACCGGGTCGCGGTGCTCGGCGCGAACGGCACCGGCAAGTCGCACTTCCTGCGCCTGCTGGCCCGGGGCGGCACCGACCCGGAACCGGGCAACACGCCTGTGGACGGTGCCGCCGCGCTCGCGCCAGTCGCCCACGGCGGCGTGGTCCGGCTCGGCGCCCGGGTCCGGCCCGGGCACTTCTCGCAGACCCACGACCGGCCGGAGCTGATGGCGAAGACGCTGGTCGAGGTGCTGTGGCGCGGCGACGACCACCGGGCCGGCATGGACCGGCACGCGGCGATGGCGGCGCTGTCCCGGTACGAGCTGGCCGGGCAGGGCGACCAGCGGTTCGGCACCCTCTCCGGCGGGCAGCAGGCGCGGTTCCTGGTGCTGCTGCTGGAACTGTCCGGGGCGACGCTGCTGCTGCTCGACGAGCCCACCGACAACCTCGACCTTGCCTCCGCCGAGGCGCTGGAGGCCGGGCTGACCGCGTTCGACGGGACGGTGGTCGCGGTGACACACGACAGGTGGTTCACCCGTACCTTCGACCGGTTCGTCCTGTTCCGGGGCGACGGCGACGTGGTGGAGACGCCGGAACCGGTCTGGGACGTGGGGTGATCGGCCAGGACCTGGCCGACCGGCTGTCTTCTACTCGCACGCGTACGCCGGGGAGGTGGCGCTCGGGCGGGTGCTCGGCGACCCGACCGGCGAGCTGACCGCGCTGCGGGCCGAGACCGCCGACTACCCGCCCGCGCTCGGCGCCGCGCTGGTCGCCGGTGGCTGGGAGGCCGGGCTGCTGCTCGACGGCGCGGCCAAGGGCGCGGCCGGAGGTGACTCCGGCTACGTGGCGGGCTGCCTGTTCCGGGTGGTCGGGGTGCTGGTCCACGCGCTGCACGGACGGGCCGGACGGTGGCTGGTCAACGAGAAGGGCATGATCGCCTCCGCCGGGCGCCTGCCGGGCGCGCCGCCGGACTTCGCCGCGCGGGCGCAGGCGCTGCTGGGCGCGGTGGGGCGTACCCCCGCGGAACTGGCGGCGACCATCGGTGACGCCCGGGTGTTGGCCGCCGAGGTGCGTGGTTGAAGTGCTCGCCGGGTGGGTGCCCGGGCTGCGGGCATAGGGTGGATCTCGTGAGTGAGATGACCTATCGCCGGTTGGGCGACTCCGGGCTCGTGGTGTCAGTGGTCGGCATCGGCTGCAACAACTTCGGCCGCAAACTCGATCTCGACGGCACCCGGGCCGTCGTGGACGCCGCGCTCGACGCCGGGATCAACTTCTTCGACACCGCCGACATCTACGGTGAGCCGCAGGGCGCCTCCGAGGAGACGCTCGGCCAGGCACTGAAGGGCCGCCGCGACGACGTAGTGGTGGCCACCAAGTTCGGCATGGACATGCACGGCGCGAACGGACCGGATCACGGCGCCCGGGGTGCCCGCCGCTACATCGCCCGCGCGGTCGAGGCGTCGCTGCGCCGGCTCGGCACCGACCACATCGACCTGTACCAGATGCACGAGCCCGACCCGGGCACCCCGATCGACGAGACACTCGCCGCGCTGGACGACCTGGTGACCGCCGGCAAGGTGCGCTACCTGGGCAACTCCAACTTCGCCGGGTGGCAGATCGCCGACGCCGACTGGACCGCGTCGTCGCAGGGGCGTACCCGGTTCATCTCCGCGCAGAACCACTACTCCCTGCTGGAGCGCGGGGTGGAGGACGAGGTGATCCCGGCCTGCGAGCGGTTCGGCCTCGGCATGCTGCCGTTCTTCCCGCTCGCCAACGGGCTGCTCACCGGCAAGTACAAGCGGGGCGAGGCACCCCCGGCGGGCAGCCGCCTGGCCGGTGGCGGCCGGTACGCCGAGCGGCTGGCCGCCGCGCGCTGGGACGTCATCGAGGCGATCGAGGCGTACGCGGCCGAGCGCGGGATCAGCATGCTCCAGGTGGCCGTCGGCGGTCTGGCGGCCCGTCCCGCCGTGACGTCGGTGATCGCCGGGGCGACCACTCCCGAGCAGGTGAGGGCCAACGCCGAAGCCGGCACCTGGCAGCCCACCGACGAGGACCTGGACGCCTTGGACGCCATCCTCTGACAGTCTTCGCCGCACCGACGCCCTGACCACGTCGGGCCTGCGCGTGTGCTCGCGCGTACGGCGTGCCGTCCGCGCCTGCCGTCCGCGCGTCGGGCGTGCCGTCGGCGCGTGCGTGCGTGTCGGGCGTGCCGTGCGCGCGTCGGGTGTGCCGTCCGCGCGTCGGGTGTGCCGTCCGCGCGTCGGGTGTGCCGTCCGCGCGTCGGGCGTGCCGCCCGCCGGGGCTCGCCCGCGCGCGAGGCACCCATGGCGTTCCACCCAGAGGCAGCGCTCACGATGGGTGGAACGGTATGGGTGTCAAGAGGGCCTTGAGACACCCATGGCGTTCCACTGGCGGCTGGATCTGGCGACGAGTGGAACGGCATGGGTGTCTGTGGCGGCCTTTGAGCCCGTGGTGTCTCGGGCGGCCCGGCGGCCCGGCGGTCCGGCGGGCGGCGGGCGCGGATCAGTGGTCCGCCGCGGTGGCGCGACGTTCCGCCAGGGCCTGGCGGACCAGGGCGACTGTGGCGTCCGGACGGCGTAACACGTCGTCGGCCGTGAACCGCAGCACGACCCACCCGGCCGCGCGCAGCGCGTTCAGGCGCGCCACGTCCCGCCGGAAGTGAGCCCGTTCGCGGTGGTGGTCGCCGTCGTACTCGACCGCGAGGCGGAGCGCCGGCCAGGCCAGATCCACCCGGGCCACGAAGCGTCCGCCGGCGCGCACCTCGTGCTGGGCGACGAGCGGGCCGAGG
Source organism: Micromonospora marina (assembly GCF_900091565.1). Taxonomy (GTDB): domain Bacteria; phylum Actinomycetota; class Actinomycetes; order Mycobacteriales; family Micromonosporaceae; genus Micromonospora; species Micromonospora marina. The sequence continues at coordinate 355,431 of NZ_FMCV01000001.1, read as the reverse complement.
CCGGCGTCGAGCAGGAGCAGCCGCAGCCGCGTCTCCATCGGGGACTCGCTCAACGGCTCGGCCAGCGCCAGCACCTCGCGCAACAGCGGAGCGCCCGGCCAGCCCGGGCGGTCTGCGGCGTAGGCCCGCAGGACGGGCAGCTGCACGACCCGTCGACGCAGCAGCGCGTCGACGGCGACCAGAGCCTCGGCGACTGGACCCTGCCGACCCAGGTCGAACGCGCTACGCAGCCCGGTGGTGACCGGCAGCCCGCCGACGCGGGTGCGGTCCCGCTCCGGCAGCGGCGACCGGACCACCCGCAACCGTGGGTGTGGGCGCAGTCGAGTGGCTGCCGGCAGCAGCACGGCGACCGGTGCGTCGCGGGTGAGCACGTCCGCGCCGTACAGCCAGGCGGCGCTGCGCCCGGCGAGCACGGCACCCGGCGGCAGGCGCAACGACACCGCCTCGCACCACATCCGGTGGTCGTCGGCGCGGTATGCGTCCCGGTGGACGTACACGTCCGGCAGCAGGCGGACCCACGCCGGCCCGCGCAGCATCGTCCAGGTGAGCAGCCCCTCGGAGACGGCACGGCCGCCCCGGAACGGCAGGACCGCCAGGCGGCCCGGGACACGAGCGGGAACGGACATCCCGGCAGCGTGTCGTGACGAGACGGTCACCCGTCGCCCCGGTACGGCATGTGCACGGTTCCTGGGAAAAACCTCACCCGGGCTTCCGTACGGGCGGGAGGCGTCGTACGGTAGGCCGCAAGTGACCCACGGGAGCCCGGTGCGGACCGGGCTGAGAGGGGGGCTGGGAGCCCCCGACCGTCGAACCTGATCCGGGTAATGCCGGCGCAGGGAGGAGCGTTGCCGTGCTGTCCCTGGGACGACTGCATCTCATCACCGACACCCGGCCGGGGCGTGACCCGCTCGCCGTGCTGGATGCCGCCCTGCCCGTGGCGGGCGCCGAACTCGTCGTGCAGGTGCGCGTGGAGGACGACGCCACCGACCGGGAGGCGTACGAGCTGGCGCGCCGGGTGACCGAGGCGTGCCGGCCGTACGGGGCACTGTGCCTGGTCAACGACCGGCTGCACGTGGCGCTCGCGGTGGACGCCGCCGGGGGCCACGTCGGCGCGGACGACCTGCCGGTGGCCGCCGCGCGCCGGGTGCTCGGACCGGACGCGGTGCTCGGCGCGACCGCCCGGGAGCCGGTGGGCGCCCGAGCGGCGGTGGACGCGGGCGCGAGCTACCTGGGCGTCGGCCCGTGCCACGTCACCGCCACCAAGTCCGGCCTGCCGGACCCGATCGGCCCCGAGGGGGTACGCGCGGTCGCCGAGGCGGTCGGCGTGCCGGTGATCGCGATCGGCGGGGTGACCGCAGCGAGCGTGCCGGCGTTGCGGGCCGCCGGGGCGTACGGGGTGGCAGTGGTCGGCGCGCTCAGCCTGGCCGCCGATCCCGCGCACGCCACCGCCGAGCTGCTGCGGGCGCTGACGTGTTAAGAGGGGGCCCTTCCTCTACCGGAGGCGTTAACAGGGGGCCCTTCCTTACCGACGTGGCGGTGGTGGGGGGCGGTCCGGTGGGGTGGGCTGTCGCGTGGCGGTGCGCGCAGCGAGGACTGCGCGTGGTGGTGCACGACGACCGGCCCGGATCGGGTGCCTCGTCGGTGGCCGCCGGGATGCTGTCGCCGGTCGCCGAGGCGTACTTCGGTGAGCACGAACTCACCGCGCTGCTCGTGGAGTCCGCCGCCCGCTGGCCCGGCTTCGCCGCCGAGCTGGCCGGGGCGAGCGGCGTCGACCTCGGGTACCGCACCGAGGGCACGCTCGTCGTCGGGCTCACCGCCGACGACCTGGCCGAGGCGCGGCGGCTGTGGTCGTACCAACTGGGGTTGGGGCTGCCGATCACGCCGCTGCGCCCCTCGGAGCTGCGCGACCGCGAGCCGGCGCTGGCGCCGCGCGTGCGTGGCGGCGCGGTCGCCCCCGGCGACCATCAGGTCGACCCGCGGCGACTGGTCGCGGCGTTGCGCACGGCCGCGGAGCGCGCCGGGGTGGAGCTGCGCCCGAGCCGCGTCGGTGCGCTGTCCGAGGTGGACGCGCGGGTCACTGTGGTCGCTGCCGGGTGTGGTGCGGCGGGCCTGACCGGCCTGCCGGTCCGGCCGGTGAAGGGCCAGGTGCTGCGGCTGCGCGCACCGGGTGGCGGTCCGCCGGGCTTCCGGCACGTGATCCGGGGGTACGCGGACAGCGAGCCGGTCTACCTGGTGCCCCGGGACAGCGGTGAGGTGGTGGTCGGGGCGACGGTCGAGGAGCGCGCGGACACCGCTGTCACCGCCGGTGGCGTGCTGACGCTGCTGCGCGCCGCCGCGGAGCTGGTGCCGGAACTCGTCGAGTACGAGCTGGTGGAGTCGGTGGCCGGGCTGCGCCCCGGTACGCCCGACAACGCGCCGATCATCGGGCCGCTGCCCGGGCGGCCGGGCGTGCTCGCCGCGACCGGGCACCACCGGCACGGCATCGTGCTCACCCCGGTCACCGCCGACCTGGTCACCGAGCTGATCGTCACCGGCGAGCCGGATCCCGCGCTCGCCCCCTTCACCCCGGACCGCTTCGGGAAGGAGCGCACGTGGAACTGATCGTCAACGGCACCGGCCGGACGCTGCCCGAGGGCGTCACAGTCGCCGAGGTGGTCCGCACCGTGACCGACCGGGAGCGTGGGCTCGCGGTGGCGGTGAACGGCGAGGTGGTGCCGCGCGGCGGCTGGTCGGCGAGCGTGCTGCGCGACGGCGACCGGGTCGAGGTGCTCAGCGCCACACAGGGCGGGTGAGCGGATGTCCACGTGGGAGATCGGCGGGGTCACGTTCGGTTCCCGGCTCATCCTCGGTACCGGCGGCGCGGCCAACCTGCACGTGCTGGAACAGGCGATGAGCGCCTCCGGCACCGAACTGGTGACGCTGGCGCTGCGCCGGGTGGACACCACGCCCGGCGGGTCGGGCGGCCTGCTCGACCTGGTGGAGCGGTGTGGCGTACGGCTGCTGCCGAACACGGCCGGCTGCCGGACCGCGGTGGAGGCGGTGAAGACGGCGCACCTGGCCCGGGAGGCGTTCGACACGGACTGGGTGAAGCTGGAGGTGATCGGTGACGAGCGCACGCTGCTGCCCGACGGGGTGGAGCTGCTGCGCGCCGCCGAGGAGTTGGTGGCCGACGGGTTCACCGTGCTGCCGTACACCTCGGACGATCCGGTGCTGGCCCGGCGGCTGGCCGATGTGGGATGCGCGGCGGTGATGCCGGCCGGGTCGCCGATCGGCTCCGGGCTGGGCATCGGCAACCCGCACCACATCCGGCTGATCCGGCAGGCGGTCGACGTGCCGGTGGTGCTCGACGCGGGCATCGGCACGGCGTCCGACGCGGCGCTGGCGATGGAGCTGGGCTGCGACGCGGTGCTTCTGGCCAGCGCCGTGACCCGGGCCGCCGACCCGGTGGCGATGGCCACGGCGATGCGGTACGCGGTCGAGGCCGGGCGCCTGGCGTACGGCGCGGGCCGGATCGCCCGCCGCTTCCACGCCCTGGCGTCCACCCCCGACACCGGACGCCCCGACCTGTGACCGCCTTACGCGTAGCGGATCTCGGTATGGAAGCGCCCCTGGAGGGGCAGCCGCGTACCAAGATCTACGCCGGCCCGACCGGGGTGGTCGTGTTGACCGATCGGCGTGCCGTCCGGGGGGCGCTCGTCGACGTGGTGGCGGGTGCCGTCGGTGGGAGTGTGCGGTGGGTGGTGCTGCGGGAGAAGGATCTGCCCCGCGCCGAGCGCCTCGCGCTCGCCGTCGACCTGCGCGCGGTGCTCGCCGAGGTGGGCGGCGCGCTGATCGTCGCCGGACCCGATCCGCTCGACGGGGACGCGGTGCACCTGCCCGCCGCGGGCCCGTACCCGCCGCCCGCCGTCGGACTGGTCGGCCGCTCCTGCCACGACACCGCCGAGCTGGCCCGGCTCACCACCGAGCACTACGTGACGCTGTCCCCGGTCTACGAGACCCGCACGAAGCCCGGCTACGGCCCCGCGTTGCGACCGGCCGGACTCGCCGCGCTGGTGAAAGCCAGCCCGGTCCCGGTGCTCGCCCTAGGCGGCATCGAAACTCCGGCCCAGGTAGCGGCCTGCGTGGAGGCAGGCGCCACCGGAGTGGCAGTCCTGGGCGCCATCATGCGCGCCGACGACCCGGGAGAATCCGCCACCACGCTGGGCAGAGCCTTCCAGGAGGCGGCCACCCGTGTGACGCGCACCCACCTCGCGCGATCCGACGAAGGTCAGCCCTCAACCGCAACCACCGGAGAAGAGGACCAGTGACGCCGAAAACCGTTCTGAGCATCGCCGGCTCCGACTCCGGAGCCGGGGCGGGCATCCAGGCCGACCTCAAGACGTTCGCCGCGCTCGGGGCGTACGGCACGAGCGTGCTCACCGCCGTCACCGCGCAGAGCACGAGGGGCGTCGACGCCGTCCTGCCGCTGCCCCCGCAGACCGTACGCGACCAGATGGACAGCGTGCTCGGCGACTTCGACGTCCGCGCCGTGAAGAGCGGGATGCTCGGCACCCCGGCGGTCGCCGACGCGGTGGCCGAAGCGGCCCGGGCCGGGCGGCTGCCGCACCTGGTCGTCGACCCGGTGCTGGTCGCCACGAGCGGGCACCGGCTCGGCGTGGTGGAGGCGGTCGAGCGGCTGCTGCCGTACGCGGAGGTGGCGACGCCCAACTGCGCGGAGGCCGCGGCCCTCACCGGAGGCCCGGTGGGCACCGTCGAGGAGATGGTGGCGGCGGCGGAGGCGCTGGCGGCGCGCGGACCGGCCTTCGTGGTGGTGACCGGCGGCGACGTGGACGCCGACGGCGAGTCGGTGGACGTGCTCGCCGGCGGCGGGACCACCCGGCTGCTGCGCGCGCCGCGGGTGGACACCCGGCACAACCACGGCACCGGCTGTTCGTTCTCGGCCGCCGTCGCGGTCCGGCTCGCCGCGGGTGACGCGGTGCCGGTGGCGGTGGCGGCCGCCAAGGAGTACGTCACCCGCGCGCTGACCGGCGCGCGGGGCTGGGAGCTGGGCGCGGGACGCGGCCCGCTGGACCACTTCGGCTGGTCCGCTTGAGCGACAGGGAGGCTGTCATGCAGGCACGTCGCAAGGTGTACGTGGAAGGGGCACGCCCGGACATCCGGGTGCCGTTCGCCGAGGTGACGCTGACCGGGGACAACCCGCCGGTACGGCTGTACGACACCTCCGGTCCCGGCTCCGACCCGGAGGTGGGGCTGCCCGCGCTGCGCGGCCGGTGGATCGCCGAGCGCGGCGACGTCGCCCCGGTGCGCGGCGCCGGTACGCCGCTGGCGGGCGTGGACGGGAAGCGGCCGACGCAGCTCGCGTACGCCCGGGCCGGGATCGTCACGCCGGAGATGGAGTTCGTGGCGATCCGGGAGTCGGTGGCGCCGGAGTTCGTGCGGGACGAGATCGCGGCCGGCCGGGCGGTGCTGCCGCTGAACGTCAACCACCCGGAGTGCGAGCCGGCGATCATCGGCAAGGCGTTCCTGGTGAAGGTCAACGCCAACATCGGCACCTCGGCGGTCACCTCGTCGGTGGCCGAGGAGGTGGAGAAGCTGACCTGGGCGACCCGGTGGGGCGCGGACACCGTGATGGACCTGTCCACCGGCAAGCGCATCCACGAGACCCGCGAGGCGATCGTGCGGAACGCGCCGGTGCCGATCGGCACGGTGCCGATCTACCAGGCGCTGGAGAAGGTCGGCGGCGACCCGGTGAAGCTGAGCTGGGAGGTGTTCCGCGAGACGGTGATCGAGCAGGCGGAGCAGGGCGTCGACTACATGACAGTGCACGCCGGGGTGCTGCTGCCGTACGTGCCGCTGGCGGTGGACCGGGTGACCGGGATCGTGTCCCGGGGCGGCTCGATCATGGCGGCCTGGTGCCTGGCGCACCACGAGGAGAACTTCCTCTACACGAACTTCCGGGAGCTGTGTGCGCTGCTCGCGAAGTACGACGTCACGTTCTCCCTCGGTGACGGGCTGCGTCCCGGTTCCATCGCGGACGCCAACGACGAGGCGCAGTTCGCCGAGCTGCGCACGCTCGGTGAGCTGACGAAGGTCGCCTGGGAGTACGACGTCCAGGTGATGATCGAGGGCCCCGGGCACGTGCCGATGCACAAGATCAAGGAGAACGTGGACCTCCAGCAGGAGTGGTGCCACGAGGCGCCGTTCTACACGCTCGGGCCGCTGACCACCGACGTCGCGCCCGCGTACGACCACATCACCTCCGCGATCGGCGCGGCGATGATCGGCATGTTCGGCACCGCGATGCTCTGCTACGTCACCCCGAAGGAGCACCTGGGGCTGCCGGACCGCGACGACGTGAAGGCGGGCGTGATCGCGTACAAGATCGCGGCGCACGCGGCCGACCTGGCCAAGGGGCACCCCGGCGCGCAGGCGTGGGACGACGCGCTCTCCAAGGCCCGGTTCGAGTTCCGCTGGGAGGACCAGTTCAACCTGGCGCTCGACCCGGAGACCGCGCGGGCGTACCACGACGCCACGCTGCCCGCCGAGCCGGCGAAGACCGCGCACTTCTGCTCGATGTGCGGGCCGAAGTTCTGCTCCATGAAGATCACCCAGGAGCTGAAGGACTACGCGGCGCGGGGCATGCGCGGCAAGTCGGAGGAGTTCGTCGCCTCCGGGTCACGGGTCTACCTGCCGCTGGCATGAGCGAGGCCGGGGCGGGCCGTGCGTTCCGGTCCGCCCCGGTCGCCGTTCAGTCGCGGTGGTGCCGCCCGGTACGCAGCGAGCGGGCGTCGTCGGCGTTGTCGTCCGAGGCGAGACCGGCGACCCAGTCCACGTACTCGTCGTCACCCGCGTCGCCGGGCTCGGCCGTACGGTCGGTCGGCTCCGGCTCGTTCCTGGCCCGGTTGCGCCGGAACAGGCCGCGCCGGTTCTTCGGCTTCCCGGCGGGAGCGTCGGTGTCGTCCGTCTCGGCGTGCCGCCCGCGCCGGGAGTCCGTCTCCGTCTCCGCCGCGGTGGCCTCCGGCAGCGCCGTGCCAACCTCGGTCGGTACCGCCGCCCCCGGCTCCGGGCGGGCGACCGGCGTCCCCGGCTCCGGGCGGGCGACCGGCGTCCCCGGCTCCGGGCGGGCGACCGGCGTCCCCGGCTCCGGGCGGGCGACCGGTCCGGCGGGGCGGGCGTTCGTGGCGAGCGCGTCCCACCCGGTGCTCGCGCCCGGTTCCGGCAGTCCCCGGTGACGGGGGTGCGGCGGCTCGGCCGGGGTGGTCGCCTCCGTGCCGTCCCGCGCCGGTGCGTCCGGTGCGGTGGTCGCGCGGTGCGGGCGGGACGCCGGAGTGAGCGGCCAGGCCGGGCGTACCTCGCCGGGCGTGCCGGTGACGTCCTCGAACATCGGGAACCGGGGCCGGGACGACGGGGCCGGCGCCGGGTCGTCGAAGAAGAAGCTGCGTCCGGCCGGTGCGGGATCCCCGGTGGCGGTGCCGGGAGCCGGGCTGGTACCGGCCGGTGTGCCGGGGTCCGGTGCCGAGGCGGCGCTCGCGCCGTCCCGGGCCGGGTTCGTGGCCTGGGGGATCGGTGCGGTGCCGGCCGCACCGGACCCGGGGACGGCCGGGCCGCCGGCGCGCGGTCCGGTCTTCGGGGTGCGGGGACGCCGGGAGCGGGTGGTACGGCCCGCCGCGCCGCTGTCTCCGGTGGCTTCGGCCGGTGGCGTGGCGGCGGGGTCACTGTCCGCGTCGGCCGCGACCGGCCCGGCGGGGGCGCTGCTGTCCGTACGCGGGCCGGGGACGTGGCTCGCGGTCGTGCCGCCGGTGACCGGCGACGCGTCCTTCGAGGCGGTGCCCGCACCGGCGCTCGGGGAGGTGGCGTCCGTGGCGCGGGGGGTGGTGGTCTCGTCGGCGGGTGACGTCGATCCGTCGGTCGTCCCGCTGGACCGGCCGGGGCCGGTGCGGCGCGGCCGGGTCACCCGTGGCGCGGCCGTCGCAGCTTCCGGTCCCGGTGCGGCACGGGAGGTGTCCGTGCCGTCCACGGGGGTGACTGTGGAGGTGTCAGCGGGCCGGTCGGCGGTGCCGGTGCGGTCCGAGGTGGTCGCCTCGCCGGTGCCCTCCGCATGTGCCGTGCCCGCACCCGGGACCGGGCGGCCGGCGGCCAGGACGTCGATGGCCGAGGTCCGGCGCCCCGGCGGCAGCAGACCCGGCATGGGCTGGCCGTGGCGCGTGTCGACGACGGCCGGGCGGTCGCCGGGCGGCTGAGCGGCGGCGGGCGGCTGAGCGGCGGCGGGCGGCTGAGCGGCGGCGGGCGGCTGAGCGGCGGCCGGCTGCGCGGCGGCGGGAGGATCGGTACCGGCCGGAGCCGTCGCCGGGCCGCCGGACTCCGGCCAGTCCCAGTGCGCTGGTGCGGCGGCGCCGCTCGTCACCGGAGGCGCGGGCGGGGCGGCCGGGACACCCGGAGCGGACGAGTGCGGCAGTGGCGCGAGGATGTCGGTGGCCTCGACGGCCTCGGGATCACCGGTGGCGGTGACCGGGCGGGGCAGCACGGTGGTGGCGGTCGAGCCGAGCGCTCCGGCGACCACGGCGATCAGCGCGCCGTAGTAGGGCGCGACCTGGTAGCGGTCGATCGCCGAGCCGGGACCGGCGGTCAGGTAGGCGAACGCGACGAGCACCGGGCCGGCCGCACCGGCCGCCCCGCCGACGAGCGGCGGCCAGTCGGCCCGGCGGGCGAGCACGCCGACCGCCCCGCCGGCCACCAGCGCGAGCACCGGCAGCACCAGCATGGACAGGCGCTGCGCCGCCTCCGGATCGAGCCAGGACGGTTCGAGTACGCCGAGCCGTACCGTGTCCAGCGGGCGGTTGGAGACGATCGTGGGCGCGACGGACAGCAACGCCATCAGCCAGACGGTCCCGGCGGTGATCGCCACGCCCCAGCCGAACGGCGGCTTGAGCAGGACGGCGATCGCGGCGCCCGCGCCGACCACCGCGCCGAGGGCGGCGCAGATGCCGGCCGCCCAGCCCGGGTCGACGGATCCGCCCAGCTCGGCCGCGCGGGCCGGTTGCATGCACAGCGGGGCGACCACCATCGCGCCCAGCGCGCTGACGCCGGCGATGGAGAGCAGTTCGGTGGTGCCGCCCTGATCGCCGTCGCGGCGGGCGAAGCGCTCGGTGAGGACGGCTCCGGCGACCGTGGCGACAGCGGCGAACCAGCCCACCCAGACGAGCTGGGCGGGCCACCGGTTGACCGAGACGTCGACGAACGCGCCGTCGAGGCGTACGACTCCGAAGCCGTACGCGATGCCCAACTGGCCGGCCCCGGCCAGCACGCTCACCCCGAGCGCCGTGAGCAGCAGCCTGCCCCACGTCCGAAAGGCCATGTCGGGCACGTTACGGCCCGGTGCCCCCGATCGCCACCTTGCCGCCGCGCGGCGCGGCGAACCCGCCGGTGCGGCTACAACAGTTCGACCAGGCGCGCGAGGTAGGTGGTGTCGCCGACGTTTGTGAGCATGTGCACCGCGCCCGGGTCGCGGTAGACCACGCCGCCGGTCGGCTCGTCGGCGTCGATGGTGTGGCCGTCGACCGTCTGCACCACGTTCTTGGCGCCCTGGATCGCCACCACCAGATACGGGTGGTCGTGGCGGTGCAGCGGCTGCCGCTCACCCGGCTCCAGCCGGATGTGCCAGACGCGTACCCGGTCGTTCTCGTACACGATCTCCTGGCCCACCGGGCCGAGTTCGAGGTCGGCGGAGGTGTCGGTCATCGCGGTCCGTCCAGGCGGGGGAGCACCTCGGCGGCGATGAGCTCCACGTGGTCGAGGTCGTCGAAGTCGATCAGGCGCAGGTGGACCCGCGTGGCACCGATCGCGGCGAACTCGCCGATCCGGTCGACCAGCTGGGCGGGGGAGCCGACCACCGGGTCCTCCGGCGGCAGCGCGCTCGTGACGTGCAGCGGCGCGGCCCGGCGCTGCGCCTCGGCGTCGGTGCGCCCGATCGCCACCACGATGCCGGCGGAGAGCGCCAGCGGCGCGCGGCCGGAGGCGTCCCGCCCGGCGCGGTCGCACGCCTCCCGCACCCGCTCGTACGCGACGGCGGTCTCGGCCACGCTCTTGAACGGCATGTTGAACTCGTCGGCGTAGCGGGCGGCCAGCTCGGGGGTGCGCTTCGGTCCCCGGCCGCCGACGATCACCGGCGGGCCGGGCTGCTGCACCGGCTTGGGCAGCGCGGGGGCGTCGACCAGACGGTAGTGCTCACCGGTGAAGCTGTACGTCTCGTCGGACGGGGTGCGCCACAGCCCGGTGACGATCTCCAGTTGCTCGGCCAGCCGGTCGAAGCGCTCGCTCACCGGCGGGAACGGGATGCCGTACGCGGTGTGCTCGCGCTCGTACCATCCGGCGCCGATGCCCAGCTCGACCCGGCCGCCGCTCATCCGGTCGACCTGGGCGACCATGACCGCCAGCGGCCCGGGGAGCCGGAACGTGGCGGACGTGACGAGCGTGCCGAGCCGGATCCGGGAAGTCTCCCGGGCCAGCGCGGCGAGCGTCAGCCAGGCGTCGGTGGGGCCGGGCAGCGCCGGCTCGTCCCCCATCGCCCGGTAGTGGTCGGCCCGGAAGAAGCCCTCGAAGCCGGTCTCCTCGACCAGCCGGGCGAACCGGAGCTGGTCGTCGTAGTCCGCACCGCGGTGGGGTTCGGTGAACACCGAGACCCGCATGGTCACCGTCCTCCCACGGGTACGCCCGGGGCGTCCCGCTCCATCAGCAGTTCGTGCAGCTCGGCGCTGATCCGTGCGACGTCGGCCAGGTGTTCGTGGCGGCCCAGCGTGCGGGGCCGGGGGACGTTCACCTCGACCACCTCGCGGATGCGGCCGGGGCGCGGGCTGAGCACGACGACCCGGTCGGCGAGCAGCACCGCCTCGTCGATCGAGTGGGTGACGAAGACGATCGTCGCCTTCGTCTCCATGTGCACCCGCTGGAGTTCGCCGGAGAGTTCCTCACGGGTGAGCGCGTCGAGCGCGGAGAACGGCTCGTCCATCAGCATCACCCGGGGCGAGCCGATCAGCGACCGGCACAGCGAGACGCGCTGCTGCATGCCGCCGGACAGCTCGTGCGGGAGGCGCTTCTCGAAGCCGCCCAGCCCGGCCATCTCCAGCAGCTTGCGGGCCCGGTCGCGGTGCTCGGCCCGGCGCCAACCGAAGATCTCCACCGGCAGCAGCACGTTGTCCAGCACCGAGCGCCAGGGCAGCAGTGCCGGCCGCTGGAACAGCATCGCCACGTCGCGGCGGGGCTTCGTGATCGGCGTACCGTCCACGGTGATCTCACCGCCGGTGACCGGCAGCAGACCGGCGATCATGCGCAGCAGCGTGGACTTGCCGCAGCCGGAGCGGCCGAGGACGGCGACGAACTCGCCTTCGGTGACGTCGAGGTCGATGCCGCGCAACGCCTCCACCCGCCCCGAACGGCCGTCGAAGGTGCGGGACACCCCGGACAGTCGGATCATCTCCCGCCGGCTCCCTTCCACGTCGTTGGCGAACGCGAGCCGGGCTAGCGTAGCGGACCGGCCATATAGCACCGTCCGGGGTGGACGTCAGTCCGCTTTCCGTCACGCAACTTCGTTTCCGTTCCGCAACCGGGACGGCGGCGGCGGTTCATCCACCTTCTCGTACGCTGTTGCGCGCGAAGAGTCCCCTCACGACGGTCCAGTCGGCCGAACCCATGTGCCGACCCCGTCGGACCCACGACCCGACCGGCGAAGAAGTCCTGGTCGGAAAGGACATGGTGCACTGATGAGAAGGCTGACCCGTACGGTCGCCGCCGCGGCTCTGGCCACCGCCCTCGCCCTGGTGGGCGGCTGCAGCAGCGACTCGGAGAAGTCCGAGAGCGGCGGCGGCAACGGCGCGGCGCTGGAGAAGGTGACGTACCTCACCTCGTTCGGCAACTTCGGGCGTGACTCCTACGCCTGGGTGGCGAAGGACAAGGGCTTCTTCAAGGAGGCCGGTTTCGAGGTCGACATCAAGCCCGGTCAGGGCACGGGCTCCGTCATCCAGACCATCACCGGCGGCCAGGCCGACTTCGGCCCGATCGACCTGACCGGTGGCATCCTCCAGCTCGGCAACGGTCAGGCGAAGGACTTCGTGGCGGTGGCCGCGATCCAGCAGCGCACCATGGCCGCGATCGTCACGGTCGAGGGCAAGAACATCGCCACCCCGAAGGACCTCGAGGGCAAGAAGCTCGCCGACACCCCGACGTCCGTCGTGCGCAACCTCTTCCCGACGTACGCGCGGCTGGCCGGCATCGACGGCAGCAAGGTGACCTGGGTCAACGGTGAGGCGCAGGGCCTGATCGGCATGCTCGGCTCGGGTTCGGTGGACGGCATCGGCCAGTTCGTCGTCGGCCAGCCGACGGTGAAGACGGTGACCAAGAAGGAGCCGGTCATCCTGCCGTACAGCAACGTGATGCAGGACCTCTACGGCAACGCGCTGATCACGTCCACGAAGATCGCCAAGGAGAAGCCGGAGATGGTGAAGAAGTTCACTGCCGCGCTGCTCAAGGGCCTGGAGTACTCGCTGGCCAACCCGGACGAGGCGGCCGAGATCCTGAAGAAGAACGTGCCGGCCGCCGTGCCGGCCGCGGCCTCCGCCGAGCTTGCGCTGATGGCGGCGTACGTCCGGTCGAGCAACTCCGGCACCGCGATCGGCACGCTCGACAGCGGCCGGGTGGCCAAGAGCATCGCGCTGCTCCAGGGCGCCGGTTCGCTCAAGCAGAACCTCACCCCGGACCAGATCATCGACTTCAACCTCGCGCCGAAGGCCTGACCGGTCCGCTCGGGCCAACGGGGGTGCGACCCGCCGGACACCCCGGTGGGGCGCACCCCCTTCCCGTGCCGGTCACACCGACCGGCGCAGAGAGGAGGACACGTTGACACAGTCGACCGAGGCCCGGCCGGAGGCGCCGCCGCGCCCGGCGGTCCGGCGCGGGGTCGCCGTACGCCCGGCGGCGGTCGGACTGCCGGCGCTGGGACTGGTGATCGCGGTGGCGGCCTGGTGGCTGGTCACCTCGGGCCTGAACCTGGTGCACCCGGCCGCGTTGCCCCCGCCGCAGGCGGTGGGGAAGTCCCTCACCGGCACCACGGAGGTGCTGCTGCCCGCGCTGGGCATCACCACCTGGATGACCCTGTTCGGCTTCCTGCTCTCGTCGGTGGCCGGGGTGCTGATCGGGATGGCGCTGGCCGCCTCCCGCCGGGTGGAGCGGATGTTCGCGCCGCTGCTGGTGGCGGTGAACGCGGTCCCGAAGATCGCGTTCGGGCCGCTGCTGGTGGTGGCGGTGGGCTGGGGGCAGAAACCCATCCTGACCATGGTTTTCCTGCTCTGTTTCTTCCCGATCGTGCTCTCCACCGCGACCGGCCTGACCACCACTCCGGCGGATCTGGCGGAGCTGGGCCGGTCGCTCAACGCCTCGTGGTGGCAGTCGTTCCGCAAGGTGCGCTTCCCGGCGGCGTTGCCGCAGATCTTCGTCGGGCTCAAGGTGGCCATGCCGCTGGCCGCGATCGGGGCGGTGATCGGGGAGTTCTACTCCGACCGCCCGGGCCTGGGGTATCAGATCCTCCAGTACAACGGCGTCGGTGACACCGCGACCGCCTGGGCGGCGATCGTGCTGGTGGCACTGATGAGCATCGTGCTCTACGCGGCCCTGAGCCTGGTCGAGCGCCTGGCCCTGCCCTGGGTGCGGGCCACCACCTCAGCCCGCTGAGCCCCAGACAGAGAACCCGACGTCGACCGAGAACCCAGAAGAAGACATCAACCCCACGGCTGGCGGCCGACCACGACAGGCGTGGCCCCACCGCAAACCGGCGCAGGGATCAAGCCTGAGCCGGTTGCGGTGGGGCCACGCCCCCTGCAGTGACTAACCAGCGAGCCGCCAGCGACCACCCCGAGCCACCAGCGTCGTCAACGCCTGCGGCATCAAGCCGGAGTGGTTGTCCGGCGTCATCCGGATCGGCCCGGACAGCCCGTCGAGCTGCGAGGTCTCCAGCACGTCACGCAGCGCGTCCCGGTGGACGGTGCCCGGCTCGCCGCCGGCCCGCTGCTCGGCGTCGGCGATCAGCTGGACCGCGTCCGCCGCGAACGAGGAGAAGCCGTTGTAGCCGCCGAACCGGGCGGTGTAGTCCTGGAACCACTGCCGTCGCGCGGCCTTGGCCGGGGTGGTGGCGATCACGTCGTCGATCACCATGGTCTGGGTGAAGATCAGCGTCGCCTCGTCGGTCGAGCGGGCCGACGGGCCCAGGAAGAGGTCGCCGGCGGCCGTGGCGTCGAAGAACAGCGACCCGCGGAACTTGCTCTGCCGGGCGGTGGTGGCGGCGAGCATCGCCTGCTCCGGCGTGGTCCACAGGACCAGTGCCTGCGGTTTGCCGTCGATCAGCTCGTTGATCTGCGTGCCGACCTCGGTGTCGGTGACCCGCACCGACTCGTTGCCGACCAGCTTGATCGGGGTCTTGCTCAGTTCGCGGCGCAGGGCGGCGAGCCCTTCCTGGCCGTAGCCCTCGGCGCTGTGCAGCAGCGCCACCTTGCGGATGTTGCGCCGGTCCAGTTCACCGACGAGCGCGGCGGCGCTGTCGGTGGCGTTCGGGGCGAGCTTGAAGACATATCGGCGCTCGGCCACCGGCTCGGTGATGGCACTCGACGACCCGAGTGCGATCGTCGGAATGCGCTTCTCGCCGATCGTTCGGGCCGCGCCGACGGCGCATTCGTTGCAGCCGCCCATGATGACCGCGCTCACGCGTGAGTCACTGCTGAAATCGTTGATGTTCCGCAAGGACTCCGCCGCGTCCGAGCGGTTGTCCTTGACCCGCAGATCGATCTTCCGGCCGCCCAGCGCGCCGGAGGCGTTCAACTGCTCGACCTTCAGTTGCAGAGCCCGTTGGTAGACCTTGCCGACCGGCGCCGACGCGCCGGAGAGTTCCAGGTCGGCGGCGATCACGATCGGGCTGGTGTCCTGCGGTTCCCCGCCGATCCCGCAGCCGGTGAGCGTGGTGGCCAGCACGGCCGATGCGAGCGCCGCGATGCTCGCGGAGCGGATGGGGCTCAACTCAGTCCTCCAGGTGCGGCGCGGGCCGACGCCCGACCACCGCCGCTCGTCCGTCCTCAGTGGAGGAACGGGATTGGTTTGCCGTACGGTGTGCGCGAAGCCTGCAAAACCTTGCCAATGCCGGGGCCTGTGGTCAAGCGGGGATGTCGGGTGCTGTTTCGGGACAACCATCCCACATGCTGGGGTCACGGAGCATTAACCGACAATTACTGCACAGAAGCGTGTGACCACTCTGGAGTGACATCCCCTGTTCAGGGGGTCGGAGAAAAGAAGGTATTAGGTGATCGGATCCCGGGTTGCGTCAGCCGCGACCGTTTCCTGCCTCACTGCGGCTTCCCAAACAGGATCTCGTCTGATGAAATCGCGGCCGTGCCGCGCGCGGCGCTGGCCGCTGCGCCAGGCACGGGTCAGCGGGTCGCGCGTGGAAGAAACGACGGAGGCGATGTCGTGAGCACCGGACCTACGGCCCTGCCCGGGACCCCCGACGCCGAACAGCGGAACCGGCGCCGGCGCCTGCCCAGGCTGCGCGACGCGCGGATCCGCTCCAAGCTCGCCCTCATCCTGGTCGTTCCGGTCGCAGCTGTCATCGCACTGGCAACTATCCGACTCGTCTCGGTCGGTCAGGGCGCGTACGAGGCGGACCAGGTCCGGGCGCTGAGCGCGGTGTCGGTCGACATCGCGGCGCTCACCCAGGACCTGCACAAGGAGCGGATGGCGGCGGCGGTCTTCCTGGCCGACGCGAACCAGAAGCCGGACGCCTACAACCTGCGGGTGCGCCAGACCGACGAGCGCATCGCGGCGTACCAGGACGAGCGGGGTAGGCTCGGCGACCTGACGGGCGCCATCAGCAACCAGCTCAAGGTGATCGACGCCCACCTGTCCACGTTGAACGGCACCCGCCAGGAGGTGCTGGACCGGCTGCAGATGCCGGTGGCCGAGGCGGCCCTGCGCTACGGCATCGTGCTGGACGACCTGGTCGCGTACAGCGACGCGCTGGCCCAGCAGCCGGGCGCGGACAGCCTGGCCGACGCCCGCCGTGCGGTGGCCGCGTTCGCCCACGCCAAGGCCGAGGTGGCCGAGGAGCAGGCGGTGGCCTTCACCGCACTCGACGGCGGCGCGGTCGACGAGGAGCAGTTCTCGTCCTTCGTGGCCACGCTCACCGGTCAGCAGGAGGCGCTGCTCACCTTCTCCCGGACCGCGACGCCGAGCCAGCGGGCCCTGGTGGACCGCACCGTCTCCGGTGACGCCGTCCAGCTCGCCGACCGGGTCGCCGGCGACATCTCCCGGTCCGTCGGGCGCCCGGCGCTGGTCACCCGCGACGAGGCGTCCGCCGCCGTCGGCGCGGTCGACGACCTGATGCGGTGGGCCGAGATCCAGCTCCTGGACGACATGCTCGCCGACGCCGACGAGGTACGCGCCGACGTGATCCGGCAGGCGATCGTGGAGAGCCTGCTCGTGCTGCTCACGCTCGCGGTCGCGGTGACGCTCGCCGTGGTGCTCGCCCGCTCGCTCAACGACTCGCTGCGGCGGCTGCGTGAGGGCGCGCTCGCCGTGGCCAACCACGACCTGCCGGACGCGGTGAGCCGGCTCCAGAACGTCAACGCCATCGGCGACGGCGGCGTGGACGAGATCGTCCAGCAGGTACGGGATCCGATCAAGCTGAGCAACCGCGACGAGGTCGGCCAGGTGGCAGTGGCCTTCAACGTGGTCCACCGCGAGGCGGTCCGGGTCGCGGCCGAACAGGCCGCACTGCGGACGAGCGTCTCGGCGATGTTCCTCAACCTGGCCCGCCGCTCGCAGAGCCTGGTCGACCGGATGATCGGCGAGCTGGACGCGATCGAGCGGTCCGAAGAGGACCCGAAGCGTCTGGCGCAGCTGTTCGAGCTGGACCACCTCGCCACCCGGATGCGCCGCAACGACGAGAACCTGCTGGTGCTCGCCGGCGCCGACTCGGCCGTGCCGCGTCGCGACGACGCGCTCCTGGTCGACGTGCTGCGCGCTGCGCAGTCCGAGGTCGAGCTCTACAACCGGATCGAGTTCGGCACCGTCGACAACGACATCTCGGTCGCCGCGCACGCCGTCAACGACGTCGTCCGGCTGGTCGCCGAGCTGCTCGACAACGCCACCCGGTTCTCGCCACCGAACACCGCAGTGGTCGCCGACGGCCGCCGGATCCGCGACTACGTGCTGATCCAGATCGAGGACCGCGGTCTGGGCCTCAGCGACGACCAGCTCGACTCGCTCAACCGGCGCCTGGCCGCGCCGCCGACCGTCGACGTGGCGGCGTTCCGGCTGATGGGCCTGGCCGTGGTGAGCCGGCTCGCGTCCCGCTACGGGATCCGCGTCGAGCTGCGCCGCAACGTCGAGGGCGGCACCGTCGCCCAGGTCACGCTGCCGAACTCGACAGTCGTGCTGCCGGCCAACCGGGGCCAGGCCCCGCTGACCCGGCCGCGTCAGCCGCTCGCCGTCGAGCAGTCGCCGCTCAGCCAGGTCGGCGGCACCGACGCACTCGCCGGCGCCGGGCGGGGCGCGGCCACCGCGACGCTCGCCGACCAGTGGCGCGGGACGACCACCGCTCCGCCGTCCCGGTGGCAGACGCCCGCCGAGACGCGCGACACCACGCCCGCCGTGCAGCTGGGTGGGGCGACCGGCGCGCTGCCCACGGTGGCGACGCCCGCCCCGGTGGCCGCGGCGCCCGCGCCCGCGACCGCGCCGGCTCCGGTCTCCGGAGCGGGCTGGTCGGCGGGGGGACCGACGGTGGCGTACCCGGCGCTGGACCCCCTGCCGAAGCGGACGCCGGGTGTCGAGACCACGGCACCCGCGTCCCAGGCCGCGCCTCCGGCCTACCAGCCGCTGGCCGCGGCGCCGGCGGTGGAGAGCACGCCGGCGACGCCGGTGGTGGCCCGGCCCGAACAGCGGGCCGAGGCGCCGATATTCCGGGAGATGGAGGCGGTCTGGTTCCGTTCGCACGGAGACGACGAGACCACGATCTTCACCCGTCCCACGTTCGACGAGCCGCCCGCGCCGGCACAGCCGGCGGTGGCACCCCCCACGGCGTCGGCACGTCCGAAGCTGCCCACCCGCACCCCGGGGGCCCAGGCGTCGGGGCTGACCACGCCGCCCGCGTACAGCCCGCCGGACGTTCCGGCCACGCCGCCGGCGGCCGCGACGCCGCCCCCGGCGCCACCCGCCGCCGAGCCCGCGCCCGCGCCGTCGATCGACCCGGAGGCCTGGCGTACGGCGGCCGACGAGGGCTGGTCGCGGGCCAACCGTGCCGCGGAGCCCACCACCGGCGGCACCACCCGCTCCGGTCTGCCCAAGCGGGTGCCGCAGGCCCAGCTCGTGCCCGGCGGGATAGAGCCGAAGAGCGGCCGGGACCGCAGTCGGCGCACGCCGGACGAGGTACGCGGCCTGCTCTCCGCCTACCACCGTGGCGTCCAGCGGGGCCGTACGGCCGGCGCCGATCTGAACAGCACCTCGACCAAGGAGACGAACCGATGAACAGGCCGGCGGCCATGCAGGACATGGGGTGGCTTCTCACCAACTTCGCCGACAGCGTCGCGGGCATCGCGCACGTGGTGGCGGTGTCCGCGGACGGGCTGCTGCTCGCCTCCTCCCGGGACCTGCCCGGCGACCGGGCCGACCAGCTCGCCGCGATCACCTCCGGCGTGGTGAGCCTGACCGAGGGCGCGGCGCGGATGTTCAGCGCCGGCGGGGTGTTGCAGACCGTGATCGAGATGGACAGCGGCTACCTGTTCCTGATGTCCATCAGCGACGGTTCGTCGATGGCCGTGCTCGCGGCGCGCAGCTGCGACGTCGGCCAGGTGGGTTACGAGATGGCGCTGCTGGTGGAGCGGGTCGGCCAGGCGCTGGTCCCGCTGCCGAGGGACGCGGTCCGGTCCTGATCGGACCGGGGAGCTGACGACCGGAGCCGGTGCGGCTCCGAACGAGGGGAGGTGATCGCGAGATGGACCCGCGACGTGATCCACGTGGCGCGCTGGTGCGTCCGTACGCGGTCACCCGGGGCCGCACCGAGCCGTTGCAGAACATCGCGCTCGAAGCGGTGCTGTCGAGCACGCCGACGCAGTCGGCCGAGGCGCGTTTCGCCGGGCACGACAAGTACCGCATCTCCTCGGTCTGTGAGGGCCGGGCGCAGTCGCTTGCGGAAATCGCCGCTTACACCCGGATGCCGCTGGGCGTCACCCGGGTGCTGGTCGCCGACATGGTGGCCGAGGGCCTGCTGACGCTACATACTGCCGCTCCCGCGACGGGTTTCGCGGCGCGGATGAACCTGCTTGGAAGGGTGCTAAGTGGACTTCGCGAACTATGACCCCGACGGGGCGAGCCGCGGCCGGGAGATCATCTCCGCGAAGATCGTGATCGCGGGTGGCTTCGGCGTGGGCAAGACCACGCTCGTCGGGGCGATCTCCGAGATCCAGCCGCTGACCACCGAGGCGCTGATGACCGCGGCTGGCGTGGGCATCGACGACGCGTCGAAGGTGCCGGGCAAGGAGACCACCACGGTCGCCATGGACTTCGGCCGTATCACGATGGCCGAGGACCTGATCCTCTATCTGTTCGGGACGCCGGGCCAGACCCGCTTCTGGTTCATGTGGGACGAGATCATCCGGGGCGCGGTGGGCGCGGCGGTGCTCGTGGACACCCGCCGGATCACCGACGCGTTCGCGCCGCTGGACTACTTCGAGAACCGCAAGCTGCCGTACGTCGTGGCGTTGAACCGCTTCGGCGACGCGCCGCACTACGAGCTGGAGGAGGTCCGGGAGGCGCTCGCGATCTCCCCGGACGTGCCGATGGTCATGTGCGACGCCCGCCAGCGGGACTCGGTCAAGCAGGTGCTCGTCACGGTGGTCGAGCACGCGATGCTCCGCCTCCAGGCCGAGCACGGCTACCCGGCCTCGGTGGGCTGACCGCCTGCGGGTCAGTCGACCCGCAGGCGGTAGCCCCGCTTGACCACTGTGTGCACCACACGGGGGGCGTTCAGCCCGGCCCGCAGGCGGGCGACAGCCATCTCCACCGCGTGCTCGTCGGCGCCGCGCGGCAACGTCCGCAGCAGCGCGGTGCGGGAGAGCACCTTACCCGGCGACGCGGCCAGCGCCCGCAGCACCGCCATCGGCGCCGGCGCCAGCTGACGCAGCTCCCCGTCCACCACCGCGGCGTGCCCGCGCAGCGTCAGCACGTGCCCGGCCGCCTTCACCGAGACCGTGCGCCGGGGCAGTTCCTCGACGATGGTGCGGACCAGGGCGCCCAGCCGGGCCCGGCTCGGCGCGCTCACCGGCACCCCGCGCCGCACCAGTGGTTCGGCGGTGACGGTGCCGACGCACCCGGCCAGCACGTCGCCGCGCAGCGCCTCCAGCACCGTCTCGGTACGGTCCCCGGCCGCCCGCAGCAGTGCCTCGGCCGCCGGGGCCGAGGTGAACGTGACGGCGTCGACGAGACGCCCGGCCACCAGGTCGATCAGCCGGTGCAGCGGCGCCGGGTCGGCCGGTGGCGCCCACCGGTACACCGGCACCTCGATCACCGTGGCGCCGGCCGCCACCAGCGCGTCGGCGCACTCGGGCTGCCGTTCACCGTGTAGCTGCATCGCCACCACCTGGCCGGCCACCCCGCGCCGGACCAGGTGCTCGACCACCTCGTCGCAGCTCTCCGACTCCGGGGACCAGTGCTCGCGCAGCCCGGCGGCACGGATCGCGCCGGTCGCCTTCGGACCACGGGACACCACGTACGCGCGGTCGAGCGTGCCGCGCAGCGGCTCGGCCAGCCCCCAGCCCTCGGCCGCCTCCAGCCAGCCGCGCATGCCGATGCCGGTGTTGGCCATCAGCACGTCCGGCGGGTGTTCCAGGCAGGCCCGGGTGGCCTCACGCAGGTCGGTGTCGTCGGCCAGCGGGACGATCCGCAGCGCCGGGGCGAGCACCACCCGCGCGCCGCGCCGCTGGAGCAGCGCGGCCAGTTCGTCGCGCCGCCGGTCGGCGGTGACGCCGATGGTGAAGCCGGCCAGCTCGTCCCGCATCATTCCTCCTGCCGTAGCCGCACCTCGACCAGGCCGTCCCGGCAGCGCACCGGGTGCCGGCGCAGCGTCACGCCCGGCAGGTCCAGGCACCGCCCGGTGGTGAGGTCGTAGACCTGCTTGTGCAGCGGCGAGGCGAGCGTGGGCACCCCGCCCCGGCTGCCGACCAGGCCCCGGGACATGACGTACGCGCCGCCGACCGGGTCGAGGTTGTCCACCGCGTACAGGCCGTCGGTGGTCCGGAAGACCGCAACCTGGACGTCCTGGACGAGCGCGGCCACGCCCCGGTCGGGGTCGAGCCGGTCCAGCGGGCAGACCGGGGTCCAGTCCAGCGTGACGACGGGCCTCATCGGCGTACCTCCGGCAGGCCCAGCACGACGGGCTGGCGACGGTGCCCGCCGTCCGGGGGCGTGCCCCGGACCGGCACCGGCTGACCCCGCTCCTGGGTGAACGTGATGGACGGGTCGGGCACGTCGGGCGCGTTGACGAAGGAGGTGAAGCGGCGCAGCCGGTCCGGGTCCTCCAGCACGTCGCGCCACTCGTCGGAGTAGCCCGTGACGTGCCGGGCCATCGCCGCGTCGAGGTCGGCGCAGAGCCCGAGCGAGTCGTCCACGAGCACCGACCGGAGGTGGTCCAGGCCGCCGTCCATGGCCTCGATCCAGGCGGCGGTGCGCTGCAACCGGTCGGCGGTGCGAATGTAGTACATGAGGAACCGGTCGATCAGGGTGACCAGTTCGGCGGTGCTCAGGTCGGTGGCGAACAGGTCGGCGTGCCGGGGCCGGAAACCGCCGTTGCCGCCGACGTACAGGTTCCAGCCGGTCTCGGTGGCGATGACGCCGAAGTCCTTGCTCCGGGCCTCGGCGCACTCCCGGGCGCAGCCGGAGACCGCCGACTTGAGCTTGTGCGGCGCACGCAGGCCCCGGTAGCGCAGCTCCAGGGCGACCGCGAGCCCGACCGAGTCCTGCACGCCGTAGCGGCACCAGGTGTCGCCCACGCAGGACTTCACAGTGCGCAGCGCCTTGCCGTACGCGTGGCCCGACTCGAAACCCGCGTCGACCAGCCGGCGCCAGATCTGCGGCAACTGGTCGACCCGCGCGCCGAACAGGTCGATCCGCTGCCCTCCGGTGATCTTGGTGTAGAGCCGGAAGTCGCGCGCCACCTCACCGATCGCGATCAGCTTCTCCGGGGTGATCTCGCCACCGGGAATCCGCGGCACCACCGAGTAGCTGCCGTCGCGCTGCAGGTTGGCCAGGAAGTGGTCGTTCGTGTCCTGGAGCGACGCCTGCTCGCCGTCGAGCACGTGCCCGGTGCCGAGCGACGCCAGGATCGAGGCCACCACCGGCTTGCAGATGTCGCACCCGCTGCCGCGCCCGTGCTCGGCGACGAGCCGGGAGAACGTACTGATGCCCCGCACCCGGATCAGGTCGAACAGCTCCTGCCGGCTGTGGTCGAAGTGCTCGCACAGCGCCGTCGACTGGCGTACCCCGGCGGCGTCCAGCAGCTGCTTCAGCATCGGGACGCAGGAGCCGCAGCTCGTACCGGCGCGGGTGCACGCCTTCAGCGCCGGCACGTCGGTCGCCCCACCGGCGATCGCCGCGTCCAGGTCGGCCCGGGTCACCGCGTTGCAGGAGCAGACCTGCGCGGTGCCGGGCAACGCGCCCGCACCCGCGCCCGCGCCGCCGGCCGGCGCAAGCAACGCCAGCGGGGGAGCGGGTAGCGGCCCGCCGACACTGGCCCGCAACGTCGGGTACGCGCTCGCGTCCCCGACCAGCACGCCGCCGAGCAGCGTCCGCGCGTCGTCGGAGAGGACCAGCTTCGCGTACGAGCGGGTGGCCGGATCGGTGTACGTCACGTCGAGGCAGCCGGGGGTGACGCCGTGCGCGTCACCGAACGAGGCCACGTCCACGCCGAGCAGCTTGAGTTTCGTGGCGGTGTCCGCGCCGGGGAACGTCGCCGCGCCGCCGAGCAGCCGGTCCGCGACCACCTCGGCGGTGGCGTACCCGGGGGCGACCAGACCGTGGCAGACCCCGTCCACCGCCGCGCACTCGCCGACCGCCCAGATCCGCTCGTCGGCGGTCCGGCAGGACGCGTCCACCAGCACGCCGCCGCGCGGGCCCAGCGGCAGCCCCGCCACCCGGGCCAGTTCGTCGCGTGGACGGATCCCGGCGGCCACCACCACCAGCTCCGCGTCGACGGTCCGGCCGTCGGCCAGGTCGAGTGCGGCCACAGTGCCGTCCGGCCCGGTGCGCAGCGCCGTGGTGGCCACCCCGAGGTACGGCGTGACGCCCAGCTCCTCGACGTACCGCCGGAGCATCGCGCCACCCGCCTCGTCCACCTGGACCGGCATCAGCCGGGGCGCGAACTCGACAACGCTCGTGGCGAGTCCGAGCAGCCGCAGCGCGTTCGCCGCCTCCAGCCCGAGCAGCCCGCCACCGATCACCGCGCCGGTACGGCGGCCCCGGGCGTGCTCCCGGATCGCGGACAGGTCGTCCAGCGTCCGGTAGACGAAGACGCCTGGCAGATCGGTGCCGTCGACCGGCGGCACGAACGCGTACGAGCCGGTGGCCAGCACCAGCGCGTCGTACGGGTACTCGCCGGCCGCCGTGGTCACCACCCGCCGGGCCCGGTCGACGCCGGTGGCCGGTTCGCCGAGTCGCAGGTCCACTCCCGCGTCGGGGGTGTGCAGGTTCAGCTCACCGGCGTCCACCCCGTCGAACACGGCCGAGAGCCGCACCCGGTCGTACGCCGGGCGCCGTTCCTCGGCGAGGACCGTGACCCGCCACCGCCCGTCGGTGTCCCGGGCCCGCAGCGCCTCGACGAAGCGCTGCCCCACCATGCCGTTGCCGACGACGACCAGCCTGCTGACCCGCTCGGTCATGACCCCACCTCCACCGTCTCGCGTACCTCGTCGGTTGTGGACGGATCCGCCTCGGCGAGCCAGCCGGCGATGCCCGCCACCGCGTCCCGGCAGCTGCCGCAGCCGGTGGCGGCCCGGGTCGCCGCGGACAGCGCCGCCGCCGTCCGGGCGCCCGCCCGCCAGCACGCCACCAGTGCGCCCTTGCTCACGTCGTTGCACCGGCACACGGTCGCGGCGTCCGGCATCAGCGCCGGTGACGCGGCCGGTCCGGCCGGCATCTCGCCGAACGCCCGGCCGAGCAGCAGCGAACGCCGGTCCGCCGGCACCGGCGCGCCCCTGTCGAAAAGCTGCACCACGGTGCCGACCGCCGGATTGTCGCCGAGCAGGATCGCGCCGGTCAGTCGCTCGTCCCGGATGCGCAGCCGGGCGTAGGTGCCCCGGGCCGGGTCGGCGAAGGTCAGCTCCTCGACCGGTCCGTCCGGGTCGCCCGTGCCGGCCACGTCGCCCATCGCGGCCAGGTCGATGCCGGCCGCCTTGAGCCGGGTCACCGCCGGCCGGGGCCGGTAGCGGGCCAGCGGGTCCGCGCCGGTCAGCACGTCGGCCACCACCCGGGCCTGTGCCCAGGCGGGCGCGACCAGCCCGGTCAGCGTGCCGTCGTGCTGCGCGCAGTCGCCGATCGCGGAGATCCGCCGGTCGCTCGTCCGCATCCGGTCGTCCACCACCACACCCCGCTCGACGGCGAGCCCGGCCGCCGCGGCGAGCGCGGTGTCGGGGCGTACCCCGCAGCAGAGCACCAGCAGGTCGGCGTCGAGCGGTTCGGCGTCGCCCAGGTGCAGGCGGACGCCGTCGGCGTCGGCGGTCACGGCGGTCGCCGGCACCCCGAGCCGGGACCGGACGCCCAGGCCGGCGAGCGTGCCCGCGAGGACCGCGCCGGCGGGCGGGTCGAGCTGCCGTTCCATCAGGTGGCCGACCGGGTGGACCACAGTCACGTCGAGACCCCGGGCGGCCAGCCCGCGGGCCGCCTCCAGACCCAGCAGCCCGCCGCCGAGCACGATCACGCGTCGCGCGCCCTCGGCGGCGGCGAGGATCCGGCGGCAGTCGCCGAGCGTGCGGAACGGGACGACCCGCTCGGGCAGCGGGGCGAGGCCCGGCAGCGGCGGCACCACGGCCCGGCTGCCGGTGGCGAGCACCAGGTGGTCGTACCCGTGCCGCTCGCCGTCGTCGGTGACCACCTCGCGGGCGGCCCGGTCCACGGCGGTGACCGCCGCGCCGGTGCGGACCCCGACGCCCGGCCCGATTGCTTCGACCAGTTCCACGTCCGGCTCGCCGATGCGCCCGGCGAGCAGCGTGGAGAGCATGATCCGGTTGTACGCGCGGTGCGGCTCCGCCCCGAGCACTGTGACCGAATGGTTCCCGCCGCGCGCGTGCAGCTCGGCGGCGAGCCGGGCGCCGGCCATGCCGTAGCCGACGACGACGATGCGCTCGCTCATGCCGCCTCCACCCGGACCGCGCAGATCTTGAACTCGGGCATCCCGGAGACCGGGTCGAGGGCGTCGTTGGTGACCGAGTTGGCGCGTTGCGCGCCGGGCCAGTGGAACGGCGCGAAGACGGTGTCCGGCCGGATCGCCGTGCTGAGCCGGGCCGGCGCGCGCAGTTCACCCCGGCGGGAGACCACCCGTACCGGTGTCCCTTCGGTCACGCCGATCCGGGCCGCCAGGTCCGGGTGCAGCTCGACGAAGCCGCCGGGTGCGGCCCGGCGCAACGCGGCCACCCGCCGGGTCTGCGCGCCGGACTGGTACTGCGCGAGCACCCGGCCGGTGGTGAAGTGCAGCGGGTAGTCGGCGCACACCGGCTCGGCGGCCGGCCGGTGGGTCACCGGATGGAACCGGGCCCGGCCGTCCGGGGTGGGGAAGCGGTCGGCGAACAGCCGGGGGGTGTCCGGGCCGTCCCGGTCCGGGCAGGGCCAGAACACGCCGGTGTCGGCGTCGATCCGGTCCCAGGTGATCCCGGCGTAGTCGGCCGGCCCGCCGGCCGAGGCCCGGCCCAGCTCCGCGAACACCTCGCGCGGATCGGTCGGCAGCGGGGGCCCGCCGGTCAGCCGTCCGGCGAGCGCGGCGAGGATCTCCAGCTCGGTACGGACGCCGGCGGGTGGCTCGCGCAGTGCCCGGCGGCGCAGCACCCGGCCCTCCAGGTTGGTCATCGTCCCGTCCTCCTCGGCCCACTGGGCGACCGGCAGCACCACGTCGGCCAGCTCGGCCGTCTCGGAGCGGACGAGGTCCGCCACCACGAGCAGGTCCAGGGCACGCAGGCGGGACTCGACCCGCGCCGCGCGGGGCGCGGAAACGACCGGGTTGGAACCGAACACCAGCAGCGCTTGCGCGCCGGACGGCGTGCCGAGGGCGTCGAGGAGCTGGTACGCCGGAACACCCGGCCCGGGTAGCGAGTCCGGGTCGACGCCCCACACCCCGGCCACGTGCGCGCGGGCCGCCGGGTCGTCGATGCGCCGGTATCCGGGGAGCTGGTCGGCCTTCTGCCCGTGTTCCCGGCCGCCCTGTCCGTTCCCCTGCCCGGTCAGGCAGCCGTAGCCGGAGCCGGGACGGCCGGGCAGGCCCAGGGCGAGTGCCAGGTTGATGAAGGCGGTGACGGTGTCGACGCCCTTGGCGTGCTGCTCGGCGCCCCGGGCGGTGAGGACGACCGCCCGGTCCACTGTGGCCAGTGCGCGGGCGGTCGCGTACAGGTCGGCCACCGACACGCCGGAGAGCCGTTCGACCTCCGCCGGCCAGTAGCCGGCCACCGTCCGCCGGACCTCGTCGAAGCCGGTGGTCCGCTCCGCGACGTACGTCCGATCCAGCCAGCCCTCGGTGAGCGCGATGTGCAGCAGCGCGTTCGCCACCGCGAGGTCGGTGCCGGGCAGGGGTTGCAGGTGCAGGTCTGCCTGGCGGGCGGTGGCGGTGGCGCGCGGATCGACCACGATCAGCCGGCCGCCGCGTTCCCGCAGGTCGGCGACGTGCCGCATCAGCGGCGGCATGGTCTCGGCCGGGTTCGCGCCCACCAGCAGCAGCGTGTCCGCGCGGCCGAGGTCGGCGAGCGGGAACGGCAGTCCACGGTCGATTCCGAACGCCCGGTTCCCGGCCGCGGCGGCCGAGGACATGCACCAGCGCCCGTTGTAGTCGATGTGCCGGGTGCGCAGCGTCACCCGGGCGAAGCGGCCGAGCGCGTACGCCTTCTCGTTGGTGAGCCCACCGCCGCCGAAGACCGCGACCGCGTCCGGCCCGTGGCGGTGCTGCACGTCCCGGACCCCGGCGGCGACGCGGTCCAGCGCCTCGTCCCAGGCCGCCGGCCGCAGCTCGCCGCCGGGCCGGTCGCGCAGGAGCGGGGTGGTGAGCCGCTCCGGGTGGTCGAGCAGGTCGGCGGCGGTCCAGCCCTTCTGGCACAGCCCGCCCCGGTTAGTGGGGAAGTCGCGTGCGGCGACCTCGACACCGTCACCGGTGGCGCGCAGCACCATGCCGCACTGCAACGCGCAGTACGGGCAGTGCGTGGCGGCCTCGACGGGGCGCAACCCCGTTCGCGTCGCCGTGCGTGCACCGTCTGTCATGTCGGAAAAGCGTGCCGTCGGGCGGTTTCCGGTCCGGGTCTGCTCTGTTTCGGTCCTGTCACGACCGCTTCACACCGCACGTGGGTGACGTCGTTCTCCGCGGGGTTTGCAATGTGGGAAGCTTGTCTCAAATGACGGGAGCAATGATGAGCGTGGCGGACGCGTTCGACGCGGTGGCCGGCAGCTACGACCAGGCCCGGCGCCGACTCGTGCCCTGCTTCGACGCCTTCTACGGCACCGCTGTCGAGGTGGCCGCACCCCCGCTGCGCGCCGCGCTCACCGCCGGGCGTACCCCCGAGGTGCTGGACCTCGGCGCGGGCACCGGCCTGCTGTCCCTGCTGCTGGCCGCGGCCGTCCCCGGGGTCCGCCTGACGCTCGTGGACGGCGCCCCCGGCATGCTCGCGGTGGCCGCCGCGCACCTGGACGCCCGTGGCGTGCCGCACCGCACGGTCCACGCCGACCTGGCCGGCCCGCTGCCCGCCGGCCGCTACGACGCGGTGGTCTCCGCGCTGGCCGTCCACCACCTCGACGACTCCGGCAAGCGGGCGCTGTACCGGCGGGCCGCTGACGCGCTCGTCCCCGGCGGGGTGTTCGTCAACGCCGAGCAGGTCGCCGGGCCGACCTCCGCGCTGGACCGCCGCTACGACGAGGTGTGGACGGCCCGGATCACCGAGCTGGGCTCCGACGCCGAGGAGATCGCCGCCGCGCGGGAGCGGATGCGGCACGACCGGCCGGCGACGGTGGCCGAGCAGTGCCGGTGGCTGGCCGAGGCGGGCCTGGTGGACGTGGACTGCTTCTTCAAGGAATGGCGCTTCGCGGTCTTCGGCGGTCAGCGGCCGGGGGGACCGGCGAGATGATTCTCGAGCCGCTCGGCGAAACGGGGTGCGCCGGCCTTCCGTAGGTGGGCGATCAGTTCGACCAGGTTCTTGTCCTCGGCGACCAGGCTGCGCCGGTAGTAGTCGATCTGCCGCGCCATCGTCTGCAGGACCAGCGGCGTCGAATGGTCGGCCACCCAGTTGAGGAACTCGTCGGCGGTCAAGACCGACAGTGATTCCCGTACGCATTCCGGCGGAAAGGCGCGCCGGTCGTCGGTCACCAGGATGTCGGCGCGCCCGTGGACGGCGGCGGCCAGCACGTGCCGGTCGTCCGGGTCCGGCGGGCACGGCACGTCGTTCGGCGAACAGCCGGTGACGAGGCCGTACGGGAACGCCTGGACGAAGCGTCGCCGCTGCCCGCCGATCGCCTGCTCGGAATGCTCGGGCCGCTTGCGGCGCAGGCGGTACATCCATTCCGCCAGGACGTCCTCGCTGTACCGCAGATCGAAGACGGCGCAGTCGCCTTCGAGCGCGAGAAGGCTGATCCAGTCGCGAAGGGTCCTGGAATAGAGAACGTTCGCGTCCAGGAACACCAGGGCGGCGCTGGGGATCACAGTGGACACCCTACCCAGCGCCCCGTGGCCGGTCCGGGAACTACACGTCGTCGGTGAAGCCCAGCGCGTCGGACTCCCACATCAGGGCCTCGTACGACTTCCGTCGCTCCTCCATCTGCCGTTGCCGGAATGCGAGGACGTCGCGGAGGAAGAGGCGCCGGTGGCTCCCGACGCGGTGGGACGCGATCGCCCCGCTCTCCAGAAGGCGCACGAGTGTGGGGCGGGACATGCCCAGCAGCTTCGCCGCCTCGGTCGTCGTCAGTTCGCGGGAGACGGCGCTGATCGCGACGCCGTCGCCGCGGGCGAGCATCGCCGAGATCTGATGGAGGACGTCGAACATCTGGGCGGGAACCTCGACCTCTTCGCCGTCCGCCGAGACGAGGCGGGCTACCCCCTCGCCTGCGTCAAGGGGGTGCCGCACGAGGAACTCCTCCATGGCGGCTGCCTTCTGGCGCTCCGCTCCATCGGTGGGCATGACCGAGGCGGCCATGCCGGTGCTGAGGCTCATGGCGGCTCCCTGTGGCAGATGCGGCTCGCGTCCTGACCGTCCGGACTCATCCCATGGTCCCTTCCAAGTGCAATATCCGCAACCAGCTTCGGTTGTTTCACCTGATGGTGTCCCAATCCCCGATCGGCGGGGACGAGGATGACTGGCGGTCACACCGATGGGTAGTCTTCCCGGCATGACCGCCAAGGTGACGTTGTCGTTCTCCGACGAGACGATCGAGGAGGCGCGTCGGTTCGCCAAGCGGGAAGGGCTCTCCCTCTCCGCCTGGATGGACCAGGCCGCCCGGGAGAAGGCGCTGCGGGAGGTCTTCACCGCGCACGCCGACGCGGTCGGCCGCGCCGGCCTGGACCTGGAAACCGCCGCCGTGGCCGACGCCCAGGAGGCCGCGCTCGTCGACGACGCCCTGTTCGGCGGGCGTCCGCGTGCTGCGTAGGGGTGAGGTCTGGCGCATCTCCGGCGCCCGGGAACGGCTCGGCCTGGTGATCAGCTCCGACGTCTACAACGCCACGGCGGTGCCCATCGTGATCGTGGCCGAGGTGGTCGAGGAGACGCTGCTGCGCGACTCGCCGCTCGCCGTGCCGATGGGCCCGTACGTGGTGATGCCCGACCGGATCTCCGCACCGATGAAGAAATGGTTCACCGAGTGCGTGGACGTGGCCGACACCGAGACCATGCAGCGGGTCGGCCGGGCGCTGCGGATCCTCCAGGAGCTGTGAGCACCTCACCGGCGCCGTCCGGCGGACGTGCGATCTCCGTTGCCGGGCCGACGCGCGCGGGGCACGCCGGGGAAACCACCGGCTGAGAGCGTCGCCCTCGTCATCGACGAGGAGGAGTCCGTCAGTGAGCACGCTCGCTTCCGCACCGACCACGCCGCCGGCCCCCACCGCCGGCCGGCTCACCGAATGGCGGCCGGAGGACCCGGCGTTCTGGGCGGCCGGCGGCGCCCGGGTGGCCCGGCGCAACCTGTACGTCTCGATCTTCGCCGAACATGTCGGCTTCTCCGTGTGGAGCCTCTGGTCGGTGACGGTGCTGTTCCTGGGCCCCGAGTACGGCATCGACCCGGCCGGGAAGTTCCTGCTCACCGCCGTGCCGGCCGCGCTGGGCGCGGTGCTGCGGCTGCCGTACACGCTGGCCGTGGCCCGGTTCGGCGGCCGGAACTGGACCATCGTGAGCGCCCTGCTGCTGCTCGTGCCGGCGGTGCCGATGGCAGTGCTGATCGAACCCGGGGTGTCGTACGCCACGCTGATGGTGCTGGCCTGCCTGTCCGGCGTCGGCGGCGGCAACTTCGCCTCGTCGATGGCGAACATCAACCTGTTCTTCCCGGAGCGGCTCAAGGGCCGAGCACTCGGGCTCAACGCCGGCGGCGGCAACCTGGGCGTACCGGCCGTGCAACTCGTGGGGCTGGCGGTGCTGGCGACCGCCGGCGCCGCGTACCCCCGGTTGGTGCCGGCGGTCTACCTGCCGCTGATCGTGCTGGCCGCGCTGGCCGCGGCCCGGTGGCTGGACAACGTGCCGGGGGCGCGCAACGAGCCCGGCGCGCTGCGCGCGGCCGCCCGCGACCCGCACACCTGGGTGATGTCGCTGCTCTACGTGGGCACGTTCGGCTCGTTCATCGGCTTCGGGTTCGCCTTCGGCCAGGTGCTCCAGCTCCAGTTCCACGAGCGGTTCCCGACGCCCGTCGACGCCGCCTGGCTGACCTTCCTCGGCCCGCTGATCGGGTCGCTGATCCGGCCCGTGGGCGGCCAGCTCGCCGACCGGCTGGGCGGCGCCCGGGTCACGTTCTGGAACTTCGTGGCGATGGCCGCCGGGGCCGGGCTGGTGCTGTACGCCGCCCGGGACCGGTCGTTCCCGCTCTACCTGGCCGGGTTCCTGGCGCTGTTCGTCTTCTCCGGCATCGGCAACGGCTCGACGTACAAGATGATCCCGGCGATCTTCCGGGCCCGGGCCGTCGCGGAGGGCGAGCTGACCGGCGATCCGGAGGCGGCGCAGCGGCGGGCCCGGCGGCTGTCCGGGGCGGTGATCGGCATCGCCGGGGCGGTCGGCGCCTCCGGCGGCGTGCTGGTGAACGTGGCGTTCCGGCAGTCGTTCCTGACCTCCGGCACCGCCGACGCCGCCTACCTGGCCTTCATCGGCTGGTACGCGCTCTGCTTCCTGGTGACCTGGGTGGTCTACCTGCGCCCCGGGCCGCGTACGCTGACCAACGTGTGACCTGTGCCATGACGAACCCGCAGGCCACGCGCGGTGCGACCCCGTTTTGACCTGCCGCCGGGCGGCCGGGTATCGTTGCCTGCTGTTGTACGACATTCTTAGGCGTGCCGCATCAGGTACGCTTGGTCGTTCGTGCGCGCTGGTCCGGCTGGGTACTCCCGGTCACCTCGGCGCGCGACCCCAGACCGACGACGAGACAAGGTAGACCTGTGCGTACGTACAGCCCGAAGCCGGGTGAGATCGAGCGTCAGTGGCACGTCATCGACGCCTCTGATGTCGTGCTGGGCCGCCTGGCGACCCACGCCGCCACGCTCCTGCGTGGCAAGCACAAGCCGACTTTCGCGCCGCACGTCGACACGGGCGACTTCGTCGTCATCGTGAACGCGGGCAAGGTCGCGCTGACCGGCAACAAGCGTCAGACGAAGGTCGCTTACCGCCACTCCGGTTACCCGGGTGGCCTGAAGCGGGTCGGCTACGACGAGCTGCTGACCAAGCGGCCCGAGCGGGCCATCGAGCTGGCCGTGAAGGGCATGCTCCCGCACAACAAGCTGGGCCGCCAGATTCTCAAGAAGCTGAAGGTCTACGCCGGTGCCGAGCACCCGCACACCGCGCAGCAGCCGGTGCCGTTCGAGATCAAGCAGATCGCGCAGTGAGCGCGGGCGAAGGAAGCAGCATGACCGACATCACCGCCACCGAGGTCGCCCCCGAGGCCACCGAGGCGCCGGCGCCCGTCGCGCGCGCGCCCCGTGGTGACCGCCCGATCCAGACCGTGGGTCGGCGCAAGGAAGCCATCGTCCGGGTCCGGATCGTGCCGGGCACCGGCAAGATCACCTGCAACGGCCGCGACCTCGAGGCCTACTTCCCGAGCAAGGTGCACCAGCAGCTCATCAAGGACCCGCTGGTCACCGCCGAGAAGCCCGAGGCGTTCGACGTGATCGCCAACCTGCGTGGCGGCGGCACCACCGGCCAGGCCGGCGCGCTGCGGCTCGCCATCGCCCGGGCGCTGATCGTCAGCGAGCCCGACGACCGCCCGGCCCTGAAGAAGGCCGGCTTCCTGACCCGTGACGCCCGGGTCAAGGAGAGCAAGAAGTACGGCCTCAAGAAGGCCCGCAAGGCTCCCCAGTACTCGAAGCGCTGATCACCACAGGCGCCT
Source organism: Micromonospora marina (assembly GCF_900091565.1). GTDB lineage: Bacteria > Actinomycetota > Actinomycetes > Mycobacteriales > Micromonosporaceae > Micromonospora > Micromonospora marina. The sequence goes on along the minus strand of NZ_FMCV01000001.1, from coordinate 322,602 downwards.
TGTACTTCTGACGGACGGCCGGTCCGCTTCCCCTCGCCGGGAGGCGGACCGGCCGTTCCGCGTTTCTCTCCTTATCGGCAGTTCCACGGAGGTTGGCGGGTATGGGCCGGTTGTTCGGCACGGACGGCGTACGCGGGCGGGCGAACGCGGATCTCACCCCGGAGTTGGCGCTGGCGGTCGCGGTGGCCGCGGCCCACACGCTGGCCGAGACCGACAAGAGCCATCCGCCGCTCGCGGTGGTCGGCCGGGACACCCGGGCCAGCGGCGAGATGCTGGAGGCGGCGGTGGTCGCCGGGCTCACCAGCGCCGGCGCCAACGTGGTCCGGGTCGGCGTGCTGCCCACCCCGGCGGTGGCGTTCCTCACCGCCGAGGCCAAGGCCGACCTGGGCGTGATGCTCTCCGCCTCGCACAACCCGATGCCTGACAACGGCATCAAGCTGTTCGCCGCCGGCGGGCACAAGCTGCCCGACGAGATCGAGATGCGGATCGAGGAGGCGGTGAAGGCCAACGCCACCACCGCCTGGAAGCGCCCGATCGGCGCCGGCGTGGGCCGGGTACACGACCTGCTCGACGGCGCCGACCACTACGTCCAGCACCTGGTCGGCACCGTGCCGCACCGCCTCGACGGGATCAAGGTCGTCGTCGACTGCGCCAACGGCGCGGCGGCCGACGTCGCCCCGGTCGCCTACCGGGAAGCAGGCGCCGAGGTGGTCGCCATCCACGCCGAGCCGGACGGGCTCAACATCAACGACGAGTGCGGCTCCAACCACATCGACGCGCTGCGCGCCGCCGTGGTCGAGCACGGCGCCCACCTCGGCATCGCCCACGACGGCGACGCCGACCGCTGTGTCGCGGTCACCGCCGACGGCGACGAGGTCGACGGCGACCAGGTCATGGCGATCCTCGCGCTGGCCATGCGGGACGCCGGCGAGCTGACCCAGGACACCCTGGTCGCCACCGTGATGAGCAACCTCGGTCTCCGGCTGGCCATGTCCGAGCACGGCATCCGGCTGGTCGAGACCAAGGTCGGCGACCGGTACGTGCTGGAGGAACTGCGCGCCTCCGGTCTGGCGCTCGGCGGAGAGCAGAGCGGACACATCGTGCTGCCCGCCTACGCCACCACCGGCGACGGCGTGCTGACCGGCCTGCACCTGATGGCGCGGATGGCCGCCACCGGCACCTCGCTGGCCGAGCTGGCCGCCGTGGTCACCAAGCTGCCCCAGGTGCTGATCAACGTGCCGGTCGGGGACCGTACCGTCGGCGCCGCCGCACCCGCCGTCCGCGCCGAGGTCGAGCGCGCCGAGGCGGAACTGGGCGAGACCGGCCGGGTGCTGCTGCGGCCCTCCGGCACCGAGCCGCTGGTGCGGGTCATGGTCGAGGCGGCCACCGAGACCACCGCGCGCGAGGTCGCCGAGCGCATCGCCGAGCAGGTCCGCACCGCCAGCCCGGCCGCCTGACCGGACCGGCCGCCTGGTCCGGCGGCCCGCCGGCCACCTGATCGAGTGCGGCGAGCTGCTCCCGGACGGAGGCCGGGCGTACGCCGGAGAGCATCGTGTCGCAGCCGCGCTGGGCGGCGAACCGGCGCAGCCGCGTGACCTGCCCGTCGCTCATCCCTTCTCCTGGAGCCGGCGCAGCCGGGTCACCGCTTCGGCCAGCACCTCGGATCGCTTGCAGAACGCGAACCGGACCAGCCGGCGGCCGGCCTCCACGTCGTCGTAGAACACCTGCGTGGGCACCGCCACCACACCGCAGCGCTCCGGCAGCGCCCGGCAGAACTCCACCCCGTCCCGGCCACCCAGCGGCGTGACGTCGGCGGTGACGAAGTAGGTGCCCTCCGGCGCGAGCACGCCGAAGCCGGCGTCGGCCAGGCCGGCGGCGAGCTGGTCCCGGCGGCGTTGCATGTCGTCCCGGAAGCCGGTGAAGTACGCGTCCGGCAGCCCGAGCGCCACCGCCACCGCCGGTTGCAGCGGCCCGGCGTTGACGAACGTCAGGAACTGTTTCACCCGCAGCACCGCCGCCACCAGCGGTGCCGGACCGCTCACCCAGCCGACCTTCCAGCCGGTGCAGGAGAACGTCTTCCCGGCCGACGAGATGCGCAGCGTCCGCTCCCGCATGCCGGGCAGCGTGGCCAGCGGTACGTGCGGCGCGGCGGCGTCGGTGAACACCAGATGCTCGTAGACCTCGTCGGTGACCGCGTACACGTCGTGTGCCCGGCACAGCTCGGCCACCGTCGTCAGCTCGTCGGCGGTGAAGACCTTGCCGGTCGGGTTGTGCGGCGAGTTCAGCAGCACCAGCCGGGTACGTGGCCCGAACGCGGCGCGCAGCTCGTCCGGGTCGAACGCGTACCGGCCGTCGGGGCCGGGCCGCAGCGTCACCGGACGGCGGACCGCACCGGCGAGCGCGACCGAGGCGGCGTACGAGTCGTAGTACGGCTCGAAGCAGATCACCTCGTCACCCGGCTCGCAGAGTGCGAGGATGCTCGCCGCGACCGCCTCGGTCGCCCCGGCGGTCACCACGATCTCGCCGTCCGGGTCGTACTCCAGCCCCCAGAACCGGCGCTGGTGGTCGGCGACGGCGGCGCGCAGCGCGGGGATCCCCGGACCGGGCGGGTACTGGTTGTGGCCGGTACGCAGCGCCTCGGCGGCGGCGGCGAGCATCTCCGGCGGGCCGTCGGTGTCCGGGAAGCCCTGCCCGAGGTTGACCGCTCCGGTGCGCACTGCGAGCGCGGACATCTCGGCGAAGACGGTGGTGCCGAACGGCCGCATCCGGGCCACCAGGGGATCGGTCGTCGTCACGGCGGCCAGCCTACGGCCCGCCGCCGACCGCTCACCAGCCGAAGCAGGCCACACCCCATCTTCCCGAGTTCTGGGCGACGACCTTGCCGTCGATGGTTATCCGGCAGGTCACTTGGCCGGCGCGTCCGGCGCTTGTGACGATCTGGACCCGCTCACGGTCGCTTGTGGTGAATCTCAGCCGCCAGGGCGAGTCGACGGAGTCGAGCAGGTGGAAGTCGCCGTTCGCGTCGTAGAACTGCACCTCAGCCTCGCCCTCGGAGCCGGTCACCTCGTACAGGACGGTGAACCGGCCCGGGCCGCCCGAGGGGGTCGTGGCCGGCGTGGCCGGGGGAGGGGTGGGCTCGTCGGCCCATCCGTCGGGTTCGCCGTAGAACGGGTCGTCGTACCGCTCGCCGGAAGCGCTCCCGCCGTCCATGGCCCGGCCGAGGAAGGACAGCCCGACGCAGCCGCAGACGATGAGCGCCAGCACGGTGACGATGCCGATCACCAGGCCGGCCACCCAGCCGTTGCCGCCGCGCTGTGCCGGCATGCCCGGATACGCGTACGGCGGCGGGTAGGGCCCGGGCGGGTGCGGGCCGGGCGGGTACGACCCGGCCTGGTAGGGGCCGGGCGGGTAGGCGCCCGGCCCCCAGCCGGGCGGTGCCGGGTGGCCCGGGGCGCCGGGCTGGGACGGCCGCCCGGCCGCGCCTGGGAGCCCGGACGCCTGGGGATCGCCGGGAACCGGTGGGACGGCCGGGCGCGGCATGGCGACCGGGTCGGCCGGAGCTGCCCAGCCCGGTTCGCCCACCGCCCGGCCGGTGCCGCTCGGGGACGCGGCCGGGTCGGCTCCGGACGCGCTCACCGGGCCGGCCGCCGCCCACGGGCTCGGAGCCGGGGGCGGCGACCAGGGCGCGGGAGGCGTCCACGGCTGCGGTGCGGCCAGCGGGTCCGGCGGCGTCCAGGACGAGGGCTGCGGCGTGGCCGGCGCGGCGGTCGGGTCGCTCGGTCCGGCGGCCGGTTCGGGGGCGGGGGTCGTCTCGGACATCAGGTCAGCTCACAGGGGTACGGCGCGGACGACCGCGGAACGGTGGGCCCGGGGGGACGGCACCCGGCCTCAATGTAGGCGGTGGTGGTCGGCTGCGCGGTCCCGGCCGGCGGTCCGCGTGCCGCGTCCCGAACCGGTCCGGACGGGCGGAACGACGTACGTGCTCGGTTCGCTCAAATTCAGTGATCGTTAACCGGCTTTCCGAGCACGCGCGATGAGCGAAACTCGGCTAGGCTGCGGACCATGTGTGGAATCGTGGGTTACGCCGGTGCGCGCCCGGCACTCGGCATCGTGCTTGACGGACTGCGGCGTCTCGAATACCGCGGCTACGACTCGGCCGGTGTCGCCGTGGTCTGCGAGGACGAGCTGCTGACCGAGAAGAAGGCCGGCAAGCTCGCGAACCTGGAGAAGGTCCTCTCCGAGCGGGCGGCCGACAACCCCGACGACTGCGCCGCCAGCCCGATCGGCATCGGCGACGGCACCACCGGCATCGGCCACACCCGGTGGGCCACGCACGGCGGCCCGACCGACCGCAACGCCCACCCGCACCTCTCCCCGGACGGCCGCGTCGCGGTGATCCACAACGGCATCATCGAGAACTTCGCGAAGCTGCGCGCCGAACTGGAGGACGAGGGCGTCGAGTTCGCCAGCGACACCGACACCGAGTGCGCGGCGCATCTGATCGCGCGCGCGCTGGCCGACCTGCGCTCGGCCGGTGAGACCGACAGCCCGCAGCTCCTCGCCGCCGCCATGCGCGTGGTCTGCGCCCGCCTGGAGGGCGCGTTCACGCTGCTCGCCGTCGACGCCGGCATCCCCGGCGCGGTGGTCGGCGCCCGGCGCAACTCGCCGCTGGTGGTCGGCCGGGGCGACGGCGAGAACTACCTGGCCAGCGACGTCGCCGCGTTCATCGAGCACACCCGGGACGCGGTCGAGCTGGGGCAGGACCAGATCGTCCTGATCACCCCGGACAGCATCGACATCACCGACTTCCACGGTCAGCCGGCGAGCGGCACCGACTTCCACATCGACTGGGACTCGTCGGCCGCCGAGAAGGGCGGCTACGACTGGTTCATGCTCAAGGAGATCGAGGAGCAGCCGCAGGCCATCGCCGACACGCTGCTGGGCCGGCTCACCGAGACCGGCGAGATCGCCCTCGACGAGGTCCGCCTCAGCGAGCAGGACCTGCGCGACGTCGACAAGATCTTCATCGTCGCCTGCGGCACCTCGTACCACGCCGGCCTGGTCGCCAAGTACGCCATCGAACACTGGACCCGCATCCCCTGCGAGGTGGAGCTGGCCAGTGAGTTCCGCTACCGCGACCCGGTGCTGGACCGGTCCACGCTGATCGTGGTGATCTCGCAGTCCGGCGAGACCATGGACACGCTGATGGCGCTGCGCCACGCCAAGGAGCAAAAGGCCCGCGTGCTGGCGATCTGCAACACCAACGGCTCGACCATCCCGCGTGAGTCCGACGCGGTGCTCTACACCCACGGCGGCCCGGAGATCGCTGTCGCCTCCACCAAGGCGTTCCTCACCCAGGTCGTCGCCTGCTACCTGATCGGCCTGCACCTGGCCCAGGTGCGCGGCATCAAGTTCGCCGACGAGGTGGGCGCGGTGGTGGCCCAGCTCCAGGAGATGCCGGGCAAGCTGCGGGAGCTGCTGGACCGGATCGAGCCGGTCCGTGAGCTGGGCCGCGAGCTGAAGTCCGAGCCGACGGTGCTGTTCATCGGCCGGCACGTGGGCTACCCGGTGGCGCTGGAGGGTGCGCTGAAGCTCAAGGAGCTGGCGTACATGCACGCCGAGGGCTTCGCCGCCGGCGAGCTGAAGCACGGCCCGATCTCGCTGATCGACCAGGGCACCCCGGTGATCTGCATCGTGCCCTCCCCGGTGGGCCGGGGCATGCTGCACGACAAGGTCGTCTCCAACATCCAGGAGGTCCGCGCCCGCGGCGCCCGCACCATCGTGATCGCCGAGGAGGGCGACCAGGCGGTGGTCCGCTACGCCGACCATCTGATCTACGTGCCGCGTACGCCGACGCTGCTGGCGCCGCTGGTGACCACAGTGCCGTTGCAGGTGCTGGCCGCGGAGATCGCCGCCGCCCGCGGACACGACGTCGACCAGCCCCGGAACCTGGCCAAGTCGGTCACCGTCGAGTAGCGGATCCCGTCCACGGTCCCTCCGCCCGTCCACCGGGCGGAGGGACCGCGTCGTCTCCGGCCCGCCTCGCGGGCGACCGCCGGACGGGCGTGGCCGGCCGCCGGAAGGCCACGGGTGGCGGGTCATCGGCCCAGCACGATCCGCGCCATGCCGTCCAGCGCCGGGTTGCCGGGATCCCAGTAGCCGGTGTGGCCGTGCGGAGCGCTCGGGAAGCGCCTCCCGCCGAAGCCCGGCGCGCTCGGGTCGGCGCCGAACCAGAGCCGCTCGCCGTGCGGGTCGAGCACGGCGAGCGCCGGACCGAGCGGCGTACCCGCGAGCAGGGCGCGGCGGGCCAGCTCGTCCGGCGGCCGGGCCAGCCGGATCACGTCGTCCGGCGCGGTCGACGACCAGACCTGACCGGCGGGCATGCGCAGGTCGGCGGCGTGGTCCACGCCCACCCCCGGCGAGCCGACGAAGACCAGCGCATCGGCGCCCAGCCCGTGGTCGCGCGCGGCGGTGCCGACCACGAGCGAGCCGTAGCTGTGCCCGAGCACGGTCTGCCGGGCCGGTGGGCCCTCGTGCGCGGCCCGCAGCCCGTCCTGGAACCGGTGCAGTGCCGGGCCCGCGTCCGCGGCCTGCCGGGTGCCGGCCGCCTCGGTGAGGAAGTCGGGCGCGTCGTAGTCCAGCCAGAGCACCGCCGCCGTCTCCTCGCCCGGCCCGAGCGCCGCGCACCGCTGCCACACCCGCGCCGCCCGGCCCAGCTCGGCCGGCGCGTCGGCGAGATCCGAGGTCATGCCCGGGACGTAGGTGAGCACCGAGGCGGCGCGGTCCGGGTTGCCGAGCGCCACCACCGCGCGGCCGTCGCCGGCCGGGTCCAGCCCCAGCAGGTACGCCCGGGGCGCCCCGCCCGCGGCCAGCCGATCGCCGAGCCCGTCCAGCCCGCGCAACGCCGCCTCGACGGCGGCGAGCCGGACCCGCCGGGACGCCTCCAGCGGCCCGGCCGGAAGCGGGTGCAGCAGCGCGAGCCGCCGCGCGAGCAACTGCTCCCGCCGGTCGCCGAGCAGCAGCCGGTTCGCCTGGTCCCGGGCGGCGGCCGGAAGCCCGTCGAGGCGTCCGATCCGGCCCGGTTCCCGTCCCACCAGCCAGCGCCGTTCGGCCGCGTTCAGTCCGGCCCACCAGCGGCTCACCTCGGCCGGTCCGGCGCCGGCCCCGGGCCGCCACGCGGGCGGGACGCTCACCCAGCCGCGTACCGCAGCGGTGGTCAGCTCCGCCAGCCTTCCGGCCGCCTCCCGGTCGGCGGCACCGGCGAGCGTCAGCGCGCCCTGGATCGCGGCGTGCGCCTGGACCACCGCCGGTCCGGTCTGCGCCACCGGCCGCGCCGGGTCGGGCCGGACCGCGCCGGTGCGGTCGACGAGCAGGCCACCGGACTCGGCGCGGGCCACCTCGGCACCGAGCCGGGCCTTCGCCGTGCCCAGCCGGGCGCCGAACTCGGCGAGCACCTGGTCGACCTCGACCAGCGCGGGCAGCACGTCGGTGAGGTCGGTGCGCAGGTCCTCGATGCGCCGCCGGGCGGCAGTCGAGGCCGCGCCCGACCACCCGGGCCGGAGCCCGCCGATCCGGGCGGTCAGCGCGTCGGCGCGCTGCCGTACCGGCCCGGCGAGGCCCCGCCACGCCGTACCGGCGGCCGGCCAGGCGCCCGGATCGGCCCGCCAGAGCTGCGCGTAGCCGACCGGCACGTCCGCGGGGCCGCCGCCGGACCGCCCGCCGGGCCCTCCGGGGCCTGGCACGGGCTGCCCGGGGGCACCGCTGCTCACCGGAGTACCCCGGTGAGGCGGCGGGCGGCGCGTTCGTCCACCGCCTCGTAGCCGTCCGCCCCGTGGCGCAACGCCTGCGCGGTGTCGGCCACCCGGGCACCGAGCGCGCCGGACCAGCGCCGCACGGCCGACTCCAGGTCGGCCAGCGCCACCGCGGACCGCCAGCCGTCCGGCGCCGCCACCAGCAACGACTCCGGTGCCGCGCCCGGCCCGCAGGCCAGCCGGTACGCGTCGTCGGCCAGCTCGCGCGCCACCGATCGCAGCAGCTCCGGGTCGACGTCGAACGGTCTCTCCACCATGTGCCCTCCCTCGCCCGGCGCCACCGGCCGGCCCCGGAACCGGGACGCTAGGCGGTACCCGACGGCGGCCGCCGACCCCTGTGGACAACGTGCCGGGTTGTCCACAGGGACTGTCTGCGAGCCGGTCCCGGGCGTGTACCGCCGGTAGGGTGAGGCCGTGATCGGGGGAGCCGCGAAGTGGATGCTGAGCCGGCGCGACGAGCGGGGTGGGGTGGCATGAAACAGGTGTGGCGGGTCGCCGACGTCCGCGCGGCGGAAGCGGGCCTGATGGCCACCCTTCCGGCCGGTGCGCTCATGCAGCGGGCCGCCGCCGGGCTGGCCCGCCGCTGCGCGTTGCTGCTCGCCGGCCGGGGCGGCGTCTACGGCGCCCGGGTGCTGGTGCTCGCCGGGTCCGGCGACAACGGCGGCGACGCCCTGTTCGCGGCCGCGCACCTGGCCCGCCGGGGCGCGGCGGTGACCGCGCTGCTGCTCACGCCGGGCCGGGCGCACGCCGAGAGCCTGGCCGCCCTGCGCGCCGCCGGTGGGCGGGTCGCCGACCGGCCGCCCGCGGTGGTCGACCTGGTGCTCGACGGCATCGTGGGCATCGGCGGCACCGGAGGGCTCCGGGAGACGGCCGAGCAGCTGGCCGCGAGCCTGACCGGGCAGCGCGGGCGCGACGGCACGCCCGCCACCGTGGTCGCTGTCGACGTGCCCAGCGGCGTCGCCGTCGACACCGGTCACGTCCCGCTCACCGACGCCGGGCGGCCCCGGGCGGTGCGCGCCGACGTGACTGTCGCCTTCGGCGCGCTCAAGCCCGCACTTGTCGTCGGTCCGGCCGCCGAACTGGCCGGCGAGGTCGAACTGGTCGACATCGGGCTGGCGCCGTGGCTGCGCGGCACGCCCGCGCTCCAGGTGATCGAGCGGACGGACGTGGCCGACTGGTGGCCGGCGCTGGGCGCGTCGTCGGAGAAGTACGCCCGGGGCGTGGTCGGGGTGGCCACCGGCTCGGCCACGTACCCGGGGGCCGCCGTGCTCTCGGTCGCCGGGGCGCTCGCCGGTCCCACCGGCCTGGTCCGCTACGCCGGAAGCGCCAAGGACGAGGTGCTGCACCAGCACCCGTCGGTGATCGCCACCGGCCGGGTCGCCGACGCGGGGCGGGTGCAGGCGTGGGTCTGCGGCTCCGGGCTCGGCACCGGCGAGGAGTCCGCCGCCGAGCTGCGCGCGGTGCTCGCCGCGCCGGTGCCGGTGGTACTCGACGCGGACGCCCTGACGCTGCTCGTCGACGGCAAGCTGGCCGACCGGCTGCGCGGCCGGGACGCGCCGATCGTGGTGACGCCGCACGACCGGGAGTACGCCCGGCTCTGCGGCGAGATGCCGGGGGAGGACCGGGTCGCCGCCGCGCTGCGGCTGGCCGCCTGGATGAACGCTGTGGTGCTGCTCAAGGGCGACCGGACGGTCGTCGGCACGCCCGACGGCCGCGCGTACGTGAACCCGACCGGCACCCCGGTGCTCGCCACCGGTGGCACCGGCGACGTGCTGGCCGGGTTGCTCGGCTCGCTGCTCGCCGCCGGGCTCGCGCCGGAACGGGCGGCGGCTGCGGCGGCGTACCTGCACGGGCTGGCCGGCCGGGAGGCGGCGCGCGGCGGACCGGTGACCGCGCCCGACGTGGCCGCGGCGTTGCGTCCGGTACTGGCCCGGCTGGCCTGATCCGGCCGGCGGCGGGTGGCGGCGGGCACCGCCCGCCCGGCTCACGGCGCTGATGATCACTGACGGAAGTAGGCTGGGGACATGTGGCAGTCGGAGGTGCGCGTCGACCTGGACGCGATCCGGGAGAACGTGACCCGACTCAGGGCCGGCACCAGCGCCGAGCTGATGGCGGTGGTCAAGGCCGACGGGTACGGCCACGGCATGGCGCATGCCGCCCGCGCGGCGCTCGACGCGGGGGCGGACCAGCTCGGCGTCTGCACGCTTGACGAGGCGCTGCGGTTGCGCGAGGCGGGGATCACCGCGCCGGTGCTGGCCTGGCTGCTCGACCCCGGCCTGCCACTGCACGACGGGATCACCGTCGGCGTCGACCTCGGCTGCGCCAGCCTCGCCCAGCTCGACGAGATGACCCTTGCGAGCCGCCGGGCGGACCGCCCGGCCCGGCTGCACCTCAAGATCGACACCGGGTTGTCCCGGGGCGGCGCCACCGTCGCCGACTGGCCGGCGCTGCTGGAGGCCGCCGCGAAGGCCCAGGCCGACGGCCTGGTCGAGGTGGTCGGCGTGTGGAGCCACTTCGTGTACGCGGACTCGCCCGGCCACCCCACCACCGACCGCCAGCTCGCCGTGTTCCGGGAAGGGCTGGAGATGGTGACGCGCGCCGGGCTGCGTCCGCGCTACCGGCACCTGGCCAACTCGGCCGCCACGCTCACCCGGCCGGACACCCACTTCGACCTGGTCCGCCCCGGCATCGCCGTGTACGGCCTGTCGCCGGTGGCGGGCGAGCAGTTCGGTCTGCGACCCGCCATGACCGCCCGCGCCCGGGTGATGCTCACCAAGCGCGTCGCGGCCGGCACCGGCGTCTCCTACGGGCACACCTACCTGACCGAGCAGGAGTCCAACCTCGCGGTGGTGCCGCTCGGCTATGCCGACGGGGTGCCCCGGCACGCCTCGAACACCGGGCCGGTGCATCTCGCCGGCAAGCGCCGGACCATCTCCGGCCGGGTCTGCATGGACCAGTTCGTGGTCGACTGCGGCGACGACGAGGTGGCCGCCGGCGACGTGGTGACGCTGTTCGGCGGCGGCGCGGACGGCGAGCCCACCGCCGACGACTGGGCCGAGGCGGTCGGCACCATCAACTACGAGATCGTGACCCGCTTCGGCGGCGTGCGCGTGCCCCGCGTCTACGACGGTGAGCGCGCATGAGTGTCCGGTTGCCGCGACCGCGTACCGCCGCCGGCAAGGTGGCCGGGCTGGTCGGCGCCGCCGTCGGTGTGGCCGCCGCCGGGCTCGCGGCGGGCGTGGTCAGCGAGCGGGTGCTGGTCCGCCGGCTCAGGAACGACCCCGCCGACCGGTACGCCGACGAGGTCTTCGGCGAGCAGCGCAGCGACGAGACGTACCGGCTGGAGATGCCGGACGGCACCGACATCCACGTGGAGGTGGTCGAACCGACCCGTCCGGTGACCGGGCACCCGACGGTGGTGCTGGTGCACGGCTTCTGCCTGGACATGGGCACGTTCCACTTCCAGCGCAAGCGGCTCGCCGAGCGCGGCGACCACCGGGTGGTGGCGTACGACCAGCCGGGGCACGGCCGCTCCGGCCGGCTGGAGAGCGGTGAGTACGACCTGACCGCGCTGGGCCACACGCTGCGCCGGGTGCTCGACGAGGTGGCCCCGGACGGCCCGCTGGTGCTGGTCGGGCACTCCATGGGCGGCATGACGATCATGGCGTTGGCCGAGCTGTACCCGGAGATGTTCGGCGACCGGGTGGTCGGCACCGTGCTGATGGCCACCTCGGGCGGTCTGGCGGCGGAGACCAAGCTGGTGGCACCCGCGCTGCTCGGCCGCGTCGGCTCGCCGGTGCTCTACATGATGAGCAACGCCACCCGGTACGGCGGCACCGTGATCGACCGGGCGCGACGGTCGACCTCGAACGTGGCCTGGCTGCTCACCCGCAAGTACGGCTTCGGCACCTCGAAGCCGAGCCCGGCCCTGGTGTCGTACGTCGAGATGATGAACTCGCGCACCTCGGCCGACACGGTCACCCGCTACCTGCGCACGATCGCCACCCACTCCCGGTTCCCGGCGCTGGCCGCGCTGGCGGGCACGCCGGTGCTGGTGATCGTGGGGGACAAGGACATGATCACGCCGGTGACGCACTCCGAGGAGATCGTCCGCCGGCTGCCGCACGCCGAGTTCGTGAAGATCCACGACAGTGGGCACGTGGTGATGCTGGAGCACGCCGACGAGGTGAACGTGGCGCTGGAGAGGTTCCTGGACTCGCTATGACGGTGGTCGTGGAGCTGAAGACCGTCGAGGACACCCACGAGTTCGGGCGGCGGCTGGCCGGGGTGCTGCGCGCGGGCGATCTGCTGCTGCTCAGCGGCCCGCTCGGGGCCGGCAAGACGGCGCTGACCCAGGGCATCGGCGCCGGCCTCGGCGTACGCGGGGACATCACCTCACCCACCTTCGTCATCGCCCGGGTGCACCGGCCCGACCCGGCGCGGGGTGGCCGGGTGACGCTCGTGCACGCCGACGCGTACCGCCTGGGTGAGGCCGCCGACCCGCGTGCGGAGATCGACGACCTCGACCTGGACGCCTCGGTGGACGAGGCGGTCACCGTGGTGGAGTGGGGCGAGGGGATGGTCGAGCAGCTGGCCGACGCGCATCTGCGGGTACGCATCGACCGCCGCGACGACGACACCCGGGCGGTCACGCTGGAACCGGTCGGCGGCGACTGGGCCGCCCGGCTGGCCACCCTCGGCTGAGCGCTGTCGTACCCGCTGCCTAGAGTCCCGGGGACGACTGCGAAAGGTTGCCGATGCCCGACGACGCCCCCGCCCTCGACCTGATGGCACTCCTGCCCGAGCCGTGGCGGGAGGCGCTCGCCCCCCACCTGGACCCGGCCCGCACCGCGGCGCTGGCCGAGTTCGTCGCCCGGGAGTACGCGACCGCCACCGTCTTCCCGCCGCTGGAGGACCTGTTCTCCGCGTACCGGCTGTGCGGGCCGGCCGACACCAGGGTGCTGATCCTCGGGCAGGATCCGTACCACAAGGCGGGTCAGGCGCACGGGCTGAGCTTCAGCGTGCGTGAGGGGGTGGCGGTGCCGCCGTCGCTGCGCAACGTCTTCAAGGAGCTGGGCGAGGATCTGGGCGTGCCGAAGCCGCGCAGCGGCAACCTCGACGGCTGGGCCGCGCAGGGTGTTCTGCTGCTCAACTCGGTGCTGACGGTGCGGCAGGCCACGCCCGGCTCGCACGCGAACCGGGGCTGGGAGGAGTTCACCGACGCCACCATCCGGGCACTCGACGCGCTCGACAAGCGCGTGGTCTTCCTGCTGTGGGGCGGCTACGCCCGTAAGAAGGCGGCGCTGGTGACCAACCCGCAGCACGTGGTTCTGGAGGCCGGGCACCCGAGCCCGATGAACCCGCGCGGCTTCCTCGGCAGCCGCCCGTTCAGCGCGGCCAACAAGGCGCTGGCCGACGCGGGGCTGCCCACCGTCGACTGGGAACGCTCAGCCGGCTGACCCGTCCGGCGCCTCGCCCGCCGCGGCGAGGCGTCGGCGGTACCGGGACAGCAGTTCGGCCGCGCGCCGGTCGGTCACCTCCACCTCGACCAGCGGCTCGACCGGATACACACGTTCACCGAGGCGGACCTCGACGGGCGCGGGCAGTTCGTCGCACATCCGGGCCCGCAGCTCGCCGTAGCGGGTCCGCCAGCGGTGCTCGCCCGGCTCCTCGGGCTCGGTGTGGATGCCGCCCCACTCCTGCCATCTGGCGTTCCAGCGCTGTGCGTAAGCCCGATCGAGGAACGCGCTGAACCGGGCGGAGTCCCGCCACCGCACCGCGATCTCGACCGCGTCCACCGGCAGTGACGCGCCCTGCAACAGGGCCGCCGTGCCGCCCGACAGCACGTATGGCAGGTCGCCGAGGGCGTCGATGATCCGGTCCAGCCCGAGATGCTCGATCCGCTCGGTCGGCGCGGTCCCGGCCAGCTCGTCCAGCGCCGCGTCCAGGTGGCTGTCCAGCGGCTCGACCTCGATTCGCAGTTGCCGCCCGAGCGCGGCCAGCAGGCGTTCCGCGGTGGTCAGGCTGGGCAGCCGGTCGCCGCGCTCGATCCGGGCGATGGCGGCCTGACTGATCCCGGCCCGCCCGGCCAGCGCCTGCTGGGTGAGCCCTGCTTGTTCGCGTTCACGCCGCAGGGTGCGGGCGACCTCTCGAACGAGGCGACTCTCCGTCATCCCCGGAGAATGGCAGTCCTCTTCCGAGCCTTATGCCTCTGAGTCATATTCATGACCCAGAGGCATAAGGCTCGCACCGCTTCTCTCTTTGATCCGGGCGCTACGCACCGTGACCGGGCGTGCGGCGAGGGCGTGCCCGGGGCGGGCGGAGCAGGCGGCTAGGCTGGCTTACCGTGCTCGTACTCGTGGTGGACTCCTCGACGCCCGCGGTGACCGCGGCCCTGGCCGAGGTCTCGGCGGACGGCGTCGCGCTCCGCGCGTCCCGGTGCACTGTCGACGCCCGCGCCCACGGCGAGCTGCTCGCGCCGCAGGTCGACGCCGTGCTGGCGGACTCCGGCGCGCGGCCCGCCGACCTGGCCGCGATCGTCGCCGGCCTCGGCCCGGGCCCGTTCACCGGGCTGCGCGTCGGGCTGGTCACCGCCGCCGCCATGGGTCAGGTGCTGGGCGCACCCACGTACGGTGTCTGCTCGCTGGACGGGATCGGCCACCCGGCGGCCGCCGGCGAGCCGGTGCTGGCCGCGAGCGACGCGCGGCGCCGGGAGATCTACTGGGCCGTCTACGACGGCGCCGGCCGGCGCCTGGCCGGGCCGCAGGTGGCGGCCCCGGCGGTGGTCGCGGAACGGGCGCGCGGCCTGGCGGTCACCGTCGCGGCCGGTGATGGCGCACATCGGTACGCGGACGTGCTGGGGCTGCCGGTACGCGACGAGCCGCGTTACCCGGACCCGCTGGCGCTGGCCCGTCTCGCCGCGCCGCGGATCCGCGCGGGCGCGCCCGGTGAGACGCTCACCCCGCTCTACCTGCGTCGCCCGGACGCGGTCGCGGCCACCGGCCACAAGCCGGTCCTGCCATGAGGCTGGGCCGGTTCCGCTGGTGGCACATCGACGAGGTGCTGCCCGTCGAGGCGGACCTGTTCGGCGCCGAGCAGTGGTCGGCGGCCATGTTCTGGAACGAACTCGCCAACGGGCACTTCTACCTGGTCGCCACCGACGACGACGGCAGCCTGCTCGGCTACGCCGGGCTGGCCGTGTCCCCGCCCGACGAGGCGTGGGTGCAGAACGTCGCGGTCCGCCGGGACGCCCAGCGCCGGGGGATCGGCCGCCTGCTGCTGGAGGCGCTGCTCGCCGAGGCGGCCCGGCGCGGCGCCCGCAGCACGCTGCTGGAGGTCGCCGCGGACAACGCGCCCGCGCAACGGCTCTACGCCGGCTACGGCTTCGAGCCGATCGGCGTACGGCGCGGCTACTACCAACCGAGCAACACCGACGCGCTGGTCATGCAGCGCAACGAGGACTGACGCGCATGGCTGACGAACCCCTGATCCTCGGCATCGAGACCTCCTGCGACGAGACCGGCGTGGGCATCGTGCGCGGGCACACGCTGCTCGCCGACGCGCTCGCCTCCAGCGTCGAGGAGCACGCCCGGTTCGGTGGCGTGGTGCCCGAGGTGGCCAGCCGCGCCCACCTGGAGGCCATCGTGCCGACCATGGACCGGGCGCTGCGCGAGGCAGGCGTCACCATCGCCGACATCGACGCCATCGCCGTGACCTCCGGGCCGGGCCTGGCCGGCGCGCTGCTCGTCGGGGTCGCCGCCGCCAAGGGGTACGCGGTGGCGGCGGAGAAGCCGGTGTACGGCGTGAACCACCTCGCCGCGCACGTCGCGGTGGACACGCTCGAACACGGCCCGCTGCCCGAGCCCGTTGTCGCGCTGCTGGTCTCCGGCGGGCACTCCTCGCTGCTGCGCGTCGACGACCTGGCCCGCGACGTGGTTCCGCTCGGCGCCACCATCGACGACGCAGCCGGGGAGGCGTTCGACAAGGTGGCCCGCCTGCTCGGGCTGCCGTTCCCCGGTGGGCCGTACATCGACCGCGAGGCGCGCGCCGGTGACCCGGCTTCGATCGCCTTCCCGCGCGGGCTGACCGCCGCGAAGGACCTGGTCGGGCACCGGTACGACTTCTCCTTCTCCGGCCTGAAGACGGCTGTTGCCCGCTGGGTGGAGGCGCGGCAGCGGGCCGGTGAGCCGGTGCCGGTCGCCGACGTGGCCGCGTCCTTCCAGGAGGCGGTCTGCGACGTGCTCGTCGGCAAGGCGATCGACGCGTGCCGCAGCAGCGGCATCGACACGCTGGTGATCGGCGGCGGGGTGGCGGCCAACTCGCGACTGCGGGCGATGGCCGAGCAGCGGGCCGGCAGGCACGGCATCCGGGTGCGTACGCCCCGGCCGAAGCTCTGCACCGACAACGGCGCGATGGTGGCCGCGCTCGGCTCCCACCTGGTGGCCGCGGGCGTCGCGCCGAGCCGGCTGGACCTGCCGGCCGACTCGGCGATGCCGCTGACAGTGGTCAGCGTGTGAGCGGGGAGGGGACCGACATGATCGTCCGCATGTGGGAGGCAAAGGCCGAGCCGTACGGCTTCGCCGACCTGATCACCTGGGTCTGCGAGACCGCGCTGCCCGAGTTCGAGCACGACCCGATGCACGTCTCCAGCGAGGTGTTCTCCTCCACCGACCACCGGCTCGTGGTCGTCTCCAAGTGGCGTAACACCCCTCGGGAGCTGCCCGAGCCGCCGGCCCGCCTGATCGCCCGCCCGCCGCACAGCTGGGACTTCACCCAGGTCGACCGCTGACGCGACGGCCGTCACGACGGCCGGAATTGGTTGGCGCCCGGGTCGCCCGGCACCTAGCGTCGGTGGGTCATGCGCTTCTCACCGGCCGGCGATCCCGGCACCCCGACGCGCGGTCGGCCACCCGGTACCTCGTGTGGCTCGCCGGGCGGCACCCCGTCATCTTCGGCGCCGGTCTCGCACTCGGCGTGCTCTGGATGCTGGCCCAGGCGCTGGTGCCGGCCGTGCTCGGCCGCGCCGTGGAGGCCGGCCTGGCCCAACGCGACCCGGACGCGCTGGTCCGCTGGAGCCTGGCCCTGCTCGGGCTGGGCCTGGTGCAGGCCGTCGCCGGGATCCTGCGCCACCGCTGCGCGGTGCACAACTGGCTCGGCGCCGCCTACCGCACCGTGCAGGTGACGGTGGACGCCACCAACCGGCTCGGCGCGGCGCTGCCCCGGCGGGTCGCGGCGGGTGAGGTGGTGAGCATCGGCACCGCCGACATCGAGCACATCGGCAGCGCCGTCGACATCACCGCGCGGGGCGCCGGCTCGGTGGTCGGCATCGTCACCGTCGCGGTGATCCTGCTCAGCGCCTCCCAGCCGCTCGGCCTGGTGGTGGTGCTCGGGGTGCCGCTGCTGATGGCGCTCGTGGCGTTGCTGATCCGCCCGCTGCACCGGCAGCAGGCCGCGTACCGGGACTCGACCGGCCGGCTCACCGCCCGCGCCGCGGACATCGTCTCCGGTCTGCGCGTACTGCGCGGAGTCGGCGGCGAGCCGGTGCTGTCGGAGCGCTACCGGCAACGGTCGCAGGCGTTGCGCTCGGACGGACTGCGGGTGGCCCGGGTCGAGTCGCTGTTGCAGGCCGCGCAGATCCTGCTGCCCGGCGTCTTCGTGGTGCTGGTGACCTGGCTGGGCGCCCGGTACGCGCTGCGCGGCGAGATCAGCGCCGGTGAGCTGGTGTCGTTCTACGGCTACACCGCGTTCCTGGTGAGCCCGCTGCGCAACCTCACCGAGGCGGCCGACAAGCTGACCCGGGGACACGTCGCGGCCCGCCGGGTGGTCCGGTTGCTGCGGCTCGCGCCGGAGTTCACCGACCCGGCCACCCCGGTCCCGGTGCCGGCCGGACCGGGTGAGCTGGCGGACGTCCGGTCCGGGCTGGTGCTGCGACCGGGACGGCTCACCGCGCTCGCCGCCGCCACCCCGCAGGACGCCACCGAGATCGCCGACCGGCTCGGCCGGTACGCCGACGGGGACGTCACGCTGCACGGCGTACCGCTGCGGGACGTGGCGCTGGCGACGGTGCGGGAGCGGATCCTGGTGGCCGACAACGACGCGCAGCTGTTCAGCGGCGTGCTGCGCACGGAGCTGGACCCGCACGACCGGGCCGAGCCCGGCGCGGTGGCGGCGGCGCTGGCGGCGGCGAGCGCCACCGACATCGTCGAGGCGCTGCCCGGCGGCCTGGACGGCGAGGTCGCCGAACGCGGCCGGGAGTTCTCCGGCGGGCAGCGGCAACGGCTGCGGCTGGCCCGCGCGCTCGTCGCCGACCCGGAGACGTTGATCCTGGTCGAGCCGACCAGCGCGGTGGACGCGCACACCGAGGCCCGCATCGCCGAACGGCTCGGCCCGGCCCGTCACGGACGCACCACGCTCGTCTGCACCACGAGCCCGCTGGTGCTCGGCCACGCCGACCACGTGGTCTTCGTGGAGGACGGCAAGGTCGTCGCCGAGGGCCGGCACGAGGAACTGCTCGCCGGTGAGCCGCGCTACGCCGCCACGGTGAGCCGGGAGGAGGACCGATGAGCAACGCGCTGCCCGTCGCCGACGTCGCCCAGGTCCGCCGGTACGTGCGGGAGCTGATCCGCCGGCACCCGCGTGGCCTGGCCGCCGCGCTCGGCCTGCACGCGCTCGCCGCGGGCGCCGGGCTCGTCGCCCCGCGCCTGCTCGGTGACCTGGTGGAGGGGATCTCCCAGGGCATCGCCGAGACGACAGTGGACCGGGTCGTGGCGGCCATCGCCGCGTTCGTGGTGGTGCAGGCCGTGCTGGTCCGCTTCGCGCATCTGGCCTCGGCCCGGCTCGGTGAGCGGGTGCTCGCCGAGTTGCGGGAGGAGTTCGTCGACCGGGTGCTCGCGCTGCCGCTGGCCACGGTCGAGCGGGCCGGCACCGGTGACCTGCTCACCCGCACCTCGCGGGACGTCGCCGCGCTGTCCCGCACGGTCCGGTTCGCCGGGCCGGAGACGCTCATCGCGGCGCTGACCGTGCTGCTGATCGTCGGCGCGCTGGTGCTGACCGGCCCGCTGCTGGCGCTGCCCAGCCTCCTGGCGGTGCCGGTGCTGTGGGCCGGCACGCGCTGGTACCTGCGCCGCGCGCCGCAGGGCTACCTGCGGGAGAACGCCGCCTACTCGGACATCACCGACGGGATCAGCGAGACGGTCGACGGGGCGCGGACCACCGAGGCACTGCGTCAGGAGGCCCGCCGCCGGGCCCGCGGCGACGCGGACATCCGCCGGTCGTACGCGGCCGAGCGTTACACGCTCCACCTGCGGACCGTGTTCTGGCCGGTGGCCGAGTTCGGCTACCTGGTGCCGATGGTGGCGACCCTGCTCATCGGCGGCTGGTTCCACCTGAAGGGCTGGGCCAGCCTCGGCCAGGTCACCGCCGCCACGCTCTACGCCCAGCAGCTCACCGACCCGATCGAGCGGCTGCTCGGCTGGCTGGACGAGTTCCAGGTCGGCGGCGCGTCGCTGGCCCGGCTGCTCGGGGTGGCCGCCGAGCCGGACGAGCGCGCCCCGGCATCCCCCGCGCCGGCCCGGCCCGGCGGCGCGGGCCGGCTCGCCGCGCACGACGTCCGGTACGCGTACCGCCCGGGACACGACGTGCTGCACGGCGTGACGCTGGAACCCCGGCCGGGGGAGCGGCTCGCGATGGTCGGCCCGTCCGGGGCGGGCAAGTCGACGCTGGGCCGGCTGCTGGCCGGCGTGCACGCGCCGAGCGCCGGGGAGGTGACAGTGGACGGCCGTCCACTCGCCGGGATGCCCCTGGCCGAGCTGCGTACCCATGTCGCGCTCGTCAGTCAGGAGCACCACGTGTTCATCGGCACGCTCGCCGACAACGTGGCAATGGTCCGGCCGGACGCCGACCCGGCGCGGGTACGCGCGGCGCTGTCCGCCGTCGACGCGCTGGACTGGGCGCTGGCCCTGCCGGACGGGCTCGACACACCGGTCGGCGCGGGCGGCCACCCGCTCACCCCGGCGCAGGCGCAGCAGGTCGCGCTGGCCCGGCTGGTGCTCGCCGACCCGCACACGCTGGTGCTGGACGAGGCCACCTCGCTGATCGACCCGCGGGCCGCCCGGGCCCTGGAACGGTCGCTGGCGGCGGTGCTGCACGGCCGTACCGTCATCGCCATCGCGCACCGGCTCTTCTCCGCGCACGACGCGGACCGCGTGGCGGTGGTCGACGACGGCCGGATCACCGAACTGGGATCACACGACGAACTGGTCGCGGCCGGTGGCTCGTACGCCGCGCTGTGGCGTTCCTGGCACGGCTGAGGACACGCGACGGGCTCCGGCGGACGCGCCGGGGCCCGCTCGACGACCGGGTCACGAACGGCGGGTCAGCCGCCAGGTCGCGTACCCGCCGGTGCCGAGCGCGATCAGGAACACCGCCCACACCACCCCGGTGCCGACCTGGAGTCCACCGCCGCTGCCCACGTTGGCCTGGGCGGCGGCGACGAGCGAGTCGCTCTGCGCGGGCGGCAGCGCGGCCGGCGGCAACTGCTGCCAGCGCACCAGCCCGGTGCTCTCCAGCATGGTCATGTGGTCGTTGACGAACTTGTTGGCGTCCTCGGCCAGCTTGCGCACGATCGGGTCGCGGGTGCTGGCCCGGACCGCGCCGATCACCGGGAAGATCTTGCCGTGGGCGACCCGCAGCCGGGTGACGAAGATCTGGTCGAACCGGGCGCCGGTGGCGTTCTGCATCTCGGTCAGCCACCCCTTCTGCTCGCCGGTCGGGTCGCTCGGCAGCGTGGCACCCAGCTTGTTGGCCGCCTGGACCACGAGCTCGTCCAGCTCCGCGTGCTGCTTGGCGATCTCCGCGCCGACCTCGCGTACCCGGGCGGACTGGCCCTTCTCGGCCGCCATCAGTCCGGCCGGCATCTCCCACAGCCCGGCCAGCCGTACGCCGTTGAGCAATGTCATGTCCGCGGCGTTCATCTGCACGCCGGGAGTGGGTGCGGCCTGCGCCGTCCCGGGAACGACACCGATCCCCGCGCCGAGTGCGGCGAGCAGCAGGACCACCCGGTGCGCCAGCTTGCGGCGTGCGGATTCCAGCGATGCCATGGTTGCGGTGCCTCCTCGGTCCGGACCGGTACGCGTGTCGTGGACGGCCGCCCGTCCGCACACTGGTACGGATCGGCGGGCCGATCAGTTCAGCGGGTCGGCGAGGAGTCGTTCGAAGGCCAGCTCCGCGGCGCCGATCAGCGCCGCGTCGCCGCCGAGCTTCGGGGTACGCAGCCGCACGTGCTCCAGGCACGCGGGCAGCCCGTTCGAGTTGAGCCGGCTGCGTACCTGCGCGGCGGCGGCCAGGTAGAGGTCGCGCATGGTGCCGCCGAAGATGACCATTTCCGGGTTGAAGATGTTCACCAGGTTCGCGACGCCGAAGCCGAGCCAGTCGCCGGCCTGCCGTACCGCGGTCTGGGCTCGGGCGTCGCCGCGGTCGGCGGCGTCGAAGACGGCGAGCAGCGCGTCCCGGCCGCGCGCCTCGGACCGGCCGGCGGCCCGCAGCAGCCCGTGCTCGCCGATCTCGGTCTCCCAGCAGCCGCGCCGGCCGCAGTCGCAGCGCACCCCGTCGCGGACCACCACCATGTGGCCGACCTCGCCGCCGTAGCCGCCGTGCCCGGTCAGCCGCCGGCCCCCGGCGATGATGCCCGCGCCCACACCGACGTCGCCGTAGAGGTAGATGACGTTGTCGCAGCCGACCGCCGCGCCCCGGGCGTGCTCGGCGTACGCGGCCACGTCGGCCACGTTGCCCACCGTGATGGGTACGTCTATCCCCAGCTCGTCGGCGAGCGCCGCACCGATCGGCTCGTCCACCCAGCCGGTGGTCGGGCTCAGCCGGACCAGGCCGTCCTCCCGGCGGACCATGCCGCACACCGCCAGCCCGGCACCCACACAGACCGCGTCCGGCGGCACCGACTGGTGCATCTCCTTCACCGCGCCGGCCAGCAGCGGGGCGGCCTCCCCGGCGACCAGTGTGCGCGGCCGGTCCATCTCCCGGCGGTCGAGCACCTCACCGCCGAGCCCCACGCGCGCCGCCCGCAGCCGGTCCACCTCGACGCTGTACGCGTACGCGTAGACCCGCCCCGACTCGGGCCGGACGACGAGTGACGGTCGTCCGGCCCGGCCGGTCTCCTTCGGCGTCCCCTCGCTGACCAGACCGGCGCCGGCCAGGTCCGCGGTCAGCGCGCCGATGGTGCTGCGGTTGAGTCCGAGCGCTGTGGTCAGCTCGGCCCGGGTGGTGGCGCCGTGGACGTGCACGTAGCGGAGCAATGCGCCCAGGTTCTGCCGACGGATCTCGTCCTGACTGGGGCCCGCGCGCATTGCCACCGCCATGGTTCCCGTACCCCGGGTCAGCGCGTGCCGGTGGCGGCGGCCCGCCGGCGCGACAGCGCGTCGATGGTCGCGGCGGCGAGCAGCACCACGCCGGTGACCACGTACTTGACGCCCGAGCTGTATCCCATCAGTCCCATACCGTTGTCGATAACCGCGATCACCGCGCCACCGAGCACGGCGTCGAGAACCCGGCCCTTGCCGCCGAAGAGGCTGGTGCCGCCGATCACCGCCGCGCCGACGGCGTAGAGCAGTACGTTACTGCCACCGGTGTTGGGGTCGACCGAGTTGGCCCGGCTGGCGGCCACGATGCCGCCGATCGCGGCCATCGAGGAGCAGATGACGAACACGGAGACGCGGATCCGGTCGACGTTGATGCCGGCCCGGCGGGCCGCCTCGGCGTTGCCGCCGACCGCGTAGATGTGCCGGCCGTAGCTGGTGCGCTGGAGCACGAAGGTCCAGACGACGAGCAGCAGCGCGATGAGCGGCACCACGATCGGTACGCCCTTGAGCGAGACGACGAGCACGTTTCGGCTGCGCTCCAGGTTGAGTACGTAGACCGCCATGCCGAGGATCACGGCCAGGCCGGCGATCCGGCCGGCGACCACCGCGATCGGGTCGGTGAGCAGGCCGCGGGCAGCCCGGTTGCGGTGTCGCAGCAGCTGCACGGCCGCGTATCCGGCGACGGCGACGGCGGCCAGCGACCAGCCAAGCACGGGGGAGAGGTTGCGGTTGGCGATCGCGACGAGCACGTCGTCCCGGACGGCGATGTTGGCGCCCTCGTCCATGAGCGTCAGCACGACGCCCTGGAAGGCCAGGAACCCGGCGAGCGTCACCACGAAGGACGGGATGCCGACCTTGGCGACCAGCAGGCCCAGCACGGTGCCGATCACCACGCCGGTGACGACGGCGGAGAGCACCGCCACGTACCAGGGGTAGCCGAGCACCGTCACCACGTTGGCCAGGATCGCAGCGCAGACGCCACTGGCGAAGCCGGCGGAGAGGTCGATCTCGCCGAGCAGCAGGACGAAGACCAGACCCATGGCGATGAGCGTGACCGCCGCGCCCTGGGTGAACAGGTTCGCCAGGTTGCCGGCGGTGAAGAACGACGGGCGGGCGATCGAGAAGCCCACCGCCAGTGCGACGAGCATGACCACGGCGGGGAGCGCACCGATGTCGCCGCCGCGGACCCGGCGCCAGTAGTTGTTCACGTGGCTGCCCAGGGTCGGTGTCGGCGTGACGCCGGCCGGGCCTTCCTTCTTCGTGACGGTGGCGGTCATCGGACGGCTCCTGGGGTGGTGTCGGCGGGCGCGGCGCCGTTGCCGCCCGGCTCGCCGGTGAGGCCGAGGCTGCCGGAGCGGCCGGCGGTGATCAGCTCGACGACCTGCGAGTGGGTGATGTCGGTGGTCTTCACCTGGGCGACCATCTGGCCGAGGTAGAGCGCGGCGATCCGGTCGGAGACGGCGAAGACGTCGTTCATGTTGTGCGAGATGAGCACCACGGCCAGGCCGTTGTCGGCCAGCCGGCGCACCAGTTCCAGCACCTGGGCGGTCTGCGCGACGCCGAGCGCGGCGGTCGGCTCGTCCAGGATGACCAGCCGGCTGTTCCAGAGCACGGCCTTGGCGATGGCGACCGTCTGGCGCTGGCCGCCGGAGAGGCTGGAGACGTGCTGGCGCAGCGACTTCACGGTGCGCACGCTCAGGCCGGCGAGCGTCTCGGCGGCCATCTGCTCCATGGTCGGCTCGTCGAGCACGATGCCGCTGCGCTTCTCCCGGCCGAGGAACATGTTCTGCACGATGTCGAGGTTGTCGCAGAGCGCGAGGTCCTGGTAGACGACCTCGATGCCGAGCGCGGCGGCGTCCCGGGGGCTGTTGATGCTGACCGGCCTGCCGTCGAAGACGAACTCGCCGGCGTCGGTGGGGTGGATGCCGCTGATGCACTTGACCAGGGTCGACTTGCCGGCGCCGTTGTCACCGACGAGCGCTGTCACCTCGCCGGCATGCGCGGCGAAGGCGACGTCTCGCAGCACCTGGACGGGACCGAAGCTCTTGTCGATCCCGCGTAGCTCCAGCAGGGGGGTTGCGGACACGGGGTTCTCCTTTGGGCGGAGGGAGGTCTCGGATCCCGTCCGGCGCGGGTGCCGCCCGGCCCGGGAGAACCCGTGCCGGGCGGCACCGCCTGAGGCGGGTGGGTCAGCTCACGCCGGCGTCGGTGCAGAGCTTGGCGAAGGCACCGGTGCAGAGCTCCTCCTTGGTGACGTAGCCGTCGGCCACCACGTCCTTGACGTTGTCCTTGTAGATGGCCTTGGGCTCCAGCAGCACGGCCGGCACGTCCCGGCCGCCCTCCGGGTCCTTGACCGTCTGGCCGGTGTCCTTCTGCTCGCCCTTGGCCAGCGCGATGGCCAGCTCGGCGGCGGCGTCCGCCTCCTGCTTGACCGCCTTGTAGACGGTCATGCACTGGTCACCGGCGAGGATGTTCTGCAGGCCCTCCTTGGTGGCGTCCTGACCGGTCACCGGGACCTTGCCGTTGAGCTTGTTCTTCTTCAGCACCGAGATGGCCGCGTTGCCGAGGCCGTCGTTGGCGGCGAGCACACCGTCGATCTTGCCGCGGGCCTTGGTCAGCTGCTGCTCGAAGATCGTCGCGGCCTGCGCGTTGTCCCACGCGGGTACCGGGTCGTCGGCGACCTTGGTGTACTCCTTCGAGTCGAACTTCGGCTTGAGCACCGAGTCGTACCCGTTCTTGAACAGGGTGGCGTTGTTGTCGGTCGGCGAGCCGTTGAGGTACGCGATCGACGGGTTCTTGACGCCCTTGTCGGTCAGGCACTTGCTCAGGCCCTCGCCCTGGAGCTTGCCGACCGCCTCGTTGTCGAAACTGACGTAGTACTGGGCGGAGCCGCCAAGGGTCAGCCGGTCGTAGTCGATTGTCGCGACGCCCTGCGACTTGGCCTTGTCGAGCACGGCCTTGCCGGTGCCGGAGTCCAGGTTGACGATCATCAGGACGTTGACGCCGTTGGTGATCATCTGGTCGGCGATGGTCTGGAACGCGGTCTTGTCGTTCTGCGCGTTCTGGATGTCGGACTCGACGCCGGCCGCGTCGAACGCCGCCTTCAGGTACTTGCGGTCCGCGCCCTCCCAGCGGGCGGAGGACTTGCTGTCCGGCAGGATCACGCCGATCTTCGGCTTCTTGGCGTTGGAGCCGCCGGCCTCGTCGGACGAACCGCCGTTGTCACCGCAGGCGGCCATGCTGCCGGTCGCGAGCAGACCGACGGCCGCGAAGGTGAGGAAGCCCTTGCGCATGTGCAGGGTCCTTTCGGAGGTGGGGGAGTGGTGTTTTGTTGTGCCCGGCAACGTATTCCCCGCTTCCGGTGCGCCGCAAGACTGCCGAGGTCAGAAGTTTGTTGGCGGCGGTAACAATTCAGCAACGCGGTTGTCACCCGGTGGACACCCTCGGGACAGCGCGCTCCGGGGAGCCCTCCCGTACGGACCGTCACGAGCTCGCTCAGGCGGACGCGATCGGTGCCGTCGTCGCCCCGGTGAGCGCCACCAGATCCGTCGGTGCGAGCTGCACCTGCAACCCCCGGCGACCCGCCGAGACGTACACCGTCGGGTACGCCAGCGCGGAGGCGTCGACGACAGTCGGTAGCCGCTTGCGCTGCCCGAGCGGGCTGATGCCGCCACGGACGTACCCGGTCGCCCGCTCGGCCCTCGCGCGGTCGGCCATCGTCGCCCGTTTGCCGCCGGCCGCGGCGGCGAGCGCCTTCAGGTCCAGCTCGCCGGTCACCGGCACCACCGCCACCGTCAGCCCGCCGTCGACCTCGGTGACGAGCGACTTGAACACGCGCTCGGGCGCCACCCCGAGCGCCGTCGCGACGAGCGCGCCGTAGTTCGGCGCATCAGGCGAGACGTCGTAGGTGTGGGTGCTGTGGGCGATCTTCCGCTTGCTCAGCAACGCGATCGCCGGAGTGCCAGGGCCCGCCACGGGCTCAAGCTAACCCGCGCGCAGCGGCACCGCGAGCCGGGTCAACCGCCGGCCGGAGCCGGCCGGCAGACGAGCACCGTGGGATCGCCCGCCACCCGGGTCAGCGCCAGGCTCGCCGCCTCGTCGCCGGACAGCCGCAGGTCGCGGCGCAGTTTCTCCGGCTCCAGCGCCGAACCGCGCTTGCGGATCTCGACCCGGCCGACCCGCCGCTCCCGCAGCAGGGCGCGCAGCCGCTTCAGCGAGAACGGCAGCACGTCGGTGATCTCCAGGCAGCGGGCGAACGGAGTGGGCCGGGCCTCGTCGGCGTACAGGTAGGCGATCGACGGGTCGGCGAGCGTGGCGTCCAGGTCGGCGGCCAGCTCGGCGATCAGGTGCGCGCGCACCACCGCCGGGTCCGGGTCGTAGAGGAACCGCCGCACCGGTCCCACCGGCGCCTCGACCGCGCCGGTTCCGGTGAGGTGATAGGAGGGGACCCTTTTACTACCTGAGGCGTTAAGAAGGGGCCCTTCCTTCTCGCGCAGCAGTGTGGCGCGGCGCGGGACGGCGGCCAGGTCGCCGCACCAGAGCGCCGCCTCGACCAGGTCGCCGTCGACGCTGACCCACTCCGCCTCCGCGCCCGCCGGGATCAGCGCGTGGTCCAGTCCGGGCGCCACCTTCACCACGGTGCGCGGCACCCGCGCGGCCAGGCCGGTGACGAAGTCCCACGGCGGCGAGTAGGCGTTCGGGTCGAAGACGCGCCGGCCGGTGCCGGCCCGCCGCCGCGCCGGATCGCAGAACACCGCGTCGACCCCGCTCACGTCGAACGCCGTGGCGTCACCGCACTCGACCGTCACCAGGTCGGCGAGCCCGGCCGCCTCGGCGTTCGCGGCGGCCATCGTGGCGGTCACCGGGTCGGCCTCCACCGCGTACACCCGGATGCCGGCGCGGGCCGCGGCGAGCGCGTCCGCCCCGAGGCCGCACCCCAGGTCGGCCAGCGTGGTCACGCCCGCGGCGCGCAGCCGTGCCGCGCGCCGGTCGGCGACCGCGCGGCGGGTGGCCTGCTCCAGCCCGGCCCGGGTGAGGAGCATCCCGGCCGCCGCCGCGCCGAACTTGCCGTCCGCGCGGCGGCGCAGCTCCGCCTGGGTCAGCGCCGCCGCGGCGAGTCCGCCGGGGATGCCGGCCGAGCGCAGCGCGGCCGCCGCCGCCAGCGGGTCGCCGCCGGCCACCCGCTCGGCCGCGGCGAGCGCCGCCGACCCCTCGGGGGTACGCAGCGCGGCGAGCTGGTCGAGATCCACGCGCTCATTGTCCCGGCCCGGTTCCGGCGCGACACGGAGGGCGACGCGTTGGCACTCTCCTTGACGGAGTGCTAGCCGAGGAATAACCTGCGATTAGCACTCTCACCCTG
This sequence comes from Micromonospora marina, assembly GCF_900091565.1. GTDB lineage: Bacteria > Actinomycetota > Actinomycetes > Mycobacteriales > Micromonosporaceae > Micromonospora > Micromonospora marina. The sequence continues at coordinate 295,063 of NZ_FMCV01000001.1, read as the reverse complement.
AGGGTGCCAACCCCCGAGCCTCGCGCCCGGAGGTTGAGCGCCAGGCGGACCGGCACCCGCGACGACGGCCCCGCCCGGTGGCATGAGGCAGATTGACGCTGGTCGGCGTGCCGGCCGGCAACGACACCAAGTACCCGGGAGGGTATGCCCGTGACTACCGCGACCAAGGTTGCGATCAAGCCGCTCGAGGACCGCATCGTGGTCCAGGCGAACGAGGCCGAGACCACCACCGCCTCGGGCATCGTGATCCCCGACACCGCCAAGGAGAAGCCGCAGGAGGGCACCGTCCTCGCTGTCGGCCCGGGCCGGATCGACGACAAGGGCAACCGCGTGCCGATCGACGTGAAGGTCGGCGACACCGTCCTCTACTCGAAGTACGGCGGCACCGAGGTCAAGTACGCCGGCGAGGAGTACCTGGTGCTCTCCGCCCGCGACGTCCTCGCGGTCATCGAGAAGTAAGCAACCGATCAGTGTCGTTGCCCCGGTCCGGCTCGCCGGGCCGGGGCAACGTCGCTTCGAAGGGATACTGATGGCGAAGATCCTCAGCTTCTCGGACGACGCCCGGCACCTGCTGGAGCACGGTGTCAACGCCCTCGCGGACGCGGTCAAGGTCACCCTCGGCCCGCGCGGGCGCAACGTCGTCCTGGACAAGAAGTTCGGTGTGCCCACGATCACCAACGACGGCGTGACCATCGCCAAGGAGATCGAGCTCACCAACCCGTACGAGAACCTCGGCGCGCAGCTGGTCAAGGAGGTGGCGACCAAGACCAACGACGTCGCCGGCGACGGGACCACCACCGCCACCGTGCTGGCCCAGGCGATGGTCCGCGAGGGCCTGCGCAACGTGGCCGCCGGCGCCAACCCGACCGGCCTGAAGCGGGGCATCGACGCGGCGGCCGCCAAGGTCTCCGAGGCGCTGCTCGGCAAGGCCGTCGAGGTCTCCGGCAAGGAGTCGATCGCGCACGTCGCGACCGTCTCCGCGCAGGACGCCGCCATCGGCGAGCTGATCGCCGAGGCGATGGAGAAGGTCGGCCGCGACGGCGTCATCACCGTCGAGGAGGGCTCCGCGCTCGTCACCGAGCTGGAGGTGACCGAGGGTCTCCAGTTCGACAAGGGCTTCATCTCGCCGAACTTCGTCACCGACCTGGAGGCGCAGGAGGCGGTCCTGGAGGACCCGTACATCCTGATCACCACCCAGAAGATCTCGGCGATCGAGGAGCTGCTGCCGCTGCTGGAGAAGGTTCTCCAGAACAACAAGCCGCTGCTCATCGTCGCCGAGGACGTCGAAGGTCAGGCCCTGTCCACGCTCGTGGTCAACGCGCTGCGCAAGACCGTCAAGGTCTGCGCGGTCAAGGCCCCCGGCTTCGGCGACCGCCGCAAGGCGATGCTGCAGGACATGGCGATCCTGACCGGCGCCGAGCTGGTCGCCCCGGAGCTGGGCTACAAGCTCGACCAGGTCGGCCTGGAGGTGCTCGGCACCGCCCGTCGCGTCGTGGTCGACAAGGAGAACACCACCGTCGTCGACGGTGGCGGGCAGTCCGCCGAGGTCGCCGACCGGGTCGCGCAGATCCGCAAGGAGATCGAGGCGTCCGACTCCGAGTGGGACCGGGAGAAGCTGGCCGAGCGGCTGGCGAAGCTCTCCGGCGGCATCGCCGTGATCAAGGTCGGCGCGGCCACCGAGGTCGAGATGAAGGAGCGCAAGCACCGCATCGAGGACGCCATCGCCGCGACCAAGGCCGCGGTCGAGGAGGGTACGGTCCCGGGTGGCGGCGCCGCCCTGGCCCAGATCCTGCCGGCGCTCGACGACGACCTGGGCTTCACCGGTGACGAGAAGGTCGGCGTCTCGATCGTGCGCAAGTCGCTCGTCGAGCCGCTGCGCTGGATCGCCCAGAACGCCGGCCACGACGGTTACGTGGTGGTGCAGAAGGTGGTCGGCAAGGACTGGGGCCACGGCCTCGACGCCGCCACCGGCGAGTACGTCGACCTGGCCAAGTCCGGCATCATCGACCCGGTGAAGGTGACCCGCAACGCGGTCAGCAACGCCGCCTCGATCGCCGGCCTGCTGCTCACCACCGAGAGCCTCGTGGTGGAGAAGCCGGCCCAGCCGGAGCCGGCCGCCGCCGGTGGGCACGGCCACTCGCACGGTCACGGCCACCAGCACGGCCCGGGTTTCTGACCCGAGGAGCACGGCCCGACGTCAGGGCACACCGCCGACCCGGTGGTGTGCCCTGACGCGCATCTGCTTACGGAACGCTGACGACATTGGCAGCCGGACCGGCGGGTCGACCAGACTGGGCGTCGTGAGCACCCTCTCCCGCCGCCGCGCGGCGCTTGCCGGTGTCGTCGCCGCCGTGGTGGCACTCGGCACCGCCGAACCCGTGGCGGTCCTGACCGGTCCCCGGTCCGCTCCGCTCGTCGCCGTCGGCGGGCTCGTCGTCGACGGCGTGCCCGAGCCGCTCAAGCAGTTCGCCATCGACGTCTTCGGCGCGTACGACAAGATCGCCCTGCTGGTCGGGACGGCGCTGCTGCTGGCCGCGTTCGGGGCGCTGCTCGGTCTGGCCGCGGCCCGGCGGCTGGTGGTCGGCCTGGCCGGCATCGCCGCGTTCACAATGCTCGGCGTCGCCGCCGCGCTGACCCGGGCCGGCGCGGACGCGTTCGACGCGCTGCCCTCCCTGGTCGGCGGCGGACTGGGTGCGCTGACGCTCTGGGCGTTCGTGGCCGGTCCGCTGCGGCCCGGCCGGGGCGTGGCCGCGCAGCCGACACCGCCTCCGGCGGTCGCCGCGCTCGCCCGCGAGGGGGAGACCTCCGGCGGCTGGGAGCCGGTCCGGCACGACGACGACGCGGAGTCGCGGCGGCGGTTCCTGCGTGGCGCCGGCCTGCTGACCGGCGCGGCGACGGTGGCCGGGCTGGGCGGGCACTGGCTGGCCGGGCGGCGCGGCGTGTCAGCGGCCCGGGAGGCGGTGACGCTACCCGCCCCGGCCACGCCCGCCCCGCAGGTGCCGGCCGGAGCGGACCTGTCGCTGCCCCGGCTCGCGCCGTACGTGACGCCGAACCGGGAGTTCTACCGGATCGACACGGCGCTGGTGGTGCCGCAGGTGGACCCGGCCACCTGGCGGTTGCGGATCCACGGGCGTGTGCGCAACCCGATCGAGCTGAGCTTCGACGACCTGCTGGCCCGCCCGATGGTCGAGCGGTACGTGACGCTCGCCTGCGTCTCCAACGAGGTGGGCGGTGACCTGATCGGCAACGCGCGCTGGCTCGGCGTACCGATCAAGGAGCTGCTCGACGAGGCCGGTCCGGTCGACGGCGCGGACCAGGTGGTGGGGCGTGCGGTCGACGGCTGGACCTGCGGCACGCCCACCTCGGTGCTGCGCGACGGGCGGGACGCGCTGCTCGCGGTCGGCATGAACGGCGAGCCGCTGCCGATCCAGCACGGCTTCCCGGTGCGGATGGTGGTGCCCGGCCTCTACGGGTACGTGTCGGCCTGCAAGTGGCTCACCGAGCTGGAGTTGACCAGCTTCGCCGACTTCGACGCGTACTGGGTGCCGCGCGGCTGGTCGGCGCAGGGCCCGGTCAAGACGCAGTCCCGGATCGACACGCCCCGACCTCGCAGCCGCCCGGCGGCCGGGACGGTGACGGTGGCCGGTGTGGCGTGGGCGCAGCACCGCGGCATCGCCCGCGTCGAGGTACGCGTCGACGGCGGTGCCTGGCAGGAGGCGACGCTCGCCCCGGCGGTGTCGGCGGACACCTGGGTGCAGTGGTCCTGGCGGTGGGACGCGACGCCGGGCGAGCACACGCTCGAGGTCCGGGCGACCGACACGACCGGTGAGACCCAGACGGAACAGCGCGCCCCGGTCGCCCCCGACGGGGCAACGGGGTGGCACACGGTAAGGGTCACCGTGGCCTGACCACCGCCACCCCGGGGTGGGACGGCACGACGCCGCGCCCCGGAGATCGGGGCGCGGCGTCGGGGGTCGTGAGGCCGGTCAGGCGACCTTGCGCTGGTCCGGCACGGCGGTGTTGTGCGGCCGGCCGAGGCGTGCCTCCAGCCGGGCGATGTCCACAGTGGTCTGCCGGCGGTCGGCCAGGTCCTCCCAGCCGAGGGCGAGCAGCCGCAGCCGCTCGGACTCGCTGAACCCGCCCCAGACGCCGTACGGCTCGCGCACGGAGAGCGCGTGGGCGGCGCACTCGGCGCGTACCGGGCAGGCGCGGCAGACCGACTTGGCGCCGGTCTCGCGGCGCAGCCGGGAGGAGCCGCGCTCGCCGTCCGGGTGGAAGAACTGCGCGCTGTCGCGGCCACGGCAGGCTCCGAGCCGCTGCCAGTCCCAGAGCTCGTCGATCGGTCCAGGCAGCCTACGTACGTTCGACATCAGCACCCCTCCTCCCGCGCGGCACCGCGGAGAATGTTCGTTGCCAGCTACCGGGCGGCGGTCCGCGCGGGATGCCGGTTCCGGATGAACCCTCGGTACCCGAGCGGTCCGCGCCTCACACATCTGTGATCGAAAACCTCGGACATCCGGCGGCATATGCCCCATCTGTCGGAAAAGTTCTGATGATTGCCCGGAACCCCCTCCCGACCTCACCTCCGCATGGTCTGCTCTGAGTCGGAGAGGAGACCACTGTGCGTAGTGTTCTTGTGTGCGTTCGGACACCATTGGCGGCCCAGCATCTGACCTCCGCGGCGGCGCGGCTCGGGCTGTCCGGCGTCGTCCGGACGGCCGTCTCCGATCCGGAGGTGATGTTGCGGCTCGCCGAGCGTCCGGTGGACGTGGTGCTCGCCGACACCGCCCTGACCCGCCCGGACAGCGCCGGCTTCGTCCGGCGGGTGCTCGCCCGCGCCCCGCAGGCAGCGGTGCTGCTGCTCGGCACCGAGGAGTCGGAGTCGGCGGCGGCCACCATCAGCGCCGGTGCGCGCGGCCTGATCCAGAACGCCGACCACGACCTGACCAGCGCGGTGGCCAAGGCGCTGCTGCTGCTCTCCGCCGCCGGGCGGAGCAACAGGCGCCGGGTGGCGGACACCGCCCGGGACGCGGCGGCGGTGGGCGGGCCGACCCGGTCGGCGGCGCCGGGGCGTACCCAGGGTGGGCCCGGCTGGCCGGCGACGGCGCCGGTGGACGCCGCGGGCCTGCCCACCGTGGTGCCCGTGCAACGGGGCGACGATCCGGACGACCCGGCGGCGGCCGACGGCGCGGAGGCGCCCCGGCCGGGGACGGCCCAGCGGCCGGCGCGGGCGCCGCGCAGCGCGATCGGCCTGACCGAGCGGGAGCTTCAGGTGCTGCTCGGCATGGCCGAGGGCAAGAGCAACGCGGAGATCGGGCGGGAGCTGTTCGTCTCCGAGGACACGGTCAAGACGCACGCCCGGCGGCTGTTCCGCAAGCTCGGCGCGCGCGACCGGGCGCACGCCGTGGCGGCCGGGTTCCGGGCCGGCCTGGTGGCCTGACCCGGGCGGGAGTCACTCCGAGGCGGTGTCGTCGGTCCCTTCGGTGAGCGTGTCGTGCACGCCGTCGGCGTAGCCGCGGGCGTAGTCCCAGCTCACGTAGTGGTCCGGGTCCGGGTCGTAGGCCGGCTCGTGCACCCGGGGACGCCCCGAGTTGAGCAGGTGGCGCAGGTTGCCGCGCAGCAGGTCCCAGTCGAAGTAGTGGGGCTCGCGGCAGTCCTCGCACTCGATCACCAGGCCGCGCACGCCGATCGGCTGGAGCAACGCCTGGTAGATCTCCAGATCGGCGAGATCCTCCAGGACGTCCTGGCGCTCGACCTCGGTCAGCGGGTCGAGCGCGTCGTCGTCGCCGGGATCGTGCAGGCCGGCAGCCGGATCGGCCGGGTCGCCGTTGAACGGGTCGATGGGCTCGTCGTGCACCCCTTCACCGTAGACCCCGAGCCGCCGGAAAGCCCGCCCCCGCCCGTGCTGTGGCCCGGCCTACCCTCGGGCCCGCCGCTGCCCGGGCGCGCAGGGGCAGGTGGGTACGATGAGGCGACGCGCCGTCACCAGGCGCCTGCCGGTGCCCCCGCGCGCCGCCTCGCTGCAGCCCGTTCGACCAGCTCAGGGGAGCAATCGTGGAGAATTCGCCCAGCACCGAGATCCCGGCCGGCGCCGACGGCGGAGAGCTGGGTGGCCATCTGCCCGAGCTGCCGGCCGGTTCGGCCCGCGTCGTGCCGCTCGGGCTGACCTTCGACGACGTCCTGCTCCAGCCGGGCGAGTCGGACGTCGTCCCCAGCCGGGTCAACACCCGCACCCGCCTCACCCGCAACATCGAGCTGACCGTGCCGCTGCTGTCCAGCGCGATGGACACGGTCACCGAGGGGCGGATGGCGATCGCCATGGCCCGCCAGGGCGGCATCGGCGTGCTGCACCGCAACCTCTCCGTCGAGGACCAGGCGCTCCAGGTCGACCTGGTGAAGCGCTCCGAGTCCGGCATGATCACCAACCCGGTGACCGCCAGCCCGGACGACACGCTGCGCGAGGTCGACGCGCTCTGCGGGCGCTACCGCATCTCCGGCGTCCCGGTGGTGGACGGGCAGGGTCAGCTGGTCGGCATCGTCACCAACCGCGACATGCGGTTCGTCTCCGACCCGGCCACGCCGGTCCGCGAGATCATGACCCGCACCCCGCTGATCACCGCGCCGGTCGGCGTGAGCAAGGACGACGCGCTCGGCCTGCTGCGCCAGCACAAGATCGAGAAGCTGCCGATCGTGGACGCGGGCGGCAAGCTGCGCGGCCTGATCACGGTCAAGGACTTCACCAAGAGCGAGCAGTACCCGAACGCCACCAAGGACGACGCGGGCCGGCTCCGGGTCGCCGCGGCCATCGGGGTCGGCGAGGACGCCTACAAGCGGGCCCGTGCCCTGGTCGACGCCGGCGTGGACGTGCTGATCGTGGACACCGCGCACGGTCACCAGCGCGCCGTGCTGGAGATGGTCGCCCGGCTCAAGCGGGACGTCACCATCGACATCGTGGGCGGCAACATCGCCACGTACGCGGGTGCCAGGGCGCTCGTCGACGCGGGCGCGGACGGCGTGAAGGTGGGCGTCGGCCCGGGCGCCATCTGCACCACCCGAATCGTCGCCGGGGTCGGCGTCCCGCAGATCACCGCGATCATGGAGGCGGCCCGTGCCGCCCGCCCGGCCGGCGTGCCGGTGATCGGCGACGGCGGCATCCAATACTCGGGCGACATCGCCAAGGCGCTCGTCGCGGGCGCCGACACGGTGATGCTCGGCAGCCTGCTGGCCGGCTGCGAGGAGAGCCCCGGCGAGCTGATCTTCATCAACGGCAAGCAGTACAAGGCGTACCGGGGGATGGGCTCGCTCGGCGCGATGCAGTCGCGCGGCCAGGGCAAGTCCTACTCCAAGGACCGCTACTTCCAGCAGGACGTGCTCGCCGAGGACAAGCTGGTCCCGGAGGGCGTCGAGGGTCAGGTGCCCTACCGGGGGCCGCTGTCCGCTGTCGCCCACCAGCTCATCGGCGGGCTGCGCGCCGCGATGGGGTACGTGGGCGCGGAGAGCATCCCGGAGCTGCACCGGCGCGGCCAGCTCATCCGGATCACCGCGGCCGGGCTCAAGGAGAGCCACCCGCACGACATCCAGATGACGGTCGAGGCGCCCAACTACCACTCCCGCTGACCCACCACCCCCAACCACCTGGAGTCCCCCATGCGTGACGTGGTCGAGATCGGGCTGGGCAAGACCGCGCAGCGCGGCTACCACCTGGACGACATCGCCATCGTGCCGAGCCGCCGCACCCGGGACGTCGACGACGTCTCCACCGCGTGGCAGCTCGACGCGTACCAGTTCGGCATCCCCTGCGTCGCGCACCCCTCCGACGCGACCATGAGCCCCGCCTCGGCGGTCCGGCTCGGCCAGCTCGGCGGCCTCGGCGTGCTGAACGTCGAGGGCCTCTGGACCCGGTACGAGAACCCGGCCAAGATCCTGGAGGAGCTGGCCGGTCTCGGCGAGGACGCGCGGGCGACCAAGCGCCTCCAGGAGGTCTACGCCGAGCCGATCCGCCCCGACCTGATCGCCGAGCGGGTGCGTGAGCTGCGCGAGGGCGGCGGCACGGTGGCGGTGCGGGTCTCCCCGCAGCACACCCTGGCGCTGGCCCCGGTGATCCTCGACGCGGGCGTGGACATCCTGGTCATCCAGGGCACGCTCGTCTCGGCCGAGCACGTCTCCACCACCGACGAGCCGCTGAACCTCAAGGAGTTCATCGCCGACCTGGACCTGCCGGTCGTCGTGGGCGGCTGCACCGACTACAAGACCGCGCTGCACCTGATGCGTACCGGCGCGGCCGGTGTGATCGTGGGCATCGGCGGCGACGACTGGTCGACCACCGAGTCGGTGCTCGGCATCCGGGTGCCGATGGCCACCGCCATCGCCGACGCCGCCGCTGCCCGCCGCGACTACCTGGACGAGACCGGCGGCCGGTACGTGCACCTGATCGCCGACGGCGACATGCAGACCTCCGGCGACATCGCCAAGGCGCTCGGCTGCGGGGCGGACGCGGTGATGCTCGGGGAGCCGCTGTCGCTGTGCGAGGAGGCGCCGGCCGGCGGCGCCTGGTGGCACTCCGCGGCCAGCCACCCGTCGCTGCCCCGTGGCGCGTTCGAGGTGGCCGGTGAGCCGCTCGGCTCGATGGAGAAGCTGCTGTTCGGCCCGGCCGACGAGCCGGACGGCCAGCTCAACCTCTTCGGCGGGCTGCGGCGCGCGATGGCCAAGTGCGGCTACCGCGACCTGAAGGAGTTCCAGAAGGTCGGGCTGGTCCTCGACCGCTGAGCACCACCGAGCACCGCTGAGCACCACCGAGCACCGTTGAGCACCGCATGACGACGTGGGCGCGCGGCGCGGACCTGTTCCGGCCCCGCCCGCGCGCTCGCGCGTCTAGGCTCGCCGGGTGAGACGGGGGCGGATCTGGGCGGCCGGGCTGGTGGCGGCGGCGCTCGCGCTGAGCGGGTGCACCGGCGACGACGGGTTCCGGCCGGGCGCGGCGGACGCCGGTGACCCGTACGTGCCGGGGGCCGGCAACGGCGGCTACGACGTGGGCCACTACGCGCTCGACGTGCGGTACGACCCGGCCACCGACCGGCTCACCGGCACCGCCACGCTGACCGTCACCGCCACCCGCGCGCTGTCCCGCTTCCAGCTCGACCTGGCCGGGCTGGACGTGGAGCGGGTACGGGTGGACGGCGGGGCGGCGAAGCACCGCCACGACGGCGCCGAGCTGATCGTCACCCCGCCGCGCGGGCTGCCGTCCGGGAAGCGGTTCACGGTCGAGGTCACGTACGGCGGGGTGCCGCAGCCGCTGCCGAACGCCGTACTGGGCGACGGCGGCTTCCACGCCACACCGGACGGTGCGATAGCGCTCGGCCAGCCGGAGTCGGCGAGCACCTGGTACCCGGTCAACGACCACCCGTCGGACAAGGCCACGTACGACCTCGCGGTCACCGTGCCGGACGGGCTCGCCGCGCTGTCGAACGGGGTGCCGGAGGGCCGGACCTCCAGCGGCGGGTGGAGCACCTGGCGCTGGGCCGAGCGCGCGCCGATGGCGAGCTACCTGAGCACGCTGGTGATCGGCGACTACCGGGTCAGCAACGGCACACACGCCGGCAAGCCGATGGTCACCGCCGTCGCCGCGGCACTGCCACCGGACGGGCCGGCCGCCGCGTCGGTGGCCCGCACCGGCGAGGTCGCCGACTTCCTGGCCGCGCGCTTCGGGCCGTACCCGTTCGAGGCGTACGGCGGCGTGGTGGTCGCCGACGAGCGGATCCGGTACGCGCTGGAGACGCAGAGCCGGCCGGTCTACGGCCCGGCGTTCTTCCGCGGGGACCGGCCGAACACCGAGGTGGTCGCGCACGAGCTTGCCCACCAGTGGTTCGGCGACAGCGTCTCGGTGGCCCGGTGGAGCGACATCTGGCTCAACGAGGGCTTCGCCACGTACGCCGAATGGCTCTGGGCCGAGCACGACGGCGGCCGGACGGTGGCGCAGACGGTCGCCGAACGGTACGCGACCACCGACTGGTCGCAGCCCACTGTCGACCCGGGCCGGGCCGGGATGTTCGGGGACGCGGTCTACCAGCGGGGCGCGCTGGCGGTGCACGCGCTGCGCCGCGCGGTGGGCGACGAGACGTTCCACCGCGTGCTGCGCGGATGGCTGGCGCAGCACCGCGACGGCAACGTCACCACCGCCGACTTCGTCGGGTACGCCGAACGCACGTCGGGGCGGCCGTTGCGGGCGCTGCTGGACGCCTGGCTGGTCGGCGCGACGCCACCGGGACTGCCGTGACGCACGCGTGACCGCCGCTGGGTAGGCTGCCGCGGTCGGAGCGGCCCGCGGCGGGGCCGCCGAACGGGCCCCGGGAGGGATCGAGGCGATGACGCGGCGTGGCGCACGACGACGGCTCGGGTTGCTGGCCTGCGGGACGCTGCTGGTGACCGGCTGCGGGTCGGCCGAGCCGGACCCGGGACCGGCAACCCCCACCACGGCGACCCCGGCGGCCACGCGCGGGTTCGCGCCCGGCGCGGCCGGCGCGGGCGACCCGTACTTCCCGAGCTACGGCAACGGCGGGTACGACGTCGCGCACTACACGGTCAAGGTGCGCTACGACCCGGCCACGGACAAGCTCAGCGGCACCGCCACGGTGCGGGCCACCGCCACCGCCGACCTGTCCGCGTTCAACCTGGACCTGGCCGGGCTGACCGTCCGCTCGGTGACTGTGGACGGCGCCGATGCCCGGCACAGCCGCACGGACGACGAGCTGGTGATCACCCCGGCCATCGGGCTGACCTCCGGCAACGGGTTCACCGCCGAGATCCGGTACGACGGCCGGCCGGAGGCGCTGCGGAACGAGGTGCTGGGCGAGGGCGGCTGGCTGCACACCGTCGACGGGGCGATCGCGCTCGGGCAGCCGGAGTCGGCGAGCACCTGGTTCCCGGTCAACGACCACCCGTCGGACAAGGCCACCTACGACATCGAGCTGACCGTCCCGAAGGGACTGACGGCGGTCTCCAACGGCGTGCCGAAGGGGAGGTCGACAAGCGGCGCCTGGACCACCTGGAAGTGGTCGGAGACCGCGCCGACGGCCAGTTACCTGACCACTGTGGCGATCGGGAAGTTCCGGGTCACCACCGGCCAGCACAAGGGGCGGCCGGTCTACCACGCGGTCACCACGCAGGTCGCCGAGGGCGCACCGGACCGGTCCATCGCGCGCACCGTGGAGGTCGCCGACTACCTGGAGAGCGTCTTCGGGCCGTACCCGTTCGACTCGTACGGCGGCGTGGTGATCGCCGACGAGCGGATCCGGTACGCGCTGGAGACGCAGAGCCGGCCGGTCTACTCGGCGAGCTTCTTCCGGCAGGGCGACAACACGGGTGTGGTCGCGCACGAGCTGGCCCACCAGTGGTACGGCAACAGCGTGTCGATCCAGCGCTGGCAGGACATCTGGCTCAACGAGGGGCTGGCCACGTACGCCGAGTGGCTGTGGGCCGAGCACAGCGGCTCGACCACGGTGCAGCGCACGTTCGAGCAGAAGTACGCGAACGCCGGCGGGCAGGTGTGGCGTACGCCGCCGGGGAAGCCGGGCGTGGCGAACCTGTTCAGCCGTTCGGTCTACGACCGGGGCGGGATGACTGTGCACGCGCTGCGGGTGGCGGTGGGCGACACCGCGTTCTTCACGATCCTGCGCACCTGGGCGGCGGAGCGGAAGAACGGCAACGCCACCACCGCCGACTTCGTGGCGCTGGCCGAGCGGATCTCCGGCAAGAAGCTGGCGAAGGTCTTCGACCCGTGGCTGTACGGCACCGAGCGCCCGCCCGCCCCGAAGCCGCTGTAGGGGGGTCAGTTCCTGACGCGCAGCGACGGGTGGGCGGCCAGGAACGTGTCGGCCCGCCCGCCGCGCAGCGCGGTGAGGAAGTCGCGGCCCAGCGGCTCGAGCTGCTCACCCCGGTAGGCGCCGCCGCTGCTCACCCCGGCGCCGGGCAGCACGACCAGGGTGAGCCGGTCCGCCGGCAGGCCACCCAGCGCGTACGCGAAGTCGATCAGCTTCCGGCCGCCACCGGCGTACACCAGGGTCCGGCCCAGCGCGGCCACCACCTGCTCGACCCGCTGCGGGTCGCGGGCGGTGCCCTGGTCGAGGATCTTGCGGGCCAGCGCCCGGAGCAGTTGCTGCTGGTGCCGCTGCCGGGTGTAGTCACCGCCGGCGGTGTAGCGCTGCCGCGCGTAGTCGAGCGCCTGCCAGCCGGTCAGGTGCCGGGTGCCCTTCTCGTAGACCATCTGCGGCCCGACGTACCCGCCGCCGGTCAGGGTGCGCATGGTGCCGTCCGGGCGGCGGTGCCGGGAGGCGACCCGCTGGTCCACGTAGAGGTCCACCCCGCCGAGCGTGTCCACCAGCTTGTCGAAACCGCCGAAGGTGATCACCGCCCCGGCGTCGATGCGCAGCCCGGTGTATCGGGAGACGGTGGTGCGCAGCAGTTCGTACCCCTGGGCGGTGCTGGGGTGGGCCTTGTCGCCCGGCACCCGGCTGCCGTAGCTCATCGCGTGGGTGAGCTTGGTCCGCCCGCCCGGGTAGCGGGCCTTCGGGTAGGCGGGGATGTCCACCACCAGGTCGCGGGGGAGCGAGAACAGGTACGCCCGGTCCAGCCCGGCGGGTACGTGCAGCAGCAGGACGGCGTCGGCGTGCGGCTCCCAGCCGGGGATGCTGACCCGGGTGTCGACGCCGACGAGCAGCAGGTTGAGCGGGCCCTTCAGGTCGGCGCCGGGCGGGGGCGCCGGGCTGGCGGTGGTCGGGGCGGGCGTCGGCGGGGCCGGCGACGCGGTGGTCGGGCCGGCGGCCGGGGCGGCCGGACGGTTCGCCACCAGCCGGGTGGTGACCACCGCTCCGGTGGCGACCAGCAGCGCCGCCACCGGTACGGCCAGGCCCAGCAGGCGTCGTCTCGTCACGTCCGTTCCTCCCGTGGAGTTCGACGCGCCACGGGCCGCCGGAGGTTGCAGCGGCGGGAATCCCGGCGGATCGAGCGCTCTGCATGATCTGCGAAAAACACTTGCTGGCGCCATAGCTACCGGTCGGTAATGATGCGTTCATGCGTTACGACGTGCTCGTCATCGGTTCGGGCTTCGGCGGCAGCGTCACCGCGCTCCGGCTGGCCGAGAAGGGCTACACGGTGGGCGTCCTGGAGGCGGGGCGGCGCTTCGCCGACGACGAGTTCCCGCGTACGTCCTGGCGGGCCCGGCGGTTCCTGTGGGCGCCCCGGCTCGGCTGCTTCGGGCTGCAGCGGATCACGCTGCTGCGCTCGGCCGACCGCAAGGCCGGCGGCGGCGTGCTGGTGCTGTCCGGCGCCGGGGTCGGCGGCGGGTCGCTGGTCTACGCGAACACGCTCTACGAGCCGCTCGACGCGTTCTACGCCGACCCGCAGTGGCGGGACATCACCGACTGGCGCGACGAGCTGGCCCGCCACTACGACCAGGCGAAGCGGATGCTCGGCGTCACCACGTACCCGGTCGACACCCGCGCGGACCGGGCCGTCCGCGCGGTGGCCGAGCGGATGGGGGTGGCGCACACCTACCACCCGACGCCGGTCGGGGTGCACATCGGCCGCCCCGGCGAGCGGGTGGCCGACCCGTACTTCGGCGGAGCCGGGCCGGACCGCACCGGGTGCAACCACTGCGGATCGTGCATGACCGGCTGCCGGCACGGCGCCAAGAACACGCTGGTGAAGAACTACCTGTGGCTGGCCGAGCGCCTCGGCGCGCAGGTGCACCCGCTGACCACGGTGACCGCCGTCCGCCCCGACCCGGCCGGCGGGTACGCGGTGCACACCGAACGCACCGGCGCCTGGCTGCGCAAACGGCGCGAGGTGATCCACGCCGACCAGGTGGTCTTCGCGGCCGGCGCGCTCGGCACCCAGCGACTGCTGCACGAGATGAAGGCGGCCGGCGCGCTGCCGGCGCTCTCGCCCCGGCTGGGCGAGCTGACCCGGACCAACTCCGAGGCCATCCTCGGCGCATCGGTGGCGGCCGGCGCGGCCCGCCGGCGCGGCCTCGACTTCACCGAGGGGGTGGCGATCACCAGCTCGTTCCATCCCGACCCGCAGACCCACATCGAGCCGGTCCGCTACGGCAAGGGCTCCAACGCGATGGGCCTGCTCCAGTCGCTGCTGGTCGACGGCGGTCCCCGCCGGGCCCGGCGCTGGCTGGGCAGCATCGTCCGGCAGCCCGTGCTGGCGGCACGGATGCTGTCGGTACGCCGCTGGTCCGAGCGCACCGTGATCACGCTGGTCATGCAGTCGGTCGACAACTCGCTCACCACCCGCTACCGCAAGGGCCGGCTGGTCTCCGGCCCCGGCCACGGCGCGCCCAACCCGACCTGGATCCCGGCCGGCAACACGGCGGTCCGGCTGCTCGCCGAGGAGATCGGCGGCACCCCCGGCGGGGCGGTCACCGAGCCGTTCAACATCCCGGTGACCGCGCACATCCTCGGCGGCGCGGTGATCGGGGCCACCCCGGACGACGGCGTGATCGACCCCTGGCACCGGGTGTACGGCCACCCGGGGCTGCACGTGGTGGACGGCGCGGCGGTCTCGGCGAACCTGGGCGTCAACCCGTCGCTGACCATCACCGCGCAGGCCGAGCGGGCCATGTCGTACTGGCCGAACCAGGGGGAGGCGGATCCGCGCCCGATGCTCGGCTCGGCGTACACCCGGGTGGCGCCGGTCCCGCCGCGGCGGCCGGCTGTCCCCGCGCACGCCCCCGCCGCCCTGCGCTAGGCGGGCGAGCCGGCGGGCCGGCCGCGCCGGTCCAGCCAGGCGACCACCGCGGAATGCGGCACGGTCAGGGCGGCCAGGGCGGCGACAGTCACGGACAGTGGATCGAACGGCCGTCCCGGCCACACCGCCAGCGCCACCGGCACGGCTGCGGCGACCAGGGTGGGCAGGGCGGCGGCTCGCGCGAAGCGACCCAGCGGCGCCCCCCACCGGCCGTCGGCCAGATCGGACCGGTTGGCGGGGTGCGCGCGCAACAACCGGGAGACGTGCCGGGCGGAGTGCCAGGCGGCGAAGTACGCCCCGACGGCCAGCGCGGGTGGCACGGCGGCGAAGAGGGCGACGAGGAGGACCGGTTCGGCGGCGTCGAGGTGACGCCCGCCGCGCAGGTCCCGGACGACCGTGACCGTGCCGGCGACCACCAGGCATCCGAGAGCCAGGAGCCGCAGCCCGGGACCGAGCACCGCCGGTACGCCGGGCGCGACCGCCGCCAGCAGCGGGTCCACCGTCTCGGGCCAGACCAGCAGCGGTACGACCACCGGTGGGCCGCCTCGGGCGAGCACCCCGGCCGGACGGTGGCGGACCGGTCGCCCGTCCCGTTCGGCGTGGAACGCCTCGTCCGCGGCGCCGAAGTGGATCACTGACAGGACGAGGAAGGCCAGCAGTGCCGGTGTCGGCGCGGCCTGGAACGCCACCAGGACCACGGCGGCGACGGCGGCGTAGCCGAGCGGGACGGCCAGCCGGACCCCCGGTGAGCGGGCCCGTGCGGAGCACCAACCGGGCACCAGGTGATCCACCGCCCCGTGTGGCAGGCCGGCGAGCAGTCCGGCCAGAAGGTACGCGGGCGAACTGCCCACGCCCGTGTGACGTGCCAGCGGCGCCAGGGCGAGCAGGCCGGCGACGGTCAGGACGGAGGCGCGTCCCGTACCCGCCGGCGGCCCGGTCGCCGTCCTCTGCGCCGTGGCGGCCGCGAGCCGGCGCCCCGAGGTGTACGGGGGCCCGGTGGGCGTGGTCACGGCGGTCCCGCCACCGCGAGTCCGGTGCGCCGGGCGAGGCCGCGCAGCCGGGCCAGGTCGAAGGCGCCCCAGCCGACCTTGGACGCGATGGAGAGCAGCACGAACAGGGCGGTGTCGGTGGTCGGGCTGAGCAGACCGACGCCGGACGGGCCGCCGAGCCAGACCAGTGGGTACCCCAGCCAGAGGACGGTCAGCAGCGCCGCCGCCTCCACGTAGGCGTGGTGCAGCCCTTCGGGCTGGCGGCGTGCGACGGACCGCAGCGGTCCCCAGATCACCGCGAAGATGCCCGACAGCGCCAGGCTGCCGAGGGTGAAGTACAGGTACCGGCTCCACGTCCCGGCGGCGAGATCGGCGAGGAGGCCGGCGGCGACCATCGTGGCGTTCAGGCCGACCAGTGCGGCCGACAGCCCCGGGTGCCGGCCGGGCAGGGCGTGGGTGGCAGTGAGCGCGAGCGCGACGAGCAGGAGTGAGGCGCTGACCGCCCAGTCGGCGTAGCGGGCCCAGTAGACCGGCTGGCCGCCGGGATCCGTCACCCGGCCGTCGCCGAGGGCCAGGACGGCGTACCAGAGGCCGGACCAGACGGGCACCGCGACCGCGACCTGGTACTCGATCGCGGGGACGCCGCAGGGCCGTGCCCACAAGGCGAGGAAGAGCACCGTCCCGCCTGCCATCGCGGCGACGTAGGACCACAACCACCAGCCGGTCACGCCGCGCTCCGGATCGGAGATCGGCAGTTTCCCGTCGGCGCCGCGCTCACCACCATACGGTAACGGTTGATAAGGGATTTATCTCCCAGTCTGGACGGCCGGAGGCGGGGCACCGGATGAACTTCGAGAACACCCTCTCGTACAACGTGGACCAGTTCACACTGATCTCCCACGTGCTCAGCCTGGGTTTCGCGGTGATGGCGGCCGGGCTGGTCTATTTCCTGGCGACCCGTCGTTCGGTGGCGCCGCGTTACCAGCTCTCGTCGGTGCTCTCGGCAGTGGTGATGGTGTCGGCGTTCTTCGAGCTGCTCCTGCTCTACCAACGGTGGGTGGGCGCCTTCGAATGGGACGGCACGGCCTTCGTCCAGTCCGGCGCCCTGTTCTCCAACGGCTACCGCTACGTCAACTGGTCGATCGACGTTCCGGTGCTGTTGATCCAGCTACTTGTGGTGCTCGGTGTGACGGGCCGCCGGTTCCACCTGACCTGGGTCGCATTCGTCGCCGGCGGGCTCGCCATGATCTACACCGGGTACGCGGGCCAGTTCCACGAGGTGCAGCGGTCGGCGCCGTTCTGGGTGTGGGGGCTGGTCAGCACCGTCTTCTTCGTGTTCCTGCTGGTTCTCGTCGCCCGGACCATCTTCGGCAGCCTGGACCGCCTGCCGCCGACCGCGCGACCACTGGCCCGCGGCGTGTGGTGGCTGGTACTCGTGTCCTGGCTGCTCTACCCCGGTGCGTACCTCATGCCGGCCCTCTGGGACTCGGCCGACGGCGTGGTGGCGCGGCAGATCACGTACACGGTCGCGGACATCACCTCGAAGGTCGTGTACGGCGTCCTGCTCGGGATCATCGCCCGCCGGATCAGCGCGACCGAAGGCTATTCGCCCGCCGTGGCCGACGAGGTCGCCCTGCCCCGCGGGGGGATGACCGGCGGGGGCGGCGCGGCGGGCAGTGGCGGTCGGGACGGCGAGCGCGGCGGGGCCGGTCACGGTCGGTAGGATCGTGGACCATGAGCACGCCTCGCCCCGTCCTCGTGGTGGACTTCGGAGCCCAGTACGCCCAGCTCATCGCGCGCCGTGTCCGCGAGGCGAAGGTCTACTCGGAGATCGTCCCGCATTCCATGCCGGTGTCCGAGATGCTGGCGAAGAACCCGGCCGCGATCATCCTGTCGGGTGGCCCGTCCAGCGTCTACGCACCGGGTGCGCCGCAGATCGACGCCGGGATGTTCGACGCCGGGGTGCCGGTCTTCGGCATCTGCTACGGCTTCCAGGCCATGGCCCAGGCGCTCGGTGGCACCGTGGCGCGCACCGGCAACCGCGAGTACGGCGGCACCCCGCTGCGCCCGCGCCTGACCGAGCCCGGCGTGCTGCTGCGCGACCTGCCGGCCGACCTGCCGGTCTGGATGAGCCACGGCGACTGCGTCACCGAGGCCCCGGACGGCTTCACCGTCACCGCCGAGTCGGCGGGCGCCCCGGTCGCCGCGTTCGAGGACGTGGCCGGCCGCCGCGCCGGGGTGCAGTTCCACCCCGAGGTCGGGCACACCGCGCACGGCCAGGAGATGCTGACCCGCTTCCTGTACGACATCGCCGGCATCGAACCGACCTGGACGCCGTCGAACATCATCGACGAGCAGGTCGCCCGGATCCGTGAGCAGGTGGGCGACAAGGAGGTCATCTGCGGCCTCTCCGGCGGCGTCGACTCGGCGGTCGCCGCGGCGCTCGTGCACCGCGCCGTGGGTGACCAGCTCACCTGCGTGTTCGTGGACCACGGGCTGCTGCGGGCGGGTGAGGCCGAGCAGGTCGAGAAGGACTACGTGGCGGCGACCGGCATCAAGCTCAAGGTGGTCGACGCCCGGGAACGGTTCCTCGGCGCGCTCGCCGGGGTGACCGACCCGGAGCAGAAGCGCAAGATCATCGGTCGGGAGTTCATCCGCGTCTTCGAGGCCGCCGCCCGGGAGATCGCCGCGCACGGCGACGTGGAATACCTGGTGCAGGGCACGCTCTACCCGGACGTCGTGGAGTCCGGCGGCGGCACCGGGACCGCCAACATCAAGAGCCACCACAACGTCGGCGGTCTGCCCGAGGACCTGAAGTTCGCCCTGGTCGAGCCGCTGCGGACGCTGTTCAAGGACGAGGTCCGCACGATCGGCCTGGAGCTGGGGCTGCCCGAGGCGATGGTGTGGCGGCACCCGTTCCCCGGCCCGGGCCTGGCCATCCGGATCATCGGCGCGGTCGACGAGGAGCGCCTCGCCGTGCTCCGCAAGGCCGACCTGATCGCCCGGCAGGAGCTGACCGCGGCCGGCCTGGACCGGGGCGTCTGGCAGTTCCCGGTGGTGCTGCTGGCCGACGTCCGCAGCGTCGGGGTGCAGGGCGACGGGCGCACCTACGGCCACCCGGTGGTGCTGCGCCCGGTCTCCAGTGAGGACGCGATGACCGCCGACTGGTCCCGGCTGCCCTACGACGTGGTGGCCCGGATCTCCACCCGGATCACCAACGAGGTCGCCGAGGTCAACCGCGTGGTCCTGGACGTCACCAGCAAGCCGCCGGGCACCATCGAGTGGGAGTGACGCGGCTCAGGCCGCGGGCGGCGCTGCGGCGTCCGGCCGGGCCGCCTGTGCGCCGGCGTCCGGCCCGGCCGGCGTCTGCGGCGTAGCCGGCCGGACCGGTGCGGCCGGCGGGACCGGCGGCCAGCCCGGCGCGGTGCCCGGTGGGTGCGGCCACGCGGGCGCGCCGTCCGGCTCCTCGGGCATCAGGAACCACATGATCGGGTACGCGAGCGCGGCGAGCCCGCCGGTGAGCACCGTGGCGGTCGCGAAGACCACCCGGACCAGCGTGGGATCGGCGGCGAAGTAGCGGCCGAGGCCGCTCGCCACACCGGCGATCATGCGGTCGCTGACCGGCCGGCGGAGCTGCTTGTACGGGGTCTGGGAGGGGTTCGGGAAGGTCATGTGTCAACGGTCCCGCGCGCTGCGGCGGGCGACCTCGGTGACCGCCCGGACGCCTACCCTGAACCGTCCCTGAGACGCCAGCATAGAGTCAGGAATCTGACTCTTTTCGATGTCGGTAACCCGCTCCGGGGAGAATTTGCTCCCGTGACCACCTCGCTGGAGCCGCTCCGCAGGATCGCGGCATACGCAGTCTGTGCTGACTCAAACGGTCGAGTGTTGCTGGTCCGCGCATCGGAGCGCTCCGGCACCCCCGGCACCTGGTCGCTCCCCGGGGGAGCGGTCGACCACGGTGAGGACCCCAAACACACGGTCGTCCGGGAGACCGCGGCCGAGACCGGGCTCTCGGTGGCGGTCGCCGGCCTCCAGGACGTGCTCGCCGACATGCGGGCGCTGCCCGAGCGGCGCATCACGATCCACACCGACCGGCTCCTCTACACCGTGTCGGTCCGCGGGGGGACGCTCACCGAGCGGGTCGACCGCCCGACCGACCTGGCCCGCTGGTTCACCCTCGACGAGGCCCGGGAGCTGCCGCTGCGGTTGTTCACCGCGCGTGCCCTGGGCCTGCCCACCTCCACCGACGACATCGTGCCGGAGGAGGTGCCCGAGTTCCCCTCGTTCTACGCCGTCCCCGGCCCGGACGGGCTGCACCGGGCGCAGCGCTTCGCCGCGTACGCGGTGGTGACCGACCCGGAGGAGCGGGTGCTGCTGACCCGGGTCTCCGACGGCTACCCGGGTGCCGGCTGCTGGCACCTGCCCGGCGGCGGCACCGACTACGGTGAGCAGCCGGGCGCGGCGCTGATCCGGGAACTGGTCGAGGAGACCGGCCAGACCGGCCGCCTGGTCGAACTGCTCGGGGTGGCCAGCCACCGGGACGCCGCCTCACTCGGCCCGGAGGGCTACCCGATCGACTGGCACGGCGTACGCGCGTTCTACCGGGTGGTGGTCGACCAGCCCGCGCCGCCCACCGTGGCCGACATCGGCGGCTCCACCTGCGAGGCCCGCTGGTTCCGCCGCGAGGAACTCGGCGCCCTCCCCACCGACCGCCTCACCGAGGTGACCGCCGAAGCGGTCCAGGCCGCCCACCTCCTCTGACCGACCCGCTCACACCCGGGCCCCACCCCGGCGATCATGAAGTTGACGGCGCGAAATGTCCGCCTCGCTACCGCTAACCTCATGATCGACGGAGTGGGCGCGGGAGGGGCGGGCTGTGGAGCAGCGGCGGCGTCGAGCACGCCGAGCACCCGGCGACACCGTCGTACGCGAGTTCGCCGAGGAGACCGGTCTGACCGTCGCGCCCGGCGCGATCCGGGCCGCTATCGCCGGCGTGGCCGTGCTGGAGAAGGTCACAGGTCTGTCGATGGCGGACGTGGCGGCGTGGGCCACCGGGCGGCGGGTGACGTGAATCGCTCGCCGAGCCGCTCTGGGTGCCCTCCGGTACAGTCGGAAGTACGGCTGACCGACGAAAACGGGCGTAGAGGCCCGAGGTGGGAATAAGTGGGCGGTTCGCGCGGTTAAGGGAGATATAAGTACCGCCGGCAGCTATCGCCAAGCCCCTGTCCCCTGTGCAATGGTGTACTCCGCAAAAGGGCTGCCGGACCCGAAAGGTCCGGCACGAGACAGCCGGACACCCGCCCCGCAGTGGGCGGCCAGCCGATCCGGTGATGGAGGAAACGTGCCGAGAGCCCCATGGCGCCGGCGTCGTACGACTGACAGTCCGCGCCCCGCAGGGCGTCGCTGGGCGGGCAGGTTGCGCCGCAGCAGTACGTTCGCCCGCCAGGTGCTGCTGGTCCGCGTGGGCCGCCGGGACGGCGCGACCGTCTCGGGGACCGACCGGGTCACCCCCGACCACCGTTACGCCGACCGCCAGCGCCTCCGCTACGGACGGCTCGACACCGACATCGAGACGGTACGCCCGATCAGCCCGGCGCTCGCGCCGACCGCCCCGGTCGACGACGAGTCTCCGGCGATGTCGATCCCGCTTCTGCCGGGTGAGCGCACCGCCGCCCGCCGGGCCAAGTTCGCGCTCGTCAACGCGTGCACGCTGAGCAGCCTCATGCTCGGCATGCTGGCCATCTTCCTGGCCATGCGCGGTGACGTGCAGATCGCCGCGATCTGCCTGATCGCGTGCGTCGCGTTCGACGGCCTCGACGGCGCGCTGGCCCGCAAGCTCGGTGTGGCCAGCCCGTTCGGCGCGCAGATGGACTCGCTCGCCGACATGTGCTCGTTCGGCCTCGCCGCGCCGGTCGTGGTCTACGCCTCGCTGGCCGGTTCGGTGCCGCCGGCGGCCGCCGCGGTCTCCTGCGCGCTCGTCGCCGGCTGCGCCGCGATCCGGCTCGCCCGGTTCAACGTCTCGCCGAAGGACGGCCGCTTCTTCTGCGGCGTGCCCACCACCATGGCGGCGGCGGTGCTCGCCCTGACCGTGGCCATCGGCGTGCCGGTCTCCGGCCTGGTCATGGTGGCCGGCGTGGCGCTGCTCGCCTTCGCCATGGTGTCCAGCTTCCCGTACGCCAAGCTCGCCCGGCTGCTGAAGCTGCCGCCGTGGTTGTGGCTGGCTCCGGTGGTCGGCGCGCTCGTCGACATCCGGCTCACCTTCGCCCTCGTGGTGGTGGGCTACCTGGTCAGCGGGCCGCTGCTCTGGCTGCACCAGCGCCGTACCGCCTGACCCGAGAACGACGGAAGGGGCGCCGCTGCAGCGGCGCCCCTTCCGCGTGTCCGGCGCTCAGCGCCAGCGGGCGATCACCGTCGCGCCGCCGACCACCTTGTCGCCCGGACCGACCAGCGGGTCCGCGGCGTCGGCCGGCAGGTAGACGTCGGTACGCGAGCCGAACCGGATCAGGCCGAAGCGCTCACCCCGGGCCAGCAGCGAACCCACCGGCGCCCGCTGCACGATCCGGCGGGCGATCAGACCGGTGCGCTGCGCCACCACCACGGTGCCGTGGTCGGTGTCCAGCACCGTGTACGCGGCCACGTTGTGCTCGGCGTCCGGCTTCATGGCGTTGACGAACCCGCCGTCGGCGACGAAGTAGTCGACCACCTTGCCGGCCACCGGCGCGCGGTTGACGTGCACGTCCAGCACCGACAGGAAGACCGCGATCCGCAGCCACTCGCCGTCACCGAAGCGCTCGTCCTGCAGGCGCTGCACGGACAGCACCTGACCGTCGGCCGATGCGACGACCGCCGACGGATCCTCCGGCACGTCCCGCTCCGGGTCACGGAAGAACGCGGCCACCGGCGCGGCGGCCAGCGCCGGCAGCAGCCAGAGCTTCGACTTCGGCCGCGCGGCCCGGGCCAGAGCGGCCAGGCCGAGCGTGATGCCGGCCGCGGCCACCCCGTTCGAGTCGATGTGCATGCCCCGGGTCAGCGGCACGCTCGACGGCCGGTACGCCGGGGACAGCGAGGCCGCGAGCGCGACCGGTGCCGGGGTGAACCGCAGGTGGTGCACGCGTACCGGCGGGGTGTTGCGCAGCACCAGGTCGGTGCGCACGCCGTGCAGCACACCCTGCCGGTCCAGCTCGCCGTCGGCGCCCCCGGTGCGGAACAGCGGCGCGGCGACGCTCAGCACCGCACCCTCGGCGAGGTACTTCGCCAGCCCGTCGATCGCGACGCGCGCCTCGTCCGCGGTGCCGGTGAACGGCTCGGCGACGACCACCACCGCGGCAGCGTCGGCCTCGGCGAGGGTGTCGACCACGCGTACCCGGTCGGCGACCCAGCGGCCCTGCGCGGTCACGTGTTCGCGCAGCGCGGCCGCGGCGGCGCCCTCCGCCGGCACCACGGTGAGCCGGTCGCCGGGGAGCAGCGCCTCGATCGCGGCGGCCAGTACCGCGGACTCCGGCGTCGCGCCGACCAGCAGGCCGGCCTTCGGGTCGTTACGCCGGGCGAACTCGCTGACGAGCGTGCGGGCGGCGCGCTCGCCCAGGCGCACCGCACCGGAGGGACCGGTGACGCGCACGGCGGGGGACTGGGTCATGTCGGACGGGCTCCTGACGAGATAGCGAACGGACGCCGGCGGCTCCGGCGACCCGACCGGCGGCTCCGGCATGGTCCTGGTGCGCAGGCCGGCCGGCGGAGGCGAGATCTCCGCCGACCAGCATAGGCCGCGTCCGAAGGTCGCCGCAGTGGCGCGGTCAGGCCGGATCCCCCGGCGTACGGCGCTGCGGAGTCGCCTCGTCGGCCGGTGGATCGAGCGGCGGTAGCTCGCGCGTGGCCGGCTCCGCGGAGTCGGTGGTGGCCTCGGTGGCCCTCTCGTCGGCCCCACCGGCCGTCCCCGTGCCGCCGGCCGTTTCCGCGCCGGCGTCCGGGGAGCCGTACGGCGCCGAGACAGTGACCTCGGGCGCGGACTGCGGCGCGGCCTGCTCCGGTGCGCGGCCCGAGCGCAGCGCGCCGATCAGCCCGAGCAGTCCGATCAGCACCAGCCCACCGGCCAGGAACCAGCCGACCGGGGGTACGGAGAGGCCGAGGATCCGGGCCAGCAGCCACCAGACGGACAGGCCGAGGAAGACGAGTCCGAAAGCGAACGACACGACGTCGGTACGGTGTGCCTTCACCGGGTCACCTCCAGCTTGCCGGCGTTCACGTAAACGTAGAGGCGCAGCTTGCCGCCACCGGGGCCGTCGGCGCCCGGGTCGGTGGTCTCCCACTGGCGACCGCCGAGCCCGCCGCTGCTCCGGCCGAAGACCGTGGCGTCGCCGGCGTTCACGTCGGCCACCGTGGTCACGTCGACGTCCGGAGGTACGACGACTGTCGCGTTGCCGAGGTTCACGTCGACCGTCACCTGGACGTCCTGCTTGTCGAAGTCGATCCCGCGCAGGTCGAGCGTCGCGTCACCGAGGTTGTTCTCGTACCGGTTCGCCAGGTCGCGCAGATCGGTCGGGGCCCAGGTGACGTTGCCGTCCATGCCGCGTACCCGGTCGTAGGACTCGGCGACGGTGGCGATGCCGAGCGCCGCCGCGGTCACCAGGCCCAGGGCGATCAGCCAGCGGGCCCGGCCGAACCAGGTGCCGACGAGCAGGCCGAGGCCGATGGTCGCGAGCACCGCGGCGAAGTAGCCGGCGGCACCGACCGGGAAGACGTCGAGCAGGTCGAGCATGGCCACCACGCCGAGTGCCAGGAAGATCAGCGAGAACGTGATCGCCCCGAGCGGCGAGCGCTCCTTGGGTCGCTTGGGCGGTCGCGGCGGCCGACCCGGTGGCGGCACGGGTGGCGATCCGGCGTAGGGGCCGTGCGGGGCGAACGGCGGCCGGTAGCCGCCGGGCGGCAGCGGTGCGCCCACCGGCGCGGGCGGCGGTACGGCAACCGGCTCCTCCAGCCGGGCACCCGCGTCCCGCGCGCCCGGCCAGGCCGGGTTCGCGCCGTAGGCCGGCCAGGCGGCGGTGTCGGCGACCGGGCCGGTCACCTGCTGCATCGCGACGGTCGTCGGTTCGGACGGGCCCGGCCGGGTGCCGGCCGCGGCGGGCCAGCCCGGCGCCGGCAGCGTCGGGTAGCCGGTGGCGGGCCCGGCGTGGCCCGGCTCGCGCGCCGCGTCGGACGTGGCCGGGTGATCCGGCTCGGACCCCGGCACCGGCGGGTAGCCGGGCTCGGACACGGACGCGGGCGCCGAGGACACGGACGCCGGGGGGTAGCCCGGCTCCGGGCGGCCGACCGGCGGATAGCCGGGCTCGGCGGGCAGGCCGCCGGACGGCGCCGTGTGTACCGGCGGCACGGCCGGTCCGGCCGGTGTGCCGGTCCACTCTGCCGCGGGGGGAGCCGCGGTCCAGGTACCCGGTGCCGGGGCCGGCGGCGCGGGCCAGGCCACCGGTGGCACCGGGCCCGGCGGGGGACCGTGCGGCGGTGCCGGCTGGGCCGGGCGCTGCCCCGGGCCGCGCTGCTCGCGGTTGAGCAGGAGCGCGCCGCCGATCAGGATCACCGCGCCGAGCAGGATCGCCCGGAACCCGTCGGTGACGACGTAGGCGAAGCCGAGCGCCACCACGATGCCGAGCACGATCACCGTGATCGGGGACATGCTGGACCGGCCCCGGCCGAGCATGGCCTCCACCGGTGAGGCGGTGTCGCCCTCGCCGGGGATGATCAGCCAGCTGGCGACGTACACGATGATCCCGATGCCGCCGAAGAAGCCGAGCACGGCCAGCAGCACACGCCACAGCACCGGGTCGGTGTTTGTGGCCCGGCCGATGGCGGCACACACCCCGGCCAGGTAGCGGCCCTCGCGGGGACGTACCAGGCCGTACCGGGTGGTGAAGCCGGCGGCGCCGGGCGGTGGGGCGTACCCACCGGGTGGCGGACCGGCGAACGGCGTGCCGCCGCCGGGCGGCGGGGCCGCCTGGCCGGTCGTGGGCGCCGCTCCCGGCGGGGGCGGCGGGGCGTCCTGTGCTGCCGCCCAGGGGCGGGGCGGACGGGCAGCGTCCTCGTTCATGCCTCCGATACTGCTGCCCCGGCCGCCCGAGCAGCCTCCGGACCCGACCCTGACCCCACCCTGATATCCACCGCCGGTGAAACTCCGGGGCGTCCCCGTGGTCCGGGGCGTCACGGCCGTGTGACGATCGGAGCGTCGGCGCCGCCGGCCCGCCCCGCCTCGACCTGGGAGCCTCCGATCAGCAGCACCCCCGCCCCGCACGCCCCGCGCCTCTACCGGGCCACCGACCACCGGCTGGCCGCCGGGGTGGCCGCGGGCATCGCCGAGCACCTGGGCATCCCGGTGCTGCGGGTACGGATGGCGTTCATGGTGCTGCTCGGGCTCAGCGGTCTCGGGTTGCTGCTCTACGCCGCCTTCTGGGCGGTGGTCCCGCCCCGGCCCGGCGACACCGCGGTCCCGCCCCGCCGCGACCTCAACCAGCTGCTGCCGTTCGTGGCGATCGGGCTCGGCGTGCTGCTGCTCCAGGTGTTCGCGTTCAACTCGGTGGGCGCGGCCGGCACCGCCGGCTGGCTGGTGGCGATCATCGCGGTCGGCGCGGGCGTCATCTGGCACCAGTCCGCCCCGGAGCGGCGCCGGCAGTGGGGCGATGCGGCGGTGCCCTGGCTGGGCGCGGTGGTGGAGGAGAGCGACCGGCGCGCTTTCGTGCTGCGCTTCGTCGGCGGCGGCGTGCTCGTCGCGGTCGGCATCATCGGCGTGGCCGCCGTCTACTCGCCGGCGCAGAACTTCGACGCGGTGCTCAACGGCGTGATCTTCGCACTGGTCGGGCTGGCCGGCGTGGGTGTGGTCACCGGCCCGGTGCTCTGGCGCACCTGGAACCAGCTCCGCTCCGAGCGGGAGGGCCGCATCCGGGAGCAGGAGCGCGCCGAACTGGCCGCGATGGTGCACGACCAGGTGCTGCACACGCTGGCCCTGATCCAGCGCAACGCCAGCGACGTCAAGACGGTGCAGCGGCTGGCCCGCGGCCAGGAGCGCTCGCTGCGCAACTGGCTCTACAAGCCGACCGCCTCGCCCACCGAGCGCTTCGCGGCCGCTCTGGAGCAGGCCGCCGCCGAGGTGGAGGACACGTTCGCCATCACCGTCGAGGTGGTGGTGGTCGGCGACCGGGAGACCGACGAGCGGGTGGGTGCGATCGTGGCCGCCGCCCGGGAGGCCCTGGTCAACGCGGCCCGGCACGCCGGTGTGCAGACCGTGTCGCTGTACGCCGAGGTGGAGCCGGAGCAGGTGAGCGTGTTCGTCCGGGACCGGGGCAAGGGCTTCGACCCGGATACGGTGGAGAATCACCGGCACGGCGTCCGGGGTTCGATCATCGGGCGGATGAAGCGGCACGGCGGCCGGGCGGAGATCCGGTCCGAGCCGGGGGAAGGGACCGAGGTCCGGCTGATCCTGCCGATCAGCGGCTCCGGCTCCACGGCGGAAAGGGACAGGTGACATGTCCGAGCAGGAACCGGTCGAGGCAACGGCGCCGCGCGGGCCGCTGCGGGTGTTCCTCGTCGACGACCACGCGATGTTCCGGGCCGGCGTCCGTGCCGAGCTGGGCACCCGTGTGGAGGTGGTCGGCGAGGCCAGCTCGGTGGCCGAGGCGGTGACCCGGATCGCGGCCACCGCGCCGGACGTGGTGCTGCTCGACGTGCACATGCCCGACGGCGGCGGTCGCGCGGTGCTGGAGGCGATGCGGCGTACCCACCCGCAGGTGCGGTTCCTGGCGCTGAGCGTCTCCGACGCCGCCGAGGACGTGATCGGCCTGATCCGCGCCGGTGCGCGGGGGTACGTCACGAAGACGATCTCGCCGGAGGAGTTGACCGACGCGATCCGGCGGGTGGCCGACGGCGACGCGGTGTTCAGCCCGCGGCTGGCCGGGTTCGTGCTCGACGCGTTCGCCTCCCGGCCGGACGCGCCGGTGGCCGACCCGGAGCTGGACCAGCTCACCAACCGGGAGCGCGAGGTGCTGCGGCTGCTGGCCCGGGGGTACGCGTACAAGGAGATCGCCAAGGAGCTGTACATCTCGATCAAGACGGTCGAGACGCACGTCTCCAACGTGTTGCGCAAGCTCCAGATGTCGAACCGGTACGAGCTTTCCCGCTGGGCCGCCGACCGCCGGCTGGTCTAGAGATCCCACTCCGCCCGGCGGCGGGGCCTCGGCAGCCTCGTACCCCCGGGTGCCCGTGTCGCCCGCTCGGTTGGCACGGCATCATCCGGACGGACAGAAAACGCGACAGACGGGCGTCCGCCGGAGGGTGTCGAGGCCGGCGCGGTCAACGTCACAGCCTCCCGCGCCGCAGGGACGTCCGTCGACTCGTCTGTGCCCGTCTTGCCTGTTCAGGGTCCTATCGTCCGTACGCTTTGTGATCTTTTCTCAAGTATCGGCAACGTGGCGAGCAACTAACGGCTTGATAACGGCACCTTCACGGAAAGGGCCGGTTGGTGTCACAGTGGCAGCACCTCACCCCCCGGTGTGAGGCATCTTGTCGGGCCTGCCGACCACGTGACGCCGTGTTCAACGCCGCCGCGTGGCCGACGGCCCTGCGCGATGTCTCGTCCAGGGTGTGGCGCCCGGCGGATCGGTCCCCCTGGGGTGTCCCGAATTCCTCTGCGGTAAACCGGCGTCCTGCGGTTCGGGTCGCCGGTGGTGTCACCCCCAAGACGTGCGTGAAACCCACGACGGAACCAGGTTAAGAAAGAGGAGGCCCCTCGGAATGAGAGTCTCGAAGCGGGCGAGCGGCGCGCTCGCGGTGGGCGCGGCATTCGCGCTCGTCGCGTCCGGCTGCTCCAGCGGGAACAACGACGGTGGCGACGCCGGCGCCAGCAGCGACGGCGCGATCGTCATCGACGGCACCCAGCCGGAGAACCCCCTGGTTCCGGCGAACACCACCGAGACCGGTGGTGGCGCGATCATCGACTGGATGTGGAGCGGTCTGGTCGAGTACCCCAACAATGGTGGGGCGCCGCAGAACCTGCTCGCCGAGTCGATCGACACGACCGACTCGAAGGTCTTCAAGATCAAGATCAAGCAGAACACCAAGTTCCACGACGGCACCACCGTCAAGGCCGAGAGCTTCGTCAAGGCCTGGAACTGGGCGGCCTACGGCCCGAACGGCGCGCAGAACGCCTCCTTCTTCTCCGACATCCAGGGCTTCGACGAGGTCTACACCGAGGACCCGGACGGCCCGGAGGGCCCGCAGAAGGCCCCGGAGCCGAAGGCCAAGGAGATGTCCGGCCTGAAGGTCGTCGACGACTGGAACTTCGAGGTCACGCTCGCCGCGCCGACCTCCGTGTTCCCGACCAAGCTCGGCTACAGCGCCTTCGTGCCGCTGCCGGACGCGTTCTTCTCGTCCACCCCGGCGGACTTCGGCAAGAAGCCGATCGGTAACGGCCCGGTCAAGCTCGTCTCCTGGCAGGACGACGTCGAGATCAAGCTGACCCGCTTCGACGACTACAGCCTGCGCGACAAGATGAAGATCAAGGACGTCACCGTCAAGATCTACCAGGACGACACGGCGGCGTACAACGACCTGCTCGCCGGCAACCTGGACTTCCAGCAGCAGGTTCCGGTCTCCGCGCTGGCCGGCGAGAAGTGGAAGACCGACCTGGGCGAGCGGGCTCTGTCCTCGACCACCCCGTCGACCGGCATCATCGCCTTCCCGATCTACGACAAGCGCTTCGAGAACCCGAAGCTGCGCAAGGCGATCTCGCTGTCCATCGACCGGCAGTCGATCACCGACAAGATCTTCTTCGGTACCCGCAAGCCGGCCGACAGCTGGGCCAACCCGCTGACCCCGGGCGCCGAGCCGGGCAACTGCACCGCCTGCAAGTTCGACGTGGCCCAGGCCAAGCAGCTGTACGCCGAGTCCGGTGGCTTCCAGGGCAAGCTGACCCTGTCGTACAACGCGGACGCCAGCCACAAGGAGTGGATGGAGGCCGTCGCCCAGCAGATCAAGACCAACCTGGGCATCGACGCGGTCGCCGTCGGCGTGCCGACCTTCGCGGTCTTCCGCGCCAACATCAACGCCTACAAGATGACCGGCGCCTACCGGGCCGGCTGGCAGCAGGACTACCCGGACGTCGAGAACTGGATCAACCCGCTCTACGTCACCGGCGGTTCCTCGAACGACGGCAAGTACAGCAACCCGCAGGTGGACGCCCTCGCCAAGGAGGCCACCGCGGCCCCCAGCCTCGAGGAGGCCCACAAGAAGTTCGCTGAGGCCGTCAAGCTGATCGACCAGGACGTCCCCTCCATGCCGATCTACTTCGGTGGCCAGCAGTCCGGCCACTCGGAGAAGATCAAGAAGGTGGAGCTGACCAACGTCGGCGAGCTCGACATCACCTCGGTCGAGCTCTGATCCGAACGGTCTGACCCCGGGTCGGGCTCGCCTACCGGTGAGCCCGACCCGGGGCCGTTCCGCGAGGGGGTGTACAACGAACCCCTCGCATGTTGTCGTCGCCGCGCCGGCTCACCCGGCGCTCCCTGTCTGGAGGACCACCCCATGGGCCGTTATCTCTTGAGACGGCTGCTGCAACTCGTGCCGGTGTTCATCGGCACGACGTTCCTGATCTACTGGCTCGTCTGGTCAGTGCCCGGTGACCCCTTCGCCGGCAAGTGCGGCGATCGCGGTTGCCCGCCCAACTACCGGGCCATGATGACCGAGAAGTACAACCTCGACGAGTCGATCTGGGTGCAGTACGCCAGCTACATGAAGAACCTCTTGCAGGGGGACTTCGGTATCACGTTCGGCGGTCGCGAGATCAGCGACATCATCGCCACGTCGTACCCGAACACCCTGAAGCTGGCGGTGGTCGCCCTCGCGATCGAGGCCGTGATCGGTCTCGGTGCGGGCATCCTCACCGGTCTGCGGCGCAACGGCTTTCTGGACAACCTGGTCCTGGTCTCCACGCTCTTCCTGATCGCCCTGCCGGTCTTCGTCATCGGCTTCGTGCTGCAGTGGCTGCTGGGCGTCAAGTGGGGCATCATCACCCCGACCGTCTCCAACGAGATGCGGTTCAGCGAGCTGATCGTGCCCGGCTTCGTGCTCGGCAGCGTGTCGATGGCGTACGTGGCGCGGGTCGCGCGGACGAGTATCGCCGAGAACCGGCGTGCCGACTACGTCCGCACCGCGATCGCGAAGGGCCTGCCGATGCGTCGCGTGGTCGGCGTGCACCTGCTGCGCAACTCGCTCATCCCGGTGGTCACCCTGCTCGGCACCGACCTCGGCGCCCTGATGGGTGGCGCGATCGTGACCGAGGGCATCTTCGGCATCAACGGCATCGGCCGCCAGGTGCTCCGCTCGATCGTGACGAAGGAGAGCGCTACCGTTGTCGGCATCGTGGTGGTGCTGGTTCTCGTCTATCTCATCATGAACCTGGTGGTCGACCTGCTCTACGCCGCCCTCGACCCGAGGATCCGCTATGAGTGACCGCCGCAGCGAACGAATCGTCCCAGCAGTCTGCGCGGGTAACCACGCTCGCGCCGAGCGCAGCGAGGTGCGGGCATGAGTGACCCGAATACCGCGTCGATCGTGACGACGCCGCCCGCGACCATGCCCACCGAGGCCGGGTCGGGCGCACCCACAAACGCCGGCCTCCCGGAGAGCGCCAAGCAGCAGAAGCCCCGCGGCCTGCTCGGCGACGCCTGGATCGACCTGCGCCGCAAGCCGCTGTTCTGGATCTCGGCGACGTTCATCCTGATCTTCATCGTGATGGCCGCCTTCCCGTCGCTGTTCACCTCCGGCGACGCGGTCAACGGCACGCTGGAGCGCAGCCGGGTCGAGCCGTCGTCGGCCGCCTGGTTCGGCTACGACGTGCAGGGCCGCGACGTCTACTCGCGGGTCATCTACGGCGCCCGCGCCTCGATCGTGGTCGCGGTGGTCTCCACCATCCTGACGCTGCTGGTCGGCGGCACGATGGGCATCATCGCCGGCTACCGCGGCGGCTGGGTGGACGCGCTGCTCTCCCGCATCGCGGACATCTTCTTCGGCCTGCCGTTCGTGCTCGGCGCGATCGTCATCCTGACCACGTTCAACGGGTCCGGCACCGACAACGGTGAGTGGACGATCATGGGCCTGGTGATCATGTCCCTGAGCGTGCTGAGCTGGCCGGTCGTGATGCGGCTGATGCGGTCCTCGGTGCTGGCCACCAAGGAGGCCGACTACATCGTCGCGGCCCGCGCCCTGGGCGCCGGCACCGGCCGGATCATCCTCAAGCACCTGCTGCCGAACTGCCTGGCCCCGCTGCTGGTCTACGGCACGATCATGGTCGGCTCGTTCATCGGCGCCGAGGCCACGCTCTCCTTCCTCGGCATCGGCCTGAAGAACCCGGTGGTCTCCTGGGGCATCATGATCAGCGAGGCGCAGAACTACATCCGGGTCTCGCCGTACCTGCTGTTCTTCCCCGCCGCGTTCCTCGTCACCGCAGTGCTGAGCTTCGTCATGCTCGGCGAGGCGGTCCGCGAGGCCCTCGACCCGAAGCTCCGATAGGGGAACTGAGTTGTCCGACATTCTCGTGTCCGAGCAGTCCGCGCCGGGCGCCGACGGATCCGGCCGCTCCTCGGGCCGCCTGCTCGAGGTCGACGACCTGAGGGTCGAGTTCCGCACCCGGGACGGCGTCGCCAAGGTCATCAACGGAGTCACGTACCACGTCGACGCGGGGGAGACCCTCGCCGTGCTCGGCGAATCCGGCTCCGGTAAGAGCGTCACCGCGCAGACCATCATGGGCATCCTGGACACCCCGCCCGGGTTCGTCACCGGTGGGCAGGTCCGCTTCCACGGCAAGGACATGCTCACCATGTCCCCCGAGCAGCGGCGGCGGATCCGGGGCGAGGGCATCGCCATGATTTTCCAGGACTCGCTCTCGGCCCTCAACCCGGTTTTCACAGTCGGCTTCCAGATCGCCGAGCAGTTCCGCATCCGGCGCGGCATGAGCCGCTCGGACGCCAAGAAGCGCGCGATCGAGATGCTCGACCAGGTGAAGATCCCCAACGCCAAGGGCCGGTTCAGCAACTACCCGCACCAGTTCTCCGGCGGTATGCGGCAGCGCGCGATGATCGCCATGTCGCTGGCGCTGGACCCCGAGGTGCTGATCGCCGACGAGCCGACCACCGCGCTGGACGTGACGGTGCAGGCCCAGATCATGGACCTGCTCGGCGAACTCCAGCGGGAACGGCAGATGGGCATGATCCTGATCACCCACGACCTCGGCGTGGTCGCCGACGTCGCGGACCGGATCGCGGTCATGTACGCCGGGCGGATCGTCGAGGAAGCCGACGTCTACGACCTGTACCGCAAGCCGGCACACCCGTACACGCTCGGCCTGCTCAACTCGATCCCGCGGATGGACGAGAAGGGGCAGGAGCTCCGCACCATCAAGGGCCTCCCGCCGAACCTGATGAACATCCCGCCGGGCTGTGCGTTCAACCCGCGCTGCCCGATGGCGCAGCCGGTGTGCCTGGAGAAGGTCCCGCCGCTGCTGCAACTGGGCAACGGCCGGGCCAGCGCCTGCCACTTCGCGGAGGAACTGGTGAACCGTGACTGAGAACATCATCGAGGTTCGTGACCTGGTCAAGCACTACCCCGTGACCCGGGGCGTGGTGTTCAAGAAGACCATCGGCCACGTCAAGGCCGTCGACGGCGTCTCGTTCGAGCTGAAGGCCGGCGAGACGCTCGGCGTGGTCGGCGAGTCCGGCTGCGGCAAGTCGACGCTGGCCCGGGTGCTGATGAACCTGGAGAGGCCGACCGCCGGTCAGGTGCTCTACAAGGGCCAGGACATCTCCAAGCTCTCCGGTGGCGCGCTGCGGCGGCTGCGCCGGCAGATCCAGCTGGTCATGCAGGACCCGTACACCTCGCTGAACCCCCGGATGACGGTGGGTGACCTGATCGGCGAGCCGTTCGAGATCCACCCCGACGTGGCTCCGCGCGGCAGCCGGCGCACCAAGGTCAAGGAGCTGCTCGACCTGGTCGGCCTCAACCCGGAGCACATCAACCGGTACCCGCACCAGTTCTCCGGCGGCCAGCGGCAGCGCATCGGCATCGCCCGGGCGCTGGCGCTGCGGCCCGAGGTGATCGTCTGCGACGAGCCGGTGTCGGCCCTGGACGTCTCGATCCAGGCCCAGGTGATGAACCTGCTGGAGAAGCTCCAGGCCGAGTTCGGGCTGTCGTACGTCTTCATCGCCCACGACCTGTCCGTGGTGCGGCACCTCTCCGACCGGGTAGCCGTGATGTACCTGGGTAAGATGGTGGAGATCGGCACCGAGGACGAGATCTACGAGCGGCCGACCCACCCGTACACCCAGGCGCTGCTGTCGGCGGTGCCGGTGCCGGACCCGACCTTGCGGGAGAGCAAGGCGATCATCCGGCTCCAGGGCGATGTGCCCTCGCCGGTCAGCCCGCCCTCGGGCTGCCGGTTCCGCACCCGGTGCTGGAAGGCGCAGGACGTCTGCGCCCAGGAGGTGCCGCTGCTCCAGATCCGGCCGGGCTCGGACCACCCGAGCGCCTGCCACTTCGCGGAGAAGCGGGAGATCGTCGCCACCCACGAGGTGGCCTGATCCGTTCCGGACCGCCTGCCGGCGTCAGCTCGACGTCGGCAGGCGGTTCGTCGTATCCGGGGGCGTGTCGCCACGTCACAGCGGGCCGCGGCCGGCGCGCAGCAGCAGCAGCGCGAGCTGGGTGCCGTCGGCGCCGAGTTCGGACCGGAACCGCTCCAGGATCTCCCGCTCGCGGGAGAGCACCAGCCGGGTGCCGCCGGACGCCATCCGGGTCGCGCCGACCTCCTGGGAGAGCGCCGCCCGCTCCTGCCAGAGCGCGATGAGGGTGCGGTCGATCTCGTCGATCCGCCGCCGGATCTCGCCGATCCGCTCGGCCGCCGCCGCGTCGTCGGTGCCGGTCCGGGCCGCCGCGGCCCCGGTCGGGTCGCCGCCGGCCGTCAAGTCGTGCCGCGCCAGGCTGCCGCTGGACTCCACCACGTCAGTCATCATCGTCGTCCCTCTCGGGGCTCGGGCCCGGTACCCGGATCCCGGAACGAAAACGCCCCGGGCTCTGGGAGCCCGGGGCGTTTCGCAGGTCTGTGATCAGGCGCGACCTACGGCTGCCGGACTCCCGGTGCCGTAGTAAAAGGAGAAGCGCTGATCGAACACGCTGTCGAGTATGCCGACCATCCGGGCGGGCGCGCAAGGAGACGCACCAACAGGTGAGACGTGACCGTGTGCGCGCAGCGGTGGCGCGGGCGGGGAAGTGTCCGCCCGGCGGCATAGACTCGGGCTGCGATGCATCCTCTCTTCGACATTCCCGCGTCCCCGCCCGCGCCGGAGTCCCGGCCGACCCCGCCGCGCCGTCCCGGGGGCACCGGGTCGGACCCGGTTGCCCTCCTCGACGGCCTGAACGGCCCGCAACGGGACGCGGTGACCCACGCCGGCTCCCCGCTGCTGATCGTGGCCGGCGCCGGGTCCGGCAAGACCCGGGTGCTGACCAACCGGATCGCCTACCTGCTCGCCGCCCGCGACGTGCACCCGGGCGAGATCATCGCGATCACGTTCACCAACAAGGCCGCCGGTGAGATGAAGGAGCGGGTGGCCGCACTGGTCGGCCCGCGCGCCCGGCTCATGTGGGTCTCGACGTTCCACTCCGCCTGCGTACGCATCCTGCGGGCCGAGCACGAACACGCCGGCCTGAAGTCGACGTTCTCGATCTACGACGCGGACGACTCGCGCCGGTTGATGCAGATGGTCGCCCGCGAGCTGGACCTGGACCCGAAGCGCTACCCGGCCCGGGGCCTGGCCGCGCAGGTGTCGAACCTGAAGAACGAGCTGGTCGACCCGGAGGAGTTCGCCGGCCGGGCCAAGGGGCCGAACGAGCGGGCGCTGGCCGAGGCGTACACGCTCTACCAGCGGCGGCTGCGCGAGGCGCACGCGCTGGACTTCGACGACCTGATCATGACGACGGTGCACCTGCTCCAGTCGCGCCCGCACGTGGCGGAGAGCTACCGGCGCCGGTTCCGGCACGTGCTGGTGGACGAGTACCAGGACACCAACCACGCCCAGTACGTGCTGATCAAGGAGCTGGTCTCCGGGACCGAGGGGGTCGCGCCGGCGGAGCTGTGCGTGGTCGGTGACGCCGACCAGTCGATCTACGCGTTCCGCGGTGCGACCATCCGCAACATCCTGGAGTTCGAGCGGGACTTCACCGACGCCCGCACGATCCTACTGGAGCAGAACTACCGCTCCACCCAGACCATCCTCAACGCGGCCAACGCGGTGATCGACCGCAACACCTCCCGGAAGCCGAAGCGGCTGTGGAGCGACGCCGGGTCCGGCGAACAGATCGTCGGGTACGTCGCCGACACCGAGCACGCCGAGGCCGACTGGGTGGCCCGGGAGATCGACCGGCTGGTCGACGACGGCGAGACCCGCCCGGGCGACGTGGCGGTGTTCTACCGCACCAACGCCATGTCCCGGGTGTTCGAGGAGGTGTTCATCCGGGTCGGCCTGCCCTACAAGGTGGTCGGCGGGGTGCGCTTCTACGAGCGCAAGGAGGTGCGCGACGCGCTCGCGTACCTGCGCGCGGTGGTGAACGACGACGACACGGTCAGCCTGCGCCGCATCCTCAACACCCCGCGCCGGGGCATCGGCGAGCGGGCGGAGGCGTGCGTGGAGGCGCTGGCCGCCCGGGACCGCGTCTCCTTCGGTGCCGCGCTGCGCCGGGCCAAGGACGCACCGGGCATCTCCACCCGGGCCGCGAACGGCATCGCCGAGTTCGTCGCGCTGCTCGACGCGGCCCGGGAACTGGCCGGCACCGGCACGCCGGAGGAGGTGCTGGAGGCGGTGCTGACCCGCTCGGGCTACCTGGCCGAGCTGGAGGAGAGCCTCGACCCGCAGGACGCCGGCCGGGTGGACAACCTCCAGGAGTTGGTGAGCGTCGCCCGGGAGTACACCGAGCGGATCGAGGCGCTCGGCGCCGACGACGAGCGGGCCACGCTCGCCGGTTTCCTGGAGCAGGTGGCGCTCGTCGCCGACGCCGACCAGATCCCTGCGTCACCGGGCTCGGCGCCTGACGGCGCGGAGGCAGACGATGCCGCGCCGCATCAGGGTGTCGTCACGCTGATGACGCTGCACACGGCCAAGGGCCTGGAGTTCCCGGTGGTCTTCCTGACCGGCCTGGAGGACGGCGTCTTCCCGCACCTGCGCTCGCTCGGCGACACCCGCGAGCTGGAGGAGGAGCGGCGGCTGGCGTACGTGGGCATCACCCGGGCCCGCCAGCGCCTCTACCTGTCCCGCGCGGTGACCCGCTCGGCGTGGGGCGCCCCCGCCTACAACCCGCCGTCTCGGTTCCTGGAGGAGCTGCCACCGGAGCTGGTCCGCTGGGAGCGCACCGAGGGGTCGTACACCTCGTGGGGCGGCGGAGGCGGCGGCGTGGGTGGCCGGGCGGACCGGCTCGGCCGCGGCGGCTTCGCCGGCGGCACGCCCAAGGCGACCGAACTGGCGAAGCGGCTGGGCGTGGACGCCAGCCGTCTGGCCACCGCGAGCGAGCTGAAGCAGGCCCCGAAGGTCTCCGTCGGGGACCGGGTCAACCACCAGCGGTACGGCCTGGGCCGGGTGCTGGCGGTGGAGGGGGCCGGGCCGGGTGCCCGGGCCCAGATCGACTTCGGCGACCAGACCATGTGGCTGGTGCTGCGGCACGCCCCGATCGACAAGCTCTGAACGTGGGCGGGCCCGGTCCGGCTCGTTGCCGGGCCGGGCCCTCCTCCTGTCGTGGCGTTGTAGATTCTCGTCGACCTTGTCGTCGGGCGCGTGGCTGACCTGGGTGTGACGGTTGTTTTCTCAACGGTTTGTCGGCCGGTTCTTCTCACCGACTTGTCGTTTCTTGATGCCCTTGGGTGGCGGAGGCGTTACCCGTAGCGCTGGTGTGCACGTGGTTTTGGTAGCGGTGCCGTGACGCCAAAGGAATCTCGGTGGCGAGATGAGAGGCGAAGTCGTAGCCTCGGCCTCGTCAGCGCTCAGTCGGGGAGGTCGACATGGCATGCATGGTCGTCAGCGAGGTAGCTGCCATCGCGGCGATGCGGGAGTCGACCGCGCGTTGATCCGCTGCCACTAGCTTCGAGTGGCTGTCGCCGGGCTCCTGGAGTCTGGCGGGACGTTCGGCTCCTCGCGTCGTTGCGGTTCGTCTGGCCGTGGATCGGTTCCGCGTTGCCAGTTGCTGGCGCCCGTTGTTCGGCGCCATGTTCACCGCTTACTGCGCTGATTTGAGGAGAATTTCGTGGATTCCGTATCCTCCTTCGAGCCGCTGCCGGCGGCCGAAGGCGGCCCCAGCCGCGCTGTTCGCGTGGGGAACACCGTGCGTCGTCCGGTCCGGCCGTGGACCGGCACTGTGCATGCTCTGCTGCGCCATTTGGAACAGGTCGGATTCTCAGGCTGTCCGCGGGTGGTCGGCGACGGCGTCGACGCCGACGGCAACGAGGTGCTGACCTGGATCGAGGGCAGCTTCGTGCACCCTTACGCCTGGTCGGACGAGGGCGTGTGGCGGGCCGGTGCTTTGCTGCGCGATCTGCACCATGCCACGGCCAGTTTCGAGCCGCCGCCGGATGCGGTCTGGCAGCCGTGGTGGATGCACCGTCCCGGTGAGGGCTCGCTGATCGGGCACTGCGATGCCGGGCCGTGGCACGTCGCCATCGTCGATGGTCGTCCGGCGGCGTTGATCGATTGGGAGCTGGCCGGGCCAGTCGACGCGCTCGACGAGGTTGCCGTGGCCGGGTGGTGGAACGCCCAATTGCACGGCGATGACGTGGCCGAACGCAACGACCTGCCGGACGCCGCCACGCGGGCGCGACACCTGCGGCTGTTCCTGGACGGCTATGAACTGCCGGTAGCTGCTCGGGACGGGTTTGTCGGGCGGATGATCGAGCTGGCGATTCGGGACTGCGCCGCTGAGGCGGCCCGTGCCGGGATCACGCCGGACTCGACCGATCCGGCACCGTTGTGGGCGCTGGCCTGGCGGGCCCGCGCCGCTGATTGGATGATCCAGCACCGCAACCTGCTCGAACACGCCATCGGCGTGTAGAGCGGGTTTCGTCAAACGTGGGCCGTCGGCGTACGCGTCGGCGGCCCACGGTCATGCCGGGATCGCTCGCTGGATGCGGTGCCGATTGTAGGGGCCGACTTTGGGTCGGGCGTTGGTTGGCACCGGCATAGCGGCGCAGTAGTTCGCGGACGGCTGGCTGGTCGAGATCGTCGAGCAGGCTTTGGCCGCGTGGGGTTGGGGTTGGGGTCATGGGCGCGTAGCGGTGCGGTGCGCGTAGGAGTGGCTGGGCGCCGATGTCGGCTTCGAGGCGTTGCAGTTGCAGGTTGAGGTTCTGGGTGTGCAGGCCGAGCGCTGCTGCCGCGCTGTTCATGCTGGGGTAGGTCGGCATCTGCTGGAGCGGTGCAGGCGTTGCCATCCAATGCGTTGGCCTTCGACCGCGCGGCGGACGTCGCGGGGCAGGCCGGGGTGGTTGAGGCAGGTGACGGTGTGGCCGTTCCCGCACCGGCAGACCACCGGCAACGTCGTCAACAACCACATGATCAAGCGACGAGTCGACCACAGCGTCGGTACCCGACCGGAACGCCACCGCGACATCTCGTGCCTCAAGCTTCCCATGGGACGATCCGTGGTCAACTCATTTGAGGATGGGACATCTCTTTCGAGAACCTACAGACGCGGTCAGCAGGCCACGTCGACGCCCCGGGCGCGCAGGAACGGCGCCGGGTCGATCTGGTTCCACATCGCGCCCTGGTGCACCTCGAAGTGCAGGTGCGGGCCGGTGGAGTCGCCGGTGGAGCCTTCGTACCCGATGACCTGATCGGCCTTGACCGTGTCGCCGACGCCGACGGCGAGCCGGCTCTGGTGGGCGTAGTGGGTCAGGTAGCCGTTGTGGTGGTCGATGAAGACCGAGATGCCGTAGCCGTCGCCCACGTCACCGGCCTTGACCACGGTGCCCGCCGCGGCGGCGTGGATCGGCGTGCCGGCCGGCATGGCGAAGTCGATGCCGGCGTGCTGGGTGCCCCAGCGGGGCCCGTAGCAGGACGTGATGTCGGCGCCCTTCATCGGGATGACCCACGTCGGCTTCTTCGCCACTGGCTTCTTCGTCGGCTTGGGCTTGGGCTTGGCCGTCGCTGTCTTCTTCGGTGCCGGGGTGGTGGCGCTCGGGCTCGGCGACGGGCTGGCCGGTACGGCGGACGGGGTGACCGGTTCGCGGGCCGAACGGTCGGCGCGGGCGGCGTCGTCGGCGCGGGCCGCGACGCCGAGGTCGACGGCGGCAGGCTTCGGGTCGGACGGGACGGTGGTGGCGACCACGCCACCGATGCCGAGGCCGAGCACTGCTACCGCGCCGGTGACCAGGTAGACGGTGCGCCGGGCGCGGCGCGGACGCCGGTGCCGGGCGGGAGCGTTGTCCGGGGTGGGGCTGCTGTGCTGCACGGGGTCCTTCATCGGTTTCGAGGGGCACGTGACCTCGAAATACTGGTGTCGGTGCAGGTCGCAGCGGGTATCGGGGGGTGGCGGCGGTGGCCCGCGTCGCTGCCACGCGTCCCGTTTGCGACAGGTCGGCCGGTTCGGCCGAAGAGATGATCATTCGTCGATGTGTTCCCGCCCACATCCGCAGGTGTGACGTGGCATACATCGGCGCAGACGAAACCGCCCGGACCGTGCGGTCCGGGCGGTGATGGGGCGGTACGGAGCGTCAGGACGCGGCTACGTCGCTGTAAACTGCCTCGACTTCGAGCTGAATGTCCACTCCGCGATCCCTGAGGAACGCCACCGGGTCCTCCGGCTGACCCTTGACATGGATCTCCAGGTGCAGGTGGGAGCCGTAGGAGTGCCCGGTGTTGCCGACCAGGCCGAGCTGGTCGCCGGCCTTCACCTCCTGGCCCTCCTTGACCGTCACCGCGGAGGAGTGGCCGTAGATGGCCTCGCTGCCGTCGGAGTGCTTGACGATGACGGCGTAGCCGTAGCCGCCGAACCAGCCGGCCTTGGTGACGGTGCCGGCGTGGACCGCCTTGTAGGGCGTGCCCTCCGGGGCGACCAGGTCGATGCCGGTGTGCAGCTTGCCCCAGCGCATGCCGTAGGGGGACTTGAAGTCGTAGCCGTGCAGCGGCAGGAGCCACGGATCCTGCTCGGCGGCCTCGCTGTCGGAGCGGTCGGCGCGGGACGGGCGCTCCGCGCTGTCGGCCCGGGCGGCGGCGTCCTGGCTGGCGACCGAGGCCTGCCGGAGCTCGTCGAGGACCGACGGGTTGACGCTCTTGGCGTCGGGGAGGGCGTTCGCGCCGATGGCGACGATGCCGGCGCCGACGAACGCGGTGGTGACCACCGCGGCGTAGCGGCTCCGCGGGGGGGTGGGTACGCGGCGACGGCCGCGATAGCGATCGGGCTCAGACGACAGGCGCTGACGCACGCACACCCTCCGTTGTCGGGGATCCGATGCGACTCCGGACCGTTCGGTGAAGCTCGTTCGAACCTCCGGTGTCGCGTCGTCACCCGTCCGTGGACCTGATGACAACCGTGGACACGTTAGCCAACCGCCACTCCTGTCACAAGCCGAAGCGCCGAAATGCCGATTCGTTATGTCCAATTCCATCCGACCTTGTCATATCTCGTGCCGCCGGTCGGATGGCCTGTCGACCGCCCGTTCGTCGCGGACAGTGACCGAACGGCGGAGGTGTCCGGCTTTCCGCGTACCCGGGTGGGCGGTAGGGGGTGGCGCATATGTGGGATGATCCGGCCCGGCTTCCCGCCTCCCGCCCGGCCGGGTTACCGTTCGTTAAGGTCAGCAGTGCCGGTGAAAGGTGTGCGCAGATGAGCTCTCGTATCCGGGTCGTCGTCGCGAAGCCCGGCCTGGACGGCCACGACCGGGGCGCGAAGGTGGTCGCCCGCGCCCTGCGTGACGCGGGCATGGAGGTCATCTACACCGGCCTGCACCAGACGCCGGAGCAGATCGTCGAGACCGCGATCCAGGAGGACGCGGACGCGGTCGGCCTCTCGGTGCTCTCCGGCGCGCACATGACGCTGTTCAAGCGCGTCGTCGAACTTCTCACCGAGCGCGACGCCACCGACATCGTGGTGTTCGGCGGCGGCATCATCCCCGAGGCCGACATCCCGGAGCTGGAGCGGCTCGGCGTCGCGAAGATCTTCACCCCGGGCGCCACCACCGGGTCCATCGTCGAGTGGGTGCGGGAGAACGTAGCCCAGCCGGTCGGCTGACCGGCTCGGATCCCGGCCCCCGCGGGCCCGGCCACCGCATTTGCGGCTCCGGGCACGGGGGAGGGGCCGGACGCACCCCTCACACGCCCGGCCCCTCTATGCACGATGCCCCGCCGCCACCCCTCGACCGACAGGGCATCGGCCGCTCCCGTCGTCGCGCTTGACCAGCGCGCCGACATCACACTCAACGACGCCCCCGACGGGCGGTTACGCCCCGGCCCGGACATCCCCCGGACGGCTGACGCCCGGCGCGGCCGGGACCGCCCGGCCGCCCCGGCCTGTGCATTACCGCACACCCCGCACCCGCTCGGTTGCCGCCGGTTCCCATCTCGTTAGGCTGCGGCAAATGGCCTGTCTCTTCTGATGACAGGCGTCAAACTGATTTTCCGAAGCTGGTGGCGGCGCGACGGCGCGCCGCGGAGACGGGACGGGACGCGCAATCGTGGACCTGTACGAGTACCAGGGGCGGGACCTGTTCGAGCGGCACGGCTTGCCCGTGCTCGCCGGCGGCGTCGCCACTACCCCGGAGGAGGCCCGCGCGATCGCCGAACGCCTCGGCGGCCGGGTGGTCGTCAAGGCGCAGGTGAAGGTCGGTGGCCGCGGCAAGGCCGGCGGCGTGAAGCTGGCCGAGGGCGCGGAGGAGACGGTGGCCCGGGCCACCGACATCCTCGGCATGGACATCAAGGGTCACACCGTCCACAAGGTCATGATCACCGTGACCGCGGACGTGGCCGAGGAGTACTACTTCTCGTATCTGCTCGACCGGGCGAACCGCACCTTCCTCTGCATCGCCAGCGTGGCCGGCGGCATGGACATCGAGCAGGTCGCGGCCGAGACCCCGGAGCGGGTCGTGAAGGCGCCGATCGACGCCAACACCGGCGTGGACGAGGCCAAGGCGCGCGAGATCGTCACCGCGGCCGGCTTCCCGGCCGAGATCGCCGACCAGGTGGTCGAGGTGGCGGTCAAGCTGTGGCAGGCGTTCGTGGCCGAGGACGCCACGCTCGTCGAGGTGAACCCGCTGGCCACCACCAAGGACGGCAAGCTGCTGCTCCTGGACGCCAAGGTGACCCTGGACGAGAACGCCGGGTTCCGGCACCCGGACCACGAGGCCCTGGTCGACCAGGCGTCGGTGGACCCGCTGGAGCAGGCCGCGAAGGCCAAGGACCTCAACTACGTCAAGCTCGACGGCGAGGTCGGCATCATCGGCAACGGCGCGGGCCTGGTCATGTCCACGCTCGACGTGGTCGCGTACGCGGGCGAGCGGCACGGCGGCGTCAAGCCGGCCAACTTCCTCGACATCGGCGGCGGCGCGAGCGCCGAGGTGATGGCGAACGGGCTGGAGATCGTCCTGTCCGATCCGTCGGTCAAGAGCGTCTTCGTCAACGTCTTCGGCGGCATCACCGCCTGCGACGCGGTCGCCAACGGCATCGTGCAGGCGCTGGCGCTGCTGGAGCAGCGCGGCGAGAAGGCCACCAAGCCGCTCGTCGTCCGCCTCGACGGCAACAACGCCGAGGCCGGTCGGGCGATCCTCGACGGCGCGGCCAACCCGCTGATCCAGCGGGTCGACACCATGGACGGCGCGGCCGAGCGGGCCGCCGAGCTGGCAGCTGCGGGGGTCTGACAATGGCTATCTGGCTGACCAAGGACTCCAAGGTCATCGTGCAGGGGATGACCGGTTCCGAGGGTTCGAAGCACACCCGGCGGATGCTCGCCGCCGGCACCAACGTGGTCGGCGGCGTCAACCCGCGCAAGGCCGGCACCACTGTCGAC
This sequence comes from Micromonospora marina, assembly GCF_900091565.1. Lineage (GTDB taxonomy): Bacteria > Actinomycetota > Actinomycetes > Mycobacteriales > Micromonosporaceae > Micromonospora > Micromonospora marina. Next base: position 251,267 of record NZ_FMCV01000001.1, on the reverse strand, counting down.
TTCGACGGCACCGAGCTGCCCGTCTTCGCCTCCGTCGCGGACGCGATGAAGGACACCGGCGCGGACGTCACTGTCATCTTCGTACCGCCGCAGTTCACCAAGGCCGCCGTGGTCGAGGCGATCGACGCCGGCATCGACCTGGCCGTGGTGATCACCGAGGGCGTGCCGGTGCACGACACCGCCGCGTTCTGGGCGTACAACCGGGCCCAGGGCGAGCGCACCCGGATCATCGGCCCGAACTGCCCGGGCATCGCCTCGCCGGGCGCGTCGAACGCCGGCATCATCCCGGCCGACATCACCGGCTCCGGCCGCATCGGCCTGGTCAGCAAGAGCGGCACGCTGACCTACCAGATGATGTACGAGCTGCGCGACATCGGCTTCTCCACCTGCGTCGGCATCGGCGGTGACCCGATCATCGGCACCACCCACATCGACGCCCTGGCCGCCTTCGAGGCGGACCCGGAGACCGACGCGATCGTCATGATCGGTGAGATCGGTGGCGACGCCGAGGAGCGGGCGGCCGAGTTCATCAAGGCCAACGTCACCAAGCCGGTGGTCGGCTACATCGCCGGCTTCACCGCCCCGCCCGGCAAGACCATGGGCCACGCCGGCGCGATCATCTCGGGCTCGGCGGGCACCGCCGACGCCAAGAAGGCGGCGCTGGAGGCGGTGGGCGTCAAGGTCGGCAAGACCCCGACCGAGACCGCCAACCTGATGCGGGAGATCATGTCCGGCCGCTGAGCGGCCGTACGACGCGCCGAGAGGGCCGACCGGGGAACCGGCCGGCCCTCTCGCGTTCAGCGATACCAGTACGGGTAGTACGAGTTGCCCCGCGCGCTCACGATGGCGCTGGCGACGATGTTGATCACACCGAACGCGATGCCCAGCCAGCCGAGCAGTTGCGACCTGCCGTTGCGCCGCGCGTCGCGGATCGACAGCGCGCCGAAGACGATGCCCAGGATGCCGCAGCAGAACAGGCCGAAGACGATGCCGAGGACGCCCCAGAGGGTGGTCCGGTCCCGGCCGACGGCCGGTGGCGGCGGGGGCGGCGGAAACGGAGCGTGCACGGCTTCCTCCGAGCGGTCGGCGCCGCGACGGGAACTGTCGCGTCTGAGGCCGAGGCTAGACCGGAACACCACCACGGGACCGGGGATCGGCGAACTCACCACGCTGCCGACGCGGTATCGGACTGCCGTCCTTCTCGCGGCGTGCCAGAGTAGACACGATGTCACGCGTCACCCCTGACCAGCCCCGCCGTCCGGCCACCGGTCCCCCCGCCGGCGCCCGGCCGGCCGGCCGTGCCCGCCCGGCCGCGCGGGTGCCCGCCCCCCGATCGGGTGAGGAGCGCCGCAGCCGGGCCCCGCTGCCGGTCGCGGCGGGGGTGGCTGCACTCTGGGCGGCGCTGACCTCCTGGCTGCCGGTCTCCGCGGTGCTGGGCCTGGCCCAGCTCAGCGAGGACGCCGGATCGTTCGGCGGCGCGTTGCGCGCCGGCCTGGCCGGCTGGCTGCTCGGGCACGGGGTGCCGTTGCAGACCACCGCCGGGCCGCTCGGCCTGGCGCCGCTCGCGCTCAGTGCGCTCGCCGTCTGGCGGCTCACCCGCGCCGGGGTGCACGTCAGCCGGGCCGTCGGCGCGCGCGGGGCCGGCTCACCCCGCCAGGCGCTCACCGTCGCAGTCGCGGTCGGCATCGGGTACGCGCTGCTCGGCGCGCTCGCCGCGTTCGCTGTCGACGCGGGCGGCCTGCGTGTCTCCCCGGTCACCGCCGCGCTCGTGTTCGCCGCGTTCGGCGTACCGGCCGCTCTGGTCGGCGCCCTGCGCACCACAGGCGTGTGGGCGCTGCTGGCCGCACGCTGCCCGCCGCCGGTGCGCGACGGTCTGCGTACCGGACTGGTCGCGGCGCTGCTGCTGTGCGGCGCGGGCGCCGGCGCGGCCGGGCTGGCGGTGGCCACCGGTGGCGGCGACGCGGCCGACATGATCGGGGCCTACCAGACCGGGGTGGCCGGCCAGGCGGGCATCACCCTGGTCAGCCTCGCCTACGCGCCGAATGCGGCCGCCTGGTCGGCGAGTTACCTGCTCGGCCCCGGGTTCGCGGTCGGCACCGACACCGCCGTCCGCACGAGCGAGGTCTCCGTCGGCGCGCTGCCGGCCGTACCGTTGCTGGCCGGTCTGCCGCGTGGCCCGATGGACGGGCTCGGTGGCGCGCTGCTGGCCGTGCCGGTGCTGGCCGCGATGGCGGCCGGCTGGCTCCTGGCCCGGCGGCTGCTGCGTGCCGCGGCGGAGGAACGCGCCGAGGTGGGCTGGCCGGCGCTGCTGGTGCCGGCCGTGCTCGCGGGACCGGTCGCCGGCGCGCTGCTGGGGCTGTTCGCGGCGGCCTCCGGCGGGTCGCTCGGCGGTGGCCGGCTGGCCGAGATCGGCCCGTCGCCGTGGGCGGTGGCCGCGGTGGCCACGCTGGTGATCGGCGTGGGGACGGTGCTGGGTGCCGCCGCCACCCGGACGCTGACCCGCCCGGCGCGCCGCACGCCCCCGCCCCGCTGACCGGGACGCGCGAGGGGCGCCCGGCGGTCGCCGGACGCCCCTCGTCGTACGACGGTCAGGAACCGAAGTTGTTCATGTTGATCGCGGCGCCGGCGATGGCGCTGATGATGCCGACGACCACACCGACGGCACCGCAGATCAGGGCGGCCCTCGCCTGGCCGGCGTTGCTGGCCTCACCGGACTGGACCTTCTTCTGACCCAGCACGCCGAGGATCACGGCCGCGATACCGGCCGGGACACCCAGCAGCGGGCAGCACAGGCCGAGCACGATCGACGTGATGCCGACGATCATGCCGATCAGGCCCATCGTGTTGTTCTGCCCCTGCCCCGGCCCCGGGCCGCCCGGGTAGCCGGCGGCCGGGTACTGCGGCGCGGCGCCGTACGGCTGCTGCTGCGCGTACGGGTCCTGACCGTAGGCGGGCTGACCCGAGGTGGGCTGGCCGTACGGCTGGCCCGAGGTCGGCTGCTGTCCGTACTGCGGCTGCTGTCCGTACTGCGGGGCCTGCGGCGGCTGCGCGTACGGGTCGTTCGGCTGGGCGGTCGGGTCCTGGTTCGGCTGCTGGCCGTACGGGTCCTGTCCGGGGTAACCGGGCTGCATGTCAGGTGCTCCTCAGGTCGGTTCTGTTCGTCAGTCAGTTCGTGCCGCTGTCGCCGGCGAGACCAGCCAGGCCGCCGAGGAGGCAACATCCCACCACGATGACGGCGATCCAGACCAGGCCGACGATGAGGGCCCACTTGGACCACTTCTTCGACTCGGCGGCGGCGGCCTGCGCGCCGGCGTAGTCACCCTGCTGGATCAGCGGGTTGACCTTCGACGCGTTGATGATGGCCGGGATCGCGAGCGGCCAGAACAGGAAGATCGCGACGATGGACATCGTCATGTTGTTGTCGATCTGCGGTGGCTGCTGCGGGGGGTATCCGGGCTGCATGGCGGTACTCCTCGGTCCGACGGCACGCGGCGTGCCGGTTTCATCGTGGGGTGCGGGCCAGGCGCGAGGCCGGACACCGGGCGACCGGCAGCGTACCGCGACCACGCCATCCGAGAGGTCACCTGACGAGCCGCCGCCCCGCGGCCGGACGGCCTGACCTGCCCGATAGGGTTGCCCGGTGACCGAGCCCGCGTCCGTCGCCCGCCTCGTCGTCCTCGTCTCCGGTTCCGGCAGCAACCTCCAGGCGCTGCTGGACGCCACCGCCGACCCCGGGTACGGCGCCCGCGTGGTCGCCGTCGGCGCCGACCGGGACGGGATCGCCGGCCTGGACCGGGCCGCCGCCGCGGGTGTGCCGTCCTTCGTCGAGCGCGTCAAGGACCACCCCACCCGCGCCGACTGGGACAAGGCGCTCACCGATCGGGTCGCCGAGCACCGGCCCGACCTGGTCATCAGCGCCGGGTTCCTCAAGCTGGTCGGGCCGGAGTTCCTGGCCGCGTTCGGCGACCGCTACCTCAACACGCACAACACGCTCCTGCCGGCGTTCCCCGGCATCCACGGCCCCCGCGACGCGCTGGCGTACGGCGTCAAGCTCACCGGGGCCACCCTGTTCTTCGTCGACGCCGGCATGGACACCGGCCCGATCGTGGCCCAGGTCGCGGTGCCGGTGCGCGACGACGACGACGAGGACACGCTCACCGAGCGCATCAAGTCCGCCGAGCGGCGCCAGCTCGTCGAGCAGGTCGGCCGCCTGGTCCGTGAAGGTTGGACGATCACCGGCAGAAAGGTCACCATCCCGTGAACGCCACTGAGGACACCGGCCGCCGCCCGATCCGGCGCGCGCTGGTCAGCGTCTACGACAAGGCCGGCCTGGTCGAGCTGGCCCGTGCCCTGCACGAGGCCGGCGTGGAGATCGTGTCGACCGGGAGCACCGCGTCGACGATCTCCGGCGCCGGGGTGCCGGTGACGCCGGTCGAGCAGGTCACCGGCTTCCCGGAGATCCTCGACGGCCGGGTCAAGACGCTGCACCCGAAGATCCACGGCGGCCTCCTCGCCGACCTGCGCAAGGACGAGCACGCCGGGCAGCTCGACGAGCACGGCATCGCCGGCATCGACCTGCTGGTCTCCAACCTCTACCCGTTCCAGGCCACAGTCGCCTCCGGCGCCGGCACCGACGAGTGCGTGGAGCAGATCGACATCGGCGGTCCGGCGATGGTGCGGGCCGCGGCGAAGAACCACGCCTCGGTGGCGGTGGTGACCGACCCGGCCGCGTACCCGGCGGTGGTGGCCGCGCTCGCCGAGGGCGGCTTCACAGCCGCCCGGCGCCGGGCGCTCGCCGCCCGCGCGTTCGCCGACATCGCCGACTACGACGTCGCGGTGGCCGACTGGTTCGCCACCACCGTCTCGCCGGCGCAGGACGGCTGGCCGGAGTTCGCCGGGCTGGCGCTGCGCCGCCAGGCGGTGCTGCGGTACGGCGAGAACCCGCACCAGGCGGCGGCGCTCTACACCGACCCGGGTGCGCCGGCCGGGCTGGCCCAGGCCGAGCAGTTGCACGGCAAGGAGATGTCCTACAACAACTACGTCGACGCGGACGCCGCCTGGCGGGCCGCGAACGACTTCCCGGACCAGCCGGCGGTGGCGATCATCAAGCACGCCAACCCGTGCGGCATCGCGGTGGGCGCGGACGTGGCCGAGGCGCACCGCAAGGCGCACGCCTGCGACCCGGTCTCCGCGTTCGGCGGCGTGATCGCGGTGAACCGTCCGGTCGACGCGGCGATGGCCGGGCAGGTCGCGGAGATCTTCACCGAGGTGCTGGTGGCGCCCGGCTTCGACGAGGACGCGCTGGAACTGCTGCGCGCCAGGAAGAACCTCCGGCTGCTGCGGGCACCCGTGTCCGCCGTCCGTCCGGCCGAGTGGCGGCAGGTCAGCGGCGGCGTGCTGGTGCAGACGCGGGACGCCGTCGACGCGCCCGGCGACGACCCGTCCGGCTGGACGCTCGCCACCGGCGACCCGGCCGACGCAGCGACCCTGCGGGACCTGGCGTTCGCCTGGCGGGCGGTGCGCGCGGTCAAGAGCAACGCGATCCTGCTGGCCCGTGACGGCGCCACCGTCGGCGTCGGCATGGGCCAGGTCAACCGGGTGGACTCGGCGCGGCTGGCGGTCAGCCGGGCCGGTGACGAGCGGGCCCGCGGCTCGGTCTGCGCCTCGGACGCGTTCTTCCCGTTCGCCGACGGTCCGCAGATCCTCATCGACGCCGGGGTGCGGGCGATCGTCCAGCCGGGCGGCTCGATCCGGGACGAGGAGACCATCGCGGCCTGCAAGGCGACCGGCGTCACCATGTACCTCACCGGCACTCGGCACTTCTTCCACTGACGGGTCCGGCCGGCCCGTCCGGGTGTGTCGGCAGTCCCTACGGCGGACGCACCCGGAGGTCGTGCCGCTGCCGCGCGGCCGGCTCGCCGCACGCGCGCCGCACGCCGCCGGGCCCCCGTCCGCGCGTGCCCGTATCGGAGGCCCCGCCCCCTCTTCCTCCGGGGGACGGGGCCTTCGTCGTCACGCCTCGGTGCGCACCTCGGCGAAGTGGCAGGCGCTGGGGTGCGGGTCCGCCGCGCGGGGTACCGCCTGCGGATCCTGCGTCGCACAGACCTCCTCGGCCTTCCAGCAGCGGGTCCGGAAATGGCAGCCGGACGGCGGTTCGGCCGGGCTGGGCACGTCGCCGGTGAGCCGGATGATGGTCCGCCGGTCGCGGGCCTCCGGGTCGGGCACCGGCACCGCCGACAGCAGCGCCTGGGTGTACGGGTGGGTGGCGCGCTGGTAGATCTGCTCCTCGGTGCCGATCTCCACGATCCGGCCCAGGTACATCACCGCCACCCGGTCCGAGATGTGCCGCACCACCGACAGGTCGTGGGCGATGAAGATGTACGACAGCCCCAGCTCGTCCTGAAGCTCCCGGAGCAGGTTGATCACCTGGGCCTGGATCGAGACGTCGAGGGCCGACACCGGCTCGTCGCAGACGATGATCTCCGGCCGCAGCGCGAGCGCCCGGGCGATGCCGATGCGCTGCCGTTGACCGCCGGAGAACTGGTGCGGGTAGCGGTTGACGTGCTCCGGATTGAGCCCGACCACGTCGAGCAGCTCCTGCACCCGCTGCCGCCGGCTGCGCTTCGGTGCCGCCTCCGGGTGGATCTCGAACGGCTCGCCGATGATGTCGCCGACTGTCATGCGCGGGTTCAGCGAGGTGTAGGGGTCCTGCATCACCATCTGCATGTTCCGGCGCAGCCGGCGCAGGTCCGCCCCGGTCGCCCGGAGCAGGTCGCGCCCCTCCAGCGTGACCCGCCCGGAGGTGGGCGTCTCCAGGCGCATCAGCAGCCGGGCCAGCGTGGACTTGCCGCAGCCGGACTCGCCCACCACGCCGAGCGTCTCGCCGCGCCGCAGCTCGAACGAGACGCCGTCGACCGCCTTGACCTGGCCGATGGTCTTCTTGAACAGCACGCCCTGGCTGATCGGGAAGTGTTTGACCAGCTGGTCGACGGCGAGGATCGTCTCGCCGCGCACCTTGGCGGGTTCAGTCGTCGCGGTCATCGTGCACCTCCTGGGCGAAGTGGCACGCGCTGGTCCGCCCGTCGCCGAGCACCAGGTCGTGCGGCACCTCGTCCACGCAGACCTGCTGGACGTACGGGCACCGGGGGTGGAACGGGCAGCCGGACGGGATCGCCATCAGGTTCGGCGGCAGCCCGCGGATGCTGGACAGCGCCTGGCCGCGCACGTCCAGTCGCGGGATCGACTCCAGCAACCCCTTCGTGTACGGGTGGGCCGGCGCCCGGTACAGCGCGTGCACGTCGGCGTGCTCGACGATGCGGCCCGCGTACATGACCGCGATCCGGTCCGCCACACCGGCTACCACGCCCAGGTCGTGGGTGATCAGGACGAGCGCCATGCCGAGGTCCCGGCGCAGGTCGGCCAGGAGGTCCATGATCTGCGCCTGCACCGTGACGTCCAGCGCGGTGGTGGGCTCGTCGGCGATCAGCACCTTCGGGTCCAGCGCCAGCGCCATCGCGATCATGACGCGTTGCCGCATGCCGCCGGAGAACTGGTGCGGGTAGTCGCCGATCCGCTTCGCCGCGGCCGGGATCCGGACCAGGTCCATCAGCTCGACGGTGCGCCTGCGCGCGTCGGCCCGCGACATCCCGGCCCGCTCGCGCAACGACTCGCCGATCTGCCAGCCGACCGGGAAGACCGGATTCAACGCCGACAGCGCGTCCTGGAAGATCATCGCGATCTCGGCGCCGCGGATCTGCCGGCGTTCCTCCTCCGGCCGGGTGAGCAGGTCCCGCCCCTGGTAGAGAATCTGCCCGGCGCGCACGTACGCGGGCGGGCTGTCCAGGATGCCCATGATCGCCTGGGCGGTGACGGACTTGCCCGAGCCGGACTCGCCCAGCACCGCGAGCGTCTCACCGGCGTCCAGGTGGTACGTCACCCCGTTGATCACCCGGGCCACACCCTCCCGGGTGCGGAACTCGACGTGCAGGTCCCGTACCTCCAGCAGGTGGCCGCCGGGCGGGGTGGGCGAGGCCGGCGTGGGCCGGACCGCGTTCTGCGTCATGGGGAGTCACCGGAGCTTCGGGTCGAAGGCGTCGCGGATCGCGTCGCCGAGCATGATGAAGGCGAGCACGGTCAGGGCGAGGAACGTCGACGGCACGATCAGCGGCGTCGCCGACTCCCGCATGTGCACCCGGCCGGCGTCGATGTCGATGCCCCAGGAGATGGTCGGCGCCTTCAGCCCGATGCCGAGGAAGCTCAGTGTCGCCTCGGCCGCGATGAACGACCCGAGCGCGATGGTGAGCACCACGACGGCCGGGGCGAGCGCGTTCGGCAGGATGTGCCGCCACATGATCCGGCCGTTGCCGGCCCCGAGCATCCGGGCCGCCGCCACGTAGTCCTGCTCCCGGGCGGTGATCACCGAGGAGCGGACCACCCGGGCCGCAGTGGTCCAGCCGAGCAGCGCCAGGACGAGGATCACCGCGAACAGGCGTACCGTGTCGCCGCTCGTGCTCACGCGCTTGAGCAACACGATCGCGGCCAGCAGCAGCGGGATGCCGAGCACGATGTCGATCACCCGGGACAGCACCGCGTCGACCCATCCGCCGAAGTAGCCGGCGAGCATGCCGACGACGAGGGCGATCACGCCGGTGATCAGCGCGGAGAGCGCGCCGACGAGCAGTGAGGCACGGGCGCCGTAGACCGCGCGGGCGAACGTGTCGCAGCCCTGGAAGTCGTACCCGAAGATGGCCCCGCCGGACGGCCCGGCGTGCTGCCGCGACAGCACGCAGTCGCGCGGGTCGTTGGCGGCGAACAGCCCGGGCGCCACCGCCATCGCGGCGACCAGCACCACCAGGAGCAGGCTGATCCAGAAGACCGGGTTGCGGCGCAGGTCCCGCCAGGCGTCACCGGCCAGGCTGCGGGCGCGGTCCGGCCGGCCGGCCCGGCCGGGCGTGCCCGGCTCGCCTGACACGCCGCGCCGCGCGGCCTGGTTCTCGGTCGCCGCCACCGTCTCGAAGTCGCTCACGGCCGCACCTCGCTGCGCTCACTCATAGCGGATCCTCGGGTCGAGTACGGCGTAGAGCACGTCCACCACCAGGTTGGACAGCAGGTAGACCACGACGAGCACGCTGACGATGCCGACCACCAGCGGGCCGTCCTCGGTGCGGATGCCGCGGAACAGGTTGAAGCCGACGCCCGGGACGTTGAACACGCCCTCGGTGATGATCGCGCCGCCCATCAGGTTGCCCAGCTCGACGCCGAGGAAGGTGACCACCGGGATGAGCGAGTTGCGCAGCACGTGCACGCCGACTATCCGGCGTCGCCGCAGGCCCTTGGACCGGGCGGTCCGGACGTAGTCGGCGCGCAGGTTCTCGGTCACCGAGGTACGCGTCAGCCGCAGCGCGGTGGCCAGTGACAGCGAGCCGAGCACGATGCCGGGCAGCAGCAGCGCGTAGAAGGAGGGCTGGGCTCCGGCGGTGGGCGGGAAGACCGGCCATCGGACGCCGAGGAAGTACTGGGCCAGCGGGGCCAGCACGATCGTCGGGATGCCGAGCACCAGCAGCGTGAGCACGAGCGTGGCGTGGTCGAACACGCCGGAGCGGCGGATCGCCGCGATCACGCCCGCGGTGACCCCGAAGATCACCGTCACGGCCATCGCGATCACCGCGAGCTTCACCGTGACCGGCCAGGCGGCGGCGAGGATGTCGCTGATCTGCCGCCCGGTCAGCGACTCCCCGAGGTCACCCTGGACCAGGCCGCCCAGATAGTCGAGGTAGCGGTAGAAGAAGCCGCCGACACCCGTCGCGTCCAGGTGGTACTTCTCGGTCAGGTAGGCGCGCTGCGCGGCGGTCACCGGCCGCTCCCCGGCGAGGGCCTGGATCGGGTCGCCCTGCCCGGCGAACATCAGCGCGTAGACGATCAGCGTGGTCCCGAAGAAGGCGAGGACCATCTGGAGCAGTCGCCGCAGGATGAAGCGGAGCATGCTGGCAAGTCTGCCGAAAACGGGTGAAATGCGTGCCAATGCGAGGGCCGGGCCACCCGGTGGGGGTGGCCCGGCCCGTCAGCGGGGTGTCAGGCGCGTTCGATCTTCAGCAGGTCCACCCGGTCGAAGAGGTCCACGTGGACGTTCTTGACCTTGGTCGAGTGGCCGAAGTTGTTCTGCCCGTACCGCAGCGGGATCACCGGCAAGTCCTGCGCGAGCAGGTCCTCCGCCGCCTGGTACTTCTTGACCGCCTCGTCCTCGGTCGTCGCGCGGGCGCCCTCGGCGAGCAGCTTGTCGAACTCCGGGTTGCTGTAGCCGTAGTAGTTCGACGAGCCGGTGGTGCTGTACAGCGGGCCGAGGTAGTTCTCCATGGACGGGTAGTCCATGACCCAGCCCATCCGGAACAGGCCGACCGACTGCTTCTGCTTGAGCTTGGTCAGCAGGTCCGCGAACTTCGGCTCGGCGGTGCCCACGCACTCCACGCCCAGGTTGGCCTTGAGCTGGTTGCAGGTGGCGTCGATCCAGTCCTTGTGGCCGCCGTCGCCGTTGTAGGACAGCTCGATCTTCTTCGGGCCGCCCGCGGCCTCGTACTCGGCCTTGGCCTTGACCGGGTCGAACGCGCCCGCGGTGCCGATGGTGTTCTCCCGGTAACCGGCGACCACCGGCGAGACGAACGAGCGGGCCGGCTGCTGCGAGTCCTTGAAGATCGACTTGGTGATCTCGTCCCGGTCGATCGCCATCGAGATCGCCTTGCGCACCTCGGGCTTGCTGAACTCCTCCTGGAACGTCGGGAAGGCCAGCACCTGCAGCGACGAGGCGGGGCTCTGCTGGAAGCGGTCGCCCAGGTCGGTCGCGGCGGTCGACAGGTTCTCGGTCGGGATCGTCTTGATCACGTCGAGGTTGTCCGACAGCACGTCCGCGTACGCGGCGGTCGGCTGCTGGTAGATGCGGAACTCGACGCCGCCGACCTTGGGCTGCTGGCCCGGGAACGCGTCGTAGCGCTCCACCTCGACCTTGGCGTCGTGCTGCCAGCTCCCCTTCATCTTGAACGGGCCCTGACCGATCGGCGCCTGCTCGTAGCTCTCGGCGAGCACGCCCGGCGCGGAGAAGGCCGCCTCGGGCAGCGGGTAGAAGGCGGTGTAGCCGAGCATGGACTTGAAGTCCACGTACGGCTCGCTGAGCGTCACCGTGAAGGTCAGGTCGTCGACCTTCTTCAGGCCGCTGAGCGTCGTCGCCTTCGGGTTCTCGCCCTGGAGGTCGTCGTAGCCGGCCACCTTCTCGAAGAAGTAGCTGGAGTTCTGGCCGTTCGGGGCGTACGCGCCGTAGTTCCAGGCGTCGATGTAGTTGTCGGCGGTGACCTTCTCGCCGTTGTGGAACGTGTAGCCGGGCTTCAGCTTGATCGTCCAGACCTTGTTGTCCGACGTCGTCACCGAGTCCGCCGCCACCTCGTGCGGCTTGTTCGCCTCGTCGTAGTCGACGAGCGGGCTGAACAGGGCCGACAGGACCTGGGAGCCGCTCGTCTCGTTGGTGTTTGTGGGCACCAGGTGCTGCGGCTCGGCGATCTCGATCCGCACGGCCGCGTCGGAGTCGTCGGCGCCGCCGCCACCACCGCCCGAGCCGCAGGCCGTCAGGCCCAGCGTCACCGCGAGCGGGAGCGCGGCCCAGGCCGCGAGCCTACGAACACGCATGGAGTCTCCTCATCTCCTCACGCTGCGCGGTCGGCCCGACGCTGGGTGACTCTGCGCAACGAGCGGTAACGGTAGGTCGCGATTCGGGCCGGCGACAACTGGTGCGTGGTCAACTGATGACGGATTGTGTTCGGCGCGTCTTGCCGCTGCCGCTCGCGCGTGCTAGAACCCACCGCTTCCTGCTCTTTTCTTCGCCACCGCTGGTGGGGTCAGGGCGTTGGTGGAGGCGTCCGGGGTGTCTGGCCCGGGTGTCCGGTCCCTACCCGTCCGGGCGTGACCGGCCGGGTGCGTCCCAGTGTTGGTCACTCACCGTGACTTAGGGCACGTTGCGCAGCGTGATCGTCGGCCGTCGTCGTCCGGGCCCGCCCGCGGGCGTGAGACGATCACGACGTGACGGCGACGATCCTGGACGGCAAGGCCACCGCGGCGGAGATCAAGGACGAGCTACGGGCCCGGGTGAAAGCACTCGCGGAACGCGGCATCAACCCCGGCCTCGGCACGGTGCTGGTCGGCGAGGACCCCGGCTCCCAGGCGTACGTCAACGGCAAGCACCGCGACTGCGCCGAGGTCGGCATCGCCTCGCTGCGCGTCACGTTGCCGGCCGACGCCACCCAGGAGCAGCTCGACGCGGCGCTCGCCGAGCTGAACGCCGACCCGGCCTGCCACGGCTACATCGTCCAGCTCCCGCTCCCCGGTCACCTCGACACGCAGCGCGCGCTGGAGTCGATCGACCCGGACAAGGACGCCGACGGGCTGCACCCGGTCAACCTGGGCCGGCTCGTCCTCGGGTACGACGGGCCGCTGCCCTGCACCCCGCGCGGCGTCGTGGAACTGCTGCGCCGGCACGACGTGCCGCTGCGCGGCGCGAACGTGGCTGTGGTCGGCCGGGGCAACACGGTCGGCCGCCCGCTGGGTCTGTTGCTGACCCGGCGCAGCGAGAACGCCACCGTGACGCTCTGCCACACCGGCACGCTCGACCTGGCCGCGCACACCCGCGCCGCGGACGTCGTCATCGTCGCCGCCGGGGTGCCCGGCCTGCTCACCGCCGACATGATCAGCCCCGGTGCGACGGTGGTGGACGTCGGTATCACCCGGGTGATCGGCGAGGACGGCAAGGGCCGCTACACCGGTGACGTGGACCCGGAGGTGGCCGAGGTCGCCGGAAAGCTGGTGCCGATGCCCGGCGGCGTCGGCCCGATGACCCGGGCGATGCTGCTGACGAACGTGGTCGAACGGGCCGAGCGGACCGCCTGACACCCAGGCAGGTCATAACCGTCCGCCCCTGACCCGATCGGTGCCAGGATGGCTGATACGGTCCGGAAAACCGACTGGTATCAGGGAGTTGGACGACCATGGGTAAGAAGGTCACTGTCGTCGGCGCCGGTTTCTACGGCTCCACCACCGCACAGCGCCTGGCCGAGTACGACGTCTTCGACACCGTCGTCATCACCGACATCGTGGAGGGTAAGCCGGCGGGTCTCGCGCTCGACCTCAACCAGTCCCGCGCGGTCGAGGGCTTCGAGACCACTGTCGTCGGCGTCACCACCGGCCCGAACGGCGAGGGCTACGACGCCATCGAGGGCTCGGACGTCGTCGTCATCACCGCCGGCCTGCCGCGCAAGCCGGGCATGAGCCGGATGGACCTGCTGGAGACCAACGCCAAGATCGTCCGGCAGGTCTCCGAGAACGTCGCCAAGTACGCCCCGAACGCCGTCGTCATCGTGGTGTCGAACCCGCTCGACGAGATGACCGCGCTGGCCCAGCTCGCCACCCAGTTCCCGAAGAACCGGGTGCTCGGCCAGGCGGGCATGCTGGACACCGCCCGGTTCACCAACTTCGTCGCCGAGGCGCTGAGCGTGCCGGTGAAGTCGGTACGGACCCTGACGCTCGGCTCGCACGGCGACACCATGGTCCCGGTGCCGTCCAAGAGCACCGTGAACGGCAAGCCGCTGCGTGACGTCATGCCGGCCGAGCAGATCGAGGAGCTGGTCGTCAAGACCCGCAACGGTGGCGCCGAGGTCGTCGCGCTGCTCAAGACCGGTTCCGCGTACTACGCCCCGTCCGCCGCCGCGGCCCGGATGGCGAAGGCCGTGGCCGAGGACTCCGGCGCGGTCATGCCGGTCTGCGCCTGGGTCGACGGCGAGTACGGCATCTCCGGCGTCTACCTGGGCGTCGAGGCCGAGATCGGCGCCGAGGGCGTGAAGCGGGTCGTCGAGACCGACCTGGACGCCGACGAGCTGGCCGCGCTGAAGGGGGCCGCCGAGGCCGTCCGCGCCAAGCAGGGCGACGTCGCCAGCATGTGACACCCGACCGCTGCGTGGCGCAGGCCCGCCGGCTCCGCCGGCGGGCCTGCGCCGTCCGCACCCACCGGCCACCCCGTCGATCATGAAGTTGACGGCTGAGTCGATCTCCGTTCCCGCCGCCAACCTCATGATCGACGCGGCGGCCGGTGGAGGGTGGGGGGACGAGCACCGACTGGTGGCCGGGCGTGTGCAGCAGCCGTACCCCCGGGGCGAGGGACGTCTCGCCCTCGACCACCCGCAGCCGGCCGGCGGCGCGCAACGGCGTCAGCAGCCGGGCCGGCAGCGCCGGGTGGAACAGCTCCACGGCCGTCGTCGGTGACGGACCCCGGGTCGAGCCGGTCGGCGGCCTGCCAGTGCGCCTGCGTGGCATCGGGAAACGCCTCGCCGCGAGGCTGGAAGAAGGGCCCTCGCCGTCGGAGAGTGCAATGACCGTGATAGACCCGATGGTGCGGCTGCGCGGCGTCGGCCGACGATGCCAGCGGGTCGCGGCGCAGCCCGCTTTTCCGTCGGTCCACCCGGGCCGCCTGGGGACTGCCGGCCAGTTTCCAGTACGCTCGTACTGCTTGAGCACGTGTCCCCCGAGAGGAGCGCCGGCCGATGGCGAAGATCAAGGTAAACAACCCGGTCGTGGAGATCGACGGCGATGAGATGACCCGGATCATCTGGAAGCAGATCCGGGAGCAGCTGATCCTGCCCTACCTCGACGTCGACCTGCACTACTACGACCTGTCGATCCAGCACCGTGACGCCACCGACGACCAGGTCACCGTCGACGCCGCCAACGCCATCAAGGAGCACGGCGTCGGCGTCAAGTGCGCCACCATCACCCCGGACGAGGCCCGGGTGGAGGAGTTCGGCCTGAAGAAGATGTGGCGGTCGCCGAACGGCACCATCCGCAACATCCTCGGCGGTGTGGTCTTCCGCGAGCCGATCATCATGTCGAACGTGCCGCGGCTCGTCCCGGGCTGGACCAAGCCGATCATCATCGGCCGGCACGCGCACGGCGACCAGTACAAGGCCACCGACTTCGTCGTCCCCGGCCCGGGCACGGTGACCATCACCTACACCCCGGCCGACGGCGGCACCCCGATGGAGATGGAGGTCGCCAACTTTCCCGGCGGCGGCATCGCCATGGGCATGTACAACTACGACGAGTCGATCCGGGACTTCGCCCGCGCCTCGTTCCGGTACGGCCTGGACCGCGGCTACCCGGTCTACATGTCGACCAAGAACACCATCCTCAAGGCGTACGACGGCCGGTTCAAGGACATCTTCGCCGAGGTGTTCGAGAACGAGTTCAAGGCCGAGTTCGACGCCGCCGGCCTGACCTACGAGCACCGGCTGATCGACGACATGGTCGCCGCCGCGCTCAAGTGGGAGGGCGGGTACGTCTGGGCGTGCAAGAACTACGACGGCGACGTGCAGTCCGACACCGTCGCGCAGGGCTTCGGCTCGCTCGGCCTGATGACCTCGGTGCTGCTCTCCCCGGACGGCCGCACCGTCGAGGCCGAGGCCGCGCACGGCACCGTCACCCGGCACTACCGGCAGTACCAGAAGGGCGAGAAGACCTCGACCAACCCGATCGCCTCGATCTACGCCTGGACCCGGGGCCTGGCCCACCGGGGCAAGCTGGACGGCACCCCGGCGGTCACCCAGTTCGCCGACACGCTGGAGAAGGTCATCGTGGAGACCGTCGAGGGCGGCCAGATGACCAAGGACCTCGCGCTGCTCATCTCGCGGGACGCCCCGTGGCTGACCACCGACGAGTTCATGAACGCGCTCGACGAGAACCTGGCGCGCAAGCTCGCCGCCTGACGCGTAAGGAAGGGCCCCTTGTTAACGCCTCGCGTTGTAGAAGGGGCCCTTCTTAACACTCTCGGGACCGACGGCCCGGCGTGTCGACCGGACGACGCCGGGACGGCGTGACTTCGTCCGGTGCGCCCTCGTTGACAGGGTGGACGAGATGCCAGTCGCGTCCAGGAAGGTGGGCCGTGGCCTTGCGCCGCCCGGCCCGACCTTCGCGGCTGCTGACCGCAGCCAGCCGTCCCTTCCCTGCGGGGGGTCCTGTCCCGGGCCCCCCGCGCCCCCATGCTCGGCCGTGGTGGTTAAGAAGGGGCCCTTCCTCTACCGCAGGCGTTAATAGGGGGCCCGTCCTTTCAAGCGGTGCGGAGCAGGTCGGCGGCTCGTTCCGGGGCGATGTCGTTGATGAACACGCCCATGCCGGACTCCGACCCGGCCAGGTACTTCAGCTTGTCCCTGGCCCGCCGGATGCTGAACAGCTGAAGGTGCAGGTGGCCCAGCTCCCGGTCGATCCGTACCGGTGCCTGGTGCCAGGCCGCGATGTACGGCATCGGCAGGTCGAACAGCCCGTCGAAGCGGCGCAACAGGTCCAGGTAGAGCGGCCCGAAGGCGTCCCGCTCGGCGTCGTCGAGCGCCGGGATGTCCGGCACCGGCCGGTGCGGCGCCACGTGCACCTCGAACGGCCAGCGGGCCGCCGCCGGGACGTACGCGGTCCAGTGCTCGTTGCTCGTCACCACCCGCTCCCCGGTGGCCCGTTCGGCGGCGAGCACGTCGGCGTAGAGGTTGCCCCCGGTGCGGTCGGCGTACCGCCGGGCGGCGGCCAGCATCGTCCGGGTGCGCGGCGTGACGAACGGGTACGCGTAGATCTGCCCGTGCGGGTGGTGCAGCGTCACCCCGATCTCCACGCCCCGGTTCTCGAACGGGAAGACCTGCTCCACGCCGGGCAGCGCGCTCAACGCGGTGGTGCGGTCGGCGAGCACGTCGAGCACCGTCCGCACCCGCTGCGGGGAGAGCCGGGCGAACGAGGCGGTGTGGTCGTCGGTGAAGCAGACCACCTCGCACCTGCCGCGGGCGGGGCGTACCGGGGTGAACGGCGTGATCTCGGCCGGTTCGTCGGCCACCCGCTGGCTCAGCGAGGGGAACCGGTTCTCGAACACGACCACGTCGTAGCCGGGCGCCGGGATCTCGCTGTGCCGTTCGCCGCGGGACGGGCACAGCGGGCACTGGTCGGCCGGGGGCAGGAAGGTCCGGGTCTGCCGGTGCACCGCCACCGCCACCCACTCGTCGGTCAGCGGGTCGTACCGCAGTTGTGAGGCAGGCGGGGGAGGGGGCAGATCCCGCCGGTCCGGCTGGTCGCGGACCGCGTCGTCCCGCTCGTCGAAGTAGATCAGCTCGCGACCGTCGGCCAGCGCGATCTGCGTACGCTTCACTCCGCTCCCCTCGTCGTGGGCACGGTCACCAGCTCGCCCACCCTGTCCTCGAGTACCCGTCGAGCCTCGGGCGCCAATCGGTCGTCGGTGACCAGCACGTCCGCCGCGTCCAGCGGCACGATCGACGAGATGCCGACAGTGCCCCACTTGGTGTGGTCAGCGAGCACCACCAGCCGGTCCGCCGCCGCCACGAGTGCCCGGTTCGTGTCCGCCTCCATCAGATTGGGCGTGGTGAAGCCGGCCCGTTCGCTGATCCCGTGCACGCCGAGGAAGAGCAGGTCCAGGTGCAGTGCGGCGATCGCGGCCACGGCGAGCGGGCCGACTAGCGCGTCCGACGGCGTGCGGACGCCGCCGGTGAGCACCACCGTCTGGTCCGGCCGGCCACCGACGTGCAGGGCCTCCGCCACCGGCAGCGAGTTGGTGACGACTGTGAGGCCGGGCACGTCCACCAGCCGCCGGGCCAGCTCGGCGGTGGTGGTGCCGGCGGACAGCGCGATCGCGGCGCCGGGCCGGACCAGCCCTGCGGCGTGCTCGGCGATGGCGGCCTTCTCCGCGGACTGGCGGACGGACTTGGCGTGGAAGCCGGGCTCGTCGGTCGAGCCGGGGCCGGCGGGCGTCGCGCCGCCGTGCACCTTGGCGAGCAGGCCCTGTTCGTGCAGCGTGTCCAGGTCGCGCCGGATGGTCATGTCGGAGACGCCGAACTCGGCCGCCAGCTCGGTGACCCGGACGCCACCGGCGCGGCGCAGTCGTTCCAGGATGGCGGTCTGCCGCTGCCGCGCCAGCATCCCCCGGCTCACCTCCGCGCCTCACCGACCACGCGTACGCTCCACGCGGTCGAACGTGTTCCAACAAAGGCGAACACTACCGCGCAGAGAGGGGTGATGCGAGACCGCCGCCGTCCGGAAGCCGGACGACGGCGGTCGAGATGCGGGATGCCGGAACGCGGCCGGCGGTCAGGCGGGCTGGAGGCGGGGCTCCACCCAGCCGGTCTCGGTCAGGTGCTCCATCACCTTCCCGATGGCCTCCTCGACGCTCAGATCCGAGGTGTCCACCACCAGGTCGGCGTCCGTGGGCTCCTCGTACGGGTCGTCGATCCCGGTCATCCCGGTGATCAGACCGGCCCGGGCGCGGGCGTACAGGCCCTTGCGGTCACGCTGCTCACACACCCCCAGCGGCGTCGCCACGTGGACCAGCAGGAAGCCCGCCCCGGCCGTCTCCGCCATCTGCCGGGCGGTGGCGCGCGCCGCCGCGTACGGCGCGATCGGGCAGCAGATGCCGACGCCCCGGTGCCGGGCGATCTCGGCGGCGACCCAGCCGATCCGGCGCACGTTGAGATCCCGGTCGGCCTTGCTGAACCCCAGACCGGCGGAGAGTTCCCGCCGCACCACGTCGCCGTCGAGCAGCGTGATCGTGCGGTCGCCCTGCTCGCGGAGCACGTCCGCCAGCCCTCGGGCGATCGTCGACTTGCCCGAGCCGGACAGACCGGTCAGGAAGATCACCAGACCGCGGTGCCGGCGCGGCGGGCGGGCCCGGGCCAGTTCCTTCGCCACCGCCGGCGGGGTGTGCCACTCGGGCAGCGGGAACCCCCGGTCCAGCAGGTCGTCGATCTCGCGCGTGCTCAGCGCCAGCCGCCGGTTGCGCGGCGGGATGTCCTCACGCCAGCGCCACTGCCCGTCCCGGTTGTCGTAGGCCAGCTCGCGGGGCACCAGCACGCGCAGACCGGCGCCGGAGAGCATGCCCTCGGTCGAGAGCAGGTGGGTCACCCCGTACGCGGCGGCGACCCGGGCCCGCAGCAGCGCGTCACTGATCTCGTCGCGCCGCCGGGCCAGCGGCACCGCCACGAGCGTCGCCGGGGGCATCCGGTCGCGGGCGGCGAACACGCCGCGCACCAGCGCCTCGGCCGGCAGGCCGTTGATCGACTCCTCGCCCACCGGGATCATCACCAGCAGGTGCGCGCCGAGCGTACGGGCCGCGTGCGCGATCTGCGCCAGCTGCGGCCGGTGCAGCGGGCGGTCGGCGAACACGCCGAGCACCCGGCCCGGCGGCAGCAGCCCGCGTACCTCGTCGGGGCCGCGTCGCAGCCGCTGGAACGGGCCGTGACCGCCGTCGCCCAGGCGGCGCACCGCGCCCCCGACGCCCACCATGCCCTCGCGGCCCGGCCAGACGTCGGTCACGTCCATCGCCGCCACCGGCGCGCCCTCGCCGTCGGTGAGCACCACCGCCCGGCGGGCCGGGTCGGCCGGGTCCAGCCCGTCGGCGAGCGCCGCCGGCACCTGGAGCGTCACCGGCACCGGCCACGGTGTGCCGTCGGCCAGCCGGCCGCGCCGGTTCAGCGAGGCCAGGTCGGCCCGGCTCATGAAACCGGTGAGCGGAGCGTACGCCCCGCTCAGCAACAACTGGAGATCGGCCAGTTCAGCGGGCCTGGGCGCGTACGACGGCGCATCCCGCAGAACGTCCTCGGGCAGCAGCCACCCGTTGCTCATCGAACCCCCAACTCACCGGCCGGCACACAGTTTCGCAGCCCACCGGCGATCGGTCGAGAGCGCCACCCGGCCTCCCGGTGATCGCGTGTCCGGCGACCGCGCCGACGACGACCCGGGGTGACCGAATCCTCACCGGTGGGCGGCGGCCGGTCGATCGTGCGAACGGCTGCCCGCGCGCGCCGACCGGCCGAGAGCACACCACCGGGCTCCCGCCACCTAGGGGCCGCGGTGGCCGAGGATCAGGGGATCGCCGGGGTCGGGAGAGGCTCCGGCGAGGCGCCCGGGTTCTACGCTGAACGGCGTGACACTGCTCGCGACCGAGTCGCTGACCAAGACGTATGGAGGCCGGGTCACCGCGTTGGCCGACCTCACCGTGTCGGTCGAGCCGGGGATCATCGGGCTGGTGGGCGCGAACGGCGCCGGCAAGTCCACTCTGATCAAGATCCTGCTGGGTCTGCTCCCGCCGACCAGCGGCCGGGTGCAGGTGCTCGGCCTCGACCCCACCACCGACCCCGCCGCGGTCCGCGCCCGAGTCGGCTACATGCCCGAGCACGACGCCCTCCCGCCCGACCTGTCCGCCGCCGAGCTGGTCACCCACCTGGGCCGGATCAGCGGGCTGCCGCGCACCGTCGCCCGGGAACGGGCCTCCGAGGCGCTGCGCCACGTCGGTCTGCACGAGGAGCGGCACCGGGCCGTCGGTGGCTACTCCACCGGCATGAAGCAGCGGGTCAAGCTCGCCCAGGCGCTCGTACACGATCCCGACCTGCTGCTGCTCGACGAGCCGACGAACGGCCTCGACCCGGCCGGCCGGGACGCCATGCTCGCCCTGATCCACCGGATCGGCACCGAGTTCGGCATCTCGGTGGTGGTCTGCTCGCACCTGCTCGGCGAGGTGGAGCGGATCTGCGACACGCTCGTCGCCATCGACGGTGGCCGGTTGCTGCGCGCCGACCGGGTGTCCGCCATGACCACGGCCACCGACGTGCTCGCCGTCGAGGTGAGCGAGGGCACCGAGGAACTGGCCGCCCGGCTCACCGCGCTCGACCTGCCGGTGACCCGCGACGGGCGGCTGCTGCTCGTCCCGCTCGCCGACGACGCCACCTACGACCAGATCCTCGGCGCGGTC
This sequence comes from Micromonospora marina, assembly GCF_900091565.1. Lineage (GTDB taxonomy): Bacteria > Actinomycetota > Actinomycetes > Mycobacteriales > Micromonosporaceae > Micromonospora > Micromonospora marina. The sequence goes on along the minus strand of NZ_FMCV01000001.1, from coordinate 230,455 downwards.
GCCGAGCTGGACCTGCCACTGCACCGGCTGGACCAGCGGCGGCACCGGGTGGCCGAACTCTTCGCCGCGAGGGAGCCCAGCCATGTCTGACGCGACCGGGGTCATCCACGACATCGGCTATCAGCGTTACACCGGTCCGCGGCTCGGCCGTCGGCAGGTCTTCGGCGCGCTCTACCTGCACGGCGTGCGTACCGTCTTCGGGCTGGGCCGCAGCGCCAAGGCCAAGATCTTCCCGTGGCTGGTCGTCTCCGTGGTGACTGTGGTGGCCGCCGGGGTGACCGCGGTGCGCAGCCAGATCGGCGAGGTGGTGATGACGTACGCCCAGTTCGCCGACGCGATGAGCTGGCTGGTCATCTTCTTCGCCGCGGTGGCCGCGCCCGAGCTGGTTTCCCGCGACCTGCGCAGCGGCGTGCTGCCGCTGTACTTCTCCCGCCCGCTGCCGCGCGGCGACTACGCGCTGTCCAAGCTGCTGGCGCTCGTCACCGCGCTGTGGCTGCTGCTCGGCGGTCCGCAGCTGGTGATGTTCCTCGGTGCCGCGTTCACCACGAACCGGGGCGTACGCGGGGTGTGGGACGAGCTGCTCGACCTGCTGCCCGGGCTGCTCTACGCCGGGCTCTGGGCGGTGGTGTTCGCCTCGATCGCCCTGCTCGTCGCCTCGCTCACCGGCAAGCGCGCGTTCGCCGCCGGCGGCATCGTGGCCGTCTTCCTGATGACCACCCCGGTGGTCGGCGTGCTGTCCATCCTGCCCTCGCAGACGATCAACCAGCTGGCCTTCGTGGCCTCCCCGCCGACGCTCGTCGGGGGCGTCGGCAACTGGGCGCTCGGCGACCGGCTGACCCAGGGACGGGGCGGCATGCCGATCGGCGACTTCGGGCCGGTCTACGCCGTGGCCGCCGTTCTGCTGGTCGCCGGCTGCGTCGCCCTGCTGCTCCTGCGATACCGGAAGGTGGCCGCCCGATGACGGCGATCAGCACCCAGGCGACGGCCGGCCCGCCCGCCGCCGCGACGAGCACGCTCGACCTGGCGGGCGTCTCCCGCTGGTACGGCAACGTGGTGGCGGTCAACGACGTCACCATGCGGCTCGGCCCCGGCGTGACCGGCCTGCTCGGTCCCAACGGCGCCGGGAAGACCACGCTGCTGCACATGATGGCGGGCTTCCTGTCCCCGTCGCGCGGCACAGTGGCGCTGGACGGGGAGCCGACCTGGCGCAACCCCGCCGTCTACCGGCGGCTCGGCCTGGTCAGCGAGCGCGAGGCGGTGCACACGTTCCTCAGCGCGTACGAGTTCGTGCTCGCCAGCGCCAAGCTGCACCGGCTGCCCGACCCGGAGGCCGCCACCCGGCGGGCGATCGAGCTGGTCGAGATGGAGGACGCCCAGACCCGCCGGATCGGCACCTACTCCAAGGGCATGCGGCAGCGCACCCGGGTCGCCGCCGCGCTCGTGCACGACCCGCAGGTGCTGCTGCTCGACGAGCCGTTCAACGGGATGGACCCGCGCCAGCGGCTGCACATGATGGCGCTGCTGCACCGGCTCGGCGACGCGGGGCGGACCATCCTGTTCAGCTCGCACATCCTGGAGGAGGTCGAGCAGGTCTCCGGCACGGTCCAGGTGATGGTGGCCGGCCGGCTCGCCGCGTCCGGCGACTACCGGACCATCCGCCGCCTGATGACCAACCGGCCGCACGTGTTCGGGGTCCGCTCCACCGACGACCGGGCGCTGGCGGTGGCGCTGATGGCCGAGGCGTCGGTCTCCGGCGTCGAGCTGGACCGAACCGGCCTGACGGTCAAGGCCGGCGACTACGGCGCGTTCACCCGGGCGCTGCCCCGGATCGCGCTCCGGCACGGCATCCGGGTCCGGCAGCTCCTGCCGGAGGACGAGTCGCTGGAGAGCGTCTTCTCGTATCTGGTGGAGGCATGATGTCGACAGTCACCTGGATCACCGCGCGCGGCCTGTTCGGCCGGAGCCGGTTCCTTATGCTGCTGCCGTTGCCGCTGGTCCTGATCGGCCTGGCGGTACTCTGCCGGTCGCTCGGCGTCGACCCGGGACAGTGGGGCCCGCCGGTGCTCGTCGGCCTCGGTCTCGCGGTGGTGCTGCCGGTGGTGGCGCTGATCGTGGGCACCGGCGTGCTCGGCGCGGAGATCGACGACGGCACCGTCGTGCACATCCTCACCAAGCCGCTGCCGCGCTGGCAGATCGTGCTGCCGAAGCTGGCGGTCGCGGCCGGCGTCACAGCGGTCACCGTCGGCGTCCCGATCTACGTCGCGGGCGTGCTCGCCGATTCGGTACGTCTCGGACTGGCGCTGGTCGCCGCCTCGGCGGCGGGCGCGCTGGCGTACTCGGCGCTGTTCCTGGCGCTGAGCCTGGTGACCCGGCGGCCGGTGCTGCTCGGCCTGGTCTACGTGCTGATCTGGGAGGGGCTGCTGGGCCGGTTCGTCAGCGGCACCCGGGTGCTGTCGATCCAGCAGTGGGTGATCGCCCTGGCCGACCGGATGGCGCCGACGCCGCTGCTCGGCACCACCGTCTCGGTGCCGGTCGCGGCGGTGCTCACCGCTCTGGTGGCGGTCGGGTTCACGGTGCTGGCGATCGACCGCCTGCGCTCGTTCAGCGTGGCCGGCGAGACGAGCTGAACCCGCCGGCGCGGCGGCGCCCTCCGCCCCCGCCGCCATGTCCGTGCCGCCGGTGACCCCGGCGCCGGCGGGCCTCGACGAGACCACCAGGAAGACCTGCGCGACGGCAGAGACGGACATCTCGGCTGCCCTCAAGGAGGTGGCCGAGGCGGAGAAGATCGGCCCGCCGGCCGGCCACTCGGCAGTCAGCGCCCAGTACACGGCCGGCGCGGCCACGCTCTACACGCACGCCTTCACCGGCAGCGACGAGGTGAACGGCGCGGTGAAGGGGGTCGCCGCCGCCATGACCGACCTCGCCGACAGTTGGGCCAGGGCGCCGGACAAGGCGGATCTCACCGCCGCCCGGGACAAGCTCAAGGCGGCGTGCGCGGCCGACTGAGGCACGTATCCGAAGGGCCGGCCCGGCCGGCCCTTCGGGGCGTTAACAAGGGCCCCTTCTACAACGCCAGGCGTTAAGAAGGGGCCCTTCCTTACACCGGGGCGGCGGTCAGAACGCGCAGGCGATGACCAGTTCGGTGGTGCGGTCGGGCAGCAGGTCCAGCTTCGCGATCCGGCCCGCCGACCGCAGGTCGTCGGCGACGTCGCCCAGCCGGTCGAGCACCGCCGCCGGTCCGAGCGCCTCGGCCAGCGGCACGTCCGCCTTCATCGAAAGCTTCCGCTCCGATTTTGCGCGGCGCACCTGACCCAGCGCGTCCGTCGCCAACCGCAGCAGTTCCGGGTCGCCCGGCGCCGCCATCGCGCGGCCCACCTCGTACGTGGTGGGCCAGGGGGAGCGGTGCACCGAGCCGTACCGCCACCACGACCAGACCTCCTCGGTGACGAACGGCAGCACCGGCGCGAACAGGCGCAACTGCACCGACAGCGCGGTCGCCAGCGCCGCCCGGGCCGAGTCGGCCGCCGCCCCGGAGCCGTAGGCGCGCTCCTTCACCAACTCGATGTAGTCGTCGCAGAACCGCCAGAAGAACGCCTCGCTGGCCATCAGTGCGGCCGTGTGGTCGTACGCGTCGAAGGCGGTGGTCGCGGTCGCGACCACGCCGGACAGTTCGGCGAGCATCGCGGTGTCCAGCGGTTGGGTCGCCGCGGCCCGCAGCGCGTCGGCGGCACCCAGCCCGAGCGCGAACCGCGACGCGTTGAGCAGCTTGGTGGCCAGCCGGCGGCCCACCTTGACCTGGGCCGGGTCGAAGGCGAGGTCCATGCCCGGCTTGCCGTTGGCGGCCCAGTAGCGGACCGCGTCGGACCCGTTGCTCTCCAGCAGCGCCATCGGCGTGACCACGTTGCCCTTGGACTTCGACATCTTCTTGCGGTCCGGGTCGAGGATCCAGCCGGACAGCACCGCCGTGTGCCACGGCAGCGCGCCGTGCTCCAGGTGGGACCGGGCCACCGTGGCGAACAGCCAGGTCCGGATGATGTCGTGCCCCTGCGGGCGCAGGTCCATCGGGAAGACCCGGGCGAACAGGTCCGGGTCGGTCTCCCAGCCGCCGACGATCTGCGGCGTCAGCGACGAGGTGGCCCAGGTGTCCAGCACGTCCGGGTCGCCGGTGAAACCACCCGGCTCGCCGCGCTGCGACTCCTCGTATCCGGGCGGCGGCTCGCTCGTCGGATCGATCGGGAGCATCGCCTCGTCCGGTGTGAGAGGGTGGGACCAGTCCGGCTCGCCAGCGTCGTCGAGCCGGTACCACACCGGCACCGGCACGCCGAAGAACCGCTGCCGGCTGACCAGCCAGTCGCCGGTGAGGCCACCCACCCAGTGCTCGTACCGGTGCCGCATGTGCTCCGGCACCCAGCGTAGCTCCCGCCCCCGGGCCAGCAGTTCCTCGCGCAGGCCGGCGTCCCGTCCGCCGTTGCGCAGATACCACTGCCGGGTCGAGACGATCTCCAGCGGCCGGTCGCCGCGCTCGTAGAACTTCACCGGGTGGGTGATCGGCCGCGGCTCGCCGACCAGGTCGCCCGCGTCGGCCAGCAGTTCCACGAGCGTCCGCCGGGCGCCGTTGACGGTCTGCCCGGCCAGCACCGCGTAGGGCTCCGCCGGCACGCCGGCCGGCGGTTCCGGCAGCAGGCGGCCGTCCCGGCCGATCACCACGCGGGTGTCCAGCCGCAGCTCACGCCACCAGGTCACGTCGGCCAGGTCACCGAACGTGCAGACCATCGCGATGCCCGTGCCCTTGGCCGGGTCCGCCAGCGGGTGCGCGCGCACCGGCACCTCGACCCCGAACACCGGGGTACGCGCAGCCGCGCCGACCAGGTCCGCGTACCGCTCGTCGTCGGGGTGGCAGACGAGCGCCACGCAGGCCGGCAGCAGTTCCGGGCGGGTGGTGTCGATCAGCACCTCGCGGCCGTCCGGACCGGTGAACCGCAGCCGGTGGTACGCGCCGGGCCGCTCCCGGTCCTCCAGCTCCGCCTGCGCGACGGCGGTCCCGTACCCGACGTCCCACAGCGTCGGCGCCTCGGCCTGGTACGCCTCGCCCCGCGCCAGGTTGCGCAGGAAGGCGCGTTGGCTGGCCGCGCGGGCCGCCGACCCGATCGTGGTGTACGTCAGCGACCAGTCCACCGACAGCCCGAGCCGCCGCCACAGCGCCTCGAACGCCTTCTCGTCCTCGACGGTGAGCAGTTCGCACAGCTCGATGAAGTTGCGCCGGGAGATCGGTGTCGGGTTCTTCCGGGCCGCGTCGTTCACCGGCGCGGCCGGCGGGCGCCAGTCGCTGTCGTACGGCAGCGCCGGGTCGGGACGCACGCCGTATACGTTCTGCACCCGGCGTTCGGTGGGCAGCCCGTTGTCGTCCCAGCCCATCGGGTAGAACACGGTGCGCCCGCGCATCCGCTGGAACCGGGCCACCGTGTCGGTGTGCGTGTACGAGAAGACGTGCCCCATGTGCAGCTCGCCCGACACGGTCGGCGGGGGAGTGTCGATCGCGTACACGTCCGACCGCTCCTTCGTCCGGTCGAACGCGTACGTGCCGTCGGACTGCCAGCGGCGGGCCCAGGTCTCCTCGAGGCCGTCCAGGCTCGGACGCTCGGGGACGCCGCCGCGGACGCTCCTCGTCGTGTCGGTCATCAGCCGATGGTAGGCAGCCCGCCCGCCCCACTCCACGACTTTCCCCACCGCCGCGCAGGGAGGGAGAGTCACAGCAGCGAGTCGCGCCACTGGCGGTGCAGGGCGGCGTAGCGGCCGTCGGCGGCGATCAGTTCGGCCGGCGGGCCGTCCTCCACGATCCGGCCGTCGTCGAGCACCAGCACCCGGTCGGCGATCTCCACTGTGGAGAGCCGGTGGGCGATCACCAACGCGGTACGGTCGCGCAGCACGTTGTGCAGCGCCCGCTGCACCAGCCGTTCGGTGGGCACGTCGAGCGACGAGGTCGCCTCGTCCAGGATCAGCACCCGTGGGTCGGCGAGGAACGCCCGGGCGAACGCGACGAGTTGCCGCTGCCCGGCGGAGAGCCGGCCGCCGCGGCGGTGCACGTCGGTGGCGTACCCGTCGGGCAGCGCGGCGATGAAGTCGTGCGCGCCGATCGCCCGCGCGGCCGCGACCACCGTCTCGTCGTCGGCGTCGGGCCGGCCGAACCTGATGTTGTCGGCCACGGATCCGCTGAACAGGTGGGTCTCCTGGGTCACCAGCACCACCGCCCGGCGCAGCTCGGCGTCGGCGAGATCGCGCAGGTCCACTCCGTCCAGACGGACCGCGCCCGCGTCCGGGTCGTGGAAGCGGGCCAGCAGCTTCGCGACTGTGGACTTTCCGGCCCCGGTCGGCCCGATCAACGCGACGGTCTGCCCGGGCGGCACGGTCAGGTCCAGGCCGGACAGGATCGGCGTCCCGCGGCGGTAGCCGAAGCCGACAGCGTGGAAGGTGACCGCCCCGCGCGACGGCCCGGCCGGCAGCGGCACCGGCCGCTCCGGTTCGGCCACCGCGGGCCGCTCGTCCAGCACCCCGGCCAGCTTCTCCAGCGCGGCGGTCGCCGACTGGAGCGAGTTGTAGAACTGGCTCAGCTCCTCCATCGGCTCGAAGAACCGGCGCAGGTAGAGCAGGAACGCGGCGAGCACGCCCACCTCCACGCCGCCGCCCAGCACCCGCCAGCCGCCGTACCCGAGCACCACCGCCGTGGTCAGGTTGCCGATCAGCCGGATGCCCGGTGAGTAGATCGCGATCAGCCGGAACGCGCGCAGGCTGGAGCGCCGGTAGTCGTCGTTGACGGTGGCGAAGATGCGGTCGTTGCGCTCCTCGCGCCGGTACGCCTGCACGGCCCGGATGCCGCGCAGCGACTCGACGAAGTGCACGATGACCAGCGCCACCGCCTCCCGGGTGCGCCGGTACGCCCCGGCCGAGGCGCGGGCGAACCAGCGGGACAGCACGAACAGGAACGGGAACGCGAGCAGCGTCACCGCGGCCAGTGGCAGATCCAGCCAGAGCAGGATGCCCGCCACCGACAGCACTGACAGCCCGGCCATCACCAGTTTGTCGATGCCGCCGTCGACCAGCTCGGCGATCGACTCCAGGTCGCTGGTCAGCCGGGACACCATCCGCCCGGACGTGTAGCGCTCGTGGAACCCGACGTCGAGGCGGAGGAAGTGCCCGTACACCCGGCGGCGCAGGTCCAGCAGGACGGCCTGGCCGATCCGGGCGGCGAGGGTGAGGAACGCGCGCCGGGCCGCGTACTCGACTGCGGTGGCGACCACGAACGCGACGGCGACGGCGATCAGTGGGCCGGGGTCGCCGCCCCGCAGCGGGCCGATGCCCCGGTCGATGCCGAGCATGACCAGGTACGGCCCGGACATGGCGGCGGCGTTCTGGGCCAGCAGCAACGCCACCGCCAGCCCGAGCGCCCGGCGGTGCGGGCGCAGCAGTCGCCGCAGCAGGAGCCGGCTGCGGGTACGCAGCCGGGTCACCGCCGCGGGGGACGAGTCCTCGGCCCGGCTGCGGTCGGCGTCCGGATCGGTGGCCCGTCCCCGCCAGTGGGACAGGTCCGCACCGCCGTCGTCGTGCGCGCCGGTCGTCGCGTGGCCGCCCGGTGGGGCCGGGTCACCGCTGCCGCCGCGCGCGCCGGTCGTGCCGGAGCCGTTCGGCGCGTCGCGGGGCCGGGGTACCCGCGGCGCGCGGCCGGTCACGACCGCACCAGGCCGACGCCGTCGCTTCGTCGCTCCGGCTCGGCGGACAGCACCGCCCGGTAGGCGGGCACCCGCGCCAGCAGCTCCGAGTGGGTGCCGACGGCGACGATCCGGCCGTCGTCCAGCAGCGCCACCCGGTCCGCCAGGGCCACCGTCGAGGGGCGGTGCGCCACCAGCAGGGTCGTGGTGGCGGTGTCCCGCAGCACCCGGCGCAGGGCCGCCTCGACGAGCGCCTCGGTGTGCACGTCGAGCGCGGAGAGCGGGTCGTCGAGCACCAGCACCGCGGGCCGACCGAGCACCGCACGCGCCAGCGCGAGGCGCTGCCGCTGCCCGCCGGACAGCGACAGCCCCTGCTCACCCACCCGGGTGGCCAGCCCCCAGGGCAGCTCGTACGCGAACTCCGCCTGGGCCAGCGCCAGCGCGGCCCGGACCTCGTCCTCGCCCGCGTCCGGCCGCCCCAGGGTGAGGTTCTCCCAGACCGACATGGAGAACAGCGTCGGTTCCTCGAACGCCACGGCGACCAGCCGGCGCAACGACTCCAGCCGCAGGTCACGCACGTCGTGCCCGTCGAGCGTGATCCGGCCGCGCGTCACCTCGTGCAGCCGGGGGACGAGCGACAGCAGCGTGCTCTTGCCGCAGCCGGTGACGCCGACCAGCGCCATCGTCTCGCCCGCCTCGACGGTCAGGTTCAGGTCGCTCAGCACCGGCGCGGACGTGCCGGGGTAGCGGAAGCCGACCCCCTCGAAGCGGAGCCGGCCACGTACCTCGCCCCGGGCGAGCGGCCGGGCGTGCGGAGCGTCCACGATGGTCGGCGGCGTGTCCAGGACCTCCTGGATCCGGTCGGCGGCGGTCGCCGCCTCCTGGCCGTTGGCGATGATCCAGCCCAGCGACTGCACCGGCCAGATCAGCATGAGCTGGAGACTGACGAACGCGACCAGCGCCCCGATGGACAGCACACCGTCGGCGACCGCCGCGGCGCCGGCCACCAGGACCGCGCCGAGTGTCAGGTTCGGCACCAGGTCGAACAGCGCGGAGGTACGCGCCAGCAGCCGGGCCTTGCCGATCCCGGTGTCGTGCAGCCGGCGCGCGCCGACGGTGAACCGGGCCGCCAGTTCCGGCCCCCGCCCGTACGCCCGCATGGTGCGCAACCCCAGCGCGGTCTCCTCGACCAGCGTGGCGACGTCGCCCTGCTGATCCTGCATCCGGCGCGACGCGGCGTGGTAGTGGCGGGCGAAGCGGCGGCTGATCAGGAACAGCGGTACGGCGCTCGCCGCGACCAGCAGCCCCAGCCACTGGTGCAGCCGGATCAGCAGCGCCACCACCGCCGCGTAGGTGACCAGGTTGAGCACCAGGAACAGCAGCCCGAAGGAGAGGAACCGCCGGATCACCGAGAGGTCGCTGGTGATCCGGGACAGCAACTGGCCGGACTGCCAGCGGTCGTGGAAGCCGGCCGGAAGCCGTTGCAGGTGGGCGTAGATGTCGGCGCGGATGGCGGCTTCCATGCCCACCGAGGACGACGACTGCGTCCAGCGGCGGATGAAGATGAGGACCGCCTCGGCCACGCCGAGCAGCAGTGCCAGGGCGCCGAGCCGGACCAGCCCGGCCTCGTCGTGCCGGGCCACCGGCCCGTCGACCACCCGCTGCACCACCAGCGGAACGGCCAGGCTGGCCGCGGTGGCCGCCAGCGCCGCGATCAGCAGCCAGGCGAACTCCATCGCGTACGGGCGCAGGTAGGGCCGCAGCCGCCAGAGGTTGCGCAGCGGCTGGGACCGGGCGTCGGTATGCGCCGCGGGGTTGCCGTCGCTGGACGCGGGCACTACCCGACGGTAGCCGCCGGGGGTGACAGTCCGGCTGTCAGCTAGCCGTCACCCGTCCCTCATGCCCGAGAAGCCACTTCTTCACGTCCAACCCCCAGCGGTATCCGCCGAGCGAGCCGTCGGTGCGCAGCACCCGGTGGCAGGGCACGAACAGCGCGGCGGCGTTGCGCGCGCAGGCCGCCGCGGCGGCCCGGATCGCCGCGGGTCGCCCGGCCAGCGCGGCGAACCCGGTGTAGGTGACCGGGCCGCCGGGCTTCACGTCGCGCAGCACCTGCCAGGCGTGCGTCAGAAAGAGGCCGCCGCTGTGCTGCTCGACCGGCACCGCGTCGATCGCGGCCAGGTCGCCGTCCAGGTAGGCCCGCACGGCCGCGGTCACCGGACCGAGGTCGGCCCGTTCCCGCGGTGCGCCGCGCAGGCTCGGGTGGATCAACGGCAGCAGAGCGGCCGGGTCGGCGGTGAAGCCCGCCGCGCGTACCGCCCCGGTCGGGCCGGCGAGCACGCTCAACGGGCCGGCGGGTGTGCCGATGACGGTGCTGTCCACAGTGCTCATGCTGCTCTCCAGAGTCGGATGGTCGCGTACGACCGCCAGGGGCGCCAGTGGCCGGCGTACGCGGACAGGGTCTTCGGGTCGTCGGACAGGCCGAGCGCTGCTGCGCCGCGGCGTACGCCCAGGTCGGTGGTGAGGGCGACATCGGGGTCGCCGAGTGCGCGCATGGCCAGGTAGCCGGTGGTCCAGGGGCCGACGCCGGGCACCGCGGCCAGGAGCCGGACCGCCTCCTCCCGGTCGCCGCCGGGTTCCAGGTCGAGTTCGCCGCCGGCGACCGCGCGGGCGAGCGCCCGGAGCGTCTCGCGGCGTGCCGCCGGCATCCGGAACGCCGTGTCGGGCGCCGCGAGCAGCTCCGCCGGGCCGGGGAAGGCCACCAGGCCGTCCGCCGGGTCGTCGGCACCCGCCCCGCTCGCGGTTCGGGTGGCGGCGAGCAGGCGGGTGAGCGTGGTCCGCGCCGAGGCCAGCGAGACCTGCTGGGTGGTGACGGCGCGGACGGCCAGCTCGAAACCGTCGACCGCGTGCGGCAGCCGGACGCCGGGTTCGGCCGCGACGGCCGGGGCCAGTGCCGGGTCGGCGGCCAGTGTGGCGTCCACCGCGACCGGGTCGGCGTCCAGGTCGAGCAGGCGGCGGCAGCGGGCCACCGCGGGGGCCAGGTCGCGCATGTCGGCCAGCCGCAGCGTGGCGTCGATGTGGCCGTCGGCGGGGGTCAGCGCCACCGTGGCGGGACCGTGCGGCAGGCGCAGCCCACGGTGGTAGGTGCCGTCGCGGACCACCTCGACGCCGGGTAGCGCGCGCAGCGCGAGGAAGTCCAGCAGCGCGCCCGCGTGCAGCGGGGGCCGGTGTGCCAGCCGCAGCGAGAGCGTGCCCGCACCGGTGGTCGCCGCCGGGTCACGCCGGCCGGTCCGCAGCTCGGAGGGTGTGCCGCCGTAGACCTCGCGGACCGTGTCGTTGAACTGCCGGACGCTGCCGAACCCGGCGGCGAAGGCCACGTCGGCCAGGCCGAGGCCGGTGGTCTCGATCAGGAGCCGGGCGGTCTGCGCGCGCTGGGCCCGGGCCAGTGCCAGCGGACCGGCGCCCAGTTCGGCCCGGAGCATCCGGTGCAGGTGCCGTTCGGTGTAGCCCAGCCGGGTGGCCAGCCCGGGCACCCCGTCCCGGTCCACCACGCCGTCGGCGATCAGGCGCATGGCGCGGCCGACCAGGTCGGCCCGGACGTCCCACTGGGGTGAGCCCGGTGCCGCGTCCGGCCGGCACCGGCGGCACGCCCGCAGCCCGGCCCCCTGGGCGGCGGCGGCGGACGGGAAGAACCGGACGTTCCGCCGCTTCGGCGTCATCGCCGGACAGGACGGCCGGCAGTAGATCCCGGTCGACGTCACGCCGGTGTAGAACCAGCCGTCGAACCGCGGGTCGCGGCTGTCGACGGCTCGATAGCACCGCTCGAAGTCCAGCTCCATGCCACGATCCTGCCTCGCAGCTCCCGGGCGCGGCTGGCGGGATTCGGACATGACGTGCGGCGGTCGCGCCAGCCCGGGGAAGTGGCGGTGTCCCGGGCCCCGGGACACCGCCACTCCGCCGAGGTGGCGTGGATCATGGCCGACGGACCCGAGAAAGTGTCGTAAGTGGTCGGTAGCGTCCCGCCACCAACTCAAGAAGAGGTGCGGGGCATGGCGAGCGTGGCCGGGCGGGGTGTCCACTGATGCGATCGGGGCGGGCACCGTTGGACGCCGCGGTGGTGGAGGGCTTCTACGAGCGGATGCGGGTGGTGGCGCCGGCCGCGTACGGCGCGATCGAGCGCGACCGGGCAGGTGACCCCGGTCGCCCCTTCGCGGACACCGCCTGCGGGCGGCTGGCCGGTTCGCTCGACCCGGACGGGCTGCGCGCGCTCGGCATGTGGGCGCACCACTGGTGCATGCGCTTCTACGACGACGACACCCGGGTCGGCCTGCGGCTGGTCCGCGAGATCGCCGCCCGCTCGGGCCTGGGCTGGACCGCCGACGAGGTGCGCTGGCTGCTCGACCGGTCGTACGCGGCCGGTCCCGCCGCCGCGCACCGGTTCACGCTGCCGCTCGCGGCTGCGGCGCAGCTACCGGCCGGTGTGCTGCCCGAGGGCATCGCCGCCGACGCGTGGCCGGACGACTGGCGCCGGCTGCGGGCCGGCTGACCGCGCCGCCATCCGACCGACGCGTGGCCGGCCGGTGCCGCCGTCGGGCCGCCCGAACCGGCCCGCGTGCCGGTCGCCGTCGGCGCGTCCGCGTCGCCGCCCGGCTGCGGGCGCGACGATCGGTCCGGCATCTGGGCGAGCACCATGGCCCCCACTGCCACCGCGAACCCGGTGAGCTGGACCGGGTCGAGTGCCTGGCCGAGCACCGCCCAGCCGAGCGCCGCCGCGGTGAGCGGGCTGAGCGCGCCGAGCACCGACACCCGGGACACCGGCAGTCGCGCCGCGCCCCGGAACCACAGCACGTACGCCAGCGCGGTGCCGGCCAGCCCGAGCCACGCGTACCCGAGAAGTGCCGGTCCGTCGGGCACTGGTGGCGCGCCCTCGACGGCGGCGGCGACCGGCGCGATCATCAGGCCACCGGCGACGAGCTGCCAGCTCGTCACGGCGAGGACGCCCACTCCGGGCGGCCGGCCCCAGCGGCGGGTGAGCACCAGCCCGGCGGCCATCGTCACGGCCCCGGCCAGGCCGGCGGCGACGCCGAGCGGGTCGAGGCCGGCGCCCGGACGCAGCACCACGAGGGCCACGCCGAGCGGCGCGGCCACGGCGGCGGCCAGCGCCGGCCGGGTGGGGCGGTCGCGGAGCAGCGCGACGGTCAGGACCGCCACCAGGAGCGGTTGCGCGGCGCCGAGGACGGCGGCGGTGCCGCCGGGGAGCCGGTACGCGGCGAGGAACAGCAGCGGGAAGAACACCCCGATGTTCAGCGCGCCGAGCACTGCGGCTCGACCCCACCAGCGGCCGTGTGGTCGTCGGTGGGTCAGGGCGAGCAGCAGCAGACCGGCCGGCAGGGCGCGGATCGCCCCGGCCCAGAGCGGCCGGTCCGGGGGAAGGAATTCGGCGGTGACCAGGTAGGTGGTGCCCCAGGTGATCGGTGCGGCGGCGGTGAGCGCGACGTCGGTCCAGCGGGGGTTCACGGCGGCCCCTTTCTCGTTCCTAAGTATCTTAGCGCTAAGCTAATCAGGCCCGAGCGAAAAGGGGAAGTGGGACGTGCGGCACAATCGGCAGCCGTGACAGGCGACGAGGTGGACGCGATCGTCGAGCAGTGGCGGCGGGAACGACCAGGTATGCGGCCCGAGCCGATGGCCGTGTTCGGCCGCATCTACCGGCTGGCCCGGCTGGTCGGCGACGACCAGGAGAAGGCGTACGCGGGCTGGGGCATCGGCCGGGGCGAGTTCGACGTGCTCGCAGCGCTGCGGCGCTCCGGATCGCCGTACACGCTGGCGCCGAAGGCACTCGCCGCCTCGCTGATGCTCACCTCCGGCGGCATGACCGGGCGGCTCGACCGCCTGGAACGAGCGGGCCTGGTGCGGCGCTCGCCGGACCCGGCCGACCGGCGGGCGCTGCGGGTCACCCTCACCGACACCGGCCGCCGGGTGGTCGAGGAGTCGGCCGAGGCCGGGCTCGCGGTGCAGCGGCGGATCCTCGACGCGCTGCCGCCCGCCGACCGGGACCGGCTGGCCGATCTGCTACGCGCGTTGCTCGCCGCGGCCGAGGCCGGGCCCGCGGATCCGGCACAATGATCGGCACCGCCACCGCCCGGAAGGACAACCGTGCCCGCCACCGAACCGACGATCGTCGCCACCAGCATGGGATTCGCCAGCCGTCGCCGTGGCCCCTGGGACGCGCGGCCCAGCGCCCTGTTCGACCTGATGGCCGACCTGGCCGGGGCCGGTGACGCGCCCCGCGTCTGCTACCTCGGCCAGGCCACCGGCGACCAGCCGACCGGGTTCACCGTCTTCTACGGCGCCTTCGCCGGCACCCGGTTCCGCGCCTCCCACCTGGCGCTCTACCCGATGCCGAACGTCGAGGACATCCGCGCGCACCTGCTCGCGCAGGACATCGTCTGGGTCGGCGGCGGCAGCGTGGCGAACCTCTGCGCGGTCTGGCGGGTGCACGGCCTGCCGGAGATCCTGCACGAGTGCTGGCAGGCCGGCGTGGTGCTCGGCGGGGTCTCCGCCGGCTCGATCTGCTGGCACACCGGCGGCGCCACCGACAGCTACGGCCCGGCGCTGCGACCCTTCACCGAAGGGCTGGGCTGGCTCCCGTACGGCAACGGCGTGCACTACGACAGCGAGGAGCAGCGCCGTCCGCTGATGCACCGGCTGGTCGCCGACGGCACGCTGCCGGCGAGCCACTGCACCGACGACGGGGTGGGGCTGATCTACCGGGGCACCCGGCTGGCCGAGGCGGTGGCGGACCGTCCCGGCGTGGCCGCGTACGAGCTGGTCCGCGCCGAGGACGGCACCGCCCGGGAGACCCGGATCGAGCCGCGCCTGCTGTCCGCCGCGTCGCAGTGACCGGCGTCGCGGACCTGCCTGCCCGGCGTGAGCGGCGAACCGCGTAAGCTGGTTCGTCGTGAGTCTCACCATCGGCATCGTCGGCCTGCCCAACGTGGGCAAGAGCACCCTGTTCAACGCGCTGACCAAGAACGACGTGCTCGCCGCGAACTACCCGTTCGCCACCATCGAGCCGAACGTCGGCGTGGTCGGGCTGCCCGACGAGCGGCTGGCCAAGCTGGCCGAGATCTTCTCCTCGCAGAAGGTGCTGCCGGCGCCGGTCTCGTTCGTCGACATCGCCGGCCTGGTCCGGGGCGCGTCCAAGGGGCAGGGCCGGGGCAACGCGTTCCTCGCCAACATCCGCGACGCCTCGGCGATCTGCCAGGTGGTGCGCGCGTTCTCCGACCCGAACGTGGTGCACGTCGACGGCAAGGTCTCCCCGGCCGACGACATCGAGACGATCAACACCGAGCTGATCCTCGCCGACATCCAGACGCTGGAGAAGGCGCTGCCCCGGCTGGAGAAGGAGGCCAAGCTCCGCAAGGACCGGGCCGCCGCGGTCGAGGCGGCCAAGAAGGCGGTCGAGGTCCTCGACAACGGCGTGACCCTGTACGCGGGCGCCGCCGCCGCGAAGGTCGAGCTGGAACACCTGCGTGAGCTGCACCTGCTCACCACCAAGCCGTTCCTCTACGTCTTCAACGTGGACGAGGCTGAGCTGGGCAACGAGGAGTTCCTCGACGAGCTGCGCGGCCTGGTCGCGCCCGCCGAGGCGATCTTCATGGACGCCAAGATCGAGTCCGAGCTGGTGGACCTGCCCGAGGACGAGGCCCGCGAGCTGCTGGAGTCGATCGGGCAGTCCGAGCCCGGCCTGAACCAGCTCGTCCGGGTGGGTTTCCGGACGCTCGGGCTCCAGACGTACCTGACGGCCGGCCCCAAGGAGGCGCGGGCCTGGACCGTCCCGGTCGGCGCGACCGCGCCGGAGGCCGCCGGGGTGATCCACAGCGACTTCCAGCGCGGCTTCATCAAGGCCGAGGTGGTCTCCTACGACGACCTGGTCGAGGCCGGATCGATGGCGGCGGCCAAGGCCGCCGGCAAGGTCCGGATCGAGGGCAAGGAGTACGTCATGCAGGACGGCGACGTGGTGGAGTTCCGCTTCAACGTCTGACACCCGAGCTGGGCTATTTGGGGAAGATGAGCACGAGCAACGCCGGACGCCCATGGACCGCGGTGGACCCTACCGCCGCTCACGGCCCCTGAGTCACGAGCGATGAGCCCCTCTGCAAGCGACGCCGCCTTGGTGCGCCGTCACCTGGTCGGCGCCTGATCAACCCGGTGATCAAGGGGTTTACGTCATCCGGACCGCGCCGACCGGACACAAACTCCTTGATCATCGGAACCGGACCCGGGGGTCAGATCCTGGGGCTGCGGCGTTCGATCAAGGTGACGTCCCGCCAGGTGCCGTGGTGGCGGCCCACCCGCTCGCGGGTGCCGACCACCCGGAAGCCGCACGTGGCGTGCAGCGCGAGACTCGCGGTGTTCTCCGGGAACACGCCGGACTGGATGGTCCAGATCCCGGCCGCCTCGGTGGAGGCGATCAGCGCGTCCAGCAGCAACCGGCCGACGCCGCGCCCGCGCGCCTGCGGGTGCACGTAGACGGAGTGCTCCACCACGCCGGCGTAGACGCAGCGGTCCGATACCGCCGAGCAGGCCACCCAGCCGAGCACCGCACCCGTCTCGTCGAGCGCCACCCAACGGTGGCCGGGCAGCCGGGTGGCGGTGAAGCGCGCCCAGACCGGCGGCTCGGTCTCGAACGTGGCGTTCCCCTCCGCGATGCCGAGGCGGTAGATCTCCAGCACGACTTCGGCGTGCGAGTCGTCCATGGCGGCGACGGTGACGGTCATCGGCCCCTCCTGTCCGGACCCGGCGGTCGTCAGCGTAGTCGCGCGACTGCCCGAATCGAGGGCTTGAGGGTGGCCGCCGCCCGCCGGCCGAGGGGCCAGAGCGGTAGCGCCCGGCCCCTCGGCGTGCGGGCGCTACCGCCGGTAGACGGAGATGTGCGAGCGGCTGTCCTCGTCGAACGGCGTCCGGTCCCAGTCGGCGTACCGCTCGGTGAGCCGCAGCCCGGCCCGCTCGGCCAGCTCGTCGATCTGCTCCGGCCAGGCGTACCGCATGGCGAACGGCTTGAGGTGCACGCCGTCGGCGTCGAACGTGACGGTCTGGCGGACGAACGTCTGCGCCGCCCGGTCGTACCGGTGCAGGCGGATGGTGGCCGAGTCCTCGGCGACCTCCCGCACCTGGACCTGCTCGTCCCGGTCGAAGTCCGCCGGGTCGGGCACGAAGGTCTCGGTGACGAACGCCCCGCCCGGCGCGAGCACCCGGGCGACGTTGCGGAAGCACGCCGCCTGGCGCTCCTCCGAGACCAGGTTGAACAGGGTGTTGAACACCAGGAAGACCAGACGGTACGGCCCGGCGACCGGGACGTCCGCCATGTCGCCGACGGTGACGGGCATGTCCGCGCCGCCCGGCTTGGCGCGCAGCTGCGCCACCATCTCCGGGGACGCCTCGACGCCCTCCACGGCGAGGCCGCGGGCGGCCAGCGGCAGGGCCACCCGGCCGGTGCCGACCGCCAGTTCGAGCACCGGGCTGCCCTCGGCCAGCGGCGCGAGGAAGTCGACGGCCGGAGCGGGGTCGGGATTGCCGGGGCCGTCGTAGGTGGCGGCCCAGAGCCGGCCGAACAGGCCGGGATCGTCGAAGACGGACATCACGCGCTCTCCCGCCGGGCGGAAGGAACGCGACGCGGCGAGAGGTCAGTGACCTCCGCCGGAATGGGGTACGACAACACGAAGCCTCGTTTCGGATGGGGTGACGACGGGTCGGCTGGGCTTCGCAGCGTGTGGCATGGCGGTGCTCCCTCCGGTCGGCTTCGAAGGGTTCAGCAGACCAGCAACGGTGCCGGAGGGACAACCGGATTACGCCCGCAGCGCGTCGTCCACTCCGGCCTCCCGGCGGCCGAGGTGCACCGGGTCACGTCCGGTGAGCACGTCCACGGCGGCCTTGACGCACGCCCCGTACTCCCGGGTGGAGCTGATCCGCCACTGGCCGGCGTGCCGGCGGGCGGTGTCGTCGCCGACGCCGACGGCGTCGATGCCGGCGTCGCGGCAGAGCGCCACCGCGCGCGGCAGGTGGAACGACTGGGTGACCACAGTGGCCCGCCGCACCCCGAAGACGCGGTGCGCGCGCACGCACGAGTCGTACGTGTCGAACCCGGCGTGGTCCAGCACCGTCTTCTCCGCCGGGACGCCCCTGTCGACGAGCCAGCGCCGCATCGCGCCCGGTTCGTCGTAGTCCCGGTCCATGTTGTCGCCGGAGAGCAGGAGCACCTGGACCTTGCCGGCGGCGTACAACCGGCGGGCGATCTCCAGCCGGCCGGCCAGGAACGGTGCCGGCGTGCCGTCCGGCGCCACCTTGGTGCCCAGCACCAGGGCGACCGGCGTCTGCGGGACGTCCGCGGCGTCGAACAGGCGACCCTCGGCGGCGCCGCGGACCCAACTCACGCTGGCGACCGTGGCGGTGCCAAGCAGTACCACGGCGGCCATGGCGAGCACCAGGAGGCGGCCGGCCAGCCGTACGGCCCGCCGGCGGTCGCCCCAGGCCCGCCATCGCCCTGCCAGCCCTCGCATGGCGGCGATTGTGCCAGGCGGGGTCAGGAGATGTGGTGCAGGATGACGTTGTGCACGTGGTGGCTCTTCTCCGCGCCCCGGAACTCGACCTCGTAGGTGTGCGTGCCGACGTGCACCGCGATCGACCCGGTGGAGAAGAACGAGCCACCCCAGGACTTGTTGCTCACCACGCTCACGCTGGTGATCTTCGAGTACGGGATGCTGGTGATGGCGTACCGCTTGCCGACGAAGGAGCGGTCCTGGATGATCACCCGCCGGTCGGTCAGGCCGATGAATCCGGTGCCGGTGCCCACCGCGTCGTAGACGGCGATGATCTGCTCACCGGGCAGCAACCCGCTCTGGATCTGCTGGAACTGTTCCTTGCGGTCGTACGTGGGGCCAGACATGCACCCGAGGGTAGGCGGGGCGTGCCAACGGCTCAGGGTTCGGTGACCGCGCGGACCGCATCCTCGATACGTGCCGCGAGCAACACCTCACCCTCGGTCAGTGGCTCGCCGT
This sequence comes from Micromonospora marina, assembly GCF_900091565.1. Lineage (GTDB taxonomy): Bacteria > Actinomycetota > Actinomycetes > Mycobacteriales > Micromonosporaceae > Micromonospora > Micromonospora marina. The sequence goes on along the minus strand of NZ_FMCV01000001.1, from coordinate 211,698 downwards.
CGCCGTGCCCGAGCCTGATCTGCGTACGGTCGGCCCGGCGGCTGATCTCGGGACGCAGTCGCAGTGCGTCGGCCACCACCGCCACCCGCTCGGTGAGCGCGGCGTGCTGGGTGTCGTCGAGGACGATGGTGCGGCGGATCTGTTCGCCCTCGCGCGTCCATCCGGACAGCAGGGCCAGTGCGTCGCTGAGGTAGTCGTGCTTCGCTCGGCCGCTGAACAGCACGCGCATCACCGCACCTCCCAGGCGTCGTTGCCGGCTTGTGGCCAAATCGTCGCCATCCCGTGTCCCAGTCGACGCCCTCTAGTCTCTCGCCGCTCAGATGGTGTGTCCACGCCCACACTTCCGTGTTCTGCTGACCTGACGGCGGACGCAGCTACCCAAACCGCCGATTGATCTGGCACGCTGGTGGCCCGTGCGGACCGAACGGGTTAGCGGAAGCGGGCAGGCCGACCGGCGGGAGCCGAGGGTGGTCGTCGGAGCGGCGATCATCGATGGCGGCCGGGTGCTGGCATGCGAGCGCTCCGCGCCCCCCGAGGTGGCGGGGCGCTGGGAGTTTCCGGGCGGAAAGGTCGAGCCGGGCGAGACCGAGGTCGACGCGCTGGCCCGGGAGTGCGCCGAGGAACTGGGCGTACGGGTGGCGGTCGGCGCGCGCGTCGGCCGGGACGTACGGATGGCGCACGGCCGGTCCGTGCTGCGCGTCTACGCCGCCCGTCTGCTGCACGGCGACGAGCCGAAGGCACTGGAGCACGCCGAACTGCGCTGGCTGTCCGCCGCCGAGCTGGACAGCGTCGCCTGGCTGCCGGCCGACGTGCCGATCGTGGCCGCGCTGCGGCCGCTTCTCGACGCCCCCTGAGCGAACGCGCCGCGGGCCGGTTCGCCCGGCGAACCGGACAGCCGGGCAGGGACGGGACGAGGGCCCGCGGCTCGTGCCGCCGGCCCCCGTCATCGTCGCGCTGCTGTTCAGTGCTTCGGCTCGTCCTGCTGCGGGTGAGCGAAGTTGAGGTGCTCCGGCGGCAGCGGGAACGTCACGTCGTCGCCGAACGGGGACGGCGCGGCGGCCTTGTTGAAGGTCAGCTCGGTCAGCGGCAGCTTGCCGCTGGCGTCCACCGCCGGGGCGGTCGGGTGCGGCACCTCGCGGTGCCAGTTGACGCCCTGCTGGGCCTGACGCTCGGCGGCGCTGTCGTGCGAGCCGCCCGCGTGCGAGTGCACTCCGCCGACGTGCGGACCACCGCCGTGCGCGTGCGCCCCGCCGTGCGTCCCTCCGGACGTGACGGCACCGCTCGAATGCCCGCTGGTCGCGCTGGTCTGAGGCACCTGACCCCTCCGGAAGATCTTGTTACCGAGCCACACAAGGGGATCGTACCTGCGGTCGACGACCCGTTCCTTCATGGGGATGATCCCGTTGTCGGTGATCTTGATGTGCTCGGGGCAGACCTCGGTGCAGCACTTGGTGATGTTGCAGAAGCCGAGCCCCATGTCCGACTGCGCGTACTCCCGGCGGTCGGTGCGCGCGTCGAGCGGGTGCATGTCCAGCTCGGCCGCCCGGATGAAGTACCGGGGACCGGAGAACGCCGGCTTGTTCTCGTCGTGATCGCGGATCACGTGGCAGACGTTCTGGCACAGGAAGCACTCGATGCACTTGCGGAACTCCTGCGAGCGCTCGACGTCGACCTGCTCCATCCGGTAGTCGCCGGGCGCCACGTCGGCCGGCGGCGCGAACGCCGGGGTCTCCCGGGCCTTCTCGTAGTTGAACGAGACGTCGGTGACCAGATCCCGGATCACCGGGAAGGTGCGCAGCGGGGTGACCGTGACGGTCTCGGACTCCTCGAACGTCGACATCCGGGTCATGCAGCCCAGCCGCGGCTTGCCGTTGATCTCCATCGAGCAGGAGCCGCACTTGCCGGCCTTACAGTTCCACCGGCACGCCAGGTCGGGCGCCTCGGTGGCCTGGAGCCGGTGGATCACGTCGAGGACCACCTCGCCCTCGTTGACCTCGACCGTGTAGTCCTTCAGGTCGCCGCCGGTCTCGTCGCCCCGCCAGATGCGGAACTGGCGCTTACTTCCCATCAGTTGTTCGCCTCCTCGGTGAGGGCGTCGAACTCGGCGAGTTCCTCGTCGGTCAGGTACTTGGCCAGCTCGGCCCGGTCGAACAGCCCGATCAGCTCCGGCCGCATCTTCGGCAGCGGCTTGCGGGTCAGCCGGACCGCGTCCCCGTCCAGCGAGCAGACCAGGTTGACGCTCCGCCACTTCGGGTCCATCGCCGGGTAGTCCTCCCGGGTGTGCCCGCCGCGCGACTCCTGCCGCTCCAGCGCCGCCATCGCGGTGCACTCCGAGACCACGAGCATGTTGCGCAGGTCCAGCGCCAGGTGCCAGCCCGGGTTGTAGCGCCGGGTACCGACCGCGCTCACCTTCGCCACCCGCTCCCGCAGCTCGGCCAGCCTGCGCATGGCGTCTTCGAGCTCACCCTCGCGCCGGATGATCCCGACCAGGTCGCCCATCACCGCCTGGAGGTCCTGCTGGAGCTGGTACGGGCTCTCACCGGTGTCCCGCTGAAGCGGCGCCAGCGCCGTCTCCACGGCGGCCTCCACCGCGGCCACCGACACCGCCGGGCGGGTGGTGAGCTGGTCGGCGTACGTGGCGGCGTGCCCGCCCGCGCGCTTGCCGAACACCAGCAGGTCGGACAGGGAGTTGCCGCCGAGCCGGTTGGAGCCGTGCATGCCGCCGGACACCTCACCGGCGGCGTAGAGACCGCGCACCGCGCCGTACGCCGCGCCGGAGTCCGGGTCCACCTCGACGCCGCCCATCACGTAGTGACAGGTCGGGCCGACCTCCATCGGCTCCCTGGTGATGTCGACGTCGGCCAGCTCCTTGAACTGGTGGTACATCGACGGGAGGCGGCGGCGGATCTCCTCGGCCGACTTACGGGAGGCGATGTCCAGGTAGACGCCGCCGGCCGGCGTACCCCGGCCCTCCTTGACCTCGCTGTTGATGGCGCGGGCGACCTCGTCGCGGGGCAGCAGCTCCGGCGGACGCCGGTTGTTGTCCGGGTCGGTGTACCAGCGGTCCGCCTCCTCCTCGGTCTCCGCGTACTGCTTGCGGAACACGTCCGGGACGTAGTCGAACATGAACCGCTTGCCCTCGGAGTTCTTCAGCACCCCGCCGTCGCCGCGTACCGACTCGGTGACCAGGATGCCCTTCACCGAGGGCGGCCAGACCATGCCGGTCGGGTGGAACTGGAGGAACTCCATGTTGATCAGCGTGGCCCCGGCGCGCAGCGCCAGCGCGTGGCCGTCGCCGGTGTACTCCCACGAGTTCGAGGTGACCTTGTAGGAGCGTCCGACGCCGCCGGTGGCCAGCACCACCGCGGGCGCCTCGAACAGGACGAACTCGCCGGACTCGCGGTAGTAGCCGAACGCCCCGGCCACCCGGTCGCCGTCGAGCAGCAGCTCGGTGACAGTGGTCTCGGAGAACACCCGGATCCGCGCGTCGTAGCTGCCGAACTCCTGCTTGTCCTCCTGCTGGAGCGAGACGATCTTCTGCTGGAGCGTACGGATCAGCTCCAGGCCGGTGCGGTCGCCGACGTGCGCCAGGCGCGGGTACTCGTGGCCGCCGAAGTTGCGCTGCGAGATCTTGCCGTCGGAGGTGCGGTCGAACAGCGCGCCGTACGTCTCCAGCTCCCAGATCCGCTGCGGCGCCTCCTTGGCGTGCAACTCGGCCATCCGGAAGTTGTTGAGGAACTTGCCGCCGCGCATGGTGTCCCGGAAGTGCACCTGCCAGTTGTCGCGCGAGTTCACGTTGCCCATCGCGGCGGCGGCGCCGCCCTCGGCCATCACCGTGTGCGCCTTACCGAACAGCGACTTCGAGATGATCGCGGTCTTCTTGCCGGCCAGCCGGGCCTCGATCGCCGCGCGCAGGCCGGCGCCACCGGCCCCGATCACGACGACGTCGTAGTGGTGTCGTTCGATTCGCGTCTCAGTCATGTCCAGGCTCTCAGTTGATGAACCGCAGGTCGTTGATCCAGCCGGCGGCGACCGCCATCACGTAGAAGTCGGTGAGCGCCAGGGTGCCCAGGGTGATCCAGGCGAGCTGCATGTGCCGGACGTTCAACCAGGACACCCCGGTCCACGCCTTGTAGCGCATCGGGTGCTTGGAGAAGTGCTTGAGCCGCCCGCCGATGATGTGCCGGCAGGAGTGGCAGGAAATCGTGTACGCCCACAGCATCACCACGTTGACCAGCAGGATGATGTTGCCCAGGCCGAAGCCGAAGCCCTCGGGGGAGTGGAAGGCGAGGATCGCGTCCCAGGTGTTGATCAGCGAGATGATCGCGGCGGCGTAGAAGAAGTAGCGGTGCAGGTTCTGGCCGAGCAGCGGGAACCGGGTCTCGCCGCTGTACGACTGGTGCCCGTCCGGCACCGCGCAGGCCGGCGGCGACAGCCAGAACGACCGGTAGTACGCCTTGCGGTAGTAGTAGCAGGTCAGGCGGAACAGCAGCAGGAACGGCAGGGTGAGCGCCGCGTCCGGGATGATCCACCAGCCGGGCAGGAACTGGCCGAAGTGCGAGGAGCCCTCGACACAGCGGTCGGTGACGCAGGGGGAGTAGAACGGCGTCAGGTAGTGGTACTGCTCCACCCAGTACCACTTGTGCATGAAGACCCGGACCGTCGCGTAGATGACCCACGCGCTGAGCCCCACCACGGTGATCAGCGGGGCGAACCACCATCTGTCGGTCCGCAACGTCTTCGCCGCGATGGCGGCGCGTGCCCGCCCTCCCCGCGGCTGCGGTCTCGGCGTCCTGGCCGACGTAGTTGTCATTCGAGTCATCTCCCTGACGTCACTGTCACGTCCTGCGCACGCGCGAGGCCACACCGGCGAACCGGTGCGGCTAAGTGACACACGTTACGCCGATCTTCACGGCCCGGCCGCGCAACGCAGTGTCCCGTGTGTCCCGCAGCTTGGAAAGAGTCGAATCATGATCAATGTGTTGGGTCGGCCGAACGGCGCGCCGACCGGTGGCCCGGCGCGCCCGGCGGCGCACCGGGTCACCCGGACGCACCGCCGGTGAAGTGCCAGGAGGACAGCCGCAGCGCGGGCGCCTCGTACCAGGAGCCGTCGACGCGGCCCGGCTGGCGCGCAGCCGTCCGGCCCAGGCCGAGCACCAGGCCCGACCCCAGCGCCCGGGGGTACGACTCGGTGAACCGGAAGTCGCGCACCGCCCGGGTCGGCACGCCGTCCTCGACCAGCCACACCCCGTTGCGGGTCAGCCCGGTGACCACCAGTTGCTTCGGGTCCAGCACCCGCGTGTACCAGAAGTCGCTGACCAGCAGCCCGCGCCGCATCCCGGCCACCAGCGCGGCGGTGTCCGGGTCGCCCACCGCCCCGGTCACGCCCGCGCTCACCGGCCCGGCGGCGACGGCCGCGCCGGCCCCGGCCCCGGCCGCCAGCAGGCGGATGTTGTGCGGGATCGGCCCGAACGTCGCGCTGCCCGGCATACCGTGGCCGGTGGACCCGGCGCCCGCCTCGGCGCCGCCGCGCCTGTCGTACGCCACCGCCCCTGTGGTGCCGCCCTCGACCAGTGGCAACGACCGGCGGGGTGTGCCCTCCAGGTCGAACGGCAGCGTGCTGGCGTGCAGCGGGTCGTCCACCAGCGTCACCGAAGGGTCGAACTGTGCGGTGCCCGGCTCGGCGAAGGACTGCCGTTCGGCGTACCGCTTGCCGTTGAAGCCGTACCAGGCCAGGTTCTGCAACAGGTCGGCGACGGCAGCCGGTTCGAGCACCACCTCGTAGTGCCCCGGCGGCAGCTCGACCGGTGCGGCCGCGGCGCGTGCCTTGGCCGCCGCGCGGGCGCCGAGCGCCGCGCCGTCGAGATCGGCCAGCCGGTCCGCACAGAGCCGCGCCACCCCGTCGGCGCCCCCGGCGCGCGCGATGCCGTCCATCGCCGCCTCGGCCGCCCGGCCCACAGCCGTGTGCCCGGCCGAGTTGGCGAACGCCCCCGACCGGTACGCGGTGCGGCAGTAACCGGCCGCCTCCAGGCCCTCGACCGCCTCGACGAACGCGCGTACCCGCTCGGCCCGCTCATCCGGCGAGGCGAACGCGGTCGCCTCGTCGGCGGCCGGGCCCGACGGCACGGGCGTCGGCGCGGTGAGCCCCGGCCAGGCCGGGTCGGGCGGCGCGAGCCGGGCCGCGGCCCGGGTCCGCTCGACGAGCACGGCCAGCCCGTCGGCGTCGACCCGGCTGCCGCTGCCGGTCGCGGTCCGCCCGTCCACGTGCAACCGCAGGTGCACCGAGACGCCGGTCTCGGACACGTTCTGGTGGATGAACGAGTTGGCGAACCGGGTCAGCGCCAGGTCGGAGCGGGTCACCACCACCTCGGCCTCGGCGGCCCGACCGGCCGTCTGCCGGACCAGGTCCACCACCCCGGCGGCGATCTCCAACTCGGCGCTCATGCCGCGCTCGCTCATGCCGTCACTCCGCTTCGCTCCGTGCCGTCATGAGGCACCTTTGCGCTGAGCTGGCTGATTCGCTCGCCGCGCTCGCTCATGCCCGCACCCCCACCCGGACGCCGCGGAACCGGGCCGGCGCGGCCGGGTGGCCGGTGTGCCCGACCTGCCCGGGCTGCCCCTTCCCGCAGTTGGGCGTGCCCCAGGCGACCGTCTCCGAGGAGAGCATGTCCATCGAGCGCCAGAAGACCGGCCCGATGCCGGTGTAGGTCGGGTTGCGCAGCATCCGCCCCCGGCGACCGTTGCGCACCTCCCAGCCGACCTCGCAGCCGAACTGGAAGTTGAGCCGCTTGTCGTCGATCGACCAGGACCGGTTGATGTCCATGAGCACCCCGTCGTCGGTGGCCGCGATGATCTCGTCGAGTGTGTGCGGGCCCGGTTCCAGGCCCACGTTCGTCATCCGCACCATCGGCAGCCGGGCCCAGCCGTCGGCCCGTACGCTGCCGCCGTAGTCCAATCCGGCGACGGCGGCCGAGTCCCGGCCGGCGAGCACCCCGACCCACCGCCCCTCGCGGACCGCGTCCCGGGCGACCGCCGGGGAGCCCTCGTCGTCGAAGCCGAAGCTGCCCAGCGCGCCCGGGATGGTGGGGTCGATCGTCACGTTCATCAGCTCGGACCCGTAGCGCAGCGAACCGAGGCGGGCCAGGTCGAGCCAGGACGTGCCGGCGAACGCCGCCTCCCAGCCGAGGATGCGGTCCAGCTCGATGGCGTGCCCGACCGACTCGTGGATCTGCAACGCGAGCTGCTCGCCGCCGAGGATCAGATCGGTCTCGCCGGCCGGGCAGAGCGGCGCGGTGAGCAGCTCGCGGGACTCCTCAGCGATCCGCGCGGCGTGCGCGCCCAGGTCGAGCGAGGTGACCAGCTCCCAGCCGGTGGTGCCGTACTGCCCGCGATAGCTCGGGTAGGACCGCCGCTGGGTCTCGCCGTCACCGATCGACGTGGCCGAGATGCCGCCGCCGCACTCCCGGATGCGCTGGTCGATCCGGTGGCCCTCGCTGGAGACGAACCACTTCGAGGTGTCCCAGATCTGGTAGAGCCCCTCGGCCAGGTCGGCGCCGTGCTCACGCATCGTCGCCGTGGCCCGGACCAGCAGGTCGCCCTTGTCCGACAGCGGCACCCCGAGCGGGTCGACCGCGCAGTCCGAGGCCCAGCTCGCCACAGTCGCCTCGGCCGGCACCAGGTCGATCGGCGGGCCGGGAACGCGCGCGCTCGCGGTGGCGATCGCCGCGGCGCGCCGGCCGGCGTCGCGGGCCGCGGCGTCGGACAGATCGGGTACGGCGTGGAAGCCCCAACCCGATCCGACGAGCGCGCGTACGCCCAGCCCGATGCTCTCGTCCTGGCTCAGCTCCTCGATGTCGCCGTTGCGTGCCGACATCGACTCGTAGCGGCGGTGCATGACGCGGGCGTCGGCGTACCGGGCGCCCGCGTCGAGAGCGGCCTGGACGGCGGCGGTCGCCGCGTCGAACTCGCTCATACGCTGTCCTGATGGGTCGCTCGCTGACGCTCGCTCATGCCGGCACTCCGCTGCGCTGCGTGCCGGCATGAGGCACCTTCGCGCTGCCCCGATGATTCGCTCGCTGACGCTCGCTCATGCGCCCGACCCTAGGCGAGCGGGCCGACATCCGTCAGGGGACGAGATCCTCCGGACGGATCGTGGCCCGGACGGGCTCGGTCAGCTCCAGCACGGAGCCGGGTTTAGTCACCGACACCTCCCGATAGTGCCGGCCTTGTCGCCGGTGGAGGTGCAGTGTGCCGGTCCCCTGCTCCACCAGCAGGTACCACTCGATGCCCGCGGCGGCGTAGTAGTGCATCTTGAGCACCTTGTCGGTTGCCGTATTGCCCGGTGAGATGACCTCACACACGAGCCGCACGTCCCGCGCCTCGATCATCGGCTCGTCGAAGTCGATCGGCTCGGTGACGACCAGGTCGGGAATCGGTATGCGGCCGGGCCGGAGCCGGACGTTCACCGTCTCCAGCAGTTCCAGGCCGGCGGGCCTGGCAGCGGCCTCCAGCAGATTGCCGAGGTTCCGCTGGATTCGCTGGTGCCGCGGAGTCGGTGCCGGTGTCACGTGCAGGCTCCCGTCGAAGAGTTCGACGCGTTGCCGCGTCTCGCCGAGGGCGAGGTACTCCTCTTCGGTCCACGGGCCGTCGTGGCCGAACACCGCCGCGGTCATTGGTCGCCTCCACCTCGTGCCGACAGGAATGGTCCCTTCGTCACCGGGACCATGGTCGCACCCTCGGTGCGACGACGAGGCCGGGATGCCCAATCGCCGCCGTGGATGTCCCAGGTGAGGGGAGTGCGATCGGGAGACCGAGTCGTTACGCTCGGTCCGCTGACAGACCGCTCGATGTAGCTTATTTTCGCCTGTGGGGATTTGCTGTAGGTTCTCTTCATTGCCGAGGGGAGGCGGTCAATGGGCAGATCGGAGGCGGTGCCGTCCGGGGAGCCGGACCGCCCGGAGGTGCCGGAGCAGCGCTCCGGCGACGGTCCCTATCTCCAGGTCAGGGATCTGCGGGTGCGGTTCGACACCGAGGACGGTGTGGTCAAGGCCGTGGACGGGGTGTCGTTCGCGGTGGAGCGGGGTCGCACGTTGGGTGTCGTGGGGGAGTCCGGTTCCGGTAAGAGTGTGACGTCGCTGGCGATCCTCGGTCTGCACAACGCGAAGCGCACGACCATCTCGGGGGAAATCTCGGTGGGTGGGCGTCAGTTGGTGGGCCGGGGTGAGGAGGAGATTCGTCGGTTGCGGGGCCGGGACATGGCGATGATCTTCCAGGATCCGTTGTCGGCGTTGCATCCGTACTACTCGGTGGGGAAGCAGATCGCCGAGGCGTACCGGGTGCACCACCCGGGGGCCGGGAGGCGAGAGGCCCGGGCGCGGGCGGTGGACATGCTGGGCCGGGTGGGGATTCCGCAGCCGGCGAGGCGGTTCGATCAGTTTCCGCATGAGTTCTCCGGTGGGATGCGGCAGCGGGCGATGATCGCGATGGCGTTGGTAAACGACCCCGACCTGCTGATCGCGGACGAGCCGACGACGGCGCTGGATGTGACGGTGCAGGCGCAGATCCTGGACCTGCTGGCGGATCTGCAGGAGGAGTTCCGGTCGGCGATCGTGTTGATCACCCACGACCTGGGTGTGGTCAGTCAGGTGGCTGATGACGTGCTGGTGATGTACGCGGGCCGGGCGGTCGAGCACGGCAGTGTGGCGCGGGTGTTGCGGGCGCCGCAGCATCCGTACACGTGGGGGTTGTTGTCGAGCGTGCCGTCGTTGCACGGTGACGCCGACGCGGACCTGCTGCCGATTCCCGGTAACCCGCCCAGTCTGATCAACCTGCCGTCGGGGTGCGCGTTCCATCCGCGCTGCCGGTGGGCCGGCGTCAACGGTGACCGGTCCCGTACCGAGGTGCCCGAGCTGCGGGAGGCCGGAGTGCCGGGTCACCTGGTGGCCTGCCATCTGTCGGCGGGGGATCGGGAGCGGATCTACCGCGACGAGGTCGCCCGGGTGGGGGTGGCCCGATGAGCGCCGAGGCCGAGCCGCTGCTGTCGGTGCGGGGTCTGACCAGGCACTTCCCGGTGCGTCAGGGCTTCCGTGCCAGGGGTGCCGTCCGGGCGGTGGACGGGCTGGACTTCGATGTGCGGCCGGGTGAGACGCTCGGCCTGGTGGGGGAGTCGGGGTGCGGGAAGACCACGACCGGGCGGATGCTGGTGCGGCTGCTGGAGCCCACCGCCGGCAGCATCTCCTTCGCGGGGCGGGACATCACTCACGCGAAACGGGGTGAGCTGCGCGGGCTGCGGCAGGATCTGCAGATCATCTTCCAGGACCCGTACGCGTCGCTGAACCCCCGCCACACGGTCGGGCGGATCGTGGCGATGCCGTTGCAGGTCAACCGGATCACCCCACCCGGTGGGATCAAACACCGCGTGCAGGAGTTGCTGGAACTGGTCGGGTTGAACCCGGAGCACTACAACAGGTATCCGCACGAGTTCTCCGGCGGGCAACGCCAGCGCATCGGCATCGCCCGCGCCCTGGCGCTGAAACCGAAACTGATCGTGGCCGACGAACCCGTCTCCGCTCTCGACGTGTCGATCCAGGCGCAGGTCATCAACCTGCTGCGCACCCTGCAACGCGACCTCGACCTGGCGTTCGTGTTCATCGCCCACGACCTCGCCGTCGTGCGGCACTTCTGCCACCGCGTCGCGGTCATGTACCTGGGAAAGATCGTCGAGATCGGCGACCGCGACACCATCTACACCCACCCGCAGCACCCGTACACCCGGGCGCTGCTGTCCGCGATCCCCGACGTCACCACCCTCGGCCCCGCCGGGCGTATCCGCCTCACCGGCGACGTCCCCACCCCCCTCAACCCACCATCGGGCTGCCGCTTCCGCACCCGCTGCTGGAAAGCCACCGACCGGTGCGCCGCCGAAGAACCCGCCCTGACCGTCCGCGACGGCGGCGGACAACTCACCGCCTGCCACCACCCGGAGAGCGGACCGGTCGGCGTGCCGACCGGCGAAACCGTGGAGGTGTCCCCATGAGCCTGTCGCCGGTCGAGGGCGTCGCGCTCGCCGAGATCGAGTCGCCCGATGAGGGCGACGACAGCGGCAGGACGGAGTTCGTCGGCCGGTCACCCGGCCAGCTCGCCCTCGCACGGCTCAAGCGGGACCGCACCGCGCTGATCAGCGGCGGCCTGCTGGCGTTCTTCGTGCTGGTCGCGCTCGCCGTCCCGCTCATCGAGGCGCTGTACGGGGTGGGGCCGAAGGAACAGTTCCAGAACCGCCTCGACGGCTACGGCATGCCGTTGGGCTACGCCGGTGGCGTGACCGGGGAGCACTGGTTCGGACTGGAGCCCGGTCTCGGCCGGGACATCTTCATCCGGATGGTGCACGGCCTGCGGACGTCGCTGTTCATCGCGTTCGCCGCAGCCGTGCTGACCGCCGTGATCGGCGTGACGCTCGGAACGCTCGCCGGCTACCTGGGTGGCTGGCTGGACACGGTGATCAACTGGATCACCGACCTGACCCTGGCCATGCCGTTCCTGATCATCGCGCTGGCCCTGATGCCGACCGTCGCGCTGCGCTTCTACGGCCAGCGTGAGGCCGTACCGGCGTACTTCCAGATCGGTGTGCTCATCGCGATCTTCGCCCTGTTCGGCTGGACCGGCACGGCCCGGCTGGTCCGGGGCCAGATCATCGCGCTGCGCGAACGCGAGTTCGTGGAGGCGGCGCGGGCCAGTGGCGCGGGCCTCGGGCACATGTTGTTCCGGCAGTTGCTGCCGAACGCCTGGGCGCCGATCCTGGTCGCCTTCTCGCTCGCGGTGCCGCAGTACATCACCAGCGAGGCCGCGTTGTCGTTCATCGGCGTCGGCCTCACCGACGAGACGCCGAGCTTCGGCCGCATGATCTACCGCAGTCTCGACTACCTGCAGACCGACCCGGCGTACGTCTTCTTCCCGGGCATCACCATCTTCGCGCTCGTGTTCGCCTTCAACCTCTTCGGTGACGCGCTGCGCGACGCGCTCGACCCGAAGTCGTCCCGGTAGGAGGCCGGACCATGACGCGATTCCTCATCCGCCGGCTGCTGTCCGCCGCGCTCACCCTGTTCGCGGTGAGCGTGCTCAGCTTCCTGATGTTCTTCGCGCTTCCCCGCGACCCGGTCACCGGCATGTGCCCGAAGAACTGCAACCCGGAGCGGCTGGAGCGGGTCCGCCAGGAACTGGGCCTGCGTGATCCGCTGATCAGCCAGTACGCCGGCTACATGAAGGGCATCTTCACCGGCCGGGACCTGGGCAGCGCGCAGGGCGGCCGGTGCGACGCCCCCTGCCTCGGCTGGTCGTACGTGTCGAACGAGGCGGTCTCGGACACCATCGCCCGGGTGCTGCCGGTGACGCTGAGCATCGTCATCCCGGCAGCGATCCTGTGGCTGCTGCTCGGCGTCGGCCTGGGCATGCTCTCGGCGCTGCGCCGGGGAAGCTGGCTGGACCGGGCGGCGATCGGCTTCTCGCTCACCGGCGCCTCGTTGCAGCTCTACTTCGTCGGCGCGGTGCTGCTCATCGTCTTCGTCTACAACCTGCGCCTGCTGCCGGTACCGAGCTACACCTCGTTGTTCGAAAACCCGCTGAAATGGACGAGCGGGCTGGTGCTGGCCTGGGTGGCGCTGGCGTTCCTCTTCTCCGCGATCTACGCGCGACTGTCGCGGGCGCAGATGCTGGAGACACTGTCGGAGGACTTCGTCCGGACCGCGCGGGCGAAGGGCCTGGCCAAACGCAAGGTGTACGGCCGGCACGCGCTGCGCGCCGCGATCACGCCGGTGGTGACGATCGCCGGTCTGGACGTGGGTGGGGCGCTGGGCGGCACGGTGATCACCGAGACGACATTCGGTCTGAACGGGATGGGGCGTACCGCTGTCGACGCGGTCCGTGCGGGCGACCTGCCGACCATCATGGCGACCGTGTTGATCGCGGCGGTCTTCGTGGTGCTGGCGAACGTGGTGGTGGACCTGCTCTACGCGGTGATCGACCCGCGGGTGCGGCTCGGTTGAACCGCGACGAAATTTATCGACAACTGTTACCCAACTCGTAGCTTTTCTTCTTTAGGATCCTCGGGACGTCGGCGGGAGCGCTCGGCGAACGGGTGGAGGAGGTAGGACATGCGACCACGCGCAGCGGCCGCCGCTGGCGGCGCCATCGCACTGGTTGTGGCACTCGGTGCCTGCTCGGAGAACACGGGCGAAGGCACCACTGTGGACACCAACCGGCAGCAGGCCGGGGTCATCGCGACCGACCCCAAGGACTCGCAGGGGCCGGCCGCCGAGATCGACGGCGCGGCCAAGGGCGGGACGTTCACCATCATCCGGGAGACCCCCATCTCCCACCTGGACCCGCAGCGGACGTACTCGTTCGCCGGCCTGATGGCCAGCCCGCTCTTCGCCCGCTACCTGACCACCTGGAAGGACGACGGCAAGGGTGGCCTGGTCCTGGTGGGTGACCTGGCCGAGAACCCGGGCAAGAACGTCGACAACGACTGCAAGGTCTGGGAATTCACCATCAAGGACGGGGTGAAGTTCGAGGACGGCAGCCCGATCACCTCCAAGGAGATCGCGTACGGCATCGCCCGCTCCTTCGACCCGGACCTCACCGGCGGCCCCACCTACATCCAGGAGTGGCTGGCCGACACCGCGCAGTACGACACCAAGTGGGACTTCAAGCAGAACAAGACGTCGCTGCCGCCGGGCCTGACCACGCCGGACGCCAAGACGCTGCGCTTCGAGTTCGCCAAGCCGCGCTGCGACCTGCCGTTCGCGGTCTCGCTGCCCACCACGGCGCCGCTCAAGCCGGAGAAGGACACCGGGGTCAACCTGGACCAGAAGCCGTTCTCGTCCGGCCCGTACAAGATCGCCAAGAACCAGGTCGGGGTCCAGCTCACGCTGGACCGCAACCCGAACTGGGACGCGAAGACCGACCCGGTGCGGCACCAGTACCCGGACCAGTTCGTCTGGAGCTTCGGCCCGACCGCCGACGCCGCCAACAACCGGGTGATCGCGGACAACGGTGCCGACCAGAGCGCGCTGGCGTTCAACTCGGTGCCGGCCTCGCTCGTGGCCAAGGTCGCCGGTGACCCGGCGCTGAAGCCCCGCACGCTGCTGTCCCCCACCCCGAGCGCCAACCAGCTCGTGATCAACACCCAGCGGGTCAAGGACCTGAAGATCCGTCAGGCGCTCAACTACGCGATCGACCGTGAGGGCCTGGTCAAGGCGCTCGGCGGCCAGACCGTCGCGCAGCCGATCACCACGCTGATGCCGCCGTCGACCATCGGCTACAAGGCGTACGACGCGTACCCGGCGGGCGCCAACGGCAACGTGGAGAAGGCCAAGGAGCTGCTCGGCGGCCAGACCCCCGAGCTGGTCCTCGGCGTCGCCGACAACACGACCGAGCAGGCGGAGGCGGTCCAGCTCAAGGGCAACCTGGAGCGCGCCGGCTTCAAGATCACGGTCCGGAACATCCCGGACGACGCGAAGCTGGACGAGATCAAGAAGAAGGACAACCCCTGGGACCTGTACATCGGCAACTGGGCGGCGGACTGGCCCAGCGGCGCGTCGATCCTGCCGGTGCTCTACGACGGCCGGACCATCAAGGCCGAGGGCAACAGCAACCAGTCGTACTTCAACGACGACGCGATCAACGCCGAGATGGACCGGATCCTGGCGCTGCCGCCGTCCGAGCAGGGCCCGGAGTGGGGCAAGCTCGACGAGCGGATCATGAAGGAGCACGCGCCTGTGGTGCCGCTCTACGTGGACGTGGCGTACAACGTGCACGGGTCCAGAGCGGGCGGAGTGTTCATCTCCTCCGTGTTCGGCTACCCGAACTTCGTCAACGCGTACGTCAAGCAGTAGCCGTCGTGGAAGGAAGGGCCCCTTGTTAACGCCGCGCGTTAACAAGGGGCCCTTCCTCTACCGCAGGCGTTAAAAGGGGGCCCTTCCTTACAAGTAGCGGCGGAGGAAGTCCAGCTCCAGGCGGAGCAGGCGCTCGGACACCCCGCCGGCGGCCAGGTGGCTCGCGCCGGTGAGCGGCAGCACCGCGTGCGGGCGGCCCGTCGCCAGCAGCGCCGCCGACAGCCGCAGCGTGTGCGCGGCGAGCACGTTGTCGTCGGCCAGTCCGTGCACCAGCAGCATCGGCCGGGCCTGCGCCGGGTCGCCCAGCGGCTCGGCGGCCAGCTCGACCAGCGAATGGTGTGCGTACACGTCCATCCCGTCGTCCGGCATGCCCAGGTAACGCTCGCTGTACGCGGTGTCGTACAGCGCCCAGTCGGTGACCGGCGCGCCGACGATCGCGCACGTGAACAACTCCGGGTGGCGCAGCACCGCGAGCCCGGCCAGCCAGCCGCCGAACGACCAGCCGCGCACCGCCACCCGTTCCAGGTCCAGATCCGGGTGCTTGTCGGCGAGTGCGGTGAGCGCGTCCACCTGGTCGGTGAGGATCACGTCCGCTACCCGGCGGTGGATCGCCTTCTCGAACGACGGCGCGATGCCCGGGGTGCCCCGGTTGTCGATGGTGACCACCGCGAAGCCCTGCTCGGCCCACCACTGCCGTTCCAGCCAGACGCTGCGGGCCGCCACCACCTCCTGGTGGCCGGGGCCGCCGTAGATGTCAAGCAGCACCGGCAGCCGGGTGCCCTTGACGTGTTCGGCCGGGTAGAGCACCGCGCTGGGCAGCCGCCGGTCGGTCACCCGGACCATCGTCGGCCGCGGCGCGTACGAGCAGGTGGCGGCGAACGAACGCAGCTCACCCACCTCACGGTCGCCGTGCCACACCCGCCAGCGGACCCCGGCGTGCTCCAGCGACGCGATGCCCACCGCCAGCGTGGACCCGCCGATCGAGGCCGTGTGCCAGCCCGGATCGCTGCCCATCCGGCGGGCGTCCATGCCGCCGCCGATCGTGGTCCGCACCCGGTAGAGGTGACGCTGGCTCGGTTCACCCTCGCTCGCCTCCACCAGCAGGTCCGCCGGCGCGTTCGGGCCGTTCGGCAGCCGCCCGACGACCCGCCGCACGTACAGCGACGGCGGCGTGAGCAGCGTGCCGTCGGCGAACAGGCAGCGGGCGTCGTACCCGTCGTGGGCCAGCTCGCCGCCGACCAGCACCCGTCCGTCGGGCAGGTGCGCCGGGGTGCCGGGGATCGGCTCGACCCAGCGCGGGTCGGCCAGCTCGGCGTGCACCTGCGTCTCGCCGGTACGCGGGTCCACCGCCAGCACCAGGCCGTGCTGCTGCGAGCGGCGCAGCACGGTGATGAGCGGTCCGCCCTCGGCCCAGTCCACCGAACTCAGGTACGGGTAGGTCTCCCGGTCCCAGTGCACGTCGACCCAGCCGCCGTCGAGGTCGAGCAGGTGCAGGCTGACCTCCGCGTTCGGCCCGCCCGCCACGGGGTACGCGAGCGACGTCGGCGGGGTCGCCGGGTCGGCCGGGTCGTGCAGGTACCAGCGTTCCAGGCGGGACTCGTCGACCCGGGCCGCCAGTACGCTGCGCCCGTCCGGCGCCCACCAGTACCCCCGGTAGCGGTGGAACTCCTCCGCGGCGACGTGTTCGGCCAGCCCCCAGGTGACGCCGCTGTCCTCCCCGGCGAGCAGGTTGTCGGTACCGTCCGGCTCCACCACCCGCAACTGGCCCCGGCGCACCCCCTCGGCGGCGTCGGTGACGTACGCCAGCCGCTCGCCGGCCGGGTCGGGTCGCGGGTCGATCACCGGTCCGACGGCCGTCACCTCGACCACGTCGCCGTGCACCAGGTCGGCCCGGAACAGCCGCCCGGCCAGCGCGAACGCGGCGACCCGTCCGGCCGAGTCCAGCGCGTACGAGCCGATGCCGCCGGAGCTGAGCCGCAACCGCTCGCGCAGTGCCCGCTCGCCGGGGGCGAGGCGGGCCGGTTCGGCGTCCGTGCCCAGCAGCACCGCCGGGTCCGCGACCAGTCGTTCCTCGCCGCTGTCGACGTCGAGCAGCCAGAGCGCGTCGGCCGGGTCCTCCGGTCCCGCGGAACGCAGGAAGATCACCCGGGCGCTGTCGCCCGCGACGGTGACGGCGCGCGGCGCCCCGTGGCTGAACCGACGGGTACGGGCGGCCAGCTCGGGAAAGTCCACGCCTGCAGCGTAGGCGGGCGCCGGAGGTGATGTGGCCGACCTGGGCGGACGCATCACCGTCGAGCGGGCAGGACCGCCGGTTAGAGTGACGGGCGTGACGACCCTGCCCGACCGGCGACTTCTGCTGGTCCACGCGCATCCCGACGACGAGTCGATCGGCACCGGCGCGACGATGGCGCACTACGCCGCCACCGGTGCCCACGTCACGCTCGTCACCTGCACCCTGGGCGAGGAGGGCGAGATCCACGTCCCGGCGCTGGCCGGGCTCTGCGCGGCCGAGGCGGACCAGCTCGGCGGCTACCGGATCGGGGAGCTGACGGCGGCCTGTGCCGCGCTCGGCGTCACCGACCACCGGTTCCTCGGCGGCGCGGGCCGTTACCGCGACTCCGGCATGATGGGCCTGGCCACGAACGAGCACCCGAGGGCGTTCTGGCAGGCCGACCTGGACGAGGCCGCCGCTTACCTGGTGGACGTCATCCGTGAGGTCCGCCCCCAGGTGCTCGTCACCTACGACCCGGACGGCTTCTACGGCCACCCCGACCACATCCAGGCGCACCGGGTGGCGATGCGGGCGGTGGAACTGGCCGCGGACGAGGGGATCGCCCCGGCGAAGGTCTACTGGACGGCCATGCCGCGCAGCGTGCTCGACGCGGGTCTGGAGACGTTCACCGAGTCCTCGGACAACCCGTTCGCCGGCATCGAGAGCGCCGACGAGCTGCCGTTCGGCACGCCGGACGCGGAGATCGCCGCCCGGATCGACGCCACCGACCAGTACGCCGCCAAGGAGGCGGCGATGCGCGCCCACGCCACGCAGATCCCGGCGAACTCCTGGCTGTACTCGATCGCCGGCAACTTCGGCGGCGAGTTCATGGGCGTCGAGTACTTCACGCTCGCCGTCGGCGACAAGGGGCCGGGCGCCGGCCCGTACGGCTGGGAGGGCGACCTCTTCGCCGGGATCGCCGTGGACGGCGCGCAGCGGTCTCCGGTCGCGGCGGCCGGTCTCCGGTGACGTTGCCGGCCGTACCCGTGTCGACCCTTCCCGAGCAGCCGCCGACGGCCGCGACGCCGAGCCCGGCGGAGCGGGCGCTCGACCGCGCGTTGCGGGTGGCCGGCGGTGTCGTGACGGTCTGGGCCGGCGTCCTGCTCGCGTTGCTCGAACTGATCTTCGCGACCTGGGCCTGGAACATCGTGCAGGGCCTCTCCGGCGTGCCGCAGGCGCTGGTCGGGATCGGCGCGGTGGCCGTCGGGGTCGCCGCCGTGGTGGCGTCGACTGTGCTGCTGGGCTCGTACGCGCGCCGGTCGACCGGTGGCCGCTGGGCGATCGTGCTGGCCGCGCTGCCGTGGTTTGTGGTGATCGTGGCGGGTGGTGTCCGTACCGTCGAGGGTGATCTCGCACTGGTCGGCGACAACGTGCTGGGCCTGGCGCTGATCGTGGCCGGCGCGATCACGTTCGCGGTGGTGGGCTTCCGGCAACTGGTGACGCCGCCGCCTGTCCGCTGAGGTGCTGACGGCGCACCGGCAGCGGTGGTAGACATTCCTGCCAGAGGGCCCGCCGAGGGAGCGGGCGGTACGGCGGGAGGCGTGCGATGGGTCAGCGGTGGCGTGCGGTGGGTGTGCTGGCAGCCGCGTTGTTCGGGGTGAACGTGGTGGCCCGGCTGGTGATCAAACTCGCGTTCCCGGACGACGACACCGCGACCGGCCGTGTCTCGCTCGCCATGTTCCTGGTCATCGGACTGATCCTGGCCGGCACCGCGTTCCGGTGGGGCGCCGACCGGCCGCTGGACCGCTGGGCCGGTGACCTGGCCGCCGCGGTCGCGGTCGCGCTGGCGCTCACCGTGTTCGTCGGCCCGCTGCTGGTCGGGGAGAACCCGTTCGGCGGCGGCGCGGGCCTCTTCTTCGCCCAGATCTGGCTCTACCTCGCGGCCAGCGCGGCGGGCGTGCTGGTCGGCTACCTGATCCTGACCGCACTGGGCCGGGACTACCGGTCCCGCCAGCTCAAGCGCTACGCCGAGATGAAGCGCACCCGGCCCCGCAAGATCGTCCGGCGCTGACCGTCCGCCGCTCAGGCCGTCGGGGCGACCCGGGTCAGGTAGGTGTGGTGGGTGGTGAAGCCGAGCCGCCGGTAGAGCGTCACAGCGCCGGTGTTGCTCTGTTCCACCTGGAGGAACGCGCGGGCGGCGCCCTCGTCCGCACCCCAGTCGGCCAGGGCGCGGACGACGGCAGTGGCGAATCCCCGCCGCCGCGCCTCGGGCAGCACTTCGAGCAGGCCGAGGCCGAGCCAGCGGCCCCCGCCGGTCACCGTCCCCCGGCCGATGGCGAGCAACCGGCCGTCGACGCGCAGCTCCGCGAAGCGGACCCGGTCGACGGCGGTGAGCACGTGCCGCGCGGCGTCCGGCAGGCCGCCCTTGCGGCCGGCGCAGATGGCCAGCCAGTCGTCGGTGGGCGTGCCGGTCAGAGTCACCGGCGGCGTCCCGGCGGGTGATGCCGGCGGCGGGGGGTCAGCGGCCGCCGGCATCGCGACGCGCCCGGGGTGCACGTCGGCGGGGACGGTCTCCGGCGGCGCGGTCAGGGTGCGCAGCGGGACGGTCTGCACCAGTACCGGAGGCCGGGACGTCCAGCCGCGGGCGTCCAGCTCCGCCCCGACCGGTGCGGCCAGCGGCAGCGGGGTGTTCACCAGGGCGGACCCGCCGCGCTCGGCGTACCAGCGCTGCACCGCGTCGAGCGCGGCGGGCAGCGGGCGGTCCGGGTCGCCGGCGGGTAACGCGCTGTTCGCCCGCCCGGTCCAGCCGTCGGCCCAGCGCAGCAGCCAGTCGCCGAGCCGTCCGCGTACCGGTGCGGGCCACGCCTCGTCGGCGGCCAGCTCCAGCGCGACCACGGCGGCGGCGGTGGGCCGGCGGGCCGGCGGCACCCGCTTGGCCCGATGCACCTCGGCCACCGGTACGCGCAGCGGCCCGGCGTCGGTGGACAGGGTGATGTGGGTCTCGCTCAGCTCCACGAGTTCGCCGAGCGCGTCGGAGAACAGCGTGCGGCCCTCTCGAATCCCCACAATCCGGCGGACCACGATCCGGTGTCCCACGTCCTGCTGTCGGAGCACGATCGACCCCCTCCCCGGCGAGATACTAGGCTCTTACCGTTGCGGTTGATCGCGACGAGTCTTGCGGAGGAGAAGACCGGTGACCTACATCATCGCCGAGCCGTGCGTGGATGTGCTCGACAAGGCATGCATCGAGGAGTGCCCGGTCGACTGCATCTACGAGGGCAACCGGATGCTCTACATCCACCCCGACGAGTGCGTCGACTGTGGTGCCTGCGAGCCGGTCTGCCCGGTGGAAGCGATCTTCTACGAGGACGACGTCCCGGAGCAGTGGAAGGACTACACCGGGGCCAACTACGAGTTCTTCGAGGACCTGGGCTCGCCCGGTGGCGCCTCGAAGATCGGCAAGGTGGAGAAGGACGCCACCTTCGTCGCCGCGCAGCCGCCGCGCGGCGAGGGCCACTGAACCGGCACTCGCCGGTCTCGGCACGGCTGCCCGACTTCACCTGGGACACCCTGGACGCCGCGGCCGCGACGGCCGCGGCGCACCCGGACGGTCTCATCAACCTGTCGATGGGCACGCCGGTCGACCCGGTGCCAGACCTGATCCGGCAGGCCCTGGCCGACGCGTCCGACGCACCGGGCTACCCGCTGACCGCCGGTACGCCCGCCCTGCGGGACGCGATCGCGGCCTGGGTCGCGCGGGCCTGCGGCGCGGGCGTCGACGGCCTGGGCGTGCTGCCGACGATCGGCTCCAAGGAGCTGGTGGCCTGGCTGCCCACGCTGCTCGGGCTCGGCCCCGGTGACGTGGTGGTGGTGCCGTCGGTGGCCTACCCGACCTACGAGGACGGGGCCCGGCTGGCCGGCGCGACGACGGTACGCACCGACTCGCTGACCGCCCTGGGCCCGGATCCCCGGGTCCGCCTGGTCTGGGTCAACTCGCCGGGTAACCCGACCGGCCGCGTGCTGCCCGCCGCCCACCTGCGCAAGGTGGTCGAG
Source organism: Micromonospora marina (assembly GCF_900091565.1). Classification (GTDB taxonomy): domain Bacteria; phylum Actinomycetota; class Actinomycetes; order Mycobacteriales; family Micromonosporaceae; genus Micromonospora; species Micromonospora marina. The sequence continues at coordinate 190,545 of NZ_FMCV01000001.1, read as the reverse complement.
TGGGCGCGCGAGCGCGGCGCGGTGGTCGCCAGCGACGAGTGCTACCTGCCGCTGGGCTGGGACGCCGAGCCCGTCTCGGTGCTCTCGCCCGAGGTGTGCGGCGGCTCGTACGACGGCGTGCTGGCGGTGCACTCGCTGTCCAAGCGCTCCAACCTGGCCGGCTACCGGGCCGGGTTCGTCGCCGGTGACCCGGCGCTGGTGGCCGAGCTGCTCAAGATCCGCAAGCACGCGGGACTTATCGTGCCGGCCCCGGTGCAGGCCGCCATGGTGGCCGCGCTCGGCGACCAGGAGCACGCCGACGCCCAGCGGGAGCGCTACCGGGTCCGGCGGGAGAAGCTGCGGGAGGCGTTCACCGCCGCGGGTTTCACAGTCGAGCACTCGGAGGCCGGGCTCTACCTGTGGCTCACCCGGGGCGAGGACTGCTGGGAGACCGTGGACCGGCTGGCCCGCCGCGGCATCCTGGTGGCCGCCGGTGTCTTCTACGGACCGGCCGGTGCCCGGCACGTCCGGGTGGCCCTCACCGAGTCCGACGAGCACGTGGACGCGGTGGCCGGGCGGCTCGCCGGGGCCTGACGTGGCGGGCGGGCTGGCGCGGGCGGCGGTGGTCGGCACCGGACTGATTGGCGGTTCGGTGCTGCTGCGGCTGCGCGACGCCGGGCTCGACGTCGCCGGCTGGGATCCCGATCCGGTGGCCCGCCGGCAGATACGCGACCGGGGCGTCGACGCGCCCGACACGGTCGAGGAGGCGGTCACCGGCCGGGACGTGGTGTTCCTCTGCGGCCCGCTGCCCACGCTGCCGACGACACTGGCCCGGGTCGCCGCCGTGACCGACGAGGCCTGCGTGCTCACCGACGTGGGCAGCGTCAAGGCCGAGGTGAGCACCGCCGCCACCGTGCAAGGGCTCGGGCACCGCTTCGTGCCGGGCCACCCGATGGCCGGCGCGGACCGCGCCGGAGCGGGCGCGGCCAGCCCGGACCTGCTCGACGGCGCCGCCTGGGTGCTCTGTCCGGGGCCGACCGGCCTGGGTGCGTTCCGGCGGCTGGCGATGCTGCTGGTGGACGTCTTCCACGCCCGGGTGGTGCCCATGTCCGCCCCGGAGCACGACGGCGCCGCCGCGCTCGCCTCGCACGTGCCGCACGTGCTGGCGGGCGCGCTGGCCGGCACCGTGCACCGCTCGGCGCTGCGGGACGCGGTGCTGACGCTCGCCGCCGGTAGCTTCTCCGACGGCACCCGGGTCGCCGGCGGGCCACCCGAGCGGACCGCGAACATGCTGCTCGGCAACCGGGACCGCGTACTGGCCGAGCTGGACGCGCTCGGCGCGTTCCTGGACGAGCTGACCGAGGCGCTGCGCGGTGGTGACGCCGGTGCCCTGGCCGACCGGTTCGCCGAGGGGCGGGACGTTCGCTCCACGCTGCGGGCCCGTACGTTCACCGCGCACCGGCGGGAGTTCCCGGCGGCCGCCGACCACGCGGGCGAGCTGGCGTACCTGCGGGAGCTGGGCACGGCGGGCGGCCACCTGAGCGAGGTCCGGGAGACGGCCGGCGCGGTCACCTACACGGGACACCTCCCGGCCACCCCGCCGTTAGGCTGAGCGGCATGGCGGACGCACCGGTCGTGGCGGTACGCGGTGAGGCGTACCGGGAGACGGCTCCCGAGCTGGCCCGGTTCACGGTGACGGCGGTGGCGCGCGACCGGGACCGGGAGACCACGCTGACCCGGCTGGCCGAACGCGCCGCCGCGGTGCGCGCGCTGCTGGACGCGGCCGAGCCCGCGGTGGAGCGCCGGGAGACCGGCCAGGTCCACGTCCGGCCGGTGACGAAGCGCTCCGGCGACCGGGTGGTCGCCTACCAGGGCAGCCTGAGCACCACCGTGACGACCACCGACTTCACCGCGCTCGGTGACCTGATGCTCCGCCTGGCCGACCAGGATCAGGTCGAGGTGGCCGGGCCGGTGTGGTCGCTGCGGCCGGACAGCCCGGCGTACCGGGAGGTGCGGCAGGCCGCGATCGCCGACGCGCTGGTCCGGGCCCGGGAGTACGCCGAGGCGCTCGGCGCGCGGGTGATCGCGTTGCGCGAGCTGTCCGACACCGGGATGAGCGCCGGCCCGCCGATGATGGTCAAGGCGGCGTACGCGCGGTCCGGCGAGCCGGAGCCGGAGCTGGAGCTGGACCCGGCACCGCAGCCGGTGCACGCGGCGGTCGAGGCGCGGTTCACCATCAGCGAGCCGGTGCTGGGCTGATGCCACCGGCGGAGGTGCTCGCGCTCGACGAGCTGATCGCCCGGGCCCGTGCACTGGCCGGGGACGGCCCGCGGCAACTGCTCGGCATCGCCGGGGCGCCGGGGGCGGGCAAGTCGACGCTGGCGGAACGGATCGTGGCCGCGCTCGGCCCGTCCGCCCGGCTGGTCCCGATGGACGGGTTCCACCTGGCCGGGCCGGCACTGGCGCGGCTCGGCCTGGCCGGGCGCAAGGGCGCGCCGGACACGTTCGACGTCAACGGCTTCGTCTCCATGCTGCGCCGGTTGCGCCGCCTGGAGCCGACGTCGGTGTGGGCGCCGGAGTTCCGCCGCGACCTGGAGGAGCCGGTCGCCGGGTCGATCGAGGTGCCGCCCGAGGTGCGCCTGGTGGTCACCGAGGGCAACTACCTGCTGCTGCGGGACGACCCGTGGGAGGAGGTGCGCACGCTCGTACACCAGGTCTGGTTCCTCGACCTGGACGCGGAGCTGCGGCTGCGCCGGCTCACCGCCCGGCACGAGGCGTACGGGAAGTCGCCGGAGCAGGCCCGCGCCTGGGCGCTGGGCAGCGACGAGGAGAACGCCCGGCTGGTCGCCGGCACGGCCGGGCACGCCGACCTGGTGGTACGCCTGGCCGACCCGCCGCAGGCGGCCTGACCGGTCAGCCGGTCCGCTGCCGGGGTGAGGGCACGGTGCGGCGCAGCAGCCGGGCCACCACCGACCGCTCCCGGGTGAACTCCGTCGCCTCCGGGTAGCCGCTGTGGCTGCGGATGGGCGGGTCGGCCACCTCGCCGCCGGACGGGTGCAGCGCCTCCGGGTCGGCCACCGGCACGTCCCGCTGACCGGCGCTGACCTGCCAGCCCAGCGGGTCGGTGTCCCGCCAGAAGTTCGTCCAGGCCACGTGCCCGCCGGGCCAGGTCAGCGCGCCGGCGAGCGCCCGCAGCCGTTCCGGTCCGAAGTAGGACGGGAAGACCCGCCCGTAGAGCCGGGTGAGCTGGCAGCCGTAGGAGAAGAACCAGGTCCGCAGCCGCCACCGGCGGGGAAGTTGCAGCAGCACCGCGGCGCAGATGACGGTGCCCTGGCTGTGCCCAGAGAGGATGACGCCGTCCATCCGGGCGCTGTGGTGCGGCGGCAGCGCCAGCAGTCCCGCGACCCGGGTCTGGAGTTCCGGTACGGCGCGTTCGGCGTAGCTGGGCGGCGCGAGCGGATGCGCGGCCCGGGGCCAGAACGTGCACACGTCCCAGACCACCCCGACCGAGCGGCGTACCGAGTCGGTGCGGTAGACGAGCAGCCCGAGCGCCGCCATCACCACCGGCAGCCAGCCGAGGACGGTGTCGCCGCGCTCGGCGGTCCAGTGGATGGCGGTCTGCCAGCCGGACGGGGACAGCGGGCTGGGCCGCTCGCCGGACAGCGCGGCGGCGCAGCAGAGCGTGACCAGGATCGCGCAGAACGCGGCGTAGCAGCCGAGGAGCCGTACCGCGTGCTCGCCGACCAGCCGGTGCAGCGCGCGGTAGGTGCTGACGTCGCGGCAGCGCCGCAGGTCGTGGGCGGACAGGCCGGGTGTGGCGGCGAGCCGGGCGTACTCGACGCGGCGCAGCCGGTGCAGCAGGACGACGGCCCGGATCAGCAGCACGATCAGCGCGGCCAGGCCGATCGCGCAGGCCAGCCCGGCCCAGAAGACGGCCAGCGGCGGCACGACCCGGCTCGGGCCGCTCGGTTCGGCGGACGCGTCGAGCCGGTCGCTGACCCAGTAGAGCAGCCCGGCGCAGTACGCCACCGCCATCATCCAGCCGAATCCGGCGATGACCGCCGGGGCGCAGCCGCGCCAGGCGAGATCGGTGTACGCGCCGAGCGGCTGGGTCGGCACCGACGCCCGCAGGCGGGGCAGGAACAGTCCGGCGGCGGCCAGCGCGACGGCCGGGCCGACGAGCATCCAGGTGCGCAGCGCGTCCGGCGCGGCGGGCAGCGCGGGCAGGCCGCGTTCGATCCAGGCCGCGCCGAGCGGCAGCAGCAGCATCCCGGCGGCGGGTCCGGTCAGTGCCCGGCGGCCGGAGCGGTTCGCCGCGGCGATGGCGAGCAGCAACAGCACCTGGTACGCGACGAGCCAGGCGATCGCGGTGTCGTACCCGGGCAGGGACCGGTCGGCGTGACAGCCGCCGGTGTCCGGCCCGGCCACGCACCCGTCCGGCGGCCGGTACGTCGACAGCGGCTGCCCGGCCGCCCCGTCGGGAAGCAGCAGCAGGAGGAACGCTCCGGCCAGTCCGAGGGCGGTGAGCGTCGCGACCGCCACGCTCCACCGGCCGAGTGGGGTGGCGCCCTGCCGCCGGCTCAGCCACGGCCGGGCGACCGCGACCACGGCGATCACCACCACGGCGGCGAGAAGCGCCACTGTGGGCCATGCGACGGCGGCCCGTACCCCGCGCGGCGGGTCCATGACCAGCACCGCGGCGACCGGTACGGCTGCGGCGCTGACCGCGCCGGTGCACAGGTGCAGCACGGCGGCCCGGCGCAGTTGTCCCTCGCCGTGCCAGAACGTGGGGTCCTGCAACGGGTTCTGCGAGGGTTCAGGCGGGTTCGGGTGCCCGTCCGGTTCCCCGTCCTCCCGGGCCGGCGCGTGGTGGTGCGGGTCGGCGGGCATCTGCGCCTCGTACTGGTAGGTGCGGAAGGCGACGAGCCCGATCGCGGCCAGCACGAGCAGCGGCAGCAGCAGCCCGAGCGCGAGCGCCCGGGTGTCCGCGCGCCACCAGGAGTCGCCGAGGAACTCCCACGGGCCGGGCAGTTGGCTGAGGCAGGCCGCCTCCACGCACTGCCAGCCGACCAGGTCCACTCCGACGCCGGTCACGGTGACGACGAGCGTGCAGGTCAGGCTCAGGCAGAACAGGCGGATCAGCCAGGCGGTGATGCCGGACCGGCTGACCCAGCGTTCCTGGTCCGGGTCGGGCGGGATGCCGGCGCGGGCGTGCAGTGCGACGTTCGCGAGCGCGAACGGGAGCATCAGCGTCCACAGCGCCCGTTCCACGTCCCGCCGGGTCCGCGCGCCGGAGGTCAACTGCCCCCAGCTGTACGCCTCGACCGTGATCGGGTCGTCCCGGCCGGCGGTGCTGGACCGGTAGAAGCCGGTCACCTGACCACCGGCGACGAGCGCTGGTTGCGCACCGTCACCGTTGACGGCGGCGGTCAGGCCGAGCAGCTGATCCGGCGGAGTGTTGGAGACGCCGTGCACCCGCAGTTCGAGGACCCGTTCCATTGTGCCTCCTGGTGAACGCTCTACTACCCAGAGTGCGCGAAGGGTCGGGAATTCGCATCCGCTGGAACGATTGTTCCCGCAGCTCAGGCGGCTATGTCAGAGTCCTGATTGGGCGAGCGGGATTACCCACCGCCACCACATTGGCCGGTAGGTCACGGGTGACCACAGCACCGGCGCCGACCACCGTGTTCTCGCCGATGGTCACCCCGGCCAGCACGATCACGCCTCCGCCGAGCCAGACATTGTCACCGATGGTGATCGGCTGGGCCGACTCCCACTTGGCTCGGCGCGCCTCCGGCTCCACCGGATGGGTGGCGGTGAGCAGTTGCACGTTCGGCCCGATCTGGACGTCCGCGCCGATGGTGATGCGGGCGACGTCGAGGAGGACCGCGTTGCAGTTGACGAAGGTGCGCGGGCCGATGTGCGTGTGCGAGCCGTAGTCGCAGTACAGCGGCGGCCGGACCCAGGCGTCCTCGCCGAGCGAACCGAGCAGTTCACGCAGCGCCGCGAGGCGGCCGGGAGGGTCGTCGGCGGAGCTGCGGTTGAAGCGTTCGCCGAGCCGGGCCGCGCGCTGCAGGTCGGCGATGATCGCGGGGTCGTCGGCGATGTACTGCTCGCCGGCCAGCATCCGGTCCTTCATGGAGGTCATCGCTCGATCGTCCCGGCCCGCCCGGGAGTGGGGTGGTGGTTCCGTCGGATCGGCGACTTCCTGTTGCATACCTGGTATGCAATCCTGATATCCGCGTCGATGTGTCTCTCATCGATGAAACGCCTGACGAAGGAGGAAGGTTGCTCCGGAACCGCAGAAAGCTGACGGCGGTCGGCCTCGGCCTGGCGCTGGCGCTCGGCCTGCCGGTGCCCGCGCCGGCCGCCGCGCCCACCGGCCCGTCCGCGCCCACCGGCCCGTCCGCCCAGACCGGCGCCGGTCCGGTCACCGTCACCCTGATCACCGGCGACCGGGTCACCGTCGCCCCCGGCGGTCGTGCCGCGGTACGCCCCGGCACCGGCCGTGCCGGCATCCAGTTCCTGGTCGGGCGGGAGCGTGACCGGCTCACCGTGCTGCCCCAGGACGCGCTCCCGCTGGTCCGCGCCGGCAGACTCGACCGGCGGCTGTTCGACGTGACCGGGCTGATCGAGGCCGGGTACGACGACGCGCGCCGCGGCACCGTACCACTGCTCGTGACGTACCGGCCGGGAGCAGCCCGGCGGGCGACGGCCCCGCTCGCCGGCGCGCGGGTGACCCGCGACCTGCCGGCGATCGCCGGCGCGGCTGTCGTCGCCGACAAGGGTGACACCGGCGCGCTCTGGAAAGCGGTGAGCGCGGACCGCTCCGGTGCCCGGCTCGACGCGGCGGGGGGTGTCGACCGGATCTGGCTCGACGGCCGGCGGCGGCTGACACTCGACCACAGCGTGCCGCAGATCGGAGCGCCGACCGCGTGGGCCGCCGGCTGGACCGGTAAGGGCGTGCGGGTCGCGGTGCTCGACACCGGCGTCGACCTCACCCACCCGGATCTGGCCGGCAAGGTCGCCCAGTCGCGCAACTTCACCGAGGAGGCGGACCCGGACGACATCGTCGGCCACGGCACGCACGTGGCCTCCACGATCGCCGGCACCGGCGCCGCCTCCGGTGGGAAGTACCGGGGCGTGGCGCCGGACGCCACGCTGCTGTCCGGGAAGGTGTGCGAGGTCTTTGGCTGCACCGACTCGGCCATCCTGGCCGGCATGCAGTGGGCCGCGGCGGAGCAGCGGGCCACCGTGGTCAACATGAGCCTCGGCGGCGGCGACACCCCGGAGGTGGACCCGCTGGAGGAGGCGATCGGGACGCTCACCGAGCAGTACGGGACGCTGTTCGTGATCTCCGCCGGCAACGACGGCGCGGACGGTTCCGTCGGCTCGCCGGCCACCGCCGACGCAGCCCTCGCGGTCGGCGCGGTGGACCGGAACGACGAACTCGCCGACTTCTCCAGCCGCGGACCCCGCGCCGGCGACGGGGCGATCAAGCCGGACATCACCGCGCCGGGTGTGGAGATCGTGGCCGCGCGGGCCGCGAACGGCCAGATCGGCGACCCGGTGGGGGACCGGTACGCCTCGCTGTCCGGCACGTCGATGTCCGCCCCGCACGTGGCCGGCGCGGTCGCGCTGCTCGCCCAGCAGCACCCCGGCTGGACGCCGGCCCGCTACAAGGCGACGCTCATGGCGTCGGCGAAGCCGCACCCGGAGCAGACCGCGTTCCAGCAGGGCGCGGGCCGGGTCGACGTGGCCCGTGCGATCACCCAGCAGGTGACGAGCGAACCGGCGTCCGTCTCGTTCGGCCTCGCGACCTGGCCGCACACCGACGACCAGCCGATCAGCCGGACGGTCACCTACCGCAACGGCGGGAACGCCCCGCTCACGCTGGACCTGAGCACCCGGTTCACCGGACCGGGCGGACGGACCGCACCGGCCGGCATGCTCACCCTCAGCACCTCCCGGCTCACCGTCCCGGCGGGCGGCACCGCCCAGGTGACGGTCGTGGTGGACACCCGGCTCGGCACCGACGGCTACTGGACCGGCCGCCTGGTCGCCCGCGCCGGCGACTCGGTGGCGGTGACCCCGCTCGCGGTCGACCGCGAGGTGGAGAGCTACGACCTCACGGTGACGCACCGCGACCGCTCCGGCGCACTTACCGGCGGCTACTACACCAGCCTGCTGGGGCTCGACGACGTCAGCTACCGCGACGTGTACGACGCCGACGGCGAGGCCCGCATCCGCGTACCGAAGGGCCGGTACGGCGTGCAGAGCCTGATCTTCGTGGACGGTGACCAGGGCTGGTCGGAGGTCTCCTTCCTGGCCCAGCCGGAACTGGTGGTGACCGGGAACCAGCGGCTCACGCTGGACGCCCGGCGGGCGAAGCCGATCCGTACCACGGTGCCGCAGCGTGGCGCGGCGCCACTGCTGATCGACCTCTCCGCCGCCTGGGGATTCGGTGACTACTACAACACCTTCGGGCTCTGGACCGACAGGTTCGAAGGTCTCCACTCCGCCCAGCTCGGCCGCACGGTCCCGGACAAGCTGTTCGTCGGTTCGCTCGCCAGCCAGTGGGCCGAGCCGACAGCGCCCGAGCGCAGCCCGTACTTCTACGGCCTGAACGAGCTGTTCCCGGGCCGGTTCCCGACCGGCTTCGTCCGGCACTACCGGCCGGCCGACCTGGCCACCGTCGCGAACCGGTTCGCGGCCGGCTACACCGGGATGGACACCGAACTGGTCGTGTACGCGGAGCCCGACTACAACATGGGCGGCTCGGCGATCGTCCTGCCCGTCCGGGTGCCGGGCAAACGGATCCACCACCTCAGCACCACCCGGACCCGCTGGAGCGCCGAACTGTCCTTCGGCGAGCGGGACGAGCAGGGGTGGCTCCAGCCGCGGGCGGTGCTGGGGTCGGTGCCCATTCGCTACCGGGCCGGGCACACCTACCGCGACGAGTGGAACAAGGCCCCGTTCGGCCCGTCGTTCCCGCAGCCGCGGTGGCCGGAGGAGGGCATCACCCGTATCGGCGACACCTTCGTGGTCTTGCTGCCGGTGCACAGCGACGCGGCCGGGCACCCGGGCGGCTCGCTCAACGACACCGAGCAGACCCGGCTCTACCGCAACGGCAAGCTGGTCGGTGAGTCGCCCTACCCGGGCTACGGCGAGTTCACGGTGCCGCCGGGGACGGCGAACTACCGGCTGGAGACGAGCGCGACGCGCGGCTTCACCGACCTGAGCACCGAGGTCTCGGCGACGTGGACGTTCCGCTCCAAGCGCGTGCCGGGCGACGTGCCGGCCCGGCTCCCGGCCATGGCGGTCCGGTTCACGCCGCCGCTGGCGGTGGACAGTTCCGCCCCGGCGGGCCGGACGTTCACCGTGCCGGTGACGGTGCAGCGCCAGCCCGGCGCACCGTCCGGCCGGGTCGTGGCGCTCACCGTCGACGTCTCCTACGACGGCGGCAAGACCTGGCGCAAGGCGGCATCGAAGAAGCAGGGCGGGGGGTGGACGGCGACCGTCCGGCACCCGGCCGGCCCGGGGTACGCGTCGCTGCGGGCCACCGCCCGTGACGACGCCGGCAACACCGTGACCCAGCGGATCATCCAGGCGTACCGCCTGCGGTGAGCCGGCCCGTCCGGGTCCGCGCGGCCGTCGCCGTCGCGGACCCGGTCGGGGGTACGGCTCAGTCGTTCGCGTGCAGCGCGGCGTTGAGCGCGATGCCCTGGCCGGTGCGGGGCTTCGCCTCCAGCGCGCCGGTCACCGAGTTGCGCCAGAACAGCAGCCCGTCGACGCCGGACAGCTCGCGGGCCTTGACCGTCCGGCCGTCCGGCAGCGTCACCTTGGAGCCGGCGGTGACGTAGCAGCCCGCCTCGACCACGCAGTCGTCGCCGAGCGAGATGCCGATGCCGGCGTTCGCGCCGACCAGGCTGCGCTCACCGATGCGCACCTTCTCCGTGCCACCGCCGGAGAGCGTCCCCATGATCGAGGCGCCCGCGCCGACGTCGGAGCCGTCGCCGACCACCACGCCCTGCACGATCCGGCCCTCGACCATCGAGGTGCCCAGCGTGCCGGCGTTGAAGTTGCAGAAGCCCTCGTGCATCACAGTGGTGCCGGACGACAGGTACGCGCCGAGCCGGACCCGGTCCGCGTCCGCGATCCGCACGCCCGACGGCACCACGTAGTCGGTCATCCGGGGGAACTTGTCCACCCCGTACACGGACAGGTGGCGCCCGGCGGCCCGCTCGATGACGCGCAGCTCGTCCACCCGTTCCGGCGGGCACGGCCCGGCCGACGTCCAGGCGACGTTGGCCAGCTTGCCGAAGATGCCGTCGAGGTTCACCTCGTTGGGCCGCACCAGGCGGTGGGAGAGCAGGTGCAACCGCAGGTACGCGTCGGAGGCGTCCTTGATCGGGTCGTCCAGCGAGCCGATCACGGTGGTCACCTCGACCGTGCGCAGGCCGGGCAGCGCCCGTTCGCCGATCGCGCCCGGAGGCAGGTCGAGCACGTCGGCCCGGTCCTCGCCGGGCACCAGCGGCAGCTCGCCCAGACCCAGCTTGCCGGTCGGGTACCAGGTGTCGAGCACCTGGTCCTGAGCGGTGACGGTGGCCAGGCCGATGCCCCAGGCGGATGGTGCGGACGTCACGGTGTCACCCTTCTCCTCCGGCGGCGGCGTCCGCCGCTGCCCGCGTCCGGGGGCGCGGCACGTGTTCATCGCGCCCACCGAGGTTGACGGTACCGTGCGAGACATGCAGAACCCGTTGACCCCCGAGGTCCTGGCCGATCCGGTGGCGCTGACCCGCGCCCTGGTCGACATCGAGTCGGTATCCCTCAACGAGAAGGCCATCGCCGACTGCGTCGAGGAGGTGCTGCGCGGAGTGCCGCACCTGACCACCTACCGGCACTCGAACACCGTCATGGCCCGCACCGACCTGGGCCGGGCGCAGCGCGTGGTGCTCGCCGGCCACCTGGACACCGTTCCGCTCAACGGCAACTTCCCCTCGACCATGCGCGGCGACCTGATGTACGGCTGCGGCACCTCCGACATGAAGTCCGGTGTCGCCTTCGCGCTGCACCTGGCGGTGACGCTGCCCGACCCGCGCTACGACGTCACGTACTTCTTCTACGAGGCCGAGGAGATCGAGTCGAGGTACAACGGCCTCACCCTGGTCGCGCAGAGCCACCCCGAGTGGCTGGAGGCCGACTTCGCGGTGCTGCTGGAGCCGACGTACGGGATCGTCGAGGCGGGCTGCCAGGGCACCATGCGGGCGGTGGTCACCACGCACGGCGAGCGGGCCCACGCGGCGCGCTCCTGGCACGGCGTGAACGCCATCCACGGCGCGAGCGAGGTGCTGCGGCGGCTGACCACGTACGAGGCCCGCTGGGTGACCATCGAGGGCTGCGACTACCGCGAGGGTCTCAACGCGGTCCGGATCACCGGCGGGGTCGCCGGCAACGTCGTCCCCGACCGCTGCGAGATCGAGATCAACTACCGGTACGCCCCGGACCGCGACCCGGCGGGCGCCGAGGCGCACCTGCGCGAGGTCTTCGCCGGCTTCGATCTGGAGGTCACCGACGCGGCGGCCGGTGCGCCGCCCGGACTGGAGAGCCCGGCGGCGCAGGAGTTCCTGGCGGCGGTCGGTGCCGCACCGATCGGCAAGCTGGGCTGGACGGACGTGGCGCGGTTCGCGGCCATGGGCATTCCGGCGCTGAACTTCGGCCCCGGTGACCCGAACCTGGCGCACCACAAGGACGAGCACGTCGAGCTGACCAAGATCCGGGACGGCGCGGCGACGCTGCACCGCTGGCTGGCGCCGGCCTGACGCGTTGCGATCGCGGGGCCCGCGCCCGCCTCGCGGGCCCCGGGATCGTCAGACGGTCGTCGTCAAGGGTGCGTCCGCCTCGCCGGTCTCGGCGGTCAGGTCGGACCGGTGGGTCTCCATCATCCGGGCGCGGCGGCGCTCGGCCACCACGTCACGGATCCGCCGCTGCATCTGACGGCGAATCCGGATCATCTCGCTGTTACTGATCAACGCTGGCTCCTCCCCCGAAGGCGCGTCGCCCGGGGTATACCGGGTATGTGAATAGTAAGACGTACGTGCGACCGATTTAGTTGCCCGGATCCAAAGATTTCTCCGGCTTCCGGGCCTGCGCGCCGCGCCGGAGCCCCTCTACTACGGTGACCCCATGGGCGAGAGCAGGGAAATGCCTGCCGGGGACGGCCGGCGGGAGGAGCGGAACCGGGGGGAGCGTCACCGCGGCGCGGTGACGTTGCGCAATCGGGCGATTCCGACGAGTACGGCGGATCAGCGGCTGCTCGACTCCCGGGGCCGCAGCGACTGGAAGACCAAGGACGCCTGGCGCGCGCTGCGGATCCTCTCCGAGTTCGTCGAGGGCTTCGACACCCTCGCCGACCTGCCCCCGGCGGTGAGCGTCTTCGGCTCCGCCCGGAGCAAGCCGGACAGCCCGGAGTGCCGGATGGCCGAGGAACTGGGCGGCGCCCTCGCCCGCGCCGGGTACGCCGTGATCACCGGCGGTGGCCCCGGCGTGATGGAGGCCGCCAACCGGGGCGCCGGTGAGGCCGGCGGCCTCTCCGTCGGGCTCGGTATCGAGCTGCCGTTCGAGCAGGGCCTCAACGACTGGGTCGACCTGGCAATCGACTTCCGCTACTTCTTCGCCCGCAAGACCATGTTCGTCAAGTACGCCCAGGCGTTCGTGGTGCTGCCCGGCGGCTTCGGCACCCTGGACGAGCTGTTCGAGGCGCTCACCCTGGTGCAGACCGGCAAGGTGACCCGCTTCCCGGTCGTGCTGATGGGCACCGGCTACTGGCGCGGGCTGCTCGACTGGCTGCGCGGCACGATGGCCGCCGAGGGCAAGATCGGCCCGGCCGATCTGGACCTGATCTGCCTCACCGACGACGTCAACGAGGCGGTCCGGCACATCGTGGAGGCCGAGGCCGTACTCTCCGCCGAGCAGGAGGCGGTCCGCGAGGAGGCGGTCGCCCGGGTGGCCGCCGACCAGCGCGCCGCCGCCGACGCCGCCCCCGACGGCCCGGCGGGACGGAGCTGATCCGTGGCCAACGTCTGTGTCTTCTGCGCGTCCTCCCGTACTCTCGACGCCCGCTGGCTGGCGCTCGCCACCGAGACCGGCGAGGAACTGGCCCGGCGCGGCCACACGCTGGTCAGCGGAGGCGGCTGCGTCGGGATGATGGGCGCCGTGGTGCAGGGCGCGCGGGCGGCCGGCGGTCGCACCGTCGGCGTCATCCCGCAGTCCCTGGTCGACCTGGAAGTGGCCGACCTGGACTCCGACGAGCTGCTGGTCACCGACAGCCTGGCCAGCCGCAAGACGCTGATGGACGAGAAGTCCGACGCGTTCGTGGCGCTGCCCGGCGGGCTCGGCACACTGGACGAGCTGTTCGAGGTCTGGACCACCGCCACCCTGGCCCTGCACGCCAAGCCGATGGTGATCGTCGACGTGGACGGGTTCTACCGGCCGCTGCTCGACTGGATCCGCGGGCTCGGTGAGCAGCGGTTCCTCAAGCCGGCCGCGCTGGACCTGCTGATGGTCGCCGACGGCGTCCCCGCCGCGCTGGACCTGGTCGACGCCCGCCTCACGTGACGCGCGCCCGGTCGGCCGCCCGTGCGTGATCGACACCATCTCGCGGAGGTGGTGGTGTCCGGGCTTGTGGGGTGTGGCCATTTCCCCGTGGTGGTGTTGATCTAGGCGCTGCATGCGGGTGAGCTGGTGACGGGCCGGACGGCGGTCGGTTCCCGGGTGTCGTACCGGCATGGTGGGATGTCGGTGATGCAGGCGTACCGGTTGGTGCGCCGGCCCGGTGGCGCGGAGGCGGGGGTCACCCACGACGCCGGGGCGGGGCAGGGGGTGGGTCGGTCCGGTGGACCGGCCGAGGCGGAGCCGCGATCCGGGGGGTCGGCGGGCGGTGCCGCGCACCCGGAGCCTGGCACGAACGCCGACTCGGTGCAGGCCGAGGTGGTCGCGCACACCGACGGGCCGATGCTCGTCGTGGGTGGACCGGGCACCGGGAAGACGTCCACTCTGGTCGAGGCGGTCGCCGCCCGCGTGGCCGAGGGTGTCGACCCGGAGCGGATCCTCGTGCTCACCTTCGGCCGGCGCGGTGCCACCGGACTGCGCCACCGGATCGAGGCGCGGATCGCCGGGGACGGGCACCGCGTGGTCCGCGAGCCGCTGGTGCGCACGTTCCCGGCGTACGCCTTCGGGCTGCTGCGCCGCGCGGCGGCTGAACGCGGCGAGCCCTCGCCCCGGCTGCTCACCGGCCCGGAACAGGACCTGATCATCCGCGAGCTGCTCGACGTGGTGGGGGAGGAACCCGGCGACGACCCGGTCGGCTGGCCGGAGGACCTGCGCCCCGCGCTGCGTACCCGGGCGTTCGCCCAGCAGCTCCGCGACCTGCTGATGCGTGCCGCGGAGCGCGGCGTCGGCCCGGTCGAGCTGGCCCGGCTGGGCGAGAAGCTGGGCCGCACCGACTGGCCGGCCGCCGCGCGCTTCCTGCGGGAGTACGTCGCCGTGCTCGCCCTGCGCGACGTGAGCAACCGGGGCTCGGTCGCGTACGACCCGGCGGAACTGGTGCGTGCCGCCACCGGCATGCTGCTCGACGATCCCGAGTTGCTCGCCGCCGAGCGCCGTCGCCTGGCCCACGTGTACGTCGACGAGCTGGCCGACACCGACCCGGCCCAGCTCGACCTGCTCGCCGTGGTGGCCGGGGGCGGGCGGTCCCTGGTGGCGTTCGCCGACCCGGACTCGTCCACGTACGCGTTCCGCGGTGCCGACCCGGCGGGCGTCACCACGTTCCCGCACCGGTTCCGCACCGCCTCCGGTGCGCCGGCGGCCCAGGTCACGATGACCACCTCGTACCGGGCCGGGCCGGAACTGCTCGCGGCGACCGCCCGGCTGGCCCGGCGGCTGCGCGGCCCGGCGGCGCACCGGCGGCTGCGCCCGTTTCCCGGGGCGCCCGCGGGAACTGTCGAGGTACGGACGTTCCGGTCCGCCACCAGCGAGTCGGCGTGGCTGGCGCACGCGTTGCGTGAGGCGCACCTGCTCGACGGCGTGCCCTGGTCCCGGATGGCGGTGCTGGTCCGCTCCACCGGCCGGCAACTGCCATCGCTGCGGCGGGCGCTGCACACGGCCGGTGTGCCGACCGTGGTGCACGGCGAGGACCTGCCGTTGCACCTCCAGCCGGCGGTCGCTCCGCTGCTGCTCCTGCTGCGCTGCGCGCTCGAACCCGACCGGCTGGACGAGGAGGCGGCGGTCGCGTTGCTGCACTCGCCGCTGGGCGGGGCCGACCCGCTGGCCGAGCGGCGGCTGCGCCAGGGCCTGCGGGCGCTGGCGCTGGCCGGCGGCGACCGCCGTCCCTCCGGCGAGCTGCTGGTGGAGGCACTGCGCGACAGGGCGGAACTGGCCACCATCGAGCGTCGCTGGGCGGCTCCCGCGCAGGCGGTGGCGCACCTGCTCGCGACCGCCCGGGAGACGGCCGGCCGGCCCGGCGCCACGGCCGAGGACGTGCTCTGGGCGGTGTGGCGGGAGAGCGGGCTGGCCGAACGCTGGGCCGGGGCGATCACCCGGGGGCGGGCGGCCACCGGCGAGCACGAGACCGCCCAGCGGTGGCGGGCCGAGGCCGCCGACCGTGACCTGGACGCCGTGCTCGTCCTCTTCGACGCGGCGGCCCGGTTCGCCGACCGGCTGCCCGGCGCGCGTACCGAGGTGTTCCTCGACCACGTCCTCGGGCAGGAGCTGCCCGCCGACACGCTCGCCGCCGCCGCCGACCGGGGTGACGCGGTACGCCTGCTCACCGCGCACGCCGCCAAGGGGCTGGAGTGGGATCTGGTCGCGGTGGCCGGGGTGCAGGAGGGCGTCTGGCCGGACCTGCGCCTGCGCGGCAGCCTGCTCGGCTCGGAGCGGCTCGTCGACGTGCTCGCCGGTCGCGCCGACGGCGCCGGGCTGCGGGCCAGCCTGGTCGGGCAGACGTCAGCGCTGCTCGACGAGGAGCGGCGGCTGTTCCACGTGGCGATCAGCCGGGCCCGGCGGCGGCTGCTGGTCACCGCCGTCGCGTCCGCCGCGGTCGGCGGGGACGACCACGAGGAGCAGCCGAGCCGCTTCCTGCACGAGCTGGCCGCCGCCGACCCACCCGCCACCGGCGGAGGCGGCCCGAACCCGACGGGGAACGGACCGACCGGCCCGGCCCGGCCCGGGAACGGCCCGACCGGTACGGCCACGCGCGGAGGCACCGCGGACGGGCCGGTGCCGCACGGGGACGAGCAGCCGCAGGACGGGCCGCCCGCGGCGCTCCCGGTCACCCTGCCGCCGCGTGGGCTCACCCTGTCCGCGCTGGTGGCGGAGCTGCGTACCGCCGTCACCGACCCGGCGACGCCGATCACCCGGCGGCACGCGGCGGCGGGTGAGCTGGCGCGGCTGGCCGCCGCCGGGGTGCCCGGCGCGCACCCGGACGACTGGTGGGGGCTGCGTGGCCTGTCCGACGACCGGCCGCTGGTCGACGAGGGCGAGCCGGTGCGGGTCACGCCGTCGGCGATGGAGAGCGCGTTGCGGTGCAGCCTGCGCTGGCTGCTGGAACGGCACGGCGGCAGCGCGCCGGCGAGCGCCGCTCAGGGCGTGGGCAACCTGGTGCACGCCGCCGCGATGCTCGCGGAGGACGCGAGCGTCGACCGGGAGGCGTTGCTGGAGTACGTGGCCGCCCGGTTCGACGCGATCGAGCTGGCCGCCCGGTGGATGGCCGGCCCGGAACGGCAGCGCGCCGAGGCGATGGTGGACAAGCTGCTGCGCTGGCTGGCCGGCAACCCGCGCCGGCTGCTCGCGATCGAGCACGAGTTCGCGGTCCGCCTCGACGACCCGTCCCGCCCGATCGAGCTGACCGGCCGGGTCGACCGGCTGGAGGTCGACGACGACGGGCGGCTCGTGGTGATCGACCTGAAGACCGGCAAGTCGACGGCTGTCACCGAGCGGGAGGTGGCCGAGCATCCGCAGCTCGGGGCGTACCAGGCGGCGGTGGAGGCGGGCGGGTTCGCCGAGTTCGGCGAGGAGACGGGCGGGGCCGCGCTGGTGCAGCTCGGCACCGGTGCGCGCGACGCCAAGGAGCAGACCCAGGCGGCTTCCGGGGAGGGCCCGGAGGCGGGGTGGGCCACCGCGCTGGTGCGCCGTACCGCCGACACGATGGCCGCCTCGACGTTCGCCGCCGTGGCCAACTCCAAGTGCCGGGTCTGCCCGGTACGCACCAGCTGCCCGGTCTCCGGCCAGGGCCGCCAGGTGGTCGAAGCCCCACCGGAAGAGTCATGAGCGTTCAGCCGGCGCTGTTCGGCGCCTCCGCCACGCCCGCGCCGCGCACCGCCGACGCCGGGCCCCGCTACACGCCGGTCGAGCTGGCCCGGCTGCTGCGGCTGCCGGCACCGACCCGGGAGCAGGCCGCGATCATCGCCGCGCCGGTGGAGCCGCTGCTGGTGGTCGCGGGCGCCGGCTCGGGCAAGACCGAGACGATGGCCGCGCGGGTGGTGTGGCTGGTCGCCAACTCCTACGTACGCCCCGAGCACATCCTCGGCCTCACCTTCACCCGCAAGGCGGCGGGTGAGCTGGCACACCGGGTCCGGACCCGGCTCGACCAGCTCATCCGGCGGCTCGGCCGGCCGGGGCGGGATCCGCACGACGACCCGCTGGCGGGCGAGCCGACCGTGTCCACGTACCACTCGTACGCCGGGCGGATCGTCACCGAGCACGGGTTGCGCGCCGGGTACGAGCCGACCACCCGGCTGCTCACCGAGGCGTCCCGCTGGCAACTGGTCGACCTGCTGGTGCGCAACTACGACGGCGACATGTCCGAGGTGGACCGGATGCCGTCGACCATCACCGACGCCGTCCTGGCGCTCGCCGGTGAGCTGGACGAGCACCTGGTCGACCCGGACGAGCTGGCCGCCTGGACCGGTCGGTTCTTCGCCGACGTGCAGTCCCGGCCGGGCCGCGTCTACGCCGACGTCCGCAAGGCGCTCCAGCTCCAGCGGACCCGGCTGAAGCTGCTGCCGCTGGTGCGCGCGTACGCCCGGCGCAAGGACGACTTCGAGGCGATGGACTTCGCCGACCAGCTCGCCCGCGCGGCCCGGGTGGCGCGGGACCACCCCGGCGTCGGCGTGATCGAGCGGGACCGGTTCCGGGTGGTGCTGCTCGACGAATACCAGGACACCAGCCACGCCCAGGTGGTGCTGCTCAACGCGCTGTTCGGCGGCGGCCACCCGGTCACCGCCGTGGGTGACCCGTGCCAGTCCATCTACGGCTGGCGCGGGGCCAGCGCCGGCACGCTCGACCGGTTTCCGGCCGAGTTCGCCCGCACCGACGGCAGCCCCGCCGACGTACTCAGCCTGACCACGAGCTGGCGTAACCGGCCGGAGATCCTCGGCGTGGCGAACACGCTGTCGGTGCCGCTGCGGGCGGCCGGCGCGCGGGTGCCGGAACTGCACGCCGCGCTCAGCGTCCGCGACCCGATCCCGCACCGCACGCCGGGCGGGCAGGCCGGCGGCACCGTGCACTGCGCGCTGCTCCAGACGTACGCCGACGAGGCCGACTGGATCGCGGACAGCGTGCTGGCGGCGTGGCGGGGCGCGGCCGGGACGACGGGTGCGCTGCCCGAGCACATCCCGGCCGACCGCCGCCCGACCACTGCGGTGCTGGTGCGGCTGCGCAGCCAGATCCCGGCGATCGAGGCGGCGCTGCGTGCCCGCGGGCTGCCGGTCGACGTGGTCGGCCTGGGTGGGCTGCTGGACACCCCGGAGGTACGGGACGTGGTGTGCACGCTGCGCGTGCTCGCCGACCCGGCTGACGGGGCGGCGCTGCTGCGGCTGCTCACCGGTGCGCGCTGGCGGATCGGCCCGCGTGACCTGGTCGCCCTGCACCGCCGCGCCCGCGCCATCGCCCGCAGCCGCCGCGAGTTCACGGGCGACGAGGGCCCGGAGATCACCGTGGACGCGCTGGACGAGGCCACGCTGGTCGAGGCACTGGCGGACCTGGGGCCCGCGCAGGCGTACTCGGCCGAGGGCTACGCCCGGCTGCGCTCGTACGGGATGGAGCTGGCGCTGCTGCGCTACCGGCTGGACCAGTCGCTGCCGGAACTCATCGCGGACATCGAGCGGACCATCGGCCTCGACGTCGAGGTGGCGGTCCGGGCCGGGCGGGACGGCGCGGGCGACGCCGGACTGGCCCGCGCCCACCTGGACGCGCTCGGCGACGTGGCGGCCCGGTTCAGCGGCGAGACACCCGGCGCCACGCTGGCCGGTTTCCTCGCCTACCTGGCCGCCGCCGAGGACGAGGAGCGCGGGCTGGCGCCCGGCGAGGTCGAGGTGGTGGCCGGCGCGGTGCAGGTGCTCACCGCGCACGCCGCGAAGGGCCTGGAGTGGGACGTGGTGGCGGTGGCCGGGATGACCCGGGGCGTCTGGCCGGGGCCGGTCCGCAACTCCGACCACTGGCTGGGCGGCCTGGGTGTGCTGCCGTTCCCGTTGCGCGGCGACGCGGACGGGCTGCCCGACCTGGCTCTGCCGGAGGCGGAGGACCAGCGCGGCGTGGCCCGGGCGCTGACCGACTTCACCGACGCCTGGCGGGCGCACGACGAGCGGGAGGAGCGCCGGCTGGCGTACGTGGCGGTGACCCGCCCCCGCCGGTTGCTGCTCTGCTCCGGCTACTGGTGGGGGGAGGGGACCAAGCGGTTCCGCGGCCCGTCGGTGTTCCTGCGGGAGGTGCACGACGCCTGCCTGGCGGGTGCGGACGGGCACGTGGTGGACGCGTGGACGCCCGAGCCGGCCGGGGACGCGGCGAATCCGACCACCGAGACGGTGCTGCGGGCCGAGTGGCCGGCCGACCCGCTGGGCGCCCGCCGTCCGGCGCTGACCGAGGCGGCGGCGCTGGTCCGCCGCTTCCTGGCCGACCCGGAGGCGGCCCGGCGCGAGGCGGCAGTGCTCGCCACGACCGGGGAGGACGCCGCTGTGGCCCGGTGGCGGCGCGAGGCCGATCTGCTGCTCGCCGAGCGGGCGGAGCTGGCCCGGCAGGCCGAGGCGGTCGAGGTCGAACTACCCGGCCAGCTCTCGGTGACCCAGCTGGTGGCGTTGCGCCGCGACCCGGAGGCGCTGGCCCGGACGCTGCGCCGCCCGATGCCGACGGAACCGAACCCGTACGCCCGGCGGGGCACCGCGTTCCACGCCTGGCTGGAGCAGCGCTTCGGCGCCGACCGGCTGCTCGACGTGGACGAGCTGCCCGGCGCGGCGGACGAGGACGCGGCCCCGGACGAGGCGCTGGCCGAGTTGCAGGAGCGGTTCCTCGCCAGCGAGTGGGCCGACCGGGTGCCGGTGGAGGTGGAGGTGCCGTTCGCCACCGTCGTCGCCGGGGTGGTGGTCAGGGGCCGGATGGACGCCGTGTTCGCCCGCCCGGGTGGGCGCTACGACGTGGTCGACTGGAAGACCGGTCGGCAGCCGGCCGGCCGGGAGGCCGACGCGGCGGCGGTGCAGCTGGCGATGTACCGGCTGGCCTGGGCGGAGCTGGCCGGGGTGCCGGTGGACCGGGTCGGTGCCGCGTTCCACTACGTGCGGGACTCCGCCACGGTCCGCCCGGCCGACCTGCTCGACGCCGAAGGGCTGGCCGCGTTGGTGGCCGCCGTGCCGGAAATCCCGGCGGATCTCCCGCAGCGCACGAATCCGTGATACGTTGACGGGGTTGCAGTTTTGGTTTCCAGAGACTCTGTGTGCGCCTGGCGGATTGTGGCCCCAGGCGCTCTTTGTTGTGTCCGGAGTTCTCCGGGCGGGGCGACCAGCAGCGACAGGCACGCCGCGTATTCCACGCGCGGGGTGCTCCTCTCCGGCCCGCAACACGTGCGGGCCGACCGTTCCGTCAAGGAGACGAAACACATGGCAATTGGCACCGTCAAGTGGTTCAACGCTGACAAGGGCTTCGGCTTCATCACCCCGGACGACGGCGGCGCCGACGTCTTCGCCCACTTCTCGGCGATCCAGACCTCCGGCTACCGGAGCCTGGACGAGAACCAGCGGGTCGAGTTCGAGGTGACCCAGGGCCAGAAGGGCCCGCAGGCGGAGAACATCCGTCCGCTCTGATCTTCGGATCAACCAGCACCACCATCGCGCCCCTTCGGGCGTGGTGCACGGGCCGGCCCGCCTCTGCCGGGCCGGCCCGTCCCTTTCGGTTCGTGCTTGTGACCACCGGTGACCACCGGTGACGCGCCGCTGTCCGGCGCCCTTCCTCGACACGTGCCGCGTCGAGGAAGGCTTTCCGCATGACCACGACCCTGCCCACGTTCGCCGCCACCGGCCTGGCTCCGGCGCTCGTCTCCGAGCTGGCCGCGCAGGGCATCTCCGCGCCGTTCCCGATCCAGGCGGCCACCATCCCGGACTCGCTGGCCGGCCGGGACGTGCTCGGCCGGGGCCGGACCGGCTCCGGCAAGACGCTCGCGTTCGGGTTGCCGCTGCTGCACCGTACGGCCGGCCGCCGGGCCCGCCCGGGCCGCCCGCTGGCGCTGGTGCTCGTGCCGACCCGGGAACTGGCCGCGCAGGTGACCGACGCGCTCGCTCCGTACGCCGCCGTGCTCGGCCTGCGCTGCGCCACTGTGGTCGGCGGGCTCTCGCTGACCCGGCAGGCGGCCGCGTTGCGTGCCGGCGCCGAGGTGCTGGTGGCCACGCCGGGCCGGCTGCACGACCTGATCGACAGGGGAGACGCCCGGCTGGACCAGGTGGCCATCACCGTGCTCGACGAGGCGGACCAGATGGCCGACATGGGCTTCCTGCCGCAGGTGACCAAGCTGCTGGAGCAGGTCGCGCCGGGCGGGCAGCGGATGCTGTTCTCGGCCACCCTGGACCGGGGGGTGGACCGGCTGGTCCGCCGTTTCCTGGCCGACCCGGTGACGCACTCGGTCGACCCGGGCACCGCCACCGTCACCGCGATGACGCACCACGTGCTGCACCTCGACGCGGAGGACAAGCCGGCCGCGCTGGCGCACATCGCCGCCCGCGAGGGCCGCACCATCGTGTTCATCGCCACCAAGCACCGCGCCGACCGGGTGGCCCGTCAGTTGCTCGCCAAGGGCGTACGCGCGGCGGCGCTGCACGGCGGCAAGTCGCAGCCGCAGCGCACCCGCATCCTGGAACAGTTCCGCACCGGCCAGGTCACCGCGCTGGTGGCGACCGACGTGGCGGCCCGGGGCATCCACGTGGACGGGCTGGACCTGGTCGTCAACGCCGACCCGCCCACCGAGGCCAAGGACTACCTGCACCGGGGCGGCCGGACCGCGCGGGCCGGCGAGTCGGGCACTGTGGTGACGCTCGTCCTGCCGGACCAGCGCCGCGACGTCGCCCGGCTGATGAGCACCGCGGGCATCAACCCCAAGACCACGCGGGTACGCCCCGGCGACAGTGAACTGAGCCGGCTCACCGGTGCGCGGGAGCCGTCCGGCGTGCCGGTGACCATCACCGCGCCCGCTGCCGCGCACCCCGCTCCGGGAACCCGTCCTCGCCGGCGCCCGCGCCGCCGCTGACCGTGCCCCGCGTCCGCCCGGTCCTGAGTCGGGAATCAGTCGACTTTCGGTCGGCTGCCCGACTGCGCGACCGGAACCCGACCGCGATGCTGCTGCTCGGGAGACCGGTCGGGGGGTCGGCCGGACGCGGAGGGAGCGGTCATGGCGCGGGACGCCGGATCGAGCGGAGCGCGGGAAGTGGTGCTGGTGCTCGCGGTGGCGGGAGCCGGCCTGGCGCTCGCCGCGGTGGCCGCGTTCGGGCCCTGGCAACCCTCCTACGACGGCCCGCAGGGCCGTGGCGCCACCCGAAGCTTCACCCCGGGCACGAGCGCCGAGCACAGCGGCGCAGGGGAAGCCCTCTCGTCGAATGTCCAATCCGCAGTGTTCGGTCGACCGTTCGGCCAGGGCACACCGGCGGTAGAGCCGGTACCGAGGCGCTAGTGTCGATCTCGTGCCGACGCGTAGCGCGAAGATCCCAGCGACGAAGTACCCGGTCGAACGGTTCACCCTCGACAACGGCCTGCGCGTGGTGCTCACGCCGGACCGCAGCGCCCCGGTCATCGGGGTGGCGGTGGTCTACGACGTCGGTATCCGCTCCGAGCCGGAGGGACGCACCGGGTTCGCCCACCTCTTCGAGCACCTGATGTTCCAGGGCTCGGAGAACCTGGAGAAGCTGGCCCACTTCCGGCACGTCCAGGGCGCGGGCGGGACGTTCAACGGCTCCACCCACCTGGACTACACCGACTACTTCGAGACGCTGCCCGCCAACGCACTGGAACGGGCGCTGTTCCTGGAGGCCGACCGGATGCGCGGCCCCCGGCTGACCGAGGAGAACCTGCGCAACCAGGTGGACGTGGTGAAGGAGGAGATCCGGGTCAACGTGCTGAACCGGCCGTACGGCGGGTTCCCCTGGCTGACGCTGCCCCCGGTGATGTTCGACACCTTCCCCAACGCGCACGACGGCTACGGCTCCTTCGTCGATCTGGAGTCGGCCACCGTGTCCGACGCCGCTGACTTCTTCCGCCGCTACTACGCCAGCGGCAACGCGGTGCTCGCGGTCAGCGGCGACATCGACGTGGCCGAGGCGACCACGCTCATCGAGCGGCACTTCGGGGACGTGCCGGCCCGGCCCGCCCCGCAGCGGCCCGACTTCGCCGAGCCCGACCTGACCGCCGAACGGCGCAGCACGTACACCGACGCGCTGGCCCCGCTCCCGGCGGTGGCCGGCGCGTGGCGGGTGCCCGACCCGATCGGCGACTTCGCCGCTTACCTGCCGTACGTGGTGCTGGCCGAGGTGCTCACCGACGGCGACGCCTCCCGGCTGGTCGAGCGGCTGGTGCAGCGCGACCGGTCGGTCACCGGCCTCGGCGGGTACGTCGGCTTCATGGGCGACCCGTTCGACGTGCGCGACCCCACCGCACTGCTGCTCCAGGCGCACCTGCCGCCCGGCGGTGACGTGGACAAGGTGCTGCGCACGATCGACGAGGAACTGGACCGGCTGGTCACCGACGGGCTGACCGAGGGGGAGCTGGCGCGTACCCAGGCCCGGATGGCCACCCACCTGCTGCGTGACACGGACGCGGTACTCGGCCGCGCGCTGCGGATGGCGGTGCTGGAACAGCAACGCGGCGAACCCGGCCTGCTCAACGACCTGCCCCGGCTGGTCGGCGAGGTGACCGAGGAACAGGTCCGCGCCGCCGCCACCACCCTGCGGCCCGAGCGCCGCGCGTCAGTCGAGGTCGTCGCCGGAGGAGCCCGATGAGCACGGGTACGACCACCGCCGCTGTGCGGCCGCTGCCGGCACTCGGCCCGAACCGCCGCCTCAAGGTGCCCAAGCAGGCCGAGCGCACGCTCGGCAACGGTCTCACCGTGATCGCGGTACGCCGGTCCGCAGTACCGCTGGTCGAGCTGCGGCTGTGGATGCCGTTCGGGCGCACCCACCTGGCCCGCGGCGCGATGCTGGCGCAGACCATGCTCTCCGGCACCGAGGCGCACAGCGCCACCGAGCTGGCGGCCGAGTTGCAGAAGGTCGGCGGCGGGCTGACCGCCGGTCT
This sequence comes from Micromonospora marina, assembly GCF_900091565.1. Classification (GTDB taxonomy): domain Bacteria; phylum Actinomycetota; class Actinomycetes; order Mycobacteriales; family Micromonosporaceae; genus Micromonospora; species Micromonospora marina. The sequence goes on along the minus strand of NZ_FMCV01000001.1, from coordinate 165,972 downwards.
CGACCCGGACCGGCTGATGCTCTCCGGCGCGGGCCTGGTCACCGGTCTGGACCGGATGCTGGAACTGCTCGCCGAGGTGCTCACCGGGGCCTCCTACCCGGCCGACTGGGTGGAGACCGAACGGGAGCGGCTGGTCGACCGCATCCAGGTCGCCCAGAGCCAGCCGTCCCACCTGGCCCGCACCGCGCTGCTCAAGCGGGTGTACGGCCGGCACCCGTACGCGGAGCAGACGCCCGACCCGGACCAGGTCCGGGCCGTCCGCCCGGCCCCGTTGCGCCGGCTGCACACCGAGCGGGTGCATCCGGCCGGCGCGGTGCTGGTGCTCGTCGGGGACGTCGCGCCGGACCGGGCGCTGGACGCGGCCGAGCAGGCGCTGTCCGGGTGGCGCGGTGACGGCCACGTCGCCGAGGTGCCCCCCGCGCCGCCGCTGGAACCCGGGCCGCTGCTGCTCGTCGACCGTCCCGGCTCGGTGCAGTCCTCGGTACGCCTCGCGCTCCCAGCGGTGCCGCGCACCCACCCGGACCACGCCGCCCTGCAGCTCGCCAACCTGATCTTCGGCGGCTACTTCTCCTCCCGCTGGGTGGAGAACATCCGCGAGGACAAGGGCTACACGTACGGGCCGCACTCGCTCGTGGAGCACTCGGTGGCCGGTTCGCTGCTCGTCGCCGGCGCCGAGGTGGCCACCGAGGTGACAGCGGCGGCGCTGGTGGAGACGACCTACGAGCTGGGCCGCCTGGCCACGGTGCCGCCGAAGCCGGAGGAGTTGGAGCAGGCCCGCCAGTACGCCCTCGGCACCCTTCAGCTCGGCATGTCCACCCAGGCCGGCCTCGCGTCGCTGACCAGCGCGTACGCCGGCAACGGGCTACGGCTGGACTTCCTCGCCGAGCACGCCGCCCGGCTGGCCGCCGCGACAGTGGACGACGTGGCCGAGGTGGCCGCCCGCTACCTGGCCCCGGCCCGCGCGGTCACCGTTGTGCTCGGCGACGCCGAGCGGGTGGCCGACTCGCTCGCCACGCTGACACCGGTGCGTACGGAACCGGCATGAGCGGCGAGTCCGCCCCGCCGCTGGCCCGGTCGACGCTCGACCGGGCCGCGCACCGGCGTACCGATCCGGGCTGGCTGACCGAGGCGTGGGAGCGGGCCCGGGTGCTGGTGCTGGACTCCGCGGCCGAGGGACGGGCGCTGGTCCGGGGCGCGGCGACCCCGCCGGAGCTGGTCCTGATCGGCCCCGGTGAGCTGGCCGAGGTGCCCCGGTCGGTACCGATGTTCCTCGGCGTCGAGCCGGACGGCGTACCGGTGTTCGCGGTGGACGGGCCGCTGCCGGCGCTGCCGGACACCCGCCCGGTCCACCTGCGCGAGGTCGGCCACCTGATGACCGACCGGGACGCGGGCCTGTTCACCACCGCGTTGGCGCTGCTCAACTGGCACCTGCGGCACGGGTTCTCGTCGACGACCGGCAAGCCGACGAGCGTCGACGAGGCCGGCTGGTCGCGGATCGACCCGGACGGCGGGCGGGTCTGGCCGCGTACCGATCCGGCCATGATCGTGCTGGTGCACGACGGGGTGGACGGCCCGGAGGGCCGCTGCCTGCTCGGCAACAACGCGGCCTGGCCGCGCACCCCGGGCCGGCGTCGCTACTCCTGCCTGGCCGGATATGTCGAGCCGGGCGAGTCGGCCGAGGCCGCCGTGCTGCGCGAGGTCCGCGAGGAGGTGGGCGTCCCGGTCGAAGAGATCGCGTACGTGGGCAGCCAGCCCTGGCCGTTCCCCGGCTCGCTGATGCTCGGCTTCCTGGCCCGCGCCGACGCGGACGCGCCGATCCGGGTCGACCTGGCCGAGATCGCGCACGCGCGCTGGTTCACCCGCCGGGAGGTCGGTGCGGCGCTCGCGGACGAGCCGGTGCCGGTGGGCGAGGGAGACCGGCTGGTCCTGCCGCCGCCGTCCTCGATCGCGTTGTTCCTGGTGCACCGCTGGCTCGACGGCCACTGCTGACCGTCCGTCGCCGCCGGGTTGCCGTCGTCTCCGCCGGTGGGACACAGCCACCTCGCCGAACTGGCGAGGCCGGTCCGGCCACGACGGACGTCAGCGTCCGGTCATCCGCCGTCCCAGCGGTACGGGTGGCCGGGGGCGGGTTCCTCGATCGGCAGCACCTTGACCCGGTGCCGGCCCGCGCGCACCGCACCGACTGCTGACAGTGCGCGGGCGAGCAGGAGTGCGGCGTCCCGGTCCTCGGCGTGGACGACCTGGCGGCGGGGTTCCGGCGTGCACGTCTCGTCCCGCAGGCGGCCCCCGCCGGCCCAGGCGGCGGCGATGTCGGCGTCGGCGACGGTGCGGATCTCGGTGCGGACGATCAGGAACCGCATGGTGTCCCCCGGACAATCGGCGGTTACACGCTGGAACTTCCACGTCACTCCCGCGTCATGTTACGCCGATGTGTCCGCCCGGCAAGGGGAACGCGCCAGCTCGACCGAACGGGGGATCCCAGGTCAGCGCCGTTGTCGGGGCTGGACGCGCGGAGGGCCGCCGGCTCGCGCCGACGGCCCTCCCGTGGTTCGCCGGATCAGTCCAGATCGAACTGACCGCTCTTCGTGCCGGCGAGGAAGCCGAGCCACCCGGCCCGGTCGAACAGCAGGACCGGTCCGCTCGGGTCCTTGCTGTCCCGCAGCGCCACTGTGGCCGGCCCGGAGCCGAGCGGCGCGACCTCCACGCAGTTGGAGGTCTGGCTGCGGGTGCTCTTGCGCCAGGCGGCGCCGGCGAGCCGTCCCGAGCGGGCGGTCGTGCTGGTGTGGATCTCGTTCATGGTGCTTGCTCCTGGTGAGGTGCTCCGATGGGACCGAGCGACGCCGGAGCGCGGGCGGTGTCCGTGCCGGTTCACCGTTCCGTGGTGAGGCGTCCCGAGTCCCGGCGACGTTGGGTCGGCGCCGTTGCCGGCCCGTACGCCACCGTGGACTCGACTGCCGTGCCGGTCGGCCGTCCCGTCGCCTCGATCAACCAGGAGAGGGTGTCCGATGCGGAGAGCGCCGACGAGCATAGCCACTCGAACACCACTTTATAGCGATTTAGGGTGTTTGCCTCGGTCGACATGACGTCGGTGAACCCACAGTCGATGGCGAGTGTCTCCGGATCGAGGGGATCGGCGAACCGGTAGACCGAGAACGCGGTCGGCGGCAGGTACCAGTCACCGACCCGGGTGTCCCGCAGCAGCAGACGCAGCGTCACGTTCGGCAGCAGCGCCATCTCGCACAGGTGGACGAGCTGCTCGTGCAGGACCTCCGGCGGGCCGGCACGGCGGCCGAGCGCCGCCTCCTCCAGCACCGCCGTGTAGCGGGGCACCTCGGGGGAGCGGGTCAGCAGCGACTGGCGGGCCTGCCGCGCGCGTACCTCGGTCTCGGGATCCTCGGTCTCCGGGTCGCCGGCCTCGGCGGCGACCTGCGCGGCGGACATGATCCGGTGCCGGGCGTACCCGGGCGTCTGCAACAGCCCCGGCACCAGCACCGGGTTGTACTCGGAGATCTCCGCGCAACCGGCCTCAAGCTCGGCGAAGGCGCGCTGCTGCTGGGTCATCACCGGGAAGTTGCGCAGCCAGCCGCGCATGTCGCCGGCCTCGTGGGTGATCCCGGTCAGCTCCGCGCGCTGCTCCTCGTCGGCGCCGTAGAGCGTCAGCAACACGTCCACGTCGTCCGGGTCGGGACGGCTGCGGCCGTTCTCCAGACGGGACAACTTGGATGCGGAGGCCCAGCCGATCCGCTCGATGACCTGGTCACCGGTCAGACCGGCCTGTTCGCGGAGCCGACGCAGCTCGGTGCCGAGTCGGCGGCGGCGCAGAATCGGGCCTGGTACGGCAGGAGGCACGGCGTCCTCTTTCCCGTCGACCGCCGCTTGACGCGACGGTAACTGTATGAAATTCGCCCCCCACGGTCAGTATGGACGGCGCGACCGGCGCCGGAGGTTCCGGCACGGGCGTGTCACGAGACAAAAAGAGGACCGTGGAGGGTGTCTTCACCAGCGCCCGCCCCCGACGCGCCCTGGTGGCGCACCCCGCCGGAGGGAACCCGATGCGCACCGTCCTGCGCCGCCCCGACTTCCGTCTCCTGTTCGCCGCGCTCGTCGCGAGCATGGCGGCGGAGTCGGTCCTGTTGCTCGCCCTGGCTGTCTGGGTCAAGGATCTGACCGGTTCGGACAGCATGGCCGGGGCGACCATCTTCGCGGTCATCGCGCCGATGGCCCTCGCCCCGCTGGTCGGCTGGGTGGTCGACCGCTACCGCAGGCGGCCGTTCTTCATCGCCGCCAACCTGGTCGCGGCCGTCCTGCTCGGCCCACTGCTCACGGTCCGGGACCGGTCCGACGTCTGGGTGATCTACGTGGTCGCCGCGCTCTACGGGCTCTCGTACATCACCCTCACCGCGGTGCTCAACGGACTGATCCGGCATCTGGTTCCGCCCGACCTGCTCGCCGACGCGAACGGGGTGCTCCAGACCGTCCGGCAGGGGCTGCGGCTGATCGGGCCGCTGGCCGGAGCCGGTGTCTACGCCGCCGTCGGCGGCTGGCTGCTGGTCCTGCTGGCCATGACCGGCTTCCTCGTCGCGGCGGCGGTGGTCGGGCGGCTGCACGTGCGGGAGGGCACATCGTCCCGGCCGGGTCGTCGCGGGCCGTCCGAACTGGGCGCGGGGCTGCGGCACCTGACCGGCGAGCCGGCGCTGCGCCGGGCGCTGCTCGGATACGGGCTCGGCTCGCTGGTGATGGGCTTCACCGAGTCGCTGATCTTCGCGTACGTCGATCTCGGCCTGCACCGCGACGCCGCGTTCGTCGGCGTGCTGGTCATGGTGCAGGGCATCGGCGGGCTGGTCGGCGGCCTGTTCTCGGCCGCCGTGGTCCGCCGGTTCGGCGAGGTCGGCGCGCTCGCCGCGGGCGTGACGTTCTTCGGGCCCGCCGCGCTGGCGCTGGCGTACCCCCGGTTGTGGCTCGGGGTGGTGGCGCTGCTGCTGGCCGGCCTCTCGCTGCCGCTGACCATGGTGGGGTTGAACACGCTGATCCAGCGGCGGACGCCGCCGCGGCTGCTGGGCCGGGTGACCGCCGCGTCGGAGGCGCTGGTCAGCGGGCCACAGGCGCTCTCCATCGGCACCGGCGCGCTGCTCGTCGGCGTGTTCGACTACCGGCTGCTGTTCGCCCTGGTGGGGGCCGTCACCACGGCGGCGGGCCTCTACCTGTGGCGGGGCCGCGGGCTGAGCGCACCGGTCGCCGGGCCGGTCCGGATCCCGTCACCCCGCCAGCCCGCCGACGACGGGGTGCTCAGCCGCGGAGGTGCCTGAACGACGGCGAGCGGCCGTACCCGGATCGGGTACGGTCGCTCGTGGCGTCGCGGGCGGATCAGCCGGGCAGCGCGGCCAGGTGCTGCTTGACCTGGGTGATCGAAGGGTTGGTCAGGGCGCTGCCGTCGGCGAAGCGCAGTGTCGGGACGGTCTGGTTACCGCCGTTGACGCTCATCACGAAGTCCGCGGCCGTCGGGTCCTGCTCGATGTCGACCACCTCGTACGCGATGCCCTCCCGGTCGAGCTGCGACTTCAGCCGGTGGCAGTAGCCGCACCACGGGGTGGAATACATCGTCAGCATGGTCTGGTCCTCCAAGGGTGGCTCGCGCCCGGTCCGATCAGGCCAGGCTAACCGCTGCAACGTCACCCGATGCTGGGATGATTCCCTGCTGTGGGCGTTCACTCAGCGGCGGAACGGGTGCTGGCCGGGCTGGATCCGGAGCAGCGCGCAGCGGTGACCGCACCGGCCGGCCCGGTCTGCATCCTGGCCGGCGCCGGCACCGGCAAGACCCGGGCGGTGACCTCGCGGATCGCCTACCGGGCGCTGACCGGCGACATCGCCGGCCGGCATGTACTGGCGGTCACGTTCACCGCCCGCGCCGCCGCCGAGATGCGCAGCCGCCTCGGCGTACTCGGGGTGCAGGGGGTGCAGGCGCGCACGTTCCACGCCGCGGCGCTGCGGCAGGTCCGCTACTTCGCGCCCCGGCTGCTGGCCGGGCGGGGCATGCCGGAACTGCTGGACAGCAAGGTGCGGGTGGTCACACTCGCCGCCGCCAAGGTGGGGCTGCGCGCCGACCGGGCCGCCGCGCGGGACCTGTCCGCCGAGATCGAGTGGGCCAAGTCGTCGCTGGTCGAGCCCGGGGAGTACGTGGTGGCCGCGGCCAAGGCGCTGCGCGAGACGCCGTACGAGCCGGCCCGGGTGGCCGACGTGTTCGACGCGTACGAGCGGCTCAAACGCGGTAACGGGGTGATCGACTTCGAGGACATGCTGCGCGCCGCGGTCTGGGGCATCGAGGAGCACCCGGACGTGGCCGAGCAGGTGCGCAACCAGTACCGGCACTTCGTGGTCGACGAGTACCAGGACGTCAACCCGCTCCAGCAGCGGTTGCTGGAGGCGTGGCTGGGCGGCCGGGACGACCTGACGGTGGTCGGCGACGCCAGCCAGACGATCTACTCGTTCACCGGTGCCACCTCGTCGTACCTGGTCGACTTCCCCCGGCTGCACCGGGGCGCGACTGTGGTCCGGCTGGTCCGCGACTACCGCTCCACCCCGCAGGTCGTCGGGCTCGCCAACGCGGTGATCTCGCAGGCCCGGGGCACCGAGGCGCGGCTGCGGCTGGAGCTGCACGGTCAGCGCCGGCCCGGCGCCGAGCCGGAACTGCGGATCTTCACCGACGAGCCGGCCGAGGCGAACGCGGTAGCGGCCCGCTGCCGGGCACTCGTGGCGGGCGGCACCCCGGCGCGGGAGATCGCTGTGCTGTTCCGCACGAACGCGCAGTCCGAGGCGTACGAGAAGGCGCTCTCCGAGGCCGGGGTGCCGTACGTGCTCCAGGGCGCGGAGCGGTTCTTCGAGCGCCCCGAGGTGCGCCAGGCGATGATCGCGTTGCGCGCCGCCACCCGGTCGGCCGACGCGGGGACACCGCTGCCGGCCGCCGTGGTCGAGGCGCTCACCGCTGTCGGCTGGGCCCCCGACGCACCCCCGCCGGGCGGCGCCGCGCGCGAGCGGTGGGGGGCACTCGCCGCGCTGGTCCAGCTCGCCGAGGAGTACGCGGCGGACGCCGAGGCGGAACCCGGCCTGACCGGCTTCTGCGAGGAACTCGCCCGGCGGGCCGCCCAGCAGCACGTGCCCACCGTCGAGGGGGTGACGCTCGCGTCGCTGCACTCGGCGAAGGGGCTGGAATGGGACGCGGTGTTCCTGGTCGGGCTGGCCGAGGGCACGCTGCCCACGACGTACGCGAAGACCATGGAGCAGGTCGAGGAGGAACGCCGGCTGCTCTACGTCGGGATCACCCGGGCCCGGGAGTGGCTCTGGCTGTCGTACGCCACGGCGCGCTCACCCGGTGGCCGGGCCCGGCGGCCCTCCCGGTTCCTGCCCCAGCTCGACCGGTCCGGCGGTGGTGAGCGGGCCGGAGGTGCCGGGCCGGCCCGGCGGGCCGAGCGGCGCCGTCCGCAGGTGGTCTCGTGCCGGATCTGCGGCGCCACGCTGCTCGCCGGCGCGGACCGCAAACTGGGCCGCTGCCCGACCTGCCCGTCGGACATCGACGACGAGCTGTACGAGCGGCTGCGCGAGTGGCGGCAGCGGGTGGCGGGCGCGCAGAAGGTGCCGGCGTACGTGGTCTTCACCGACGCCACGCTCACCGCGCTGGCCGAACGCAAGCCCGGGCGCACCGAGGAACTGGTGGCGATCGCCGGGATCGGGCCCCGAAAAGTCGGGCTATACGGGGATACGGTGCTCGCGCTGGTGGCGGGTGCCACCGTGGACGAGGTCTGCCCACAGAAAACTTCTGAAAAGTAGCCGTAAATCGTTTGCCCTCCCCCGAGGGCGAGGAATAGCCTCATGGCACACCTCGCGAGCGGCGCCGTTCTGGCTGCTCAACGGGGATGAGTCCACGGTCGCACGAGGAGAGTCAGGGAGGTGGCACCAATGGAGATCTTCACCTGTGAGCGTCTTGCGGCGATGCCGTCTGCCGTCGCTCCGCTGTCGTCCGTCCGGGTGGCCCTCGCCGCTCGACCGTCGGCTCCGCAGGTGCACCAGGTCCCGGTTCAGGCCGAGCTGAATCTGACCGTCGCGCCGATCACCGGAGTCGAGGGGACCAGCGGCTTCGCGGGCAAGGGCATCGATGGCGCCAAGAAGCGCACGGATGTCCGCGGCGTTCCACCTCGAGGTAGACCGGTCTGATCCATCAGACCACCGGCTCACCTCGAGGCCGCGGAACCCGCATACCGGGATCCGCGGCCTCAGTTTTTTGCCCCGCCGAAGTACGTCGGAATGCGATCCACGAGATCGAAGTGAGAGAGAGGTGACCGGAGGATGAGTCTGGCGTTGGCCCCACTCGACGTGAGCGTCGAGGTGGAGGCGAACCTGCCCTGCCGGAAGTTCGACCCCGACCTGTGGTTCTCCGACTCGCCCGCCGAGCTCGAGCTGGCCAAGTCGCTCTGCGGGGACTGCCCGCTGCGCGTCGAGTGCCTGGCCGGTGCGGTCGAGCGAGCCGAGCCCTGGGGCGTCTGGGGCGGCGAGATCTTCGAGCGTGGCGCGGTCGTCCCGCGCAAGCGGCCCCGTGGCCGTCCGCGCAAGTCCGACCTCGCCCGTGACGCGCAGCTCCGGGTCGAGGCGGAGGCGCGACTGGCGGCCAGCGGGCTGTCCGAGTCGCGGAACTCCGTCCGGCTGGCAGCCTGACACACCTACGTTCCGAGCCCGAACCGATGCCGGTGTCCCTCCACCGGCCGACCTGAGAGAGAAATTCTGATGCTGAACCTGCCGAACGGATTCGAGATGCAACTACTCCACGAAGCGTTGTCCAGGGCCCGAATGCGCCGGCCTCAGGCCGGTCGCACCACCACGAGCACTGAGGCAACCCGTTCCGCCCGTACCGTCGCCATGCGGGGTCGCAGCCGGTCGGCCCGCGACCTGGGCGTCCTGTAGCACGACCGAGTGAGGAAGGGGCGGTGACCGACAGGTCACCGCCCCTTCGCCGTGCCGCTCGCCGGTCCGCTCCCGCTCAGCCCACCGGCGCGAAGCCTGGTAGCCAGCGTTCCAGGATCGACCGGTAGGACGCCTTCGCCTCCAACTGGCAGAGCACCCCGATCGAACCCAGCGTGACCCGATGGATCATCAGATACGACGGGGGCAGGTTGAGCTGCCGGCTGAGCTGGTAGGCGGGGGAGCGAGGGGTGGCCAGCCGGGTCGCCTCGGCGCGCAGCCAGGCCCGGGTGAAACGGAACTCGTCGGCGGCGATCGGCTCCAGCATCGGACGGAGGAAGTCGAGCACCGCCGGGGCGTCGATCGACTCGGTGCGGCTGACGAAGCCCTCGTCGCGCAGCCCGTCCACCACCGCTTCGGCGTCCCCGCGCAGCGCCAGCGCCGCGATCCGGCCGATCGGCTCAGGCGTGCCCTGCGGCATCCGGGCCACCGCCCCGAAGTCGATCACGCCGAGCCGCCCGTCCGGGAGCAGCCGGAAGTTGCCCGGGTGCGGGTCGGCGTGCAGCAGCCCGGCCCGCTCCGGCGCGGACAGGTGCAGCTCGGCCATCAGCCGGCCGGCCTCGTTGCGCTGCTCCTCGGTGCCCTCCCGGATGATCTGGGACAGCGGGATGCCCTCCACCCACTCGGTGATCAGCACCCGCGGCGCGGCGTCGAGCACCTCCGGGATGAAGATGTCCGGGTCGTCGGCGTACGCCGCGGCGAAGGCCCGCTGCGACTCCGCCTCCAGTTCGTAGTCCAGCTCCTCGGTGATGCGCTCGCGCAGCTCGGCCAGGAGCGGCTTCACGTCCAGCCCCGGCTGGATGGCCCGGAACATGCCGCCGAGCCGGGAGAGCTGCTTGAGATCGGCGAGCAGGGCGTCACCGGCCCCCGGGTACTGGATCTTCACGGCCACGTCCCGGTGCAGCGGGCCGCCGTTCGGGCCGTACCCGGGGTCGCGCCAGACCGCGCGGTGCACCTGGCCGATGCTCGCCGCGGCGGCCGGGGTGTCGTCGAAGGAGACGAACCGGTCGCGCCAGTCCGGGCCGAGTTGCTCGGCGAGCACCTTGTGCACTGTCGCCGCCGGCAGCGGCGGCGCGGCCTCCTGGAGCTTGGTCAGCGCCTGCCGGTAGGGGGCGGCGACCTCCTCGGGCAGCGCCGCCTCGAACACCGACAGGGCCTGGCCGAACTTCATCGCCCCGCCCTTGAGCTGCCCGAGCACGCTGAACAACTGCTCGGCGGTGCGCTGCTGGATCTCGGCGGAGATGACGTCGGACGCGAGGCCGGTCACCCGCTTTCCCATGCCGAGGACGGTTCGACCGGCGAACCCGAGCGGCAGGGCGGCGAGTTTGGCGGTGCGGGACACGGCCCGGCGCGGGATGTCGGTCACCCGGCCATTGTTACCGACTCGGGGCCTCCGCTGCTGCAGTGCGGCGGGTAGCGGCCGGGGCCGACCGGATCGGGCGACGCCGGCAGCAACCGCAGGAGGAGTGTGGCGGCCACCGTCGGTAGCGGACCCGGCCGGGACCGCGGATCTCCACCGCGCCGCCGAGTGTCTCCGGCTGGGCGCCGTCGAGGTGGGCCAGCACCTCGGCCGTGGCGAAGGCCACCGCGGCGAGCCCGGTGGCGGTGGCGCAGGCCCGCTCGCCCCGGTCGGCGGCGAGCTGGGCGGCGAGCGCGGGCCAGTCCGGATCCCGGTCGCCGCGGTGCAGGTCGAGGCAGCGAAGGCAGGGACCGGCGGGCGGGCGGACCAGCGGACCGATCACCGGTACGCCGCCGCGCAGGTCGAGCAGCAGGTGAGGCTGACGGCGGCGGGCGTACCCGGTGGCCAGCAGCTCGGCCGGACGGTCCACGCCGAGCTGGACCACCAGATCCGGTCGGGTCGCGTGCGACGGGCCGGTGACGGTTGCGGGCGCGCACCGCTGAAGCGCCGCGCGTACCGCCGGGGCCAGCGGACGGCCCAACTCCGCGGCGGTCAGGCCGGTCCCGACCAGGTCACCGGCGCCGACCGGCCCGGCCAGATCGGGTACGACGTGCCCGACCCCGGCCTGGGCCAGCGCGACGGCGACCGCCGCGCCGAGGCGTCCCGTGCCGGTGACCAGCACCCGGGCGGCACGGCGGCGGCGCAGCAGCCGGGCCGGTGTGCCCGGCAGGTCGGGTGACGCGAGCGCCAGCGCCGCGGCCTCGGCGGCCAGCCGGGCCCGGGCGGCTCCGGCCAGGTCACGGGGCAGCAGGGCCTGGGCCGGCACCACCAGTCCGGCGTCGCGGAGCGTGTCGAGCAGGGCGCGTGCCTCGTCGGGCGGAACCCGGGCGGCGCCCGCCGCGGCCAGCACCGCGCGTTCGCTGCGGGTGCCGTCGAGCAGGTCGAGCAGGCGGGCCGTCCCCGGCGAGGACATCTCCAGCAGTACCGCGCGGCCGGGCGGCTCGCCGAGCTGGAGCGTGTGCCGGTCGCGCCAGAGCCGGGTCAGGCCGGGCAGCAGGACGGGACGGACGAGCGGAGTCGGATCGGTCACGCCACTGATCGTGACCGTTTCCAAGCGCTCCGTCGCTCGTTATCCACAGGTGTGGCGAGCCGTGGCCAGCGTTGTCCACAGGATCTCGCCGGTTTTCCACAACCAGCCGGTAACCCTGTCGGCTACCCGACGGGGGAGGACGGCCACCGGCCGTCCTCCCCCATGTCCGCCGTACGGGTCAGACCTTGGCCTTGCCCAGGATGCGGTTCACTGTTGTGCCGCACACCGGGCACTTGCCCTTGGCCATGTTCATGCCGGTCTTCGAGACCTCCACGTGCCCCTCGAAGTCCCGCTTCTCCTTGCACTTCACGCAGTAACCGTTGTAGGTCTGGGCCTGGTCGGCCACGGTAGCCTCCTCGTCTCGTCCGCCGGAGGTGTCCCGGCGGGTCTCCCTGCGGCGGCCCACGCGTGGCACCGGCGCCGGGGGGTTCTCCACGGTCAGTCACCTGACCGTGGTTGGCGGACCCTACCCAGGTCTGGGCGGTTCCATGTCAGCTGTACGCCGACTCTGTGAGCAAGTCGACGTCGAGAGTGTGCATGCCGAGTAACGTCGGATAAGTCAGTTTCGCGCGGACACGCCGGATGAATGCACCCAGATCCGCTTCGCGTGGCCCCGCCGGTAGTCACTCGTCGTAGATCACTTAACGTGAACAGGGCCGGTCAGGTGATGGTCAGCTACCGTCGCAAAGAATTTTTTCCGGACTCCTGACAATCAACCGCCATTTTCCGGGCGCGTGTCGTCGTGTTGACTCTTGCGGAGTCCTGGTCAGAACGCATTAGCTTTCCATCGTGACAGTCAACCGAGGCTGCGCGGACCGGTAATGGCCGTGACGCGGAAGCCCGTGGTCGAGGTGCGGCGCAGCCAGCGTCGGCGGCGCACGGTGTCCGCGTACCGGGACGGGGAGCGCGTCGTCGTGCTGATCCCCGACCAGTTCTCCCGGGCCGAGGAGAGCGAGTGGGTCGACCGGATGCTCGCCCGGCTCGCCGCCCGCGAGGGCCGGCTGGCCCGCTCGGACGCCGAGCTGCTCGCCCGCGCCGCCCGCCTGATCGACCTCTACCTGCCCGAACACGGGTCGGCCGCCGCGCCTGCGAGCGTCCGCTGGGTGACCAACCAGAACGGCCGCTGGGGCTCCTGCACGCCCGCCGACCGCACCATCCGGATCTCGCACCGGGTCCAGGACATGCCCGACTGGGTGATCGACTACGTGCTGCTGCACGAGCTGGCCCATCTCATCGTGCCCAGCCACAACGCCGAGTTCTGGGCGCTGGTCGCCCGCTACCCGAGGTCGGAGCGCGCCCGCGGCTACCTGGAGGGCGTGGCAGCCACCGCCGCCATCCCCTGAACCCCCTTCGTGCGTCGATCATGAAGTTGTTCCGGTGTTCCGCCCGTGTGCTGGTGTGGGGTTAAGGTCGGCGGATGTCGCGACGTGTGGTGGTGGCGCTGCTCGGCCCGGTGACCTGGTCGCCGCCCGGAATCGATCCGGCGCGATGGCGTACCGCGCTCGCCGAGGACGTGGTGGACCTGCTCGCCACGCTCAACGAGGTGGAGACCGCCGTCGCGGTCACCGCCCGGGACCGATGGCTGGCCGACGCCGTGGTCTGGCCCGGCACCGGTGTGTACGAGGTGAGCGCGCCGACGCCGAACGCGGTGTTCGCGGCGGTGGCGGCCGGCTACGACCAGGTGGCGGTGGTGGCGGCGGACGCGCCGGACGTGCCGGGACTGACGCTCGGTAAGCTGCTGCGCCCGCTGACCACCCGGCCGGTGGCGGTGGCCCCGGTCGAGGGAGGCGGGGCCGGGCTGCTGGGAGTGGCGGCGCGGCTGCCCGTACCGGCGTGGCTGCCCGAGCTGGATCTGGGCACTGCCGAGCCGGCCGAGGTGCGGCGGTCGGCACCGAGCCCCGGGGACGTGGCGGTCACCGCCGGCTGGCACCGGATGCGCGGCCCCGCCGACCTGGCCGCCCTCGATCCGGCCGTCGAGGGCTGGGAGGCCACCCGCGCCCTGCTGTCCGGCCGCCCCGTCTGACCCGCCGCCGGCCGATCGAGGAACTCCCGCCCGCGCCGCCCGAAACCTCTGCGATCTTGGAGTTGTGGTGCCCGGCAGACGCCACACTCAGGACATGCTGAGCGCCGCAACTCCAAGATCGACGGGCGGGGACGCGGGCGGGGCCCGCACGGTGATCCGTGCGGGCCCCGTGTCGCGTACGTGTCAGCGCTTGTCGTCGTCCTCGCCGGGGGACTTCTCCTCCGGGGCGCCGGGGGCGGAGAAGTCGAAACTCGCCAGCTCGTCGTCGAGATCGGTGCTCGTCCTGGCGAACGCCTCCGGGTCGGCGAAGTCGTCGTCGGAGGGCAGCAGGTCCGGGTGGCCCCAGACCGCGTCCCGGCCCGCGATGCCGCGGTGCTCGGTCAACGCCGCCCACAGCACCGTCGCCTCGCGCAGCCGGCGGGGCCGCAGTTCGAGGCCGACGAGCGCGGCGAAGGTCTGCTCGGCCGGGCCACCCGCGGCGCGGCGACGGCGGAACGCCTCGCCGAGCCGTACGACGTTGGGGAGGCGGTCACCGGCGGCGCTGTCGACGACGTGGCAGACCCAGCCCTCGACCAGGGCGAGTACGGTCTCCAGCCGGGCCAGCGACGCCTTCTGCGCGGGAGTGTCCTCCGGCGTGAAGATGCCCTCCAGCGCGATCGCCTGCATCGACTCCGGGTCGGTCGGGTCGACCCGGCCCATCGCCTCCTCGATCGCCTCCCGGTTGACCCGGATGCCCGCGGCGTAGTTCTCCACCGCCGTCAGGACGTGCCCGCGCAACCACGGCACGTGCTGGAACAGCCGCTGGTGGGCGGCCTCGCGCAGGGCCACGTAGAGGCGTACCTCGTCCTCGGGCAGCTCCAGGCCCTCGCCGTACACCTTGATGTTGGCGGGGACGAGCGCGGCGGTGCCGGCCGGGCCGAGCGGCAGGCCGATGTCACCGGCGGAGAGCACCTCGGCGGCGAGCGAGCCGAGCGCCTGGCCGAGCTGGCCGCCGAAGAGGGCGCCGCCGAGCGTGGCGACCATCGACTGCATCGGACCGAGCTGGGCGCGCGCCTCCGGCGGCACCAGGTCGCCCATCGCGCCGACCATCCGGCTGGCCACCGGGTCGCAGAGCTTGCGCCACACGTCGAGCGTCTTGAAGATCCACTCGTTGCGGTTCCAGGCGACCGAGGTGCGGATGCCGGAGGGCCACGAGGTCGACGGCTCCAGCCAGAGGTCGGCGATGCGCAGCGCCTCCTCGACCGCGTTGCGTTCGAACGGCGACACCGCCGGGTCGCCGGCGGCGGCGAGCTGACTGGCGGCTACCTGCCGGGCGAGGTCCCAGTTGACCGGCCCGCTGCCCGGCGCCGAGAGCAGGTGCTGCAACTGCGACATGAACTGCTGCATCGCCACGGGATCGTTGGGGTCTGGTGGTTGACCACCCGGGAGCGCGAAGCCGAACGGAATATCAGGCACGACCTCTACGGTACGCGGGCCCCGCCGCAGGTCGTGTCACTCGGCGTTGCGCTGAGGGCGAAGTCCTCGGGTCACCGCGCCGGATGGCAGGGCACGGATCGGTACGCTCTGGCGCATGAGACGTCGCGGCGTGACCGTCCTGCTCGGTGCCCTGCTCACCGCACTGCTCAGCGTCGGCGTGCTGAGCGTGCCGCTGCCGTACGTGGTGCTCGGCCCCGGTCCGACGGTGAACACGCTGGGCCGTGAGGACGGCAAGGAGGTCATCCAGGTGACCGGCCGCGCGACGTCCACCTCCGCCGGTCAGCTCCGGCTCACCACCGTCGGTGTGCAGCCGACCGTGCGGCTGCGGTCGGCGCTGGCCGGATGGTTCTCCGCGGACGAGGCGGTGGTGCCGCGGGAACTGGTCTACCCCCCGGGGGAGTCGCAGGAGGAGGTCGAGCAGCGCAACACGGAGGACTTCCAGAACTCGCAGACCAGCGCCGAGACGGCGGCGCTGCGCGAGCTGGGCTATCCGATCAAGGTGCTGGTCAAGGCGGTCACGCCGGGCGGCCCGTCGGTCGGCGTGCTGCGGCCCGACGACGTGGTCACATCGGTCGACGGGGTGCCGGTGACGAGCGCGGCCAAGCTCACCGAGCTGATCCGGTCCAAGCCGGCGGGCACCGCGCTGACGATCGGCTACACCCGTGGCGACACTCCCGGTACGGCCACGGTGACCAGCAGTGAGCAGGACGGCCGGCCGCGCATCGGGGTGGAGATCGACCAGCAGCAGCCGCACCCGTTCACCCTGAAGATCGACCTGGGCGACATCGGCGGGCCGAGCGCCGGGCTGATGTTCTCGCTCGGCATCATCGACAAACTGGAGCCCGCCGATCTCACCGGCGGGAAGATCATCGCCGGTTCCGGCACCATCGACGACGAGGGACGCGTCGGCCCGATCGGCGGTATCGCGCAGAAGCTGGTCGGCGCCAAGGACGCGGGCGCGAAGGCGTTCCTGGTGCCCGCCGACAACTGCGCGGAAGCGGTCCGCAACCCGCAGCCGGACCTGCCGCTGCTGAAGGTCGCCACGCTGGGTGAGGCATTGACGGCACTCGAGACGCTGCGGGCCGGGGGGCAGCCGACGCGCTGCTGAGGCGGGCCGGGGGGCGGTAACCGGGCGGATCGTGACGTGACCTTGACCCGACGTGCTCAGGAACACCCCGTACTCTTGGTGCCTGGTCGGAGCCGATCACATCGAGCGTGCGGAGCCAACAGTGGTCATGCGTAGCAGTCCCTTGCCGAGGATGAGCCGGCGCGGACGCGTCACCATCGGTGTCCTGATCGGGGTGTTCATCTTGTTCACCCTCCTCGGCTGGGGCGTCAACGCCTGGACCGACTGGCTCTGGTTCGACGAGGTCCGCTACACCCAGGTCTTCACCGGCGTGCTCACCACCCGCCTGCTGCTGTTCCTCGTCGTCGGCGTGGGCATGGCGCTGCTCGTCGGCGGCAACCTCTGGCTGGCCCACCGGCTGCGGCCCAGGATGCGTCCGCACTCGGCCGAGCAGGCGACGCTGGAGCGCTACCGGATGCTGCTGAGCCCGCGGCTCGGCATCTGGATCACGCTCGCCGCCGCCGTCGTCGGGCTGTTCGCCGGCCTCTCCGCGCAGAGCCGCTGGGGTCAGTGGCTGCTGTTCCGCAACGGCGGCGACTTCGGCGTGAAGGACCCGGAGTTCGGCGTCGACGTCGGCTTCTACGTCTTCCAACTCCCGTTCTGGCGCTACCTGCTCGGCGTCGGCTTCACCGCCGTGGTGCTGTCGCTGCTCGGCGCGCTCGCCGTGCACTACATCTTCGGCGGCGTGCGCCTGCAGGGCGTCGGCGACCGGATGACGAACGCCGCCCGCGCCCACCTGAGCTCGCTGATCGCCGTGTTCGTGCTGCTCAAGGCCGTCGCCTACGTGCTGGACCGGCGGGCCATGCTGCTGGAGTACAACGAGGGCGCGAAGCTCTACGGCGCCGGCTACGCCGACGTGAACGCGCTGCTCCCGGCGAAGGAGATCCTCGCCTGGATCTCCGTCCTGGTGGCGCTGGCGATCATCGTGTTCTCCAACGCGGTCATGCGGAACCTGGTCTGGCCGGGCATCTCGCTGGCCCTGCTGGGCGTCTCCGCGGTGGCGATCGGCGGCATCTACCCGTGGGCCGTGCAGACCTTCGAGGTGAAGCCGAGCGCCCGGGACAAGGAGGCGCCGTACATCGAACGCAGCATCAAGGCCACCAGGTCCGCGTTCGGCCTGGAGGGTGCGAAGACCACAC
Source organism: Micromonospora marina (assembly GCF_900091565.1). Classification (GTDB taxonomy): domain Bacteria; phylum Actinomycetota; class Actinomycetes; order Mycobacteriales; family Micromonosporaceae; genus Micromonospora; species Micromonospora marina. Next base: position 148,713 of record NZ_FMCV01000001.1, on the reverse strand, counting down.
CGTACGCGGCCAGCAACCTCGTTCCACCCGCCAGCCTCGCCACCGACACCTCGGTGGTGTCGAACATCCGGCTGCTCGACCCGCAGCTCGTCTCCGAGACGTACACGCAGCTTCAGCAGGTCCGCGGCTTCTACGACTTCGGCTCGAAGCTGGACATCGACAGGTACTCGGCCAACGACAAGACCTCCGACTACGTGGTCGGCGTCCGTGAGATCAACTACGGCGAGCTGACCGACCAGCAGAGCAACTGGATCAACCGCCACACCGTCTACACCCACGGGTACGGCCTGGTGGCCGCCCCGGCGAACCAGGTGGTGTGCGGCGGCCAGCCGTACTTCGTCTCCGGCTTCCTCGGCGAGAAGGCGCAGGAGGCGTGCTCCGCGCCGACCGAGGAGATCCCGGCCCAGCAGCCGCGGATCTACTACGGCGAGCGGATGGAGCAGAGCGACTACGCGATCGTCGGGCAGACCGGCGACCGCAACGTCGAGTTCGACCGGCCCACCTCCACCGGTGGCGAGCAGTACTACACCTACACCGGCGAGGGCGGCGTCGAGATCGGCTCGTTCCCGCGCCGGCTGCTCTACGCGATCAAGGAGCAGGAGACGAACTTCCTGCTCTCCGAGGCGGTCAACGAGAACTCGAAGCTGCTGTACGTGCGTAACCCGCGCGACCGGGTGGAGAAGGTCGCACCGTTCCTCACGCTCGACGGCGACCCGTACCCGGCGGTGGTCGACGGGCGCGTCCTGTGGATCATCGACGGCTACACCACCTCGGCGACCTATCCGTACGCCGAGCGGGTCAACCTCCAGGCCGAGACCGCCGACGAGCTGACCGGCCGGGGCACGTTCCAGCTCGCCCGGGAGAACGTCAACTACATTCGCAACTCGGTGAAGGCGACTGTCGACGCGTACGACGGCACGGTCAAGCTCTACTCGTACGACGACACCGACCCGGTGCTCAAGGCGTGGAACAAGGCGTTCGGCGGCGATCTGGTGCTGCCCAAGGGCGACATCCCGGCCGAGCTGGCCGAGCACTTCCGCTACCCGGTCGACCTGTTCAAGGTGCAGCGCAACCTGCTGACCAGGTTCCACGTCACCGACCCCGGCGACTTCTACTCCGGCCAGGACTTCTGGCAGGTGCCGAACGTGCCGGACGCGCCGGACAGCGACCAGAAGCAACCGCCGTACTACCTGTTCACCCAGTTCCCCGGGCAGGACGGGCCACGCTTCCAGCTGACCTCGGCGGTCACCCCGAACGGGCGGCAGAACCTCGCCGCGCTGGTGTCCGGGTCGTACGTCGACGGGCAGCCGAAGCTGGAGGTGCTGGAGCTGCCGGACCAGACCCGGATCTCCGGGCCGACGCAGGTGCACCAGCAGATGACCAACAACGGCGACATCCGGCAGCAGCTCAACCTGCTCTCCTCCAACCAGGCGCAGGTGCAGTACGGCAACCTGCTCTCGCTGCCGTTCGCCGACGGCATGCTCTACGTCGAGCCGGTGTACGTGAAGAGCAGCAGCCAGGACGCGTACCCGCTGTTGCAGAAGGTGCTGCTCTCCTACGGTGACGGCGGCTCGTACGTGGTGCTCGCCAACAACCTCAGCGACGGCATCAAGCAGCTCGTCGACCAGGGCAAGCGGGCGCCGAACAACAACCCGCCGCCCAGCACCGACGACAACCCGCCGCCGCCGACCGGGGGCGACAACAACACGCCGCCGCCGATGAGCGGGGAGCTGGCCCAGGCGGCCGCCCGGGTGCAGACCGCGATCGCCGAGGTCAAGGCCGCGCAGACGTCCGGCGACTTCGAGCGGTACGGGCGTGCGCTGAAGGCGCTGGACGAGGCGATGAGCGCGTTCCAGCAGGCCCAGGCCGCGGCGAACGGCTCGGGCAACCCGGCGCCGTCGGGCAGCGTCTCGCCACCGGCGCCGACGTCGCCCGCGCCGACACCGGGCGGCTGACGCCGAGCTGACGAGCCCGTGGTCCGGGACCGCAACGGTCACCCGGACCACGGGCTCGTGTCGTGAAACCGACCTCCCGGGCCGCAACCCCGCACCCCACCGCGCCGTCAACAGTGCAGGTGAACATGTGGGGGCGGGAGGGCACATGCGGGACGCGGACAGTTTCGACGACTTCTACCGCAGCACGTCGGGGCGGGCCGTCCGGTACGGCTACGCGGTGGCGGGCGACCCGGCCGAGGCCCAGGATCTCGTGCAGGAGGCGTACGCCCGGGCCTGGCGGCAGTGGGCGAAGCTCGCCTGCCATCCCGCGCCGGAGGCGTGGCTGCGGCTGGTGATCAGCCGGCTGGCGACCGACCGGTTCCGGCGGCTGCGCGGGTGGCGCCTCGCGGCCGGCCGTACCGGCCCGCCGCCCGACGTCGAACCGCCCGGCGAGGACACCGTGCTGCTGGTCGCGGCGCTGCGGCAGCTGCCGACCCGGCACCGGCAGGCGCTCGCCCTGCACTACCTGTTCGACCTGCCGGTGGAGGAGATCGCCCGGGAGGCCGGCGTACCCACCGGCACGGTGAAGTCCTGGCTGTCCCGGGGACGGGCCCGGCTGGCCGAGCTGTTGCCCGGTGTCACCGCCGAGGAGCTGGAGGTCAACGATGTCGCGTGAACTGCACCGCTACTACCGCTCCCTCGCCGCCGACACCGACGAGCGGGTCCTGCCGGCGCCGGACCGGCTGCGCCGCAGCGCCGACCGCTGGGCCCGGCGCCGCGCCGCGATCACCGTCCTGGCCGCCGCCGGGCTGGTCGCGGGCACGGTGGCCGGAAGCCAGCTGGTGCTCGCCGCCGGGCCGGGGCCCGATCCGGTTCCACCCCCCGCGGGTACGCCCACCCCGCAGCCGTCGTCCGCCGCGCCCTCGGTCGCCCCGTCGCCCACCACGCCGTCGCCGTCGGTCGGGCGTACCCCCGGCTCGCGGAGCCCGGTCGTGACCACCACGTCTCCGGCCGCGGCGACCCCGGTCACCATTCCGGACCGGGCGTTCTTCGTGCTGCCCGCCGCGAACGACGCCGGCACGGGCAACTACTTCGGCCCGGGACCGGTCCTGCCGGCGCTGTGCGGCGCGACGCCCGGAGACGAGCGGGTGGTGACGCAGCGGGCCCGGTCGCTGCCGTACCGCCGGACCGGCGCGGCGGCGGACGAGGTGCCGTCCGGCACCTACCGGCACAGCATCACGATCTACCGTGCCGGGGGTGCCGGCGCCGCGCTGGCCGAGCTGCGCGCGGCGGTGCGGGCCTGCCCCGAGCAGCCCGCCCGGGGCACGCCGCCGGTGACGGTGCGGCAGCGGCTGCTGCCCGACAGCGGGTACGGGGACGAGTCGGTGCTGTTCGAGACGCGGACGCCGTACCGGGACGCCAACGGTGATCCGAGCGGCGGGGACGAGGTGCACCTGGTACGCGCGGTGCGCTCCGGCGACGTGGTGACGGTGCTGTGGGAACAGGGCTGGGAGAGCACCTCGACCCAGCGCGCCCAGTTCGACGCGGACAGCCGCCGGGCGGTCGAGGCGATCCGGCGGTGGCTGGACTGAGTACCCGTTTTGCGCCTCCCCCTGTCGGTGCGCTACGGTTGTCGAGCCGACGCGGGGTGGAGCAGCTCGGTAGCTCGCTGGGCTCATAACCCAGAGGTCGCAGGTTCAAATCCTGTCCCCGCTACTCGTGACGAAGGCCCCGGATTTCTCCGGGGCCTTCGCCGTTTCCGCCCGACGCCGGCGGGATCGGGTACCCGGCTGATCTCCAGGATCGGGGTGCGATAAGCTGTACGAGCCGACGCGGGGTGGAGCAGCTCGGTAGCTCGCTGGGCTCATAACCCAGAGGTCGCAGGTTCAAATCCTGTCCCCGCTACCACCGTTCAGGCCCGGAATCCACGGATTCCGGGCCTGAACTCATTCCGGGTACGTCTCGGTGAGGGCGAGCAGTTCCGCGCGGGCCAGCCGGAGCTGCTCGTCGGTGACATAGGCGGTGCCGAGGCCGATGGCGATTCCCTCCGCGGCGTACCGGACGGCCCAGACGCGGCCCGGCGGCAGGCCGTCGGCCTCGAAGGCGCGGTTCCAGCGCGCCGGGTCCTCGGGGTCCACCGCGAGCACGTGTTCCATGCTGTCGATGCCGAGCTGCGCGAGCAGGCCGGTGGCGCTGCCCAGTTCCGCCAGGTACGCGCTGTCTCCGGTGAGGGCGCGCACGTAGCCGCGGGTGAAGGCGCCGGGCCGGTCGTCGCCGGGGTCGACGTGGGCGTCCACCTCCTCCCGGAAGCGGATGATCACGTGCTCGACCAGGGCGGCGAACAGGTCCTCGCGGGAGGGGAAGTGATGCATCAGGCCGCTCTTGGTGACACCCGCCTCCTGGGCGATGGCGGCCAGGCTGACTTTGGCGCCGTGCTGCGTGATCACCCGTTCGGCGGCGTCCAGCACGGCCCGCCGGGTACGTGCGCGATCGCGGACCGGACGACGTTCAGTGCTCGGCACGGACACCTCCGGCAGGCACGGGCTCGGAGGGGATGATCCTCCAGGCCACCACCGAGGCGCCGACCAGGATCACGGCGGCGACGAAGGTGGCGGACTGCATCGCCTGGGCGAAGGCGTCCTGCGCCGCGGCCACGACGCCGGGCGACGGTGACCCGTACACGGCCGCGGCCAGGGAGTCCTCCGCCAGCGCCCGATCGGCGGCGGTGGTCCCGGCGGGGAGGGTCAGCGACGAGCGGTAGAGCAGCCCGTGCAACGAGCCGAGGACGGCGATGCCGAGCGCTCCGCCCAGCTCGTACGCCGTCTCGGCCACCGCCGACGCGGCGCCCGCGCGTCGCTCCGGGACGGCGCCGACGACGGCGTCCGTCGAGAGTGTCATGGCGACACCGATGCCGAGCCCGATGACGGCGAGGCCGATGCCCAGGCCCCAGTAACTGCGGAGGTCGACGCTCGCGCCCATGACGGCGAGCCCGACGGCGGCGACCAGCAGTCCCAGCGCGATCGCGCGGCCCGCCCCCAGCCGCGACAGCAGGATGCCGATCAGCGCCACGACGAGCACCGCGGCGAGTGTCCCGGGCAGCTCGGCGACGCCTGCCTGCAGGGGACCGAAGCCCCGGACCAGCTGGAGGTACTGGGAGAAGAAGAACAGCAGCCCCAGGAAACCGAAGATGGCCAGCACGTTGGCGGCCAGCGCGCCCGAGAACGCCGGCACCTTGAACAGCGAGACGTCGAGCAGCGGCACCTCCAGCCGGTTCTGCCGCCGCACGAACCACCATCCGGCCAGCAGCCCGGCCGCGGCGGCTGCCACGGTGAGGGCGTCGGCGCCGTCACTGAACAGGCGCTTGAGGGCGAGGACGAGGGGGACGATCGTGACGATGGACAGCGCCGAGGAGCCGACGTCGATCCGTGCCGGCGCCTCGCCCTTCGACTCCGGCAGCAGCAGCCATCCGGCCACCAGCGCCAGCACCATCACCGGCACGTTGATCAGGAAGACCGATCCCCACCAGAAGCGCTCCAGCAGTGCGCCGCCCACCAGCGGGCCGAGCGCGGCCCCGGCGGTGGCCCCGGCCGACCAGAGCGCGATGGCCCGGGCCCGCTGCGCGCGATCGGCGAACATCGACCGGACGATGGAGAGCGTCGACGGCATCAACGTGGCGCCGGCCAGGCCGAGAAGCGCGCGGGCCGCGATCAGCACTTCCGGGGTGGTGGCGAAGGCCGCCAGCACGGACGCCGAGCCGAACCCCACCGTGCCGATCATCAGCAGCCGCTTGCGGCCGATCCGGTCGGCCAGGTTGCCCATCGTGATCAGGAGCCCGGCGAGCACGAAGGCGTAGATGTCCCCGATCCACAGGATCTGCGTCGCGGTGGGCCCGATGTCCGCCGTCAACGACGGGACCGCGAGGTAGAGGACGGTCCCGTCGACGGCCAGGAGAAGGACCACGAGGACGAGTACCACGAGGGCTGCCCATTCCCGCTTTCCGGCGAGGGCCGGTGCGGGGATCGAGGGCCGGGTGGAGGTCACCAGGGAACCTTAACAGTCCAAATGGACGGCTATTTTGTCGTGCCCGGCGACATCCGCCCGGTCCGCCGTGCCCCGGTTGCGGGTCTCGGCCAGGATGGGGTCATGTCTGCATGGAACAAGTGGTGGGGCCGCCTGGGCGCGGTCCTCGGTACGGTCGTGCTCTCGGTCTTCGTACCGGTCGCGGCCTGGGCGTCGTCGGGCACCGGCGAGATCGTGGTGGAGGCGGCGCGCCGGCGCTCCCGTGGCGGGTTCGGGCTCCTCGGCCTGCTCTGCTGCCTCGTGGTGGTCGGCGGCATCGTCCTGCTGGTGGTGCTGCTCACCCGCAACCGGCGCAACCGCCCCCCGCGCTGACGCCCTGCCCGCCCCGCCCGTGCCGGGCGGGGTGGGGCGGGTCACCGGGCGAGCGCGGCGTTCGCCTGGGCCATGAAGCGGGAGGTCGCGGTGCGGGCGCCGGACCGCTTGCCGCGGATGCTCTCGGCCGCGTCGATCAGCAGCGTGCGCACCTCGGCGTGACCCTTGGGCGGTGGTGCGGGCGACGGGCCGGCCAGGTCGTCCAGCTCGGCGCCGAGCGCGGCCATGCGCTTCTCGGCCCGGCCGGTCACCTCCGCGACGACGAACGAGCGTACCTGCCGGCTGGCGTTCAGACCGCGCTCGACGCCGAGGAGCCGGCCGGCGGCCACGTTCGTGGTCAGGAAGCCGAGCACGTCCACCACCGCCTCCGGGTGGCGGGTCCCCCGGAAACCGGCCCAGTACATCGAGGCGCGCGGCCACTGGGCGGCGGGCGTACCCGGGAAGGCGACCGCGCCCAGCTCGTCCTCGGTCAGGTTCTGCAACTCGGGCAGCTGGTGCGACCAGGCGAAGGACGCAGCGGTGTGCCCGGTGACCACGAGCTGGCGGGCCAGCTCGCCGCTGTCGGCCTGCTCGACCAGGGCGGCGCTCGGTGTGGCCCGGTCGAAGCGCGCCACCTCCCAGAACTCGAACCAGGCGAGCAGCTCGGCGGAGCTGAAACCGAGCTGCCGACCCCGGTACAGCTCGCGGCCCTGGCCGCGCAGCCACAACCAGAACGCCCGATAGTCGCCGGAGGCGTCCATGGTGCCCGCGACCCGGTTGCCGGAGGCGCGCGTGACCCGGGCGGCCCAGGTCACGTACTCCTTCCAGGACATCCCGGTGCGCGGCTCGGGCTGGCCCAGCCGGCGCAGCAGCCGGCGGTTGAACACCAGCGCCGCGCTGGTCTGCGCGGCCGGCACGCCCACCGTGCGCTCGTCCACCCGGCCGTAGCGGGCCAGCTGCTCCGGCACCTCGCGCAGGTCGAGCCGCTCGTCGGCGACGTGCCGGGTGAGGTCGAGCAGGATGTCCCGGCCGGCGTACTCGGCGAGCACCGTGTCGTCGATCTGGAACAGGTCCGGCGCGTTCCCGCCGGTGGCCTGGGTGGCGATCCGGTCGTAGTAGCCGCCCAGCCCCTGCCAGGTGACCCGGAAGCTGACCCGCGGGTTCTGCTGCGAGTACAGCCGCAGCGCCTGCTCGGTGGCCGCGGCCCGGCGGGCGCCGCCCCACCAGAACACGGACAGCTCGATCGGGCCGTCGTCGGCGGCCACCTCCTCCGGGCTGCACCCGGCGAGCAGCGGCAGCCCGCCGGCGGCGAGCGGCAGCCCGGTGAGCGCGCCGAGGAACCGTCGCCGGGCGAGCCCGGGACGGGGTACGGACTGCGGAGCGCGCACGGGTCTCTCTCCGAAGGTGGGGTGGACGGATCATTTCACCGGTACCCGGCCGGGTGTCAACGCCGGGCGGGACGGCTGGTGGGCGCGCCCGGCGGCCCACGCCGGTCATGGTGTACTAGCGCCGTGGAACTTCTGCACTCGGGCAAGGTCCGGGACGTCTACGCCGACGGCGAGGACCTGATCCTGGTCGCCACCGACCGCGTCTCCATCTACGACGTGGTGCTGCCGACCCCGATCCCGGACAAGGGCCGCCTGCTCACCGCGCTGTCGCTGTGGTGGTTCGAGCAGCTGGCCGACCTGGTGCCGAACCATGTGATCTCCGCGACGGACGTGCCGGCCGAGTTCGCCGGCCGGGCGATCCGCTGCCGGCGGCTGGAGATGGTGCCGGTCGAGTGCGTGGCCCGGGGCTACCTGACCGGCAGCGGCTTCGCCGAGTACCAGCGCACCGGCTCGGTCTGCGGTGTGCCGCTGCCCCGCGGCCTGGTGGAGGCGTCGATCCTGCCCGAGCCGATCTTCACACCGACGACCAAGGCGCCCACCGGCGAACACGACGAGCCCATCACGTACGAGCAGGTGGCGGACAAGGTCGGGCCGGAGGTCGCCGAGCGGCTGCGGCAGATCACCGTCGACGTCTACCGGCGCGGCGCGGAGATCGCCGCCGAGCGGGGCATCCTGATCGCGGACACCAAGCTGGAGCTGGGCTGGGCGGCGGACGGCACGCTCGTCCTCGGCGACGAGGTGCTCACCTCCGACTCGTCCCGGTTCTGGCCGGCCGAGTCGTACCAGCCGGGCCGCGCCCAGTTCTCCTACGACAAGCAGTACGTGCGGGACTGGGCCACGGCGAGCGGCTGGGACAGGCAGCCGCCCGCCCCGGAGGTGCCGGTCGAGGTCGTCGAGGCGACCCGGGCCCGCTACGTCGAGGTGTACGAGAAGCTGACCGGCAACAGCTGGGACTGACGCTCAGTCGACCCAGTCGAGCGTGCGCCGGACCGCCTTGCGCCACTGGCGCAGCTCGCGCTCCCGGTGCGCCGGGTCCATCGTCGGCTCCCATTGCGCGTCCGAGCGCCACTTCTCACGCAGCGTGGCCAGGTCCGGCCAGAACCCGACGGCCAGGCCGGCGGCGTACGCGGCGCCGAGGCACGTCGTCTCGGTGATCCGGGACCGCACGACCGGCACGTCCAGCACGTCCGCGAGGAACCGCATGAGCAGCTCGTTGCCGGTCATCCCGCCGTCGACCCGCAGCCGGCGCAGCGCCACGTCGGAGTCGGCGTTCATCGCGTCCACCACCTCCCGGGTCTGGAAGGCGGACGCCTCCAGCACCGCGCGGGCCAGGTGCCCCCTCGTGATGTAGCCGGTCAGCCCGGCGATCACGCCCCGGGCGTCGCTGCGCCAGTGCGGGGCGAACAGGCCGGAGAAGGCCGGCACCACGTAGCAGCCGCCGTTGTCGTCGACGGTGCGGGCCAGCTCCTCGACCTGCGGGGCGGTGGAGATCAGGCCGAGGTTGTCGCGCAGCCACTGCACGAGCGAGCCGGTGACCGCGATGGCACCCTCCAGTGCGTACACGGCGGGCTGGCCCTCGATCCGGTACGCCACAGTGGTGAGCAGGCCGTGCCGCGACGGCACCGGGCTGGCGCCGGTGTTGAGCAGCAGGAAGCTGCCGGTGCCGTAGGTGCACTTGGCCTCGCCGGGCTGGAAGCAGGTCTGCCCGAACAGCGCCGCCTGCTGGTCGCCGAGCGCGCTCGCCACCGGCACCCCGGCCAGCACCCCCCGGGCGGTGCCGTACACCTCGGCCGAGCTGCGGATCTCGGGCAGCATCGCGGCCGGGATCCGCAGCGCGTCGAGCAGCTGCGGGGCCCAGTCGAGCGTCTCCAGGTCCATCAGCATCGTGCGGCTGGCATTCGTCACGTCGGTGACGTGCCGGCCGGTCAGCTTCCAGATCAGCCAGCTGTCCATGGTGCCGAACAGCACCTCGCCGCGTTCGGCGCGCTCGCGCAGCCCGTCGTTGTGGTCGAGCAGCCAGCGCAGCTTCGGCCCGGCGAAGTAGGTGGCAGGGGTCAGGCCGGTACGGGCCCGCAGCCGCTCCTCGTCGTACGTCTCGGTCAGCTCCCGCAGCAGCGGGCCGGTGCGGGTGTCCTGCCAGACGATGGCGTTCGCCACCGGGCGGCCGGTCTCCCGGTCCCACACCACAGTGGTCTCCCGCTGGTTGGTGATGCCCACCGCGGCCAGCATCTCGGTGCCGATGTCGGCGCTCGCCAGCGCCTCGCGCACCACGTGCTCGACGTTCGTCCAGATCTCCTCGGCGTCGTGCTCGACCCAGCCGGGGCGGGGGAAGATCTGCCGGTGCTCGCGCTGGGCCACGGTGACGATCTCGCCGGCCCGGTCGAAGACGATGCAGCGCGAGGACGTGGTGCCCTGGTCGATGGCGGCGACGAACTCTGCGGTCACGGCAGCACCGTACCCGCCGCGAGCGGCCACCGCCTCCCTCCGGCGCCCCGTACGATCATCAGACGTGCGTGACATTGCCGTGTTCAGCGGGTCGGCCCATCCCGACCTCGCCGCCGAGATCTGCGCCCACCTCCACGTCCCGCTGCACCCGGTACGGGTGTCCCGGTTCGCCAACGACTGCCTGGAGGTGCAGTTGCAGGCGAACTGCCGGGAGCGCGACGTCTTCCTCATCCAGCCACTGGTGCCGCCGGTGCAGGAGCACCTGGTCGAGCTGCTGCTCATGATCGACGCGGCCCGGGGCGCGTCGGCCGCGCGGATCACCGTGGTGCTGCCGCACTACGCGTACGCCCGGTCGGACAAGAAGGACGCGCCGCGCATCTCCATCGGCGGCCGGCTCGTCGCCGACCTGCTCACCTCCGCCGGTGCCCACCGGGTGCTGGCCATGACGCTGCACTCGCCGCAGGTGCACGGCTTCTTCAGCGTCCCGGCGGACCACCTGCACGCGTTGCGCGAGCTGGCCGCCCACTTCAAGGGGTACGACCTGAGCAACGCGGTGGTGGTCTCGCCGGACCTGGGCAACGCCAAGGAGGCCGCCGCGTTCGCCCGGATGCTCGGTACGCCTGTCGCGGCCGGTGCGAAGCAGCGCTACAGCGACGACCGGGTGCAGATCAGCACGATCATCGGCGACGTGACGGACCGGGAGGTGATCGTGCTGGACGACGAGATCGCCAAGGGCAGCACGGTGATCGAGCTGATCTCGCACCTGCGCGGGCGCGGGGTCCGCTCGATCCGGCTGGCCTGCACGCACGGCCTGTTCTCCAGCGGCGCGCTGGAGCGGCTGAGCGCGCAGGAGGGCGTCCTGGAGATCGTCTGCACCAACACGGTGCCGATCCCGGCGGAGAAGCGGGTGCCGAAGCTGGAGGTGCTGTCGGTGGCGCCGGCCCTGGCCGAGGCGATGCGGCGGATCCACAACGGGGAGTCGGTGAGCGCCCTGTTCGCCTGACGCGGGTCAGCCGTCCAGCGGGCGGGTGGCGGGCCGGCGGGTGGCGAGCGCGGCGGTAATCCGGACGACGGTTCCGGCGTCGCCGCTCTTCACCTCCATCGCGTCGCTCAGCTCCCGGGCCAGCCAGAGACCCCAGCCGCCGGCGGTGTCCGGCGCGGGCCGTTCGCGGTGGCGCAGCCGCCGTTCGCTGATCCCGGGCCCGTGGTCGGCGACCTCGCAGACCAGCCCGCCGTCCCGCTTCCAGAGCCGCAGCCAGCCCTGCCCGCCGCCGTGCCGGACCGCGTTGGTGATCAGCTCGTTGACCGCCAGCACGAAGTCGTCCAGCCGCTGGCCGGACAGGCCCGACCCGTGCGCGCAGGAGGTGACCGAGTGCCGCAGCCCGGTCACCTGCGCCTGGTCGAAGGCCGTGGCGAGAAGCAGGGAAGGTTCGATGGGCACAACCGTACGCGGTGCGGGGAGCTCTGCGTCTGTCATGACCCTGTCCCGACGATGGTTCTCGACGACTTTCGCGGCATTTCCACCGTACGTCAGGGTTTCTCGGGCCGCACCGCCCGGGGTGCCCCGGACCGGCTGTGACAGGGTGTCGCACATGCCGTCGTCCTCCGGCCTCGAGGGCCCCTTCTGGCGATCGATAGCGGTGTTCCGCTTCGCCGCGCTCGCGTACGTCGGACTGGTCGTGCTGCGCGACGCGGACCGCTACGCGCACCCGGTCGCCGCGGGCGGCGTCCTGCTGGCGATGCTGGCGTGGAGCGGCGTGACGGCGGCCGGTTACGGCCGCCCGGCCGGGCGGCGTTGGCCGCTGCTCCTGGCCGACCTCGGCGTGGTGCTGGCGATCATCCTGGTCACGCCCTGGGTGGTGGGTCGCGCGGCGCTCGCCGCCGGGGTGCCGATGCTGACCGCCGCCTGGCTGGCCGGGCCGGTGCTCGCCTGGGCGGTGTCCGGCGGTCGGCGGCGGGGCACGGTGGCCGCGCTCGTGCTCGGCGGCGCCGACCTCGCCACCCGGGACCGGATCAGCCCGTCCGCGCTGACCGGGGCGATCCTCATGCTGCTGGCCGGCGTGGTGGTCGGGCACGTGGCCCGGCTGGCGGTGCGGGCGGAGGAGCGGTTGCAGCGGGCGGTGGAGCTGGAGGCGGCCACCCGGGAACGGGAGCGGCTGGCCCGCGACATCCACGACTCGGTGCTCCAGGTGCTCGCGCTGGTCCGGCGGCGCGGCGCGGACCTGGACGGCGAGGCGGCCGAGCTGGCCCGGCTGGCCGGTGAGCAGGAGGAGGCGCTGCGGGCGCTGATCGGCCGGACGGGAGTGCCGCCGGACCCGGCGGGCGACGAGCAGGACCTGCGTGACCTGATCGACAGGTTCGCCTCGGCCACCGTCGTGGTGTCCGCGCCCGCCACACCGGTGCCGCTGCCGGCGCGGGCCGCCGGTGAGCTGGGCGCCGCGGTCGGCGCGGCGCTCGACAACGTGGCCCGGCACGCCGGCGGGCGGGCCTGGGTGCTGATCGAGGACGAGGAGGAGACGGTGACCGTCTCGGTACGCGACGAGGGGCCGGGCATCCCGGAGGGGCGGCTGGCGGAGGCCGCCGCGCAGGGGCGGCTCGGGGTGGCGCAGTCCATCCGGGGCCGCGTGACGGACCTGGGCGGCGAGGTGCGCATCGTGTCCGCGCCCGGCGCCGGCACCGAGATCGAGCTGGTCGTGCCGAGGAGGCGCCGGTGAGCATCCGGGTGATGGTGGTCGACGACCACCCGATGTGGCGCGAGGGTGTGGCCCGCGACCTCACCGAGGCCGGTCACCAGGTGGTGGCGACCAGCGGTGAGGGACGGCAGGCGGTACGGGTGGCCGCGGCGGCCCGCCCCGACCTGGTCGTGCTCGACCTCCAGCTGCCGGACATCTCCGGCGTCGAGGTGATCCGGGGTCTGCGGGCCGCGCTGCCCGACGTGCGGGTGCTCATGCTGTCGGCCAGCGGCGAGCCGCAGGGCGTGCTGGACGCGGTCAAGGCCGGCGCCACCGGCTACCTGATCAAGTCGGCCGCACCGGCCGAGTTCCTGGACGCGGTACGCCGCACCGCGGCCGGTGAACCGGTGTTCACGCCCGGCCTGGCCGGGCTGGTGCTGGGGGAGTACCGGCGGCTGGCCGCGACGCCGCCCGCCCCGCACGACGACGCACCCCGGCTCACCGAACGGGAGACCGAGGTGCTGCGCCTGGTCGCCAAGGGGCTGTCCTACAAGCAGATCGCCGACCGGCTGGGCCTGTCCCACCGGACCGTGCAGAACCACGTGCAGAACACCCTGGGCAAGCTCCAGTTGCACAACCGGGTCGAGCTGACCCGGTACGCCATCGAGCGGGGCCTGGACGACTGAGCGGTCAGCGCGCGTCCGGCGGCCGGGTCTCGTGCACCGCCAGTTCCTCCGCGCTGGCCCCGCCGCCCGCCGCGCCGGCGTCGTAGGCGACGTTGTCGGTCTCCTGGTCGGTGTGTGCGCCCTCGTCCGGCTCGACCAGCCGGCCCACCTGGTGGTCGGCGACGGTGCCGAGCTGGCCGTGGTCGTACACGGAGACCGGGGAGTCCGGGTCCGAGACCGGGCCCGGGTCGATCACGTCGGCGTCGAGCTGGGCCTGCGCGGCGGCCTCCTCGCTGTCCGCCTCGGCGGCGATGTCCGGGTCGACCGGGCCGGCGAGCGGATCGTCGGCGGGGCGCTCGTACCGCTCACGCTGGAGCTTGTAGTCCAGCGACTCGCCGTCGAGCTGCTCCTCCGCCGTGGTGCCGAACTGGTCCACGGCGACCGGCACGCGGTCACCGGGCAGCTGGGCCGGCTCGGGGCCGTCCGCCTCGCGCCCGGTCAGCACGTCGTCGTTGGCGGTGGAGTCGTCGTCGGCGGTGTCGGGCAGACCCTCCGCCTCGGGATCGGACACGGGGGTGGGGTACTCGTCGTCGCGCATGCTCGGGAACTACCCACTGCCCTCGCCGCCCTAACCGCGACCGGCCGGGTGGATCGGGAGCAACGGGGCGAAACGGCACCTCAGTTGCGGAACGCCACCTCGTCCTCGGCGTACAGCACGCACCACACCACCTTGCCGTCGGGCAGCGCCGTGCTGCCCCAGCGCCGGGCCACCGTGTCGATGAGCAGCAGCCCTCGCCCGCCCACCGAGTCCACCGGCGCCGGACCGCCGTACGCGGGCCGCCCGGCCGAGTGGTCCCGGACGGCCACGTGCAGCGCGCCGTCACGCGGAGCCAGCCGGAGCGTCATCGGCGTGACGGCGTGCGCCACCACGTTGTTGACCATTTCGGTGACCGCGATGCAGGCCGGCTCGGTCAGCTCCGGCAGGCCCCACGTGACGCACCCGCCGGCTACCAGCACACGTGCCTCGCGGGCCGCCTCGACCACCGGGGACAACTCGGCGTCGAGCGGCTCGGGCGGCGTGTCCGGTGGCGGCTCGTCCGGATCGAGCAGCAGCTCGGCGGCGGGCCAGTCGGCGACCGCCCGGCAGACCTCGTCCAGCGCGTCCCGGGCCAGCGGGTCGGTGATCCGCACCCCGGACAGGTCCACCAGCAGCAACCCGGGCCGCTGCCACAGCCGGGCGAGCAGCGCGTCCCGTACGGCCTCCACTCCGGCCCGGTCGAGCACCCCGGTCAGCCGGACCGTCGGGGAGGACTCGTCGGTCTCCACCAGGCAACGCGCATCCGTCGGCATGATCGCCCCATTGTGCACGTCTGCCCGCGACCACGCACCGGTCCGGTCGACGGGACTCACGGCCGGGCACCCCTGGTGCGGCGGCTGATCGCCGCCACCGCACCGGCGGCGGTGCCGGCAGCCAGCCCGACCGCCGCGCTCAGCCGCAGCACCTGACCGCGCCGGCCGGACCACCCGTCGGTCCGCTCTGCCGCCGCGTCGGGTGTGAAGAGACCCCCCGTGGAGTCGGCGCGTACGCCGGGGCCGAGTTGGGTGCGCGCCGTGTACCAGCCCAGCACCCGCTCGGCCAGCGCCGGAGCGAGCCGCCACTGCAGACCGATCAGCCGGGCCGCGCCGCCCGCGTACGCCTCGCGCCGGGGCCGGCGCAGCAACTTGACGATCGTCTCGGCGACCATCTCCGGCGGGTACACCGGCGGCGGCGGGGTCAGCTCCCGGCCGGAGTGGTTGGCCGCGTGCCGGAAGAACGGCGTGTCGATGGTGGCGGGCAGCACGGTGCAGATCGAGATGTTACCCCGGCCGGTCACCCGCAACTCCTGCCGCACCGTGTCGGCCAGCCCGCGGATCGCGTGCTTGGTCGCGTTGTACGCCGACTGGTACGGCATCGCCACCTCGGCCAGCACCGAGGCGTTGTTGACCAGCACCCCGCCGCCGGCCGCGCCCAGCCAGGGCAGCGCGGCCCGCGTCCCGTACACGGTGCCGAGCAGGTTCACGTCCACCACCCGGCGGAACTCGGCCAGCGGGATCTCGTCGAACAGCCCCACGGTGCCCACGGCCGCGTTGTTGATCCAGGCGTCGATCCGGCCGAACTCGGCCACCGCCCGCTCCGCCAGCCGCCCGACGGCCTCCGGGTCGGTCACGTCGGTGGGTACCACGAGCGCCTCCGCGCCCAGCTCCCGGCAGTACGCCGCGACCCGGCGCAGCGCCGACTCGGTCCGGGCGGCCAGCACCACGTCGGCGCCCCGGCGGGCCAGCGCGTACGCGGTGGCCACGCCGATCCCGCTGGAGGCGCCGGTGATGACGACTGTGGCGTCGGAGAGGCTGCGAGTCAGCGGCATTCCCCGTCGGTACCCCCGGTCGGGACAGTCATGCCGACCGTTTTCGACGCTGATCGGGTTCGGTCGGCTGTCCCGTCCGCGGGACGCCGTGGCCGGGTGGCCCCGATCTGCCAGGTTTGGGCGCACCGGACCTGGGTTAATGGGACGCTCTGACCGGAGACCCCGCTCGCGAGAAACGCATGGAGGTGCACCATGCGCGTCGGCCTTGTATGCGCGCACGCCGGCTCGTCCACCGACGGTCCCACCGTCGGGACGCAGGAGCACATTGCGCGCGTGGCGGCGGAACTCGCCGCCCGGGGCCATGACGTCCGCGTCTACGAGCGCCGTGCCGCGTCCGACCAGCCCGCACTGACCGAACTCGACGGCTACCGGGTGGAACGTGTCCCGGTCGGCCCGCCCGACATGCTCTCCACCGCCGAGCTGGTGCCGTTCGTCGCCGAGTACGGCCGCTGGCTGGCCGGGCAGTGGGCCGGGGACTGGACTCCCGACGTGGTGCACGGGCACTACTGGGTCGGCGGGCTGGCCGCCGCCCACGCGGTACGCGCGACCGACATCCCGGTGGTGCAGACGTTCCACTCGCTCGGCGTCGAGCAGTTGCGTCACCTGGGCCGGGAGTACTCCGGGCCGGGGGAGCGCATCCCGCTGGAGCGGGCGCTGACCCGGGCCGTGGACGTGGCGGTGGCCCAGTGCAACGACGAGGTCGACGAGCTGACCCGGATGGGCCTGCAACGCACGTCCGTGGCGATGGTGCCGACCGGCGTGGACACCGGCCAGTTCCACCCGGACGGCGAGGCGGCGCCGCGGGACCAGCGGCCCCGGATCCTCTCCGTCGGCGGGCTCTCGCCCGGGCACGGCCAGGACGACCTGATCCGGGCGATGCGGCTGGTCGGCGACGCGGAACTGGTGATCGCGGGCGGCCCGCCGGCCGGGCGGCTGGACGGGCACGCCGAGGCGCGCCGGCTGCGCGAGCTGGCCGAACGGGCCGGCGTGGCGGAGCAGGTGAAGCTGGTCGGCGCGGTGCCGCACGACCAGATGGCCACCTGGTACCGCTCCGCCGACCTGGTGGCCTGCACCCCGCACTACGCGTCCGCCGGGCGGGTGTCGCTGGAGGCGATGGCCTGCGGCGTGCCGGTGGTCGGCTACGCCATGGGCGGCATCGCCGACGCGGTGGTGGACGAGGTGACCGGCAAGCTGGTGCCGCCGGGTGACGTTCGCACGCTCGGGGTCACACTGCGCCGGCTGCTCTCGGACAACGCCGGGCGGTTCGCGTACGGGCACGCCGCGGTGGACCGGGTCCGGTGCAGCTACACCTGGGAACGGACCGCCGCCGCGCTGGAGCGCCTCTACGAGCGGGTGATCGGGCGGCGCCGTCCGGCCACCCCGATCGAGCCGACGCCGGTCGAGGTGACGCCGTCGGTCGAGGTGGTCGTCTCCGAACGCGGTCCGGTCGAGGCGGCCTGAACCGGCACCATCCCGGCGCCCACCAGCGCGTTCTGGCGGACGCCGGCGTGGTGGTGCTGCGGTTCGGCGTACCGGGTCAGGCCGACCACCGCCGCGAGCGTCACCAGGAAGCCCAGACCGGCCAGCCACTCCCGGCCGGGCCAGATCTTGTCGTTGAGCAGCAGCAGCCCGACGATCGCCGCGGGCACCGCGCCGGCGGCGTCCATCGCCGCCACCGCCGCCGTGGTCGACCCGCGCTGCATCGCCAGCCCGAGCAGCAACTGGCCGACCACCGAGTGGACGATCAGCAGGTAGAGCAGCGGGTCGCGGGCGAACGCCTCCACCGATCCGGCCGAGGCGAGCGGCCGGGCGGCCACCGCCGCGGCGGAGAACGCCATCCCGGCCAGTGAGCCGAGCACCACCGACCCGGGCGCGCCGTGCAGCCGGGCGGCGAAGAAGCCGGAGCCGGCTATCGCGACCACCGCCACCGCCAGGCCGACCAGCCCGGCGGTGCCGAGCTGCCGCGACGGCGCCGGCTGGGCCGACAGCACGAGCGCGGTGATGCCGGCGAACAGCAGCACCAGCAGAACCACCTCGGCGGCCGGCAAACGCCACTTGAGCACCAGCACGCCGAGGACGGCGGTCACCCCGAGCCCGGCCGCCACGCTGGCCTGGACCAGGAACAACGGCAGGTCCCGACGGGCCAGGAAGGCGAACACGAAGCCGACGACCTGGCAGGTCAGACCGATCAGGTACGTCCGCTGCCCGGCGAGGCGCAGCAGCAGCCCGGGATCGAACGTGTGGTGCACGGTTGTCCGCGCGGCCGCGACCGACTGGAGGAGGTTGGCGAAGCCGTACGCGATGATCATCGCCGCGAGGAAGCACCAACCGGAGGAAACCACCTGGCGAGGATAGAGGCTTCCCCCGGGTCAACGCTCGGCTGGACGGCCGAGCCGGGCCAGGATGTCGTGGTGCAGCGCCCCGTTGCTGGCCACGGCGCTGGTGTCGGCGGAACCGGCACCGGCCGGCGCGGGCCGTCCGGCCAGATCCGTGATCCGGCCACCCGCCTCGGTGACGATCGGGACCAGCGCGGCGATGTCCCACAGCGACAGCTCCGGCTCCACCATCACGTCCAGTGCCCCCTCGGCCAGCAGCATGTAGCCGTAGAAGTCGCCGTACGCCCGGCTGCGCCAGGTGTCGCGCATGAGCTGGAGGACCGCGTCCAGCCGGCCCGCCTGCTCCCACCCGGTCAGCGACGAGTAGCAGAAGCTCGCGTCGGCGAGCGCCGTCACGCCGGAGACCTGGATCGGCGTGCCGTCCGCCGGGCCGGTGCCGGCGAACGCGCCCGCGCCGAGCGCGCCCCACCAGCGGCGGCCCAGCGACGGGGCGGAGACCAGGCCGAGCACCGGCCGGTCGTGCTCCAGCAGCGCGATAAGCGTCGCCCAGACCGGTACGCCCCGGACGAAGTTCTTCGTGCCGTCGATCGGGTCGATCACCCAGCGCCGTCCGTCGGGACCGGCGGGCGGCTGCTCGCCGTACTCCTCGCCGAGCAGGCCGTCGCCGGGACGGTGGGCGGCCAGCAGCGCGCGGATCTCCCGCTCGACGGCGGTGTCCGCGTCGGAGACCGGGGTCAGGTCCGGCTTCGACTCGACACGCAGGTCGAGCGCGCGGAACCGGGCCGAGGAGACGGCGTCCGCGGCGTCGGCGAGCAGGTGGGCGAGGGCGAGGTCGTCGGCGTACCCGGTCATGACCGACACGCTAGTGGCGGCGGCCCACGGCCGGCGACGGCGGGTCGCCGCCGGTCAGGAACCGGCGAGCGGGTCGCCGGGGTTGCGCTCCGGCTCGCGCGGGTCGCCCTCGCCGCTGCGCGAGGCCAGCAACCGGCGGTACGAGGCGAGCCGCCGCGCGTCGGCCTTCCCGGCGGCCACCCAGGCGTCGAGCGCGCACTCCGCCTCGTCGGCGGTGTGCGGGCAGTTGGCAGGGCAGTCGACTGTCGCCTCGACCAGGTCGGGGAAGCCGTGCAGCAGGCTCTCGGCGGACACGTGGGCCAGCCCGAAGCTGCGTACCCCGGGGGTGTCGACGATCCATCCGGTGTCGCCGCCGGCCCCCGGCTCGACGGGCAGGCGCAGCGCCACCGCGCTGGTGGAGGTGTGCCGGCCCCGGCCGATGGCGCTGACCGTGCCCACCGCCCGTTCCGCCTCCGGAACGAGGCGGTTGACCAGCGTCGACTTGCCCACCCCGGAGTGTCCCACCAGCACCGAGACCCGGCCGGCGAGCAGCGCCCGCAGTGCGGCCAGGTCGGAGTCCGGGCGGATCAGCACGTACGGCAGCTCCAGCTCGGTGTAGTAGCCGAGCACCGCCTCCGGGCCGGCCAGGTCCGCCTTGGTGAGGCAGAGCAGCGGCTCGATGCCGGCGTCGTACGCGGCCACCAGGCAGCGGTCGATGAACCCGGTACGCGGCGGCGGGTCGGCGAGCGCGCTGACGATCACCAACTGGTCGGCGTTGGCCACCACGACCCGTTCCAGCCGCCCCTCGGCGGTGGTCTCGTCGTCGTCGGCGGTACGCCGCAGCACCGAGGTCCGTTCGGCGATGCGCACGATGCGGGCCAGTGCGCCCGGCGCCCCGGAGGTGTCCCCGACCAGCCCCACCCGGTCGCCCACCACCACCGACTTGCGCCCCAGCTCGCGGGCGCGCATAGCGGTCACGACCGGCGTGTCCGGCCCGGAGCCGGGGAGCACACAGGTGTAGCGGCCCCGGTCGACGGCGATGACGAATCCGTCGACGGCGTCGGCGTGCCGGGGCCGGGTGCGCGTACGGGGGCGCGACGACCGGCCCGGTCGTACCCGGACGTCGTCCTCGTCGTACTCGCGCCGCTTCGTCGCCAGGACGTCCCCCCGCTGTCAGTTCTTGCCGGTCACCATCCCCGACCATAGTGCCGGGAACTCCGGCATGGTCTTGGAGGTGCACGCCACGTCGTCGACCTCGATGCCGGGGACGGCGAGCCCGGCCACCGCCGCCGCGTGCGCCATCCGGTGGTCGGCGTACGTGCGGAACGTGCCGCCGCGCAGCGGGCGAGGCCGGATGTCCAGTCCGTCGCGGGTCTCGGTGATGTCCGCGCCGAGCGCGGTGAACTCCTTCGCCAGCGCGGTGACCCGGTCGGTCTCGTGGCCGCGGATGTGGCCGATCCCGGTGAGCCGGGAGGGGCTGTCGGCGAGCAGCGTGAGCGCGGTGAGCACCGGGGTCAGCTCGCCCACGTCGCAGAGGTCGGCGTCGAGCCCGCGCACGGTGCCGGTGCCCCGCACGGTCAGGCCGTCGGTGCCGAGGCTCACCTCGCCGCCCATCCGGTGCAGCAGCTCCCGGAGCCGCTCGACCGGCTGGAGGCTGCTGCGCGGCCAGCCCTGCAGCGTCACCTCACCGCCGGTGACCAGCGCGGCGGCGAAGAACGGCGCGGCTCCGGACAGGTCCGGCTCGATCTCCCAGCCGCGCCCGGACAGCGGGCCCGGCTCGACCGACCAGACGTCGGGTGTGGTGTCGTCGACGGCGGCGCCGGCGGCCCGCAGCATCTGCACGGTCATCCGCACGTGCGGCGCGGAGGGCACCGGCGGCCCCTCGTGCCGGACCACGACGCCCCGGTCGAAGCGCGGCGCGGCGAGCAGCAGCCCGGAGACGAGCTGGCTGGACGCGGAGGCGTCGATCACGACCTCACCGCCGGTGACCCGGCCCGCGCCGAGGACGACGAGCGGCAGGCTCCCGGCCGGGGGCGCGTCGACGCGGACGCCGAGCGTGCGCAACGCGCCGATCAGCGGCCCGAGCGGGCGGGTCCGGGCGTGCGGGTCGCCGTCGAACGTGACCCGGCCGGCGGCCAGCCCGGCCACCGGGGGCAGGAACCGCATCACGGTGCCGGCCAGGCCGACGTCGACGTGCGCCGGGCCGGCCAGCGGATAGGGCCGGACCAGCCAGCGGTCGTCGTCCGAGATCGACATGTGGGCGCCGAGTGCGCGCAGCCCGCCGGCCATCAGTTCGGTGTCCCGGGCGCGCAGCGGCCGGGCCAGTGTCGACGGCCCGCCGGCGAGCGCGGCGAGCACCAGGGCCCGGGCGGTCATCGACTTGGAGCCGGGCAGGCGCAGCGTCGCGGCGACCGGGTCGCTCGCGGTCGGCGCGGTCCACTGCTGCGGCGGACGCGTCGCGGTCGGATTGCTCACGGTCACATTCTGCCAAGCTCCCGGGCCGGTGGAGGGGTCCGGCGCCGCTGCTCCCGTTGGGCGGGACAGCCGGAACGTCCGGATGGGGCTAGCGTGGGCGCCATGTGCGGGAGGTACGCCACGACCCGGAGCGCCGCCGACCTGAGCGCGATCTTCGAGTCGGCCGACGAGACCGGCGGGGTGACGCCGGACTACAACGTCGCGCCGACCGACCCGGTGCCGCTGGTCCGGCTCGCCCCGGAGGGGCACCGGCTGCTCTCCCTCGGCCGCTGGGGCCTGCTCCCGCAGTGGTCGCGCAGCGCCTCGGGAGCCGCCCGCATGATCAACGCGCGGGCCGAGACGGTCGCCACCAGCCGGGCGTACGCGCCGTCCTTCGCCCGCCGCCGCTGCCTGGTCCCCGCCGACGGGTGGTACGAGTGGGTCCGCCTCGCCGACGGCGGACGCCAGCCCTACTTCATGACCCCGCGGGACGGCTCGGTCCTGGCCTTCGCCGGCATCTGGTCGGTGTGGGAGTCGGCCGGCACGGCCCGGCTGACGTTCAGCGTGCTCACCACTGCGGCGGCCGGCGAGCTGGCCGAGGTGCACGACCGGATGCCGCTGCTGCTGTCGCCGGAGCGCTGGGCGGGATGGCTCGGTCCGGCCGAGGAGCCGGCGGAACTGCTCACGCCGCCGGACGCCGGCCTGCTCGCCGGGCTGGAGATCCGGCCCGTCTCCCGGGCGGTGGGGGACGTCCGCAACGACGGCCCGGAGCTGATCGCCGCGGTGGCTCCGGCGGGGGGCGAGACGGCTGCCGGGCCGACGCTGTTCTGATCACGCTCCGCCACATTCGCGCGTGCCCCTTTGTCGGGTTTCGACCGGAAAAGTCGCCCGGACGTTCAGTCAGTTTCATTGAAGACCCTTGTCCTTACGCATGCGAATGCGATAGAACACAGCGCCGGTGATGGGCGTTCTGTTCGCACGGGGCGGATGACACCCATCGATCTTGTAGAGATCTACGCCGGTTCCCACGGGGGAGGTGGGTGTATTGACACGGGCACGTATGCCGCGTCCGCACGAGGTGGCCGCCGCGCGGCGCGATCCGCGACTGCTGCGGGCGCTGAGCGAACGACGCCAGGACGACGCGTGGCGCACCAGAGGCACCTGTCAGAACGTCGATCCGGAGACGTTCTTTCCGGCACCGAACGAACCGGCCGACGCGGCGGTGGCGCTCTGCCGCACCTGCGACGTCCAGGGCTCCTGCCTGGCCTGGGCGCTGGAGGTGGGCGACTGCCACGGCGTCTGGGGCGGCACCACGCCGCGTGAGCGGCGCGCCATGCTGGTGGCCTGGCGCAGCGAGGTGCAGCCGGATCCGGACGCGCTCGACGACGCCGGTCCGCCGGTGCGCGACCGCCTGCTCACGCTGGTCCCGCTGAGCTGATCCCGACATCGCCCGTGGCCCGCTCCGGCAGGCCGCCGGGCGACGTCCGTGTCCGCGCCCGGTCACCGGCGGGCCGGCGGGCCGCGCAGAATGAGCCGGTGCGGCACGACGACGAGATCGACACCCCACGGGGGCCCGCCCGGCTCCGGTTCGACATGCCCGCCGACGGCACCACGGTGCTGGTGCTCGGTCACGGCGCCGGTGGTGACGTGGACGCGCCCGACCTGACCGCCGTGCGGCACGCGGTGCTCGCCGCCGGGGCCGGGGTGGCCCTGGTGACCCAGCCGTACCGGGTCGCCGGGCGACGCGCGCCCGCCCCCGCCGGGCACCTCGACGAGGCGTGGACGGCGGTGCTGGCCGACCTGCGCCGGCGTGCCCCGAGGGTGCGCCACTGGGTGGTCGGGGGCCGGTCCAGTGGCGCCCGGGTGGCCTGCCGTACCGCCGCCGACGTCGGCGCGGCCGCGGTGGTGGCGCTGGCGTTCCCGCTGCACCCGCCGGGGCGGCCGGAACGATCCCGGGCCGGGGAACTGCTCACCGGGCTGCCCACGCTCGTCGTCAACGGCGACCGGGACCCGTTCGGCGTGCCCGGGCCCGGCCCCGGCATCGAGGTGGTGGTCCGGCCGGGGGAGCGCCACGACCTGCGCGGCGACCCGGCCGGCACGGCCGCCGTGGTGCGGGACTGGCTGCGCGTACACGGGTGGTCGTCCTGACCGTGCGGCGCGCGCCGTGACCGTCCGGCGCGGCGGGTCGTTGCACCGGTTGGTGCCGGCCGCCCGGTTCGGGCGCGCCGGGGCCACCCTCCCAGGCCCTTCCTGGTCCCAGCGTCGGTCGCGGCCGAGGCCGGGACCAGGATCGGGTGGGGCCGGCGGAATGCCACGCCCCGCAACTCGCGTTACCTCCCTTGGACGACGACAGAGCCAGCGCGAGGGGGGTGACCGGTGCCGATCGAGACACGGAGCCGGGAACGGGACGAACGGGACGAGCGCCGGCTCCGGCGGCTGCTCGACGCGCCGGAGTGGCCCGCGGCGGCGTCGGTCGTGAGCACCGGCACACACTCCGGAAGTGAATCTGCCGGCAAGCGGGTACGCGTATCCTCGGCGGGGAAGCATCCGACGCGAGGGGATGTGCGGTTGACCACCGAGAAGACGGACGAGCGCAGGGCCCGCTTCGAGCGGGACGCGATGCCCTTCGTCGATCAGCTCTACGCTGCCGGGCTGCGGATGACCCGCAACCCGGCGGACGCGGAGGACCTGGTCCAGGAGACGTACCTGAAGGCGTACGCCGCCTTCCACCAGTTCGAGCAGGGCACGAACCTGAAGGCCTGGCTCTACCGGATCCTGACCAACACCTACATCAACACGTACCGCAAGCGGCAGCGCCAGCCCATCCAGGCGCCGACCGAGGAGATCACCGACTGGCAGCTCGCCGAGGCCGAGTCGCACACGTCCAGCGGCCTGCGCTCGGCCGAGACGGAGGCGCTCGACCGGCTGCCGGACAGCGACGTCAAGGAGGCCCTCCAGCAGTTGCCGGAGGAGTTCCGCCTGGCCGTCTACCTGACCGACGTCGAGGGCTTCTCCTACAAGGAGGTCGCCGACATCATGGGCACGCCGATCGGCACCGTGATGTCCCGTCTGCACCGTGGCCGACGTAATCTGCGGAAGCTGCTGGAGCAGTACGCGGCGGAGCGGGGTTTCAGCGCCGCCTCGTCGAAGAAGGGCTCGACCGCCGCCGCCGGCCGGGAGGTGTGACCGTGAGCTGTGGACAACCGCACGAGACGGACTGCCGCGAGGTGCTCGCCGAGGTCTACCTCTACCTCGACCTGGAGTGCGCCGAGGAGCGCCGGGTGCTGATCCGGCACCACCTGGACGAGTGCGGGCCGTGCCTGCGCGAGTATGGCATCGAGCAGGAGGTCAAGGCGCTCGTGGCCCGGTGCTGCGGCAACGAGGCGGCCCCGGAGAAGCTGCGTGAGCGGCTGCGCCTGCGGCTGACCGAGCTGGTGGTCTTCGAGACCACCGAGTCCCGCGAACTGGCCGACTGAACAAGCGACGCGAACGGCCCGGCTCCGATCACGGACCCGGGCCGTCTCGCTGTCCGGCGACTGCGCCGCGCTGATCGGATGATCAGGAGTTGGGGCGCTTGCCGTGGTTGGCGCTGCTCTTCTTGCGGGCCTTCTTCTTGCGGGCCTTCTTCGCCATGCTCTGCCTCCTTGTGCTGGTCACGGTTCCGTCCGCGGCTGGGCGCGGCGGAGGTCGCGGTGTGGCCCCCCGGCTCGCCGGTGGCCGACCCGCACGATGCTAGTGCCGTCACCGCCCACCGGGGCGCGCCGGGGCGGATCGCGCGTGGTGGTGCGCGGTCCGGCGTGACCGGCGTCATGATTGGATACCGTTCGCAGGATTGTCGGGAGCTGTCGGGAGAGGGAGGGTCGAGATGGCCGAGGAGATCCGCGCCGAGATGGTGGCGAACGTCTGGAAGGTCGTCGTGTCCGCAGGCGACACGGTGTCCGAGGGCGACACCCTCGTCATCCTGGAGTCGATGAAGATGGAGATCCCGGTGGTCGCCGAGTCCGACGGCGTGGTGCAGAAGCTGGCGGTCGACGAGGGCGACGTGGTGCAGGACGGCGACCTGATCGCGGAGATCGGTTGAGCGGCCTGCGGGTGCGCCGCGCCGAGCCGGCGGACTTCCCGGCCGTGGCCCGGCTGACCGTCGCCGCGTACGAGGCGGACGGCCAGCTCAAGGACGAGAGCGGGTACGCGCCGGTGCTCGCCGACGTGTCCGGCCGCGCCGAGACCGGCGAGGTTCTGGTGGCTGTCGACGACGTCACCGGCCAGGTGCTCGGCGCGGTGACGTTCGTGCTGCCGGGCACCCCGTACGCGGAACTGGCCGGCCCGGGCGAGGCCGAGTTCCGGATGCTCGCTGTCGATCCGGCCGCGCAGGGCCGGGGCGCGGGTGCGGCGCTCGCGTCCACGTGCGTGGCGCGCGCGACGGAGCTGGGCTGCACGGCCGTGGTGATCTGCGTACGCGCCGGGATGGCGGCGAGCGCACACCGCCTCTACGAGCGGCTCGGTTTCGTCAGGTACCCGGAGAAGGACTGGACGCCGCTGCCCGGGATCGACCTGCGCGGCCTGCGGCTGGACCTGACCGCGGCGGGCTGAGTCCGACTGCGGCAGGCCGGCTCCGGCCGTGGCTGGCTGCGGCGGCTCGGCTCAGCCCTGGCCGGTCTCGCCGATCTTGGCGAGCAGTTCGTCGGCCACCTGGAGTGCGATCCGCTTGCGTTCGTCGTCGGTGATGCCCGGCGCGCGCACCGCGAACCAGCTGCTGTGCACGGCGAACAGCGTGAGCGCGGCGCGGAGCTGGGCGGCGGGTGAGTCGTCGCCCCGGCACAGCTGGTGGGCCAGCCGCATCATCCGGTCCCGCATCTGCTGACCGGCGACGAGGCTTTTGAGCACCGTCTGGTTCTGCTCGAAGAAGCGCATCACCTGGGGCAGGTCGCCGTCGAACATGCTGTCGGCGTACCGGCCGATCAGGGCCCGCCGGGTCGCCAGCGTGGGCGGCTGGTCGGCGGCCCAGGCGATCAGCTCGTCCATCCGGCGCAGCCGGTCGTCGACCAGGCTGGTGACGATCTCGTCCTTGCTCTTGAAGTGGTAGTAGAGCGCGGCCTTGGTCACGCCCAGCCGCTCGGCGATCTCCCGCAGCGATGTCTTCTCGTAGCCCTGCTCGGTGAAGAGTTCCAAGGCGACGGCCTGGATCCGCTCCCGCGTGCCACCTGTGGTCTCCCGCACCGGCCGACTTCCTTCCACTCCGCTTGACGTGTGCCCTTCGTCAGCTTACCGTCCGGCTAGTAAGCAAACTAGCCGGGCGGCAAGTAAGTCGATCATCCGATCTGCGGGGAGCCTACCGATGAAGCAACCAGCCCAGGTGGCCACGAGACCCAATGTCCGGTTCGTCCTGTTCGGTCTGATGATCGCGATGATGCTCGCGATGCTCGACAACATGATCGTCAGCACCGCGCTGCCGCGGATCGTCTTCGAGTTCGGTGGCGCCGACCACTTCACCTGGGTGGTCACCGCGTACGTGCTGGGCACCACCGTCTCCACGCCGATCTGGGGCAAGCTCGGCGACCTCTACGGCCGCAAGACGGTCTTCCTCACCGCGGTCGTGGTGTTCCTGATCGGCTCCGCGCTCTGCGGCATGTCCGGCTCCGGCGTCTTCGGCGGCGCCGACACCGGCATGACCGAGCTGATCGCGTTCCGTGCCGTCCAGGGCCTCGGCGCCGGCGGGCTGATGGTCGGCGTCATGGCGATCATCGGTGACCTCGTCCCGCCCCGCGAGCGCGGCCGCTACCAGGGCATGATCGCCGGCATCATGGCCATCGCCATGGTCGCCGGCCCGCTCGTCGGCGGCTTCATCACCGACAACCTCTCCTGGCGCTGGGCGTTCTACGTCAACCTGCCGCTGGGCGGCGCGGCGCTGCTCGTCCTCGCCACCACCATGCACCTGCCGAAGTACCGCACCGAACACAAGATCGACTGGCTGGGCGCGGCGCTGCTGTCCGTCGGCATCACCGCGATCGTGCTGGTGACCACGTGGGGCGGCAACGAGTACGACTGGGTCTCGCCGCAGATCCTCGGCCTCGCCGTGCTGGCGGTGCTCGCGCTCGCCGTGTTCGCGCTGGTGGAGCGGCGCACGCCGGAGCCGATCCTGCCGCTGAGCCTGTTCGCCAACCGCAACTTCGCCCTGATCTCGGTGATCGGGTTCCTGCTCGGCTTCGCCATGTTCGGCGCGATGAACTTCCTGCCGCTCTACCAGCAGACCGTGCAGGGGGCGTCGGCCACGAACAGCGGCCTGCTGCTGCTCCCGCTGATGTTCGGCATGCTCGTGGTGTCGCTCGTGGTCGGCCGGACCATCACCAGGACCGGCCGCTACCGCGTCTTCCCGATCGTCGGCGGCGTGGTGATGGCCGCCGGGATGGGTCTGCTCAGCCTGCTGGACGTGGACACCAGCAAGACGCAGTCCTCGCTCTACATGCTCGTGCTCGGCGTCGGCATGGGCTTCCTCATGCAGACCTCGATGCTCATCGCGCAGAACAGCGTGGCACAGAAGGATCTCGGCGCGGCAAGCGGCGCGGCCACCTTCTTCCGGTCCATCGGCGGCTCGTTCGGCGTCTCCCTCTTCGGCGCGATCTTCGCCAACCGTCTCGCCGGCTCCGCCGCCGGTTCCGCGTTCGCGGGCTCGGGCGGCGAGGGCGGCGCGATGGACCTGGAGGCCCTCAAGAAGCTCACCGGAGCGATGCGGGAGGCGGTGCTCGGCGGCCTCTCCGACGCCATCTCGCACGTCTTCTT
Source organism: Micromonospora marina (assembly GCF_900091565.1). GTDB lineage: Bacteria > Actinomycetota > Actinomycetes > Mycobacteriales > Micromonosporaceae > Micromonospora > Micromonospora marina. Next base: position 120,435 of record NZ_FMCV01000001.1, on the reverse strand, counting down.
CTGGGCGGTCCTCTTCACAGTGGCCGTACCGGTGCTCGCCTGGTTCATCAAGGAGGTGCCGTTGCGCGCGACGAACGACGTGCCGCCGGCCGGCGCCACCCCCGAGGACGGGGCCGAGGCCGCGCTCGGCAAGGCCCCCGTCGCCTGACGCGCCGCCGCGCCCCCATCGGGAGGTACGCGGGGCCGCCGCGTGTCCGTTTCCGTGGGGCCGTGGTCGCCGCCAGTTCGGGGGAGTGGTGGGGTCCGGGGCGAGTTGATCGCGCCACCTCGGCGAAGTGGCGGCGCTCGGCGGGGCGGGGGAGGGGGCGGACATGGCTCGGAAACGGCGTCCGCAGGGGACGGGCGGTCAGCCGCTGCGGAACAAGGCGGTGAGGCGGCGCCAGAGACGCCGCAGCGGCCCACCCTCGGCACCGGCGATCAACCGGTCGGCGGTGGCGCGTGCCGCCGGGTCGAGCGCCGGGGTGGCCCGTGCCAGGTACGCGAGCGACACCACCACCGGGTCACGCCGGGCGGGACCCGCCGCCGCCTCGGCGATCCGGCCGGACACCAGCGCAGCCACGTCGGCGCGGGTTTCCGGGTGCACCCAGGCGGCGGTGACCAGGGCGAACAGTGCCGCCTCGGCGGCCGGGCCGAGATCGCCGGCGGCGAGTTCACCCAGCACCCGCCGCCGGGTCGACCGCTCCCACGGCTCGTCGGTGCGGTGGTGCAGCAGGCCGAGGCAGGCCCAGACCTGGGCGCAGCGCGTCCACAGTGCCGGATCCTGCCCGCCGAGCACGCGGCCCAGCGCCGTCGCCGGCGCCTCCGGCGGGTGTGCCAGCAGGGCGAGCAGGTCGGCGAGGTCCAGGGTGGCCAGCCCGACCGCGGCGTCGTACGCGGCCGGTGGGTGCGCCCACGCCGGGTGCGCGAGTTGCTGGAGTCGCCGAACCGCTGCCGCCGATGCAGCGGAACCGTCAGGGGCCGGGGCGTCGTCGCCCGCCGGGGTGACCTGCCCGAGCCAGGGGCGGCCCCGGCAGCACTCGGCGAGGTCGCCGTGCTCGTGCGTGTCGTCCGGATGGTCGCGGACGAAGTCGGCGAGCGCCACCAGGTGGTCGACGTTCCCGTCGCGCAGGTAGCGCAGCCGGTGCGCGGTGTGCACCGCGCAGTCGAAGGTGGGATCCTTCGCCAGCGCCCGGTCGACCCAGCCCAGTGCCGCGTCGAGGCGGCCGTGGTCGGCCAGCGTGCCGGCGATGTCCGCGTAGACCGCGAGGTCGTCGGGGTCGAGCGCGACAGCGCGTTCCAGTGCGGCGAGCGCCTCGGCGGTCCGGCCGGCGCTGCGGTACGCGTACCCGAGCCACACCTCGCCGAGTTTGGTGGGCTGTGCGCGTACCCCCCGGGTGGCCCAGGTGACGGCGAGGGTGACCTCGCCGAGGCGCCGGGCCAGCGCGGACGCCGCGCCCAGCAGCAGCGGATGGGCCGGGTGGACGGTGATCGCGTTGCGGGCCAGCGTGAGGTACGGCGCGAGCGGCTCGCGCAGCCGTCGCGGCGCGGGGTCCGGCGCCGCCGCGCAGACCTGCATGAGGATCCGGGCGGTGCGTTCGGGATCGAGGCGTTCCGGCAGGTCGGCGGCGGTCACCCAGGGTACGGCGGCCCAGGGCGTCACGGGCGCGTAGCCGGTGGCGGCGGCCAGCAGGTCGAGCCCTTCGGCGGGGCGGCCGGCGGCGGCGAGCAGGTGCGCGCGGGCCACCACGGCGCCGACGAACGCCTGCTGACCGAGCGGGAAGAGGTCCAGGTCGCCGCCGCTCGCCGCGTTCAGCCGGGCGAGTGTCTCGTGCGCCTCGGGCAGCGTGGGGGAGCGGACCAGCGCGGCGGCCACGTGGTCGGCGGCGTGCTGCAGGTCGCCCTCGCCCAGTGCCAGCCGGGCCAGCGTGAGTTCCTCCTCCGCGGAGAGCGCGGCGTCGTCCTCGGGCACGTCGTCCTCTCGGCGGGTCGGGTCGGTCAGCCGGGCAAGCGTAGGGGATCTTCCGTCGAATAGTGATCCACTGCGCACTCCTGCTCGTTGCATTGAATATGGCCGCTCAAACGTGCAAGACTGAGCATCTAACGCGCGGAAAACGCGCAGAGGGAGGTTCTGGAGTGACGCGTCCAGGGGCCGGTATGGCCGCCGACATCGACGAGCAGCCGGCCGGTTACGAGCGCCTGCTCTCCACCGGGCACGCGGCGGCCATCGCCGAGGTGGCGGCCGTCGTCGCGCGACGCCGCCCCCGGCACGTCGTGTTCACCGCCCGGGGCACCTCCGACCACGCCGCGCTCTACGCGGCCTACCTGACCGAGATCCGCCTCGGGCTGCCCGCCGGGCTGGCCTCACCGAGCGCGATCACCGTCTTCGGCGCCCGGCCCGACCTGTCCGACGCGCTGGTCGTCGGCGTCAGCCAGAGCGGCGGCTCGCCCGACCTGGCCGAGGTGCTGCGGGTCGCCCGCGCCTCCGGCGCGCTCACCCTCGCGGTCACCAACAACCCCGGCTCGCCGCTGGTGGAGACCGCCGAGCTGAGCGTCGACATCGCCGCCGGCCACGAACGCGCGGTCGCCGCCACCAAGACCTACACCGCCGAACTGCTCGCGCTGCTCATGCTGATCGAGGGCGTACGCGCCGGCGACGGTGTGCTGCCCGCGCAGGAGCACGCCGCCCTGAGCCGCCTGCCCGAGCTGGCCGCGCAGACGCTCGCCGACGACACCCCGGCCCGGCTCGCCCCGCGCTACCGGTTCGCCGCCCAGCTCGTCACCACCGGCCGGGGGTACGCGTACCCGACCGCCCGGGAGGCGGCGCTGAAGCTGATGGAGACCTCGTACCTCCCGGCGCTCGCCTTCTCCGGCGCCGACCTGCTGCACGGCCCGCTCGCCATGACCGACCCGGACGTCCCGGTGCTCGCCGTGGTCGGCTCCGGCCCCGGCGGCACGTCGATGCGCGAGGTGCTGCCCCGCCTCGGCGAACGCCGCGCCGACGTGGTGGTGGTCGGCTCCGCCGAGGTCGGCGAGACCCGGATGGCGGTGCCCGAGGTCGACGAGCGGTACGCGCCGCTGCTCGACATCCTGCCGCTGCAACGGCTCGCGCTGGCCCTGGCCCTGGCCCGGGGCGAGGACCCGGACGCGCCGCGCGGCTTGAAGAAGGTCACGGCGACGATGTGAGGCCCGGCGTGGCACGCTGTGGGGCGTGTCCACCCTCCGTGACCTCGCCGAGGAGCACACCGCGCTCCGCCCGGCCGACATCGACCACCTGCACCGGATCGCCGGCGACTGGCAGCTGCTGTCCGACCTGTCCTTCGCCGACCTGCTGCTCTGGGTTCCGGTGGACGGCGAGGGCACGTACCTCTGCGTGGCCCAGGTCCGTCCCACCACCGCGCCGACCGCCTACCTGGACGACCAGGTCGGGCGCATCGTCGGCGGGGCCGAGGTGGCCCACCTGGAGGTGGCCCACCGGCAGGGGCGGATCTGGCGCGAGGGTGACCCGGTCTGGTACGGCGACGTACCGGCCCGCCACGAGGCGATCCCGGTCCGGCTGCGCACCGGCGACGGTGAAGCCGGCGAGGTGATCGCCGTGGTGGGCCGGGACACCAACCTGTCCACCGCGCGCACCCCGAGCCAGCTCGAACTGAACTACCTGACCACCGCCGACGACCTCGCCCAGATGATCGCCGACGGCACGTTCCCGCCGCCCCGGCACCCGGGCGAGACCACCTCGGCGCCCCGGGTCGGCGACGGACTGGTGCGGCTCGACGCCAACGGCAAGGTCACCTACGCCAGCCCGAACGCGCAGTCCGCGTACCGCCGCCTCGGCTACGCCTCCCACCTCGTCGGGGAGGACCTGGCCAAGCTGCACCGCAGGCTCGCCGACGACCCCCTGGAAGGCACCGACGCGGGCAACGCCGTGCTCGCCGCGCTGCGCGGCGAGGCGCCACCCCGCCGGGAGATCGACGCCCGCGGCGCCACCATGCTCACCCGGGCGCTGCCGCTGATGCCCGCCGGAGTGCCGATCGGCGCGCTGGTGCTGGTCCGCGACATCACCGAGGTACGCCGCCGCGACCGCGCCCTGATCACCAAGGACGCCACGATCCGGGAGATCCACCACCGGGTGAAGAACAACCTCCAGACCGTCGCCGCGCTGCTGCGCCTCCAGGCCCGGCGCGTCGCCATGCCCGAGGCGCGGGTCGCGCTCGAAGAATCGGTACGCCGGGTCGCCTCGATCGCGCTCGTCCACGAGACGCTCTCCCTGTCCAGCGACGAGGCGGTCGAGTTCGACGGCATCGTGGACCGGGTCGCCAGCGCCGCCACCGAGGTCGCCGTCACCGAGGTCAGCGTGGGCATGCGCCGGTGCGGCACCTTCGGCGTCCTGCCCGCCGAGATCGCGACCTCGCTGGTGATGGTGCTCAACGAGCTGCTGCTCAACGCCGTGGAACACGGCTTCCCGTCCGCCGGCGAGGACGCGGAGCCCGCACCGGCGGACGCGCCCCGGCCCGAGGTGGTGGTCTCCGCGCACCGGGCCCGCAAGCAACTGCACGTCTCGGTCACCGACAACGGCCGGGGCCTGCCCGAACAGTTCGACGCCGAGCGCGGCGGCAACCTGGGCCTCCAGATCGTCCGGGCGCTTGTCACCGGCGAGCTGCGCGGCACCATCGACCTGCGCAACGGCGCCGACGGCGGCACCGAGGCGGTCATCGTCGTACCGCTGGCCCGCGGCACCACCGACCGCCTCACCGGACGAGCAGGGCCACCGTGATCCCCGGCCGGGGCCACACCTGCCGCACCGTGTAGCCCGCGCGCAGCGCGGCTCCCTTCGCGCCCGGCACCGCCGCCAGCGGGTCCGCGCGGCGGCCGGTGACCACCAGCCAGACCCGCTCCACCCCGGCCAGGCACCGTGCCGGGTCGTCGCACTCCACGGCCCACAGGCTCGCGTCCTGACGCTGGTCGCGGACCACCAGCACGTCGCGCGGCAGTCTCGGCCCCAGGTGGTACGCCATGCCGAGATCCGGGAACAGCCACCCGTCCCGGGGCGAGTAGACGATCGCGTCGCCCGGCCTCTGCTCGGCGCGGATGATCCGGGCGGCACCCGCGTAGTCGACGGGTGCGCTGCGCGGCCACTCGTGGGTGCGGCGCAGGGCCACCTGTTCGGGCAGCCCGAGCAGCCCGGCCAGCGCCACCAGGGCCAACGCCGCCCCGAACCGCGCCCCGGCCGGAGCGGTCCCCGCCGGACCCGTCCCGCTGACTGCGGTGCCGGCCGGCGTGGATGCGGTGGGCGCGGTTCCGGGCGGGGCGGGTCCGGTCGGGGCGGCTCCGGTCGGCGGGATCCGGGTCGGTGTCGTGCCGGCCAGGGCCGCGCCGGCGAGGAGGCAGGCGAACGGCACGGTGAAGACCAGGTAGCGAGTCACCCAGAGCGGCACCACCGTGCCGGCCGCGAAGAGCAGCAGCACCGGCAGCAGCACGGCGGCGCCGGGCAGCAGCGCCCGCCGGCCCAGCCGGACCGCGCCGAGCGCCGCGAGGGCCAGCAGGAAGCCGCCCACCACGCCGCTCTGCGCCAGCCCACCGGGCAGCGCCGCCAGGTCGGGCAGGCGCGCCGGGTCCACCCAGTCGAGCTGTCGACCGCGCTGTCCCCGGGCGACGAGCGCCAGGGGGATGACGAGCACGACGGCCGGCACCAGCGCCAGCAGCCACCCGGTCAGCACCCGTCGGCCGGACGTCGACGCCTCGCGAGCCTCGCCGGTCAGATCCTGTGGTTCCGCTTCCGGCGCGTCCGCGCCGTGCTCCCTGCTCCCGGGGTGCGGTGACACCCGTGGCGTTCCACTCGCGCTCGATCTCGCGGCTGGGTGGAACGCCGTGGGTGTCTGCGGTGCGCCGTGCCACCCGTGGCGTTCCACTCGCGCTCGATCTCGCGGCTGGGTGGAACGCCGTGAGTGTCTGCGGCGTGACCGGCTCGCGTCGGACATCTCGGGTCGGTACCGGCCGGGCGGATCGACGGCCGCCGCGGGGCCACGAGCGGCGGTCAGCAGCACCACCACGGCGTGCGCGGCGAGCAGGGTGAGCGCGATCAGGTGGAGCAGGGCGAGCGCGGCGACGGCGAGGGCGTACCCGGCCCAGCGTCGCCAGGTCGGCCGGCGCAGCGCCTCGACCAGCAGCAGCGTGGCCAGCACGGCGAGCAGCGTCGCGAGGGCGTACGGGCGGGCCTCCTGGCCGTACCGCGAGGTGACCGGCAGCACCGCGAACAGCAGTCCGGCGAGCAGCCCGGCGCGGCGGCCGGCCAGCGCCGCGCCGAGGCGGGCGGTGAGTGCCGCAGCCACCGCCATGGCCAGTGCCGAGGGCAGCCGCAGTGCCGTCGGCGACGTGCCGGCCACCGCGGTCCAGCCGTGCACGAGCAGGTAGTACGGCCCGGTCGCGGCGTCGATCGTGCGCGTCATCCGGGTCAGGTCCGCGACCGGCCGGGTGGCGGCGCTCCAGGTGGCCAGCTCGTCCCGCCACGGCTGGGCGTGCCCGAGGCCGGCCAGCGTCACAGCGAGCGTGAGCAGTCCCGGCACCGCCCACACCATCGGGCCCGACCGGGCACTGACGGACGCGGACACGATCCTCCTCACCTCCGCAGCGTCACACGCCCGCGTGCCTCCACCCGCCCGCTCCACCGATTCCCACCCACCCGCCTCCGCCACTGTCGGGGAGGGGACGGGGCGGGGGTGGACGGGAGTCGATCTCGGTGGGGGCCCGTGATGTGGGATCACCGGGCGGAGCTGTGGTCGGGCGGGGCGGGGTGTGGCAGCATGAGGCACATGACCGCCGCTGTCGTCCGCCGCTTCGTGGCTCGTCGCCACGTCGACTACGGCCGCGTGCGCAGCGCGATCTGTCCGGCCCACTGACGACGCCCGACCCTTCCGTCTCGGGCGCGTACTCGCGCCGGCCGTCATCGACATCGCCGACCACGGCCCTCCCCAGGGCCGGCCGCCGCGTCCGCGCTCGCAGGCACCGCAGCAGACCATGGAGGACGCCGCGATGGCGGTCAGCAGCACCCCGACCCGTCCCGACACCCCGGCGCCTGCCGCCCGTGCGCCCCGCCGGCCACGCGGCGAGGGGCAGTGGGCGCTCGGACACCGTGAGCCGCTCAACCCCAACGAGCGGATCAAGAAGGACGACGACCCGCTGAACGTGCGGGACCGGATCGAGAACATCTACGCCCACCGCGGTTTCGCCTCGATCGACCCGCAGGACCTGCGTGGCCGGTTCCGCTGGTGGGGCCTCTACACCCAGCGCAAGGCCGGCATCGACGGCGGGCGTACGGCAGTGCTGGAGCCGCACGAGCTGGAGGACGAGTTCTTCATGCTCCGGGTCCGGGTGGACGGCGGCCAGCTCAACCTGGCCCAGCTCCGCGTGATCGCGGACATCTCCCGGGAGTTCGCGCGGGACACCGCCGACATCACCGACCGGCAGAACATCCAGTACCACTGGATCCGGGTCGAGGACATGCCGGAGATCTGGCGCCGGCTGGAGGCGGTCGGCCTGCAGACCACCGAGGCGTGCGGCGACTGCCCCCGGATCGTGCTGGGCAGCCCGGTCGCCGGGGTGGCCCGGGACGAGGTGCTCGACCCGACCCCGGCGATCGACGAGATCGTCCGCCGGTACGTCGGCGACAAGGCGTACTCGAACCTGCCCCGGAAGTTCAAGACCTCGATCTCCTGGCTGGTCGACACGCCGTACGAGGCGAACGACATCGCGTTCCTCGGCGTGGAGCACCCCGAGCACGGGCCCGGGTTCGACGTCTGGGTCGGCGGCGGGCTCTCCACCAACCCGATGCTAGCCAAGCGGCTCGGCGTCTGGGTGCCGCTGAGCGAGGTGCCGGACGTGTGGGCCGGTGTGGTGGGCATCTTCCGTGACTACGGCTACCGCCGGCTGCGCAACCGGGCCCGGCTGAAGTTCCTGGTCGCCGACTGGGGCGTGGAGCGCTTCCGCGAGGTGCTGGAGAAGGAATACCTCGGCCGGACGCTGCTCGACGGCCCGGCCGCGGACCTGCCGGCGAAGCCGGTCGACCACATCGGTGTGCACACCCAGCGCGACGGCGCGAACTACGTGGGCGCGGCCCCGGTGGTGGGCCGGGTGTCCGGCACCCAGCTGGCGCAGCTCGCCGACGTGGTCGAGGCGCACGGCAGCGACCGGGTGCGGCTCACCCCGTACCAGAAGCTGCTCGTGCTGGACGTGGCGCCGGAGCGGACCGAGGAGCTGGTCTCGGCGCTGCGCGGGATCGGCCTGGAGGCCCGGCCGTCGGCCTGGCGGCGCGGCACGATGGCCTGCACCGGCATCGAGTTCTGCAAGCTCGCGATCGTGGAGACCAAGCGGCGCGGCGAGGAACTGGTCGCGCGCCTGGAGGAGCGGCTGCGCGACTTCGACGCGGACATCTCCATCCACCTCAACGGCTGCCCGAACGCCTGCGCCCGCACCCAGGTCGCCGACATCGGGCTCAAGGGCCAGCTCGTGGTCGGCCCGGACGGCCGGCAGGTCGAGGGCTTCCAGGTGCACCTCGGCGGCGGCCTCGGCATGGCGCAGGGGCAGTCCGCCGGTTTCGGCCGCAAGCTGCGCGGTCTGAAGACCACCGCCGAGGAGCTTCCGGAGTACGTGGAACGGCTCGCCCGCCGCTACCTGGCCGGCCGGACCGAGGGCGAGACGTTCGCCAACTGGGTGATCAGAGTCGACGAGGAGGAGTTGCGATGAGCGAGCGGAGTGAGCGAATCATTCGGCTCAGTGTGGCGGTGCCTCATCGTGCTGGCGAGCGAAGCGAGGCGGCGCGATGAGCGAGCGGTCCGCGCCTCTCTACTGCCCGTACTGCGGGGAGGAGGACCTGCGACCGCACGAGGCCGGGCACGGTGCCTGGGAGTGCCACGCCTGCGCGCGGGTCTTCGCGGTGAAGTTCACCGGCCTGTTGAGCCGGGTGGTGAACCGGTGACCGGCCTCGTCTCCGCCGCCGGGCTCGGCCTGGTCGGCGCGGCCGAACCGGCCCGCCGCGACCCGGAGGAGCTGCGCGCGCTGGCCGAGGAGGCCGGCCGGGAGCTGGCGGACGCGCCCGCGCTGGAGATCGTGCGGTGGGCGGTGCGGACGTTCGGCGAGCGGTTCTGCGTGACCAGCTCGATGGCCGACGGCGTGCTGGCGCACCTGGTCTCGCGGGTCGCGCCCGGCGTCGACGTGGTGTTCCTGGACACCGGGCTGCACTTCCCGGAGACGTTGAAGGTCCGCGACGAGGTGGCCCGGCGCATGCCGGTGCGGGTGCGCTCGATCCGGCCCCGGATGACCGTGGGCCAGCAGGACGGCCAGTACGGTCCGCGCCTGTTCAACAGGTCCCCGGACGACTGCTGCCAGTTGCGGAAGGTGGAGCCGCTGGAGCGGGCGCTGTCCGGGTACGACGCCTGGGCGGCCGGGCTGCGCCGGGACGAGTCGCCGACCCGGGCGAACACGCCGGTGGTGGGTTTCGACGCGCGGCGGGGCAGGGTCAAGGTGAACCCGATCGCGGCGTGGACCCAGCGGGAGGTGGACGCCTACGTGGCCCGGTACGACATCCCGGTCAACGAGCTGTTCGCCCGCGGCTACGGGTCGATCGGCTGCTGGCCGTGCACGCGGCGGACCCGGGCGGGAGAGGACTCGCGCGCCGGGCGCTGGGCGATGTTCGAGAAGACCGAGTGCGGCCTGCACACCTGAGTGCCGGGCCACCGGTGGTGCTGGTGGCCCACGGCAGCCGTGATCCGCGTGCGGCGCAGGCGACCCGGGCGCTGGCCCGGGCCGTGGCGCACACCTGCCCCGGTCGTCAGGTGCTGCCGAGCTGGCTCGACCACACCGATCCCGGGCCGGCCGAGGTGCTGCGCGGGCTGGCCGGCGCCGGCCACTCCCGGGCGGTCCTGGTGCCGCTGCTGCTGACCGCCGCGTACCACCGGAAGGTGGACATCCCGGCGGCGGTCGCGGCGGCCGGCGCGGACATCGAGGTACGGGTGACGGACGTGCTGGGGCCGACCGGCGGCGGGGTGGACGGCGGGCTGCTGGACGGGCTGCGCCGCCGCCTGGCGGAGGCGACCGGTGACGGGCCGGGCGGGCTGGACGCGGTGGTGCTGGCGGCGGCCGGTACCCGGGATCCGGCGGCGCGCGCCTCGGTGGGGCGGGTCGCGGCGGCGTTCGGCGCGGGGCTGGGCGTGCCCTGCCGTGTCTCGTACGCCTCGGCGGCGCCTCCGGAGGTGGGCGGCGCGGTGACGCGACTGCGCGCCGCTGGTGCCCGCCGCGTCGCCGTGGCCGCCTATTTCCTGGCCCCGGGCCGGTTCCACGACGGGGTACGCACGTCGGCCCGGTCGGCCGGCGCGGTGGCGGTGGCCGACCCGCTGACCGACCTGCCGGAGCTGGCGGACCTGGTCCGGCGGCGGGTGGAGGCGGTGGCGGGCTGACCCGGTCCGGGACAGCAGAACGCCCCGGCCGGAATCCCGGCCGGGGCGTTCAGCGTGTACGGGTCAGGCGGAGTGAGCGCGCAGCACCCGGAGGCCGCCGCGGCGCTTCACCGCGCGACGCTCCTCTTCGCTCATCCCACCCCAGACGCCGGCGTCCTGACCGGACTCCAGCGCCCACTGCAGGCACTGGTCGGTCACGGGGCAGCGCCGGCAGACGGCCTTCGCCTGCTCCACCTGCAGGAGGGCCGGGCCGGACGTCCCGATGGGGAAGAACAGCTCCGGGTCCTCGTCGCGGCAGACCGAATCGTGGCGCCAGTCCATGGCGGCAACACTCCTCATTCTTAGTGGGTGGCCAGATAACGCTTCGTTGCTGTTTCTTTATGCGTCCGCATTGCCGAATGGTGACGGTCAGCATCCATCAATTCGGCGCAGCGTGAGCAGGCTGTGGGGTGCCTGGACCTGCTGGAACAGCTCAACCGAACGAGCCTATCCAGGCAATGTCCCGGCAACACGAGTTCGCTTGTGAATACTTTCACGAACTACAGCGATGTCAAGGGTGACGCTCGGAAAAACTCCGAACAGTGAGCGGGCTCACCACCCATTTGTCCGGGTTTACCAGGGCTCTGGTTACCCGGCGTGCCACAGTCGATAATCAATGTAGTACGGTCCGCGTGACGCTGCTGACATTTCCGGCACCCTTCCTCGGCGTGGCGGCCACCGCACCCGCGTGGCGGGGGGTCCGCGTCAACCGAGTGGGATACCCGAGACCTAGCAGATTACTCTCAGTGCGGCCGGTACGGATGTGAATCGGACTTTCTCCCGCTCGCCGAGGTAGTCCCCGTCCAGCTGGAACGGCAGCGGCCGGTCCGAGACCAGCGTGAACTCGGCCACGTCGTGCAGCCGCAACACCTGCTTGCCGTGCGGATCCGGTCGCTTCGAGAAGAACTGCGCCGCCGTACGGGCCGTGCTCGCCACCCGCAGCCGCCGCAACGCCAGCACGTCCAGACCGCTGTCGAACGACGCCTCCGGGTTCGGGTTGATCTCCCGGTCACCCAGGTACGTCCACGGCGCGGTGTTCTGGATGATCGCCGTAGCCAACTCCGTCGCGGGCGCCTCACCCGGCCGCTCCAGCGTGATCGACGGGTGGCGGCGGTCCGAGCCGACGAAGTACTGACTCGCCGTGGAACGGAAGTAGAGCGCCGGGGTGGAGACGCGCCCCTTCCTGCGGGCCTGCTCCACCCGGCGGATGACCGCCGCGTCCAGCCCGAAGCCCGCGCAGAACGTGAAGTAGCGGTCGTCCGCCCGGCCCAGCCCGATCGTGCGGGACCGGCCCAGCCGCAGCCCCTCCAGGATCATGCTGGTGCCGTCCGGCCACTCCCGCGGCAGCCCGAGCGCGCGGGCGAAGACGTTCGTCGAACCGCCCGGCACCGTGGCCAGCGCGGGCAGCCGCTCGGCCGAGGACCGTCCGGTGCGGAACGTCGGCGGCTCCGCCGCCATCAGACCGTTCACCACCTCGTTGACGGTGCCGTCGCCGCCGAGCGTGACCACCAGGTCGACGCCCTCCTGGGCGGCCTCCCGGGCCAGGTCCATGGCATGGCCCCGCCGGCGGGTGTAGCGCACCGACAGGTCGACTTCACTGCGCAACGCCCGGACCAGCACGTCCCGGCTGCGCTCGCTGGTGGTGGTGGCCTTCGGATTGACCATCAGGACGGCCCGCATGGGCGGCACTGTACCGCTACTACCCACCGGTATCGTGGCGCCCGTGACGATCGACTCCGACCCGCTCCCCGGCACGCTGCGCGCCGCGGTGCTCCTGCTACGTGCCCAGGCGGTGGCGCTGGGGCTGATCGCGGTGTGGCTCATCTGGTCCGACCTCACCGCCGAAACGACGGATCTGACCTCGGCGCTGCTGGTGACCGCCTTCGCCGTCGGTGGCGCGGTGGCGCTCTGGGCGCTGGGTGGCGCGCTGTCCCGCCGCCGGGCCGGGGCCCGCGCGCCGGCCATCGTGCTCCAGCTCATGCTGCTGCCGGTCGGCTGGTTCATGATCGAGGGCGGCATGGGCTGGCTCGGGGTGCCGCTGATGGCTCTCGGGCTCGGCATGGTCGGCCTGCTGGTGAGCGGTCCGACCAACCGCGCGCTGGGCTTCGGCGAGCGGCCCGCCGAGCGCTGAGCCGGGCCGGGAAGCGTGGGGCCGCTGAGCCCGAACCGGCCCGGACACCGCCGGGGCCGGTGGCCGCGACGACCGGTCAGAAGCCGCCGGCGCGGCGGGTCAGCAGCGAGATGGTGGCCCGGCCACCGGACGCCTGGGCGTTCGCCCCGGTGGTGAGCGCGGTGAGCACCTTCCACGCGAACGACGACTCGGACGGGAGCGTGGCACCCCGGACCGTCGGCACCGTCACCTCGACGGTGAGCGCGTCCTCGGTGACCGCGAAGCGGCACTCCAGCTCGGCGTCACGGGTGGCGATGGCGAGCAGCATGGCGCACGCCTCGTCGACGGCGATGCGCAGATCCTCGATCTCGTCGAGGGCGAACTGGAGCCGGGCCGCGAGCCCGGCCGTGGCGGTGCGGAGCACGCCGAGGTAACCACCGTCGGCGGGCACGGTGAGATGGACGACGTCGTCGTCGGTCGTCGGGTGCCCGGTCAGTTGAGTCACGGCTCCTCCCCCCGGTGCGGGACTCTACCCGGTCAGGGGGCGGACCGCGTGGGCGCGGCCGTCGCGTGCGTGGCGAGCTTGCGCAACGCGGCCCCGGCCAGGCGGTACGGGGTCCACTCGTCCATCGGCGTCGCGCCGATCGCGGCGTAGAAGCGGGCCGCCGGGTTCCAGTGGATCATCCACCACTCCAGCCGCTGGTAGCCGCGCTCCACGCAGATCGCGGCGAGCGTGGCGAGCAGCATCCGGCCCGCGCCGGTGCCCCGGGCGTCCGGGCGGACGTAGAGGTCCTCCAGGTAGATGCCGTGCACGCCGGCCCAGGTGGAGAAGTTGAGGAACCAGAGCGCGAAACCGACCGGCCGGTCCGACGCGTCGACCGCGACGTGGCCGTACAGCGCCGGCGACGGGCCGAACAGGGCCGTGTCGAGCTGCTTCGTGGTGAGGTGGCACTGCTCGGGCGCGCGCTCGTACTCGGCGAGTTCGTGCACCATGGCGACGACGGCCGGTACGTCCTCGGGACGTACCGGCCGGATCGTCGGAGCGCCGTCGGGCGACGTCACGCCTGCTTGGTCTCCCAGAAGATCTTCGAGATCTCGTCGATCTTCGCCAGCAGCTCGTCGGCCTTGGCCGGGTCGGTGCCGCCCTTGGCGCCGGCCGCGCCGGCCAGCTTGGTGGCCTCGTTGAACAGCTGGTGCAGGTGCGGGTACTTCTCGAAGTGCGGCGCCTTGAAGTAGTCGGTCCAGAGCACCCACAGGTGGTGCTTGACCAGCTCGGCCCGCTGCTCCTTGATCAGGATGGCGCGGGTGCGGAACTCCGGGTCGGTGTTGGCCTGGTACTTCTCGCAGATCATTTTGACCGACTCGGCCTCGATCCGGGCCTGGGCCGGGTCGTATACGCCGCAGGGCAGGTCGCAGTGAGCGCTGGCCGTCACCCGGGGCGTGAGGATGCGGGGAAGGCGCATCAGGATCCTCCATGGGTTGTTTGCGATGATCCAGGACGACATTACTCCTGGAGACGCCCTCGGGGGCTGTGAGGTGACATGGCGCCCACCGGTGAATCTCCGGCTCTGCGCGGCCCGCTGGTGCCGGTGCTGGTGACCGGCCCGTCCATGTCCCCGACGCTGCGTCACGGCGACGCGGTGCTGGTCCGCACCGGAGGTCGGCCGGTACGCCCCGGGGACGTGGTCGTCGCGGTGTTCCGCAGCCGCCCCGGCCTGCTCGTCGTGAAGCGGGCGGTGGAACCCCGCGACGGCGGATGGTGGTTACGCGGCGACAACGGTTTCGTCACCGACGACTCCCGGGCGTACGGGGTGGCCGACGTCCGCGGCCGGGTGGTGGCCCGCTGGTGGCCGCGTCCGGGACGGGTCAGGAGCAGGTGACGACCGGACCGGATATGACCCCGCTCACATACCGGGTGCCGAAGCGTGACTATGCTCGAAAAGTGCCCGGGTGACCCCCGCACCGCCGCGCCGCCGGTCGCTGACCACCGCTGACCACGCCGGCCGGTCCGTCTGCTCGACAGATCCTGGAGTCACCATGTCTTCGTCCACCCCGGACCCCGCCGATCCCGTCTTCCGCCTGCACGTCGGCGGCAAGATGACAGTCGCCTCCACGGTGCCGCTGACCAGCCGCGAGGACCTCTCCCTCGCGTACACCCCGGGGGTTGCCCGGGTGTGTGAGGCGATCGCCGCCGACCCCGCGCTCGCCGACACCTACACCTGGGTGTCGCACACCGTCGCCGTGGTCACCGACGGTTCCGCCGTACTCGGTCTGGGCAACATCGGCCCGCGCGCCGCGCTGCCCGTGATGGAGGGCAAGGCGGTGCTGTTCAAGCAGTTCGCCGGCGTGGACGCGGTACCGGTCTGCCTGGACACCCAGGACGTGGACGAGATCGTCGCGACGGTCAAGGCGCTCGCACCGTCGTTCGGCGGGATCAACCTGGAGGACATCAGCGCCCCGCGTTGCTTCGAGGTGGAGCGCCGGCTCGACGAGGCGCTGGACATCCCGGTCTTCCACGACGACCAGCACGGCACCGCGATCGTGGTGCTCGCCGCGCTGCGCAACGCCGCCGCGCTGCTCAACCGCAAACTCGGTGACCTGCGGGTGGCGGTCAGCGGCGCGGGCGCGGCCGGGGTGGCGGTCACCAAGATGCTGATCGCCGGCGGGGTCGACCCGGACCGGGTGGTGGTGTGCGACTCGCGCGGCATCATCGGCCGGCACCGGGAGCTGACCGGCACCAAGGCCGAGCTGGCCCAGCTCACCAACGCCGAGGGCCGGCAGGGCGACATCACCGAGGCGCTGCGCGACGCGGACGTGCTCATCGGCGTCTCCGGCGGGCAGATCCCGGAGGCGGCGGTCGCCGGCATGGCCCCCGGCGGCATCGTGTTCGCGCTGGCCAACCCCACCCCTGAAGTGCACCCCGAGGTGGCCGCCCGGCACGTGGCGGTGGTCGCCACCGGGCGCAGCGACTACCCGAACCAGATCAACAACGTGCTGGCGTTCCCGGGTGTGTTCCGGGGCGCGCTGGACGCCGGCGCCACCCGGATCACCGACTCGATGAAGGTGGCCGCCGCCGACGCCATCGCCGGCGTGGTGGCCGGGTCGCTGACCGCCGACGCGATCGTGCCCTCGCCGCTGGACCCGCGAGTCGCCCCGGCGGTGGCCGCGGCGGTCGCCGAGGCCGCCCGCCGCGACGGCGTCGCCCGCCGCTGAGATGTAAGGAAGGGGCCCTTCTTAACGCCTCCGGTAGAGGAAGGGCCCCTTCTTAACTCCTGTTCAGCTTGTTACCGTGCCGATCATGCGTGCTGCCTATGCCTCGGCCTTCGACGCCGACAACCCGCTCGCCGCGCTCGCCGTCGGCGACCGTCCCGAGCCGACCCACCCGCAGGACGACTGGGTCACCGTGCAGGTACGGGCCAGCTCGCTCAACCACCACGACCTCTGGTCGCTGCGCGGCGTGGGCCTGACCGCCGACCAGCTTCCGATGATCCTGGGCTGCGACGCGGTCGGCACCGACCCGGACGGCAACGAGGTGGTCATCTACCCGGTGGTGCCCACCCCTGGCGACCCGCGCGGGGTCTCCATCCTCTCCGAGCACTACCAGGGCACGTTCGCCGAGCTTGTCGCCGTACCCCGGATGAATTTGCTGCCGCTGCCCGACGGCCTGTCGGCGACCGACGCGGCGTGCCTGCCCACGGCCTGGCTCACCGCCTGGCGGATGCTGACCACCAAGGGCCGGGTCGCCGACGGCGAGTCGGTGCTGGTCCAGGGCGCCGGCGGCGGCGTGGCCACCGCGGCTGTCGCGCTCGGCGTCGCGCTGGGCAAGCGGGTGTACGCGACGAGCCGCGACGCCGCCAAGCGGGAGCGGATCACCGAGCTGGGGGCGACCGCGCTGGAGCCCGGCGCACGGCTGCCGGAACGGGTCGACGTGGTGATCGAGACGGTCGGTGCGGCCACCTTCGACCACTCGCTGAAGTCCGCCGCCCCGATGGCCCGGATCGTCGTCTCGGGCGCCACCGCCGGCCACGAGCCGAAGGTCAACCTGCGCCGGGTCTTCGCCATGCAGCTGGAGATCCTCGGCACCTCGATGGGTACCCCGGACGAGCTGACCGAACTGCTCGCGTTCTGCGCCGAGCACGAGGTGCGCCCGGTGGTCGACCGGGTGGTGCCGTTCAGTGCGATCTCCGAGGCGTTCGCCCGGCTGCACTCCGGTGAGGTCTTCGGCAAGCTGGTCGTCGACCACACCGCCTGACGCCGACCCCGCCGGCACCGCGGACGCCGCGTGCGGCGCGGACGGCGCGTGCGGCGCGGACGGCGCGTGCGGCGCGGACGGCGCGTGCGGCGCGGACGGCGCGTGCGGCGCGTGCGGCGTGCGGCGCGTTAAGAAGGGGCCCCTTCTCTACCGGAGACGTTAAGAAGGGGCCCTTCCTTACAGGCGGTCGTCGAGGGTGGCCAGGCCGCCCTTGGCCGCGTCGGCGGGCAGGCGCTTCTTCGCCGCCGGGTCGCCGTAGAGCGTCCAGCGCAGGAACTCGACAGTGGTGTCGGCGACCACGCCCAGCGCCTTGCCGTCGCCCAGCAGCGCCCGGCCGTGGTCGCCCTTCGGCAGGCTGAGCATCGCCTTCGGCCACGGCACCGCGTCGAACACGGCCTTGCCCGCCGCGTACGACACCACCTCGTCGGCCTCGCCGTGCACGAACAACTGGGGCGCGGCGGCTCCCGCGAACGCGGTGCCCACACCGAGCGCGGTTCCGGCGAAGACGATGCCCGCGTCCAGCCGCTCGTCCCGCCCCGCGGTGAACAGCCCGATCGTGGTCACGCCACCGGCGCTGTGCCCGGTCGCCGCCACCCGCTCCGGGTCCAGCCGGCCGCGCAGCGGATCGCCCGCCTTCTCGCCGAGCGCGAGCACCCGCGTCAGCACGTACGACACGTCGGCCGGCTGGTTGAGCACGTCCAGCGGGTTGCCGTCGGTGCCCCGGGAGGTGTGCGGGAAACGCGGCGCGGCGACGACGAAACCGGCCGCCGCCCACCGGGCCAGCAGCGTCTGGTAGTCCTCCGGCCGGGCGCTCAGCCCGTGGCTGAACAGCACCACCGGGAACCGCCCGTCCGCGGCCGGGGCGGAACGCTCGGCCCCGCCACCGGCGGCGCCCGCCGCCGGGTACCAGAGCGTCACCGGCAGGGGCCGATCGCCGTCGCGGTTCAGCTCCACCTGGCGTACGCCGACCGCGAAGCTGTCCGTGGGAGCCTTGCCGGCGGGTACGCGCGGAGCCGGTGTGGTGGTCGTCGGTGGGGTGTCGGGTGCGGGCGGCCCGGCCGGGGCGGTGGGCTGCTCCGAGCAGCCGGTGAGGGCGGCGCCGAGCAGGGCGGCGGTGAGCAGGGCGACGGGTCGACGGCGCATGAACTCGATTGTGCCTCGCGATTCCGGCCATCAGGCCCGGTCAGCGCTGCGGGTGACCACGAGCTGACGCCCGGAGACGGGCCAGGTCGGCCGCGTCCTTGGCCCGGCGGGGGCGATCCGGCATCCAGACCGGGAACATCTCCTTCAGCTCGATCTGCGCCTCGACGCTGATCACCGGCGCGGCGAGCGCGCCGATCCGGCCGGGCGGCGCGTGGCCAGCATGCCGTCCGGAAGGAGCGTTTCCGCCCAGGGCCCGGCGCCGACGACGACCCGGCCGTCCGCGTTGCGGTCGAGGTACGCGAAGCTCAGCTCGACGTCGCCCCGGAGCAGGTCGAGTTGGAGCGTTGCCGGCATCCCGGGGGTCGGGGCGCCAGCCGAGCGTGCCGAGCCGCTCGGCCAGCGTTGCGGCGTCGTCCCGCCAGCAGTACCAGTCGACGTCCACGTGCGGTCGGGTGACGTCGCCGAGGTGGAGCCCCCGCCCTGGTGCGTCGATCATGAAGTTGGCGGCGACAAACCGGACGGCGACCGCCGTCAACTTCATGATCGACGGGTTACGGGTACGGGTACGGGTACGGGCAGGGCGCGGGTGGTGAAGGTGGTCAGGCCGGGGGCTGTGGCGTCGGCGGGGAGGCGGTGCAGGGCGGCGCGGTCGGCGTAGAGCGTCCAGCGCAGGAAGTCGGTGGTGGTGGCGAGCACCTGGGCGAAGCCGGGCCGTCCCGGCGTCAGGTACTCGCCGTGGCCCTGACCGGTGAGGCTCAGGAAGGCGGCCGGCCCGAGACAGCGGGCGTACGCGGCCCGGCCGATCGGTTCCGGCACGATCCGGTCGGCGCTTCCGTGCACGAACAGCATCGGCGCGAGCGGCCGGGAGAGGCCGGCGACGGTCCGGCCACCGGCGATCACAATTCCGGCCCGTACCGGCCACGGCTGTCCGGAGGCGAACATGCCGAGCGTGGTGTGCCCGCCGGCCGAGTGCCCGGCGGCGGCGAGCCGGTCCACGTCCATGTGCGCGCCGAGCGGATCCCCGGGGCGGGCGCCCAGCCGGACCAGGTGGCGGATCAGTCGCCACGCGTCGGCGGGCTGGTTGCGGACGTCGTCGCGGGTGTAGCTGCGGGCGCGCTGGTTCGTCCGCGGGTAGGCGGGCGCGACCACCACGAATCCGGCGGCGGCCCAGCGGCTGGTCAGCGCCGCGTGCAGGGCGGGCAGGCTGCGCAGCCCGTGGCTGTAGAGCACCACCGGGAACCGTCCGGCGGCGAACGGCGCACCGGGCCGCACGCGCGGTCCGTGCTTCGGGCCGGGACTCGCCGGTGCGGCCGGGCCGGACCCGGAGGGGGTGGCGAGGACGGACGGGCGAGACGCAAGGGCCGTGGCCTCACCGGATCCGCCCGAGCCGGACACGGCCGCGAGATCCGCCCCGGACGTGCCAGAGCCGGACGTGCCAGGGCCGGACGTGCCAGGGCCGGACGTGCCAGGGCCGGACGTGCCAGGGCCGGACGTGCCAGGGCCGGACGTGCCGGAGCCGGACGTGCCGGAGCCTGCCGAGCCAGAGCCTGCCGAACCGGGGCCGGCCGCGTGCGGCGGTGCGGGGGAGGGTTGCGCCGGGTACCAGACGGTTACCGGCAGCGGCCGCCTGCCGTCCGGGTCGAGCGTGAACTGCCGCAGCCCCACCGCGTACTGGTCCTCCGGCGCGGACCCGACGGCGGCCGGAACCGGGTCGGGCGTGGCCACGGCCGGCCCGCAACCGGCCAGCAGCGCCGTCGTCAGCGCGGCGACCAGCCGCTGCCCCCTCACCCCTGCACGGTAGGCAGCCGAGCGGTCGGCGCGCGCCCGCCGTCCGGGCCGGTCGGCACCGCCACCCGGGCGGCTCCCGCCTCCACCGGGTGGCCGGGTTTGCCCGATTCCGCCACCCGGATCCGCAGGTGGCGGCACGGCGGGACGTTCCGGTCCGGTCGGCTTCGCTAGGGTCGGCCGCATGGCTGAGAACTACACCGACCCGAGTGGCAACACCGCGCAGTTCCGCGCGTTCGTCGATTCTCCCGAGCCGGCCGCGTCGGCGCCGGCGCCGTCCCGCCTGCCGTTGATCGCCGGCGTGGCAGTCGCCGCCGTCGTGGTGGTCGCCCTGGTCGCCTGGATCGCCCTGGGCTGATCGCGGCTGCCCCGGCCCGGATCAGCCGCGGGGAGGGCCGGGCGCACGCGGTCAGACGCCGATCACCTCGCGGGTCTCGCGGGCGATCTCCCGCTCCTCGTCGGTGCCGACCACGAGCACCGCCACCTCCGCACCGTCGGGGGAGACGAGCCGGTCGCCGTGACCGTCGTTGCGCGCCGGGTCGACCGCGACGCCCAGCCGCTCCAGCCCGGCCAGCGAGGCTGCCCGGACCGGTGCGGCGTGCTCGCCGACCCCGGCGGTGAACGCGATCGCGTCGACCCGGCCGAGCAGAGCGTAGTACGCACCCACGTATCCGGTGATCCGCCGGCAGTAGACGTCGAACGCCAGCGTCGCGTCCGGGTCACCGGAGTCGCGGCGGGCCAGCACCTCGCGCATGTCGTTCACACCGGTCAGCCCGAGCAGGCCGCTGCGGTGGTTGAGCAGATCGTCGATGTCGTCCACGACCATGCCGCCCTCGCGGCGCAGGTGGAAGATGACCGTCGGGTCGAGGTCGCCGCTGCGGGTGCCCATCACCAGGCCCTCCAGCGGGGACATGCCCATCGAGGTGGCCACGCTGCGCCCGCCCTGTACGGCACACGCGCTCGCCCCGTTGCCCAGGTGCAGGGTGATCGTGTTGATCCGGTCGTACGGGCGGTCGAGCAGGTCGGCGACGCGACGCGAGACGTACGCGTGCGAGGTGCCGTGGAAGCCGTAGCGGCGCACGTCGTACCGCTCGGCGGTGGCCTTGTCGATCGCGTACGTGGCGGCGGCCTCGGGCAGCGTGTGGTGGAACGCGGTGTCGAACACCGCCACCTGCGGGGTGTCCGGCAGCGCCTCCCGGGCCACCCGGATGCCGGCCAGGTTGGCCGGGTTGTGCAGCGGGGCCAGCGGCACCAGATCCTCGATCGCGGTGACGACCGCGTCGTCGATGCGTACCGGCGCGCTGAACTTCCGCCCGCCGTGCACCACCCGGTGGCCGACGCCGGACAGCCCGGTCAGGTCGAGCCGGCCGATGATCTCCCGGACCGCGCTCTCGTGGTCGGCCGGCCCGCCGCCGGGTTCGCCGATCCGCTCGACGGTGCCCTTGTCCAGGACGTCGTCGCCGTCGTACAGCCGGTACTTGACCGACGAGGATCCGCTGTTGAGGACCAGGATGCGGCTCATTCCGACGCCTCCGCGGCGGCCTGGATGGCGGTGATCGCCACCGTGTTGACGATGTCCGGCACTCCCGCGCCCCGGGACAGGTCGTTCACCGGCCGCCGCAGGCCCTGCATGACCGGCCCGACCGCCACCGCTCCGGCCGACCGCTGCACCGCCTTGTACGTGTTGTTGCCGGTGTTCAGGTCCGGGAAGATGAACACGGTGGCCCGTCCCGCCACCGGGCTGTCCGGCAGCTTGGTGGCCGCCACCTGCGGGTCGATCGCCGCGTCGTACTGGATCGGGCCCTCGACCAGCAGGTCCGGCCGGCGTTCCCGGACCAGCTTGGTGGCCGCCGCGACCTTCTCCACGTCGGCGCCGGCGCCGGAGCTGCCGGTGGAGTACGACAGCATCGCCACCCGCGGCTCGATGCCGAACCGGGCCGCCGTGTCGGCCGACGAGATGGCGATGTCGGCGAGCTGGTCGGCGTCCGGGTCGGGGTTGACCGCGCAGTCGCCGTACACCAGCACCCGGTCGGCGAGCAGCATGAAGAAGACGCTGGACGCGACGGAGACGCCGGGCACGGTCCGGATGATCTCGAACGCGGGCCGGATGGTGGCGGCTGTGGTGTGGGTGGCGCCGGAGACCATGCCGTCGGCGTGGCCGGTCTGCACCATCATCGTGCCGAAGTAGTTGGGCTGCGCGACGATGTCGTGCGCCAGCTCCGCGGTGACGCCGCGGTGGGCGCGCAACTGCGCGTACGCCTGCGCGAACTCGTCCCGCCACGGGCTGGTCACCGGGTCGACGACTTGGGCGTCACCGAGGTCGACGCCCAGTTCCCGGGTGCGCCGGGCGATCTCGTCCGGGCGGCCGAGCAGGGTCAGCTCGGCGACGCCCCGGCGCAGCAGCACCTCGGTCGCGCGCAGGATCCGCTCGTCGGTGCCCTCGGGCAGCACGAGCCGGCGGCACCGGGCTCGGGCGCGGTCGATCAGGTCGTTCTCGAACATCAGCGGGGTGACCCGCGCGGACCGGCTGACCCGCAGCCGGCGGGCCAGGTCGTCGGTGTCCACGCAGCGCTCGAACGCGCCGAGCGCGGCCTCGACCTTGCGCGGGTTGGCGGTGCTGGGGCGGCCCTCGATCCGGCTGGACGCGGCCACCGTGTCGTAACTGTCGCTCGGTACCGACAGCACGGCCAGTCCGCTGTTCATCCGCTCGACCAGGCGCATGGCGCGCGGGTCGGGCTGCTCGCCGAGCGTGAGCACCAGGCCGGCCAGCGACACCTGCCCGGCCACGTGCGCGGCGGCGGCGGCGACCAGCAGGTCCGCCCGGTCGCCCGGGGTGATCACCAGCGCCCCGTCGGTGAGGTGGTCGAGCAGTGTCGGCACGTGGGCCGCGCCGACCACGTAGTCGAGCACGTCGCGGTCGAGCGCGCTCTCGTCGCCGGTGAGCACGGTGCCGCGCAGCGCCGCCGCCACCTCGGCCACCGTCGGCGCCGACACGGTCGGCACCTCCGGGATCGCGTACGCGGGCACCGGCAGATCGGGCAGCGTCATCGGCTCGGGCACGCGGTTGGCCAGCACCGCGATCACCGTCGCGCCGAGGTCGGCCAGATCGTGGTACGCGCCGCGCAGCGCCGCCGCGATCGCGTCCGGCTCCTGCCCGAACCCGTCCACCACCGGCACCACGACGCTGCCGAACTCGGTCGCCAGGCGGGCGTTGAAGGCCAGCTCGCGGGGGCCGGTGCCGTCGCCGTAGGCGAAGTCGCTGCCGACCACCACCATGGCCGGGCAGCGCCGTTCCACCTCCCGGTAGCGGGTGACGATCCGGGAGATCAGCTCCTCCCGGCGGCCGTCCGCGACGAGCGCGCTCGCCTCGGCGTACGTGGCGCCGTACAGCTGGTCGACCGGCAGGTCCATCCGGTAGCGCTCGGTGAGCAGGGCCAGGATCGGGTCGGCTCCGTCACCGCTGACGAGCGGCCGGAACGCGCCTATCCGTTCCACCTGGCGGGACAACAGCTCGGCCAGCCCGAGCGCCACCGTCGACTTCCCACCGCCCGAGCCAACGCCGGTCAGGTACACGCTGCGCGCCACGACCTCACGCTACAAGATCGCTGTAACCGCCGCCCAGGTCCTTCGACCCTCGCCACCACCGACCTCGTACGGGGATGGTAGCGGGCGTCAGTCGTCGTCGGGGTCGTCGAGGCGGGCCAGCCAGGTGGCGAACCGCTCGATCGGGGTCTCGAACTCCGGGTTCAGATCGATGAAGTCACGCAGCCGCTCGCCCAGCCACTCCATGCTGACCTGCTCGTCGCCACGGCGCTCGACCAGCTCCTCGATGCCACGGTCGGTGAAGTACACGGTGTTCCTCTCGTCGTCGTACGGCAGCGGCCCGCCCCGGGTCGGGACGGGCCGCTGCCGGTGGTGTCGTCACGGGCGGGGGAGAGCCGCCTCGATCAGCGCGTTCTGCTCGACCTCGTGCATCTTCGCCGAGCCGACCGCCGGGGCGGCGGCGGCCGGCCGGGAGATGCGGCGCAGCCGGACCTCGGGCAGGTGCTCCAGCAGGTTGAGCGCGACGAACGACCAGGCCCCCTGGTTGGCGGGCTCCTCCTGGACCCAGGCGAAGTCCTCGGCGTTCGGGTACTGCGCCAGCGCGGCCCGGACCTCCTCGACGGGCAGCGGGTAGAGCTGCTCCATCCGGATGATCGCGGTGTCGGTGACGCCCCGTTCCTGCCGGGCCTGGAACAGGTCGTAGTAGACCTTGCCCGAGCAGAGCAGCACCCGCTTGACCTGCTCCGGCGCCGGACCCGCGGTGTCGGCCAGCACCGGGGAGAACGTCCCGGTGGTGAAGTCCTCCACCGGCGACACGCAGAGCTTGTGCCGCAGCAGCGACTTCGGCGTGAACACCACCAGCGGCTTGCGCTTGGGCGACAGGGCCTGGCGGCGCAGCAGGTGGAAGTAGTTCGCCGGGGTGGTCGGGACGGCCACCCGCATGTTGTCCTCGGCGCAGAGCTGGAGGAACCGCTCCGGGCGGCCGGAGGTGTGGTCCGGGCCCTGGCCCTCGTGGCCGTGCGGGAGCAGCAGGGTCACCGCGGAGCGCTGACCCCACTTCACCTCGCCGGAGGAGATGAACTCGTCGATCACCGACTGGGCGCCGTTGACGAAGTCACCGAACTGGGCCTCCCAGGCCACCAGCGCGTTGATGTTCTCCACCGAGTAGCCGTACTCGAAGCCCATGGCCGCGTACTCGGAGAGCAGCGAGTCGTGGACGAAGAAGCGCGACCGCTCGCCGTCGGCGGTGAACGACTTCAGCGGCAGGTAGTCCTCGCCGGTCTTGGCGTCCACCACCGAGGCGTGCCGCTGGACGAACGTGCCGCGGCGCGAGTCCTGCCCGGCGAGCCGGACCGTGACGCCGTCGTGCAGCAGCGTGCCGAACGCGATGATCTCGGCGAAGCCCCAGTCGATGCCGCCCTCGACGGACATCTTGCGACGCCGTTCCAGCAGCTGCTGGATCCGCTTGTGCGGGGTGAAGCCCTCGGGCAGGTTGACGTGCGCCTCGCCGATCGCCTTGACGACCGCGGCGTCGGTGGCGGTGTCGACCTGCGGCTCCGGCTCGTCCTCGCGCGCCGGGCGGCTGAGCTGACGTGGGGTGGTCGCGGCGTCCCGGGTGGCCTTGAAGACCCGCTCGAGCTGCCCCTGGTAGTCGCGCAGCAGCTCCTCCGCGTCCTCCACGGTGATGTCGCCGCGCCCGATCAGCTCCTCGGTGTAGAGCTTGCGGACCGACCGCTTCGAGTCGATGATCTTGTACATGGCCGGGTTGGACATCGACGGGTCGTCGCCCTCGTTGTGCCCGCGCCGGCGGTAGCAGACCATGTCGATCACGACGTCCTTGTTGAACGCCTGCCGGTACTCGAACGCGAGCCGGGCCACCCGGACCACGGCCTCCGGGTCGTCGCCGTTCACGTGGAAGATCGGCGCCTGGATCATCCGGGCCACGTCCGTGCTGTAGAGGCTGGACCGGCTGTACTCCGGGGCGGTGGTGAAGCCGACCTGGTTGTTGACCACCACGTGCACCGTGCCGCCGGTGCGGTAGCCGCGTAGCTGGGAGAGGTTGAGCGTCTCGGCGACCACGCCCTGGCCGGCGAAGGCGGCGTCACCGTGCACCGCCAGCGGCAGCACGGTGTAGCCCTCCAGCTTGAGGTCGATGCGGTCCTGCTTGGCCCGGACGATGCCCTCCAGCACCGGGTCCACGGCCTCCAGGTGCGACGGGTTCGCCACCACCGACACCTTGACCGCGTGCTCGCCGTCCGGGGTGGAGAACTTGCCGTTCTGGCCGAGGTGGTACTTCACGTCGCCCGAGCCCTGCGTGGACCGCGGGTCGAGGTGCCCCTCGAACTCGGAGAAGATCTTCTCGTACGGCTTGCCGACGATGTTCGCCAGCACGTTGAGCCGGCCGCGGTGGGCCATGCCGATGACGACCTCGTCCAGCCCGGCCTCGGCGGAGCACTCCAGCACCTCGCCGAGCAGCGGGATCAGCGACTCGCCGCCCTCCAGCGAGAAGCGCTTCTGGCCGACGTACTTGGTCTGCAGGAACGTCTCGAACGCCTCGGCGGCGTTGAGCCGGTTCAGCACGTGCTTCTGCTCGTCGGAGCTGGGCTTCTCGTACTTGCGCTCGACCCGCTCCTGGATCCAGCGCCGCTCCTCCGGGTCCTGGATGTGCATGTACTCGATGCCGACCCGGCGGCAGTACGAGTCGCGCAGCGCACCGAGGATCGAGCGCAGCTTCATCCGCTGCTGGCCGGCGAAGCCGTTGACCGGGAAGACGCGGTCGAGATCCCAGAGCGTGAGCCCGTGCTGGAGCACGTCCAGGTCCGGGTGCTTACGGATCTTGAACTCCAGCGGGTCGGTGTCGGCCATCAGGTGGCCGCGCACCCGGTACGCGTGGATCAGCTCGTGGACCCGCGCGGTCTTGTTGATCTGGCCCTCGCTGTCGACGGCCACGTCGCGCATCCAGCGCACCGGCTCGTACGGGATCCGCAGCGAGGTGAAGATGCCGTCGTAGAAGCCCCGCTCGCCGAGCAGCAGCTCGTGCATGACCTTCAGGAACTCGCCGGACTGCGCGCCCTGGATGATCCGGTGGTCGTACGTGCTGGTCAGCGTGAGGACCTTGCTGACCGCGTTCTCGGCCAGGGTGGCCTCGCTCATGCCCTGGTAGGGGGCCGGGTATTCCATCGCGCCGACGCCGATGATGGCGCTCTGCCCCTGCATCAGGCGCGGGATCGAGTGCACGGTGCCGATGCCGCCCGGGTTGGTCAGCGAGATCGTGGTGCCGGAGTAGTCCTCCATGGTCAGTTCGTTACGGCGGGCGCGCCGGACCACGTCCTCGTACGCCTGCCAGAACTGCCGGAAGTCCATCTGCTCGCAGCCCTTGATGGACGGCACCACCAGGTTGCGCGAGCCGTCCGGCTTGACCAGGTCGATCGCGATGCCCAGGTTGACGTGCTCCGGGCGGACCATCGCCGGCTTGCCGTCGACCTCGGCGAAGGAGTTGTTCATCTCCGGGTGCTCGACGACCGCGCGGACGAGCGCGTACCCGATCAGGTGGGTGAAGCTGACCTTGCCACCGCGCCCGCGGGCCAGGTGGTTGTTGATCACGATGCGGTTGTCGACGAGCAGCTTGGCCGGGACGGCGCGCACGCTCGTGGCGGTCGGGACGGCGAGCGACGCGTCCATGTTCTGCACGATCTTGGCGGCGACGCCGCGCAGCGGCGTGGTGCCCGCGGCGCTCGCGGTCGGCGCCTTGGCGGCCGGCTTGGCCGGGACGGACTTCTTGGCCGGTTCGGGCGCCTTCGCCGCCGGCTTGGCGGCGGGCTTGGCCGGGGCCGGCTTGGCCGCGGTGGGCTCGGTCTTGGCGGCCTTCGGCTCGGTCCTGGTGGCCTTCGGCTCGGCCTTGGCGGGCTGCTCGGTGACGGTGGCCACGGCCTCCTGCTGTTCGGCCGGCTCCGGCTTCGCGGCCGGCTCGGCCTGCCCGTCCGGGTGCGGTGTGGCGGCGCCCGGGGCCGGCCGGTAGTCGGCGAAGAAGTCGTGCCAGGCCGAATCGACGCTCGAGGGGTCGGCGAGGTAACGCTGGTACATCTCCTCGACGATCCACTCGTTCGGGCCGAAACCCGCCAGTGGGTTCTCCTGCGAAGTCTGCTGGGTCGACACGGCCGCTAATCGCCTCTTTCACGCGGTTGTGAATGTCACGGTGGCCCCCGGTGACCCCCGGTTGCCGACGCTGGGTAAACCGATGCCAAGGCTACGCCGTGCGCTGCGCGCAGGCATTCTCGCCTCCGGCTGGTGGTCCGTTTCACAGAAGATGCCAGAAGTTCGGCAGACGCTGCGTGATCCGCCGACTCCTGCTACGGCGCGACCCCGGCCGATGACGTCCGTCACCGACCGGGGTCCGTCCCCGACCCGAGGTCAGGAGATGTCGCGCTTGCGGATCGTGGCCACGCCGATCGCGCCGGCCACCACCGCGTACCCGATCAGCACCAGGGCGCCGGCCCACTGCGGCGGGTTGCCCGGGATGTCGGTGTCGCCGCCCACCATCAGGCCGGAGGCCAGCGACGGGACCAGCAACTGCAGCTTGTTGATCCAGTCGCCGTACCGCGAAGCGAGCAGGCTGAGGACGATGACCGCGCCGATCGCGCCGCCCAGATAGAACAGGATGCCGGTCACCGTGGCGCCGATCTGGCTGCGGATCAGCACGCCGAGCCCGACGCCGAGCACCGACCACAGCAGGTAGGCCAGGCCGTTGAGCGCGATCGCCCGCCAGATCGCCCCGCTGCCGAGCTGCGAGCCGACGTCCACCGAGTTGAGGATCAGCGGCGCGGTGACCAGGTTCAGCACTGTGGTGACGAGCCAGAACAGCAGCGCCAGCACGCCGGCCGCGACCAGCTTGGCCAGCATCACCGCGCTGCGGTGCGGCGCGGTGAGGAACGTGGTGGTCACCGTCTGGTGGAAGAACTCGCTGGTCACCACCACGATGCCGAGCAGCAGCACGATGAGCAGGCCGAAGAACTGGCCGTTGGTGTAGAGGTTGGCCGCCAGATTGTCGGCGGCCGAGACGGCCTGCAACTGGTCGGACTGGTCGGCCGGCACCTCGCCGAAGTCCCCACCGGCCAGCGCCTCGGTCTGCAACCAGTTGAAGAACAGCGTGAGCGCCCACAGCGCCAGGCTGATCAGCCCGAAGATCCACCAGGTGCTGGTGGTACGGATCTTGAGCAGTTCGGATCGGACAAGCGTCATCGGATCTCCGCCTTTCCGGCCGTCAGCTCCAGGAAGACCCCTTCGAGGTCGGGGCGCTCGGTGGTCAGCTCGTGCAGCTCGACCTTGGCGGCCAGCGCGACCCGGCCCACGGTCGGCGCGTCCACGCCGCTGACCAGCAGCGCGCCGTTCGGGTCGGCGTCGACGGTGGCGGCCTGCTCGCGCAGCACCGCGGCCAGGTCGTCGGCCTGCGGGGTGCGCACCCGCACCCGGACGCCGTGCGTCATCGAGGCCATCACCTGGTCGACCGGGCCCTGCCGGATCAGCTTGCCGGCCGCGATGATGACCACGTCGTCGGCGAGCAGCTGCATCTCGGAGAGCAGGTGGCTGGAGACCAGCACCGTCCGTCCCTCGGCGGCCAGCCCTTTGAGGAAGCCGCGCATCCAGCGGATGCCCTCCGGGTCCAGGCCGTTGGCCGGCTCGTCCAGGATCAGCACCTGCGGGTTGCCGAGCATCGCGGCGGCGATGCCGAGTCGCTGCTTCATGCCCAGCGAGTAGCCCTTGAACTTGCGCTTCGCCGCGGGCGAGAGCCCGACCAGGGCGAGTGCCTCGTCGGCGCGCTCCTTCGGCAGGCCCGCCGCCGCGCAGATCACCCGCAGGTGGTTGATGCCGGTGCGGCCCTTGTGCGCGCTGGACGCCTCCAGCACCGCGCCCACCGTACGCAGCGGGTCGGGCAGGTCGGCGTAGCGGCTGCCGCCGACGGTGGCCGTGCCGGCGCTCGGCGTCACCAGGTTGAGCAGCATGCGCAGCGTGGTCGTCTTACCGGCGCCGTTCGGGCCGAGGAAGCCGGTGACCCGGCCCGGCTCGACGGTGAACGACAGGTTGTCCACCGCGCGGACGTTCTTGTATTGCTTGGTCAGGCCGGACACGGTGATCTGGCCGGTCCCGGCACTGGGGCGTGGCTGCCCGTCGGACATCATTCTCCTCTCCTGCCCCGGCGGGCTCGACGCGCGCCGGCGGGGGCGCCGTTGCGGGGGCGTCCCGCAACAGCCTTCCAACCCGGCGCAAGGGGGTCAATCAGGCGGGACGCGTACGCGCCGTCCTCCTCAGGGAGGAGATCAAGCGGTCGGCAACGCCACCCAGGTGGCCCGGGCGCGGCCGAGCAACGCGCCGTCCGCACCGTACAGGCTGGTGTGCACCTCGGCCCTGCGTCCTTCGGAACCGACCGCGATGCCCGTCACCACGCACTCGTCGCCGGGCCGCGGCAGCGCCGTGACCTGCGCGGCGATCCTTCCCAGCACGTACGGCCGGCCGGGCGCGAGCACCGCCCAGCCACCCGGGCAGTCCAGCGCCGCCCACACCGTCGCGGGCACCACGGCGGCCGGCGCGCGGAACGGCGCGGCGGTCCGCCCGTCCGGCAGCCGCCCGGGGAAGATCCGCAGCCCGTCCGGGTTCGCCGGGCCGCAGACGTAGCAGCGGGGGAACGGGTGGTCGACCAGGCCCGGGTACGCCCGCGCGGCCTCCGCCGCCGTCGCCGGGTCCACCGGTGGCACCACCGCGTCGACCGGCTCGACCCGGCGTACCTGGGCGACCAGGTGTCCGTCCGGGTCGCGTACCTCGCCGTCGGCGGCGGCCAGCGGGGTGTCCAGCGGCGGCGGCCGGCGCAACGTGACCTCCACCGGGCCCCGGTCGTCGATCAGCGCGGCGAAGATCCCGGCGCTCCAGCCGCCGTTGCCGGAGCCGTCCGGCCCCTGGAAGCGGGCCTCGACCAGCATGTGCACCTCCGGGTTCCCGCCGCCGGCGCCGTCGCGGGCGGTCCGCCCGGCAGCCTCGCACACGCCGGTCCCGTCCCGGCCGTCCCGGTTCGCACGCCGCCGCCGACCGGCGTTCACCGGATCGACACCCCTCATCCCGTCCGGTGGCAACCCGCGGCACCTACACAGGAGTCATGGCCGTTCTGCACGCCGCTGGCGCACCGCTTACGACCAGCGGTTACACCCTGCTGATCGCCGACGACCCGACACTGGTCGCGGCCGCGCAACGCCTGCGCCACGAGGTGTTCGCCGGCGAACTCGGCGCCACCCTGCCGACCGCCGCCACCGGGCTCGACACCGACGGATTCGACGCGCACTGCGACCACCTGGTGGTGCTCCACGAGGGGACCGGGGATGTCGTCGGCACGTACCGGCTGCTGCCGCCCGGTCGCACCGACCGCCGGTACGCCGACACCGAGTTCGACCTGGGCCCGCTGGCCCCGCTGCGCGACGACCTGGTCGAGGCGGGCCGCTCCTGCGTCCACCCGGACCACCGCACCGGCGCCGTGATCAACCTGATGTGGGCCGGGATCTGCCGCTACCTACACCTGCGCGGCGCCCGCTGGCTCGGTGGCTGCGCCTCGGTGCCGGTCACCGACGGCGGGACGGCCGCCGCGCAGGTGTGGGCCGAGGTCACCGCCCGGCACCTCGCCCCGCCGCTGCTGCGGGTCACCCCGCGTCGGCCCTGGTTCGCCGAGGCGCCCGCCGCCGACCTCGCCGCGCTCACCCCGGCGCAGCGCCGGGCGCTCGTGCCGCCGCTGCTGCGCGGCTACCTGCGGCTGGGCGCGTGGGTGGCCGGCGAGCCCGCGTACGATCCGGACTTCGGCTGCGCCGACTTCTACGTGCTGTTCTCCCTGGACCGGATGAACCCGCGCTACCTGCGGCACTTCCTCGGCGGGGCCGGGTCGTGACCATCGCCACCGCCGGGCTGTGGGCGGCCGGTCCGGATGCCGGGGAGGGCCTGTGGCGGCCCACCTCGGGTTGCGGGCCGGACTGTCTTCCGGCGCCGGCCGCCCCGGACGTGTCGTGGCTGCGCCGGGCGGGCCGGCTGCTCGGCGTACTCGGCATGCTCCTGGCCGGGACGGGCCTGGCCGCGCTGCTGCCGGTGCTGCCCGCCGCCCGGGGTCGGGCCGCGTTGGGCGGCTGGGCGCTGTGGACGCTGCGAGCCCTCGGGGTGCGGCTGCTGGTCCGCGGCCGGGTGCCGCGCGGGCGGGCGCTGCTGGTCGCGAACCACGTGTCCTGGCTGGACGTCCTGGCGGTGCTCGCCGTGTCGCCGGCCCGGATGCTGGCGAAGCGTGAGGTCCGGAGCTGGCCGCTGGTGGGCGCTCTGGCCGCCGCGGCGGGCACCGTCTTCGTGGACCGGTCCCGGCCGCGTGACCTGCCGGGCACCGTCGCGTCGGTGGCCGGCGTGCTGCGGTCCGGGCGGTCGGTGGCGGTGTTCCCGGAGGGGACGACCTGGTGCGGGGCCGCGACTGACTGCCGCCCGGCCCGCGGCTTCCGCCCGGCGATGTTCGAGGCCGCCGTGGCGGCGGGCGCGCCGGTGGTGCCGTTGCGCCTCCGCTACCGGTACGCGGGCGACCCGAGCACGTTGCCCGCCTTCCTCGGCGAGGAGACGCTGTGGGCGTCGGTACGCCGGGTGCTCGCTGCCCGGGAGCTGACCGTGACGGTGGGGGTGAGCGCCGCGCTGCACCCGGCGCCCGGTGCGGACCGCAGGGCGCTGGCCCGGGTCGCCGAGGCCGCGATCCACCCGTCCGCTCGACCCCTGCTCGCGACCCAGCTCGACCTGATGGCCTGACCCGCGGGCCGTCGGGGACGCGACATAGTCGCGATAGTGTCTTGTTGAGTCGCGATGTATCGCGTTATGCTCCTCGCAACACCTGGCGGGCCGGCGATCGGCACGCCGACGAGGGGAGCGCGCCATGGTCAGTTGGACGGTGGAGAGCCCGCAGCGGATCACGCTGGACGAGCCGATCACGCGGCTCGACGCCGAGCTGATCAGCGGCCGGCTCAACGTGGTCGGCGCGGACGGTCCGGCCCGGGTCGACGTGACCCGGATCAGCGACCGGCCGCTCCTCGTCGAGGTGCGGGACGGGCGGCTGACGATCCGGCACAAGCGCAAGCCCGGCTGGCTCGGCCTCTTCTCCTGGTTCGGCAACCGGATCCGGGCCGAGGTGTCGGTCGCGGTCCCGCCGGACGTGCTCGCCACCCTGTCGGTGGTCAGCGGCGCGCTCGTCGCCTCCGGGCTGCGCCGGGAGACCCGGGTCGACGTCACCTCCGGGCAGGTCACGCTGCGCGGGCTGCGGGGGCGCACCAGCGCGAAGGTCGCCTCCGGGCCGGTCGAGGCGCTCGGCATCGGCGGCG
The DNA here is from genome assembly GCF_900091565.1 of Micromonospora marina. Classification (GTDB taxonomy): domain Bacteria; phylum Actinomycetota; class Actinomycetes; order Mycobacteriales; family Micromonosporaceae; genus Micromonospora; species Micromonospora marina. The sequence goes on along the minus strand of NZ_FMCV01000001.1, from coordinate 87,768 downwards.
ACCTGGAGCTGGAGACGGTCTCCGGTGAGCTGGTCCTCGCCGACAGCGCGCCCGACCGGGTCCGCGCCCACGCCGTCTCCGGCTCGATCACCTGCGACCTGGACAACCCGAGCGACAGCGACATCCGGCTCAGCGCCATCTCCGGCAGCATCACCGTGCGGGTCCGCGAGGACAGTGACCTCACCGTGCACCTGCACAGCACGGCGGGCCGGATCACCAGCGGCTTCCCGCAGGTGGGCGGCGCTCAGCGCGGGCTGGGCTCGATCAGGGACAGTCACGGCGTGCTCGGCGGGGGTACGGGTAGGCTCTGGGCCTCCGCGACCTCCGGCAGCATCGCGCTGCTCGCCCGCCCGGTCGCGCCCGCCGACCATGTGGAGGACGTGCCGTGACCGCCGTGTTCAGCCACGGCCGGCTCCGGCTCTACCTCCTGAAGCTGCTCGACGACGGTCCGAAGCACGGCTACGAGCTGATCCGTCTGCTGGAGGAGCGCTTCCTCGGCCTGTACGCGCCCAGCGCCGGCACCATCTACCCGCGGCTGCAACGGCTGGAGGCGGAAGGGCTGGTCACGCACACCGCCGCGGGCGGGCGCAAGGTCTACGAGATCACCGAGGCGGGCCGCGCCGAACTGCGGCAGCGCGCCGACGAGCTGTCGACGCTGGAGAACGACATCGGCGCCGCCGTCGAGGATCTCTCCGCGCTGGCCGGGGAGATCCGCACCGAGGTACGCGGATCGGTGCGCGACCTGAAGCGCGAGCTGCGCGAGGTGGCCCGGCAGACCCGGCAGAGCGGCTGGACGGCGTCCGCCACCACCCGGCCGGCCCACGGCGGGGGACCGGCCCGACCGGACGAGTCGCCGCTGCTCGCCGACTTCGACCAGCGGCTCGCCGCGTTCACCGTCGAGGTCGGGGCGCTGGTCCGGGCCCGGCGGCTCAGCGACAACCAGCTCCGTACCGCGATCCGGCTGCTCGACGGCGCGCTGGAGGGGCTGCGGCGGCTGCTCCGCTGATCTCACAGGTTGTTTCCAGGCGGCACCCAGCGCGGTGGCAGCCGGAGCACGGATGATGGGTGCCATGGCGGCTACCCAGACCGAGGCCCGGCTTCTCGTCGTCGAGGACGATCCCAACATCCTCGAACTGCTCTCCGCGAGCCTGCGCTTCGCGGGCTTCGACGTGGCCACCGCGACCAGCGGCAGCGCCGCCCTCAACGCCGCCAAGGACCACCGGCCCGACCTGGTGGTGCTCGACGTGATGCTGCCCGACCTGGACGGCTTCGAGGTCATCCGGATGCTGCGCGAGGGCGGTACGCGTACCCCGGTGGTGTTCCTGACCGCGCGCGACGCCACCGACGACAAGATCCGTGGGCTCACCCTGGGCGGCGACGACTACGTCACCAAGCCGTTCAGCCTGGAGGAGCTGACCGCCCGGATCCGGGCCGTGCTGCGGCGTACCGCGACCGGCGAGCAGACCCCGTCCCGCCTCACCTTCGCCGACCTGGAGCTGGACGAGGAGACGCACGAGGTGCACCGGGCCGGTCAGCGGGTGCAGCTGTCGCCGACCGAGTTCAAGCTGCTGCGCTACCTGATGCTCAACGCCAACCGGGTGCTCAGCAAGGCACAGATCCTCGACCACGTCTGGAACTACGACTTCCGCGGTGACGACAACATCGTCGAGTCGTACATCTCCTATCTGCGGCGCAAGGTCGACAACACCCAGCCCCGGCTGATCCACACGCTCCGGGGAGTCGGCTACGTGCTCCGCAAGCCGGCGGCGTGAACGTCGTCCACGACGCGAAGGGCAGGCTGCGCAGCGTCCCGCTCCGGCTGAAGCTGGTCGCCGCGGTCCTCGCGCTCGTGGCCGTGGCACTGGTGGTGATCAGCGGCCTGACGGCGTTCCTGCTGCGTAACTATCTGATCGGGCAGGCCGACGACCAGCTCCGCGGCGGCGCGCTCACGGTGGCCAACACGCTCGACAAGGCCGACGGCGGACCGATCAAGATCACCATTCCGTCGGACTACGTGGCGTCGACGATCGCGCCGGGCAAGCTGCCGGAGGGGCCGTTCCGCTACGAGGGGCTGCGCGACGAGGAGCTGCCCCGGTTCCCCGTCGACTACGCCGGCTACCGGGACCGGGTGGGCGACCCGTTCACCGTGCGCTCCGAGGACGGCCGCAGCCGGTGGCGGATGCTCTACACCGACCTGCCCGACGGGCGGATCATCGCGTTCGCGCAGCACCTCACCGGCGTCGACTCCGCCGTCCGGCAGCTGGTCTGGATAGACCTGCTGGTCGGTGGCGCGGTGCTGATCTCGCTGGCGTCGGTGGGCGCCGGGATCGTCCGTACCAGCCTGAAGCCGCTCGTGGAGATAGAGCGTACGGCGGCGGCCATCGCCGGCGGTGACCTGACCCGGCGGGTGCCCGACCCGGAGATGGGGCGGCCGTGCCCCACCTCGGAGCTGGGCCGCCTGTCCCGGGCGCTGAACGCCATGCTCGCGCAGATCGAGGCCGCGTTCACCGCACGGGCGGCCTCCGAGGCGGCGGCGCGCAGCGCGGAGATGGGCGCCCGGGACGCCGCCGTGTACGCGCAGGCGTCGGAGGCGCGGGCCCGCCGGTCCGAGGAGCGGATGCGGCAGTTCATCGCCGACGCCTCGCACGAGCTGCGCACGCCGCTGACCACGATCCGGGGCTTCGCCGAGCTGTACCGGCAGGGCGCGGCGCGGGCGCCGGAGCAGACCGCCGACCTGCTGCGCCGCATCGAGGAGGAGGCGTCCCGGATGGGGCTGCTGGTGGAGGACCTGCTGCTGCTGGCACGGATGGACCGGGAACGGCCGATCGCGTTGAGCCCGGTCGAGCTGCCGGTGCTGGCCTCCGACGCGGTCGAGGCGGCCCGGGTGGTCGACCCGGACCGGCGGATCGAGCTGGAGCGGGAGCCGGACGCCGGCCCGCTGGTCGTGCTCGGCGACGACGCCCGGCTGCGCCAGGTGATCGGCAACCTGATGACGAACGCGCTCACCCACACCCCGCCGGACGCGGCGGTGCGGCTGCGGCTGCGGGCGGAGCAGGGCGACATCGCGGTGGTGGAGGTGGCGGACACCGGCCCCGGGCTGACGCCGGAGCAGGCCGAGCGGGTCTTCGAGCGGTTCTACCGGGTGGACGCCGCGCGTACCCGACGGGCCGGTGGACCGATCAGCACCGGCCTCGGCCTGGCCATCGTGGCCGCGCTCGTCGCCGCGCACCACGGCACCGTCGAGGTGGCGGAGACGCCGGGTGGCGGGGCGACGTTCCGGGTGAAGCTGCCGTTGTTGCCCGAGGCGCCCGAGCCGGGCGAGTGACGTTCAGAAAACTTCCAGGCGGATTCCAGGCTGGTGACAGTGCCACGGGGAAAGCTGGTGACATGACCGACCACGAGACCGATCCGCAGCGGTCGCCGGCCCCCGCCGACGCCGAGCCGTCGCACCACACCGCCGAGCTGCCCCGCGTCGCGAGCGGGACGTCGGACTCCTCCAGCACCCTGGCCGCGGCGTCGGTTCCGGCCGACTCCCCGGCCGCCGGAACCAGCACGCCCGCCGGGAACACGAACCCGGCGGCGAGCGCCGGGGACACCGCACCCGCCGGGCCGTACCCGCCGCAGCCGGCGACGCCGTCCGCGCCGCCGTACCCGGCCTCGGGGCAGCCGCAGCAGCCCCACCCCTGGTACGGGCAGCAGCACCAGCAGGGCGGCTGGAACCAGCAGGCCGCCGGCTACCCGACCACACAGCACGGCGCAACGCAGCACGGTGGACCGGTGCCGTCGTACCAGACGCAGCAGGGCTACCAGTCGTACCAGCCCGGGCAGCCGATGCCGCAGTGGGGCCCGCAGCAGCCGCCGCGCCCCAGCCGGGCCGGGAAGTTCGTCGGTGCGGGCGCGCTGGCACTGGCGCTGATGTTCGGCTCCGGCGTCGCCGGTGGTGCGCTCGCCCTCGCGCTCGACGGGGACGGTCCCACCCGCACCTACTCGGCCGCCCCGGTGATCAACAGCGCGGACCTGCCCAAGATCGCGGCATCCGTCCAGGACAGCATCGTCACGATCATGACGGGCAGCGGTGAGGGCTCCGGGGTGATCCTCAGTGCCGACGGGTTCGTGCTGACCAACAACCACGTGGTCGCCGGCGCCGGCGGCGACACCGTCCGGGTGGTCTTCGCCGACGGCACGAGCGCGTCCGCCAAGATCGTCGGAACCGACCCGAAGACCGACCTCGCGGTCGTCCAGGCCAGCGGCGTGAGCGGCCTCAAGGCGGCGAAGTTCGGCGACAGTGACGCCATGCAGGTCGGAGACCAGGTGCTCGCCCTGGGCAGCCCGCTCGGCCTCCAGGGCTCGGTCACCGCCGGCATCCTCAGCGCCCGGGACCGCACCATCCAGGCGGGCAGCGGCCAGCAGAACCCGCAGGAGGGCGCCAGCTCGATCTCCGGCCTGCTCCAGACCGACGCACCGATCAACCCGGGCAACTCCGGCGGCGCGCTCGTCAACACCCGCGGCGAGGTGATCGGCATCAACACCGCCATCGCGACCGCCGGGCAGGGCAGCACCGGGAACATCGGCGTCGGCTTCGCCATCCCGAGCAACAAGGCCAAGGACGTGGCCGAGAAGCTCCAGCGCGGCGAGAAGGTCAGCCACCCCTCCCTCGGGGTGAGCGTGAACGGCGCCGAGGACGGCGGAGCGCTCGTCGCCGCCGTCACGCCCGGCAGCCCCGCCGAGAAGGCCGGGCTCCAGCGCGGCGACGTGATCACCAAGTTCGGCGACAAGGTGATCAACGACTCGAACGACCTGGTCGGCGCCGTGCAGGCCGGCAAGGTCGGTGACCGGGTCGAGGTGCAGTACAAGCGGAACGGATCCACCGAGAACGCAACGGTGACGCTCGCCGAGACGTCATAGTCCCGAGGACCTGCCTCCCTCCTGGGCGGCGGGTGACGGAGCCAAGGGGGTTGGCTCCGTCACCCGCCGCCCCTCCTCGTTTCTCACCCGGTGCGGGTGAGCGCGCCTCACCCGCACCGGCGGCAGGCTCGGGTGCATGACCACCACGTCCGCCGTGCGCACCGACCAGGAGATCCAGCGTGACGTCCTCGCCGAACTCGACTGGGACGCGCAGACCCGGGCCACCGAGGTCGGCGTGACCGTCGCGCGGGGTGTCGTCACGCTCACCGGCCAGGTGGACAGCTACGCCCGGCGGTGGGCCGTCGAGCGCTGCGCCCATCGGGTACGCGGCGTCCAAGCGGTCGCCAGTGACCTGGCGGTCGACCTGCCCGCCACGGACCTGCGTACCGACGCCGACATCGCGATCGCGGCGAGCCGGGCGCTGGAGTGGGACAGCTTCGTGCCCGCCGAGCGGCTGGACGTGACCGTCGCCGACGGCTGGGTGATGCTCCGGGGCGAGGTCGAGTTCGGCTTCCAGCGCCGTACCGCCGAGCGGGAACTGCGCCGGCTGCGCGGCGTACGCGGTGTGACGAACCTGGTCGAGGTGCGGCCCCCGGCCCCGCCGAGCGACGAGCAGAAGCGGCTCGACCTGCGCCGCCTGCTGCTGCGGCGTACCGGCACCGAGCGGATCGACGCCCGGGTCGACGGCGACACAGTGGTCCTCGACGGCGTCGTGGGTGCCTGGTGGCAGCGGGAGGACGCGGAACGGGCCGCCTGGGCGCTGCCCGGCGTACGGGAGGTGCACGTCGGGATCGTGGTGTCCGGCTGACCGGGCTGTCGTTTACCGCGGGCCGGGCCGGGAACCCGCGCGCAGCGGGATACGCCGGGGACCGACGGGGAGGACTCGTGGCCGTGAACCAGCAGTCCTCGGAACGTGCGTGGTCCGCGCCGTTGCGGATCGCCATGGTGGTGCCACCGTGGCTGTCGGTGCCGCCACCCGGCTACGGCGGGCTGGAGACGGTGGTGGCGGGGCTCGTTGACGCGCTCGCCGACCGTGGGCACCGCGTCACGCTCTTCGGCGCCGGCACCGAGCACGGCACCGCCGCCGACTTCGTCTCCACCTGTGACGACCTCCAGTACGAGCGGATGGGCGAGTCGCTGCCCGAACTGGCGCACCTGGCCCACGTGGACCGCCTGGTCGACCCGGCCGGCTTCGACCTGATCCACGACCACACCACGATCGGCCCGATGGTGGCCGGCCGGCGCCGGGTGCCCACGGTGGCCACCGTGCACGGCAACCCGGTCGGCGAGTACGGCACGGTGCTCGGCAACACCGACCGGGGCGTGGGGCTGGTGGCGATCTCACACGCCCAGCGCCGCGCGAACCCGGGGCTGTCCTGGACCGGCACCGTGCACAACGCGATGCCGCTGCGGGACATCCCGCGCAAGCGCAGCCCGGGTGCGGGCCCGGTGCTCTGGCTGGCCCGGTTCAGTCCGGACAAGGGCCCGGACGTGGCGATCGCGGCCTGCCGGGCGGCCGGGCTGCCACTGACGCTCGCGGGCAAGTGCAACGAGCCGGCCGAGCGCCGCTACCTGGAGCAGGTGGTCCGGCCGCTGCTCGGCGACGACGTCACGCCGGTGGTGAACGGGGACCGGGCGACCGCGCTGCGGCTGCTGCTGGACGCCCGCTGCCTGATCATGCCGATCCAGTGGGCGGAGCCGTTCGGCATGGTGATGGTGGAGGCGATGGCGACCGGTACGCCGGTGGTGGCGCTGGGCCGGGGCGCGGTGCCGGAGCTGGTCCGCGACGGGATCACCGGATTCGTCTGCGACCACCCGGGCGAGCTGCCGGCGGCGTTGCGGGCGGCGGCGGACCTGAACCCGGCGGACTGCGTCGCGCACGTGGCGGAGAACTTCTCGGTGGAGCGGATGGCCGCCGACTACGAGGCCGTCTACCGAGGCTTCCTCGCCGCGCGGGCGCCTGCACGAGCACCCCTGGCGGCGGCGCGCGCCGTCGCCGGCTGACCCGTCAGGTCTGCCCGGCCACGAGTTCCGCCGCGGCGGCGTCGAGTTGCCGCGCGTACCCGGGGCTGATGCTGCCCTCGCGGCGACGCTCGTCGATCTTGCCGCGGAGCCGGTCCACGGCGGCCGTCACCTCGTCCTCACCGGTCGCGGCGACCGCGTTGCGCAGCAGGTTGCGCAGGTCCACCCCGACGTCCTCGCGGATCTGGCCCTCGGTCAGCCCGGCGTCGATCAGCCCGTCCACCCGTTCGGCGGCGTCGGCCTGACCGGCTGCGGGCGGGCGGGCGCCGCCGGTCGGCGGCGGAGCCGTCGGCCCGGCGGGCGGCGTGGTGGCCGGCTGTCCGGTCACCTGTGGTTCGGCGGGCGACGGCTGCGCCGGCCCGGCGGTCGGCAGCCCCTGGGGACCGGCCGGCCGCTCGGGCGTCAGCGCGGGCGCCAGCAGCGCCGCCGCGGCGACCACAGTCACGCCGACGGCCGCCAGCGTGACTGTCCGGCGCCGTCCCGGCGCGGCAGCGGGGGTGCGCGCCGCCTCCGGAGCCGGGTTCGCAGCCGGACCGGCCGGCGGAGCCGGGTCGGCCGGGGGCGGGGAGGTCAGCGCGGGCAGCGTCATGGTCGGCGCCAGCATGGTGGCCGCCTGCGGGTCGGCGGGCAGCAGTTGGTCGCGCAGCACCGCGGCCACCCGGTGCGCGGTGGGTCGCCGGCGTGGGTCGCGGGCCAGGCAGCGCAGGCAGATGTCCGCGACCGGTGCGGGCAGTCCCGGCACGCCGTCCAGTGTGGGCTCCGGACAGTCCGCCAGCGCCGCGCCCAGTTGCTCCCAGGTCTCCGCCGGGTACGGCGGCTGCCCGGTCAGCGTCTCGAACAGCAGCACGCCGAGCGAGTACACGTCGGTGGCCGGCTGGGCGGGCGCGCCGTCGAGCCGTTCCGGGGCCACGTACGCGGGGGTGCCGAACGTGCCGCCGTCCTCGTCGTCGTCCGGCGTGCCGACCCGGGTGGCGATGCCGAAGTCGAGCACCTTCGCGCCGGTGCCGGTCATCATCACGTTGGCCGGAGTCACGTCGCGGTGCACGATGCCGAGCCGGTGTGCCGCGGCCAGCGCCTCGGCCACCTGCGCGCCGGTCTCCACCGCCGCCGGCCACGGCAGCGGCCCCTGGGTCAGCAGGTGTTCCAGCTCCTCGCCGCTGAGCAGTTCCATCACCACGAACGAGGTGATCGAGCCGTCCGGGGCCACCGTCTCGCCGTAGTCGTGCACGGCGGTGACGTGCGGATGGTCGAGCTGGGCGGCCGAGCGGGCCTCCTCGCGCACCATGTCGCGGAACCGCGCGTCGGCGGCGAGCGAGGGGGCGAGCACCTTCACCGCCACCACCCGGTCGAGCACCTCGTCGCGGGCACGCCAGATCACCGACATGCCACCGGCGCCGATCCGGTCGATGAGCCGGTACCGCCGGGCCAGCAGACGGCCGGTTTGGAATGTCGCCATCAGCTCGCACCTGCCTGGGCTCGGGAGCGCTATCAGGTTGCGGGAATGTGTCTGACATGTCAACGGTCGTCCCGTTGACGATCGCGCGGGGTCAGAACCAGGGTGGCGTCGCGTGACGCCCTCCGTCCCGGTCGGGGCGGCCACCGGGTCGGGTGTGGACCACGTGCCAGGATGAACGGCATGGCAGCGGGTCCGGTGGCGTTCGTGCTCGGCGGCGGGGGAGTGCTCGGCGCGGTCGAGGTGGGCATGCTGCGTGCCCTGTTCCGCGCCCGGATCACACCCGACATGGTGCTGGGCACGTCGATCGGCGCGGTCAACGGCGCCCTGGTCGCCGCCGACCCGACCGAGGCGGTCACCGACCGGCTGGTCCGGCTCTGGGCGTCGCCCGAGGCCAGCGAGGTGTACGGCGACTCGGTCGCCCGGCAGTTGCGCCGGTTCGCCGCCCGTACCCACCTGCACTCGCCCCGCCCGCTGTACCGCCTGCTGGAGAGCGCGCTGGGCGAGGACACCACGTTCGCCGACCTGGCCGTGCCGTTCCGGTGCTGCGCCGCGAACATCGAGCGTGCCGCCGAGCACTGGTTCCACACCGGACCGCTGGTGCCGGCGGTGCTCGCGTCCGCCTCGGTGCCGGGGCTGCTGCCGCCGACGAAGATCGACGGCCAGCACTACATCGACGGCGGGGTGGTCAACTCGATCCCGGTCGGCGAGGCGGTGCTGCTCGGCGCGAAGCAGATCTTCGTGCTCCAGGTAGGCCGGATCGAACGCGAGCTGAGCCCGCCGCGCCGCCCCTGGGAGATCGCCCAGGTGGCGTTCGAGATCGCGCGCCGGCACCGGTTCGCGCGGGAGATGGCGGCACTGCCCGAGGACGTCGAGGTGCACGTGCTGCCCACCGGCGGGCTGGAGCCGCGTGACGACAGCCCGTGGGCGTACCGGGACACGGCGGCGGTGGGACGGCGGATCAGCCGGGCGTACACTGCCTCCCGCCGATACCTGGACACCGCGCTGGAGCGCTGAATGCCGCTGCCGCCCCGCTGGCTACGCCGGCTGGTGCTCGCCCCTGGCGTGGTGCTGCTCGCCTTCTTCGTGGTGGCCACGCTGCCGGCCTGGGCACTGCTGGCGCTCGCCGCGTCCCCGCTGGTGCCGGGACGGCTGCGCCCGCTGCGGCTGCTCTGGATCGGCGCCGTCTACCTGGTGTGGGACGCCGCCGCGCTGCTCGCCCTGTTCCTGCTCTGGCTCGGCTCGGGCTTCGGCGCGTACAAACGCGCGCCGGCCTTCCAGCGGGCCCACTACGTCCTGGCCGGCTGGTTCCTGCGGATCATGTTCTGGCAGGCCCGGTGGACGCTGCGGCTGAGCATCGACGTGGTCGGCACCGACCCGGACACCGCCCTGCCGGGCCGTCCCGAACTCGTGGTCTGCCGGCACGCCGGGCCCGGCGACTCGTTCATCCTGATCCACGCGCTGGTGAACTGGTTCAAGCGGGAACCCCGGATCGTGCTGAAGGAGACCCTCCAGTGGGATCCGGCCATCGACGTGCTGCTCAACCGGTTGCCCAACCGGTTCATCGCGGCCGGTCCGGACGGCCGGGATTCGGTGGTGCGGCAGATCGGGCACCTGGCCGCCGGCCTGGACGACGACGACGCCTTCGTGATCTTCCCGGAGGGCGGCAACTTCACCCCGTCGCGGCGGCTGCGTGCGATCGACCGGCTGCGGTCGCTCGGCCTGGAACGGATGGCCCGGCGCGCCGAACGGATGCGGCACGTGCTCGCCCCGCAGCCGGGCGGGCTGCTCGCCGCGCTCGACGCCGCGCCGGACGCCGGGGTGATCTTCGTGGCCCACACCGGCCTGGACCAGATGCTCACCGTCGCTGACGTGTGGCGCGAGCTGCCGATGGACAAGCGGATCGCGATGCGGTTCTGGTCGGTGCCGCCGGAGGAGATCCCGGCCGGCGAACAGGAACGCATCGACTGGTTGTTCGACTGGTGGGCCCGCATCGACACCTGGATCGCGGCCAACCGCAACGGCGCGGCCGACGACGCCTGAGCGAATCGCCGCGTGTGTTCAGCGCGGCTTCAGGTCCGCCGCGTAGGGTGCGCTGGTGGACCAGATCTGCGTGGTGACGACTGTGGTGGACGCCCGCGGGGTCGCGGACGTGCTGGCGGCCGCGGCCGTCGCCGGCCGGCTCGCGGCCTGCGCCCAGGTCGGTGGCCCGGTGGACAGCACCTACTGGTGGCAGTCGGCGATCCAGACCACCGCCGAGTGGCAGGTGCGGTTCAAGACCGCGCCGGACCGGGTGGACGCCCTGGTCGACCAGCTCCGCGCCAACCACCCGTACGAGGTGCCGGAGATCCTGGTCAGCCGGGAGGACAGCGGGAACCCCGGCTACACCGCCTGGGTACACGAGCAGACCCGGCCCTAGGTACTCCTACTCTGTCCGGCCGCCCCGCCGCTGACGAAGCTGGCGGGGTGGAGAACACCGGCTACCCCTGCCCCGGTTGCGGCACCCCGGCCGACCTCGTCGCCGGATGCCGCGCCTGCGGCCGTCCGCCCTACCCGCCCGCCGCCGAGGTGGTCCGGCTGGACCGGGAGATCACCGAGCTGGTGCCGCGCGTCGAGGCGGCGCGGCTCGCGTACCAGGATCTGTCCGGCCGGCTGGTCACGGCCCGGCAGCGGCGGGCGGCGCTGGCCGCCCGGATCCGACAGGAGATCCCCGCGCCGAGCGCCGCCGGTCCCGCGCCGCTCCCGGCGCCGATGCCGCCGCGGCCGGTGCCGGTTCCACCCACCCCCGCGGTACGCCCCGGTGGCGCGGAGGCCTCCACCCGCGCGGTCCAGGGTCTGCTGTTCGTCCTCGGTGGAGTGCTGCTCGGCACCGCAGCCGTGGTGTTCACCGCCGTCGCGTGGGCCACGTTCGGGGTGGCCGGCCGGGCGCTGATCCTGCTCGCCGTCACCGCACTGGCCCTGGTCGCGCCGCTCGTCGCCCGGGCTCGCGGCCTGCGCGGCACCGCCGAGACGCTCGCCTCGGTGGCGCTGCTCCTGGTGGTCCTGGACGGGTACGCCGCCTGGTCGGTGGACCTGGCCGGGGTGACCGGCCTGCCCGGCAGCCGGTACGCGGCGCTGGTGACGGCGATCGGTGCCGCGGTGGCGGCCGGGTACGGCCTGGTCAGCCGCCTCACCGCACCCTGGTTCGCGGCGTGGCTGCTCGCGCAGCCGGTGCTGCCGCTGGCTGCCGCCGCGTTCCGGCCCACCGCCGCCGGCTGGGCGCTGGTGCTGACCGCCGTGGCGCTCGGCGACCTCGCGTTGGTGATCGCGTTGCGCCGCCGTACCTCCGGCACGCGCACGGTGCTGGTGACCGGGCAGGTGCTGGGCTGGACCGGGCACGGCGTGGCGCTGGTCCTGGCGGCCGGCTGCGCGCTGGTGCCGCTGGCGCTCGGCCGCGCGGCGGGCACGCCGCTGCTGGCCGGCGGCCCGCTGCTGGTGGTGGCGCTGGCGCTGGTCGCCGGCGCGCTCGCCGCCGGTGGCCGCCTCTGGCGCGCGACGGCCGCCGGTCTGCTGGTGCCGGTGCTCGCGGTCGCGCTGGTCCGGCCGGTCGGCGAGCTGCGCCCGGGTCTGCTGCTGCTCGCCGCGGGCCTGGTGGTGGCGGCGCTCGCCGGTGCGGTCCGGGCGTTGCCGGCGTCGATCCGGACCGGCCCGCTCGTGGGCGCGCTCGCCGTGGCCGCCGCGCTGGGCCAGGTCGCGGTCGTGCTCACCGTCCTGGTCGGCGCGGCCACCGCGAGTGCCGGATTCCCGGCCTGGCAGGGCGGCCGGGACGTGCCGGTGCCGTCCTGGGGCTGGCAGCTTCCGGCGGCCCTGCTGCTGACCGCCGGGGCGGTCGCGCTGCTGACGCCCCGGGCCGTCCGGCCGCTCACCGGTGTGGCGGCGGCCGGGCTGGTCGCCCTCGCCGCGCCGGCCGTGACGGCGACGCCGTGGCCGCTGGTGCTGGTCGTGGACCTCGCGACGGCCGCCGCGCTGCTGCTGGCGGCGGTGGCCCGGCCACGCGGGGGGCGGGTCGTCGTGCCGGTCACCGCGTCGGCCGGGGCGGTGCTGCTCGGGCACGCGCTGCTGGTCGGCTGCGCCGCCCCGGCCGGCGCCGTCGCCGTGCTCGCCGTCACCGCGGTGCTCGGCGCGACGCTCGCCACGCTGGGCCGGCGTGGACAGGGCGCGCAGCCGGTCGTCGGGGGCGTGGCGCTCGCGGTGGCGCTGCTCGCCGTACCGGCGGGCGTGGCGGTCACGCTGCTCGGCCTCGGCGCGCCGGCCTGGTGGCAGCTGCGCGGCGCGACCGCCGCAGTCGTGGTGCCGGTCGTCGTCGTCCGCACCGTCCGTCGCCTGTGGGCCGAGCTGACCGGGTACGCCTCGACGGGGTTCGCCGTGGCGCTCGCCGGTGTCGGTCTCGGTCCGCTCGCCGTGCCGGGCGGGGAACCGGTGGCGCTGTACGCCGCGGTGGGGGTGCTGCTGGCGCTCGCCGCCGGGGCCGGCTCCCGGCCGCCGGTCGCGCTGCGCGCAGCCGGTGCCGCGCTGGCCGTCCTGGCGTTGCTCGCAGTCGCGCCGGTGGTGCTGACGGTGCTCGTGGACCTGCCGGTGCAGCCGTGGTCCGGGGTGCCGGCTGCCGGGGAAGCCTCCGCCGAGACCGCCCGCGCCGGGCTTGTGCTGCTGCTCCTGAGCGCCGCCGCCGGCGCGTACGCCGCGACGGATCGCCGCATGGCGTGGTGGCTCGCCGCGCTGCCGTTCGGCGCGGTCGCGCTGCCGGTGCTGGCGGCTGCGGCCGGTGCTCCGTGGCCGGTGGTGCCGGCGGCGGCGTTCGGCGTCGGGCTGGCCGCACTGCTGGCCGCCGCGCTCACCCGTGCACGCCCGGTGGTACTCGTGCCGCTGGGGGCGGTGCTGGCCGGACCGGGGTTCGGTGGCCTGCTCGCCACCCGGGCGGGGACGCTCGCCGCGCTCGGGGCGCTGGTGGTGGCCGGTGCCGTCACCGGGGCGGCCGGGCGGCCGGCGGTGGTCCGGATCGCGGGGTGGCTGGGTGCCGTCACAGCGGCGACCGGGTTCGCGGTCACCGCCCCGCTCGCGGCCGGGCTGCCGCTGCGTACCGCGGCGTTCGCCGCCCTGGCCGTGGCGGCGGTGACGCTGCACGCGGCGCCGCTGCTGCGCGTCGCCCGGCCCGCCGGATCCACGTGGGCGCTGGAGGCGGCGGCGCAGGCGGTGGCGCTGCTCGCGCTGCTGCTCACCGGCGGCTCGCTGCGGTACGCGGCGGCGGTCTGCGTGCTGTGGGGCGTGGCCGTCGCGGTCCGGGTGCCGCGCCGGGGTGAGTCGCCGGCCGGGCGTCGTGTGCTCGCCGCGGTAGCCGCGGGCAGCGAGCTGGTCGGTGGTTGGCTGCTGCTCGCGGCGGGCGGGGTGGTGGTGCTGGAGGCGTACACGCTGCCGGCGGCGGCGCTCGCCCTGGGCGCCGGGCTGCTGGCGCTGCGGCGGCGGTCCGGGCTTACCAGTTGGCCGGCGCTCGGCCCGGGACTCGCCGCGGCGTTCCTGCCGAGCCTCGTGTCGGTGCTGGTCTCCGGTGAGCCGCAGCCGTGGCGGCGGCTGGCGCTCGGCGCGGCGGCGCTCGCCGTCGTGCTCGGCGGGGCGGCCCGACGCTGGCGGGCGCCGGTGGTGCTGGGTGCGGCCACGCTGGTGCCGCTGGCGCTGCACGAGCTGGCCCGGGGCTGGGACCTGCTGCCCCGCTGGGTTTTCCTGGGTCTCGGCGGGCTGCTGCTGATCGGGCTGGCCGCCACCTACGAGCGGCGCCGGCGCGACCTGGTCCGGCTGCGCGAGGCGGTCGCCCGGCTCGGCTGAAACGGCGAAAAAGGCCCGCCCCTGTTCAATTCAGGCAACGAGCGCCAAGACCTTCAGTTGGGACGAAGCTATCCGGAAAGCGGCCATGTGCCAGAAGGCGACGTGGGAGCGGGCAGCTCGACGTTGCGCCCCTCATCATGTCCACCGAATCTGAGGGCGGACGGAGCGGTCAGCTCCGTCCGCCCTGGAGCCTGGGGCACCTGAGCGGGCACGCCACCCTGCTTCGGTACCGCTCTCGTGCCTCACCTGATCGGCGAACCGCCGTCGACCGGGATGGTGTGGCCGTGGATGAAGGACGCGTCGTCGCTGGCGAGGAAGCAGACCGCGCGGGCGATCTCGTGCGGCTCGCCGTACCGGCCGGCGGGTGCCTGCATGGTCAGGTCGTAGAACGGGAAGTCGCTGGTGATCTCCGCGCCCTCGAAGGCGGCGGTCTTGATCACGCCAGGGCCGATGCCGACCGCGCGGATGCCCTGGTGGCCGTAGTCGTAGGCGATCTGCTTGGTGAGCCCGATGACGCCGTGCTTGGCGGTGGTGTACTCCGCGCCGACCTCGCTGGCGACCACGCCGGACGCCGACGACACGTTGATGACCACACCCTTGCCGCGCTCCAGCATGTGCGGCAGCGTGGCCTTGGTCGCGAGGAAGACCCCCTTCAGGTCGACCTCCATGACGCGGTCCCACTGCTTGTTCTCGATCTCCAGCAGCGGCACGTACGCGCCGAACACACCCGCGTTGTTCACCAGCACGTCGATGCGCCCGTACGCGTCGAGGGCGGCGCTCACCATGGCGCGTACCGAGTCCTCGTCGGTGACGTCGGCCGCCACCGCCACCGCGTCGCCGCCGGCTTCCTTGACGCGCGTGACCGTCGCCTCGGCGCGTTCCAGGGAGAGGTCGGAGACGACCACCTTCGCGCCCTCGGCGGCCAGCTCGACGCACATGAACATGCCGAGTCCGGAGCCGACCTGGTCGGGGCTGAAGCCGCCCCCCGTCACCAGTACCACCTTGTCTGTCAATCCACGCACCGTGCTGTCTCCCGTCTGTCGACGACCGTGCGACATGCACCCTGGTCGTTCGGATGAATGGCACTCATCTTTACGTACAGACTAGCTGGTCAAAGGGGGTGCGCCCACTGGCGACATGGCCCGCTGCGGTGCGACGAGGATCGTTTGTGCCGCTTCCGCCCGGAGGGGTAGGGGCAGCACCACCCCGAGCCGGGGGTTTGCGGGATTACCCAGGGCGACGATCACCGCCATAATCGGTGACGGAGAGTCGCGTACGGAGCGTGGCTCGCGGCATCGGGGGCGACATGACTTCTTCCACGTCGACGGAACCCGCGGCACGGCGGGGCAGCGACTACGCGCGGCTGTCCCGCCGGATCGCCCAGGCGGGGCTGTTCGAGCGGCGGCCCGGCCGGTACGCGCTCCGGATCGTGCTCACGCTCGGCGCGTTCCTGGCCGGCTGGGTCGTGGTGGCGCTCGTCGGCGATTCGTGGTGGCAGGTGCCGCTGGCGGTGGTGATGGCGGTGGCGACCACGCAGGTGGCGTTCCTCGGCCACGACGGCGGCCACCGGCAGATGTTCCGCCGGCGTGGCCCGAGCGAGGCGGCCGGACTGGTCGCCGGCAACCTGGCGGTCGGGCTCAGCTACGGCTGGTGGGTGGACAAGCACAACCGGCACCACGCCAACCCGAACCACACCGACGAGGACCCGGACGTCGGCGCGGGCGCGCTGGTGTGGACGTACGAGCAGGCGACTGCCACGCGCGGCCTGAGCCGGTGGATGGCCCGCCGCCAGGCGTGGCTGTTCTTCCCGCTGCTCCTGCTGGAAGGGCTGGCGCTGCACGTGGCGAGCGTGCGGGCGCTCGTCGGCCGGGAACCGGACGGGCGGTGGCGGGTGCCGATGCGGCACCGCGCCGTGGAGGCGCTGCTGCTCACCGCGCACGCCGCCGGCTACCTCGGTCTGCTGTTCACGGTCATGTCCCCGACCAAGGCGCTGCTGTTCGTCGCCGTGCACCAGGGCTTGTGGGGGCTCTACATGGGCTGCTCGTTCGCCCCGAACCACAAGGGCATGCCGATGCCGAGCGCCGACCACGAGCTGGACTACCTGCGCAAGCAGGTGCTGACCTCGCGCAACGTACGCGGCGGCCGGTTCGTCGACCTGGCGCTGGGCGGGCTCAACTATCAGATCGAGCACCACCTGTTCCCGAACATGCCGCGCGCCAACCTGCGTCGGGCCCGGCCGCTGGTCATGGCGTACTGCGCCGAGCAGGGCGTCCCGTACGCGGAGACCGGGCTGTTCGAGTCGTACCGGCAGGCACTGGCGCACCTGCACGACGTGGGCCGCCCGCTGCGCGCGGCCTGAGCGGGGCGAGCCGGGCGGGGGGCCCGTGGGCCCCCCGCCCGCCGTCGGGTCAGATCCGGGTGCCCGAGAAGGCCGCGGCGACCTCCGCGGGTGCCTCCTCCACCGCGCCGGGCGCGGGCGGGCTCAGCCGCACCGGCGTGCCGAACTCGGAGTAGGTGACAGACATCTGCTCGAGCGACGCGTCGATGGGCGTCATGTCCAGCTTGAAGGTGCGCAGGCGCCCCTGCTCGTCCAGCGTCGCGGTGAAAGGCAGGGCCTTCGCCTTGTCGCCCGCCGCCATGAGCGCCTTCCCGTTGGCGCCGCTGCGCGTGTAGTCGAGCGTCCCGGCGTACGCCCGGTCACCCGAGCTGCGGACGTCGACCACTGCCGCGAGCAACTTCTTGACCCCGCCCGGGTCGTCCACCGGCATCACGCCGTCACCGGTGTCCATGCGCAGCCACTTCCGGGAACCGCCGAGCTGCTCGCCCAGCGCGCCGTCGAACTTGACCCAGGTGTCGGTGCCGATGACCAGCATGCGCACCTCACCGAAGGCGGCCATCGTCAGGGTGGTCTGCATGGTGCGGGCCCGCGGGTCGGTCACGCCGTACGCGGTGAGCATGGCCGAGTCCAGCTTGACCCGCAGCGTCTGCTCGTTGAGCTTCTCGATGGCGGCGGTCAGTTCGTCACGCGGCGTCGTCGCCGGGCTCGTGGAGCCCGCAGCGGCGGCCCGTTCGGCTGGCGCGTCCGTGCCGGGACGGTCCCCGCATCCGGTCAGACCGAGGCCGAGCACCGCGACGAGCGCGACCCCCGTGGTCGCCAGCCGTCGTTTCGTCATCAATGATGGTCCTCCGCGAGAAGGGCCCCCACCGGGGCCGGACGGTCAATGTAGCGGCGCCGGCCCGGTGGCGTGCGCCCTTTCCGCAGTCCGCGGCGACGCCGCCGGCAGGGGTGGCCGGTAGGGTCGTCGCATGGTGGAGGACGCGCCCCGATGGTGGCGCGCGGCGCGGCGGGTCCATCGGCCGCGTCACGGGACGACATCGTGCGGAGCTGCGGCATGAGATTCGAGATCAGCAAGGTGCTCGACGCCATCGAGGGTCGGGTCTGCACCGATCCGTCGCTGGCCCGGGCCGTGGTCGACCTGGCCGAGGTGATCCGCTGGCAGAACCTGGACGGCGGGCGTCCGGCCAGCCTGCTGCGGCTCGGCATGGTGATCGACGCGCTGTCCCGGCAGATCGGCGAGGACAGCGTCCCGGTCTACGCGATCGTGCACCGGGCGCTGCTGTCCGACGCCGACCTGACCTCGAACGAGCGGATGGTGGTGCGCCGGTGGGCCGACGACGGCCTGGTGGAGGTGCTCGACCAGCCCGGTGACCGGATGCTGGAGGTGGCCGACCTGCTCGGCCTGCCGGTGCTCACCCGGGCGCGG
Source organism: Micromonospora marina (assembly GCF_900091565.1). Classification (GTDB taxonomy): domain Bacteria; phylum Actinomycetota; class Actinomycetes; order Mycobacteriales; family Micromonosporaceae; genus Micromonospora; species Micromonospora marina. The sequence goes on along the minus strand of NZ_FMCV01000001.1, from coordinate 69,768 downwards.
CTGGACGGGCTCGTCGGGCGGTACCCGTGGATCGGGCAGGCGGGCCGGGTGCTCGCCCCGGTGCCCGGCGCCGGCGGGCCGGTCTTCATCGCGCACGTCGGCGGCGGCCAGGACCCGGCCACCGGCAGCCGATCGCCGGCCGGGGTCAAGGTGCTCTCCCGGAAGTGGCGCTGCCCCGAGCCGGGCTGCGCGCTGTTCGGCGGCGGTGGGGGCGGCGGCGCCTTCGCCGACCTGGCCGCCGTGGACCGGGTACCGGCCGAGCAGCCGCCGCCCACGCTGCGTACCAGCGCGCCGACCTGCCCCCGGCACGGCGCACGGCTCTCCGACGCCGGCCCGCGCCCGCGTACCGCGGTGCTCGCCGTGCGCATCGGCGGCCTGGTCCGCAAGCGGTTCGTGCTCACCGAGACCGAACCGGTGGCGATCGGCCGGGCGCCGGACGGCCCGGGCGCGGTGACGCTCGGCCAGTGGCTCAACGACGAGGCCCGGCGCTGGATCAGCCGCAGCCACATCATGCTGGAGCTGCGGGCGGGCGAGGTGGTGGCCACCGACACCAGCACCAACGGCTCCGGCGTGCGCCCCGGCGGCTCGATGGCCGAGCACGAGCGGATCGCGCTGGCGCCGCAGCAGTCCCGGGTGCTCGCCGGGAGCGATCTGATCGAGCTGTACCCGGGCGTGCAGGTGGGCCGCGCCGACGACATGAGCAGCGACACGAAGTACGCCCCGAACTCGGTGATGGCCGAGGCGCCGACCATGGCGATGCGACTGCCGCGTCAGTGACGGGCACGTGCGAAGGCGCCGGGACCGTCGCGGTCCCGGCGCCTTCCTCGCGTACGGCCTCAGCCGCGTCGCGTACGCCTCAGTCGGCCAGCACGGCGGCGAGCTGCGCCACCGCGTGGTCGATCTCCTCCTCGGTGATCACCAGCGGCGGGGCGAGCCGGATGGTCGAGCCGTGCGTGTCCTTGGCGAGCACACCCCGCTCCATCAGCCGCTCGCACGCCTGCCGGCCGGTCATCAGCTCCGGGTCGATGTCCAGCCCGGCCCACAGCCCGCGCCCGCGTACCGCCACCAGGCCCTTGCCGATCAGGCCGCGCAGCCCGGCGTGCAGCCGCTCGCCCAGCTCGGCCGAGCGGCGCTGGAACTCGCCGGTGGCGAGCAGCCGGACCACCTCGGTCGCGACCGCGCAGGCCAGCGGGTTGCCGCCGAACGTCGAGCCGTGCTGGCCCGGCTGGAGCACACCCAGCACGTCCCGGTTCGCGGCCACCGCCGACACCGGCACGATGCCGCCGCCGAGCGCCTTGCCCAGCAGGTACATGTCCGGCTCGACGCCCTCGTGCTCGCAGGCGAACGTCGCGCCGGTACGCCCCAGGCCCGACTGGATCTCGTCGGCGACGAACAGCACGTTGCGCTCGGTGCAGACCCGGCGCACGCCCGGCAGGTAGCCCTCCGGCGGCACCACGACGCCCTGCTCACCCTGGATCGGCTCCAGCAGCACCGCGACCGTGTTCTCGTCGATCGCCTCGGTCAGCGCGTCCAGGTCGCCGTAGGGGACCACGGTGAAACCCGGTGTGTACGGCCCGAAGTCGGCGCGCGCGTCGGAGTCGGTGGAGAAGCTGACGATCGTGGTCGTACGGCCGTGGAAGTTGCCTTCCGCCACCACGATGTTGGCCTGGCCCGGGGCGACGCCCTTGACCTGGTAGCCCCACTTGCGGGCGACCTTGATGCCGGTCTCCACCGCCTCGGCGCCGGTGTTCATCGGCAGCACGAGGTCCTTTCCGCAGAGCGCGGCCAGCTCGCGGCAGAAGTCGGCGAACTGGTCGTGCACGAACGCGCGGCTGGTCAGCGTGAGCCGGTCGAGCTGCGCGTGCGCGGCCTCGATCAGCTTCGGGTGCCGGTGGCCGAAGTTCAGCGCCGAGTATCCCGCCAGGCAGTCCAGGTAGCGGCGGCCGTCCACGTCGGTCAGCCAGGCGCCCTCGGCCGACGAGATCACCACGGGCAGCGGGTGGTAGTTGTGCGCCGTGTGACGCTCCGCGTCCCGGACCGCGGACGGAGTCCGGAGCATGTCGTCGATGATCACTTGCTCGCCTTTCCCTGACGGAGTCGCAACGTGCAGCACTTCGGTCCGCCGCCGGCCTTGCGCAGCTCGGACAGGTCGATCCCGATGGTCTCGTAGCCCCGGTCGCGCAGCTTCGCGGCCAGGTCGGTGGCCTGCGCGGGCAGCACCACGTGCCGGCCGTCGCCGACCGCGTTCAGGCCCAGCACCTCGGCGTCGGCCATGGTGGCGTGGATCGCGTCCGGGAACAGCCGGCGCAGCACCGCCCGGCTGCCGGGGGAGAACGCCTCCGGCAGGTACGCCACGGTGCGCTCGTCGAGCACCGTCAGCGCGGTGTCCAGGTGGTAGAAGCGGGGGTCCACCAGCTGCATGGTGATCACCGGGTAGCCGAAGACCTCCTGGAGCTGGGCGTGGGAGGCGTGCGCGGTGCGGAACCCGGTGCCGGCGAGCAGGTGGTCACCGGCCAGCAGGACGTCGCCCTCGCCCTCGTTGACGTGCTTCGGGTCGTACAGCTCGAAGCCGGCGCCCTCGAACCAGGCCCGGTACGCGGGCGCCTCGTCGGCGCGCTGCGGGTCGCGGAACTGCACCGCCATGGCCTTGCCGTCGATCACGGTGCCGCCGTTCGCGGCGAAGACCATGTCCGGCAGGCCGGCGACCGGCTCGATCAGGTCGACCTCGTGGCCCAGGTCGAGGTACGTGCGCCGAAGCTGCTCCCACTGCCGGATCGCCAGGTCGGCGTCGACCGGGGCGGTCGGGTCCATCCACGGGTTGATCGCGTAGTCGACGGCGAAGTACGTCGGCCGGCACATCAGAAAGCGCTGGCGGATGGCGTCCATCGTCATGTCGTGCTCCCAGGGTCGGGCGCGCCCGGCCACGGTCGGCCCACGGGCTGGCGCCGTGCTCCAACGTTATGCGGCCCGGGTAGACGACATCCACCACCGGAAGTTGCGTTCGGCAGCTAATCGTTGCGTTGAATCGGTCAGCGGCGAGTGATCATTGCGCCGACGCCGGACACACTTCGGGGGCGGCGAACCGCCGCCCCCGAAAGAGGTGTCGCCCGGCCGGTGAACCACCAGAACTGATCGGGCCCCGGAGCTGCCGGCGATCGGGACAGTGCCCGTCAGAACCAGCTGCCAAACTGTGAGTCGAGCCACTCGCGGAACCGGCCCACCCAGTCGCCGTCGGTGGTCGGCCAGTCGAACTGGCCGGTCATCGCCACGATGCCGAGCACCACGGCGGCCAGACCGACCGCGATACCGATCAGCGCGTCGGTCTTGCCCGCCACGTGCCGCCGACGGGTCGCGATCAGGCCCAGCACCGCCAGCACGGCACCGGCCGCGCCGACGCCGATGCCGTACCCGGCGAGCGTGCCGGATAGCACGAACAGCGCCCCGACCACCGAGACGATCAGGCCGAGCGTGGCGAGCAGGCTGGCCCGGGGACGCTTTGTGGTGTACGGCTCCGGCCGGTCCACCCGGCCGTCGCGGTCGGCGTCCGTACCGTCGGGCCGGCCGTCCCGGTCGAGGTCGGTGTGGTCCGGACGGCCGTCGCGGTCCAGGTCCACGGTGCGCTCGGCAGCGGGCGCCGCGCCCACGGTGCGGGCGTCGGTCACCGGAGCGGTCCGCGTGTCGGCGTCGACCCGGCGGCCGGTGACCGCGCGCGCCGCCGCGCCGCGGTCCGCCGCCCGTCGCCGGGCCTCCGCGTCCCGCTCGTCGTCGGCCGCAACGAGGCCGTCGGTCGTCGTGGCGGCGGTCCGGCCGTCGGGGGCGGTGGCCGCCGTCCGGCCGTCGGTCGCCACCGCCGCGCCGCTGTCGCGGGCGTCCCGGTCGGCCGCCGCTTCCCGGGCGCGCTCGTCGTCGGTGGCGGTGGCGGCGCTGCGGTACGTGGTCCGCTCCTCGTCGCGGTCGGTGACCACGGGCCGGCCGGCCGGCTGCTCGGCGGTCCGGTCGCGCTCGTCGACCACGCCGTCGCCGTTGGTATCGGTACTGGTCGCCGGGGTGTTCCGGCGGGACAGGATCTTCACGATGGCACCTCCTGATCCAGGCGCGGAGGCCGCGCATGACATCCAGGAAGTACCCAGGTGCCCCTGAATCGACACCCCAGGACCGACTGGATGCGCTCGTCAGCGGACCACCGCCACGCGCGGTGCCCGGGGTCAGACCGTCGACGGACACGGTGCGCGAGCGTTGCGGCCCGGTGACCGCCTCGGCCACCGGGTCGCGCCACCCGGTGGCGTCCTCGCGGCTGGCGAAGAGGCTGGCGACCAGCGGCGGGTCGTAGCCGCAGGAGACGACTGCCCGGCACCGGGATGGCCCATCACCCCGCGCGTGTCCCTCCGGCGAGCGGCTCGCACTGGCTCCCGAGCGCTACCACCGCCAGTCTCAGTCGACGGGCATCGATCAAACGGCGTCCCGTGGCTCGAAGTCGCCGGCGGTGCGATCCGCTGGCTACGCTTGGCGGTCGTGCCAGAGGGACACTCCATCCACCGCCTCGCCGCCCGGCACGCCGAGCTGTTCGCGGGCGACAAGGTGCACGCCGACAGCCCGCAGGGGCGCTTCGCCGAGGGCGCGGCCCGCCTGAGCGGCACCGTCCTGGACGGCACCGAGGCGTACGGCAAGCACCTGCTGCACCACTATGCGGGCGACCTGACGCTGCACGTACACCTCGGCCTGTACGGGAAGTTCGCCGACGGGCCGGGGGAGCCGCCGGCCCCGGTCGGGCAGGTGCGGCTGCGGCTGCACAGCGACCGGCACTGGCTGGAGCTGCGCGGCCCGACCGCCTGCGAGCTGCTGACCCCGCCCGAGGTGGCGGCGCTGCGCGACCGGCTCGGGCCGGACCCGCTGCGCGCCGACGCCGACCCGGACCGGGCGTGGGCGCGGATCCGCCGCAGCCCCACCCCGCTGGCCGCGCTGCTGCTCGACCAGTCGGTGGTGGCCGGCACCGGTCTGATCTTCGTGACCGAGGCGCTGTTCCGGGCCGGTCTGCCGCCGCTGCTGCCGGGGCGGGAGCTGACGGCGCCCGGCTGGGCCGAACTCTGGGCGGACCTGGTGGCGCTGATGACCCGCGCTGTCGAACGGGGCCGGATCGACACCGTGCGCGACGCCGACCTGCCGGAGGCGACCGGCCGCGCGCCCCGGGTGGACCGGCACGGCGGTGAGGTGTACGTCTACCGCCGCCCCGGCGCGCCCTGCCACGTCTGCGGCACCGCGGTCAGCCGGGGCGGGCTCGCCGGGCGCAACCTTTACTGGTGCCCCACCTGCCAGGCGGGCTGAGTCACATCTCGTCGAGCAGCCAGCGGGCCACCTCGACGTTGCCCGGGAAGACCTGGTCGCCGCCGATGCTCCAGGCCACCGCCTGACCGATCGCCCAGCCGCGTACCCGCTCCCGGTCCAGGCCCAGCTCGGTGCTGAGCCGGTCGAGCCGGTGCCGGACCGCCGCCGGACAGTGGCCCAGCTCCGCGCCGCGCACGAGCGGCACCACAGCGAACTCCTGTTCGCCGACCAGCGGCTTCGGGTCGATCACCAGCCACGGCTCGCGCCCTGCCGCCAGGATGTTGCCGGCGTGCAGATCCTGGTTGACGAGCACCTGTTCGCCCTGGCTCGGCGCCAGATCGGCGAGCAGCCCGAGCGCGGTGTCGAGCAGGCGCCGCTCGTACGGGCGGCCGGTCCGCCGCCAGTTGCCAGGCATCCGGTCCGCCCACCCGGCGGCCTCCTCGGCGAGCGGCGTGAACGGCGCGCCGGCCGGCACCGCGAGCCCCGGCAACAGGCCGGTCGCCATGTCGAGCGCCGCGTCGGCCGCCAGCGAGTGCAGCGGCGTGCCGGGGTCGCAGCGCTCGACGAGCAGCGCGCGCCGGTCGGCGTCGTGCCCGAGCAGCCGGATCGCGCCGCGCCCGTCCCAGTGCGCCAGCGCGGTGGCCTCGTGGACGCTGTCGTCGTCCGGGTACTGGAGTTTCAGCACCGCCCGGGTGCCGTCCGGAAGCGTCGCGGGCAACGCCAGCGAGGCGAACGCGTACGCGAACGGCGGGCCGGGCGTCAGCTCCCACCGCGCGACGCAGTCGGCCAGCCGGCCGGGCAGCTCCGCGAGCCACGCCCGGCCGGCCTCGGTCCGCTCGACCCAGCGCAGCCCTTCGGGAATGTCGCACCGCATCAGGTCATCCTGACCGGTGCGGCGACGATCCGCTGTCCCGGGCGGGCTCTCGTCAGCGCAGCCGGCGGATGTCCCCGTACGCCCGGTAGAAGCCGCCCCGGCCGGACTCGCGGACCTCGGTGACCAGGTAACGCGCACCCGGCTCGCGGATGCCCTTGGGGAACTGCACCGACCAGTCCCGCCGGTAGCCGTCGGCGAGGACGTGCACGCGCAGCCGGCCGCCGTGCTCGACGCACTGCACCAGCACGCCGTCCCGGTCGTCCGTCGTCACCTCGACCGACGTCCACGCGGCCGTCTCGGGCATCCGGGCGGGCGCCTTGACGTCCACCACGTCGGGCACGCTGCCCGCCTCGGCCGCCCGGATCGCCGCCTCGCTCGCGTCGATGCAGGCCAGGTGACCGCTCGTGGTGACCACGTAGAGCCGGTTGTCGTGGTACTGCATCGAATACGCCGAGCCGCAGCCGGTGCCGAGCTTCCACAGCCGGTTGCCGGCCCGGTCGAAGCAGTAGATCGAGGACGCGCTGTCGCCGGCGAACACGTACCGGCCGCCCTCGGCGGTGGCGCAGGAGAAGACCGCCGAGTCGCAGCGGTAGACCTGCTCGGCCCGGCCGTCCTTGCGCAGGCGCACCACCTCGCGGGTGCCGGTGCCGGCGAACACGGCGTCGCGCTCCTGCCAGCCGAACAGGACCGCCCCGGTGCCGGTGTGCCACAGCTCGCGCCCGGTGCGCCAGTCGTAGCCGGTTACCCCCCGCGAGTGGCCGTGGTAGAGCGCGTCGGCGTCGCAGCGCACCATCCACGCCGACCGCCCCCGGCCCGGCCGGCGCCAGAGGAACTCGTCCTCGTGGTCGATCGCCGAGATGCCGCCGTCACGGTCGGACACGCCCAGCACGCCGTCGTGGATGTCCAGCCAGTAGATGTCGATCTCGGGTGCGATCGCGTACGCCGCGCGGGGCACCTTGCCGGACAGGTCGTAGACGTTGCCGTCGTCGCAGCCGGCGTAGACCCAGGCGTCGTCGGCGACGATGCACTTCACCCCGTCGGGGAGCCGGACCTGGTTGACCAGCCGGGCGTCGTGGTCGAGCGTGGTGATCACGCCGTGCTCGTTGCCGACCATGCAGTGCCGGTCGTCGACGAAGATGCCGAAGGCGGGCGCACCCGAGGCGTACCGCCAGAGGACCGGGGCGGTGCGGGCGGTCGACCGGGTGCTGACGATCTGCCGGCGCGACACGGTCCGCTTCTGGCGTACGCCGGGCACCGCCGGGGCGTACCCCTTGCGGACCTTCTCGCCGATCTTCTTCGCGGCGGCGGCGCGGGCGCGGGTGTTGTCCGGGTAGGTGCTGGTCTTCACCTGGCCCTGGTCGCCGATCCGCCCGTAGCGCACGGTCATCGCGGTGTCGTCGACCACCACCTCGTAGAACTTGTGCGCTCCACCGTCCACTTCGGACAGTTCGAGGTAGGTCGTCTCCTGCGACATGGGGGGTTACCTCCGAGGGGAAGTGCCGGACCGGCAACGCGACAGCGCGCACACGCTAACGCCGGCCACCGACACTTCTCATCGGCCGTCGGCGGCCAGCGCGTCGACGGCCTTGCGGGCGGCGATCAGCACCGGATCCCACACCGGGGCGTACGGCGGCGCGTAGCCCAGGTCGAGGGCTGTCATCTCGTCCACGGTCATGCCGTTCCACAGCGCCACGGCGAGCACGTCGATCCGCTTGGCCGCCTCGGACCAGCCGACGATCTGCGCCCCGAGCAACCGCCCGCTGAGCCGTTCGGCGATCAGCTTGACCGTCATCGGCCGCGAGCCCGGGTAGTAGCCGGCCCGGTTCGTCGACTGGGCCAGCACCGTGACGAACTCGAAGCCGGCCTCGCGCGCGTCCCGCTCACGCAGCCCGGTGCGGCCCACCTCCAGCTCGCAGACCTTGGTGACGGCGGTGCCGATGACGCCGGGGAAGGTGGCGTACCCGCCGCCGATGTTGATGCCCGCGACCCGGCCCTGCTTGTTGGCGTGCGTGCCGAGCGGGATGTGCACCGGCATGCCGCTGACCCGGTGCAGAGACTCCACGCAGTCGCCCGCCGCCCAGACGCCGGGCACGCCCGGCACCCGCATCCGGCGGTCGGTGCGGACCGCGCCGGAGGGACCGATCGGCAGGCCGGCGGCCTCGGCGAGCGCGGTGTTGGGGCGTACGCCGAGACCCAGCACCACGACGTCGGCCGGGATCGGCCCCTCGTCGGTGACCACCGCGGAGATCCGGCCGTCCCGCTCCTGGAGACCGGTGACGGTGAGGCCGGTGCGGACGCCGATCCCGGTCGCGCGCAACGCGTCGGCCACCAGCTCGCCCATGTCCGGATCCACCGTCGACATCGGCTGGTCGGCCTGCTCGACCAGCTGGACCTTCAGCCCGCGCTGCACGAGCGCCTCGCTCATCTCGACGCCGACGTAGCCGCCGCCGACCACCACCGCGTGCCGGGGCCGGGGTTCGCGTTCCAGCCAGTCGATCAGCGCCGCGCCGTCGCCGAGCGTCTGCACGCCGTACACGCCCGACACCTCGTCGCGCGCCCACTCCGGTTGCACCGGGGACGCTCCGGTGGCGTACACCAGGGTGTCGAAACCGGCGCGGACCTCGCCGCCGCCGTCCAGGCCGCGCGCGGTCACCTCGCGGCGGTCCAGGTCGATGGCGGTGACCTCGTGCCGGGTACGGACCTCGATGCCGAATTCGTCGCGGAAGGTCTGCGGATCGCGGGAGATCAGCTCGTCCCGCTCCGCCACCAGGCCGCTGACCCAGTAAGGGATGCCACAGGCCGAGTAGGAGGTGAAGTGACCGCGCTCGAACGCGACGATCTCCAGGTCGGAGCGGTCACGGCGGCGTCGCCGCGCCTGCGACGCCGCCGACATGCCGGCGGCGTCGCCGCCGATGACGATCATGCGTTCGGCCACGTCGCCCATCCTGTCATGCCGGCCCACGGCCGCGCGGCCGCTCAGCCACGGGTCTGCCGCGCCACGTCCGCGACCACGTCGACGAGCCGCCCGGTACGCGCGAACACCGACCGCTGCCGCGCCGCGCCGCTGCCGTGCCGGCGCAGCCCGGCCAGCAGGTCGGTCACCCGGTCCAGGTCACCGTGCCGTTCCAGTTCCGGGCGCAGCCGGTCCACCAGGCGGTCCAGCAGCTCCCAGGCCGGGCGCAGCTCACCGTCGGTGAGGTCGACGCCCTCGCCCTCCAGCCCGTCGTGGGCGGCCCGCCAGTGCGCCGCCACCAGCAGGTGGTGGTCGGTGTTGACGGCCGGACGGCCGGCGGCGACGTCGGTGAGCGCGGTGGCGACGAGCGCGCGGACCAGTGCCGCCACCAGCACCGCGTCGTCCACCGACGGGCAGACGTCGCCGATGCGGATCTCCACCGTGGGGTACTTCGCGGAGAGCCGGGCGTACCAGTAGAGCATCCCCTCGTCCAGCATCACGCCGCTGGCGATGAGCTGCCGGATCAGCCGCTCGTAGTGCTCGTGCGACTCCAGGAACGGGGTGGGCGCGACCGACGGCCAGCGTTCCCACTCCACCGAGCGCCAGCTCGCGTACCCGGTGTCCTCGCCACGGGAGAACGGGGAGTTGGCGGTGACCGCGTGCAGGATCGGCAGCCACGGCCGGACTTGGTTGAGCACCTGCACGCCGGTGCCCGGGTCGGGGATGCCGACGTGCACGTGCATGCCGTTGTTGCCGGGCCCGGGCACCAGCAGCCGGAACCGCTCGATCATCCGGTCGAAGCGCGGCTTGTCCACCACCGGCGGCACCGGCCCGTCGACCGGCCCGGTGCCGATCGCGAGCAGCCGTACGCCCGCCCGCTCGGCGGCGTCGGCCAGCTCGGTGCGCAGCATCGACAGCGAGTGCCGGATCGAGGACAGGTCCAGCCCGGGTGGGCTGCCGATCTCGATCTGGCTGGTCTGGAACTCGCGTTCCACCTGACCCCGCAGCTCGGCCGGCACCTGATCCATGACCAGGTCGACGGCGGGTACGGCGGCCCCGGTGTGCGGGTCGGCGAGCAGGAACTCCTCCTCGACGCCGACTGTCAGCAGGTCGGTTCCGCCGGGTGCGGCGGACCGCTCCCGCTCCGCCACTGAGCCACTCATCGTCACCACCGTCTCTCCGGACCGCTCGCGGCACCGTGCCACGTGGTCGAGGCCCTGTTACCCACCGTGTCCGTTTCCGGAAACGTGCCGGTGGCGTGTCGGCGCCGGTTCGCCCGTTCGGGTCGTCCGGCCGCAGTGGCGGCGTACCGGTCCGCCGTGCGCGCGGGGCGCCCGCGGCGTGACAGGGGGGCTAGTGTGGTCGCGTGGCCGGGATGCTGGCGGTGCTGACGGGGGCGTGGGCCTACGCCCTCACGCTGTTCGCCGACCGGCCGGCCTGGTCGCCGGTGCGGCCGTCGTCGCCGCGCTGCTGCTCGCCACCCTGCTCGCGCTGCGGGTCCGCGCGCTGCCCACGCCGCCCGGCACCCGGTTCACCGCCTCGCTGCGGGCGCGCGCCCGTCGTCGGGGGGTGCCCCGGCAGGTCGACCCGGACGCAGCGGGGCGTCCGCGTCCCCGCGCACCCGGCCTGCGCCCCTCGGCCGCGTAGCCGTCCGCCGGTTCGCTCCGGCGGTCGCCGGTTGCTCCGTCCCGGCTTTCGCGGCCGATTCCGTCGTCATCCGTCCCGCCGTGCGGCATGTCGCCGCCCGGGACACCGGAATCGCCATCGAGGGGTCCACCCATGCTCGCCTTCGCTCCGTTGCACTCCGCGGCCTCGGCCGCGGCCACCGTCGTCACCTGGCTCGCCGAGGTGCTCGCCCCGCTCACCGGCGGCGCCGCGACGGCCGCCGCCATCGTCCTGTTCACAGTCGCCGTCCGGCTCCTGATCTCGCCGCTGACGGTGGCCCAGGTTCGCGGGGAGCGGCGCCGCGCCGCGCTCGCCCCCGAGGTACGGGAGCTCCAGCGCCGGTACGCCGACGATCCGGCCCGCCTCAAGAGCGAGTTGTTCGCGCTCTACCGCAACGCCGGGGCCAGCCCGGTCGCGGGCTGCCTGCCGGCGCTGTTGCAGGCGCCGTTCTTCCTGGTCATGTACCGCGTGTTCGCCACCGGTGACGGGGCGCCGGAGCTGCTGGGGGAGCGGCTCGCCGGCGTACCGCTGGGGTGGCACCTCGGCGACGGGCTCGCCGGCCCGGTGCCGCTGGTGTTCGGGGTGCTGCTGGCCGCGCTGCTCGCGCTGGCCTGGTGGTCCTCGCGGCGGATGCGCCGGGCGGCGGCCGCCACCGGCACCGTGGCCGGTGCCCCGGCCGAGGGGCCGGGCGCGGCGGTGCTCGGGCGGCTGCTGCCGCTGCTGCCGTACGGCACGGTGCTGGTGGCGCTCGTAGTGCCGCTGGCGGCGGTGCTCTATCTGGTCACCACCACTGCGTGGACGGCGCTGGAGCAGGTGGTGCTGCGCCGGCCGCAGCCGGCGGAAGCCATCGACAAGCGTTGACAAGTGCGGGGCGGGCGCGTAGAAATCGCTCTCAGAGAGCGCTCTCCGGACCCGTCCCCGCAGAGAGGCACCCCGAATGAACCCGATCCCGGCGGCCCCGGCCGCCTCCGCAACCGAGCCCCGAACACGCCGCCGGCTCGCCCTGGCCGCCGGCGTCCTCGCGCTCACCACAGCGCTCGCGGGCGTCTCGATGACCGCCCAGGCCGCCGTGCCCCCGACGCCGTCCGGCTGGAACCTGGTGTGGAGCGACGACTTCACCGGCTCCGCCGGCACGCTGCCCTCGTCCGCCAACTGGATCATCGACACCGGCACCGGCTACCCGGGCGGCCCGGCCAACTGGGGCACCGGCGAGATCCAGACCTACACCTCCAGCACCGCCAACCTGGCCCACGACGGCTCGGGCAACCTGCGCATCACGCCACTGCGGGACTCGGCCGGCCGCTGGACCTCGGCCCGGATCGAGACGGTGCGTTCGAACTTCAAGGCGCCGTCGGGCGGCGTGCTGGCCCTGGAGGGCCGCATCCAGATGCCGAACGTGACAGGCGCGGCGGCGTCCGGGTACTGGCCGGCGTTCTGGGCGCTCGGCTCGCCGTACCGGGGCAACTACCAGAACTGGCCGGGCATCGGCGAGTTCGACGTGATGGAGAACGTCAACGGGATCAACTCGGTCTGGGGCGTGCTGCACTGCGGTGTCGCGCCGGGCGGCCCGTGCGGGGAGTTCAACGGCATCGGCGCGTCCCGGGCCTGCCCGGGCAGCACCTGCCAGGCGGCGTTCCACACCTACCGGTTCGAGTGGGACGCCTCGACCAGCCCACAGCAACTGCGCTGGTACGTCGACGGCCAGCTCTTCCACACCGTCCGGCAGAACCAGATCGGTGAGCCGTACTGGAGTCAGATGACCAACCACGCCGGCTACTTCCTGCTGCTCAACGTGGCGATGGGCGGCGGCTTCCCGGACGGCGTGGCCGGCTCGGCGACGCCCACCGCCGCCACGGTGCCCGGCCGGTCGATGCTCGTCGACTACGTGGCCGTCTACACCCGGGGCGGTGGCGGCAACCCGTCGCCGACCCCGACCACGCCGCCGCCGGGCGGGGTGCGCGACGCGTACGCCACGATCCAGGCCGAGTCGTTCAACGCGCAGAACGGCGTGCAGGTGGAGACGTGCGCCGAGGGCGGCCAGGACATCGGCTGGCTCGCCAACGGCGACTGGGCCCGCTACGACAACGTCGACTTCGGCTCGACGCCGCCGCGCGACTTCGTGGCCCGGGTCGCCTCCGGCGCGGCGTCCGGAGTGAGCGGGCTGGTCGAGGTCCGGGTGGACAGCCCGACCGCGCCGCCGATCGGCAGTTTCGCGGTCGGCAACACCGGCGGCTGGCAGACCTGGCGCTCGGTGCCCGGCAACGTCGGCGCGGTGACCGGCCGGCGCACTGTCTACCTGACGTTCAGCAGCGGCCAGCCGTCCGACTTCGTCAACGTCAACTGGTTCACCTTCCGCCGCTGAACGCGGCCGCAACGCGGCCCGGACCCCTCGGGGTTCGGGCCGCCCGCGCGGCGGTCAGCGCCCGGTGGCCACCGACTGCCGGGCGCGCCGCCGGCGCACCTTCTTCACCGCCCAGCTCACGATCATGAAACCGAAGACGGCGAAGATCGCGTAGTTGAACCACTGGCCGTACCTGTCGACGTCCCTCCACCGCGAACCGAGGGCGAAACCCGCGCCGACGATCAGCGCGTTCCACACCCCGCTGCCGAGCGTCGTCAGCAGGATGAACTCGCCCAGCGGCATCCGGTTCGCACCGGCCGGGATCGAGACCAGGCTGCGCACCACCGGCACCACCCGGCCGATCAGCACCGCCCACCGGCCGTGCCGCTCGAACCAGCGGTCGGCCTTCTCCAGATCCTCCAGGTCGACCAGGGGGATGTGGTCCAGCCAGCGCTTGAGCCGGTCCTCGCCCAGCGCCGCGCCGAGCCAGTAGAGCACCAGCGCGCCGAGCAGAGAGCCGACGGTCGCGGCGACCACGATGAGCACCACGTTGAACCGGCCCTCGGCGGACAGGTAGCCGGCCATCGCCAGCACGATCTCGCTCGGGATCGGCGGGACGATGCTCTCCAGCGCCACCAGCAGCGCCACCCCGACCGCGCCGAGCGAGTCGATCACGCTCGCCACCCAGCCGGTCAGCCCGGTGAACTGGTTCGGGTCGACGTCCTGGGCCAGGGCCATGGCGGTCCTTCCACGCGAGAGCCGGAGATCCGACGTGATACCCGGACGACCCGCCGTCACACCTGTGCCTCAGCCTCCGGGTGCAGCGCGGCGTCCGCCGGACCCCGCAGCCAGCCGATGAAGCGGACCAGTCGTACCGGGTTTGCCGCCGGGCGCGATCGGAGAACTAGTCCCCGCATGGGTGACAGGTGGTATCAGGAGGCGGTCGTCTACTGCCTCGACGTCGACACGTACGCGGACTCCGACGGCGACGGGGTGGGTGACTTCCAGGGCCTCATCGGCCGGCTGGACTATCTGGCCCGGCTCGGCGTGACCTGCCTGTGGCTGAACCCGATCCACCCCTCGCCGAACAAGGACGACGGGTACGACGCGACCGACTTCTACAACGTCGACCCGCGCCTGGGTACGCTCGGTGACTTCGCCGAACTGCTGCACCAGGCGGGCAACCGGGGCATCCGGGTGATCATCGACCTGGTGGTCAACCACACCTCGGACCAGCACCCGTGGTTCCAGTCGGCCCGGTCCTCGCCCGACTCGCCGTACCGGGACTGGTACGTCTGGGCCGACCACGAGCCGGACGACCGCCACCAGGGCATGGTCTTCCCGGGCGAGCAGCACGAGACGTGGACCTACGACCGGACCGCCAAGGCGTGGTACTACCACCGCTTCTACAAGTTCCAGCCGGACCTGAACGTCGAGAACCCGAAGGTCCGGGCGGAGATCAAGAAGATCACCTCGTTCTGGCTGCAACTCGGCGTCTCCGGCTTCCGGATGGACGCGGTGCCGTTCATCATCGAACGTACCGAGCCGGGCAACCCGAACTCACCCAAGGACTTCGACTTCCTCACCGACCTGCGCCAGCACGTGCAGTGGCGGCGCGGCGACGCGGCCCTGCTGGCCGAGGCGAACGTCGAGCCGGACGAGCTGCCCGTCTACTTCGGCGACGGCAGCGGGTCGGGCAACCGGATCCACATGCTGTTCGACTTCATGCTCAACGGCCGGCTGATGCTCGCCCTGGCCCGGGAGGACCCGGAGGCGATCATCGACGCGTTGCGCGACACCCCGAAGCTGCCCACCGGCGGCCAGTGGGCGACGTTCCTGCGCAACCACGACGAGATCGACCTGTCCCGGCTCACCGCCGACCAGCGCAAGGACGTGCTGGCGACGTTCGGGCCGGACGAGAACATGCAGCTCTACGGCCGGGGCATCCGCCGGCGTCTCGCACCCATGCTCGGCAACGACCGCCGGCGCATCGAGCTGGCGTACGCGTTGCAGTTCTCGCTGCGCGGCACGCCGGTGCTGCGCTACGGCGAGGAGATCGGCATGGGGGAGAACCTGGCGCTGGACGGACGCGACGCGATCCGTACCCCGATGCAGTGGTCATACAAGGACAACGCGGGCTTCTCCACCGCCGAGCCGGAGAAGCTGATCCGCCCGGTGATCGACAAGGGTGAGTACAGCTACCAGAACGTCAACGTCACCGCCCAGCGCAAGGATCCCCGGTCGCTGCTCGCCTGGTTCGAGCGGATGATCCGGACGCTGCGGGAGGCGCCGGAGATCGGCTCGGGCAGCACCACCCACATCGACGTGCCGATGCCGCCGGGTGTGCTCGCGCACCGCGCCGACGGGCGTACCGGGACGATGGTCTTCCTGCACAACCTCGGCACCGGCGACGCCGAGGTCGACCTGAGCACGCTGGCGCCGGAGGCGGACCTGCCGATCGACGTGCTGAGCGACCGCAACTACGAGGACGTGGGCAAGCTCGACCGGCTCAAGCTCGGCGGGTACGGCTACCGGTGGATCCGGCTCTGCCGGGGCGACGGCCGGTAGGCACGGCGTACCGGCGGGTTAAGCTCCTGCGATCGAGCCATAAGTTACCGGGAGGTAATCATGTCGGAGGAGCCCCGCGTCGCCATCGTCACCGGAGCCGCACGCGGCATCGGGGCGGCGACCGCCCGCCGTCTGGCGGCCGACGGCATGGCCGTCGCCGTGGTCGACATCGACGAGTCCGCCACCAAGGAGGCAGTGGACGCCATCGGCTCGGCCGGCGGCAGGGCTCTCGGCGTCGGCGCCGACGTGTCCGACCGGGCCCAGGTCGAGGCCGCCGTGGAACGGATCGCCGCCGAACTGGGCGCACCGACAGTGCTCGTCAACAACGCCGGCGTGCTGCGTGACAACCTGCTGTTCAAGATGACCGAGGGCGACTGGGACACGGTCATGGGCGTGCACCTGCGCGGGGCGTTCCTGTTCAGCCAGGCCGCGCAGAAGCACATGGTCGAGGCGAAGTGGGGCCGGATCGTCAACCTGTCCAGCACGTCCGCGCTCGGCAACCGGGGCCAGGCGAACTACTCGGCCGCCAAGGCCGGCCTCCAGGGCTTCACCAAGACGCTGGCGATCGAGCTGGGCCCGTTCGGGGTGACAGTGAACGCGGTCGCGCCGGGCTTCATCGTCACCGACATGACCGCGGCGACCGCGGCCCGGATGAAGGTCGACTTCGACGACCTGCAGAAGCACGCCGCCGCCGAGATCCCGGTACGCCGTCCCGGCCGCCCCGAGGACGTCGCGCACACCATCTCGTTCCTGGCCAGCGAGGGCGCGTCCTTTGTCTCCGGCCAGGTCATCTACGTAGCCGGCGGTCCCAAGGACTGACCCGCCCCACCCGGCGCGGGCCCGCTCAGGCGGGGTCGCGCCGGGTGCGCCAGAGCCAGAACAGGCCGAGCACCGGAAGCACCAGCGGCACGTAGCCGTAGCCGCTGCCGAAGTCAGACCAGACCGTCTCGTCCGGAAACAGCTCCCGGTCGGCGATGCTCAGCACGCCCACCCCGAGCACCCCGGCCAGTTCGACTGTGCAGCAGGCGAGCGCGACCCGGCGGCCGGTGTGCCCGGCCCGGGCCAGCCCGACCGCCGCCACGATGTAGATCAGCGCTGCGAGCGCGGAGAGCAGGTACGCCACCGGCGCCTCGTCGAACCTCGTGGCGATCTGCAAGCCGGCCCGCGAGGTCGCGGCGATGGCGAAGAGGATGTAGACGGCGATCAACAACCGCCCCGGCCCACGGTTGGTGGCGCGCTGCTCGTGTCCGGAAGTGGTGTCAGCCACCGAGGATGTCCCAGGTCTGCTGGAGGCGTACCGCCACCACCGGCGTGACCAGGCAGATCGCGCAGACGATGCCCGAGCCCCAGCGGGTCGGCTCCATCCGGGCCAGCACCCAGGCCAGCGGCGGCAGGCAGACGAGCGTCACCAGGTAGCCGAAGAACGCGCCCGGCTCGCCCGGCCGGTCCCCGCCGCCGAGCGCGACGAGCGCCGTCACGGTGAGCGCGAGCAGCGCCACCTCCAGCACGGCCAGGCCGACGAACTGGATCCGGTCCGGCGGCCGGTGGCGTACCGCCGCCACCAGGGCCCAGACCGCGACCGCCAGCGAGATCACGATCGCGACAGTGGCGAGCGGCCCGTCCACCGGAGAGGCGCCCGCCGCGCTGGTCGTCGACACGGTGTCGTTCACCGGCACAGCCTACTAATCCGTGTAGTAGCGGCTCGCCCGCCGGGTCGGGGCGCGCCGGACGGGTCCGGGGACTAGCGTGGATCACGGTCCCGGCGCACGCCGGTGGCGGACGTCGACGGCAGGGGGCCGGGGTGCGGTTCGGGTTGTTCGGCACGGGTTACTGGGCGGCGGAGACGCACGCCGCGGCCATCGAGGCGCACCCGCGGGCCCGGCTCGCCGGCGTCTGGGGGCGCAACCCGGCGAAAGCGGAGGAACTGGCCACCCGGCACGGCGTACCGGCCTTCACCGACGTCGACGCCCTCATCGACGCCTGCGACGCGGTCGCCGTGGCGCTCCCGCCGGACGTGCAGGCCGACATCGCCGTGCGGGCCGCCACCGCCGGACGGCACCTGCTGCTGGACAAGCCGTTGGCGCTCGACCTCGCCGACGCCGACCGGGTGGTCTCGGCGGCCCAGGCGTCCGGGGTCGCCTCGGTGGTCTTCTTCACCCAGCGCTTCCACCCGAACGTCACCGGGTTCCTCGCCTCGACCGCGGCGGCCGGTGGCTGGCAGCACGCCCGCGCCACCATGTTCGCGTCGATCTTCCAGCCTCAGAACCCGTACGGCGACTCGACCTGGCGGCGGGAGCGCGGCGCGCTCTGGGACATCGGCCCGCACGCGCTGTCGCTGATCCTGCCGGTGCTCGGCCGGGTCACCCGGGTCGCCGCGATGGACGGCCCGAGCGGCCTGGTGCACCTGCTGCTCACCCACGACGGCGGTGCGACAAGCTCACTCTCGCTCACCCTCGACGCGCCGTCCGAGGCGGTCACCCGGGACTTCGTCTTCTTCGGCGAGAACGGCACCGAGACGGTCCCGCCCGGCGACGGCAGCGCGCTCCAGGCGTTCGGCGCCGCGCTCGACCAGTTGCTGGAGGAGGTCGACGCCGGCACCCGTGACCACCGCTGCGACGTGCGGTTCGGCCGCGAGGTGGTGGCGGTGCTGGACGCCGCGCAGACCGCCCGGACGCAGGCCCGCACCGTCGAGCTGTAAGGAAGGGCCCCTTCTTAACGTCTCCGGTAGAGGAGGGGCCCCCGCTTAACACCGCCGGTCAGGCGCCGGCCAGCGTGACGATCGCCTCGCCCAGTTCGGTGGAGGAGTGGAACTCCTCGGCCGGCAGGGACCGCAGCGCCTGGAGCGCCTCGGTGCTCGCGCCGTTCTCCTGGCCCCAGCGGACCAGATCCTCCCGGGAGACCGGGTAGTCCAGCCCGGCCAGGAACTCCTGCAACTGCGCGCCGGTGACGGTCATGCCGCCCGGCTACCCGCTGAGCCCGGCGCCATGCCCATCTGCGGGTTCCGGACCTCGTCCGCCGCGTGCCCGCCGCCGCCCGGGCTCAGCGGGTAGCCGGTTTGTCCCGACGGGCCCCGGGTAGCCGCTGACATGCTGGTACAGCGGCTCGGCGCGCCGAGCGACTTCGACCCCTTGCTGGACCGCGTGCGGGACGCCCGGGTGGTGATGATCGGCGAGGCGACGCACGGCAGCTACGACTACTACCGGCTGCGGGAACAGCTCACCCGGCGGCTGATCGCCGAGCAGGGGTTCGACTTCGTGGCGGTGGAGGGCGACTGGCCGGACTGCGACCGGGTGCACCGGTCGGTGGTCGGCGCCCCGGACGGGGCGGCCGATCCGCTCGTCGCGCTGGAGCGCTTCGAGCGCTGGCCCACCTGGATGTGGGCGAACGCCGAGGTGGCCCGCTTCTGCCGCTGGCTGCGGGCGTGGAACCTGGATCGCCACGAGGGGGAGCGGGCCGGCTTCCACGGGCTGGACGTGTACTCCCTCTGGGAGTCGATGCAGGCCATCTTCGACTACCTCGGCGAGGAGGACCCGGCCTCGCTGGAGGCGGCCCAGGAGGCGTACCGCTGCTTCGAGCCGTACGGCAAGCGGGTCGAGGAGTACGGGATGGCCAGCCGGTTCGTCTCCGCCCGGTGCGAGGAGGAGGTGGTCCGGCTGCTGGCGCGTACCCGGGAACAGGCCGCCGCGGACGGCCCGGACCGCTTCTCGGCCTGGCAGAACGCGGAGGTGGTGGCCGGCGCGGAGCGGTACTACCGGGCCATGGTCGGCGGCGGGCCCGAGTCGTGGAACGTCCGCGACGTCCACATGGCCGACACGCTCGACCGGCTGCTCGACCGGTACGGAGCGGGCTCGCGGGGCATCGTGTGGGCGCACAACACGCACGTCGGCGACGCCCGGGCCACCGACATGGCGGCGGACGGCATGGTCAACATCGGGCAGCTCGGCCGGGAACGGCACGGCCGGGACGCGGTGGCGTTGATCGGCTTCGGCAGCTTCCGCGGCAGCGTGGTCGCCGCGCCGCGCTGGGGCTCACCGGCCGAGACGATGGTGGTCCCGCCGGCTCGGGAGGGCTCGGTGGAGCATCGGCTGCACGAGCTGATGCCGGATCGGGCGGTGCTGGTCTTCGGCGGCGACGACCAGCCGGAGTGGGTGACCGGTGAGGCGGACCACCGGGCCGTCGGGGTGGTGTACGACCCGAGCTTCGAGTCCTGGGGCAACTACGTGCCGACCCGGCTGGGTGAGCGCTACGACGCGTTCATCTGGTGCGACGAGACGACAGCGCTGCACCCGCTGCCGACGCTCGTGGTGCCCGGTGAGATGGAGACGTATCCGGCCGGCGTGTGACGGGTGGGGCCCGGACGGACCCCACCCGTACGGATCACACGTTCGCGTGCTGCTTCTCGGCGAGGTGGGCGCGCAGGCCCTCACCCTCGACGTCCACGTTGGGCAGGATCTTGTTCAGCCAGCGCGGCAGCCACCAGGCTGCGTTGTTCAGCAGCGACATCACCGCCGGCACGATCGTCATCCGGACCACGAACGCGTCGATGGCGACACCGATCGCGAGCGCGAAGCCCATCGACTTGATGATCGGGTCCTCCAGGAAGACGAAGCCGCCGAACACCGAGATCATGATGAGCGCGGCGGCGGTGACCACCCGGGCGCCGTGTCCCATGCCGTTGATGGTGGCCTGCTGGGCGGTGTCGCCGTGCACGAAGTCCTCGCGCATCCGGGAGACCAGGAAGACCTCGTAGTCCATGGCCAGGCCGAACAGGATGCCGATGAGCAGGATCGGCAGGAAGCTGACCAGCGGCGCCGGGGTGTCCAGGCCGACCAGGTCGGCCAGGTGGCCCTGCTGGAACACCGCCACCGTGATGCCGAAGGTGGCGGCCACGGTGAGCAGGAAGCCCAGGGCCGCCTTCACCGGCACCAGGATCGACCGGAACACCAGCATCAGCAGCAGGATCGACAGGCCCACCACCAGCAGCAGGTAGACCGGCAGCGCGTCGGAGAGCTTCTCCGACACGTCGATGCCGACCGCGGTGACGCCGGTGAGCAGCACGTCGGCGTTCTGGATGCCGGCGACCTGCGCACGGATGTCCTGCACGACCGTCTCGGTCGCCTCGTCGGTCGGCCCGGTCTCGGGGATCACGCCGAGCAGCGCGGTACGCCCCGACGGGTCGACCTGCGGCGGGGCCACCGCCAGCACCCCTTCGGTCTTCTGGACCAGCGCGGTGACCTGCGGGATGGCGGCCTGGGTGTCCTGCGGCGAGTCGGCGGTCACCACGACCGCGAGTCGGCCGGTGAAGCCGGGGCCGAAGCCCTCCCGGATCAGGTCGCTGCTGACCCGGGCCGGGGTGCCCTCGGCGGCGGCGGAGGCGTCCGGCAGCGCCAGGCGCATGTCCTGGGCCGGGACCGCGAGCAGGCCGAGGCCGAGCAGCCCGACCAGGATGACCGGGATGCGGAACCGGGTCACCCACCGCGCCCAGCGGAAGCCGAAGCCGGAGCGGTCCTCCGACCCGGTGGTCGGGTTCTCGACCGCCTTGCGGTCACGCAGCTTGCGCGGCAGCACCTTGTGGCCGGCGAAGCCGAGCAGGGCCGGGGCCAGCGTGATCGCCACCAGCACGGCCACCGTCACGGTGCCGGCGGCGGCCAGGCCCATCACGGTGAGGAACGGGATGCCCACCACGGCCAGGCCGGCGAGCGCCACCACCACCGTCGCGCCGGCGAAGACCACTGCCGAGCCGGCGGTGCCGACCGCCCGGCCGACCGACTCCTCCGGGGAGAGCCCGTCGAGCAGGTTCTGGCGGTGCCGGGAGGTGATGAACAGCGAGTAGTCGATGCCGACCGCGAGGCCGAGCATCAGCGCCAGGATCGGCGCGGTGCTGGTCAGCTCGACCGCGCCGCTGAGCGCGAACAGGCCGGCCATGCCGACGCCGACGCCGATCAGCGCGTTCAGCATGGTCATCCCGGCCGCCACGAGCGAACCGAAGGTGATCATCAGGACGATCGCCGCGACCAGCACGCCGATCGCCTCGGTCGAACCGACCTCCGGCTCACCGTTGAGCACCTCGCCGCCGGGCGCGATCTGCCAGCCCTGCGCCTCGGCCTGCGCGCCGACCTTCTCGTACGCGTCGCGCTGCTCGTCGGTGACCTCGTCGGCCCCGCCGGCGAACTGCACCTGGATCAGCGCGTACCGGCCGTCCGGGGTGAGCGCCTGCGCCTGGTACGGGTCGACCGCGCCGACCACGCCGGGCAGCGTGGCTGCCTCCTGGGTGACCTGCTTGACCACCGCCTGTCCGGCGGGTGAGGTCAGCGCGCCGTCCTGCGGCGCCTTGACGGCGATCGTGCCGGTGGCGCCGCTGGCCGCCGGGAAGCGGTCGGCGAGCAGGTCGATCGCCTTCTGCGACTCGGTGCCCGGCATGGTGAAGTTGCTCGCCGTCGGGCCCCGCAGCGTGGCCGCGGCCAGGCCGAGGCCGACGAGTACGACGAGCCAGACGACGGCGACGAGTCGTCGCCGGCGCAGGGATGCCCGGCCGAGCCGGTACAGCAGGGTCGCCATGGACCTTCCTTGTCCTCGCAGGAACGGATCAGGTGGATACTTCGAGCGCGCGGTACGCCACCGCGCGCAGCGCGGTGCGCAGCTGGTCGTCGGGGATGTCCAGGAACTCGCCGCAGGTCTCGGCGATGCCGGCGAGCACGACGAGCGCCGCGACGCGTGCCTCCGGACGGTCGGAGAAGCCGGAGAAGGCGGCGATGAGATGTTCGGAGATCTCCTGGATGTGGGCGAACGCGGGCTGCTGGAGCAGGTCGGGGAACTCTCCCCGCAGCAGTGCGATCTCCCGGCGGAAGCGGACCGCCAGATCGACGAAGCCGTCCGCGGCGACGCGCTGGGCCTGGGCGCCGGTGTGCGTGGCGATCCGGGCGTCCAGTTCCTCCAGCATGGTGATGGCCGGGGCCATCAGCTCACAGAGCAGGGCGTCCTTGCTGGCGAAGTGGTAGAGCACAGTCGCCTTGGAGCAGCCCACCTCGCGGGCGATGTCCTGCAGCGAGGTGCCCTTGTACCCGGTGACGGCGAACCGGCGAGCGGCCGCGGTCAGCAGCTCGTGGTGGGTGGCGGGGGCCGGTCGCGCCATGTCGTCCAGCATGCCTGACCGATCGGTCAGCGTCTGACCGATCGGTCAGATCTACCGCGTGGCGTTCACCACAATGCGTCGTTTCCGCAGCTCAGGACTGTTCGGCACCAAGTCGACTGGGCGCAGCGGGTCGAGGGCTGGGTCAGGCTGACGGGTGGCCGTGCCTGCTGTCGTACTCGGCCCGGGCCGCGCTGATCGCCTCGCGATGCCGCTCCGCCCAGCTCGTCAGCGCCACCAGCGACTCGTACAGCTCCCCGGCCATCGGCGTGGCCGTGTACTCCACCTTGGGCGGCACCGTGGGATGAACGTACCGGTGCAGCAGCCCGTCCCGCTCCGCCGCGCCGGACCCGCACCGGTCCGCCTCTGCCTCACCCACGCACCGATCGTCCCAGGTGCCGGGCACCGTGTCGGGGTTGCCGAGCCGGGCCCGGCCCGGGATGGTGGTCCGATGGGTGCCGCCGACGACAGCCGGGCCGGAGTGTCGCTGACCAACCTCGACCAGCCGCTGTTCGACGGCGCCGGGGCGACCAAACGCGACCTGGTCGACTACCTCGACGCCGTGTGCGACCGGATCCTGCCGGAACTGCGGGACCGACCGCTGTCGGTGCTGCGGGTGCGGCCCGGCCAGGAGCCGTTCATGCAGAAGAACCTGCCGAAGTACACGCCCGACTGGGTCCGCCGGACCGAGGTGTGGGCGGAGGCGTCGCACCGGCGGATCTCGTACGCCCTCTGCGACGACCGGCGGACGCTGCTCTGGTTCGCCAACCAGCGGGCGGTGGAATACCACCCGACGCTCGCTCCGGCCGGGCAGGCCGAGCGCCCGAACCACCTGGTGCTCGACCTCGATCCCCCGGAGGGAGACGCGTTCGACGCCGTGGTGCGGGTCGCGCTGCTGGTGCGGCAGGCGCTCGCCGACGCCGGGCTGACCGGCGCGGTGAAGACGAGCGGCGCCAAGGGGGTGCACGTGGTCGTGCCGGTGGACCCGGCCACCACCGCGGAGGAGGCCGCCGCCGCGACCCGGGCGCTCGCCGCCCGTACCGAACGGCTCGATCCGGCGGCCGCTACCACCGCGTTCATCGTCGCCGACCGCGGCGGCCGCGTCTTCGTCGACTCCACCCGGGCGTACGGGGCGACGGTGGTGTCCGCCTACAGCCCTCGGATCCGGCCCGGCGCCACCGTGTCGTACCCGGTGGGCTGGACCGACCTGGAGAGCGCGAGCCCGGCCGACTTCACCGTACGGACCGTGCCCGCGCTGCTGGGTGACCGGGATCCCTGGGCGGAGGCGCTGCCCGCGCCGCAGCGGCTGCCGGCGGACCTGGTCGAGCAGGGGCGGACCATCCCGGTGGCCCGGGTGCAGGCGATGCACGAGGGCAAACGGCGAGCCCGGGCCCGCCGCGAGGCCGGGTGATCCCTGGGCGGATCAACGACGCCGCATCGCGGCGGGTCGACTCTTTCCACGTCTGGCAGGTGAGCTCGGTCACTCCGGTCACACGGTGCGCCCGGCCGGTGTCCTGAGTGCGAACCGTCAACGGAAGGAGTCCAGGCATGAGCGGGTACACCAGGGTGGTAGTGGTCGGCGGCGGTTTCGCCGGTGTCATGGCGGCCAACCGGCTGATGCAGCGCGACGACGTCAGCGTCACAGTGGTGAATCCACGGCCGGACTTCGTCATCCGGTTGCGCCTGCACCATCTGGTCGCCGGCTCGCACGAGGCGGTGGTGGGCTACCGGGAGGTCCTGCACGAGCGTGTTCAGCTGGTCCAGGACACGGCCACGGTGATCGACTCCGCTGAGCACAGCGTGGTTCTGGCGAAGACCGGCGAACTCGGCTACGACTATCTCGTTTACGCGGTGGGCAGCGCGAGTGCCGAGCCACCCGTTCCCGGAGCGGCCGAATTCGCTCATCCGATGGCCACCATTGAGGCGGCGCAGCGGCTGCGCTCAGTGCTCGGCAAGAGCCCGGCGGAGGCCGCGGTCACGGTTGTCGGAGCGGGGCCGACCGGCATCGAGACCGCTGCCGAGCTCGCGGGCCGCGGCCACCGGGTGAGTCTGGTCTGCGGCGGTGCGCTCGGCGCGTACCTGCATCCACGCGCGCGGCGCGCGGCCGCCAGGTCGCTCGCGAGGCTCGGTGTGACCGTTCTCGACGGACCGGGCACCGAGGTCACCGAGGTCACACGTGATGCCGTGCGGCTGCGTGACGATCGTGTCCTGCCGAGTGCGATCACCGTCTGGACAGCAGGCTTCGGCGTGCCGGATCTGGCCACGCGCAGCGGTCTGCGGACCGACAGCATCGGGCGTCTACTCACCGACGAGACACTGACCAGCATCGACGACGAACATATCGTCGCGGCCGGAGACTCGACGGCACCCTCCGGCCTGCCCTATCGGATGAGTGCGTACACCGCGGGTTGCCTCGGCGCGCACGCCGCCGACACCCTGCTGCGGCGTATGGCGGGCGTCGACCCTGAACCGGCCAGTGTCTTCTTCAACGCCATGTGCGTCGGCCTCGGCCCGCAGGCCGGCATCTACCAGCTCGCCGGCCGGGACGACACCGCGATCGGGCTGTTCGTCGGCGGCCGCCTCGGCGCGAGACTCAAGGCACTCACCTACACGTTCGCCGTCGCCCACCTCACGAACGAGGCCCGCAAGCCCGGCTCGCACCGGTGGCTGCCCAACAACAAGCGACGGCAACTGGTGCAGGCACATGCAAACCGGGAGCTGGGCGCGGCCCGGCGGTCGGCGTGATCCGAGCGGCGGAGAGGACAGAAGTCTTGAGCGAGCAGGCCGTCGATCCGGCCACCCGAACCTTCCTCACCTACCGCAATCTGTTGTTCACAGTCGCCTACGAGATGCTCGGGTCGGCCGCCGACGCGGAGGACGTCCTGCAGGAGACCTGGCTGAGATGGGTCAACGTAGATCTTGCGCCGATCCGCGACCAGCGTGCCTACCTGATCCGTATCGCCACCCGGCAAGCCCTCAATCGGATGCGCGACATGAGACGCCGCCGGGAGAAGTATGTCGGCCCCTGGCTGCCGGAGCCGTTGCTGACCACGCCCGATGTGGCCGAAGACGTCGAACTCGCCGAGAGCATGTCGATCGCCCTCATGCTCGTTCTGGAGACCCTGTCGCCGAATGAACGTGCCGTCTTCGTGCTGCGGGAGGCATTCGCGGTCGGCTACGACGAGATTGCCGCGGCGGTCGGCAGGAGCCCGGCCGCCGTCCGTCAGATCGCCCACCGGGCCCGTCGGCATGTCGACGCCCGCCGTCCCCGCTATCCGGTTTCGGCGGCCCAGACCCGGGCGGCCCTGCAGTCACTGCAGCACGCGATCGAGACCGGGGACCCGCAACGCCTGCTCGATGTGCTCTCTCCCGGAGTCGTGCTGGTCGGCGACGGCGGCGGCGTCAAACATGCCACGCTCCGGCCGGTGGTCGGCGCCGACAAGGTGGCCCGCATGTTCCTCGGCGGTCTCGGCAAGGTCCCCGGCAGGATTACGGTGCGACCGGCGGTCGTCAATGGCGGCCCCGCACTCGTCGTCCACCTGGATGGTGAAATCGACGGTGTCCTCACGATCCGGGTCGACGACGCGCTGATCGCCGGCCTCTACTACGTCCGCAACCCCTGCAAACTGACCCGGGTGCGTACCCAGACCCCGCTGACCCTCGGCCGTTGACAAGGTGCCCCACACGAGGGCCTCGCGTTCCCGCACGCCGCCGACTACACCATGAGCCTGCCCGCCAGCCTGGCCCAACCAGTCGACCTGGGCGCGTTCGCCCGCAACGCCACGCCATGGCCCTGCGTTGACGGACGAGACAGCTCGACGATCAGGAGGTGAGCCGTACTCACACGCGAAAGACCCTCGACCATGCCGGTCGAGGGTCTTTGATGATTGTTCTGTGAGGTGCCCCCGGCAGGATTCGAACCTGCGCCCCCGCCTCCGGAGGGCGGTGCTCTATCCCCTGAGCTACGGGGGCTCAGCGACCCGAGAAGAGTAGCAAACCCCCTCCCGGATCACCGAATCGGTACCCCCGCGAGTCGATCTTCGTCGGGTCAGGCCGCGGCGACGGCGCGACCGCAGCTCGGCAGCGGGTGCAGCACGACCCGGCGGGGCAGCCGGCGGGGCCACTCGTTGCGTGGCCACGAGCCGTCCACGATCAGGTGCACGGTGCGCTCCTCGGCGCCGCTGAGCCGCAGCACGAAGTCCCGGGGCAGCGGCGGGTCCACCGACGGTGTGGTGACCATGAACCGCACCCGTCCCCGCGAGGAGACCGCCGAGACCACGTCGGCGGCGGGCATGGTGCCGCGCAGGCGTACCCGGCCGATCCAGTAGACCTCCGCGGCGTGCTCCTGCGCCGCCCGCGTGATCGCCGGGTACTCGCTGCGTACCCAGCGCTCGACCGCGCCGACGCACAGGCCGCAGGCCCGCTCGCGCGGCTCGCGCGGCCCCAGACCCCAGGCCCGGAGGTACGCCCCGACGGTGCCGGCGTCCATCGCCAGCCCGAACCGGCGCTCGATGAGGGCGGTCAGGCTCTGCCGTGTCCAGAGCTCCTCGTCGAGGCCGAACTCGTCGGGGTGGACCCCCCGGAGCACGTCGATGAGTTCGAGTTCCTGTTCGCGGCTGAGCGTTCCCGGCTCGCCCTGCCGCAGTCCGCGACGGACGGCTGCCACCGCTCCGTCACCGCCGATGGTGTGGCGTCGGCACCAGCTGGTCACCGACCGCCCTGCGTCTCTGAGTGCAACCCCCACGTCTTGGGCAACGAGCCCGAATCGCAACTGGTCACGATATGTGGGTAGAAAAGTCTCTAACCCCCACAATGACCCGTTAGCCCCAAACCGTTACAAACGCTCAAACCGGAACATCTACCCCATATCGCGCGGCGCTTGGCGTGGCCACCCCGCCCCACGCCGTCCCTCCTCGACCGGCCCACCCGCTCCGACCCGATCTTGATCGACTCCACTTCGCCGAAGTGGTTGCATTCCACCCGTCCCGACCCCGCCACCTCCCCGAACTGGTGTCGATCAAGTACCGACGGGGGCGGGGACGGTGAGGCCCGGTGCCCCTGGGAGGGGACCGGGCCTCGGGGATGGTGCGGGGCGGCGGGTGTTATGCGGTGCCGCCCAGGCGCTTCAGCGCCGCGCTCAGGTTGGTCAGGTCGTTCTGCTGGGTGTTCTTCATCGTCTGGGCGACCGCCAGCACGTCGTCGTCGCTGCCCTCGTCGAGGATGCCGTCGATCATGTGCACCCCGCCGATGTGGTGGCGGATCATCATCTGGAGGAAGAGCACGTCGAACTCCCGACCGCTCGCCGCGCGCAGCTTCGCCATCTCCTCCGGCGTCGCCATGCCCGGCATCAGGCCGTCCTTGACCAAGCCGGCGCCGTCCGGCATCCACGCCATCGGGGCCTGCTCGCCGGTCGGGTCCAGCTTCCAGGAGCGCAGCCAGGTCTGCATGGTGCCGATCTCACCCTGCTGGCCGGTGGCGATGTCCACGCCGACCTGGCGTACCTCGGGATCCTGACCCTGGTCGAACGCCAGCAGGCCCATTGCGACGGCCTGGTTGTGGTGGGCGGTCATGTCCCGGGCGAACCCCGCCTCTGCCGAGTTCTCACCCGGGCGGGTGAGCGTCGGGGTGAGCAGGCCACCCGCGTACCCGAGAACCAGCCCGACCACGAGGGCGGCGGCCACCGCCAGCAAGCCGTAGCGGGGCACCGCATCCCGGCCGCCCTGGTCGGCCGGCGGAGCCTCGTCCAGGTCGCTGTCGGTGGTCACCGGAGCGGTCATCGCGGCGTCCTCACTGGGTGGGCTGCTGGGGCATGGTGTTCTGCAGGTTGTCGCGCGGGGTGGTGCCGGTGGCGGTGACGCCCTGGTCGCAGAGGGCGTTGGGGCCCTCGATGGAGGCGTTCACCCGCAGGGTCTTGATGAAGTCGTCGATCCGGCCGTCGTCGGCGTTGTCGACCTTGAGCTGGTAGCCCCAGGCCTGGAGCGAGATCGGCTTGTCCAGCCCCTCGAAGGGGCTGAGCATCATCTTCTCCTTGCCCTGCACCTTGCTGCGGAGCTTCTCCACCTGGTCGGCGGGCAGGTCCGGGCGGTAGGTGATCCAGACCGTGCCGTGCTCCAGGCTGTGCACCGCGTGCTCGTTGGCGATCGGTGCGTCGTAGACGTCACCCATGCAGTTCTGCCACGCCTGGTTGTGCGGGCCGCCGACCGGCGGGGTGATGTCGTACTTGATCGCGCCGGCCTGGTGGTTGCCGCCCTTGACCAGGTCCTTGTCCTTGGCGCGGTAGTCGACGATGCCGTCGATCGCCTCGGCGCGCTTCTGCCACGGCTGGCCGCCCTGGTAGACCGCCCAGGCGCCGACGCCGATGATGCCCACGGCCAGGACGCCGACCGCGACGAAGAGGGCGATCGGGCCCCAGGAACGGCCCTGGCTCACCTTGACCGGGGCGACCGGCTTGCGGCCCTTGCCCCCGGCGCCCGGCCGTGGCGTGCCCTTGCCGCCCCCGGCCTTGCCCGAGCCGGCCTTCGCGGCGGGCTTGTCGGCAGCCGCGGGCCGGCCGGCGGCCGGCTTCTTGCCGGTGCTGACCACGGTCGGGCGGCGCTCCGGGCCGCCCGGGGTGCTGATGCTCATCGTGCCTCGTCAGGTCGGTCGGTCAGGGGGGAGCGCGGGGCCGGTTCACATGCTGGGTCGCCTCCGCGGTGCCCGAGTCTACCCCCGATAACATGGTTCGGTGACTCCCGCAGAACTCGCCGAGGTCGTCCTCGCCGCAGCCCACGCCGTCTTCGACGAGCGGGGACTGGACCGTGCCGCGCTGCCCGCGCAGACCACCGTCGAGCGACCCCGTAACCCCGATCACGGTGACTACGCCTCGACGCTGGCGCTCCAGCTCAGCAAGAAGGTGGGCGTACCGCCGCGGGAGCTGGCGACAGCGCTGGCCGACGAGCTGGCCAAGGCGCCCGGGATCAAGTCGGTGGAGATCGCCGGGCCCGGCTTCCTGAACGTCCGCCTGGACGCGGCCGCCGCCGGTCAGCTCGCCAAGGTCATCGTCGAGGCCGGTCCGGCGTACGGGCGCAGCGACACGCTCGCCGGCCAGCGGATCAACCTGGAGTTCGTCTCGGCGAACCCGACCGGCCCGGTGCACATCGGCGGGGTCCGCTGGGCGGCCGTCGGCGACGCGCTCAGCCGCCTGCTCCGCGCCACCGGCGCCGACGTGGGTACGGAGTACTACTTCAACGACGCCGGCTCCCAGATCGACCGGTTCGCCCGCTCGCTGCTGGCCGCCGCCACGGGCGAGCCCGCGCCGGAGGACGGCTACGGCGGCGCGTACATCGCGGAGATCGCCGCCGCTGTGGTCCGGTTGCGGCCGGACGTGCTGGACCTTCCCGAGGACGCCGCCCAGGAGGTGTTCCGCAACGAGGGCGTCCAGCTGATGTTCGCCGAGATCAAGTCCTCGCTGCGCGACTTCGGGGTCGAGTTCGACACCTACTTCAACGAGAAGGACCTGCACGACGGCGGCGCGCTGGACGCGGCGCTGGACCGGCTGCGGGAGCAGGGGCACGTCGTCGAGTCCGAGGGCGCGACCTGGTTGCGCACCACCGAGTTCGGCGACGACAAGGACCGGGTGCTGCGCAAGTCCAACGGGGAGTGGACCTACTTCGCCGCCGACTGCGCCTACTACCTGAACAAGCGGGAGCGCGGCTTCGACCGGGTCGTGATCATGCTGGGCGCCGACCACCACGGCTACATCGGCCGGATGAAGGCGATGTCCGCGTGCTTCGGCGACGACCCGGCGCGCAACCTGGAGATCCTCATCGGCCAGCTGGTCAACCTGGTCCGCGACGGCGCCCCGGTGCGGATGAGCAAGCGGGCCGGCACCGTGGTCACGCTGGAGGACCTGGTCGACGCGATCGGCGTGGACGCCGCCCGGTACGCGCTGGCCCGCTACTCGGCCGACTCGCCCATCGACATCGACGTGGAGCTGTGGACCCGGGCCAAGAACGACAACCCGGTCTACTACGTGCAGTACGTCGCGGCCCGTACCGCAGGTGTGGCCCGCAACGCGGCCGAGATCGGGCTGACCCGTGGTGACGCCGCCGCGTTCCAGCCGGAGCTGCTCGGGCACGACAAGGAGAACGAGCTGCTCAAGGCACTCGCGGAGTTCCCGGCCGTGGTGGCCACCGCCGCCGAGCTGCGCGAACCGCACCGGGTGGCCCGCTACCTGGAGGAGAGCGTGGCGCAGGCGTACCACCGGTTCTACGACAACTGCCGGATCGCCCCGCAGGGCGACGAGAAGATCACCGACACCCACCGGGCGCGGCTCTGGCTCAACGACGCCACCCGGGTGGTCATCGCCAACGGCCTGCACCTGCTCGGGGTGTCCGCGCCGGAGCGGATGTAGCGTGCGAGCGCGAGGAGTGAGCTTGCGAGCCCAGCAGTCGCGAAGCGGAGACGAGTAGACATGCGGGCTCACGAGGCAGGTGCACTGCACGGTGAGATCGGCGGGCGGGGGCCGGCCTGGCTGCGTACCCCGGTCGACGTCAACGCCCTGGTGCCGCAACTGTGGCCGCGCAACGTGGCGCGCGGCCCCGGCGGCGCGCTCACCGTCGCGGGCCTGGACGTCCGCGACCTGGCCGCGGAGTACGGCACACCGGCGTACGTGCTGGACGAGGGCGATCTGCGCGAGCGCTGCCGCGAGTTCCGCGCGGCCTTTCCGGACGCGGACGTCTACTACGCCGGCAAGGCGTTCCTGTGCCGCGCCGTGGTCCGGATGATCGCCGAGGAGGGCTTGTTCCTCGACGTCTGCACCGGCGGCGAGCTGGCCACCGCGCTGTCGGCCGGGATGGAGCCGGCGCGGATCGGCTTCCACGGCAACAACAAGTCGGTGGCGGAGCTGACCCGCGCGCTCGACGCCGGTGTGGGCCGGATCATCGTCGACTCGTTCACCGAGATCGACCGGCTCTCCGCGCTGGCCCGAGAGCGCGGGGTACGCCCGAAGGTGCTGGTCCGGGTCACCGTCGGCGTGGAGGCGCACACCCACGAGTTCATCGCGACCGCGCACGAGGACCAGAAGTTCGGGTTCTCGCTGGCGGGCGGGGCCGCCGCGGCGGCCGCGTTCAAGATCCTCGACGAGGACGTGCTGGAGCTGCGCGGGCTGCACTCCCACATCGGGTCGCAGATCTTCGACGCCGGCGGCTTCGAGGTGTCCGCCCGCCGGGTGCTCGCCCTCCAGTCGCAGATCCGTGACGCCCGCGGTGTGCAGCTGCCCGAGCTGGACCTGGGCGGCGGCTTCGGCATCGCGTACACCACGCAGGACGACCCGGCGTCGCCGCACGACCTGGCGAAGCGGCTGCGCAAGATCGTGGACGGGGAGTGCGCGGCGGAGAACCTCGCGGTGCCGCACCTGTCGATCGAGCCGGGCCGGGCGATCGTCGGCCCGGCCGTGTTCACGCTCTACGAGGTCGGGACCGTCAAGTCCGTGCCCCTGGGCACTGGCGGTGACGCAGCCGACGGTCGTGCTTATGTCAGCGTGGACGGGGGGATGAGCGACAACATCCGTACCGCGCTCTACGACGCCTCGTACTCGGCCACGCTGGCGAACCGCACCTCGGCCGCACGGCCGATGCTCGCCCGCGTGGTGGGAAAGCACTGTGAGTCCGGGGACATCGTGGTGAAGGATGAATTCCTGCCCGCCGACGTGCAGCCCGGAGATCTTGTCGCGGTGCCCGGCACCGGGGCCTACTGCCGGAGCATGGCGAGCAACTACAACCATGTCCCGCGGCCCCCGGTCGTCGCCGTCCGCGAAGGTCGGGCGCGGCTGATCGTCCGCCGGGAGACCGAAGACGACCTGCTGGCATTGGATGTGGGATGACCTCACCGGTTCGCTTGGCGTTGCTCGGCTGCGGCACTGTCGGCAGCGACGTGGTCCGGCTGCTGCACGAGCAGTCGGAAGACCTCGCCGCCCGGATCGGCGCCCCGCTGGAGATCGCCGGGATCGCCGTACGCCGGATCGGCCGTGACCGCGGTGACCTGCCGGTCGACCCGGCGCTGTTCACCACCGACGCGCTCGGGCTGATCAAGCGCGACGACGTGGACGTGGTGGTCGAGGTGGTCGGCGGCATCGAGCCGGCCCGGGGCTGGCTGGTCGAGGCGCTGCGCGCGGGCAAGAGCGTGGTCACCGCCAACAAGGCGCTGCTCGCCGAGGACGGCGCGACACTGCACGACGCCGCCGCCGAGGGTGGCGCCGACCTCTACTACGAGGCCAGCGTCGCCGGGGCGATCCCGCTGCTGCGCCCGCTGCGCGATTCGCTGCACGGGGACCGGATCACCCGGGTCACCGGCATCGTGAACGGCACCACGAACTTCATCCTCTCCGCGATGGACGCCACCGGCGCCGGGTTCACCGAGGCGCTGGAGGAGGCCACCGAGCTGGGGTACGCCGAGGCCGACCCGACGGCCGACGTGGAGGGCTTCGACGCCGCCGCCAAGGCCGCCATCCTCGCCTCGCTGGCGTTCCACACCCGGGTGACCGCCGCCGACGTGCACCGCGAGGGCATCACCGAGGTGACCGCCGCCGACGTGGCCAGCGCCAAGGCCATGGGCTGCACGATCAAGCTGCTCTGCATCGCGGCCCGGGGCGCGGACGCGGCGGGCCGGGAGACAGTCAACGTCCGGGTGCACCCGGCGATGATCCCGTTGACGCACCCGCTCGCGAGCGTCGGCGACGCGTTCAACGCGGTCTTCGTCGAGGCCGACGCCGCCGGGCAGCTCATGTTCTACGGCCGGGGCGCCGGTGGTGCGCCCACCGCCAGCGCGGTGCTCGGCGACGTGGTGGCGGTGGCCCGCAACCGCCTCGCCGGGGTGCACGCGGCGAGCGAGTCGGCGTACGCGGACCTGCCGGTACGGCCGATGGGCGAGGCGCTCACCCGCTACCACATCAGCCTCGACGTGGCCGACCGGCCGGGCGTGCTGGCCGGGGTGGCGGGCGTCTTCGCCCGGCACGAGGTCTCCATCGCCACCGTGCGGCAGGGACCGGCCGGCGGGGACGCCGAACTGGTCATCGTCACCCACGTCGCGCCCGACGCGGCGCTCGCGGCGACAGTCGGTGAGCTGCGCGGGCTCGACATCGTCCGCTCGGTGACGAGCGTGCTGCGGGTGGAGGGTGGCGCGTAACCGACGCGTCCCGCCTGATGGTTAGAGCAGGGTGTGCCGGTGGCCGGCCGGGCCGGCTGGTCCACGCTGGTGGCAGGCCCCGGATCGGGGCGACGAGGCGAGGAGCACGAGATGTGGCGCGGACTGATCGAGGCGTACCGGGATCGGCTGCCGGTCACCGGGGCGACTCCCGTCGTCACGCTGCACGAGGGCGACACGCCGCTGCTGCCGGCGCCGGTGCTCTCCGCCCGGGTCGGCGCGGACGTGTGGCTGAAGGTCGAGGGCGCCAACCCGACCGGCTCGTTCAAGGACCGCGGCATGACGGTCGCGGTCTCGAAGGCCGTCGAGGCGGGTGACAAGGCGATCATCTGCGCCTCCACCGGCAACACCAGCGCCTCCGCCGCCGCGTACGCGGCCCGGGCCGGGATCACCTGCGCGGTGCTGGTGCCGCAGGGCAAGATCGCGTTGGGCAAGCTGGCCCAGGCGCTCGTGCACGGCGCGAAGCTGCTCCAGGTGCAGGGCAACTTCGACGACTGTCTCGGGCTCGCCGGCAAGCTCGCCCAGGACTACCCGGTCGCGCTTGTCAACTCCGTCAACATCGACCGGCTGCACGGCCAGAAGACCGCCGCGTTCGAGATCGTCGAGGCGCTCGGCGACGCGCCCGACATCCACTGCCTGCCGGTCGGCAACGCCGGCAACATCACCGCGTACTGGATGGGCTACTCCGAGGACCGGCGTGACGGCAACGCCACGAAGGCACCCCGGATGTACGGCTTCCAGGCGGCCGGCGCGGCTCCGATCGTCACCGGTCAGGTGGTGCCGGAGCCGTCGACGATCGCCACCGCCATCCGGATCGGCAACCCGGCGAGCTGGACGAAGGCCATCGATGCGCGGGACGCCTCCGACGGGCTGATCTCGGCGGTCAGCGACCGGGAGATCCTGTCGGCGTACCGGCTGCTGGCCCGCGAGGTGGGCGTCTTCGTCGAGCTGGGCAGCGCGGCGAGCGTCGCCGGTCTGCTCCAGCAGGCAGCGGCGGGCCGGGTGCCGGCCGGATCGCGGGTGGTGTGCACGGTCACCGGGCACGGCCTGAAGGACCCGGAGTGGGCCATCTCCACCGCCCCGGCGCCGGTGACCATCGCCAACGACGCGCTGGCCGCCGCCCGCTCTCTCGACCTCGTCTGAACCTCTTACCGACTCCAGTTCGGGGAGGTGGCGGGGTGCGGGTGGGAGTGATGCAGCAACTTCGGCGAAGCGGAGTCGATCAAGAGCGGGGTGGTGTGCTCAGGCGGGCACGGGCGACCTCGAAGCACGGCGGTGCGATCGGCTGGGGCGGATGCCGGGAGTGTCGGGGCGTGCGGCAGACTCAAGACGCCCCCGCAGACACCTCTCCAGGAGTGAATAACGCCGATGTCGCTGCTCGCCAGATTCAGTCTCGCCAACCGAGGTCTGATCGCCCTCGTCGCGTTGGTGACCACGGCGTTCGGCCTGTTCGCCGTGCCGTCGCTGAAGCAGCAGCTCCTGCCGTCGCTGGAGTTCCCCGCCGCGTTCATCGTGGCGACGTACCCGGGCGCCGCGCCGGAGATCGTGGAATCCCAGGTCGCCGAGCCGATCGAGAACAGCCTCAAAGGCATCCCGGGCCTGGACGAGGTCACCTCGACCTCGCGCGAGGGCTCGGCGACGGTCCAGGTGCAGTACGAGTTCGGCACCGACCTGGACGACGTGGTCAACAAGATGGAGACCGCGCTCAACCGGATCGACTCCCAGCTGCCCGAGGGCGTCGACCCGCAGGTGATCGCCGGTAGCACCGACGACCTGCCCGCGGTGGTGGTCGCCGCGACCGGTGACGGCGACGAGCGGGCGCTGGCGGAGAAGCTGCGCAGCGCCGTCGTGCCGGAGCTGGAGGCGCTGGACGGGGTCCGCTCGGTGGACGTCACCGGTGCCCGGAACCAGGTCGTGACGATCACGCCGGACCCGGTGAAGCTGGCCGCCGCCAAGGTGGCGCCGACCGCCATCGCGTCGGCGCTCAAGAGCAACGGCGTGGCGGTGCCGGCGGGCGCGCTCGCCGACGGCGACCGGTCGCTGCCGGTGCAGGTGGGCACGCCGATCCGTACGATCGACGACCTGCGCGGCATCGTGCTGACCACGGCACCCGCCGCCCCGGTACGCCTCGGCGACGTCGCCGCCGTGGAGCAGCAGCTCGCCCCGGCCACCTCGTTCACCCGGACCAACGGCAAGCCGAGCCTCGGCATCGCGGTGACCGCCGCTCCGGACGGCAACGCGGTGGACATCTCGCACGAGATCCGGGACCGGCTGGACGAGCTGTCGGCGGCCTCCGGGGCCGAGCTGACAGTGGTCTTCGACCAGGCCCCGTTCGTCGAGAAGTCCATCGAGAGCCTGACCACCGAGGGCCTGCTGGGCCTGGTCATGGCCGTCGTGGTGATCCTGGTGTTCCTGCTGTCGGTGCGCTCGACGGTGGTCACCGCGGTGTCCATCCCGCTGTCGGTGCTGGTCGCGCTGATCGTGCTCTGGTCCGGCGACTACTCGCTGAACCTGCTCACCCTCGGCGCGCTGACCATCGCCGTCGGGCGGGTGGTGGACGACTCCATCGTGGTGCTGGAGAACATCAAACGTCATCTGGAGTACGGCGAACCGAAGCGGGACGCGATCCTCACCGCGGTCCGTGAGGTGGCCGGCGCGGTGACCGCGTCCACGCTCACCACGGTCGCCGTGTTCGCGCCGATCGCTCTGGTGGGCGGCTTCGTCGGGCAGCTGTTCGCCCCGTTCGCGATCACCGTGACGGTGGCGCTGCTCGCCTCGCTGCTGGTGTCGCTGACCGTCATCCCGGTGCTGGCGTACTGGTTCCTGCGGCCGCGCGGCGGTGCCGACGACGCCGCCGCCCGGCGGGCCGCCGAGGAGAAGGAACTGCGCAACCCGTTGCAGCGGGCGTACCTACCGGTGATCGACTTCGCCACCCGCTCCCGGCAGACCCGCTGGGCGACAGTGGGTGTCGGCCTGCTCGTGCTGCTGGGCACGTTCGGCCTGGCGCAGAAGCTCGAGACCAACTTCCTGGACGACTCCGGCCAGGACACGCTCGCCATCCGGCAGGAGATGCCGCCCGGCACCTCGCTCGCCGGCACCGACCGGGCCGCCGCGCGCGTCGAGGAGGTGCTGCGGCGTACGCCGGGGGTGGAGACCTACCAGGTCAGCGCCGGCGGCGGCGACAACCCGTTCGCCGGTGGCGGCAGCGACCGGGCCACCTGGTCGCTGTCGCTCTCCGACGACACCGACGCCGCGACGGTACGGCAGGGCCTGCGGAAGGAGCTCGACGCGCTCGGCGCGGACGTCGGCGAGGTCACGTTCGGCGGCGGGCAGAACGCCTCCGCCAACCAGGTCGAGGTGGTCGTGCAGGCCGCCGACCAGGAGACGCTGACCCGGGCGGCCGAGGCGGTACGGGGCGCGATGTCCGGCACGCCGGGCGTGGAGGACGTCACCAGCAGCCTGGCCACCCAGGTGCCGCGCGTCGAGGTCACAGTGGACCGGGTGGCCGCGGCCCGCGCGGGTCTCACCGAGGCGGCCGTCGGGCAGCTCGTCGCGCAGACGTACCGGGGAGCGCCGCTCGGGCAGGTGACGCTCGACGGTACGGCGCAGAACGTGGTGCTGAGCAGCGGCGCCCGTCCGCCGCTGACCGTCGAGGAGCTGCGGGCGCTGCGGGTCGGCGCGGTGCCGCTGGACGCGATCGCGGACGTCGAGCAGGTCGACGGCCCGCAGCAGGTGACCCGGATCGACGGGGAGCGCAGCGTCTCGGTCACCGGCACGGCGACCGGCTCGAACCTCGGCGCCACCACCCAGGAGCTGCAGAAGCGGCTGGACGCGCTGGACGTGCCGGGTGCCACGTACGTGATCGGCGGCGTGAGCGCCGACCAGGCGGACGCGTTCGCGGACCTCGGTCTGGCGGTGCTGGCGGCCATCGCGATCGTCTTCCTGATCATGGTGGCGACGTTCCGCAGCCTGACCCAGGCGCTGATCCTGCTGATCTCGGTGCCGTTCGCCGCGACCGGCGCGATCGGGCTGCTGCTGGTCACCGGTACGCCGCTGGGCGTGCCGGCGTTGATCGGCGTGCTCATGCTGGTCGGCATCGTGGTGACGAACGCGATCGTGCTGCTGGACCTGATCAACCAGTACCGGGCCCAGGGCATGGACGTGACCGAGGCGGTGGTCGAGGGCGGCCGGCGCCGCCTGCGGCCGATCCTGATGACCGCCGTCGCCACCATCTTCGCGTTGCTGCCGATGGCGCTCGGCCTGACCGGTGAGGGCGGATTCATCTCCAAGCCGCTCGCGGTCGTGGTGATCGGCGGCCTGCTCAGCTCGACGCTGCTGACGCTGGTGCTGGTGCCGACGCTCTACACCATGGTCGAGCACACCAAGGGCTCGTTCCGGAACCGGCGGCGGGGCGGCGCTCCCGAGCCGGTCGAGCCGCAGCCGGACCCGGTGCCGGTGGCGGTCGGCGGCGGCGGGGAGCGGGCCGAGGAGCGGGCCGAGGAGCGGGCCGAGGTCGCGCCGCCGCCCGCTCGTCCGTCCGGCGCGCTCGTCGACGGCACCGACCAGTTCGAGGTGCTGCGCCTGCCCAAGAGCCGCCAGTCGCCGCTCCCGCCCACCGAATGACGGACCGGGAGGGGCCCCGCGCGGGCCCCTCCCGCCGCCTCGCGCGGCACAGAGCGAGCTTCGACGACGGCACCCGCCCGCCAGCGGACCCTGTGGTGCTCCACACGGTCGGAGCCGCTGCCGTGCCCGGGGCGGCCCGGTAGGGTGCCCGCGTGTCACCCACCCTCTCGGTCCTCGTCCGCAACCGCGACTTCCGCCATCTGTTCCTCGCCGAGCTGGTGGTCTTCGGCGCGGACTGGTTCGTCATGGTGCCGCTGCTGGTGCTGCTGCCCGACCTGACCGGCAGCGGCGTCTGGGGTGCGCTGGTGCTGGCGGTGGACACCGGCACGACCGCGTTGCTGCTCCCGTACGCCGGGACCGTCGCCGACCGGTTCGACCGCCGCAAGGTGATGATGGTGGCGAACGTGGGTGCGCTGGCCGGGGTGTCGCTGCTGCTCGGCGTGCGAAGCGCCGGCACGGCCTGGCTGG
Organism: Micromonospora marina; assembly: GCF_900091565.1. Lineage (GTDB taxonomy): Bacteria > Actinomycetota > Actinomycetes > Mycobacteriales > Micromonosporaceae > Micromonospora > Micromonospora marina. Next base: position 30,644 of record NZ_FMCV01000001.1, on the reverse strand, counting down.
CGCTGGCGGCGATCGCGCTGGTGGCGGTGGCGAAGGCGTTCTACTCGCCCGCCGCCCAGGCCGCGCTGCCGAACGTGGTCGACCCGGAGGACCTGGCCGCCGGTAACGCGGTGGCCGGCTCGGCCTGGGGCACGATGACAGTGGTCGGCGCCTCGCTCGGCGGGATCCTGAGCGCCGCCGCCGGCCCGTACGCCAGTTTCTGGGTGGCCGCCGTCGGCCTGGTCGCCGCCGCGGGCCTGGCCGCGTTGATCCGTCGGCCGCTGCAGGCGCCGCGCGACCCGGCGGCGACGGTGCCGCGCACCTGGGCGGCGATCCGCGAGGCACTGCGCTACATCGCCCACCGCCCGCGCGTGCTGGCGTTGGTCACTGTCAAGTCGGCGGTCGGGCTGGGCAACGGCGTGCTCACCGTCTTCCCGCTGCTCGCCGGGGTGTACGGAGTGGGCGCGGTCGGCGCCGGACTGCTCTTCGCCGCCCGCGGTGCCGGCGCCCTGGTCGGCCCGATCATGATGCGCCGGGTGCTGAGCAACCGGGCCTGGCTGCTCACCGGCCTGGCGCTGTCCATGTCGATGTACGGCCTGGCCTATCTGGGCGCCTCGGTGGTGACCTGGTTCCCGCTGGTGCTGGTCCTGGTGTTCCTGGCCCACCTGGGCGGCGGCAGCAACTGGGTGCTGTCCAACTACGCGTTGCAGGGCGAGGTGCCGGACCGGCTGCGCGGCCGGGTCTTCGCCACCGACATGATGCTGGCGACGCTCGCCATCGCGGTGAGCCAGCTGGTGGTGGCGCTCGTGGTGGACCGGGTGGACGAGCGCACCGTGCTGGCCGGATGTGGCCTGGTCACCGTCGTGTACGCGATCGGCTGGCGGTTCGCCACCCGGCGGCTCTCGCTCACCGACCCGATCGACGCGCCGGCCCCGGAGCGGGCCGGCTGACGCGCCGGTCCCACGCTCCGGGCGGTCCGGCCGGGCTGTCGGGGTGACGTCCTAGCATGAGCCGGTGCCGACCACATTCACCCCCGGCCCGGTGCGGGTCCGGGTGCCCGCGACCAGCGCCAACCTGGGCCCCGGCTTCGACGCGCTCGGGCTGGCCCTGGGCCGCCACGACGACGTCGCGGCCGAGGTGACGGACGGCGGCGTACGGGTGTCGGTCACCGGCGAGGGCGCGGGGGAGCTGCCGTCGGACGAGCGGCACCTGATCGTCACCGCGATGCGGGCCGCTTTCGACGCGCTCGGCGCGCAGCCGGCCGGCCTGGCGCTGGAGTGCGTCAACCGCATCCCGCAGGCCCGCGGGCTCGGCTCGTCGTCGGCGGCCATCGTGGCCGGGGTGCTGGCGGCCCGCGCGCTGGTGGCCGACGGCGACCGGCGGATGGACGACGACGCCGCGCTGCGACTGGCGGCCGAGCTGGAGGGGCACCCGGACAATGTCGCCCCCTGCCTGCTCGGTGGCTTCACGATCGCCTGGACCGAGCCGGGCGGCGCGCGGGCGGTTTCGCTGCCGGTGGCGACGGCCGTGCGGCCGACCGTCTTCGTGCCCGCCGAGCGGGGCCTGACCTCGGTGGCCCGGGCGGCGTTGCCGGCCACCGTGCCGCACGCCGACGCGGCGTCGAACGCGGGCCGGGCGGCCCTGCTGGTACACGCGTTGACGGCCGATCCCGCGCTGCTGCTGCCCGCCACCGTCGACCGGCTGCACCAGGACCAGCGGGCCCCGGGGATGCCGGGCACGGCGGCACTCGTCGCCGCGCTTCGTGTGGCGGATGTGGCGGCTGTGGTCAGTGGGGCGGGTCCGACCGTGCTGGCCCTGTCCGAGGTTCCGGCGGGGTTCCAGGCGGGAACAGATTGGCGGCGGTGGGAGTTGCCGATAGATGTCAGCGGTGCCCGGGTCATCCGGGGTAGAGTTTGACACGCCGAGCGGGGCCCTGTTGCCGCAGGTCGGACGAGGCGATTACGCTCTAGACCTAGCACAGCCGCGAAGCATGCGATCTTCCTGCGGTTCGGCGCACCCCGAAGCTCTCGGCGGTAGCCCGTCACCCCTGCTCAAGGCCCACGCCGCACCGCAGTTTCCACAGGTCGCCGCAGACGGCGAGACCTGCTCACCGATGGTGGTGAGTCGGGAAACCACCGGCTGCTGTGTCACAGACTCCCGCGACGCGTCCATGCGAGGCGGGTGCACCGAGGCCGCCCGGCCACCTGGTTCCACGACTCCGGGCAGCCCCGGCCTATCGAGGGAAGGAATCCATTGAGCGACACCACCGACATGACGTCGGATGTTTCCAACGTCGCTGGCGATGCCACCACCGCCGCCCCCACGCGCCGCCGGCGGAGCGGCACCGGTCTGTCGGCGATGCTGCTGCCGGAGCTCCAGAGCCTGGCCGCTTCGCTCGGCATCTCGGGCACCGCTCGCATGCGCAAGGGCGAGCTGATCAGTGCCATCACCGAGCGGCAGCAGGGCGGCGCCGCGGCCGGAACCCCTCGACCGCGAGCCGAGGTGGCGGCTGCGTCCGCTCCCGCCCGGGAGGAGGTGCACGCGGAGGTCCGTGAGGAGCGGGCCGAGGCACGCCCCGCCGAGCAGGCGCCGGCCGCCGAGGTGACCGAGGGGCGCACCCGCGGTCGCCGCAGCCGGGCCGCCGCCACGACCACCGAGGCGCGACCGGCCGAGGCGCCGGCGACCGAGGCGCGGCCGGCCGAGACGACGCGCGCCGAGGAGGCGCCCGCCGAGACCGGCGAGCGTGGCGACCGGGCCGAGCGCGGTGAGCGCAACGAGGGCCGGGGTCGTGAGCGCGGCGCTGACCGGGCCGACCGCGGCGGCGAGCGGGCCGACCGTGGTGGTGACCGGGGCGAGCGCAACGAGCGCGGTGAGCGCGCCGACCGGGGTGACCGCAACGACCGGGGTGACCGCAACGACCGGGGTGACCGCAACGAGCGGGGCGAGCGCAACGACCGGGGTGACCGCAACGAGCGGGGCGAGCGCGCCGAGCGCAACGACCGGAACGAGCGCGGCGACCGGGGCGGCGACCGCAACGACCGCAACGACCGTGGTCAGCGCGCCGAGCGGGACAACGACGGCGACGACGACGAGGGCGGCGGCCGGCGGGGCCGGCGCAGCCGGTTCCGGGACCGTCGTCGCGGTCGCGGCGAGCGGGGCGAGGGCGACGGCGGTGGCGGCCGCGAGCCGCAGGTCGGCGAGGACGACGTGCTCGTCCCGGTGGCCGGCATCATCGACGTGCTCGACAACTACGCCTTCGTCCGGACCACCGGCTACCTGGCCGGCCCGAACGACGTGTACGTCTCGATGTCCCAGATCAAGAAGTACGGCCTGCGCCGGGGTGACGCGATCACCGGTGCCGTGCGGGCCGCGCGGGACGGCGAGCAGCGGCGCGACAAGTACAACCCGCTGGTCCGGCTGGACACCATCAACGGGATGGAGCCGGACGAGGCGAAGCGCCGGCCGGAGTTCTACAAGCTCACGCCGCTCTACCCGCAGGAGCGCCTGCGGCTGGAGACCGAGCCGCACATCCTCACCACCCGGGTGATCGACCTGGTCATGCCGATCGGCAAGGGCCAGCGGGCGCTCATCGTGTCGCCGCCGAAGGCCGGTAAGACGATGGTGCTGCAGGCGATCGCGAACGCGATCACCCGCAACAACCCGGAGTGCCACCTGATGGTGGTGCTGGTCGACGAGCGGCCGGAAGAGGTCACCGACATGCAGCGGTCGGTGAAGGGCGAGGTCATCGCGGCCACGTTCGACCGTCCGCCGCAGGACCACACCACAGTCGCCGAGCTGGCGATCGAGCGGGCGAAGCGCCTGGTCGAGCTGGGGCACGACGTGGTCGTGCTGCTCGACTCGGTGACCCGGCTCGGGCGGTCGTACAACCTGGCGGCGCCGGCCAGCGGCCGGATCATGTCGGGTGGTATCGACTCCACCGCGCTCTACCCGCCCAAGCGCTTCCTCGGTGCGGCGCGCAACATCGAGAACGGCGGCTCGCTTACCATTCTCGCCACCGCGCTGGTGGAGACCGGGTCCATGGCGGACACGGTCATCTTCGAGGAGTTCAAGGGCACGGGTAACGCCGAGCTGAAGCTGGACCGGAAGATCGCCGACAAGCGGGTCTTCCCGGCGATCGACATCAACCCCTCCGGCACCCGCAAGGAGGAGGTCCTGCTCGCGCCGGAGGAGCTGGCGATCATCCACAAGCTCCGCAAGGTGCTGCACTCGCTGGACTCGCAGGCGGCGCTCGACCTCCTGCTGGACCGGCTCAAGCAGTCCCGCACCAACATCGAGTTCCTGATGCAGATCGCGAAGTCCACTCCGGGCGAGTGAGCTGACGGATCCGGCGAACGAGGGGCGCGGCCGTATCGGCCGTGCCCCTCGTCGCGTACCGGTTCGGCGACCGTGAAGTTTTTCTACGGTTAAGCCGGTGGGTATTGAAACTTCTGTTCACCGTCGGGTTGACTGTCGTCCATGCGAACCCGCAGTCGACCCGCCCAGCTCGCCGGCGTCCTGCTGCTGACGCCGTTGCTGACCCTCACCGGGCCGCCGCCGTCCGCCGCCACGGCAGCGCCGCCGGCCGCCACCGCCGCCGAGGACGCGCCACGCGCCTCGTCCCGCCCCGACTCCGCCGTCGCGCTCGCCGGTGTCGAACCGGCCGGCGGCCTGGAAACCGCCAAGACCACCCGGCCGGTCGCGCCCGGCCTCGACCTGACCTCCTTCGACAGGTACGACGCGGCCGGCTGGCTGCGCGCCGACGCCCTCACCGCCGACCTGGCCGGCGGGCTCACAGTGGACTACGTGAACTCCGGCGAGGTCACCAAGGACGAGCCGCTGCGCGCCGCGGTGGACCGGTCCCGTGCCGTCGCGGCGGTGAACGGCGACTTCTTCGACATCAACAACTCCGGCGCCGCCCAGGGCGTCGGCGTCCGCTCCGGCGAGCTGGTGCAGTCGCCGGTCGCCGGGCACCCCAACGCCGTCGGGATCAGCGCCCAGGGCATCGGCCGGATCGTCCAGGTCGGCTTCGAGGGCACCGCGGCGCTGCCCGCCGGGCCGGTGGCGCTCACCCAGTTCAACAACATGGTGCAGCGCGACGGCGTGGGCGTGTTCACGCCGCTCTGGGGGTCGTACACCCGGCAGCGGGCGGTGGAGGGGGCGGCCCGGACGGTCGAGGTGACGCTGACCGGCGGCCGGGTGGCGAGCGTCGCCACCACGGCGGGCGAGGGGCCGATCCCGGCCGGGAGCACCGTGCTGCTCGGCCGCGAGGCCGGTGCCGACGCGCTCGCCGCGCTGCGACCCGGCGACGCGGTGGACCTGACCTGGCGGCCACGGGCCTCCGACGGCGGTGACCTGCGCGCCGCGGTGGGCGGCGGCAACGTCCTGGTCCGCGACGGCGTCGTGCAGAGCATCGCCGACCAGTCGCTCGCTCCGCGTACGGCAGTCGGCTTCTCCGCCGACGGCCGCAAGATGATCATGCTGACGGTGGACGGGCGGCAGGTGGACAGCCGGGGCGTCACGCAGACCGAGATGGGCCGCATGATGGCCGAGCTGGGCGCCGCGAACGCGCTCAACCTCGACGGTGGCGGCTCCTCCACGCTGCTCGCCCGGGAGCCGGGCGCGGCCACGGTCCAGGTGGAGAACAGCCCCTCCGACGGCAGCGAGCGGCCGGTGCCCAACGGGCTCGCCGTCTACGCCCCGAAGGGCAGCGGCCGGCTCACCGGCTACTGGCTGGAGACCGCCAGCGATCCGACCGCCGCACCCGGTGTCGCGCCGGTGCGCGGCGGCCGGCCGGACCGGGTCTTCCCCGGCCTCACCCGCCGGCTCACCGCCGCCGGATACGACGAGACGTACGGCCCGGCCGCCGGCGAGCCGCGCTGGCACGCCACCCACGGCCGGGTCGACGGCGACGGCGTGTTCCGGGCCGTCGTCCCCGGCCGCAGCACGGTCACCGCCGCCCGCGGCCGGGCCCGGGGCACCATCGAGCTGACGGTGCTCGGCCCGCTGGCGCGTATCGACGGCACCGTCGACCGGGTCGGCCTGGACCGGGCCGGTGACAGCGGCCTGTTCGGCGTCGTCGGCTACGACGCCGAGGGCAACACCGCGCCGATCGAGCCGGCCGACCTGAAGCTGGAGTACGACAGCGACCTGCTCGCCGTCACCCCCACCGTCGACGGCAACCTGTCCGTCAAGGCGCTCGCCGCGACCGGCTCGGCGCTGATCACCGCGCGGGTCGGCAACCGCAGCACGGTCCTGCCGGTGACGGTCGGGCTCACCGACGTTCCGGTGGCCGGATTCGACGACGCCGCGTCCTGGCGGTTCAGCCAGGCCCGCGCCTCCGGGTCGGTCGCCCCGGCCGAGGGGCGCACCGGCGGCGGGCTGCGGATGTCGTACGACTTCAGCCAGTCCACCGGCACCCGGGCCGCGTACGCCGACCCGCCCGCCTGGATCGACGTGCCCGGCCAGCCGCAGGCGTTCGGTATGTGGATCAAGGCGAACGGCACCGGTGAGTGGCCCAGCCTGCACCTGCACGACGCGCAGGACACCCAGTTCGTGCTGCGCGGCCCGTACCTGGACTGGACCGGCTGGAAGTACGTCGAGTTCGCCGTGCCGCCGGGCGTGCAGTACCCGGTGCGGGTGCGCCGGTTCTACGTGGCCGAGACCGACCCGGCGGAGCAGTACCGCAGCGAGGTGGTGATCGACGACCTGGTGGCCCGGGTGCCGCCGGACGTGCAGGCGCCGCCGGAGCCAAACCGCACCGACCGGGTGGTGGTGCGAGACGGCACAGTGGACGGGGCACCCTGGCGCTTCGCGGTGCTCTCCGACGCCCAGTTCGTCGCCGCTGATCCGGACAGCGACCTGGTCGCCCAGGCCCGCCGTACGCTGCGCGAGGTCCGCGCCGCCCGGCCGGACTTCTTGATCATCAACGGTGACTTCGTGGACACCGCCTACCCGGCGGACTTCGCGCTGGCCAAGCGCCTCCTGGACGAGGAGCTGGGCGGCGAGGTGCCGTACCACTACGTGCCGGGCAACCACGAGATCATGGGTGCGCCGATCGACAACTTCCGCAGCGTCTTCGGGGACACCTCGCGCGTCTTCGATCACCGGGGCACCCGGTTCCTGACGCTGAGCACCGCCACCGGCTCGCTGCGGGGAGGCGGGTTCGACCAGGTGGAGCTGCTGCGCCGGACGCTCGACGAGGCCGCCGCCGACCGCTCGGTCGGTTCGTTGGCGGTGTTCTTCCACCACCCGCCGCGCGACCCGAGCCCGGCCAGGGCCAGCCAGCTCGGCGACCGTAAGGAGGCGGCACTGGTCGAGCAGTGGCTGGCGGACTTCCAGCACCGCACCGGCAAGGGCGCGCTGATGGTCAACGGCCACGTCGGCACGTTCCACGCCGACCGGGTGGACGGCGTGCCGTACGTGATCAACGGCAACTCGGGCAAGGACCCGTCCACGCCGGCCTCACTCGGCGGGTTCACCGGCTGGACCGAGTTCGGCGTGGACCCGGTGACGCCGGGGGAGGCCGAGCGGGCCCGCCGTGACCCGCTGGCCGAGGGGCCGAAGTGGGTGGCCGCGGAGATGCACGCCCACGTCGACCGGCTCGCCCTGACCGCGCCCGCGCAGGTGCGCCGGGGAGCGCCGGCGGGCGTCACGGCCACGCTGACCCAGCCCAGCGGCCGGCAGGTGCCGGTGGCGGCACCGGTCAGCGCCGACTGGTCCGGCTCGCCGAACCTGCACATCGGCGGTCTGGCGGGCGTACGACCGTGGCACGCCGCCCGGTTCGACCCGGCCACGGGCAAGCTCACCGCGTTGCGCCCCGGCGTGCAGATCCTGCTCACGGTGACCGTGAACGGCGTCAAGGCCGAGGCGACCGTGACCACCGCCGCGGCGGTCCTCGCTCCGGCGGCCTGATCCGGGGCCGGGGCTCCTCATCCTGGGGGAGGAGCCCCGGCCCACCCCAGCGGGCCCGTCACCTCAGCGGGCCGTCCGGCTCAGTCCGGTAAGTCTGACCAGCTCTCATCAGCCCCGAGCGCCCCAGCGGCCCCATCGGGTGTCCCCGGCGTCATCGCCCTCCCGGCTCCCCGCCCGAGTGGAGCGCCATGGGTGTGAAAACGGCCCGATGGCACCCACTGCGTTCCACTCGCCCGCGACCTGGGCACACCCTTCGCCCAGTCGGGCAGAACGTACCGCTCACCTCATGATCGCGCCGAGCGTGAGCCAGCTCCAGGGCCGGGGCCGAAGGAGGGGGTGGGCGTGGGGAGTGGGTGGGGTGGGGGCGGGAATGCTGACGGGTGGGCCGGCGTTGGGGGTGGCGGACCTCCTGTGCCGGGTGGAAGACGCCCGTGGCAGACTGGTCAATCGGCCACCGGTTCCGGTTCACGCCCGAGCCCGTCGTGACGACGGGGCGCACCGACGGCGACCCGGCGACCACCGACGAAAGGACCGAGGCGACATGAAGCCCAACATCCACCCGGAGTACGTGACCACCGAGGTCCGCTGCTCCTGCGGTAACACCTTCGCGACCCGCAGCACCGCCAAGGGCGGCGCCATCAGCGTCGAGACCTGCAGCGCCTGCCACCCGTTCTACACCGGTAAGCAGCGCGTGCTGGACACCGCCGGCCGGGTCGCGAAGTTCCAGCAGAAGTACGCCAAGGTTCAGGCCAAGAAGGCCAAGTAGCTCCGTCGACGACGCCCGTGTCCGGCTTCTGCCGGACGCGGGCGTTCGTCCGTTTGTGCCGGTTCCATCTCCAAGGAGCATCCGCAGCATGAGCAGTGAGCGCCTGGCCGCCCTCCTCGACGAGTACGCCGAGCTGGAGCGGCGGCTGGCCGACCCGGCCATCCACGCCGACCAGGGCACCGCCCGGCGGGTCGGTCGTCGGTACGCCGAACTGGTCCCGCTGCACAAGGCGGCCGGTGAACTGGAGCAGGCCCGCGCCGACCTGGCCGCCGCCCGGGAGCTGGGCGCCGAGGACGCGTCCTTCGCCGCCGAGGCGGACACCATCGCCGACTCCCTGCCGGCGCTGGAGGAGCGGCTCGCGGAGCTACTCATCCCGCGCGACCCGCACGACGCCAAGGACGTGATCGTGGAGATCAAGGCCGGCGAGGGCGGCGAGGAGTCGGCGCTGTTCGCCGGTGACCTGCTGCGGATGTACACCCGGTACGCCGAGCGGCACGGCTGGGTCACCGAGGTGATCGACGCGCAGGACTCCGATCTCGGCGGCGTCAAGGACGTCTCGCTGGCGATCAAGAGCAAGGGCGTGCCGGAGGGCGGCAACGGCGTCTGGTCCCGGCTCAAGTGGGAGGGCGGCGTGCACCGGGTGCAGCGCGTCCCGGTCACCGAGTCGCAGGGCCGGATCCACACCAGCGCCGCCGGTGTGCTGGTGCTGCCCGAGGCGGAGGACGTGGACGTCACCATCGACCCGAACGAGCTGCGCATCGACGTGTTCCGCTCGTCCGGCCCCGGTGGGCAGTCGGTCAACACCACCGACTCGGCGGTACGGATCACCCACGTGCCGACCGGCATCGTGGTCTCCTGCCAGAACGAGAAGTCGCAGTTGCAGAACCGGGAGCAGGCCATGCGTATCCTGCGCGCCCGGCTGCTGGCCGCTGCCCAGGAGCAGGCGGACGCGGCGGCGTCGGACGCCCGCAAGGCGCAGGTCCGTACCGTGGACCGGTCCGAGCGGATCCGCACCTACAACTTCCCGCAGAACCGGATCACCGACCACCGCATCGGTTACACCGCGTACAACCTCGACCTGGCGCTGGCCGGCGAGCTGGACGGGGTGCTCGACGCGCTGGCCGAGGCGGACCGCGCGGCCCGGCTGGCCGGCGAGACCGAGCTGTCCCGCCGCTGACCGCTGAGGTGTTAACAGGGGGCCCCTCCTCTACCGGAGGCGTTAACAGGGGGCCCCTCCTTACCCCTCAACTCGCCCGCAACCGCGCCTTGGCGCGCAGCATCTCCCGGTCGGCCAGCTCGAACGCGGCGCCCAGCGCCTCCCGCACGCTCACAGTGGTGCTGCCGTCGACCTCGGCGAAGCCGATCGTCACCCCGACCGGAGTGCCCGGCACCAGGGACTCCCAGTCCTCGGTGCGGACGGCCGCCCCGATCCGGCGGGCCACCTCGACCGCCTCCGGCATGCCGGTGTCGGGCAGCACCACGACGAACTCGTCGCCGCCGTAGCGGGCCACGAAGTCGCCCCGCCGCATCACCCGGTTGATCACCCCGGCGACCCGTTGCAGCACGAGGTCGCCGGAGTGGTGGCCGTGACGGGTGTTCACCGCCTTGAACCCGTCGAGGTCGCAGACGCCGATCACCACCCGCTCACCCCGGGAAACCACAGCCCCCAGGTAGCGCTCCAACCGGCGCCGGTTGGGCAGGCCGGTGAGCGGATCGGTGAGCGCCTCGCCCTCGTACCGGGCCGCCTCGCGGCGCATCTCCTCGTGGTCGATCCGGGCGGCGATGCCGTCGATGTAGACGTCCCGCAGCCGGTCGCTGCGCCGCGCCGCCAGCCGGAACGCGTGCCGGTCGGCCCGGTGCGCGCCCGCGTGGTCACCGGCGCGCGCCAACGCCACGCTGCGCAGCCGGGGCGCCTCGGCCGCGCCGAGCGTCTCGTCGGACACCCGCAGCGAGTCCAGCCGGGTGACCGCCTCGATCGGCCGGCCGGCGGCCACCGCGAGGCAGACCTGACCGAGCTGGCGCAGGTCGCGGGCACGGGCGCTGTCGCCGCCGTGGCCGAGCAGCCGGTTCGGGTCGGCGTCCCCGGCGGACTCCACCCGGTCGCCGAGCGCGGCCCGCCGGGCGGCGGCGTAGCCGTACGCGGCCAGGCTGCTCGGGCGCAGGTTGCCGGCGCCCCCGCCCCGCAGGAACCGGGCCAGGTCACCGGCGACGTCGCGCAGCACCCGCAGGCAGCCGTCGCTGTCGCCGTGGTGGTCGAGCGCGACCGCGTTGCGCAGCCGGATCCCGGGGGCGGCGAACGTCTCCTCGGGGATGCCGACGCTGAGCCCGACCTCCCGGGCCCGCTCGATCGCGCCGAGCGCGTGGCCGTGGAAGCTCAGGTACGAGTACGCCATCGCCAGGTCGTGCCAGCCCCAGGCGGTGTCCCGGTCGGGGGTGTCGTCGGCACTGAGCGCGCGGGCGGCCCGGACCAGGTGCATCACGCACCTGTCCAGCGCCCCCTGGTGGTGGGCGGCGAGCGCGGCCAGCGCGTTGAGGTGCCCGTGCAGGTAGGGCTCGGTCAGGTCGCGCACGGCGGCGGAGGCGTCCTCGACGGCCCGGGTGAACTCGGCGGTCCGGCCGAGATTGATCAGCGCGGACAGGCGTTGCACGAGCGCGTCGGCGCGGGCGTACGGGTCGTCGGTGGTGCGGATGACACGGTCGAGCAGGGCGCACGCCTCCGCGGACCGGCTGGCCTCCTGGAGCGACCGGGCGCGTCGGAGAGCGTCAACCTGGTCCTCGACCTGGTCGAGCCAGCCCACTCGCGACCTCCCTGCGGTGTGCGTCCGGACGCACCCGCTCGTGAGGTGGGCCGCGACGCCTCATGATTATTGCGTGACCGCACTCCCGCAACACCCGTCCGAAGGGACAGAACGCGAACGTCCCTCGCTGGTGATCGCCCGGACGGCGCGCGCGCTCGCCGCGGCGGGCGTCGAGGCGCCGCGCGCCGAGGCCGAGCAGCTCGCCGCGTACGTCCTGGAAGTGCCGCGTGGCCGGCTGGCGCTCGCCGACGGCTTCACCCCGGCGCAGCGCGACCGTCTGGCCGCGCTCGTCGGGCGGCGGGTGACCCGCGAGCCGTTGCAGCACCTGCTCGGCTCGGCCGGTTTCCGGCATCTGGAGCTGGCCGTCGGGCCGGGTGTGTTCGTGCCCCGGCCGGAGACCGAACTGCTGGCCGGTTGGGGGATCGAGCGGGCCCGGGAGCACGCCGCGCCGCTCGTGGTCGACCTGTGCAGCGGTTCCGGCGCGATCGCCCTCGCGGTGGCGCAGGAGGTGCCCGCGGCCCGGGTGGTGGCGGTGGAGCGGTCCCCGGCCGCGCTGACCTGGCTGCGGCGCAACGCGGCCGGCCGGGCCGCCGCCGGGGACCGGCCGATCGAGGTGGTGGCCGCCGACGTGACCGATCCGGACCTGCTGGCCGACCTGGCCGGACGGGTCGACGTGCTGCTCTGCAACCCGCCGTACGTGCCGAGGTCCGTCACCGTGCCGCCGGAGGTGGCCGGGCACGACCCGGACGAGGCGGTGTTCGGCGGCGCGGACGGACTGGACGTGATCCGGCCGGTGGTCGGCCGGGCCGCCGCGTTGCTGTGTCCGGGCGGCGCGATCGGCATCGAGCACGACGACACGCACGCCGCGACGGTGCCGGCGCTGCTGCGCGGCGACGGTCGCTACGACCGGGTGCAGGCGCACCGGGACCTCGCCGGGCGGCCCCGCTGGGCGAGCGCGTCCCGGCGGGCGGACGGCACCCACGCCGGGCCCGCCCGGGCGTGGCAGACTGACTCCTCGTGATGCTCTACGACTGTCGGTCGCCCGCCGACCGGGACCGCGGCATCGCCGCTGCCATCGAGGCGGTCAAGAACGGTGAACTCGTCGTCCTGCCGACCGACACGGTCTACGGCATCGGGGCGGACGCCTTCACCCCGTACGCGGTGAAGGCCCTGGCGGACACCAAGGGTGGCGCCCGGCAGGCGCCCCCGGTGCTCATCGGTTCCCGGCACACGCTCGACGGCCTGGTCTTCTCGCTGCCCGGCGCGGCCCGTGACCTGGTCGAGGCGTTCTGGCCCGGTGCGCTGACCATCGTGGTGGAGCACTCGCCGAGCCTGGCCTGGGATCTGGGCGACAACCGCGGCACGGTGGCGGTGCGGATGCCGCTGCACCCGGTCGCGCTGGAGGTGCTGCGGGAGACCGGGCCGATGGCCGTCGCCTCGGCCAACAAGATCGGCCAGCCCGCCGCGCTCACCGCCGAGGAGGCGCGCGACCAGCTCGGCTACGGAGTCCGGGCGTACCTGGAGGCCGGGCCGGCGGTCGACCCGGTGCCGAGCACCATCGTCGACCTGACCGGCGACGTGCCGCGGGTGCTGCGCGAGGGCGCGGTGACGCTGGCGAAGCTGCGCGAGGTCGTGCCGGACATGCTCGACGAGCGGGGGGTCTGAGTGCCGCCCTTCACCGTCCTGCACGTCTGCATGGGCAACATCTGCCGGTCGCCGATGGCCGAGCGGCTGCTGCTGCTCGCGGTCCGGGAGCGGCTGGCCCGCCTCGACGTCGACCCGGCCGGGTCGGACGCGCTCGTGCACAGCCACAGCGCCGGCACCGGCGGGTGGCACGCGGGGGAGGAGATGAACCCGCCGGCCGCCCGGCAGGTGATCTCGCGCGGCGGTGACACCGAGGGGTTCGCCGCCCGGCGGCTGCGTTCCGACCTGATCGATGCCGCCGACCTGGTGCTCACCGCCACCGCCGACCAGCAGGAGTACGTGGTGGCGTTGCGGCCCGACGCCGCCGCGCGCACGTTCGTCCTCGGTGAGTTCGGCCGCCTGCTCGGCGGGCTGGACCGGTCCGCACTGCCGGCGGCCGAGCCGACGCCGGACGCCGTGTACGCGCGCGGCGTCGCTCTCGTCGCGGCCGCCGACGCGGCCCGGCAGAACGCCTCCGCGCTGCCCACCGACGACCTGGACGACCCGTGGGGCCGGGGCGACCAGTGCTTCAGCCGGGTCGCCGACGAGATCGAGGAGACGGTGCAGCCGTTGGCTGCCGTCCTGATCCCCTGATCGTGGTTCATCCTTTCTCGCGAACTTCCTGCGCATTTCGCGGAAGGTGGCGGCGAAAGCGGCAGTTCCGGTCATTCTGAACGGGTCCGTACGGCCGGCTCCTGCGGGGAGAGCTGATGAACCGGGCCTATCTCGACAAGATGTTCACCGTTGTGCTCGCCGGCGTGCTCGCCGGACTGGCCCTGGCCGCAGCCGCGCTGCCGGCCGCGCTGGTCTTCGGGCTCGGCGTGAAGAACCTGATGCCCTACACGGTGCTGCCGGAGGCGCTCAAGACGCCGCAGCCGGCGCAGCGCTCCAACCTGTACGCGAACGACGGGCGGACGCTGATCACCTCGTTCTACGTCGAGGACCGGGTGGACGTGCCGGTCGGCGAGGTGGCGCCGGTGATGCGCGACGCCATCGTGGCCGCCGAGGACGTGCGCTTCTACGAGCACCACGGCGTCGACGTGCGCGGCGTGGCGCGGGCGTTCACGGCCAACCGCCGCGAGGGCACCCGCCAGGGCGCGTCCACGCTGACCATGCAGTACGTGCGCAACGCGCTGGCCGGTGATCCCCGGCTGACCGAGGAGCAGCGGGCCGCCGCCACCGAGATCACCGTCGGGCGCAAGATCCGCGAGATGCGGTATGCGCTGACGCTGGAACGGCAGGTCGGCAAGGACGAGATCCTCGGGCGCTACCTGAACATCGCGTACTTCGGCGCCGGGGCGTACGGCATCGCCGCCGCCAGCACGCGTTACTTCTCCACCACGCCGGACCGCCTCACGCTGGCCCAGGCGGCGCTGCTCGCCGGGCTGGTCCGGTCCCCGGCCGACGACCCGATCAACGGCGACGCCGACGCGGCCCGGCAACGGCGGGCGTACGTGCTGGACCGGATGGTGGAGACCGGACGGGCGAGCGCCGCCGACGCCGAGGCGGCGAAGGCCACGGAACTGGCCCTCAAGCCCAACACCACACCGAACGACTGCGCCGCGGTGCCCGCCGACCACAACGACTGGGGCTTCTTCTGCGACTGGTTCACCCAGTGGTGGAACGCCCAGCCGGCGTTCGGCGAGAACGTCGACGAGCGGCAGCGGACGTTGCGCCGTGGCGGTTGGAAGATCGTGTCCTCGCTCGACCCGGACGTGCAGGCCAAGGCGAGCGAGCAGGTACGGGAGATCTACCCGGAGACGATCGCGCGGGCGGCGCCGACCGCCGTGGTGCAACCGGGCACCGGCCGGGTGCTGGCCATGGCGGTCAACCGCACCTACGGCACGGCCGCCAACCCGGCCGGGCAGCAGAACTACCCGAACACGGTCAACCAGCTGGTGGCCGGCGGTGGCGGCATCACCGGCTACCAGGCGGGCTCCACGTTCAAGCTGTTCACGCTGCTGGCCGCGCTGGAGGCCGGGCTGCCGCTGGACACCGAGTTCGACGCCCCGCGCGTCTACGTGACGCAGTACCCGGTCGGCGCCGGCCCGGCGAGCTGCGGTGGCCGGTGGTGCCCGGAGAACGCCAACACCCACTGGATGGACGGCGACCGGGACATGTGGGACGCGTTCGGCCGGTCGGTGAACACGTACTTCGCGTGGTTGACCGAGCGCGTCGGCGCGGACCGGGTGGTCGAGATGGCCCAGCGGCTGGGCATCGTGTTCCGCGCCCCGGCGGACGCCCGGATGGCCCGCGAGGGCGCCGAGAGCTGGGGACCGTTCACGCTCGGCGTCTCCGCCACCACGCCGCTGGACCTGGCCGGCGCGTACGCCGCCGTGGCCGCCGAGGGCACCTGGTGCCGGCCCACGCCGGTCGTCTCGATCATCGACCCGGCCGGCCGGAAGGTGGCCGCCGGCGACACCGACTGCCGGCAGGTGCTCGACACCGAGGTTGCCCGCGCGGCGGCCGACGCCAGCCGCTGCCCGGTCGGCGACCAGTCGATGTACCGGCGTTGCGACGGCGGCACGGCCGAGGAGCTGGCCCCGGGCCTGCGCCGGCCGGTGGCGGGCAAGACCGGAAGCTCGGAGCGGAACGCCACCGAGACGGTCGTCGCGTTCACGCCGCAGCTGTCGGTGGCGACGATCGCCGCGAACCCGGACGACCCCCGGGACGCGGTCGGCGGGGGCGTGCAGAAACGGCAGATCGCCGCCGTGGGCCGCATCCTCGCGTGGTCGCTGCGCGACGAGCCGGTACGCGATTTCGTCCCGCCCGGCCAGGCCGTGGCCTTCCAGCGCACCAGCCCGCGTACCGGCAACTGAGCGTCAGCTCGGCGACCTGCCGTACCGCGCGACCACGGTTCGGACGGCCTCGTCGACGACCGCTGTCGTGCGGTCCGGGGTGACCGTCCAGTCCGGGAGGACCAGGCGCGGCCAGAGCAGGTAGTTGGAGATCATTCCGAGGAACTGCGTGGCGGCCAGCTCCGGGTCGGCGATGTCTGCGGCTCCCGCCTCGTGCTCGGCCACGAGGTAGGCCCGGACGGACTCGAAGTACGGCAGTTTGCCCTGCGCGAAGTGCGCTCGGGCGAGTTCGGGAAAGCGTGGCAGTTCGGCGATCACGATGCGGAACAGGTCGGTCATCTCCGGCCGGCTCACCAGCGTGGCGTAGTCCCGCCCGAGAACCGTCAGGCCGGCCGTCAGGTCACCGGTTGGCGGCACGTCGGCGACGTCGTTGCGGGCCCACGAGTCGACGACGATGGCGTCGAACAGGGCCGCCTTTGTGGGGAACTGCTTGAACAGCGTCGCCTTCGACACGCCGGCGTCGGCAGCGACCCGCGCCAGTGAGGCCCGGTCGTAGCCCAACTCCAGGAAGAGCTCGGTGGCGGCCTGCACGATCAGCGCGCGCTTCTCCTCCGCCACGCGCTGGTGATAGGCCGACGGCGCTGGGGTCATGCGGCAATCATAGCGAGGTGAGTGGGTTGACTCACCACTTGCGGCGGCGTAGTTTCGGAATGGTGAGTCGATCGACTCACCATTCCGTCTCGCGCTTACCGGAGGACCCGATGTCCAGCTTCAGCCAGCAGACCGTTCTCGTCACCGGCGGCGCCGGTGGGCAGGGGGCCAGCCACGTCCGCGCCCTGCACGCCGAAGGCGCCAACGTCGTCATCGGTGGCATCAATGCCGAGCGGGGCGCCGCCCTCGCCGCCGAGCTCGGACACCGGGCTCTCTCCGTCCGCCTGGACGTCTCCCGGGAGGAGTCGTGGGCCGCCGCCGTCGCGGCGACCGAGACGGCATTCGGTGCGCTCACGACCCTGGTCAACAACGCCGGGGTGCAGAACCCGCCGGCCCTCATCGAGTCCACCGACCGGGCCACGTGGGCGCGCATCCTCGACGTCAACCTCACCGGCACGTTCCTGGGTATCAAGGCAGCCGCTCCGGCGCTGCGGCGCGCGGGGGGAGGAACGATAGTCAACATCGGCTCCACCATGGGCATGGGCGGTACCGCCTTCTACGCGCCCTACGTCGCCGGCAAGTGGGCGGTTCGAGGGCTCACCCGCACCGCCGCCCTCGAACTGGGCCGCGACAACATCCGCGTCAACGCGATCCACCCCGGCGTGGTCGACACTGCGTTCATCACCGAGCCGGCGGCCGGCAGTGACGCCCCGATCGCCGACTTCTACTCGCCCGAGCCGTTCGCCGTCCCGCGACTCGGGCAGCCCGCCGACATCACCGCGCTGCTGATGTTCCTTGTGTCGCCGGAGGCGGCCTTCATCACCGGCGCCGGGTACGTCATCGACGGGGGACTGCTCCTCGGCCCGGCACTGCAGAGCGACTCGCCGTCCTAACCGGCCGGGTGTTCGGCGCCCTTGGCGATGTTGCGGGCCATGCCGCCGAAGACGACGGCGTGGAACGGGGCGACCGAGGCCCAGTAGAGGTGGCCGGGCAGCCCCCGCGGGAGGAACACGGCACGCTGCACGTACCTGCTGCCGCCGTTACCGTCGGGCTCGGCGCGCATCTCCAGCCAGGCCCGCCCGGGCAGCCGCATCTCGGCGCGCAGCCGCAGCAGCTCGCCCGGGACGATCTCCTCGACCCGCCAGAAGTCCAGCGCCTCACCGACCTGGAGGCGGTGCGGGTCACGCCGCCCCCGGCGCAGCCCGACGCCGCCGACCAGCCGGTCCATCCAGCCGCGCACCGACCAGGCCAGCGGGAGCGAGTACCAGCCGTGCTCGCCGCCGACGCCCTCGATGACCCGCCACAGCGCCGACGGCGGCGCGTCCACCGTCCGTTCCCGCAGATCGGTGTACGCGGTGCCGCCGGACCAGTGCGGGTCCGACGGCAGCGGCTCGGCGGGCGCGTCCGGCCCGCTCGCGTTCGACCAGCGCGTCTCCACCTGCGCGTCGCGCACCTTGTTCAGTGCCAGCGCGACCGCCTGGTCGAAGCCGATCAGACCGTCCGGGGGGTCCGGCACGTACGCGGCGATGTCGTGCTCGTGTGCCACCGCCTCGTGCACCAGGCTCTCCACCAGCGGCCGGGCGATCGCGTTCGGCACCGGCGTGATCAGGCCGACCCAGTGCGAGGAGAGCGACGGGGTGAGCGGGCGTACCGGCAGGATGACCCGGCGGCGCAGCCCGGCGACCCGGGCGTAGCGCTGCATCATCTGCGCGAAGGTCAGTACGTCCGGACCGCCGATGTCGAAGGCCCGGTTGACGCCGGCCGGCAGGTGCGCGCAGCCGGCCAGGTAGCGCAGCACGTCCCGGACCGCGATCGGCTGGATCCGGTTGCGCACCCAGCGGGGGGTGACCATCGCGGGCAGCCGCTCGGTCAGGTAGCGCAGCATCTCGAACGAGGCCGAACCCGACCCGATGATCACGGCGGCGCGCAGCACCGCCGTCGGCACGCCGCTGTCCAGCAGGATCCGTGCCACCTCCGCCCGGGAGCGCAGGTGCGCCGAGGGCAGGCCGTCGCGTTCCGGCGGCTCCGGCCCGCCGAGATACACGATCCGGCGTACGCCCGCGGCGCGCGCCGCCTCGGCGAAGTTCGCCGCCGCCTCCCGGTCGGCCGCCTCGAAGCCGCGCTGGCCGAGCGAGTGGACCAGGTAGTACGCGACCTCCACGCCCTCGAACGCGGCCGGCAGCGTCTCCGGGCGGCGCAGGTCACCCTCGACGATCTCCGCGTCGGCCGCCCACGGCACGTCCCGCAGCCGCCCGGCGGTGCGGGCCAGGCAGCGTACGGTGTGCCCCTCGGTCAGCAGCCGGGGCGCGAGGCGCCCGCCGATGTAGCCGGTCGCACCGGTGACGAGGCATCTCACGGCATCCAGTGTGCGGCTCCGTAGACTCCTTCGCTGTGGAGAACGCGAGGGACACCTTCTGGGGGCCGGACTTCCAGCAGCTCAGTACCGCCGACCCGGAGATCGCCGAGGTGCTGCTGGGCGAGCTGGACCGGCTGCGCGGCGGCCTGCAACTGATCGCCAGCGAGAACCTCACCTCACCGGCGGTGCTGGCCGCGCTCGGCTCCACGCTCACCAACAAGTACGCCGAGGGCTACCCGGGGCGGCGCTACTACGGCGGCTGCGCCGAGGTGGACCGGGCCGAGATGCTGGCCGTTACCCGGGCGAAGGATCTGTTCGGCGCCGAGCACGCGAACGTCCAGCCGCACTCCGGGGCGAGCGCCAACCTGGCCGCGTACGCGGCCCTGGTGCAGCCGGGCGACACGGTGCTGGCCATGGACCTGCCGCACGGCGGGCACCTGACCCACGGCAGCCGGGTGAACTTCTCCGGCAAGTGGTTCCACCCGGTCGGCTACACGGTCCGGCCGGACACCGAGACGATCGACTACGACGAGGTGCGCGACCTGGCCCGGGCGCACCGGCCCAAGCTGGTCATCTGTGGCGCGACCGCGTACTCCAGGCTCATCGACTTCGCCCGGTTCCGGGAGATCGCCGACGAGGTCGGCGCGTACCTGATGGTGGACGCCGCCCACTTCGTCGGCCTGGTGGCCGGCGGTGCGATCCCGTCCCCGGTGCCGTACGCCGACGTGGTCACCGCGACCACCCACAAGGTGCTGCGCGGTCCGCGCGGCGGCATGATCCTCTGCCGGGAGCCGCTGGCGGCCCGGATCGACAAGGCGGTCTTCCCGTTCACCCAGGGCGGCCCGCTGATGCACGCCGTCGCGGCCAAGGCGGTCGCGCTGCGCGAGGCCGCGCAGCCGGAGTTCCGCACGTACGCCGCCCAGGTGGTCGCGAACGCCCGCGCGCTCGCCGACGGCCTGGCCGCCGACGGCCTGCGGCCGGTCTCCGGCGGCACCGACACCCATCTGGCGCTGCTGGACCTGCGGGAGGCGGGCGTGACCGGCGCTGAGGCCGAGGCCCGCTGCGAGGCCGCCGGCATCACCCTGAACAAGAACGCCATCCCGTACGACCCGCAGCCGCCACTGGTCGCCTCCGGCATCCGGGTGGGCACGCCGAGCGTGACCACCCAGGGCATGCGTGAGGGGGAGATGGGCCGGATCGCGGGGCTGATCGCGCGCGCGGTACGCACCGATCCGGGCGCCCCCGGTGGCGTCGACACGCTGGCCGCAGTTGCCCGTGAGGTCGCCGAGCTGGCCGCCGCCTTCCCGGCGTACCCCCGATGACCGCGCCACGGGCGGGCGAGCTTGGGGCGATCCGGGCCCGGCTGACCCACCTGCGGCTGCCGCTGCTGGCGTGCGCGGCGCTCGCGGTGGTGGGGGTGCCGGTGGCGGCGCTGCTGCGCGGGCCGACCGGTGCGGCCGGGTTCGCGGCCGGCGTGGCGCTGGTGATCGTCAGCTACCTGATCTCCAGCCTCTCGGTGGCCTGGGCGGACGCCGTCCACCCCCGGATGATCATGTCGGTCGGGCTGGTCACCTACGCCACCAAGATCGTGATTCTGGGCGTGGTGATGGCCGCCGTGGCGGCCACCGGCTGGCCCGGTCTGCCGGCCATGGGCGTGGCCATCATCGCGGCCGTCGTGGTGTGGACCGGCGCCCACCTGACCTGGGCGATGAGGTCTCCGCTGCCCACCTTCACGCGTCGCGACGACATCGAGTGACGTCGCCGAATCGTGTCCGGTCCGGCGGGTGCCCTGACGGGCGCGACAGGAGTAACGTGGCGCGAGGTTGACGCGCCCGCAGCACGGCCCGCACGCTGTCCGCAGTGTGGGGGGTGCCGCACATCCCCGCGCGCCCCTGCTGATATTGTTCGCCACGTCATGGCCGATGACCCCCACTCCCACAAGTCCGACGAGCACTCGTCGGACGGCGTGGCGGGCGCCGTCGTGGGTTACCTTCTCGCCGGCATTCTGGTGTGGGGTGGCCTCGGCTGGTTGGCGGAGCGGTTCCTCGGTCTGCCGGCCGGCATCGGGGTCGCCGTCGGCATGATGCTCGGCGCGGCCGGGGCGATCTACCTGATCATGAAGAGGCTCAGTGCCTGAGTTCCGGCACGCGCGGGTCTGTTGAGTGCGGAGGATGACACGGTGAGCGGACAGCTGGTCGTCGCCCAGGACCTTCCCTGGCCCCCCAGCGTCGGGGATTTCTACCCGCCGAACGTGGCCGGCCCCTGGGTCACCAAGTTCAGCATCATGATCTGGATCGCCGTCGCGCTGCTGATCATCTTCTTCGTGGCCGCGTACCGGAAGCCGAAGCTGGTGCCGGGCAAGGGCCAGTGGGCGGCCGAGGCGGTCTACGGGCTGGTCCGGGACAACATCGCCCGGGAGCAGATGGGCAACGCGGGCATCCGCTTCGCGCCCTACCTCACTGTGCTGTTCAGCTTCATCCTGCTGACCAACATCTTCAGCATCGTGCCCGGCCTGCAGATCTCGCCGAACTCGCACATCGCGTTCCCGATCGTGCTCGCCGCCATCTCGTACGTCATGTACAACTACGTCGGCGTCCGCAAGCACGGCCTCGGCAAGTACCTCAAGCAGAGCCTCATCCTGCCCGGCGTGCCGTGGCCGATGCACTTCCTGCTGATTCCGATCGAGTTCCTGCAGAACTTCGTCGTCCGGCCGGTCACCCTGGCACTGCGGCTCTTCGCCAACATGTTCGCCGGCCACCTGCTCCTGCTGGTCTTCACCGTCGGCGGCTTCGTGATGCTCGGGTCGAGCAGCATCTTCGTCCAGGTCACCTCGGTCTTCTCCTTCGCGATGGCGATCGTGATGGCCTTCTTCGAGGCACTGGTGGCGGTGCTGCAGGCATACGTCTTCGTCACGCTGAGCGCCAACTACATCGGCACGTCGCTGGCCGACGAGCACTGAGATCCGGCTCGGCGGGCAACCGGCCCGGCCAAGCATCTGGTACCGACCGCGTACACGTGAGCCCTCACGTGTGAACTAGGAGGAATACCCGCAATGAACGTTCTTGCCGAGATCGGTGGCAACGTCAACACCATCGGCTACGGCCTCGCCGCCATCGGCCCCGGTATCGGTGTGGCTCTGGTCTTCGCGGCCTACATCCAGTCGAGCGCCCGCCAGCCCGAGTCGGCCGGCTACAACCGCACCTGGCTGGTGCTGGGCTTCGCCCTGGTCGAGGCGCTGGCGCTGTTCGGCCTGGTGCTCGCCTTCGCCGTTAGCTGACGCGAGCTCTCCCGATCCGGAGGTCTGACATGTATCTCGCCGCCGAAGGCGCGCACAATCCGATCCTGCCCATCTGGCAGGAGATGGTCGTCGGAACGATCTCCTTCGCCCTGCTCGTCTTCGTCCTGCTGAAGTTCGTCATGCCCCGCATGGAGGCGATGTACCAGGCGCGGGTCGACGCGATCGAGGGTGGCATCAAGCGCGCCGAGGCGGCCCAGGCCGAGGCGAACCAGCTGCTCGAGCAGTACCGGGCCCAGCTCGCGGAGGCGCGTACCGACGCCGCCAAGATCCGCGACGACGCGCGGGCCGACGCCGACGGCATCCGCCAGGACATCCTCGCCAAGGCGCGCGAGGAGTCCGACCGGATCATCGCCGCCGGCAAGGAGCAGCTCGCCGCCGAGCGGGCCACCATCGTGCGCGAGCTGCGCACCGAGGTGGGAACCATCGCGGTGGACCTGGCCAGCAAGATCGTCGGTGAGTCGCTCGCCGACGAGGCGCGTCGCAAGGGCACCGTCGACCGGTTCCTGAGCGATCTCGAGAGCACGGGGGCCCGCTGATGCAGGCCGCCAGCCGGGAGTCGTACCGGGCCGGGGCCGAGCGCCTCGACGCGTACGTCCGCGGCGCGGAGCCGTCGGCGGTGGCCTCCACCGCCGACGACATCCTCTCCGTCGCCGCCCTGCTGCGGCGCGAGCCGCGGCTGCGCCGGGCGCTCTCCGACCCGGCCCGGGCCGGTGCCGATCGTGCCGGCCTGCTCGGCGACATGCTGGGCGGGCGGATCGGCGCGGAAGCGCTCGACCTGCTCACGTCGATGGTGTCCGGCCGTTGGTCGGTTCCGTCCGAGCTGCTCGACGGCGTCGAGCGCCTCGGCGTGGAGGCGCTGCTCGCCAGCGCCGACCTGGCCGGTGACCTGGGCGAGGTCGAGGACGAGCTGTTCCGCTTCGGGCAGGTCGTCTCCGGCTCCGCCGAGCTGTCCAACACGCTCTCCGACCCGATGGCCCCGGTGCAGCGGCGGGCCGAACTGGCCCAGCAGCTGCTCGCCGGCAAGGCCCAGCCGGTCACCATCCGCCTCGTCGAGACCGCGCTCGCCGGTTTCGGGGGACGCTCCTTCACCGGTGCGCTCACCCGGCTGGTCGAGCTGGCCGCCGACCGGCGGGACCGTCAGGTCGCGTACGTGACCGTGGCGGCCCCGCTGACCGAGGAGGAGGAGCGACGCCTCGGTGTCCGCCTCTCCCAGATGTACGGTCGGGAGGTGTCCGTCAAGCAGACGGTCGACCCCGACGTGCTCGGC
Source organism: Micromonospora marina (assembly GCF_900091565.1). GTDB lineage: Bacteria > Actinomycetota > Actinomycetes > Mycobacteriales > Micromonosporaceae > Micromonospora > Micromonospora marina. The sequence continues at coordinate 7,137 of NZ_FMCV01000001.1, read as the reverse complement.
GGAGTGCGCGTACGAGTCGGATCCGACCTGTACGACGGGACCGTCCTGCGCCGCCTCAACGAGACCCGCAACGCGCTCGCCAAGCGCTGAGCCCTGATTCGTCGCCATCGGACCGGTCGGTACCAGGTATCCCGGGCCCTGAGATACTTAAGGAAGCAGAGGATGGCCGAGCTGACCATCTCGACGGAGGAGATCCGCGGCGCCCTGGAGCGCTACGTCTCCTCCTACACGGCCGACGTCTCCCGCGAGGAGGTCGGCACCGTCGCCGACGCCGGTGACGGCATCGCCCACGTCGAGGGTCTCCCCTCGACCATGACCAACGAACTCCTGGAGTTCGAGGACGGCACGCTCGGCGTGGCGCTGAACCTCGACGTCCGGGAGATCGGTGTCGTCGTCCTCGGTGACTTCGGCGGGATCGAAGAGGGGCAGCGCGTCAAGCGCACCGGCCGGGTGCTCTCGGTGCCGGTCGGCGACGCGTTCCTCGGCCGCGTGGTCAACGCGCTCGGCGAGCCGATCGACGGCCTGGGCGACATCGCCAACGAGGGCTTCCGCGAGCTGGAGCTCCAGGCTCCGAACGTGATGTCCCGCAAGTCGGTCGACGAGCCGCTGCAGACCGGCATCAAGGCCGTCGACGCGATGACCCCGATCGGCCGCGGCCAGCGCCAGCTGATCATCGGTGACCGCAAGACCGGCAAGACCACCGTCGCTCTGGACACGATCCTCAACCAGCGCGAGAACTGGCGCTCCGGCGACCCGAAGAAGCAGGTCCGCTGCATCTACGTCGCCATCGGCCAGAAGGCCTCCACCATCGCCTCCATCAAGGGGACGCTGGAGGAGGCGGGCGCGATGGAGTACACCACCATCGTCGCCTCCCCGGCCTCCGACCCGGCCGGCTTCAAGTACCTGGCGCCCTACACCGGCTCGTCCATCGGGCAGCACTGGATGTACGGCGGCAAGCACGTCCTGATCGTCTTCGACGACCTGAGCAAGCAGGCCGAGGCGTACCGCGCCGTGTCGCTGCTGCTGCGCCGCCCGCCGGGCCGTGAGGCCTACCCGGGTGACGTCTTCTACCTGCACTCGCGTCTGCTGGAGCGCTGCGCGAAGCTCTCCGACGAGCTGGGTGGCGGCTCGATGACCGGTCTGCCGATCATCGAGACCAAGGCGAACGACATCTCGGCGTTCATCCCGACCAACGTCATCTCCATCACCGACGGCCAGATCTTCCTCGAGACCGACCTGTTCAACCAGGGCGTGCGGCCGGCCATCAACGTCGGCACCTCGGTCTCCCGAGTCGGTGGCGCCGCCCAGGTGAAGCCGATGAAGAAGGTCGCCGGCTCGCTGCGGCTCAACCTGGCCCAGTACCGCGAGCTGGAGGCGTTCGCCGCCTTCGCCTCCGACCTGGACCGGGCCTCCCGGGCCCAGCTGGACCGCGGTTCCCGCCTGGTCGAGCTGCTCAAGCAGCCGAACTACTCGCCGTACCCGGTGCAGGAGCAGGTCGTCTCCGTCTGGGCCGGCACCGAGGGCAAGCTGGACGACGTCCCGGTCGGCGAGGTCCGCCGTTTCGAGTCGGAGTTCCTCCAGTACCTCCGGCACAAGCACGAGGGCATCCTCGCCGCGATCGCGGACAACAAGTGGGGCGACGACATCATCGCCTCGCTCGACTCGGCGATCGGCGAGTTCAAGCACCTCTTCCTGGGCAAGGAGGACGAGGTCCGGATCAACGAGGCGCCGGCCAAGCCGCTGGAGGGTGAGCAGTCCCGCGAGACGGTGACCCGCCTGCGCGACGGCGCCGACCGCCCGGACGAGAGCTGATCCGATGGCCGCCCAGGTACGCGTTCTCCGGCAGCGGATCCGTTCCGCCAAGGGGATGAAGAAGATCACCAAGGCGATGGAGCTCGTCGCGACGAGCCGCATCGCCAAGGCCCAGGCCAAGGTGGCGGCCTCGCTGCCGTACGCCGAGGCGATCACCGGCGTGCTGACGGCGCTGGCCTCGAACGCGCGGATCGACCACCCGCTGCTCACCCCGCGCGAGCGGGTGCGGCGGGCGGGCGTCCTGCTGGTCACGGCCGACCGAGGGCTGGCCGGTGGGTACAGCTCGAACGCGATCCGGACCGCCGAGTCGCTGATCGCCCGGCTGCGCGCCGACGGCAAGGAGCCGGTGCTCTACGTCATCGGCCGCAAGGGCGTGGCGTACTACCGGTTCCGCAGCCGGCAGATCGCCGGTAGCTGGACGGGCTTCTCGGAGCAGCCGACGTTCGCCGACGCCCGCGAGGTCGGTGACACGCTGATCAAGGCGTTCACCGCCGGCGCGGACGACACCGACGGTGACGCCGGTGCCGACGGGATCCTCGGCGTGGACGAGCTGCACATCGTCTACACCGAGTTCAAGTCCCTGATGACGCAGAACCCGGTGACCCGGATCATCGGCCCGATGCAGGTCGAGGACCGGCCGCGGACCGAGGGCGCACTTCCGGCGTACGAGTTCGAGCCGGAGCCGGAGTCGCTGCTCGACGCCCTGCTGCCGAAGTACATCAACACGCGGATCTTCGCGGCGTTGCTGGAGTCGGCGGCGAGCGAGTCGGCCGCCCGCCGGCGGGCGATGAAGAGCGCCACCGACAACGCCGAAGAGATGATCGAGAAGTACACGCGCGAGATGAACTCGGCCCGTCAGGCCGGGATCACCCAGGAGATCAGTGAGATCGTCGGCGGCGCGAACGCGCTGGCCGCGTCGGGAAGTGAAGTGTGATGACTGTTACCGCAGTTGAGACCAAGACGGCCACGGGTCGCGTGGTCCGGGTCATCGGCCCGGTCGTCGACGCCGAGTTCCCGCGCGACGCCATGCCGGAGCTGTTCAACGCCCTGCACGTCGACGTGACTCTCTCCGGCGGTGAGAAGACGCTGACCCTGGAGGTCGCCCAGCACCTGGGTGACAACCTGGTCCGCGCCATCTCGATGCAGCCGACCGACGGCCTGGTGCGCGGCACCGAGGTGCGCGACACCGGTGCGCCGATCAGCGTGCCGGTGGGCGACGCGGTCAAGGGCCACGTGTTCAACGCGATCGGCGAGTGCCTCAACCTCACCGAGGGCGAGACCATCGACGCCGACGACCGGTGGGGCATCCACCGCAAGGCCCCGGCCTTCGCGGACCTGGAGCCGAAGACCGAGATGCTGGAGACCGGCATCAAGGTCATCGACCTGCTCGCCCCGTACGTCAAGGGCGGCAAGATCGGCCTGTTCGGCGGTGCCGGCGTGGGCAAGACGGTGCTCATCCAGGAGATGATCACCCGGGTGGCCCGGAACTTCGGTGGTACCTCGGTCTTCGCCGGCGTGGGTGAGCGCACCCGCGAGGGCAACGACCTCATCGCCGAGATGACCGAGTCGGGCGTCATCGACAAGACCGCGCTGGTCTACGGCCAGATGGACGAGCCGCCGGGCACCCGCCTGCGGGTCGCGCTGTCCGCGCTGACCATGGCGGAGTACTTCCGCGACGTGAAGAAGCAGGAGGTGCTGCTCTTCATCGACAACATCTTCCGCTTCACCCAGGCCGGTTCCGAGGTGTCCACGCTGCTCGGCCGCATGCCGAGCGCCGTGGGTTACCAGCCGACCCTGGCCGACGAGATGGGCGAGCTGCAGGAGCGGATCACCTCCGTCCGTGGCCAGGCCATCACCTCGATGCAGGCGATCTACGTGCCCGCCGACGACTACACCGACCCGGCGCCGGCCACCACGTTCGCCCACCTCGACGCGACCACCAACCTGGAGCGGTCGATCTCCGACAAGGGCATCTACCCGGCCGTGGACCCGCTGGCGTCCTCGTCCCGGATCCTCGCCCCGGAGTTCGTCGGCGAGGAGCACTTCGCCGTCGCCACCGAGGTGAAGCGGATCCTGCAGCGCTACAAGGACCTGCAGGACATCATCGCCATCCTCGGCATCGAGGAGCTCTCCGAGGAGGACAAGCTCACCGTCGGCCGTGCCCGCCGGATCGAGCGGTTCCTCTCGCAGAACACGTACGCGGCCGAGCAGTTCACCGGCGTCCCCGGCTCGACGGTCCCGATCGACGAGACCATCGACGCCTTCCGCCGGATCAGCGAGGGGGAGTTCGACCACTTCCCGGAGCAGGCGTTCTTCATGTGCGGCGGCCTGGAGGACCTCAAGGCCAAGGCCAAGGAGCTGATGGGCGAGGAGGGCTGAGAGCCCGCTCACACACACGGGGGGCCGTCCCGGCGAAAGCCGGGGCGGCCTTCGCCTGTCCGGGGCACTGCACTATCAGATGCCCGGTTCGCCGGCAAGCGGGTCGCCGGATCCCGCGGTACCGTTCGTGACACGACTTCACATCCCGGCCGTTGATCTCTGCAACCAGACGGACCCCGCGCCCGTATCCCTACCGTGGGCGCGACGATTGGAGATGCTCGTGGGCGGTAAGGGCGGCGCGGATCGCGGAAAGCGGTCCATCTGGCGCGGCGTGCCCCGGTGGGCCCGGGTCTGCACGATCCTGGGCATCGTCATGGTGGTGCTCAGCGGTTCCGTGCTGGTCGGCTCCCGCGTCCTGGTCGCCCGTTACGAGGGGTCGATCGGCAAGGCGGACCTCTTCGGTGACCAGGCCGCCGGCGCCAACGAGAAGAAGAGCGACATCAAGGGCCCGCTCAACATCCTGCTGGTCGGCGTGGACCCGCGTACGTCGACGGCCCGGCCACTGGCCGACTCGATCATGGTGCTGCACGTGCCCGCCAGCATGGACCGGGGCTATCTCTTCTCGCTCCCGCGCGACCTGCGGGTGGACATCCCGGCCTTCCCCAAGGCCGACTACCCGGGTGCCAACGACCGGCTCAACGCGGCCATGGCGCACGGCAGCAACGTCCCGGGGCAGAACCCCAGCACCGCACAGGGCTTCGAGCTGCTCGCCATGACCGTGCAGGAGGTCACCGGCATCGAGCGCTTCGACGCCGGCGCGATCATCAACTTCAGCGGCTTCAAGAAGATCGTCGACGCCATGGGCGGCGTCGACATGTACATCGAGCGCGAGGTGCGGTCCGAACACCTCCAGCCGGACGGCACGCCCCGCCAGCTCAGGCCCGGTGGCGGCGGTTATCTCGGGCCCCAGGCGGTGTACGAGAAGGGCAACGCCCACCTCGAGGGCTGGCAGGCACTCGACTACGTCCGGCAGCGCTACCCGAAGAACGGCGTGCCGGACGGCGACTACGGCCGGCAGCGGCACCAGCAGCAGTTCGTCAAGGCGATGGCGAGCCAGGCGTTCAGCGCCGACGTGGTGACCAACCCGGTCAAGCTGGATCGGGTCCTGCGCGCGGCCGGCAAGTCGCTGGTCTTCAACGGGCGCGGCAACAGCGTGGTGGACTTCGGGCTGGCGCTGAAGGACATCCGTCCCGACGCGATCGAGACGATCAAGCTACCGGGTGGGGGGATCGGCACCGGCAGCAACTACCGGGGCGAGCAACTGCTCGAACCGGCCGAGGACTTCTTCACCGCGCTGCATGCCGAACAGCTCGACGCCTTCCTGCTGGAGCACCCCGACTTCATCCAGAAGGCCAAGTAGCCTGAGCGGGTGCGGGGCCGTGGTGGCCCGGCTCTCACCACCCGCGTTGGGTGGGCCGCGGGGCCGCGACTAGACTTTCGGCAACCCCGCCGCCGCAGCAAGGAGACAGCGTGGCACAGCAGCTTCACGTCGAGCTCGTAGCCGTCGAGGAGAAGGTCTGGACCGGCGAGGCCGAGATGGTCGTCGCGCGGACGACCGAGGGTGAGCTCGGTGTGCTGCCGGGGCACGCACCGCTGCTCGGCCAGCTCGCGGAGCCCAGCCAGGTACGCATCAAGCAGGCCGGTGGCCAGCAGGTCGCATTCGACGTACCCGGCGGCTTCCTGTCGGTGACCGCCGAGGGCGTCACGGTGCTCGCCGAGAGCGCAACCCCCGCCACCCCGGCCCGCTGAGCCGACCCGCCGATGGAGATCGTCGAAGGGTTCGGAATCGGCGTCGCGGTAGTCGTCGTCGCCATTCTGATCCTCTTCATCCGGCGGGCCCTGTTCACGCGTAGCGGTGGCATCATCCGGCTGAGCGTCCGGGTCAACACGATCCTCGACGGTCGCGGCTGGTCACCCGGGTTCGGTCGCTTCGTCGGCGACGAGCTCCGCTGGTATCGCATGTTCAGCTTCGCGCTGCGCCCCAAGCGAATCCTCTCGCGCAAGGGGCTGGCGGTCGAGCGTCGCCGGCTGCCCGAGGGCCAGGAGCGCATGTCCATGCCGGCCGAGTGGGTCATCCTTCGCTGTACCAGCCACCACGCGCCGATCGAGATCGCCATGGCGCGATCCACGGTCACCGGATTCCTGTCCTGGCTCGAGGCCGCCCCTCCGGGGGCGGTCTCGCCGCGTCTGGCGCCCCAGGACTGGCCCGCCGCCTGAGTCGCGCCCCGCACTCCCGCCCTACCCGTCGGTCGCGAGAGCCCCTGCTCGTGCCGATCTTGGAGTTGTGGCGCCCACGATGCCGGGTTCGCGGCGTCCGCGAGGCACCACAACTCCAAGATCGCGGACTTCCCGAGGTCCTCGTCAGCCCCGACCGGGAACCGTCCATGATCCCGCCGGTGACGCGCGATCTTGCAATTGGGTGCCCCGCATGGCGGTGTTTGGTGTCCGTTTTGTCGCCGTCAACCTCATGATCGACGCCTTGAGGGGTGCCCGGGAGGGCCCCTCTGGCAGGTGATCAAAGGCTTGTGTCCTCGTCGGCGCCGGGAACTGCCGCAACCCGGGGGCCGGTCGGGGGTCGGGTGTAAGGGCTTGTGGGCGCGGGTGTCGGGTTCGGGGTGGTGGGCGGCACCCCGGGGGGTGGAATCGCTGGCGGGTGGGTGGCGTTGTAACCGGGTGAACGACCGAGCACCCGCGGCGCCCCCAAGCGGGCGGCATCCGGGAGGCCCCGGGAATCATCCCGGTCGGCTGGTCGTTGAACACGGTTCCGACGACGTGAACCGCGCCGCCCCTACCGTGGCGCGAGCCGGCCCGGGAATGATGCCGGGTGGCGGGTCGTTGGACATGCTTCCGGCGCCGCGATGTGGCACCCCCTGCCCCGCGTGCGGCCGGATCCCCTCGAAGACTTTCTTGAGCGCACCCGCGCCGACCCCCGTCGGTACGGGCGTC